>JBGFRO010000016.1:0-8489 GCA_041695085.1 Bacteroidota bacterium | reverse complement strand
TGCAGTGGTCATTGACTCCCCCTCCCCAGCCACCTCGCCAATGCTTTTCATTCCCCAAAAAACACCCCCAATAAACAAACGTACCGCCCAACAGGCTGGCGGCGGTGACGCATAACGTTTGGCGTAACCACGCAGCAGTTTTTGCCGCTATCAACAGAGTGCGCGACGCCGCTACAAAACGATTCATTTTCTCGCGGCGGAGCGCACATACCAACTCGCGGCAAAAACTGTTGAGCGACCACAACTATTTCTTTCCGCAGCTTTAACTGCGCCATATCAACAAAGGGAGCGCCGTGGTTACGCCTGTTATGTGAAGTGGCGGCACGCATTAAGGAATTACTCATTGGACCCAAACTACAATAGAGGCAATTCTCTGTGTCTCGGAATCAATCACTGGCAGACAGTAGTACTTCTGAGATGGATTTGATATTATCCAGTAATACGCGTAAGCGCTTATGACTGGGTCGTATACGCGAGTGGCATCGTTGAGTTGGAACAGGCCCCTGTGTTTCCCGTAAAGCTGATGAAGCGCAGCGAGAGCCCCAAGATAGAAATTCCCATCGGTCTTGTTCAGAAACGGAGTGAAAAGGACAAGGTATCTATCGGAACCATATTTCGTATCTGATGTAGCATGAGCAGTGACGGTCATTCCCCCTTGCGCAGTGAAAGTAAATCGTTTCTCAATAAGTGTCGGTTTAGGAGGATCTGGCTGGTTTGGTTTGGGAATAGTCGATTGTTCTATTGATGGGGGAATTGGTTGCTGAGTACTCTCTGAAGCACGCGGCAAGTTAAGGAGTGCTAACAAGATTGCTGTAATTCCCAACGCGATCATTAAAACTAGTAACGGGCTTGCAACGGAAGTTCGGTTGCGATTATAAGCATGCAAAGGTGAGAGCGGTGGCCTTTCTTGGGGAGACTGGATTACACCAGTTGATTCAGGGGAGTTAGCTTGAGAGAAGAAGTGGTCTATGCTTATAATCACCATGAGAACAAAGCCAAATGAACCTAGGACAGCCATCGCCATACCTAACAAAGTTATCAGGCCACCTTCAGGATTCTCGTAAATAATCAGGATTCCTCCAATGGCAAGTGGGACGGTGACGGCGGTTCCTATTATCCAGTCCGTAACGGAAAAAAATGACTTGTTCTTCGTGGGATACTCCCGTTCTTTTGACGACCCAGACCATGAGCTTCCGAATTTCGAAAAGAAATCGTTTACCTCGGTGCGCAGAAGTGCCGGAAACAGTTCTATCGTTTCGCTTCTGATCTCAACGTTTGTCCAGTTGGGTTTTTTGTAAGGGAACTTATAATCACTGGAAATGGATCGCAGGGCCGAGTTAGTATCTCGGAATCTCATAACTGGAACGCGGCCTTTTTTTGGCTCTTTCTCGACGGCTCCAGCTGTGATGACAGGTTTCTCCCTTAACGTGTAAACCAACGAGAAGTAGGTTATGCCTTGAAACTTCAAGATTTGATTTTTGTCGTTTCGGGTCTTGACTGTGATAGAATCTGGATGAATTTGAACGGCTTGGTCTAGATGTTCGATGAGTCTCGTGAACAAGGAATCCGTCAACGAGTTGCCGAAGATCCCGTGTAGATCGCGGCGGGTATTGTCATTCATAGGATACCTCGGTAAACGTTGGCCATTGGTTGCGTGCCGCCATTTTCACATAACTACTTCATTTACGTACGTTCGTCTATGTTTCTATAATCAGCCATATGTCGTGATTGTCGAAATGGACTGACGTATGGCGGTTAAGAGACTTCTGTCTGTTGAAGCGCGCGATCGAGGGGACTGACAATCTTTTCGAGACGACGCTTACTTACGTGCGTATAGATTTCTGTTGTCTTGATATTCGAATGGCCAAGCAATTCTTGAATCGACCTCAAGTCCGTTCCCGCTTCGAGAAGGTGCGTTGCAAATGCATGGCGCAGACTATGCACACTCACCGGCTTTCGTATCCCTGCAGCTTTTACCGCTCTTTCAAACACATTCTGTATGCTCCGCTCCGCGATGTGCTTTCTCCCAAAACCTCCCTCAAACAAGTACTCTCTCGGCTGATACTGCCGATAATACTCGCGCAGCTGCTTCAACACACTTTCCGCCAAAACTGTATACCGGTCCTTCTTTCCCTTTCCCCCCTTCAAATGAATTATCTTCCTTACCCCATCAATATCAGACACTTTCAAGCATACCGCCTCACCAATTCGCAATCCCGCTGAATAGATCAACATCAAAATAGTCTTATGCTTCATATTGCGGACCTGTTTGAAGATCGAAAGCACCTCCTCGATGCTTAGCGTGACCGGTAACTTCCGCTCCTTCCTCGGTCGCGGGATGTCACCCAAAACAAAAGGGCGTTTGTAGAGGTCCACATACAACAACCTCAGCGCATTGATCTGTTGATCAATAGTTGATGCGGTGCAGCGACGTCGTCTTATCAGGTAGTCAAAATAAGATCGAATGTCCGCACCCGTCGCTTCCCGAGGGTGCTTCGGAGAAAGATACTCCGCAAACGACCGTATTGCGCTGGCATACGCTTTTATCGTTTTGTGACTGTAGTTCCTCAATCGCATTTCGCGTTGGACCGTCTCAATCAATCCCATACCTTTTTCCATACATCGCTCCAAAAAGTCACTGAAGTCAATGAATGAAAGATGTACAGGTTCGCTCCCGGGCTGCAGAGCTCTCCTGTCTCTTAACTGATTGGGCGGACACATTTCACCCCTCCCCGGTCGTGAGGGTTTTGGGTCGGACTATTGGGTAGGTACGACGTAAACTGCAGGTTGTGGCTTACGCCACCAGCGTCGCTGTGAAGGTAAGAAGAGGAGAGGTAAGAGTCAACTAAAAATTTTGGATTGTCGCAATTGCTCAGTCGGCGATATGGACCTCTACCTCCTCCCTCCCCCTCATTTTCAAATGTGCAAAAGGAAGGGGGTGCTGGGCGCTCGGCGGCAAGAAATAGCTCCTGAATTAAGTCACTTCAGGATGACGAGAGTGCTTAGACGGGGTGAATGGAGATTTTCTGATGACTGGACCGCAATGCCTTCTCTCGCCCACCGTCATTCCGAACCTGTTTCGGAATCTAATCCATGCGTGCTACCCAAGGACGTGGATGCTGAACCCCGAATAACAACATTTCGGGGCATGTCAAAGCATTTCAGCTTTTTCATTTTTCATTTCTAATTGTCTAGCTTTATCTTCACCGGCTTCACATCCCAAATCTTCACTGCATACTCCCGTATCGACCGGTCCGAGGAAAACCGGCCAATCCGCGCTACATTCAGAATCGACATCTGCGTCCACCTCTCCACATCCCGATATGCCTCACTCACTTTTTCCTGACACTCGACGTACGATGCGTAATCGGCCATCAACATATACTCATCACGATACATGAACGAATTGAGAATCGCCCTAAACTGTTGAGCATCGGAGTTGCGAAGGAGCCCCGACCCGATCAGCTCCAGCACCTGCCGCAGTTCTTCATTGGCTTGAATAAAGCGACCCGGATCGTACCCCTTCGATTCCATCGCCGCCACTTCGTCCGCAGTCAACCCAAACAAAAAGAAATTCTCAGCGCCAACCGACTCACGTATTTCGATGTTCGCTCCATCCAGCGTGCCGATGGTGAGGGCTCCATTCATCGAGAACTTCATGTTCCCCGTACCGGAGGCTTCCTTGCCGGCAGTCGAAATCTGCTCGGACAAATCCGCAGCCGGATAGATTGCATGAGCGTTCTTGACGTTGAAGTTGGGCAAAAACACCACCTTCAACCGATCCTCCACCTCTGGATCGCCGTTGACTAGCTCGGCAACGGAGTTGATGAGCTTGATGATCAATTTTGCCATATAGTAGCCGGGAGCCGCCTTGCCCGCAAAGATCACCGTGCGCGGCGTGAATTCGCCTCGCGGATCTTTCTTGATGCGGTTGTAGAGCGTCAAAACGTGCAGCACGTTCAGATGCTGACGTTTGTATTCGTGAATGCGTTTCACCTGCACATCGAACATCGAGTGGGGATCGACCACAATGCCAGTTCGCTCACGAATGATGGAGGCGAGCCTCGACTTGTTCTCATACTTCACTGACCGCCACTCCTGCCGAAATGAGGCGTCATTCGCCAACGGTTCTAGCTTCTTCATCTCCCCTTCCATGTCGTGCACCCAATCTCCGCCGATGTGACGCGTCACCAGCTCCGTCAAGCCGGGATTGCTCAAAACCATCCACCTGCGGGGCGTAACACCATTGGTGACGTTCAAAAATCTCTCCGGGAAGAGAGCGTAGAAATCCTTCAGCACGTCGCGCTTCAACAATTCCGTGTGAAGTGCGGCAACGCCGTTGATTTTGTGGCTCCCGACGCTGGCCAGATTGGCCATGCGGACATATCGTTCCCCCGACTCGTCGATGAGCGAGAGCCGGGCGATCGTTCCATCGTCAATTCCCTCACGCTTCTTCACCTCTTCAAGAAAGCGCCGGTTGATTTCAAAGATGATCTCGAGATGTCTCGGAAGAAGACTGCTGAAAAGCACAATCGGCCACCTCTCCAGCGCCTCCGGCAAGAGCGTATGGTTGGTGTACGCGAAGGTATGTTGCGTGATATGCCAGGCGGTCTCCCAGTCCGTAAAGTATTCATCCACAAGCAGTCGCATCAATTCGGCGACCGCGATCGACGGATGCGTGTCATTGAGCTGGATGGCGTAGCGCTCGTGGAACTGATGGAGCTTGTGTCCGCGACGCAAATGAACGCGGATCATATCCTGCAACGAACACGACACAAAGAAGTACTGCTGTTCGAGTCGCAACCGCTTCCCGTGCAGCTGCTCGTCGTTCGGGTAGAGAACTTTCGTGATGTTTTCAGACGAGACCTTTTCCTCCACCGCGCCGTAGTAGTCTCCCACGTTGAATGCCTGAAAATCAAACGACTCCGTAGCCTCGGCGCGCCAGAGCCGGAGCAGATTGACGGTGTTCACACGATACCCCGGCACGGCAATGTCGCATGCAACACCGCGAACGGACCGTTGCGGAATCCATTTCACCCGATACCGGCCGCGATCATCCACACTATGCTCTGTGTGCCCGCCGAAGTTGACCGTGAAGCAGATTTCCGGACGCGGTACTTCCCACGGATTACCGAGCCGCAACCACTTGTCGGTTGCCTCCACCTGCCATCCGTCTCGTATTTCCTGATTGAAAATACCGAACTCATATCGGATGCCGTACCCCACACCAAGGATCTCGAGCGATGCCATCGATTCGACGAAACAAGCGGCCAGGCGACCGAGTCCGCCATTGCCAAGCCCTGGTTCTTCTTCTTGAGCGATGAGCTCGTCGAGGTTCTGCCCCAAATCTGCCACCGCCTTGCGCATCTCGTCGCAAATGCCGAGACTGATGAGATTAGTGCCGAGCTGAGGACCGATCAGAAACTCTGCCGAGAGGTAACTTACCGACTTCGCGTCGCTTCCCATGTACGCTTCGATCGTCCGCATCCAACGGTGCAACACGCGATCGCGAACGGTGTAGGCGACCGCCATATACCAATCGTTGCGCGTGGCCGTGCGCGGGATGCGTCCCTGAATCAAATAGAGATTATCCATGATGGCGCGTTGGAGCGCTCGGGAAGAAAGTCCGGTGCGGACGTTAAGGAGACCGCTGTCACCGTTCGAGGTGGGCGCGGTCCGGCGCCTTCGGGGCTTGGATGGGGTTGGCTGGGTCATGGTGTTATCCGCGCTTACGCTGAGATATAAGAGGGACGTTGTGTGAGGAGATGCGCGCGTTTCCCTGGGTGCATCCAGAGAAGTTCAAGGAAGAAGAGATTCCTTATCGGGCCGGATTGAACCCCGGAGATGCGACAATTACTGATCGAACGGGTCGAATGCGCAGGATTTCCAGACCTCCCGCCCGAAAACCCGTTTAAACGGTACTCAAAGAGGTGGGGAAAGTCAAGGCAAACGACCTCGCCAAATCGTAGGCAATTCGACGAACGCGTGAGATGGAATAGGAACATCATGAGGCTCGAAGCTACGCCGGTTGATAAATCAACCGGCTGCTAAAAAACTCCTCGGGTTTCCTATCCCAGAGGTTGTGCAAAAAGTTCAATCGACGTGATGTGCGAGTTCGAGATTTGAGGAATTCAGATTGTTTTCGCAACACCAACGTGGGCGAGAAGGCTTCTCGCCCTACATTTTGCACAACCTCGAGCAAACCCAAAAATCCATTCAACCCCTCATCACACCACCCCCCTTCTCTACACCTATCCTCTTCTTTCGCATCAGCCACATCGTAACCACCATCAAGCCAACAAACAAGAGTAGCCCGCACAGCACAATGAACCGCCAGTTCAGCGACCTCGATTCCACCCACATTTCATAATCCCCAACGTAACCGTGTCCAATAAAATCTTCCCCTCGTAACTGGTAAGAGAATCACCTGTCATTACAACACTCCTTTCAATCGCGCCCCCCATGGTTCACTCTTGTAGTCGTCTCGATTTCGAGGCAACCATCAAGAACTACCGCAACAATCAGCAGTACGCACACCTTTGCTACAAGATGGTAGTTCGACATGACAGTGTCCTCGAGAAATTTCCGATCATTCACACACCAACATTTTACTTCACCACGCAACGCACGCGTTCCTCCCCAATTGCAGCGAGGCACAACTCGACACCCCGCAACCTCACCACTCAACTCCACGAAGGTACGCCAACTCGTTTTCCGAATAAATCGAAATTCGGAACGTCTCGTAAGTGAGAATCTACTTATCGTCATCCCGACATCACGAATGCGACTCATCTTAAAAACAATTATCTTCTGGCAAGCGCAACAAACCATCCTCCCACCGCAGCGAGAGGATGCCGCTCTCCACCAATACACATACAGGATCGCTTATGCAGATCGGCATCGTCGGACTCCCCTTCAGCGGCAAATCCACTCTCTTCCAGACCCTCACGAAAACTCATCTTGACACCGCGGCGCTCGCAAAGGTCGAATCGCATCACGCCGTCGTCAAAGTGCCCGACGAGCGGCTCGACCGGCTCTCCGCTATCTTTTCTCCTAAGCGCACCGTCTATGCAAGCATTGAGTTCGTCGATGTTGTAGGACTCAAAAAAGGCGAAACCGGCTCTACGCAATTCACAAACAACTTCCTTGCAAGTGTCAAGACGAACGACGCCCTCGTACAAGTCGTACGCCTCTTCAACAACGACGCTGTTCCCCATCCCGAAGGCTCCATCGATCCGCTTCGTGATCTCACGACGTTTGAGACGGAGTTCATTCTCTCCGACCTCTCCATCATCGAAGCACGAATTGACCGCATCAAGAAACAACTGATGAAAACGCAGGATGAACACCTCAAGCGGGAACTCCCTCTCCTCGAGCGGTGCCATCAGTCCCTGAGCGCCGAGACCCCCCTGCGCGAACTCGCATTTACTAAAAATGAACTTCAAATCCTCAAAACCTATCAGCTTCTCACCGCCAAACCGATGCTCATCGCGCTCAATCTCGATGAATCGCAACGCTCCCTCGCACCTTCCGAAGTCGAACGAGTCAAAGCAGCAAAATCCGGACACAACACCCGCGTCCTCTCCTTCTTCGGCAAGATCGAACTCGAGCTATCAGAACTGAACGACGACGAAGCCGCGCTCTTCATGCAAGAGTACGGCATCACCGAGTCGGCGCTCACGACCATCATCCGCGAGTCGTACGCGTTACTGGGACTCCAATCATTCTTCACCGTCGGCGAAGATGAGTGCCGGGCGTGGACCATCAGAAAAGGAATGACGGCTCAAGAAGCAGCTGGCGCGATACACTCAGACTTCGTCAGCAAGTTCATCCGAGCCGAAGTCGTGCACTACGACCACTTCATCCAACACGAAGGCTCATTTGCGAAGGCGAAGGAGGCGGGACATTGGCGACTTGAAGGAAAGGAGTACATCGTCAAAGACGGCGACATCATCTCCATCCGTCACAGTTGAACTCGTGTGATCCATTCACCACTCAGAAAAAAATGTATTCTCAGCGGAACTCGGTACCACTCTGTGAAATAATCAGTACCCAGAAAATCAATCCACTTTTTTGTGAAAAGTCCCACTTGCCTCCCACTTGCCGAAACTGGCATCCCGCTTTCTACATCCCTTTCGTTACAGAGTCCGAGGACGTAATCGGGTAGGAGGTGAGGTTGCCCTCACCGTCCTCCCACACCACCGTACATACGGTTCCGTATACGGCGGTTCAGTACGATCGTTGAAGTTGATGACATAGTTGTAACAGGCTCGGAAGTCTTAAGCTGGCAAAGTAGGACTGCGGATAGGCTTCGTTCATGTGGGAGGCTCCTGCGTTGTACCAGGGGCCTCGTCCGTTTGTGGCGGACTGCCATGCCCGCACCTCCGTCAATCCCCGTTGCATCAACCGTCGTGCGCGTGTGTAGACCCGTTTCCACTGTCGCCAGAGAATACAACGGAGTTTCCGTCGTATCCATCCATCTAACTCTT
>JBGFRO010000018.1:0-182146 GCA_041695085.1 Bacteroidota bacterium | reverse complement strand
ATCGTAAGGGAGACGAATCTTACTCTCCCCTTCAAATTCACCACAGACCTCTTCCAGCTTCTCGCCAAAGTAGTGTGTTTCGACACTGCACGGAATCAATTGATTGTTGAAGATATTTTGACAGAATCAGACGCAGGAAATAAGGTGCTTGTCTTAAGCGAGCGGAAGGAACACCTGGAGGTTCTCAGCCTCTATCTCAAAGGTAAACGCGAAATAATTGTTATTTCCGGAGATGATTCAGCGCGAGCGAGAGAATCAAAGATGAAACAAATCGAGGACGGGCATTATCAGGTGATACTTTCCACTGGACAGTTTTTGGGTGAAGGAATAGATATCCGAGGGATTGCTTGCCTAGTCCTTGCATTCCCCTTCTCATTCGAAGGCAAGCTCGTGCAATACATTGGCCGTTTGCGAGACATTGGAACGCAGAAGCGCATCATTGACTATCGGGACAGAAACATTCCCTTCCTTGAGCGGCAGTTCAAACAGAGGGAACGGTATTACAAGAAGTTGTTTGCGGAGATACACTCAGCCGATTGTCTTGTTACCCCTTTCTGATGCTGGGCTTAGCATCCGATCCATTTCGATTTGCAGGTTCATCTCCGGCTCGCACAAAAAAATTGCCCGAATCCTTTCAGATTCGGGCTTCTCCGTAGCGGGGGCAGGACTTGAACCTGCAACCTTCGGGTTATGAGCCCGACGAGCTTCCAATTGCTCCACCCCGCGATCGTAGAATCTGTTTGGCCACTGAACAATGACCTCGAAAAATCCGGCACCAATATAGGCACAAATTGAGCCGTTGTCAAGCCGCAGGCCGTTTTTCTTCACCCCTTATTTTGCTATTATCTCCCTGTGCAAAATCTTACCGCGCAGATCGAACGAGTCTTCGGTGAGAAGGGATTTCTCGCCTCTCGGCCCCCCTTCGAGTTTCGTCCTCAACAGCGCACCATGGCGCTCGCTCTTCTTGAGGCGCTCGAGCGCAAAGACCATCTCATCGTCGAAGCTCCGACTGGCGTCGGAAAAAGTCTCGCCTACCTTATTCCCGCTATCCTCGTCGCGCTCACCCACAGACGGAAGGCTATCATCTCCACTCACACCAAGAACCTCCAAGAACAGTTGGTGTACAAAGACATTGAACTTGCACGGTCGCTCCTTGGGCTCGACTTCACCGTTGCCATTCTCAAGGGGCGAAAGAACTATCTCTGCACCACACGACTCCGAACAGCCCTCTCTCAACAAAAACACCTCTTCCAAACGGCCGAGGCGGCAGAACTCCAACGCATCAGTGAATGGGCACGGAGAACCAGCGATGGAGACGTCGAGAATCTTCCCTTTTCGGCAAGCCAGACGGTATGGAGCCAAGTCTGCTCCGAGAAAGGCGCGTGCAGCTCACGCATCTGTCGCCCGGACTGCTTCTTCCAGCAAGCGCGCAGCCGCGCTCGAGACGCTCAAGTTGTCGTCATCAACCACTCTCTCTTCTTTACACTCTTCGCCCTTCAACAAGCGGAAGAGTATTTTCTGTTCAAAGACGATTTTGTGATCTTAGACGAGGCACATACGCTCGAACGCGTCGCCGGAACCGGCATCGGCAAAAGTATTTCACGAGGTCAGGTTCTCTTCGCCATTCATCGGCTCTATCATCCCAAAACAAAAAAAGGATTGCTCTCGAAGCTGCGATTGAAACATCTCCACACGTTATGTGAGCGTGCTCTCGACGCTACTCACCGGTTCTTCGACGAGGTGCAGCAGGCGGCCAGTGCATTGAGCATCCGTTCAAATACGGTGAGAATTCGAACAAAGGATTTTGTATCGGATTGCCTCACCGGTCCGTTGGACGAGCTTCGTCGCGAACTGAAAGCGCTTGAGGAGACCGACAATGTCAAGGTCAACAAAGACGAGCTCGCCGCAGCGCAGAGATTGGTGTGGGAGGCAGAGGTGCTGATCGAGGAATTCCTCGCACAGGCCGATCCAGGGATGACGTATTGGGTGGAAACTGCAGGGGGACGCTCCGCCAATGTCCACCTCCACGCCGCTCCTACCAGCATTGCGGAGAGTATTGCTCCGAAGCTATTCAAGCGTGGAACCTCGGTAATCATGACGAGCGCTACCTTAACGGTCAACGGCTCACTGGAGTATTTCCAGCGGCGGCTTGGTGCGTTCGATGCTCGCACGCTTGTTCTCGATTCCCCGTTCGATTTCCGTCGGCAGATGAAGGTGGCGATTGCGCGCGACATTCCATCGCCGGATGAACTTGCCTACGAAATGGAGCTTCCTCGATGGATCCTTCAGGCAATTCGACGCTCTCACGGAAAGTCGCTCGTGCTTTTTACAAGCGCATCACTTCTGCGACGGGTGGGGGAGTCGGTCACTCAAGATCTTGAAAGAGAAGGGATCAAACTCTTTCTTCAGGACGGGAATACGCCGCGACACGCGTTGTTGCAGGAATTCAAAGCCGATATCCACTCCGTCCTGTTTGGCCTGGACAGTTTTTGGATGGGGATTGACGTTCCGGGGGAGGCGTTAGAGCATGTGATTATCACACGATTGCCGTTTGCCGTCCCCGACCATCCGCTGATTGAAGCACGGATCGAGTTGATCACGCAGCAGGGGGGGAACTCGTTTATGGAGTACTCCTTGCCGGAGGCGATCCTTAAGTTCCGTCAGGGAGTTGGGCGGTTGATCCGGTCGAAAGAAGACAGGGGGATGGTCACGATCCTCGATTCGCGCATCCTCACCAAGCAATACGGACGTCTATTTCTGCAGTCGATTCCCCGTTGTCGCGTCGAGGTGATGACTTCAACAGGAGAAACGATCGAGGTGATGGAGGAGTAGGGGGTGGGCATCGGTTTTTCGGCTGACTTACTTGCAGACTCGCGAAACTTCTTCGCATTCCATTCGTTCTCAGAAGACGTTACACAGAGACAGAGAGCACACGGAGGTAGACAGAGTGAAGAAACCTCTGTGGAACTCTGTGCCTCCGCGGTGTGGCTCTGTGAAACCAAAGAGCCCGGACAATCGCGGTCAGTTGGAGCAGAATTGTTGTTCCTTGGAAACGCGGAAGAAGCTTTTGAAGTGCTTTTCATACTCTCTGATTATCCTCTCTACTATGTCACGTCTTTTTTTGATGATCCTTCTCTCTCTTGCGGTGTTCTTTGGCACCGTCTACGCTCAAATCGTCGACGGCAAGGAAATCGTAAGAGCCGAGCTTGTGAGTTCTGCCGAGGAATACGACAAACCGTTTCTCATCGGCATCCGGTTTCGGATGGAGCCGGGGTGGTACCTGTACTGGATCAATCCGGGCGATGCAGGACTCCCCGTCGAGGTGAAATGGAATCTCCCTCCGGGCTATAGCGCCGGCGAGTTGCAGTTTCCAACGCCACAAAAGTTCGTCTATGACGGAATTATTGCATACGGCTATAAGAATGAACTCGTTCTTCTCGTCGAGATTCGTCCTGACCCGCAGCGGAAGTTAAAATCCCCGATCCTCAAAGCCCAACTCGATTGGCTCGTCTGTAAGGAAAGCTGCATACGCGGAGGAGCGGGCGTCGAGTTAAACACAGAGGGACTTTCAAGAGAACAACGGCTAGCAGTGACAAACTTATTGAGTGAGTGGAGGTTGAAATTGCCGCGCAAGAGCTCCGAGCTCTCCCTCAAGTTGGGAAATGTCTCCGTTGAGTCGCATGGCACACAACAACGGGTTTCGATTGAGGTGGAGGGGAAGGACGCCGACGTGGTGACCGATTTCTATCCGTTTCCGCACGACAAGATCGGTATCGATTTCAGCAGTATCACCGTGAAGGACAAGCGCATATCGTTCCTCTTCACCCCCTACGATCCCGCGAAAACATCGTGGAGCCTCAGCGGCTTGCTCATTGTTGGGGACAAAGGATTTGAATGTTCGTTCACCGTTCCATCACCTTAATCATTGCTTACACATCAACTAAACAGGAGGATTCCTCATGAAACGACAAACGGTCATGCTCACGCTGGTCGCGCTCTGCGTGTTGGGTTTATTCTCAGCCTTCACGCTCTCGCCCGATGAACCGACCGTGAAACTCGGAAAAGCGGTTCCCGATTTCTCACTTACCGACATTCATGGAAAAATGCATAAGCTTTCCGATTACAAAGGAAAAGTCGTGGTGCTCGAGTGGACCAATCCCAATTGCCCGTTCGTCGAGCGCGTTTATCGCGACGGTATCATGACAGGTGTGCAGAAAAAATATGCAGAGAAGGTGGTGTGGTTGACGATCAACTCCACCAACAAATCGCATCAAGACTATCGAAAGCCGGAGGAGTTGGCCAAGACGTATGCCGATTGGAAGGCCGCCTATTCCGCCTACTTAATGGATACGGATGGGACGGTGGGTAAGATGTTCGACGCGCGCACTACTCCGCATATGTACATCATTAATAAAGAGGGGGTGTTGGTCTACGCGGGAGCTATCGACAGCGATCCGCGCGGCAACAAATCGGAAAAGACCAACTACGTTGCGGCGGCACTCGATGAGTTGTTAGCAGGGAAGCAAATCACAACCGCCTTAACCACACCGTATGGCTGCACAGTAAAGTATTAAAGGGTATGCGCTGCCGGAGTCTTTGCGAGCGTTCAACCGATCAGGTTCGTTGCGCGGACACTGAGTCGCTCAATCACTCGATACGCCCCTAATTGTGGTGCTTGCCACACTCACCCGGCCTCCGTTTCGGCGGGGTCCGGGTTCTTTTTTGAGAAAGGATAGAACGCCATCGATCATTCAAGCGTTCCTCCCCATTGGTGAAGGGCTTCAGTTGTTTTATTCGCGTCGGATTGGCTCGACTCAAAAAAGAGATCCTCGACAATTCCAACATCGGTCTTCTCCTCGTCGGCAAAAAGACACCCACAAACGAATACGGCGTGCTCGATGTGGACGGCGCCTTCCGTGGCTCGACATGGCATCTTCTTTGGGAGAGTCGAGACGAAGATGATGAATTGCAGGTTCTCCACCGTTTTCCTATTTTGTAGCCGTCTTACCTCGAACCACGACTCGCGTTCATTCGAAACTTGATCTACCTATGAATATGACGAAAGTCCTTGTCATCGAAGATGAGTTCTCAATCCGGGAGACGATCGTACTCGTTCTCCGAAAGCACGGTTTTGAAACCTATATGGCCGCGAACGGAGTTGAAGGATTAGAGCTTGCCCGCAAAAAGCTTCCCGATTTGATCATTTCGGATGTGCGAATGGAATTGGTGGACGGCTATCAGGTGCTGACGGCTATCCGGAACGATCCTACGACATCTTCCATTCCGTTCATTCTCATCACTGCGGAGCAGGACCGGCTGGGGATGCGGCAGGGGATGGAGTTGGGTGCGGATGATTATCTGCTGAAGCCCTTTTCGTCAGTCGAGCTGCTGGCCGCGGTGAATGCTCGCCTCCAGAAGCATCGTATGCTTGTCCAGCGAGCCGAATCGAAATTGGAGGAGTTGCGCTACCAGCTCAGCACGGCACTTCCCCATGAGCTTCGGACACCGCTCAATGGCATCCTGGGTTATTCCGATATTCTGCGCAAGCAGTTTGCCGAACTGGAGCCGATGGAGGTCTCGCAGATGGCCGAGCGCATCTACAAGAACGGAAAACGGTTGAACCGGTTGGTGGAAAACTTCGTTATTTACGCGCAGATCGAAATTCTCAAAACAGACTATCAACGGATCGACACACTGCGCAGGAGCAAGACGACCGATATTGCACATCTCATCGACACCATGGCGAGGCAGCGAGCGTACGAGTCGGATCGATCAATGGATCTCCTCATGGAACTCACCACGGCCGATGTTGCGATCTCATCCGAATATTTCAGCAAGATCTTCGAGGAGTTGTTCGACAACGCTCTGCGCTATTCGAAGAAAGGTACGAAGGTGGAAATTCGGACGATCACGGACCCGAACGAGTTTCATCTCACGATTTGTGACTCCGGTCGGGGTATGACGCCCGAACAACTTGACAGCATCGGCGCTTACATCCAATTCGAGCGAAAGCTGTACGAGCAACAAGGCTCCGGTTTGGGCTTGACGGTGGCGAAGCGGCTTGCCGAGCTTCACGGCGGTTCGCTCTCCGTTAAAAGCGAATATGGCTCGGGCACGACGATCGAGGTATCGTTACCACTTGCATCGATGAACGGAGAAGCAAAGTAAGCGCTTCCATAGGAAACCTCTCCTCTGCGCTGGCGGATAAGATCGCTGCGCGTTCAACTCAGCGCTTGCTTTTCGGCTGAGCGCTCCCTACCTTTGCCATACCTCGGGTCTTGCGAAACCCGACAATCCCTCGTCTCCCCTTCACCACATCCGTCACACTCTCACGAGCGGTGTTACCGAGATGGCGCCAAAACGCAACATACGCCGTGTCCCCCCACCTGCGTCCCCTCCATCGGGTCGACGTGCCGCACGAGGTGCTGCCAAAACCGTGGGCACAAAGGTAAAACGAGCGCCTGCTTCATCCTCAGCCCGGCTCCCAGAAACTTCTTTCCAGCTTCAGACGATCATTACCAGCGCCCCTATCATCCTCTTCGCGTTAGATCGTCAAGGGATTTTTACGCTTTCGGAAGGGAAGGGTTTGGAAGGGATCGGCCTGAGGCCATCCCAGCTCGTGGGGAAGTCTGTCTTTGACATGTTTCGCGGAGTTCCGAAGCTCAAAGAGAAATTCCGCGCCGTTTTGCGGGGTGATCTGCGTACATTGGTCGACCAGGTCTGCGGAAGATTCTTCGAAACGCAGTTGAGTCTGTTGCGCGATGAACGCGGCAGGATAACGGGACTGATCGGCGTTGCGACGGATATCACGGATCGGATGCATGCCGAACGCGAGCGGGAGGCCGCCGAACTCAAATACAAAACGCTGGTAGACAGCATGAGCGAAGGATTGCTCATGGTGGACAACGACGACGTCATCCTCTACGTCAACGATCGCTATTGCGAGATGATGGGCTACAGCCGGGAAGAACTTCTCGGCAAAGTTGCGCTCGATCTCGTTTTACGGGAGGAGGATCGGGAGACGATGCGCCGTCGCAACGCCCTGAGAACGCAAGGTATCTCGGAACATTATGAACTGCAGCTCAAGACGAAATCGGGCGAGATGATATGGGTGCACATCGGAGCTGCACCTGTCGTCGATGCACACGGGAAGGTTGTCGGTTCCATCGGTGTGCATACCGACATCACCGGCAGGAAGAAGGCTGAGGAGTTTCTGATCGAATCCGACCGACGCTTCCGGCAGCTTGCAGAACATATTCATGGTGTCGTGTGGATGGCCGATCAACAGAAACCCGAGATGCTGTACGTGAGCAAGAACTATGAAATCATTTGGGGGAGAAGCTGCAAAAGTTTGTACGACAATCCCCGTTCGCTCCTTGACGGGATACATCCGGACGACCGTTCGCGCGTGGAACTGGCGATCTACCGGCAACTGGAAGGATTTCAGACAGACGAAGAATATCGGGTCGTCCGTCCCGACGGAACGGTCCGATGGGTGCGTGATCGAGGATTTCCCATCAAGGATCGATTCGGCAGAGTATACCGCATTGCAGGTGTTGCCGAGGACATTACCCACCAGAAACAGATCGCAGATGCGTTGCGGGCCAACGAGACCAAACTTCGTCTGATCACCTCTCAGTTGCCTGCTGTGTTGTGGACGATCGACCACAATCTGAAAATCACCTCGGTACTCGGTGCGGTGCAACAGCACTTTGGTCTCGACCCGAATGATTTCATCGGCAAGACACTTTTCGAGATCTTCGGCACCGACAATCCGATGTTCCCGAGCATCGTAGCTCACCGAGGTGCATTGCGTGGAAAGTCGGCTCGCTACGAGCACAAATTCCGTGGGCTGGATTTTGATGTACAGGTGGAACCGCTGCGCAATGAACGGGGGGAAATCATCGGTGCTATCCGGATGGGGGTTGACATTACCGAGCGGAAACGGGCCGAGCGGTTGGCAAAGGAGTCGCAAACAAGATTCCAGGCCATTGTGGAATCGACGCCGGCATTGATCTGGATCTCCGGGCCGGATCGGCTTTGCACCTATTTCAACAAGCGGTGGCTCGAGTTTACCGGCCGAACGATGGAGCAGGAGATCGGGAACGGGTGGGCGTCAGGTGTCCATCCGGATGATCTCGGGCGATGTCTGGCGACTTACAACAGCGCGTTTGATGAGCGGAAAGAATTTTCCATGGAATACCGGCTCCGGCGCTTTGATGGTGTGTACCGCTGGGTGCTCGACAACGGGATGCCGCTCTTCGCGCCCGATGGGTCGTTCCTGGGATACATCGGATCCTGCCTTGACATCACAGATCGTCGGGAGAGCGAAGCGGCACTGAAAGCGAGTGAAGAGCGATACCGAAGTCTCGTTGAAAACATCAGCGAAATCTATTTCGTGTTGGACTCAGAGGGGCGCATGACGTATTGCAGCCCGAACATGGAAGACGCAACCGGTTATCGGATTCACGAGTTGTTGGGCAAGTCATACGTCCGCCTCATCGCTGCGGAAGACCGAGCGCGCGTCATTGAGTTCTATCGTCAACGAACGGCGGATGGGACCCTCGATGCGACCATCGAATTCCGGGGACGACGCAAGGATGGATCCACAGAATGGGTCGAGCAATCGACGCGCATCATTCGCAACATCGAGGGGGGAGTCCTTGAATATCGCAATGTCGTTCGCTCCATCAACGAGCGGAAGCAGATAGAGACGGAGCTGCGGTTGCTTGCCCACGCAGTGGAAAGCACCTCGGAACTGATCTGCATTACGGACATGGAAGATCGGCTGACGTTCTGCAACAGGGCGTTCCTTCAAGCGTACGGATACGAAATGCATGAGCTTCTCGGCAAGCGACCCGATATCCTCGGATCACCGAAAAATCCCCCCAGCATCAGTCGCGAGATCTTCGAGCAGACTCGTTGTGGCGGCTGGAAAGGAGAATTGTGGAACCGCAGAAAAGACGGCAGCGAATTTCCCGTCTTTCTGAGCACCTCGCTTATCCGGAACGACGATGGAGAGTCGATTGCGCTGATGGGCGTGGCGCGCGATATCACCGACGAGAAGCGTGTAGTGGAAGAGATTCGAAGCTTGGCGACGCAATTGGAGCAGCGTGTGCTCGAACGGACCGCGGAGATCGCGCTCCAGAAGAACAAACTCTCTCGCGCCAACCGTCAGCTCGGCCAACTCATCCATCAACTACAGGAAGCAAAAGCGAGAGCGGAAGAAGCCAGCCGCGCAAAGACGCAGTTCCTGACCAACGTGAGCCACGAACTTCGCACGCCGCTGAATTCCGTGATCGGATTCGCCAACCTGCTCCTGAAAAACAAGGGACAAAACCTGACGCCGCAAGAACTCAACTATCTTGAACGGATACTTGGCAACGGCAAGCATCTTCTCAATATCATCAATCAGATGCTCGACCTATCGAAAATCGAGCGTGGGAAAAGCGATGTGGAGCTGAGCACGATTTCGTTACGCGTGCTCATCGAGGAGACGGTGGCGGAGTTCCAGGGGCAGGTGCCGGAGGAGGTGCGCGTTGAGATCGACATCCCGAACCGTCTTGAACCACTTCGGTCCGATGCCGGCAAGCTCAAGCAGGTACTCATTAATCTGATCGGCAACGCATTGAAGTTCACACAGAGAGGGAAAGTGACGGTAGGCGTTGCTACGCAGGGGGCCGATGGTCGGCCGGTCCGCATCGACGTCAAGGACACGGGCGTTGGCATTCCGCAGCAACATCTTGAGAAAATCTTCGACGCATTTCAACAGGCGGACAATTCTACATCCAGGCAGTATGAGGGAACGGGATTGGGCCTGGCAATCTCTAAAGCATTGTGTGAGGCGATGGGGTATCGCATCGATGTGGAGAGCCAGGTTGGAAAAGGTTCGACGTTTAGCGTTTACCTGAAAGAAGAGAATGACATTGTGTGATGGCTGACGACGCGCCGACGGTCTGCAAAAACAAAGGGGGCATCCTCTCCCCGTTTTGATATAGCCAAAGGGAACCTGCGATGAGGTTGGTCGTCCACCAGCTTACTTGATGCTCAGCAACTCTACCTCGAAGATCAACGTCGAGTAGTATGGGGAAGGACGTGCGCGCAGGTGAAGGCCCGCTGACCGAAGCTCGAAGGGTCGGAAATGGGAGATTTTGACGAGTTTCGTCCAAAATGCAGCAAGGAACAAAACGCTTTTCGGATAAAACCAGGGTCTCTTTTCGCCGCGGGAAAAAGTTCCTTGTGTTTGCCCTCTTTTCTCTCTACCATAGAAGCACCTCACGAATCCCCTCAAACGAGTTCTTGGGCATGAGACAGCAGTCACTGAAGATACTTGTCGTTGACGACGAAACGTCGATCCGATTGAGCCTCGAAATCGCCCTCAAGATGGCGAATCATACTGTTCGCGGCGTCGAATCGGGCGAGCTTGCCATCGAACTGATGGAGAGAGAACCGTTTGACCTTGTCATCCTGGATAACCGTATGGCCGGAATGTCTGGAATGGACGTGATGCGATGGATCCAGGAGCACCGTCTCAACATGCCGACGATCATGCTGACGGCGGTCGGTTCGGAAGATCTGGCTGTCGAAGCGATGAGATTAGGTGCGTACGATTACATTCGGAAAGATCAACTGGAGTTCAATCACCTTCCGATCATCGTGCAGGGAGTGTATGAACGTTTTCTCTATCGGCGCGAGATCAGCAGGCGCATGGAAGAGAAGCAGCAGGAACAGGAGAAAGAAAAGGAACTGGCAGCCCTCAGGAATTTCCAGCAGACGGTTCAATCCATCGGTCAATTTGTGGAGACCGGTTTGTTGAACCTTTCGCGCACGCTGGGAAAGCACGAAAATGACATGCGGAAGATCGTCAATGCCGACAGTCAGGACCGTTGCGGTGAGATCTTCGGTGCGATCAAACAGGAGATCGAAATCGTGTCATCCGGTATCAAATCGATGGTGGAGCTTTCCGCTCTCGTCACGAAGCGCTTAGAAGGCTTGCACACAACAGAGCTGAGGGAAACCTCGTAGCGTCTTTTTCCTTTGCTTCTTGCGAAGAAACCCCAACGAGTTGTTGGGGTTTCTTTTTACAAACGGCTATGGAACGGATGCGGTTTACGCCGATGCGTGAGCGGCCCGGCGTCGTGCCAGAAGGATGAGATACCACACCAGCATGACGATCCACGGAAGTTCAGCATACTCTTTAGCGTTCGCGTGGAGGCGGACATCTGCGGCGGCTTTGAAAATGCCGCGCTTCGTATATTCGAGAAGTGTTTCGCCTGAATCGGTCCTTACGGTGTAGGTAGCCTTCCACCAGTTAGAGCTCAGGTGCACTCTCCGTCCATTGGCAAGTTCCAGTTGGCCGCCGCGCTCCCACATGTCTGGAATGAGCGTTGCGACCGGCATCTCGTCGTTGCAAGGGAAGATATCGAACCGTCGTTTGAGGAAACCGCGGCGTCGAAATCTCCAGCATCCATCCGCCGATTCCCCAATGGCATCGTGACTAAAAAATTTCGGAAAGTGAAGCCGCGCCACTACCTCCTCACCGTGCTTCAACTCAAATGCAAGCTTCAAGGCACGCGGTTGATGCCACGACAGTTCACTTCCAATCAGAGTGAGTAATGATTTCATGAAAGACGTTCAAAGGTGAGATGCTCGCCCAACCAAAACGATAGTCACCGGAAGCAATGGCGTTGCAGGGTTGACCGTCGTGAAGAACGTGCGACGGAATCTCGCGTTAATTTTCTTCAGGTGGAAACGGAAATGGACAAATTTGATGATTTCTTGCTCCCTGAGGTCTTCCCAGCCACGCGCACGGGAATTGCAGAACCAAATGGCAGATCGTCGCTTGCCCACCTTTCCAGCGATGTAGTAAATGCGCTCATCCAGACGGGGAAGGAATTTTTTCTTTACCTTAACACGGCTTTTGGTCCAACTTCTCTATTCGAAAAGGTTTCCCGATGAAAAACCGTAAGCTTCTTATGATACCCGGTCCGGTCGAGTTGACTCCAGACGTCCTCCGGGCGATGGGGTCTCCGACAACCAGTCACGTGGCCCAAAACTTTATCAACGCTTTTGGTGAAGCTCTTGAAGGTCTTCGGAAGGTGTTCCTCGCGCCGTCGGGTCAACCTTTCATCGTTGCCGGCTCGGGAACGCTTGCGATGGACATGGTAGCGGCAAATCTGATCGAACCGAATGACAGCGTTCTCGTTGTCAACACCGGTTACTTCAGCGACCGCTTTGCGAAGATCTTTGAGCGATACGGAGCGCATGTGACCCACGTCCACGGCAAGGGTCCAGGCGATGCACCGACGCTGGAGGAAGTCGCATCGGCTCTGAAGTCGATCCGGCCTGCTTTCCTGAGCATCACGCATGTCGATACGTCGACAGGTGTTTCGGTCGAGGTCAAAAGCCTCGCGGTCTTAGGAAGACAATATGATGCGTTCGTGTTGGTGGATGGCGTCTGCTCTCTTGCCGGTGAAGAAGTGCGACAGGACGAATGGGGCATCGATGCGACCTTGACCGCTTCGCAGAAAGCGATCGGTCTACCGCCCGGACTTGCACTCGCTGTGGTAAGTCCGCGTGCTTTACAGAAGTTCCGAAACCGCGCAACGCCGGTTGGTAATTTCTATGCGGACTGGAACGAGTGGCTTCCCATTATGGAGGCATATGAAGCTCGTAAGCCAAGCTACTTCGGCACTCCCGCGGTCAATCTTGTGTGGGCGCTACGGGTCAGTCTGCAGCAGATTTTGGACGAGGGCATGGACGCTCGTTTCGCGCGTCACAGGAAACTCAGTCAAGCATTTCGCGCGGGCATGGATGCTCTTGGACTCAAACACGTGCCAATGCGACCGGAGCTCTCTGCCACAACCATGAGCGCGATCTATTATCCAGAAGGAGTCAATAGCAGGCTGGTGAAGGCAATCGAAGAAGAGGGGGTGATTGTTGCAGGTGGACTCCATCCTGCGATCAAGACGCAGTACTTCCGGGTAGGACATATGGGCTCCGTGTCGGCATCAGATATTGTCTCAACCCTCGCGGCGATTGAATCGGGTCTGGCAAAATGTGGATACACCTCTATGCCTGGCGTCGCTGTCGCAGCCGCTCAGAAGAGCCTTACGATTTGAGAACTGCTACGCTTCGTGGCGATCGCGTTGGGATGAAAAGATGATTCTTTCTTGCATAAGGAAGTTGATCATTCCCGTCACCGACAATGCAAGCAGGTTACAGAGAACGGGATGCCATAAGGTTGTGTAACCGATTCCGGCCAGAAGTGCGAGTTTGAGAAGGAAAACGGCCTGTGAGTTGAGATGATAAGAAAGAAAACGGGTCAAAAAATCACTCACTGTGTGAGCGACACGATCTCTCCAAATCCAGAAATACGAGAAGGCATAATTGGTTAGCAAGACAAGTTCGAACGAAATAGCCGGCGCGATGAGGTAACGCCCGTGTGAAGAGGCGAAGACGAACTCGGCGAGCATGAAAAGGGCGGTCGTGTCAATGATCGTCCCGCCGAGGTTTGCAGTGAAGAACTTCAGAAAGCGGTTAAGAAGTTGGATTCTATACCGGGTCACATTCAGGAATGTATCATCTCTTGATTGCGTAAACCTTTCGCGACGCGGAAGGTGGTTAGAACAAAGAGGAGAATGAGCACGGTCCCCACTCCAATTGCGACAAGGTCGAATAGGGTGAATGCACTGAGAGGCGTCCCCAGTTTCGGATTGCCGATAAAGTACACGAGTGTGTTGGCGAGGATGATCATGACGCGAATCTCCGTGGGACCAAACTTGCCGTATGAGATTTGAAAAACACCGGTGACGTACGTACGCACATAAACGGAAACCGACATCAAGAGATATCCTGTCAACGCGAACAGAGCATACTCCAGCTGCACGTAGGGCGAGAGCCCGATGCCGAAAGCAATCAGAAACTCGGTGAGCGAATCGAGAGAATGATCCACAAAGTATCCGTATTTGGGGCGTTCGATCTTACGATAGCGTGCAAGTGTGCCGTCGAGACTATCGCCGAACCAATGCAGGATAAACCCGAAATTGGCGAGCCAGAGGTAGGCGGGGGAGATGTTGGTGAGAACGTAACTGAGGGCGATCAAAACACCGGCGGCGAGTGCAAGAACCGTTAGAAGGTCGGGAGTGACCCACGCGGGCATTCGCTCGCATAGCCAGCGGAGAGCGCGGCGTTCAATCGGGCCGAGAAGAATGTCGTTGATGCGCTCGTGTTTTTGAGAGTCGGTTTCCGACATCTTGCGACGAAAATGGAAATTGACGTCGCAAGCAAACTACGAAAAACCAAACTGAATGAACAGCGCGGATGCTCCTTTTAACGATTTTTTAAGAAGACGCCGCCGGGCTGCTTCTCCATCTCTTCTCATTTCTGACAATGCCGAACGGCGCGGAGCCCTCGTTCCGACGTAGAACGCAACTACTTAGCGAAGCACAAGAACGGCCTCTCGGCCTTCGATGCAGTGGCGAGCGCGCTTGCTGGGGATCCGTCGATCCCACAGTCGAAACAATTTATAGGGACCCTTTTGCGAGCCGAAGCAGGCTACCGGAAGTTGGCGGGCTGCGCAGAGAGAAGGAAGTCAACGCTTCGGTTTCTTTCTTAGCTCCTCGGCGAATTCGAAGGCCTGATCCTTCTCAAGAAACCAATGCGTCGCGGCTCGTTTCTTGAACCAGAGAATCCTCTTATACTCCTCAACCACCCAAACCCACGGATAGGCGGGATGTTGATATACCTCGACACCGTTGGTCGTGTCTGGGTTTAGTGTCACTTTTGAAACCTGCTTGTTTTTGGGACTAGAGGCCGTCCGTATGATGGTTTCAACTGCAGGATGCTCTCGTGTGATGATCTCGAATTCCGCGAGGCCAGCCGTACCGGGTAGCCCGATATGTTATCAGCAACACATCGGGGAGCGGCTTCTTGCGGATCTCTTCCAAAGGTTGCTCATTAGACCGGCTGGATCCGGTTGTTGCCTCGAAGATTCCTTTGCCGTACAGCGTATGCTTCAATTTTTTTCTTGAACTGTTGGGCGACTGCACGGGGCTGCGCAGCTTTGAGAATGGCGGAAACAACGGCAATGCCGTCCGCTCCGGCTTCGAGTACCTGATCGATGTTCTCGAACGTGATTCCGCCGGAGGCGAAGACGGGAATGCTCAGCATTCGTTTCGCCTCACGAACCATCTCTAACGGAACAAGCTCACAACTGTCCACACTGGAAGAGGGGAACATCGAGCAAAATGAGATGTAATCTGCGCCGTTTTCTTCAGCCCAAAGCAGTTTTTCTTTGTTGTTCCCGCACGTCACACCGATGATTTTGTCGGTGCCGATCTCTTTTCTCACATCTGCGGGTAGTCGACGCGGAAGTGCGTAGCCGTCGAAATGCACTCCATCGGCATCGAGCGCACCACAGAGATCGACGTCATCCGCGATGAGAAGCGTCGCCTGGTGCTTCCGCGCAAGCGAGTGGATGCGTCTGCCCAATCTGAGCGCTTCGCCCTGATCCTTCCACGTTCCCCAGAGCTGGAGGATGTCGACGCCTCCTTCGAGCGCTTGCTCAATCACAGGGAAAAGCTTTTCCTCAGGGATTGTTGTATCGACGACGAGGTAGAGACCGCGAAGGTTTTTCATTTTTTTCCGGTAACTCCTCAGTGAAAAAGTCAAACCACAGATTCACGGATTAGATTTTGAAAAGAAATGTAACTGCCAGTGTCTTCTGCCGGTGATACCTTGAAAAACAAACCGCGAAGGCGCAAAAAACGCAAAGGGAAAAAGGGTTATGAAAGAGACGAAAGACATTGAAGAGATTGTGCCCCGCAAAGCGGGGTTGTTGATGCAGCTATAAAAGTGCATAACGCTCTTACTTTCTTCGTGTCCTTCGCGTCTTTGCGGTTTTCCTTTGGTGAGTAATTACTTTTTCTGAAGCATTATGGTGCGTCTTGTAGGTCGAGCTTAAGCTCGACCTACAGTTACTTCCCCCCTTCTTGTAGTGCTTTTGCAAAGGCAGCCCAGTAGGGATCGACGCCGTCGAAGGCAATCGGTTTTTTTTCAGCTCCATCTTTCAGCCACAGACCTTCGGAAGCAGGGACAACCGCTCCGATTTCGTAAGCCGGAATCAGTTTCGATGCCAACGCGTCCATCACCGTCTTGACTTTCTCCGGCACGACGGTCACCAGCAGGGTTCCTTCGCTTAACGTAACATACGGATCAATCTGAAACAGATCACACACTGCCCGTACTTCATCCGGAATGGGAATCGCATCTCGCCGAATCATGAAACCACATTCAGCCGCTGCCGCCATTTCCGTCAGTCCGCCGAACAATCCCCCTTCGGTTGCATCGTGCATTGCCGTGACGCCGTTTCGTCTCACGCCAACCGAGGAGGCGGTCAACGCATCTTCCACAACGGAGAATTTTCTGAAATAGGAGAGGGCGCGCTGGTGAATCTCCTCACCGCACGATGATCGAATGGTTTCGGGAAATACGCGCGCTAAAATTCCGGTGGCGGCGACGGCGAGTCCCTTCGTTATGACAACACGGTCTCCCGGTTGTGCCATCGTTGGCGCGAGATACGTGTCTCGATGGCCGATGGCCATCATCATCCCGCCCCCCACAATGGTGTAGTTGCAACCGAAAAATTTGCCCGTGTGTCCAGCCACAATGGCGATACCCAATTTTTCGCACTCGTTGTGGATGGCGGTAGCGTATGCTTCAAATTCCTTTGCACTGATCTCCGGTGGAAGGTTAAAATCGAACACCGCAAATTGGGGTGCCACGCCGCTTGTTGCAAGGTCCGAAGCGAGCAGGTGTACCGTCAACCAGGCGGAGTCTTGCAGTCCCAGCGCCGGAATAATCGAGAGCGGATCCGTCGTAACGATCAACACCTGTTCGTCGTTGAGTCCTATGACCGCGTTGTCGCAGCCGTGCCGTGGGCCGACGAGCACCTCGGCTCGTCTGGCTCCGAGTTTCGGATAAATAACCTCGTCAAAGAATTGTCTTCCGATTTTTCCGAACTGAGGGAATTCTGCCATTGGTTCTCTGAGAAATAGATGACGTTGGACTTCCCTAACAGGTTGTTGAAAAAAACCGCGAGACCCGAAGAATACTACGGTGAACAAACAGCTCGTAGTTCTTTCAGATTTCGTAATTACTCAGCGTCAGAATCAAAATCACCTAAAATCCACCACAGATTCACAGATCGGAGGAGAAATAGTCAGGGATAGGATTCTCTTTATGGGATTCAAATACAGCGCATAATATAGGTTTTTTCTTTCGTCCTATCATATTTTGAGATTTTTGAAAAATTCAGGCGCAATAGGTAACCGCAGACCTGCCCGCCGATAAGGTTTGGCAGGCGGGCTTTAGTCTGAGATAATTGGTTGAAAACGCAACCTGAAGATTGCGCCTACCAGAAATAAATTCATTTTTCAGGCGTTTCATTTTGTGATTTTGTGTCGTCCCAGCTAATTTGTGAATCCGTGGTGAGTATTTTTCGCTGGCAGGTAGCAGTTTTCAATAGAATTTCTTCGCGCCCCGGCTTGCAGGGGGGCGTCTTTGCGGTTCGTTTTTCATCCATAAGGACTTTTCAACATCCTGCTCATGCTTCAATCACCCTCCCTCCTCTGAAACGTGATCGCAAGTGCAACGAATGACGCAAGCGGTTTCTTCGCTGCTCGCCCACCGAGCCACTTAGGGAATGCTGTGCCGATCCAATCGAACGCAAAGCCATCCTCGCCGAACAGCTCCACGCACAGCCTCCGAATCTCTCCGGGCGACCGGAACGTTGCAGTCGTATAGTACGGATTTTTTCCAAGCCAGACCTGAATCTTGCGTCGAAGCGTCGGGAAGCTCCACTTGTTCATCAGACCGATGATGACTCCCTGCCTGCCAACGCGACGCGCCTGCTTGAGTACCGGTCGAAGATCCGGCATATACTCTGTGCACGTGACATAGCTGATAACGTCGAACGACTGATCGTCAAACGGAAGTTTCTCGGCGGGCGCGTTGTAGAACGGACCATCCCAGAGACGAATGGCAACGTTGAGCATAATCGGCGAGATATCGAGGCCAACCGTGTCGTATCCCAGCTCTGCGTACCAGCGCGTGAAGTGCCCCGTTCCGCACCCGACATCCAAAATCCGTTTGGCGTCGGGAAAATGCTTCAGCATTGCTGAGAGGGCTTCTTTCTCCAGGATGTCGGTTTCTTTGTATTTCCCCTCGTAGAAGGTTTCATACACTTCGGCAAGCTCCGGGTTGAAGAACCAGTATTTTTTCACCTCGTCCCGTACGACGAGCGCCGTGCTGCCCCGGAAGGGTTCAATGGTTTGATGTGTCATTGGAAGGTCTCCTTTCTCAAGAATCGGGTGTAGGTCGGGATGACATCCCGACCTACATTGCGCTTTCAAAAATCAAACGTCAATGTAATAAAATAATTCCGTTCCGCCCCGGGAAAGAATTGATCGCCATCACCACCGGCAAGATACAATGTATTGAAGAGATTCCGGATTTTTCCTCTGAGCGTCACTGTTGCAAACGATCCAAACGGAACATCGTACGAAGCATCAAGATCGAATACCGTGTACGGATCGGTCCGGCGATGAGCGAGGTTTTTGTTGTCGGTGTAGATGGCGCTCACATATCGCCCCCAGAGTGAAAGCACAACATTCTCGGCAGCGTAGGTCATGCGTGCATTGGCAAGAAGATCGGGGAAGCCCGCAATGGGATTTCCGTTCAAGGAGACAAATCCTCCTACCGTGGGGTCGAATTCTTTGTACTCCACCAGCCTATTGCGGGAAATGGTAACGTTGCCGTCGATGCTGAGATAGCTCAGCAGCTGAATGCGACCCACCAGTTCCAGACCGATATGGCGTGTTCGTTCCGCGTTGCCTGTCACCGGCCGACCGAAAATATCGAGCTGGCCGCTTTTGATAATCTCATCGAAAAATTCCATCCAATAAAGATAGGCGGAGAGCTTGTAGCGAGAAGTCTGGTAGCCCCCGCCGATCTCAAGGTCGAGCAATCGCTCGGGTCTCGCAAGCGGTTTTTCGAAGTTGTAGCGCGCCGCTCCATTGACCAACGTGGCTTCGAATTCGGGCTTTGAACCGATCCACGACTGTTCTCCATTGTAGAGGTGAAAGAGTCGCGGTTCTCGCGATGTATAACCGAGAGAAAGATACGCGTTCATCTGCTCGGAGAAATTATGGTTGATCCCCATCCGCGGGTTGACAAACAGGTACGGCACATCGAACGTTGTGCCAAGGAATTTTTCGTTTCTGATCCCGTACCGATTGTAGGCGAGCTGAAGATTGGCCATCACTGTTGTGGTGGGAGTGAGGCGATAGAGTTCATTGGCATACAGCGAGATCATATCCTTTTGGCCGTTGTACTGATAGAACCGGAAGTCGGGCGTGACGTTGGCAGGGTAGAGCGTTGCAAACGCGATCGACCCCCAGCGAAGCGAACGATGGATGCGCACTTCACCGCCGACGGTGAGCTTGCCATTGTGGTGATCCCATTCAACACGCGGCAACCATCCCCACTGTTTGTTTCCGACAAAGCCTCGCAACAGGAGCGAGGGTGTTTGTGTCGAATCGTAGCCGACGTAGCGTCGCATCCATTGGGTAGCGTTCGGATCGAACCAGACCCAATCCCCATCGTAGTCGAACGCGCCGTCGCCTTGAATATAGAAAATCGTGTTGTGGAGCGTGAGGGATGGATTGAGCCTCCATTCATGCAACAGTTCGTAGTGCGGTTGGAAGAATGTTCCTCGCTCCAGTTCTTTGCGTGGAGAAGCAAAGGTCAACGATGAGCCGGTCGGGTCGACGACAAAGAAATTGTAGTTCGTACGACGCTGCTGTTTGTTGTTATGGAATTTTGGGATTCCGTAGTAGGCGAGTCCGTGGTCTAACGGTCCGCCGAACAGATGCACGCGCGTGGTCATTGTTTCATCGTAGCGGACAACACCGAGGAAGTAACTCCGCAAATCGGTCCAGGATAAGTGGCGATAACCGGCACTCCGGATGGTCGAAAGATTTCCGAACATCTGATAGCGTGCCTCCGGTCGATCGATCAAGCCCGAAAAAACCGAAAGAGCGTATCGACGTGTGTTAAGGACGGTCTCGTTTCGATCACCGTATTCTTGAAAACCCAGTGCAGAGGAAAGAGAAACGCGCGGGCTTGTTCCCCTCGGCGTTGTAACAATGTTAATCGAACCACCGATGGCAGGAGGACCATAGAAGGCGCTCCCTGCACCCCGCTGCACCTGCACATTGTCGGTATAGGCAAGCAGATCCGGCATATCGATCCAAAAGACGTTGTGATCCTCCGGATCGTTTTGCGGAATACCGTTCACCATAACAGCGATCCGGTGCTGATCGAATCCGCGGATGTTGAGGAAACTGTAGCCAATATCGTTCCCTTCCCACGAATAACTGACGATGGAAGGCAGCTCGGCAAGCACAGCCGGCGGGTCGTGTGCAACATAGAACCGACGCAGATGTTCCGTCTCCATATTTGAAAATGTTGCCGGAGTTTCGCGTTCACGGGCGATCGTTGCCGTCACGAGCACCTGCGGAAGCGGAATGGCAGTGGGCGAAAGGGAAATGGTGATCGAGGTTTGGGCACCGGCACGGATGTCAATGCGCTGAGTCGTTGGTGTATAGCCGACGTATCGAACGGTAAGTGTGTATGTTCCGGGCTGAAGGTCTGCAAAGCTGAACACTCCTTGCGCATCTGAGCTTGTCCCCTGTCCCGTTTCCTGAATGATGATGTTGGCGCCGGCTAACGGTTTTCCGGTCCCGGCATCCGTAACGGAACCTTGAATGGAGCCTCGTTCTTGAGCGACAAGAACCGAGCCAACAAGAAGTAGAAGAAAACTTCCGATAACGCGTTTCATAAACCGATTCTCCTTTGCAAAAATAAGAAAGCCGTTTTCCGTCGGGCAAATCCAAGCGGAAAACGGCTTCAAGAACGACAACCAGTTCTCCGTTTCCCTACGCTGGTATAATCCAGATCAGGTTCAAGGGTTTGATCTCAGTCCTCGATCCGCCGAAGCGAATCGGGACACCCCTAACGGAAGTACAGCAACGTTGAGTGTGGAAAAGAACTATCAGAATATACGACGTTGAAACATGGATGTCAAGCTGCAAGATAGCGCCGAGTAAGCGTTGCAAATGATGAAAAATATCCCTCGACAGGAGCGTGATGGGTAGGGGAGGCAGGCGGCATGGAATCCGTAAGGGACGATTCAGGCATTGATTTGCTCTCTCACCTCAACTCTCCCATCCTCTTGAGCTTAGAGCAGATCTTGCAAATTCCTTTGTATTTGGCGTAGAACGCTGTCTGCACCCTGGTCCCGCAGTAACGGCATTCGTGGTGCTTCCGGTACACTCGGCGCGTGGTGTGGGCATCCCCATTCCGTCGAGCGCGCATGTAGTGCATCCAGCAGAATCCCCATGCCGCAATAGGTTTGCCACATGCCTCGATGCGGCATCGCTTCTTATCTCCGCTCTGCTCAATGCTCCGCAAGGTATTCAACCTCCTCCGGTTGGTTGTTCTTGACCCGACTGCTGAAGGTCCTCACAACATTTCCTGCAATGATAAGCCCCGGTAATACTGTTGGAATGTTCTGGATTGCATCGGCGAGATTGGCAAGTGTGCTTGTGACGATGAGTTCCTCTTTCAATGTGCCGGCGAAAATTGCCGCGGTGGGGAGTTCAGGATCATACCCGGCTTCCACCATTTCGTCAATCACCCTTCGGATGGTACGGATGCCCATATAGATCACCACCGTGTCGATCGCCCGCAACGCTTTCCAATCGATTGGTTTCTGCGTTGAACTTGCACAACGGTGTCCGGTCACGAACGCGACGCTCGATGATGTCTGCCGGTGCGTTAATGGAATTCCTATTGAGGCCGGAACACCGGTTCCTGCCGTAATACCCGGAACGATCTCAACCTCGATCTCTTCCTCCCTTAGCGCCTTCAACTCCTCACCCCCTCTTCCAAAAATGAGCGGGTCGCCTCCTTTTAATCGAACAACGGTTTTTCCTTCCCGGGCGTGCTTGATGAGCAGCGTATGGATTTCACTCTGACTTGCGCAATCCCGGCCTGCGCGTTTGCCCACAAAGTACTTTTCCGCGGAACGTGGAACTTCTTGAAGAAGGCCGGGACTGACAAGCGCATCGTAGATCAAGACATCGGCCTTGCGAAGAACGCGAAGGCCCTTCACAGATATCAACTCTGGATCACCGGGTCCGGCCCCCACAAGGTAAACCTTGCCTGTCTTTTTCTCCTTCTTCAATCGGTCTACTTGATCATCTTCCCGATGCTCCAATACTTTTACCTCCGCCCGGACAAGCTGCTCGAAGTACTTTCTGCGCGCTTCGTAGTCGGGCAGTGATTCGAGCACATCGGGCCGAATGGATCCAAGCCGTTCAAGCAATTCGGGATATCCGTGTTCGAAGCACTCCCGAATGCGATCACGGATGAGCTTGCCGAGTGTAGGACTCTTTCCGTTTGTCGAGACCGCAATGCTCAAGTCCCCCTTTCGAAAAATGGATGCCGTGTAGAACGAGCACAGATCCGGCACATCCACGATGTTGACGGGGATGCCTTGTCGTTGTGCCTCCTCGAACACGGCGTGTTGGACGGCACGATCGTCCGTTGCGCCGATGACAAGATGAAAGCCCACTGTGTCCCCCGGCTGAAAAGCTTTCGATTGAAGTCTGAGGCGTCCTTGCGCGGCAAGCTGAAGAATGTTCGCCGTAGTTTCAGGCGCGATGACCGTCACATCGGCACGGCTATCGAGTAAGCCTGCAATCTTCTGCTCGGCAACCGCTCCTCCGCCGACGACGAGCACGGGTTTCCCCTCTAACTTCAGGAAGGCAGGATACAGCGAGTTCATATCTTCTCCATTCTCATACAATCGTGTGGGTCAAGAAACCAGCTGTCTTTTGTACGCTGCACGTAAGACTGTAACGACCTCAGGACGCGAATATTCCTCCGGCAAGTCGAGTCCGAGCTGCAACAGTTCGCGCACCTTTGTGCCGCTCAAAATGACCCGTTCGTCGGTCTGGTGCGGGCACGTTTTCTCGGATGCCATTCCATTACAGCGTCTGCAAAAGAATGTGTGCTCGAACCTCAGAGGCACAATGGCTAGTTCCTGGCGCGTGTACCGGTCGAAGATCCGTTGTGCATCGTAGGTTCCGTAGTACGATCCGACGCCGGCGTGATCGCGCCCGACGATGAAATGCGAGCAGCCATAGTTTTGCCGGATGATCGCGTGATGGATTGCTTCACTCGGCCCTGCATACCGCATCGCCGCGGGCATCACGGACAGCAAAACCCGATCCTCCGGAAAATACGCATCGAGCAGAACTTGATAGCAAGCGATACGAATCTCTGCTGGGATGTCGTCCCCTTTGGTCTCTCCAACCAACGGATGAAGCAGGAGTCCGTCGACGAGTTCGAGAGCGATCTTCTGAATGTATTCGTGCGCGCGGTGGATCGGGTTTCTGGTTTGAAACGCCGCAACTGTCTTCCACCCTCGCTGCTGGAATGAGGATCGAGTCTGAGCAGGAGTAAGTCGAAGCGAAGCAAAGGGACGATCATCGGCCAGAACAATGACATCCACGGCACCGGCGAGCGCGTGATTCCCTGCCTCGAACAGCGCCCTCACTCCCGGATGGGCTGAGTCTGTTGTGCACCAGACGGCGTTTGCAAGTTCCTCCTTGTCGACGGTGAAGAGGTCTTCAACGTGGAGGAGAGCGAGATTTTTGCCGTTGGTATCCCGAAGAAGGATTTCATCGCCTCCGCGTACCGCGTCACGCTCATCATCATGCACAAGAAGCAGGATGGGGATCGTCCACGCTAGTCCGGAACTCAATCGACCATGGGTGATGATGCTGCGGTACGCGCGGTGATCCACAAAGCCGGTCAACGGAGAGTATCCGCCGGTCGCGATCAGTTCAATGTCCGACCATTCTCTCTGTCCAATCGTCAACGATGGGAATTGCTCCAATTGATCCAGCACGCGCTGGCGTTCAGCTTCGGGCAGGAAGCGCGAGATCAATGTGCCTCCGTGAGGAGGGAGGAGGTCGATACCGTTATTGTAAGGAAGGTCAACAGCGCTTGCAGATTTGATCATTTCCTTCACAGAAACCCCCTCATAGGTCGAGTGGGTGGGCAGGTTGTGTCCGGCACTCTGCAGCTGTTGCAACAGCTCTTCTTCATCCTGTTTCGACAGATTGGTCTTCCCCGTGGAGATGTAGCCTAACAATTCGAGCGCTCGAAGCACTTTGTTCACACTCAGCTCAATCGATTCTCGTTCAGTGTGAAGAATGACTTCGGGACGTTCGGGAGGTTCGTAGGGATCGGAGATGCCGGTGAAGTTCGTGATGGTCCCGGCGAGCGCCTTCTTGTACAAACCTTTCACATCGCGTTGAATCAACGCCTCTAACGGCGCAGTGACAAAGACCTCGATGAAGCGCTCGTGTTGGCTTCTCACCTCCTCACGGAGGGCGCGGTAGGGGGAAATGGCGGCGACAAGAACAGCAACACCGTTTCGGGATAATAGCTTCGCCACGTAACCGATCCGGCGGATGTTGGTGTCGCGATCCTCTTTCGAAAAGCCGAGTCCCCTGCTCAGGTGCAATCGAGCTTCATCGCCATCAAGCAATTCGACGCGATCGGTATTTCGATGATGCAACTGGTTGATGAGTTCCTTCGCAATGGTCGATTTTCCTGCTCCCGAGAGGCCGGTAAACCAGACGGTAAAACCTGCGCGCCTATTGTCTGTCATTGTTTTTTCCATGGTATGATTATCAAGATTTACAGGATCCTTGTGGAAATCAAAAGAGTTCGAATGCTGAGCGCCATAATGAGAATACCGACGAGCGACATAAGAATTGTCCCCCTGACCTTTGTGCAGACGTATGCGCCGAGAGGCGCCGCGAGCGTGCCTCCAAGAATGAGACCGAGAATGACATCCCAATTCTCCAAACCGATGAGAACCGAGAATACTCCGGTGGAAGACGCTGCAACGATGAACTCTACTGCGTTGACGGTGCCGATGGTGAACCGGGGAGTGTGACCCGAGCCAATCAGGGTGGAGGTCACGATGGAACCCCACCCGCCCCCGCCCGATGAATCGACAAAACCTCCAACCAAGCCCAAGACCGAATGCTGGCGGAAAAGCCGCGGCAACTTGACCGTTCGCACGGTTTTTGAAAGAATGAAAACTCCCATCAGCAACAAATAGAATGAGACGAACGGCTTCAGTTGATCGCCGTCGAAGGACGCGAGTACATAAGCGCCAAGCGCTGCGCCGATCGCTCCGGGCAAGGCAAGACGGAAGAAAAGAGCTTTCGTCACGTTGCCGAATTTCCAGTGTGAAAGTCCCGAGAAGCCCGTGGTTACAACCTCCGCCGCGTGCACACCGGCGCTGGCAACGGCAGGAGAAACTCCAACACTCATCAGGAACGACGTGGAGGTGACGCCGTAGGCCATACCAAGGGCGCCGTCGATCACCTGAGCGAGAAATCCGATACCGACATATATGAAAAATTCGGAACCGGAGAGCGATTCAATCGATCGAAGAATGACCCCCGAGAACGATTCAGGGTTGAAGAACTTGATCGTGACAACGGCGAGCAATAAAAGGATCACCAGTCCACTGAAGAAGAAGAAGTATAAACGCAGTACCGTGGAAAAGGACACAGTTGATTCGACAGAGTGTATTGTTTGCTGTGATTGCATCGCGTGCGGGCTCCTGTTAGTCATTCTTCTGTGCAAGCTGATACCGCCTGTGCAGCCCGCACTCCGTTTTCTGAAATCCTCTCCATCTTCCCGCCCGCTCGTCCTCTCCCTCGCGTACCGGGGATGTGCAGTGGAAGCATCCGATGCTTGCGTATCCGCGATCATACAGAGGGTTGTAAAGAAGAAGATGTGTTCTGATGTAGTCCCAGATCTGTTCCTTACTCAAGTTTGCAAGCGGATTAACCTTTACCACCTGATAGACGGCATCCCACTCGATGAGCTGCGCCGCCCGCCGGCCGGTCGATTGTGATCGCCTGACCCCGGTGATCCACGCTTTTCGTCCGCGCAAGGCGTCATCCAGAGGTTGGACTTTCCGTAACGCGCAGCACAAGTCGGGATCGCGCTTCCACAGCTCATCGCCGTAAGCCATCGCCTGCTGCTCCAAACTTAACTCTGGCGCATACCGTTGGATGGAAATTCCGTAGTGCTTCTCAATTTCGGTACGAAGCCGGTAGGTTTCGGGAAAGAGCACACCGGTATCGATGAAGAAGATGGGGATCGATCTGTTGAGTGAAACAACAAGATCAATCAACACCACACCCTCTGCGCCAAAGCCGGTCCCTAACACTGCTGAACCGTGCGGAAATGTCTGATCAACCCACTGAAGAATCTCCCGCGGGTGCGCTGTAGCGAACTGCTCGTTGAGAGCGGGCAGGTCTTCGGGGGATGGAATGCCTGCGGCTGGTCGTGTTACGGAACCTTGCGTGCTCATACAGCGCACTCTCCTCTGCCCGTCTCAGTTTTGAAACCCGTCGTCTGTCCGAGATCAGCGAACAGCTCGTCGGTAAGCTGTTCGTTCTTTAATTCGAGGATCGGCTTCAGGAGATTGCGGAAATGGCGAATGCCGACGCGATTTACGTATGAGAGAAAGGATTCGTTCTGCGCGCGGTCAGCGAGGAATGATTGAAGAATGATCGAGACAGTCTCGGATGCACGTCGCGCGGGAATCTTCCCCACCACATTTCCGAAGGCCTGCTTTCCGGAATACATTCCACCGCCGAGAAGCAGGACGTAGGAGGGGATTTCCTTTCCGTCGATTGTCTTCGAGCCTCCGTAAAAACCGATGCCCGCCACGTGGTGTTGACCGCACGAATTGGGGCAGCCGCTGATCTTGATGCGAATGTCGGCAGGCGCATCGCTCCAGCCGGCATGCTCTTGAAAGAGTGTGGTGAGTGTTTTGCCGAGCGCGCGCGAATGCGTGATGCCGAGATTGCACGTATCGGCGCCGGGGCAGGAGGTGACATTCGCAAGCGAGTTTGCTCCGGGCTGGTGCAGATGGTATTTTCGCAGTTCGGCATAGAGGGCGGCGAGATCAGTGGTTCTGATCCAGCGAAGAACAACATCCTGCGTCGTCGTCGTCCGCACACGACGATTCGTGAATCGTTCGGAGATATCCGCCAGCGCGAAGAATTGATCCGTCGTCAAGTCGCCGATCGTCGGATTGACATACACAACAGTATAGCCGGCTTGTTTCTGCGGGATGACGTTTGTCGATTTCCATACTTCAAACTGAGACTCTGTTACAACCGGTTGCTGCAGCGGATCGCTCTCCGTCTGGAGATAACCCGATTCAATGATCGGCGCCGGCAGTTCGAATGGGCGGGCCGACGTGAGAATTTCCCGCCGCTCCTCGAAGACGAGCCGGCGGAATTCATTCAACCCCAATTTCCAGATCACGAATTTCATTCTCGCCTTGTAGCGGTTCTCACGATTACCGTGGCGATTGAAGACCGTGAGAATCGCTTCGGCAGTCGGCAGAAAGCCCTCGGCAGGTGTGAATTCTTCGAGCAGGTCTGCCACGCGGGGCTGTGCACCCAACCCGCCGCCGACATAGACCCGAAATCCAAGCTCATCCCGACCATTCACTCCTTGTCTGGCTGCAACGAATCCGATGTCGTGAATCCACGGAATGATACCGTCGGATTCGGATGCGCTGCCGGAGAAGGAGATTTTGAATTTCCGCGGGAGTTTCTGGTTGAGCGGATTGCGGAGAAGATGCTTTGCGAGCGCGTGAGCGTACGGACTGATGTCGAACACTTCGTCGGAAGCAACGCCCGCCAGCGGGGAGCCGACGATGTTCCGAACCGTGTTGCCGCACGCTTCGCGCGTTGTCAGGCCGACCTCTGCAAGCTGCTCAAGAACATCGATGACCTTTTCCATCCTGACCCAGTGAAACTGAATGTCCTGCCGCGTTGTAATATGTCCGACACCATCTGCATAATCACGGGCAATTTCGCCGAGCCGTCGAAGCTGCCGCGATGTCAGCAAGCCGTACGGGATCTTCACGCGAATCATATGATACCCGCGCTGATCCTGGCGTTGGCTGTAAATCCCCCTGTGCAAGCGAAACCGCTTGAACTCTTCTTCCGGAATTTTCCCCTTGAGGAAGCGGTCGATCGCTTCGCGCGTTTCGAGAAGATCAACCCGCAGCTTATCGGGATCGTCTATCTGCTCGAGTTGTTCAGTTGTGAGAATGTTCATTGAAACCTCCTTGAGTACCCATCGTTCACGTGCTCCTCGGCGTTAGCTGAAGTCGCCGCGTACAACAAAAACGCCCTTCGTCGATCTTGCCTGACGAAGGGCGTTCGCAAATCGATCCGCGTGCTTGCGGTTTCGCTTGGACTACTGCATTCTTCCTCCTTCATGGCAACATGACGCCGTCACGGCTGCGCAACAGCACGGGCAACAAGTCGAGTTGACCATGATCGAGAAGAGTGAAGTCATACTGTAACTCAGTAAAGTTTCTGCAACTAATTTAACCAAATACACGAAGGAATCAAGCACCCACACGCATCTTCTTTCTCATTTGACAAGATCGAGCGTTCAATGGGATTGCACCTTGGGCCGTTCAAGCCGAAGCGCGATCGAGATCGTTGGCCAAATCCCGGGCGTCTGCAATACCGATCGAGAGCCAACTGTAGCTTGTCCGACAAGATTTCAAGCGGTTCGACCTCGATCGCAATGGCTTCTTGCCCCCTTTCCCGTAGGTGGTGTGGAGGTGGAGTTCTCGCGCGTGATGCTTTCGAGTGGATGAGCCGACTATTTCTGCACGCGGGCGAGATTGATGAGGCCGAGGACCAGGAAGATGAGATTTGCCAGCCACGCCGTGAAGAGGGGATTCAGGTCGCCGTTATACCCGAAGACGTGACTCGTTTTCATGAAGGCGAGATAGATAAACGTCACCGCCACACAGATGCCGAACTCGATCGCCACGCCGCTTCTCCGTTTGATCGATGCGAAGGGAACGCCGAACAGAACCACGATCACGCTGGCGAAAGGAAATGCGATCTTGCTATGCCAATCCACCAACCAACGTGAGACATCTTGTCCTGCACGGCGTTGGTTTTCGATGAAGTCGCGCAATTCCGTATAATCCATCTCATCCGGTTTCCGTTGCTTTTTCTCGATGTCCACCGGCGAGATCTTTAACATACCGATGGGCAGTTGATCGAACCGCGTCAACCGTGATTCCCTCGTTGCCTCGAGTTCGCGAAACGCTCCCGCCAGCAACACCCATCCTTCTGAAGTCGTGTCGGCATCGTCACCTCGTTCGCGCCACGACATTTGCTGGGCATCGTAGCGCCGAACCAGAACGGTGAGGTTTGTGTCGGAAAACTCCTGAATGCTCACCTTTGTCGCGGTCTTGGTATACACGTCGTAATAACTGATGGAGACAAGTCTCGTTCGGTCTTCTTGAAAGAAGATGTTAAATCTGCCGGAGCCTTCACCCGCCCGCTGGAGGTGAGCTCGCTCGATGCCGAATTTTTTCTGATTCGCGTAAGGAACCAGCCATCCGTTGAAGTAGATCGAGACGCCGCTGACGAAGAGGGCGACGGCGAGAAAAGGGAGGAGAATGCGATAGAGACTTACGCCGCTGGATTTGATTGCAGCCAACTCGTTTTGATTGGAGAGCCGCCCCGTGACGAACAGCGCGGCAAGAAGCATGGCGACCGGCGTCATCAGCTTGACAATTTCAGGCATGAAGGAGAGGTAATATTCCGTGATGGTCTTGGTCGGCACATTCGCATCGATGAAATCGTCCAGCTTCTCCATCATGTCGATCACGAGAAAGATGATCAGAAATGCGAAGAGTCCGAACAGAAACGTGACGAGAAATTGGCGAACAATATACCGGTCGAGAATTCTCATGTTGTCTCCTCCTCCGTGCGCCAGTGTTTCGGGATGAAACGTTGGAGGCGAGACCAATCGATCACGAGGCTTTCACGCGCGGTGCGGAGGGTGAGGTAGACACCGAGAGCGCCGAGAACGAGGTTGGCCACCCACATAGCGAACCACGGTTCGATCAGACCGCGGTCGGCCAGCTTTTCACCGCCGATCAGGCACGCCCAGTACAGCAAGAAGAAGCCGAGGCTGAGACTGGCGGCGACGCCGAACGTGCCCCTGCGCGCCATGATACCGAGCGGAGCGCCAATCAGAACAAAGACGATGCTGGCGAACGGAATCGAGTATTTCTTGTGAATCTCAACGGAGTACTCCCGTACCTGCCGCTCGAAGTAGTCGATCCGGTTGAACTCGCTCTCCGTCAGGTTTCTCATCACGGTTACGCGTGTGAGTGCGGAGAAGGTCGCATCAAGTTGAGGGGGAGAAGTGCTGGGGGTTTGGAGATGGAAGATTTCACGGAGCTGGTCGCGGACCGAGTTTGCGATGGTAGCGCGAGCCGCTTGTTGAAGTCCGCGGAGACTATCAACAAGGGCCTGCATGGCCCGGGCGCTCAGCTCGCGGTCGCCGCGGGTAAACATCGATTCCCGCGAACGCTGGAATTCAAACCCCTCCGCATTCATTGCAATGCGGTGTTTCTGAAAGCGGATTTTTCGGTATTGATCGAGCGTTACGTTGTTCATCTCATGGATCTCGCCGTCCCGCAAATCCATAATCAGCTTTCGATAGTCGGGCGAGAAGGAGATCGTCCCTGTCTGTGCGGTGACCGTAGTCGTGAGGGCCGTGTTCGTATAGTCGAAAATCGTAATTCCTTCAAGGTCGTTCGAATGCTCGAAGGTCTTTCGCACAAGGATACTGTAACCGGAGATGTCCTGGGAAAACAGACCCGGCACCAGCGTAAACGTCGGCTTCTTCCGATAGATATCGGTCAGGAGGATCTTTGCCCGGTGATTGGCGTCGGGCAAAACCTTATTGTTGAATTCGATCAGCAGGATGCAGACCACGATGGAGCTCACGAACACGGGAGCCATCATGCGATAGAGACTCATACCGCTCGCTCGCATGGCCGTGATTTCGTTGTTCGACGAGAGGTTGCCGAATGCCATCAACGTCGCAACCAGCACCGCCATGGGGACCGCCAACACCACCATCCATGCGAGGTTCATCACGATCAACTCAGCAATGACGGCCGCGCTCAGACCCTTTCCCGCGAGCTGATCTAACTTCTGCATGATGAATTGGAGGAGGAAGATGAAAACGAGAACAGAGGCGGAGAAGAGGAAGGGGGCAACATGTGCCCGGAGGATATGTCGCCAGAGCAACAGCATACGACAAGAATATACTGAGAATGCGTGGCGATTACAACGGCATCCTCTCACTACTGCGTTTTGATTTCGGCTAAAAGTGCACTCCTGACAATCAGTTGCAGTGCTCTCCGAGGCCGAAATCAATGGGTTGAGGGGAGGCTGCCCTCTCACGTGCGTTACGATTTCGGAAAGCTTTCTTTGGTTACTTTCTTTGGCATCAAAGAAAGTAACATCCAGAAGGAACCCTGAAAACATCGAAAAAGGCAGTTTGCGTGACATCAGTAAAGATACATCTCTGCACCCAATTCGTTTGTTGTATTGCATGGGCGGGACGGGTTACGTATCTTATGCTCGATTTTTTTTAGATCTGAATAGACATGAAACTCTCTCTCGCTGAACTTCGCCGTGAATACTCTGCCCACGGATTGCTCGAAGAGGAGATGGATCCGGATCCTCTCGTTCAGTTCAAACGCTGGTTTGAGGACATTCTTAACTCGACGATCCTCGAGCCGAACGCGATGATTCTTGCTACCTCGACGCCCGATGGCATCCCTTCGGCCCGAGTCGTACTGCTGAAGGGTTTTGATGAAAGCGGCTACCTGTTCTTCACAAACTATGAAAGCCGGAAGGCACAAGAGCTGGCGCTCAATCCTCGCGCAGCGCTTGTGTTCTACTGGCCGGAAGTGGGTCGACAAGTACGCCTCGAGGGCCGCGTCGAGAAAGCAAGTATGCAGGAATCGGAGGCGTATTTCCGTACACGTCCGCGGGAGAGCCGCATCGGTGCGTGGGCTTCTCGACAGAGTTCAGTACTTCCCGACCGAAAAAGTCTGGAAGAACGCTTCAACCAATTTCATCAGCGATACCCCGGGGAAGAAATTCCTCTTCCCCCCTTCTGGGGGGGGTATCGGGTTGTTCCGCACGCGTACGAATTCTGGCAAGGTCGAGAGAACCGTTTGCACGACCGGATCGCGTACATACGTCAAGATCATCTCTGGCGGATGGAGCGGCTCTCTCCCTAATTCATCATCACCATCCCAACCGGCTCGTACCCTCCATGGCTGAACGCAAGGAGTTCGACTTTCGCAGCATTGCGGAGCACGCTCCAAGTATCATTATCCGGTTTGACAAGGCGCTGCGACACGTTTACGTCAATCCCGCTATTGAAGCCAAGCTCGGTCTACCACCCGAGCAGATGATTGGAAAAACTCACCAGGAACTCGGATTTCCGAAAGAGATTACCGAGTACTGGACAGGCGCGCTCAGGCGAGTGATGAAGTCGAAGAAAGCGGAAACGCTTGAGTTCGAGTTTCCGACGCCGAAGGGAGAGGTGTTCTACCGATCCCGACTCGTTCCAGAATTCGATGCGCGCGGAGATGTCGAAACGGTGCTCGTCATCGCTGACGATATTACCGATCTGAAACAACTCGAAGAGTCACTGCGCAGAAGCGAGGCCCGATATCGGCAGTTCTTCGACGAGAACCTCTCCGGCAACTTCGTCTCCACCCCCGACGGCAGATTGCTGATGTGCAATCCGGCGTTCGCGCGAATGTTCGGGTATGATTCGGTTGAAGAGGCCCTTGCCGCATCGGCCGATTCTTACTATGAGCGGAGCGCGGATCGTGAGCGATACTTGATGCTTCTTCGCGAAAAGCGAAAGCTGGAAAACTTTCCTGAAGTTCTTCGCCGGCGCGATGGGACTCCGATCCACGTCATCTCCAACATTCGCGGTGAGTTCGACAAGCGGGGAGAGTTAATCCAGATCCACGGTTATATTCTCGACGAGACGAGTCGGGTAATGGCGGAAGAGCGGATTCGCCAGAGCATGGAACAGTTTCAACAGCTGTTTGAAGAGGCCCCCATCGGGATGGCGCTCATTTCCACCGATCTCACTCTCATTCGGGCAAATGCCGCACTCTGTCAAATGCTGGGTTATGCGGAGAGCGAACTCAAGGATCAAACGATTGCCAGCGTGACGCATCCGGATGACTTATATGAAGATCAGCAACAAGCGATCAAGTTGATCAACGGAAAGATTCGAAGCTACAAGATCGAGAAGCGCTACATCAAGAAGACGGGGGAGATTGTGTGGGGATTGCTGACGGCCTCCGTTATTCGGGACAAGGAAGGCCGGATTCTCTACGGTCTCGGTATGGTGGAAGATATTACCGAACGCAAACGCGCCCAGGAGGCGCTTCGAGCAAGTGAAGAACGGTATCGGGAGTTTCTGCGGCAGAGCACGGAGGGGATGTGGCGCTATGAGCTGGAAAAGCCCATTCCCATCGATCTACCGGAGGACGAGCAGATCGAACTCTTCTATCGTTATGCCTATCTGGCCGAATGTAACGATGTCCTGGCAAAAATGTACGGCTATGAACGCGCCGCCGATCTGATTGGTGCAAGACTGAACGACACCTTGGTGCGCGATGATCCGAACAACCTTGCCTATTTTCGAACCTTCATCCGGTCCAACTATCGCATCGCCGATGCCGAGTCTCGGGAACCAGATCGAGCGGGCAACCTTCACGTGTTCCTGAACAATTTTGTAGGCATCATCGAACATGGAAAGCTCGTGCGGGTCTGGGGAAGTCAACGCGATGTTACGCAGCAGAAGCTCTTTCACGAACGTCTACGTGAATCGGAAGAGAAGTACCGGTCTCTCTTTGAGGAATCGAAGGACGTTATCTTCATCAGCACCCCGGAAGGAAGATTTCTCGACATCAATCAGGCGGGGGTGGAGTTGTTCGGATACGCGTCGAGGGAAGAGTTGCTGTCGGCCGACATTGCGCGCGATTTGTACGTTGATGCGCGTGATCGCCACCATGTGATGCGAATTCTGGCTGAGCGAGGATTTATCAAGGACTTTGAAGTACGATCCAAGCGAAAGGATGGACGCAGCATCATCATTCTGGAAACGACCACCGCGGTCCGCAATGCACAGGGAGAGGTCGTTGCATACCGGGGGATACTGCGTGATGTGACCGAACAGCGCGCGCTGGAGGAACAACTCCGTCAAGCCCAAAAGATGGAAAGTGTCGGCACGCTTGCCGGCGGGATGGCGCACGATTTCAACAACATTCTCTCAATCATCCTTGGATATCTCAACGCGATCGAGCACCCCGACGCCACCCCCGAACAACGCACGAAGCACATCGAGGCGATCCGGCGTGCGGTGGAGCGTGGGGCATCGATCATTCGCCAACTCCTCACGTTCGCACGGAAACAGGGAGGGGAGATCATGCCGATCGACGTGAATGCCGTCATCACAGATCTTTCAACCCTCTTGCAGGAGACACTTCCAAAATCCATCCGGCTTGAGTTGAAACTGACCTGTCCCAATGCAATTGTGCGGGCCGACGAGAACCAGTTCCAGCAAGCAGTTCTGAACCTTTGTCTGAACGCCAAGGATGCCATTCTTGCTACGGGCCGCGACCATGGCGCTTTGCAGATAGAAACAGAGCGGGTCGATGCGCGCGACATCGAGCACCGGTTCCCGAATCTCGAATCGAAAGAGTACGTCCGCATCTCTGTCAAGGATACAGGCGTCGGTATGGATGAACACGCGCGGCAGCGTATGTTCGAACCGTTCTTCACGACGAAGCCACCCGGAAAAGGTACCGGATTGGGTCTTGCCGTGGTCTACGGCGCCGTAAGAGCGCATAAAGGATGTGTTGATGTGGAAAGCGAACCTGGGAAGGGAACGAACGTGATGCTCTATTTGCCACTCGATTCCCAAGAACATTCGAACGAGCCGGACAAGGAACATCGACCAAGAGATCGAATGCCGGGAGTTCTTTTGGTAGAGGACGAAGAAATGTTGCTTGACCTTCTCAGCACCTTGCTCGAAGATCATGGCTTTCGCGCGTTTCGAGCACGGGACGGGGAAGAGGCGGTGAAGTTGTATGCCGAGCATCAGCATGAGATCGCGGTGGTATTATCCGATATGGGATTGCCGAAATTGGGTGGGTGGGAGGCCTTTCAGAAAATGAAAGAGATCAATCCGAATGTGAAGTCAATTCTGGCGAGCGGGTATCTCGATCCGAAACTACGGGAGGAGATGATCCGGGCCGGTGCCATCGATTTCATTCAGAAGCCGTACGTCCCCGAGGTCATTCTCAAACGAATCAGCGATATCATTGAAAAGAAACGTTCCTGATTTGCTTGTGGGCGGTGCTGCAGCTTGACCTTTTCTCTTCTTTTCGCTAAGTTTTCGCCGCGCTTCGGAAGTGCAAGTGATGAAGCGTGTGATTCTTCGTATCAACGAACGGAGTATAATTGGACGATTCGCTACCATCTGTGTGAGCAGGCTCCCTCGGCTGTTGCGGAACGACGTATTATAGGATCGGTTACGGTTGCGTGAAACACGGTAGCGAATTGGACATCGAACGTTCTCCGGACGGGCGATACGGACATCCCCCTGCGGATTCCCCTCTCCTGCGGCCGAGTTTTTCCTCGTTCCCCTTTGCGTCTCCTACAGACGTGCGCTCGCCGCTGCTCGTTGTCGTTTTCCCCTCTGTTCTTCTTTTCCTTGTTGGGATCCTGCTCAGTACACCGGAAAAGGCTGTTGCGCTTCCGCCGCTCAAGGGGGAGATGTTTGGTTGGTCTTTCTTTTCTGCGGCAGGACAGGACACGAGCCAGCTCCAAACCGGCGCACAAACACGGCGCGCGCGAGCCTTGCTCCGTAAGCGGGCAACTTCAACCGTCGTGGATCAACCGCGCTCAACCCAGAGTATTCTCGACTCGATTCGCGCACTCCCACGCGATTCGTCGGCCCGACTCGCCCACTTCCATCACGTTCGCATCGACCCCCCCATGGTGCAACCGTTTGTCACGCGGACGCACCCCTTGTATCTGATCGATCCACCCCTTGTGCGGACACAACATTTCCTCGATTCATCGAAGTTCGTCTATCGTGTTCGCCGACTCGTCGGAAATGCCGATGTGAAAGTGCCACTCGAATATTCACTCGAGGAATACATGCAACTTCGCTTCGAACAGGCGATTCAACAGAATTGGGAGGCGCTGGCAATGAAATACGAGTTGGAAGCGGAAAAGAAACGGGGATTGGGAGAGTTGTTCGGGTCCGTTACCAACATTGAAATTCCGGTTCCTAAGAATCCACTCTTTAGTATCTTTGGCCCCAATATCATCAGGCTCCAGATTAACGGCGCAGTGGATATTCACGCAGCATTCCGTAACACATCTTCCGATCTCTTCGTCGCCAATCCGCTGGGGCAAAGCCGCAATGAGCCGGACTTTAACCAGAACGTGCAGGTGAATGTGAAGGGAGAGATTGGAGACAAGCTGAAGATCGACGCCGATTGGAACACGCAACGCACGTTTGAGTTTGAAAACCAGTTGAGAGTGCGCTATACCGGTTATGAGGACGACGTTGTCCAATCAGTCGAAGCCGGAAACGTATCGCTCCAGACGAATTCATCGTTCATCGCCGGCAACCAGGCGCTGTTCGGCATCAAGACCGGATTCCAGTTTGGTCCGTTAAAGCTCACGACCATCGCATCGCAGAAGAAAGGCCAGGTTCGTGAGCTGACGGTTTCAGGAGGGGGACGGCCGACGCCGTTTGTGAAGCGAGCGACAGACTATTCACGCGATCACTACTTTGTTGATACGTCGTACATCGCATTATTCGATTCAGCCTATCTCAATATCCCGGCAAAGGTCTATCCCGCAAAGCAGATTAAGGAAATGGAAGTGTGGGTGACGCGCATTGGGAACGAAGACCCCAATGAACGTGACGTCGTTGCGTTTATGGATGCCAATCGGGTTGTGAATTTGCAGAGCAATCCTGCTGCACGCGCGGCCGATTACAACAATGTGCCCGGTGAGGTGGAGGTGGGTCGGTTTGTTCGCCTTGAACCCGGGACCGATTACACCTTTCACGAGTACGCAGGCTATATCACTCTTAACCGGTCGCTTCAGCCGGAACAGGCAATTGCGGTTGCTTACTCGATCCCCGATCCGAGGAATCCCCGAGGGATCGTGAATATCGGCAATTTCGGTACCAAAGAGACAGAAAAGGACCTCAAGTTGATCATGAAGCTCGTTCGCCCGCAACGTCTCGGACCGCAGTTCAAAACGGCGTGGCGAATGATGCTGAAGAACATCTATCCATTAGGGGGCCGCGGCATTAAGCAGGAGGGATTTGAGTTGAAAATGTTGTACGAGGTGCCGGGTCGGGAACCGCAGGACAACGTTCTCGGCTTCAACCTCATCGAGATGTTTGGACTCGATCGATATGGCGAACAGCCGGGAACACCTCCTGATGGGAAATTTGATTACGCTGTCGACGTCACCATCAATCCTTCACGTGGAGAGTTGATCTTCCCGCGTGTAGAGCCGTTCCGGGAAGGAATCAGGAGGTACTTCGAGAGTAAAGGAAGGACGATTGCCGAGGCCGATTCATTCATCTTCGCGGAGGTGTACGATACCACCTTCAACGGAGCCTCTAACAGTCCGCGGAACAGATTTTTGATTCAGGGTACCATTACCTCTTCCATCGCCTCGACATACTCGATCGGATTCAACGTTGTGGAGGGGAGTGTGGAGGTGATCGCAAACGGGCAACGTGCTCAACTCGGAGCCGATTACACGGTCGATTACATCTCCGGTCAGGTTGTGATCCGGAACCAGGCGCTTCTCGTTCCCGGAACGAATCTCCAGATCAAGTACGAGGCGAACGATCTCTTTCAACTTGCCTCCAAATCGCTTCTCGGTGCACGAGGGGAGTTGAACGTCGGGAAGAACTCCGGTTTCGGCTTTACGATCATGAACCTCAACCAACAGACGCTGAGCGACAAGGTTCGGTTGGGGGAGGAGCCGATCAACAACACGATCTTCGGAATCGACGGGGGAACGGCGTTCGAAATGGATTTCTTGACGCGGGCGTTGAACTATCTTCCGGGTGTGCAGACCAACACCCCCTCTTCCCTTTCGCTTCGCGGGGAGGCTGCCTACATGCTTCCCGATCCGAATACGCGCAAGAGTCCTATTCCGCAAGATGGTGGATCGGGTATCGCATACATCGACGACTTTGAAGGTGCGCGCCGCACCATCCCGTTGCCGGTGGTATACACGAACTGGTTTCCGGCGAGCATTCCGGAGTTTATTCCCGATCTCGACACGCCGTTGAAGCAAACCCTTCAAGAGAAGCAGGAGTACCGCGCGAAGCTCGATTGGTACAACATTTTGCCGAGCGACGTGTTGGTTACGGATTTAAAGCCCGAACGTGAGCGGTTGGGCATCGTTCCGGGGGAGAACCAACTCACGGTGCTCAACCTGTGGTTCCGTCCCAACCTTCGCGCGCCGTACAACTATTCGATGGATTTCGAGAACAAACTCTGGGCCCGTCCGCGGCGGGCTTGGAACGGTATTATGCGCCTCATTAGTTCGACGGCATCGAACTTGCTGGATGAGAACATCAACTTCATCGAATTCTGGGTCAACATCCAGAAATCACAACCCACCGTTAGGCTTCACATCGATCTCGGAATTATGAGTGAAGAGGTCATCCCCAATAACAAGCTGGATACTGAAGACGGACTGGATGGTGGTTTCCGTAATGGCAATCTGAGTCCAGATGAAGATCGTGGACTTGATGGTCTTTTTGATGCTCAGGAGCGCGTCGAGTTCGCGGAGTTTATCAGGAAGTATCGCCAGTACACGGACGATCCTTCTGGTGACAACTGGGCCCGTCCCGCATCATCCTCTCTCATAGCGAAAGACTTCGAAAACATTAACGGCACCGAGAACAATTCGCAAAGCGAAGCAGGAAACAGATTTCCTGACTCAGAGGACCTGAATCGAAACAATGTTCTTGATCGAACGAATAGTTATTTCACCTACGAGATTCCGCTCGATACAACCAACCCGATTTTCGTGAAGTATCGGTCGGGTGGCGGATCCGCCGGTTGGTATCAAATCCGGATCCCGATCATTGACACGACGCGCTCGGTAGGGACACCCTCTTTTACCAACGTCGACGCGATCCGGCTCTGGCTGTCCGGTGCCGATCAAGAGGTGCTCATCCGACTTGCCGAGATGAACTTGGTCGGAAACCAATGGGAAGAATTGGTAAAGAACGACAGCACGTTCAAGGTGAGCGTGGTCAATCGCGAGGACAATCCGAACTACGAATCGCCTGTTCCCGCTGCCCGCGATCGAACGCGACCGGACCGTGAAATCTACTTGAACGAACAATCGTTAAACCTGGTCATCGAAGGATTGAAGGATGGCGAAACGCGTCAGGCCATTAAGCGCTTTCCTGTTCGCCCGCTCGATCTCTTCAGCTACAAGACGATGAAGATGTTCGTGCACGGTGACAAGGGGGACAAAAACATCGCCAACCGGATGCAGTATGTCGATCTGAACAACTATGATCTTGAGCTGTTCTTCCGATTTGGCTCCGACTCTCTCAACTACTATGAATACCGCGCGCCGATCCGTCCCGGCTGGGACCCGGCGAACGAAGTTGTTGTCCACTTTAGCGAGTTGACCGCAATCAAGCTCGGGCGCGACAGTGCGGGAGCTATCAGCCCCCGTGTGCCGGTGCCGAATGGTCCGGACGGAGCAACGTATCAAGTCCGTGGCGAGCCGACGCTCACCAATGTTCGCCTGCTTGTGATCGGAGTCGAAAATCCCTACAACAAAGGGAAGTCGATTGTATCGGGCGAGGTGTGGGTGAACGAGCTGCGGCTGACCGATGTGGACGATACGCCGGGATGGGCGTATCGCTTCGATTCACAGGTGAAGTTTGCAGATATCGCATCGGTTGCGGTCAACATGACGCAGCGCGATCCTTTCTTTCACTCCCTCGAGGAGCGATTCGGTTCCCGATCGGACGACCGGACATGGAGCATAAATGCGAACTTTGCCTTTGAGAAGCTTCTTCCCACGAGTTGGGCCGGATCGAGTTTGACGTTCAACTACTCGCGTATCGAGCAGATTCAAAATCCGAAATATCTTCCCGGCACCGACATTCTTGTCAACGAGGCCGTAGAGAGGACGAGGCAGACTCTCTCCAGGCGTGAGAATGTGCGACCGGAGGATGCGGATTCGGTGCGCGTGCAGTCGCAGACCTTCTCCATTTCAGAAACGTTTACGCTCCCCAGTGTGCGTATGAATCTGCCGGTCGATCATTGGCTGGTGAGTGAGACGATCAATCGGATTTCGCTTGCATGGTCGTTCAATCGGAACGTTCGCCGAAGTCCAACGGTGACATCGTTCAACCAATGGCAGTGGAATGCCCGCATCGGCTATGGTCTGCAATTCAGTGAAAAATCGTACCTCGAGCCGTTTGCACCGCTGGGGGATTTCTTTCTTTTCAGTCCGTGGAAAGGTTTGAAAGTGTTCTATCTGCCGCGAGCGATCAACTTCTCCACCGCGCTGACCCGCGGCCAGACGAACGAGCAGGCCCGCAACCAAACGACGCCCAAGCCGGTCGTCCGCAACTTTGCAGCCTCCCGGTCGATGAGCTTCAACTGGCAATTGACCGATGGGGGATTCCTGAATCTAGGAACAGACTATTCTCTCGATGTGCAAAGCAGTCTCCTGAGCCTCGAAACCGATCAATTCGGCAATCCCCGTTCGTTTCCGGCAATCATTGGAGAGATGTTTGGAAAGTCACGCCTCATCGACTTCGGTGACGATCTTCAGTATGGCCAGACCATCGCCATAAACCCGCGGCCCGTCATTCCGCCGATCCTGAAGCTCGATAAGATTCTCTCGCTCAGCACACGCTACTCCTCGCGCTACGATTGGATGAACAACCTTCAGGCGGGGGCACTGGGCAAAACGGCAGCGGCAACCGCCAACCTGACGTTGAATCTCGACGTGAACGTCAAGACCCTCGGTAAAGAAATCTGGTCGGACGCGCCGCAGCCGGTACCCCCAGAACCTGATACCGTAAAGCGAGGTGTGAGTCCGCTTGAGATGCTCGACCGCATAACGCGCATTGTGATCAAGACGCCGATCTTTGATTTCGACAAAGTGACGATCTCGTTCACGCAACAGAATCGTTCACAAAACAGCGGAGTGGTGGGGAGGCCCGGCTTCTCGAACGTTTTTGGCCGTGTGCCGTTCTTTCAATCCTCGCTGCCGGAATACGGACCATCGCTTTTCTATCAGCTCGGTATGGCTTCCGACCCGCATGGCGATGTGACGGTCAAGACAAAAGGATCGTTTCCGTTCATTACGGGCTTCACAACGCCCGGTGTGCGCGCGCCCCTCGGCAATCTGGCCGACGTCTTCGCACAAAGCAACCGTCTCTCCATGCGAACCTCGCGACCGTTGTGGGAGGGGGCGAGCGTCGAGTTCAATTGGAATGTTGGTTGGTCGTACACCCTCAACCGCACGCTGACCACCGACTCGCTCGGCATTCCCTTTGAAACCAACAAAGTGGTCAGCGGCGATGTCGATCGCTCGTATCTGACCTTCCCGCCGATTCTGTTCTTCAAGTTCTTCCGTACAAGTATCGAGGATGTTCAAAAGTTGTACGAGCGGATGCGGGTGGATCCGGGCGACACACGTACACCCGATGCAAAACTTGCGGATGCGTTTGAGAACGGTCTGGAGGCATTTCCGTTGTTCAAGAATTTGTTGGGCGACATTCTGCCGAGGCCGAACTGGACGATCCGCTGGGAAGGACTGGAGAAACTGCCGGGGTTTAACATCTTTGCCGCCCGCGCGAGCTTCGACCACAGTTACACGTCGGGATACAAAAGGCGCTGGAGGATTTCTCCGACCGGAGAAGAGGTGACCGAAAGCCAACAGGTGACGTACGGTTTCTCACCCCTCATTGGTCTGAATCTTCAATTCAAAGATTTTATCAAGGGCAATTTCGGAGCGACGTTCCGGTATGGGATCACGACGAGCTACGACCTTCAGCCGGCGGCGCAGAATATTCAGGAGAACGATGTTACCGACATCACCATCTCTGCAAATTACTCGCGTCAGGGATTTGAGATACCGTTCTTCGGTTTGTCGCTCTCAAACGACCTCGATATCAGTTTTTCGTACGGCTACTCGAGAAACTCGCGGCGGTTGTACGATATGAAGGAGGTCAACTTCCGAAAAGAGGGAACGCCGATGGAAGGATCGAGTCGTACGATCCTCGAGCCGCGCATTCGTTACATCCTGAGTTCGCGCGTGACGGCTTCGATCTATTACAAATACTCGAAGACCAAACCCGATGCCGGCGGTTCAAAGATTCCGGGACAGACAATCAACGAAGGAGGTCTCGACGTTCGCGTGGCGATTCAACCGTGATGTCTCTGCACATGCGGGCAATACTGATGACTGCATAGGGCGTGGACGCAGGGGGTTTCGTTGATTCTGACTCGTTTAATGGTTACTTTGCTCCCCCTCTTTTGTGAGGTGTTGACTTGTCCAGAATGCGTTCGGAGAATTCATGCAAGCGCTTCAGTTGTAGTTTTGAGACCTTGCTGCGAGCAATGAGTGAAGGGAAGGCATGACGAAGAAAATACTTTGGATTGACGACGAGATCGATCTCCTGCGAGCCCATGTCCGTCTGTTGCAGGAAAAAGGATATTCCGTCGATACGGCGACGAATGGGGATGATGCAATCGACCTTGTGCGCAAACAGGACTATGATCTCGTGTTTCTCGACGAGATGATGCCGGGAAGGGGCGGACTCGGCACCCTCTCCGGTATCAAGGAAATCGATCCCAACGTGCCGGTGGTGATGGTGACGAAGAATGAGGCAGAGAGCCTGATGGAAGAAGCAATCGGGAGCAAGATCAGTGACTATCTGACCAAGCCGGTCAATCCGAGTCAGATTTTAATGGCCTGCAAGAAGTTCCTCGAGGCGAAGAAGATCGCCGGCGAATACGTCTCGCGCGATTACGCGAAGGAGTTTCAACAGATCTCTCTCGCGCTCATGAAGCCCCTTGATCATCAGGAGTGGGTGGAGTTGTACACGAAGGTCACCAACTGGGATCTTGAGTTAGATGAGCATCCGGAGCTTGGGTTGCGGCAGACGCTGTTGGATCAAAAGCGGGAATGCAATGCCGCCTTCGGCAAGTTCGTCGAAAAAAACTATCGTCACTGGATCGAGCAAGCGAAAGGCCGACCGGTTCTCTCCACCGACGTCGTCGAACGCTTCGTGCTGCCGGAACTGGAGCAAAAAAGTTCGGTCTTCTTGTTCGTCATCGATTGCCTCCGGCTCGATCAATGGCTGAAGATGGAACAGCTTTTGGCCGACTCCTTCACGATTGAACGCTCCCACTACTTCAGCATTCTTCCAACGGCCACTCCTTATTCACGCAATGCCATCTTCAGCGGCCTGTTTCCGATGGAGTTGGAACAGCGGTTTCCCGATGTGTGGCAGGCAGGGGAAGATGATGAGAGCAGTCGAAATCGGCATGAACATCAGCTTCTGGACAAACTGCTGGAGCGAAAGAAGATGCAACTGAAGCCGGAATCGAAGTATGTGAAGATTCTCGATGCCGAATTCGGACGACAGGTTGAAGGAAACATCCTCTCCTACACCAAGAGCCGATTGACGGCGGTGGTGGTGAATTTTGTCGATATGCTTGCACACGGACGGTCCGATTCTCCGCTCTTAAAAGAGATTGCACCGGATGAGGCGGCGTATCGGTCATTAACGCGCTCGTGGTTTCTTCATTCGTCTCTCTTCAATATGTTGAAGACGCTGTCGACACAAAGGAACGTTTCCATCATCATCACAACGGATCACGGGAGCGTTCGTTGCCTGCGCGGTTCGAAGGTGATTGGAGATCGCGAGACATCGACCAACCTCCGCTACAAGTACGGTCGCAACCTGAAGGTCGACGATCGTCAAGCCGTCTTTGTCAAGAATCCATCTGAGTACAAACTCCCCCGCGGCACCGTGACGACCAACTATGTTCTTGCAAAAGAGGACTTCTATTTCGTCTATCCGACGGAGTATCATAAGTATTTGAATCAATATCGGGACAGTTTTCAACATGGCGGCATCTCAATGGATGAGATGATCCTCCCCATCGTCCGTCTCGAACCGAAATAATCGATTGTCGCTCACCACCATCACAACGTTCTCAGAAGAGGAGACGCGCGCCGCTGCGCGCACATTCGGCACCTCTTTGCAGCGAGGGGACGTGGTGGCACTGTACGGCGATCTCGGTGCGGGCAAGACGCAGTTTGTGAAGGGCTTGTGCGAAGCGTTTGGTGTCCGTCAAGGGGTTACAAGCCCGACCTTCGTGATCCTCCATCGCTACGAGGGCCGCGATCAGTTCGGCAGAGAGATTCTGCTTTATCATTTCGATCTCTATCGCGTGACGGGAACGTCGGAATTGTACGACGTAGGATATGAAGAATTTCTGTATGGCGACGGTATTTGTTGCATCGAATGGGCAGAACGCATGAAGGAGTTGCTCCCCCCAAAGCGGTATGATGTATGGCTGTCGCTCGGCGATGCCGAAGACGAACGGCGCATTGAAATAGAACGTGTTGTTCCGACGCCGGTGACGGGATGACGATCCTCGGTCTCGAAACCTCCACCGCCGTATGTTCCGTCGGTTTCTATCGTGAGGGAACTTCCCCCATTGAACAGTCGATCCGCGAATCGCACATCCATTCGGAAAAACTTCTCACGATGCTGCAGGACCTTGCGGGCGTTGCCGACGTCCAGTTGAAACAGATCGACGGTGTGGCTGTTTCTATTGGACCGGGTTCATTTACCGGTCTGCGCATCGGTTTGAGCACGGCAAAGGGATTGTGCTTCGCGCTCGATAAAGACCTTACTGCGGTACCAACATTCGATGCCATCGCCGAGGCGGTTCGTCAGGAGCTTGTAAGCCTTCAACGTGTCGCCGTCGTCATCGACGCAAAGCGGGATGAATACTACTGGGCATTGTATCAACGGGGAGCGGATGGGTTGAGCATGGGGCGAATCACGGAGGTGTCGATTTCGTCCCTCGCTGCGCTCGCCCATGAACTTGACGAAGAAACGATCATCGTTACCGACGTGCCGTCGGTGGTGAAACGAGTGGTGGGTGCAATGCGATCCGTCGAAGAGGTGCATCGTTTCTGTCGCGGTTCCGTCGTTGCGGCCCTTGGAGCGCAGCAATTACGTCGCGGGGAGAAAGCAGATGGAGCGTTGCTCGAGCCGTTCTATTTAAAAGACTTTGTTGTGAAATCTCCAACCTCACTGCCAGTACGAAACGCCGGGGGAGTATAGGAGGTCGAAATGTCCTGGTTTCGTCGTTCGAAAGAAAACATCTCTACCGCCGGTCAAAAGAAAGATATCCCCGACGGGCAGTGGACGAAATGCGAAGAGTGCGGTGAGATCATTCACCGCAAACAGCTTGAACAGAACTATTTCACCTGTTTGAAATGCGGCCACCATTTCCGGATTGGCAGCAGGCAGTACTTCGAGCTTCTCCTCGATCCGAAGACCTTCAAGGAGATGGATGCGAAAATGCGGTCGGTCGATCCGCTGAACTTCGTTGACACGAAGCGGTATTCCGACCGCATCAAGGACACGATCAAAAAGACAGGACTGTACGATGCGGTGCGAACGGGGACGGGGGAGATGAACGGAATTCCGATTGTCATCGCGTGCATGGATTTTGCATTCATCGGCGGAAGTATGGGATCGGTTGTTGGTGAGAAGATCGCCCGCGCCATCGACCGCGCTCTCAAGAAGAAATGGCCGCTTATCATCATCTCCGCAAGCGGCGGTGCCCGAATGATGGAAGCGGCCTATTCGTTGATGCAACTCGCGAAAACGAGCGCCAAACTCGCGCAGCTTTCGGATGCCGGGATACCGTACGTTTCTGTGATGACCGACCCGACGACAGGAGGCGTTACGGCAAGCTATGCGATGTTGGGGGATGTTCACATTGCCGAGCAGGGTTCGCTGATCGGATTTGCTGGACCGCGTGTGATTAAACAAACCATCGGGCGCGACCTTCCGAAGGGCTTCCAGCGAGCGGAGTTTCTCCAGGAGAAGGGGTTCATCGACATTGTTGTTCATCGCAAAGATCTCAAAGAGACGATCACCAAAGTTCTCCGGCTCTTGACCGATTAAGGAAACACAACTCGTATTTCGACTCATACGTTTTCTCTCAGCTTATACGATGTATGAAGATTCATCTGCTCGGTGTTCCAATGGATCTGGGCGCTGGCCGTCGAGGCGTCGACATGGGGCCTTCTGCCATACGCATCGCCGGTGTGACGGAGCGGCTGCGAGCGCTTGGACACATTGTGCAGGACGAGGGGGATATTCCGATCAAGAATCCCGAGCAATTGAAGATCCGCAACGAGAAGCTCAAGTACCTTCCTGAGATCGTGCGGGCATGCACGATTCTTGCTCACAAAGTCGATAAGATCATGCAGTCGGGCGGATTTCCACTCATTCTGGGAGGCGACCATTCGATCGCTGCCGGTACGATCGCAGGGGTCGCAGCGTACGCCCAACGTCTTAAAAAAAACGTCGGAGTTCTCTGGGTCGATGCACACGGCGATATGAACACGGATGAGACGACTCCTTCGGGCAATATCCATGGCATGCCGTTGGCCGCGTCGATGGGGTTCGGAGCGCTTGAACTCACCTCCATCGGCGGCGACTTTCGAAAGGTTGACCCCTCCAACGTCGTGTTGATTGCCACGCGGGAGTTGGATGAAGGAGAAAGAAAATTCATTAAACAACACAACGTCAACGTTTTCACTATGGAGGCGATCGATAAGCATGGCATGGCGGGGGTGATCGCCAAGGCGCTGCGCAAACTGAGGGATGTGGATCTCCTGCACGTGAGTTTCGATCTCGATGCCGTCGATCCCACCGTTGCTCCGGGTGTCGGAACGCCCGTCAAGGGAGGTTTAAACTATCGTGAGGCACATCTTATCATGGAGACGTTGAATGAACACGGCAAAATGACGTCGCTGGAGGTGGTAGAGGTGAATCCGATCCTCGACAACAGGAACCAGTCGGCCGAGTTTGCCGTCGAATTGATCCAATCTGCTTTTGGAAAGAAGATTCTCTGAAAATCGTTTCGCAATGTAAAGTGAATAGAACGAGTTGAGTCAGGATCATTGTGAATGAAGATCATTTCCTCGATCCACGAGATGCAAGCGGAAGCCGAGCGAATCCGGCTTTCGGGGAAACGAATCGGCGTCGTGCCGACGATGGGGTATCTTCATCGCGGACATACAAGCTTGATCGAGATCGCACGTCAGAAAGCAGATGTAGTAGTGACCACCATCTTTGTGAATCCGACCCAATTCGGACCGGGCGAGGACTTTGATCGCTATCCGCGTGATCTTGAACGGGATCGCGTAGTGGCACAGGAAGCAGGAACGGATGTTCTGTTCACCCCCGTCACTCAAGAGATGTATCCGCCGGGATTTGGGACGTACGTGACGGTGGAGGGTGCATCGGAAGTTCTCGAAGGAACATTTCGTCCGACGCACTTTCGCGGCGTCACGACGGTGGTGATGAAATTGCTTCTCATCACGAAGCCTCACGTCGCGGTCTTTGGGCAGAAGGACGCCCAGCAAGCATTCATCATCCGGAAAATGGTCCGCGAGTTGAACGTTGATACGGATGTGATCGATGCACCGATCGTCCGCGAACCTGATGGATTGGCGCTCAGTTCGCGCAACGTTTATCTCTCTCGGGACGAGCGGAGGCGCGCGACCTCCCTCTATCAGTCGCTCCAGCTCGCTTCTGCGCGCATTCGTTCCGGCGATCGATCTGTCGACTCGTTACGAAAAGAAATGATGGACCTGTTGATAGCTGCACAACCGACAGAGGTAGATTACGTGGCGTTCGTCGATCCGACAACGTTCAGGGAGGTGGAAGTTGTAGCGCCGCCGCACGTGCTTGCACTCCTCGCAGTGCGTTTTGGGGCAACCCGACTGATCGATAACCTGCTCATCTCCGTTCCCTAATACTGAGGGATCATGCAACACAACAAGGAACAACGAACCAAGCGCGACTTCGCTGCGGTGATCATGGCGGCGGGACAGGGAAAGAGGATGAAAGATCCATCCCGCGCAAAAGTGATGTACGAGCTGAATGGGAAACCGATGATCCATTACGTCGCCGATCTCGCATACGAGCTTGGAGCAAGTCGGGTGATCTTGATCGTTGGCTTCCAACGTGAGACGGTGCTTGAGTATGTGAGAAAGTCACACCCCGATGTTGTGTGCGCCGTGCAGGAACAGCAGTGGGGGACCGGCCATGCGGTGTTGCAAGCGCAAGAGGAGCTGAAGGGCTTTGCGGGGGATGTCGTCGTGCTCTCCGGCGATGTACCGCTGTTGACCAAGTCGACCATGCTGAACCTGATGAAACATCACTTTGCGACCAATGCAGTGGCGACGATCCTGACCGCCCGGGTTGAAGATCCGACCGGCTATGGCCGGATCATTCGCAGCGCGAACGGTTCTGTGGAGAAGATCGTGGAACACCGGGATGCAAGTCCGGAAGAATTGAAGGTTCGTGAGATTAATTCCGGCATCTATCTCTTCGACAAAGAGAAGCTGTTTGACGGATTATGTCATCTGACGACGAACAATGCTCAACACGAGTATTACTTGACCGACGTCTTTGAGTATTTTTGGAAGCATCATTGGACCGTTTCTGCTCTGGTTGCCGATGAGCCTGCGGAGATTCATGGAATTAATACGGTGGAGCAGTTGGAGGAAGCAAGGAAGATATTGAACCTGCGAGATGCCTTTGTTCGAGGGAGATAGTCACTGGAACATAGAATCCACTGTTTGTAAGGCATAATAGATATAGCCGTTTTCCGCAGCTTAGCTCTTGTGAGAAAACAAAAAAAAGGGCATCTTTACGCGGGTTAGAAAATGATCTATGCAGGTATTCGACAGAACAATCCAGGAGTTGCTGAATGAGAGGTTGCGGAAGCTCGAGGAGCATTTTGAAGCTGATGTGATATTTTACTACGGCGAACTGGCGCCTCTCATTGAGAAGCATTTTCGCGATTTCATCGAGGCGTTGAAACAAGACGAGCGTGCTAGATCACGCTTGGTGATCATATTGAATACGCCAGGAGGAAGCGCAGAAACGGTTGAAAAGCTTGTCGATATTGTTCGACACCATTATTCAGAAGTGTATTTCGTTGTGCCAGATTATGCAATGTCTGCGGGCACCATTTTCTGCATGTCGGGTGAAAAGATCTTCATGGATTATTCCTCCTCTCTTGGTCCAATAGATCCGCAGGTGTATAACGGAAAAGAGTGGGTTCCCGCTCTTGGATACCTGGATCAGGTTGAAAAACTGATTGAAAAATCGAGGAAAGGTGAATTAACCGAGGCAGAGTTCTTGATCCTGCAGTCCCAAGATCTTGCGACCTTAAGTCGTTATGAACAAGCGAAAGAGCTGACCATGACACTTCTCAAGAAATGGCTTGTTGAGTACAAGTTCAAAACATGGATCACTCATGAAACCAACCCAGAGAAAAAGGGGTTACCAGTTACACTAGAGGAAAAGAAACAGCGCGCAGAGGAAATTGCCAAGGTTTTGAGCGACAATAAACAATGGCACTCGCATAATCGGATGATTGGAATTCGAACACTGACTGATCATGTTGGCCTCAAGATTGAAGATTACTCAAAGCAGAAGGAGCTGCGCGATCTCATCAGACAATACAATGATCTCATCATTGAGTATATCAGGCGCGGAAAATTTGCGTTCTTTATGCATAGCAGAAACTTCTTTTAACCTTCAGGGGTGATTTATGACAATCGTAGATGAAGTTATCGAAGTTGTTGAGAAAAATAAGGACAAGGAGAGAAGCTCATCATATCATCGATTCTTGGAGCTCTATCTAAGTCTCCTCAATCGTGGCCTCATCAAGCGTCCCCAGTATGAACTTCCGCCGGTAGATACCATTGGGAAGCGGCTCATTCAGCTCGAGAACATGTCGAAACTCGAACGCTGAAACGGAGAAACATTCATCCCTGTTGATCTGAAAATGCAACTGGTTCCTTGTTTCAGACCTTTGCTTGACAATCGAATCACAATTGAGTATCATTACAGCGTGTTTCTCCAGCAGATTGATTCAAGGAGGGTTTTGAGATGAAACGAAACAGCTTCTTGGTTGCGGCGCTTGTCTTCCTCTGGGTGTCGCTTTCCTTCGCTCAATTCAAGGGAAGTGCCAATCTGAAACCGAGCGTCTCGGAATCGATCATTCGACCGGACGGCGGGGGGTGGCTGTTCGGACTCATCGACCCGAACAAGCTGTCGATGCACCACAGCTTCTCCCTCTCGTACTCCTCCTTTGGACAACGCGGCCTGTCGATGGGGGTGTATACAAACAGTCTGCTCTACAGATTTTCGAGCGATCTGGATTTTCAGGCAGATGTCAGCCTCATGCATTCTCCCTACAATACCTTCGGTCAGCAATTCCAAAAGGATTTCAGCGGAGTCTTCCTGAGTCGCGCTGAACTGAATTACAGACCGAGCAATAACATGTTGTTCTCTCTTCAATACCGCCAATTGCCGCCCATGTATTGGCTCGGCAACGGGTTCTATCGGCCGTCGTTTTTTGATGGGATCGATCGCTATCAGGGAGACAATCGTTAATCAGTGATCTCGTTTTTGCTGTTGTAGACAACCGAGCACAATGTTCCGCGCGCGGAACGTTCCTGCTCGGTTGTTTTTTTGTGCGCGCGAATATCGATGAGGCACCATCCCACCGACGACCGGACTCCTGCTGAAGCGCAAGGACCGTCGCCCGACGACTCGAACAAAGAGAAAAGCCGAAAGCGCCGCCTCTCTCTGGCAGGCATCGGAAGGTCTGCGCTGTTGATTGCCGCTGTATTGATTGCCGCGGGGTTACTCTACTCGTTCGTTCAACGCGCATTCATTTCGCCCCCCGTTGAACCCGAAGTGGAGATCGACGGAAAGATCCGTGTGATTCAACTCGATGTACTGAACGGTTCGGGTACGGCAAAGATCGCCCAGCGGTTTACGCACTATCTCCGCTCGCGAGGATTTGACGTCGTCGAAATGGGGAACTTTAAGGATTCAAACGTCGAACTGACGCAGGTGATCGATCGTTCGGGCAACGTGTTGGCAGCTGAACAAGTAGCCGCGGCGCTCGGACTACCAAAAGAACGCGTGAGACAGCAAATCGACCCTCACGCGTACCTCGATGTTACAGTCATCATCGGCAAGGACTTCCGGTCTCTCCGCCCGATGCAATGAGGGTGGTGCCGAATATCTGCTTTCAGTTGACGCAGGCTTGAAACAAGGAGTGTAGCGACATCCGACTGACATTTGTGGGAGCAGGAGAAGTGACATCACGAACGTTGGCGAAGAAGATTGCCGAGCTGATTCTGACGAAGAAAGGCTCCGACGTCCTCTTAATGGATTTGAGAAAACTGAGCGCTCCAGCCGATTTCTTTGTGCTCTGTTCAGCCGATTCCGACACGCAGGTGAAAGCGATTGCTGATGCCGTGCGGAAAGGTACGGAAGAGCTGGGGGCTCACCTTTGGCATGCTGAGGGGTTCAAAGCGCTTTCGTGGGTATTGTTGGACTATGTGGACGTTGTCGTTCATGTCTTTCATCGCGATTCGCGCGGATTCTACGCGCTCGAGCGACTCTGGGGGGATGCTATGCTGACACAAGTGGAAGACTCGGCTGATGGAGCCATGTTTACGCCGCTGAAGGTCGGCAGCAAAGCGCGATCCGCACCGACCAAGAAGAAAAGCCAATCCTCCAAACGGAATGAAGAAGTACCTCACTGAAAAGTTCACTGCTGCGTTCGAACGTCTCAACCTCACTCCTGAAGCAAAGTTGACGTTTGAGAAGCCGCGCGTAGAAGCGCACGGCGATCTCACCACCAACGTTGCCATGCTCTTGGCCAAGCCGTTGCGGAAGAATCCACGTGAGCTTGCTCAGGAGCTTGTGAACGCGCTTCAACTCGAATCGGATCTCGTCTCCGACGTGGAGATCGCAGGACCCGGGTTTATCAACTTTCGCTTTACGGAAAAATTCTTTAATCGGCAAGTGGAGCGGATCCTGCGCGAGGGGGATCGGTTCGGTCGGACAAATATCGGCAAAGGGAAGAAAACGCAGGTTGAGTTTGTGAGCGCCAATCCGACCGGACCGCTCAGCGTCGGTCACGGTCGTCAGGCTGCCATCGGCGATACGATTGCCAACCTCCTGACGTGGACGGGACACGACGTTACGCGAGAGTATTACTACAACAACGCCGGTCGGCAAATGCGGATGCTGGCCGAGTCGACGTACGCGCGCTACATGCAACTTTTCGATACCGCCTACCCCTTTCCGGAAGAGGGTTACCAGGGAGATTACATCTGGGAAATTGCCGAGCTCTTGAGACAAGAACGAGGTGAGACACTTCGCAGTCTCGCCAAAGACGAAGCGCTCGCGGTATGCAAGGAAGTGGCCGAGAAGACGCTTTTCGAAGCGATCAAAGCAGTTCTTGCGCGCATGGGTGTTTACTTCGACGTGTTCTTCAACGAAGATTCTCTTTATACCACCGGCAAGATACAGGAAGTGGTGGATGAGTTGCGGCGGCTGGGTCTGGTGTATGATCAAGACGGCGCCGTCTGGCTGAAAGCAACGGCTCTCGGACAGGAGAAAGATCGTGTCATCATCAAGAGCTCGGGAGAGCCGACGTATCGTTTGCCCGACATCGCGTACCACCGCGAGAAGTTCCGCCGCGGCTTCGAGCTCATCGTTGATATTTTCGGGGCCGACCACATTGCGACGATCCCGGATGTTCTGGCTGGCATCCGAGCACTTGGATACGATCCAGACAAAGTAAAAGTCGTCATCCATCAGTTTGTGACCTTGATGCGCGACGGACAGCAGGTGAAGATGTCGAAGCGCGCCGCCAACTTCGTTACGCTGGATGAACTGATCGACGAGGTGGGTCCGGACGCCGTCCGGTTCTTTTTCTTGATGAGATCGGTCTCGAGCCATCTGGAATTCGATCTTAACCTCGCGAAGGAGCAATCGGAAAAAAACCCGGTGTACTACGTTCAGTATGCTCACGCACGTATCGCGAGTATTCTCCGCTTCGCGGAAAGCGAAGGAGTGTTCCGGTCATCCGATCTTCATCAACTTCCCGAGATTGATTTCAGCTTGTTGAAAGAGGACTCGGAGATTGCGCTTGTCAAGCTGCTGCTGGAATTCCCAGAGGTGGTCGAATCAGCCTGCTTCGGATACGAGCCCCAGCGCCTTACCAACTACTTACACGATGTTGCTACCGCATTTCACAAGTTCTATCACGATCACCGCGTCGTCATCCCGGAACGGGGCCTTTCACACGCCCGATTGGGACTCTGTTTAGCGGCGAAGATCGTGCTCCGCAACGGTTGTGCCATTCTCGGTATTACCCCCCCGGAGCGGATGTAGCTGGGTCGCCTCGCCATCTTAAGAGAAAATCAGAATTGACTCTCGACGAAAAAATGAGTAAGCTATCCCCGCACTGATTAACGAGACAAAGGCCCCGCACTCCTCCATATTGTTACCGCTTTACGTTCCTTTCGCAGTTTGCGTTCCCCGAGTGGTTTGTTTTCAAGCGATGCTCTCGTTCCCGAAGATGCCGTTCTTTTGTTTTTCGCGCATTGTTTCGTAGATTTTGCCACTTTCTTCAAACGGTGAACATGGAATTCGTGACCGGTCCCATCGACGGCGTCGTGATCAAAAATCTCGTGCGCTATTCCGACCAGCGTGGATGGCTTGTGGAATTGTATCGAAGCGATGAACTCGAACACGAGTTCTTGCCTGCCATGAGTTACGTGTCCGCAACCGAACCGGGAAGAGCGCGCGGACCCCACGAGCATCGGGAGCAAGCCGATTTGTTCTGTTTCGTCGGGTCCTCAACCTTTCGGCTCTATATGTGGGACGCTCGGAAAGATTCGCCGAGCTATGGGCGGAAAATGGTGATAGACGTTGGGCAAGAACAAATGACTTCCGTGCTTGTCCCCGCGGGAGTGGTGCACGCGTACAAAAATATCGGATCGGTTGCCGGATGGGTTATCAATCTGCCGAATCGACTCTACGCCGGAAGGGGAAGAAGCGAACCGGTGGATGAAATCCGACACGAGAACGATCCCCACTCGCCATATGTGATGGATTGAGGAATGGACGATCCTTCGAATGCCGAGGCTGAACATCGCATGAACATACTTGTCACAGGTGGAGCAGGTTTTATCGGGAGCAACTTCGTGCACTACATGCTGAAGGTGCATCCGAACTACCGCGTGGTGAACCTCGATAAACTCACTTATGCGGGGAATCTCGAAAACCTGGAAGAGGCGGAATCGAATCCGCGTTACGTGTTCGAGCACGCCGACATCTGTAACGCTGATGATGTGCAGAGAATTGTTGACCGACATGGCATCGAGGTGATCGTAAACTTTGCTGCGGAGTCGCACGTCGATCGGAGCATCATGGGGGCGTCGGAGTTCATCCAGACAAACGTCGTGGGGACCGGCGTTCTGTTGGATCTTGTGAAGCAGAAGGGGATCAAGCGGTTCATTCAGGTTTCCACAGATGAGGTCTATGGTTCGCTGGGAGAAGATGGCAAGTTTACGGAGAGCACGCCGCTGCATCCGAACAGTCCATACGCAGCCAGTAAAGCTTCCGCCGATCTGCTGGTGTTAGCCTATCGGCACACGTTTGGATTGCCGGTCTTGATTACGCGCTGCTCGAACAATTACGGACCCTATCAGTTTCCGGAGAAACTTATTCCCTTGATGATTCTCAACGCGTTGCATGACAAGCCCTTGCCCGTGTACGGGGACGGTGGGAATGTGCGGGACTGGCTGCACGTGGAGGATCACTGCTCGGCCATTGACCTTGTTCTTCATTACGGCCGGCTCGGGGAGGTGTACAATATCGGTGGAAACTCGGAGTGCCGGAACTTGGATGTCGTCAAGCAAATTCTGGATCAACTCGGTAAGCCCGAATCGCTCATCACATTTGTGAAAGACCGACCCGGACACGATCGCCGGTATGCCATTGATTCATCCAAGATCCAGAAGGAACTCGGTTGGCGACCGTCGCATACGTTTGAAGCGGGTCTGGCCGAGACGATCCGTTGGTATCAATCACATGAAATGTGGTGGAAACGGATCCTGAGCAGAGAGTATCAGGAGTATTACAGGAAGATGTATGAGGAGAGGTAAAGCGGCAGAAAGATTGTCAGGGAAGAATGCGCGAGGGGCGATCATCCTTGCCGAACGAAATAACCGGATGTGTTTGCAGCAAGAAATCAGAAGGTTAGCGAGCTGATTTGAGAACGATTGTGAGTGTCGTCGGAGCCCGGCCGAATTTCATGAAAGTGGCTCCCCTCCACAAAGCCTTTCGGGCACTGAGCGATACGATTCGACATCTCATCGTCCACACAGGCCAGCATTATGACGATGGGATGTCGAAAGTGTTCTTTGATGACTTAGAGCTTCCGCATCCCGATTTCTATCTCGGTGTCGGTTCGGGCACACACGCAGAACAGACAGCCCGGATCATGGTCGAGTTTGAAAAGGTCCTTCACCAACTCCGCCCCGATCTTGTGATTGTAGTAGGGGATGTGAATTCGACCATTGCTTGTAGCCTCACGAGCGCGAAGATGGGAATTCCGGTCGCACACGTGGAGGCGGGGCTGAGAAGTTTCGACCGTACTATGCCGGAGGAGATCAACCGGCTCCTGACGGATGCCATTGCCGACTATCTCTTCGTCAGTGAACCGAGCGGTGTGGTCAATCTGCAACGAGAAGGGATTGACGAGAGAAAGATCTTTCATGTCGGCAACATCATGATCGATTCGTTGATGCTGCATCGTAAGAAGGCGAAAAGGTCTGACGCCCTCCAACGATTCGGGTTGAGAAAAAGAGGCTACACGCTTGTGACCCTTCATCGTCCGAGCAACGTCGACGAGAAGGAAAGCTTGGAGCGGATCTTGGTAATCTTCGAACGGATCGCCGATTCAACGACAATACTCTTTCCCGTCCATCCTCGGACGAAGAAACGAATAGAGGAACATGGGCTGCGAGAGCGGGTTGAGAAGATTCAGAACCTCAACATAACTGATCCGATCGGGTATCTCGATTTTCTTTGTCTGATGGATCACGCTCAACTCGTCTTGACGGATTCGGGAGGAATTCAGGAGGAGACGACGTTCCTGCAAATTCCCTGCCTCACGCTGCGTGAAAACACCGAGCGACCGATAACGGTGGAGGTCGGTACGAATCAACTGTGCAGACTGGATGTGGACTTGATCGTGCGAAAAAGCTTCGAAGTGTTCGAGGGGAAGGGGAAGCAGGGTCGCATTCCGGAGTTGTGGGATGGGAAGACGGCGGAGCGGATTGCATCCGTCCTTTCTGAGCATCTTATTGGGAGATCATAGAATGAAAGTCAAACGTCGTATCTTCTTCTGCAGTTTGATTGTGTCCGCTGCAGTTCAAATGGCCAGCGGCCAGATTCCGGAAAGGCGCGAAGCGGAATCTGCCCTCGAGCAGATCTTAGGACGAACGAATCAGCCTGCTGGTGTGACAACGCCGCCACTCGAAGCTCCTATCGATCCGGCGAAGTACCGAGTCGGACCCTCCGATATGTTGGCGGTCGCCATTTGGGGGCCGGTCAATTTCTCCTCTTCTTTGACTGTCACGCCCGAAGGCAACCTGATCATACCGACCGTCGGAGTTCTCAAAGTTGCTGGGGAGACGCTGGACGAGGCGAAGCGATTGGTCAAACAGGTGGTCAAGGTCAAATATCCGGTGGGGGAAGTTACGACGACGCTCGTTCGACCTCGATCGTTCCTCGTTACTGTTACCGGCAATGTTCTGAATCCGGGCCAGTACCAGGCAACTCCTGCGGACCGGGTGGAGCGGGTTGTTGTGAGTGCCAGCCGTGTCTACATGCCGGCTGCAACCGTTACTGTGCAGGCGACGACCGAAAAGGAAGCTTCGATGCCGATTCAGCAAAGTATCTACAATGATCCGCGATTGAACCAGGTGATGGAGATTTTTGGTGAGATTTCCACTCGCAATATCAAGGTCTTCCGCGGAAAAGACACTCTGCATGTCGATATTCCAAAGTTCTACGCAACTCGGGAGGACCGCTACAATCCTTTCCTCCTCGATGGGGATGTCGTGTTCGTCCCGCGCAAAGTGGTGGGTAAGAATTTTATCGGCGTCTATGGCGCGGTGAATACGCCGGGGGTCTATGACTACGTCGAGACCGACAGCGTATCGGACGCACTGCTCATTGCTGGCGGACTCATGCCCGACGCTGATCCTCGAGCAGTGCGACTCTTTAGAATGAATGAGAAAGGAGAACCAGATGACGAATTCCTCCTCGACCTTACATCGGGTTCAGCTAATTCAAACATGAAACTCCGAGTGGGTGATCGGATCGTCGTCGGGGAGCGGTTCGACCAACGGCGCGATTTCCGAGTGCGCATCGAAGGCGAAGTCAGGGCACCAGGTTACTATCCTGTCTCTCACGGAAAGACGAGGCTCTCCAAAGTGATCAAAGATGCCGGCGGATTTACAGAGGACGCCTTGCTGACAGGAGCCGTTGTCCTCCGGGTGGCGGAGAAGCTGAGCAAATTCGTAGGTCCCGAGATCGACATTGCGCGGAATATTCGATCACAAAACTTCGTTCTGGGCGACAGCTTGTACTATTTCATGTCGTTCAAAGGAGGATATCACCCTGTGAGCGTCAATGTCTCCGCATTGGTTGAGCAAAATATGACTTCAGAGGATATCCTTTTGAACGGGGGCGATGTGATCTTCATCCCCTCGCGTCATCAAGGGGTGTTAGTCAATGGACAGGTTGCCCGACCCGGTTTTCTACCTTACGATCCGAACTTAAGCGTCGAGCAATACATTGCGAGAGCCGGCGGATTTTCCGAATACGCCGACCATGATGAAGTGAGAGTGATCAAGAAATCGACGCTGGAATGGATGATGCCTGACCGAACGAGGTTGGAGCCCGGCGATCAGATATGGGTTCCAAAGGAACCACGGCGAGATGCGCGGTACTATTTTGAGATTATCCGCGATATTGCCTCTGTCGTCGCAGCGGTGGGCACGACCATCGTGCTCGCGATCCAAGTCACGAAATGAACATCGAGGTGCTGGGAGATTTTCATTCTGGGGACATTCGCTCATCTCTCTTTTGACAGACCACTCCTATGACAAGCCACAACTCATCCACGACACCGACTGACGGTGTTCTTACCGGAACCACGATCTTCTGGCTTCTCGCCCTCATCGCCCGTGCAAAACGATTTCTTCTGGTCAGCTGCGGGACGGTTGCCCTCCTCTCCGCGGTCATCAGTTTCCTCCTTCCGCTTTGGTACGAAAGCACTGTTGTCGTGTTACCGCCAAAGGAGCCAGGCGTGCTGGGGTCGTTGGGCTCGCTCACCTCGACGCTCCGGGAGATTGCCCCGCTGCGTTCATTAAGCGGACTCGCCGGAGCAAGGGGCGCGGCGTACAGCTATCTTTCTATTTTGGAAAGTCGAAGCACAAAAGAAGCGGTGATTCGTAAGTTCAACCTCGTCGATGTGTACGGTATCTCGGATTCCTCGATGGAGAAGACGATCAAAGAGCTGGAGAGCAACGTTACAATCGACATTGCGGAAGAAGGTCATATCAGCATCAGCGTGCTGGATACCGACCGGCAGCGCGCGGCGGACATGGCGAATTATTATGTGGAGGTGTTGAATACCATCACCGACGATTTGAACCTCCAATCGACGAGCAAATATCGAACCTTCCTCGAGCGAAGTGTCCGGGAGATCAAAGATAGTCTCCAAAAGTATGAAGAAGCGTACGCCACATTCCAGAAAAAGCATGGTTTGATTGCCGTGCCGGAGGATGTGCAGGGGAGCGCGAAGGCTGTTGCTCAGCTCTACGCAGAAAAAACGCTGAAGGAGTTGGAAGTGCAGTTTATGACGCAGACGCTGGGTGCCACGAATCCCGAGCTTGAGCGAAGAAAACTGGAATTGCAGATTCTCAACCAAAAGCTGGGCTTGTTCCCGGATCTCGGCCTTGAGCACTTCCGTCTCTACCGTAACATCCTCATCCAATCAAGGATCCTTGAGGTATTGATTCCGCTCTATGAACAGACGCGTTTTGAGGAGAAGAAGGAAGTGCCGTCTGTTGTTGTGCTCGACCGCGCTGTTCCAGCCGAGCGGAAAGCGAGACCCAAGCGCATGCTGATTGTCTTGATTTCGATGTTTTCCGCCGGGCTGTTGACGCTTACATTCTACGCGTTTCGAGAACGCGTCCTGTTGCTTCGTACACACGCGCCTGAGCGATATGAGGTTCTGCGTGACGTATTCCGGGTGAAGAGCGAGAGGTGAAAGGGTGAACGACGTTCAATCCCCAACGAGCGGCGCTGTTTTTTATCCAGCGTCCGTACCGTTCGCGAAAAAAGAGGTCTTCCTTCTTGTTGTCGTGCCGATTCTCGTGATCTCTGCCTGGATTTTGGGAGGCGAAATTGTCTTTCTGCCCTCCGTGGCGGTTGCACTCCTCGTCATCTATTGGTCGCTTACATCGCTGCATGTCTGGCTGACGCTCACAATTCTCGGTCACGCAGTCTTGTTCTTCCAGAAGACAGAAGGAGTTTCGATTTCAGAGATCGGTTTCGCATTCTACTCCTTCGGCATCCTTCTGATCTGGTTTTATGACCGCTGGGTGAGAGGCTATGCCTTCACTTCGACGGTCGGAGACAGGTCTCTCTTCCTCTTTCTCGTGCTTGCTACTGTCTCGATCATTCCAGCTCTCGCGTACGGGAATAAGATGGACATGTGGTTTCGGGAGTGGATTGTTCTGATGGCATTCTTGCTCTATTTCCCAATGCGGGAGATGCTGGCGGACACACAAGGTCGACGGCTGGCCTATGGGGCGTTTTTCCTGCTGGGTTTGACTCTTGCTATTCAAAATTTCATTCAATATCGATCCGGTGCTCTGGTTGCGGAGTTTTACTGGCAACTTGTTGGGGCGCGCCAGGCTTCGTATGCTCCTATCTTCATGTCTTTGCTACTTGCGTTCGGGGCTCTATGGATGACCACACGAACCGTACGCGCGCAGTTGATATCGGTACTCGCGGTCTCGTTCTTTGCCCTGGCGCTGATCTTCACCTTCGCACGTGGATTCTGGATCGGTGCTCTTCTCGGAGGCGTGGTCCTTCTCTTCCTTGGCCGTTCCCACGAACGACGTAGATTGCTGTCAATAGTGCTCATCGTTTTGCTTCTGAGCAGCCTCATCCTCCTCATTTTTTTCTATGACATTCTCACTTCTCTCCTGGCAACAATTGCTTATCGTTTCATCACATCGGCGGCTGGAACGCAGGATATCTCTGTTGCGAATCGCTTGGCGGAGACTGCAGCGATCTGGAAAGCAATTCTTGCCAATCCCCTGACGGGCGTTGGACTTGGGGGTGAATACGCCTTTCACAGCCTTATCAGAAAGACGACGCAGCATACCATTTATGCACACAACGCGTATCTTTATTTCTTATTTAAACTCGGTATTGCCGGACTCCTCATTTTTTTGGTTGCTTATTTTTCGAAGATTCGCGCCGGGATTCACCGTTTACGGGAGGAATGGCGTTCTCCCCTTCGACCCTACCAGCTGGCTTCCGTGGCAATCCTTGTGGCGATGGTCCAAATTTCCATAACCTCCCCCCAGTTCTATGCCCGCGATTCGATACTGATCATTGTTTTGTGCTGGGGGACGATCGCTGCCCGAGTCCAATCGGACCAAGTGCCTATTGAGAACAGTACTTTATTTCCATCTGTTTAGCCAAGGATTTCAATCCACGTGATTCAATCGGAAAACATCAGTAGCCGTCTGTTGGCGCGCAACTCAATCTACAACGTGCTCGGTCAGGCGAGTCCACTGCTGGTTGCCCTCCTTGTGCTTCCGTTTATCGTGCGCGGTCTTGGATCGGAACGCTTTGGAATCTTCTCCTTGGCGTGGGTCATTCTTGGATACTTTGGGGTATTCGACTTAGGGTTGGGCAGAGCGACCACAAAGTATGCTGCCGAGGCGCTCGCAAAACGCCGCCTTAATGACGTGGGGACGATTGTCTGGACCTCTGCAACTATTCAATTCTTCTTAGGGGTTTTTGGAGCCGTACTACTGATTGTCTTCACGCCCATTCTCGTTGAACGAATCCTCACGGTCGCACCGTCTTTGATTACCGAAGCGAAGGAAACCTTCTATCTCCTCGCGCTGTCGGTTCCGCTTATGCTGGTTTCCACTTCGCTTATAGGGGCATTGGAAGCGCGGCAACGGTTTGATCTTGTGAACTTGATCAGAATTCCATCGGCTCTCGCAGTCTACATCTTGAGCCTAGCAGGAGTATTACTCGAGCTGCAATTACCTGCCATCGTTCTCCTCATTGTTCTCTTGAGAGTCGCGGCGCTCTTGGTTCTCCTTCTGCTGAATCTCCATGTTTGCCCGGAGCTTCGGAAATTCTCAACGTCTCTTCATATGTTGCGCACGATGATCACGTATGGAGGATGGATTTCTGTGTCGAATCTCGTTAGCCCTGTTATTACGTATTTCGACAGGTTTCTCATTGGAAGTGTTGTTTCGATAAGTGCTGTCTCCTACTACGCGGCTCCGTATGAATTTGCCTCAAAACTTCTCGTTGTTCCGACCGCGGTGGTTGGCGTGCTCTTCCCGGCGTTCAGTACTTTCTCTGCGACCGGCAAGACTGAAAGGCTACAACGAAGTCTCAGTCTCTCGCTGAAATACCTTGTGGCACTGATGACGCCTCTCACGGCCATCCTCCTGATATTTGCCGAGGATATTCTCAGAATCTGGCTTGGCGGAGAGTTTGCACGCGCGGGCGGTCTGGTCTTCAGCATACTGCTCATCGCCGTTTGGCTCAATGCAATCGGATACGTTCCATTTGCACTTATGCAGGCGATCGGCAGGCCCGATGTCGCGGCAAAGTACATGGTAATCGAGCTGCCGATCTATATCGCAGTGACCTCTGTTCTTGTACTCAAGCTGGGAATTACTGGTGCAGCCCTCGCATGGTGTTTGCGGATGTTGTGGACGATCCCGGTGTTTCTGTTGATTTGCCTCCGCATCGCCAGAATGCGTGTCCGCGCCATCTTGGGTCGGGATGTTCTTCGCGGGCTCGCAATCTCCGCTGTGATGATCTTCTCGTGCTTCGTTGCTCCTCTGGTGATGAGGTGGAATAACGTATCGGATCAACTCGTCTCCGTGGGCGTTGCGCTTCTGATTGTTCTGGCTTACATCTTCTTAACGTGGAGATATGCCTTCGACTCCGAGGATCACGGGACAATACGAGCTGTGTTACACGATCTTTCCCCTTCACTTCTTCCAAAACAGATCAGTAGACATGTCTGATATCACGTGGACACATCCAGCCTTGCCTAGGATTCTCGACAGCATCCCCCTGCATGCGCGATCACTTGTCGACATCGGATGCGGAAGAGGAATCGTGGGTGCTTTGTGTCGAATCTATCGAAAGATCACGAGGCTCGTTGGTGTTGATGGTTATCAGCCCTCACTCGAGTTTTGTCGGTTCCATCATTTTTATGATGAACTCGTGGAACGAAACATCGGGGAGTTTCCCTTGGTGTTTCGGGACAAGGAATTTGAAGTGGCAACCTGTATTGAAGTCATCGAGCATCTCCCAAGAGAAGAAGGGCTCCAACTTCTGGACGAACTCGAGCGTATCTCTTCGGTTGTCATTGTCACCACACCGAACGAGTTTTTCCATCAACCGGAGTACGACGAGAATCCCTATCAGAAGCATCTCTCCTCATGGACCGTTGGAGATTTTCGACGACGAGGGTACGATGTTCAAGGCATTGGCGGCTTGAAGATCTTCGGCCGTTCGCGGCGTGTCGTCTCCACCGCGTTGGGACCTATTACGCGAGTTGTCCCGCGCCTGTCGTCGGCGATTCTCTGCATCAAACAGTCCGACTTGCCTCACTAAGCGGATCTGACCGGAGGAGGTGTGGACCTTTCTATCATCATTGTCAATTTCAACACAGCAAAGCTGCTCCAAGCTTGCCTGCAGTCCGTCTTTGAGCAGACAGTGGGGATTGAGTTCGAAATCTTTGTTGTGGATAATGCTTCGACGGATGACAGCGTATCGATGATCAGGCGTGAGTTTCCGAACGTCCACCTCATCGTTAATGAGTCGAATCGGGGATTTGCTGCGGCGAACAATCAGGCCATTCCCATCGCTCGCGGTCGATACATCCTGTTGCTCAATTCCGACACGAAGGTGCTCGATGGGGCGATTCAGAAGACGGTAGAATTCATGCAAGCTCAGCCGGAGGCATCAATTGTTGGCTGCAAACTTCTTAATGCAGATGGTTCGTTGCAGCCCTCTTGTATGAGCTTTCCATCGGTTTGGAATCTCTTCTCTGAGAGCTTATTCCTCTACATCGTCTTTCGACGTAGTCCCATCTTTGGAGCGTATTATATGAGCTACTTCGATCATGACGAAGTTCGCGAGGTCGATTTCGTCAGAGGAGCTTTTATGATGATACGACGCGAGGTGTTCGACAACGTCGGCTTGTTCGACGAGGCGTACTTCATGTATACTGAAGAAGTGGATCTCTGCTATCGTGCTCGAAAGCTTGGATATCGTACCTTCTTCTCTCCATCGGCTCAAATTATCCATTATGGCGGGGGATCGATTGAAAGCATGTCTCGATTTTCGGAACAGCTTCATCTCACTCAGTTCTATTTTATTCGGAAACACTTTCAGGGGTTGAGAAGGATTGCCGGTGCCTTTGTGAAGGGTTTCGGACTCGCTCTCCGTGTTCCTGTGTACGCCTTCGTTGGACTCATCACGTTTGATATCGATCTCCTCAGGAAATCCCGTTCGTATTTCAGCATTCTTTGGAAGGTGATCCATTAAGCCTGCAAAAGGAGTTCGGTTCTTCACGCGGCAGGAGTTTTCGGTCATGACGTTGAGCTCTTTGATTGTTTGCCCGGTCTGTAATGGGCGGACGTTTTCTCGTTCTCCGTATTTCTATCGGTTTGGTGGAAGGACCATCGACATCGTGATGTGCGATCGTTGTGATCTCGGCACACTTGCACCGATGCTCTCGCCGCAGGAGATCGAGTCGCTCTACTCAATCGAATACTTCGAACGAGATTATCATTGCGGATGTTTGCAGAAGCCATATTCAGAGCAGGTAAGGGAGTTGAGAGAAGAATTTGAACCAATGCTTTCGTTGATTAAACAATTTCGACAAAATGGAATCCTCCTGGAGGTAGGGTGTGCGGGAGGTGCAATGTTAGCGGAAGCGCGTGATCAGGGCTTCGAAACATTGGGTGTAGAGCTGAATGCCGCAATGGCACAGTGGGGAAGAGAAAAGCTCGGTCTCGATATTCGAATCGGAACGTTAGAAGACCAGGCATTTCCGGACAATTCATTCGATGTTATTTTTCTCGGCGACGTGATTGAGCATCTTCCGCACCCTCTAGAGACCTTGGCTGAGCTTCGGCGCGTCCTGAGAACAAATGGACTGCTGGTACTTGCATACCCTATGGAGCTTCATAACATCTCGGCGAAAGTTCGGAAGCTTTTTGGACTGCGACGCCAATCTCCACACAAACCGTATCATCTTTTCTATTATCACACGTCCAATCTCAGGAAATTGCTCGAGCGATCCGGATTTCACGAATTGATGACGCAACAAGACAAATCTATTCGTACACGCCCGTGGCACGTTCGTTTACTCGATGAACTCAATCGGGCTGTCACGAACGTATTTGGCGTCTTTGGTGATAGGGGCTTGACGCTTGCTCGAAAAGAATAAGAGTCCTTTCTTCGCCGAGCTGTAAAAAGAACACTCAATGGAAACGATGTACACGTGTTGACTTTAAGAACTTCATTTGAAATAAAGCATGAAATACGTGAGGAGGGTCATCAACATGTCATCGAGATGCATTACGAGGGCAATTTACCCGATGTTCTTGAAGAGAATGAGGCTATACAGGGAAAACAAATGAATACAAAACAATACGACTTAGCAGTCGCTTATAGAATTTATCCCGGTGTTTCCAAAACGCCGGTCGTGTTTCGTGACAACAAATATAAACTGTCAGAGCTCTGTTTAAAATCATTCAGAGCCTCTCTTGGGGATTTGAAAGTCAAAGTGTGGGTTCTACTTGACAATTGCCCTCAAGAATACCAAGAATTATTCAAGCGCCAGTTTGAAGCGCAAGATTTAGAATTGATACTTTTGAAGAAAACGGGAAACTTCGGAACCTTTAATATGCAGCTTGACATATTGTTGAGTCAAGACGTATCCGAAGCAGTATATTTTGCAGAGGACGATTACTATTATCTTCCCGGTCAGTTTCCGCAGATGGTGCAGTTTTTGAAAGCGCACAACGATGCGCACTTCGTAACGCCGTATGACCACGCGGATTATTATACTCTGGACTTACACAACCATCATAACTTCATAAGGGCGTTTGGCAACAGACATTGGAGGACTGCAAACTCCACCTGTTTGACATTTCTCACCACGAAATCAGTTCTAAGGAAGACCGAAAAAGTTTTTAGAACCTATGCAAAAAATAATTTTGATGCGAGCATTTGGCTTAGCCTTACAAAGTATAAACTGTTTAACCCAATAACATTTGTCAAATTTGTTTTTAGAGACATATTATTATTTAAAATTCTTGTTAAAGCGTGGCTCTATTGTTGGAAACATATTTTATTTGCAAGGAGATGGAAACTGTGGGTCCCTCTGCCTTCCATTGCTACGGCGGTTGATAGCTCCATTCTTGCACCTTCGTACGACTGGCAAAGTTTAATAATGAATGATGCAAAAGAGATTGATAAAGCAAAGAAAGCCTGATGAATTGCATCGTGCGAAACAAGAACTTATGTTCATTCAGAAATGAGCAGGGAACAAATCATGCCACAGAGAATTAAATACAGAACTGATTATACATCCTTACAACAGGCTTTTGACAGTCTTCTACCGCAGGATACACTGTTTCTGAATCTGAATGAAACGCTTACTTCAACTGTCTATCTCAGGCAGAGACAGGTGACCATTTTTGGACGCGGCGCTGTCATCCAAAAGGGAAGCGGTTTAGCCTGGGACGCTCCCTTGATCGAGATAAACAACGATCCGATTCCTCCTGGAACCCAGAAGCAAATAGTAAACGATGTGGTTATCGACGGAATTAGATTTGAGAACAGCGTAGAAAGTTTAGGAACCGGCTCAAGTAGAGCTATTAGATTAAAGGAAACCCTCGCATCTGGACTCTATCATATTAAGTTGCAAAATGTCACAATTGACAATTTCCAAATAGGTGTTCTGATGGAGGATGCTTTTGATGTCGTAGTCGACAACTGTCAGATTCTGAACTGTGGTATCGCAATGAGACCAGAGTTAGTACAGAACGGCGTAGGAGGGATCAAAGTGACTGGTGGATTTTTCATTAAGAACAGTTATGGTATTTCAGTTGACGATGCTGGGCCTTCAAATGTGTACCGGGGTCAAATCGCACTTTTCGGAGTCACATTTGGCCATGATCGAACCGGTACAACAAGCGGCAACATCAGTGTTTATGTAGCGAAGCCGATAGGGGGAATTTTTGTTTTTGGTTGCCATTTCGAAGATGTCACAAATGTCATCTACTTTGCTGAGCAATTTCCGGATAATACTTCCGCAGAACCAATGGTCGTCTCGGTTGTGGGAAGCGACTTTTTTGGAGTTAAGGGGGATTATGCAATCGATACGCGGAATGCAAAGCCGCATGTCGACGCTTCCTGCATTATAGGAAATTATAATTGGAGAAGCGGAAGTCCCACCAAGAATCTCACGGCTATTCCTCAAATCGACACGGATGGCCGCGGCGGTTTGCTGATAGCGGCTAATTCTCTGACAGCGTACCCTTCTGCAGAATCGACAGCGGTCCAACAAAACAGCAATCAAATTTATCCGCTTCCCATATTCAGCAACATGAATAGACCAGCTGCGAGCGCCGTCCCCAAGGGGACTGCGATCTTTAATATTACCACGAACAGGCTGAATATCTCTGACGGTTCAAATTGGCGTGATGCCAATGGAAACATTGTGTGGGCCAGCAAAGAAGTCATGCCAAAACGAGAAACCGCCCTCATCACGATGCCGGTGCTTTCATCCCAAACTGATGAATTCATGTCGCCGGCACAAATCGGCAGCCCTCTTGTGAAATGAGCCTGGACCACCCCTTGCAGGACGAGCCTCGCGGTGAGAACCTCTACACAATGTTGACCGGAGTGTGTAGCTGAGTGTCACAACGTATCAGGTGATCAATCCATTCTTCTTTTTGGGTAGCAATTGCTAAGGAAGTACGAGATGAAGTTGTCTTCTCTTGAAAAGAGTATCATCGGAACAGGATTTTTGCTATTTGTGATTGGGAGTATCGACTCTATCAACTTTACGGTTGATGATACGTTTATTCCAATGCGTTATGCCGAAAATTTTGTGAAAGGGAAAGGGCTCGTTTTTAACGAGGGGGAGTTCGTCGAAGGATATTCGAGCCTCCCATGGACGATCATGCTGTCGTTTTTCGTGAAAGCCGGTATTTCACAAAACGAGTTTGACTTCGCTCTCGTCCAAGCGGCGAAACTTGCGGGCATCTTTTTTGGATTCTGTACACTCATTGTTCTTGCTTACTTTACGATTTTGTTGAAGAGGGTGGAAGCTTTCGAAAACGATGGATGGATGTTATCGCTTGCCGTCTTGGGTACGGGAGCCACCTTTTCATTTTCCCTCTGGTCCGTTGCTGGACTTGAAACGTCTCTCTGCGCGTTGGTGGCGACCGTTGCTGCCACCCTCTACTTTCTCGCTCTCCAACGATTAGAAAAGACGGGCAGCTTCTCGAGGCCCTTGTTCTACGCGGGCAGTGTTGCGTTCGGATTCTTGAGCTGGGTGAGACCTGAGCAAATCTTCATCTGGGCGTTGACTGTTGCTGTAACATCGCTCTTTCTTCCGGAAAGAACTCGAAAGGCACTTGTCGTTTCTGCTGTTCCGACCGTAATCATCTACGGGGTGCAGCTCCTCTGGCGATGGAACTATTATGATGCACTTTTGCCGAACACAGTGAATGCAAAAGTAGGCTGGGCGTTGCAGCAACATATTAATGGAATGAAATACGCTCTGGGCGGTTTGATCTCGACGACCGGCGTGCTCGGGATCTCATATCTCGCATTACCGTCGCTAGTTCGACGAGGAATTCACTGGAAGTTCTTAGCTTTTTTTTCAGCAGCTTTTATTTTGTTTGCTGCTACTTCTGGTGGTGATTGGATGCCCGGATATCGATTTCTCGTTCCTGTTATGCCAATTCTTTGGGTCATGACGATTGCTGCTCTTATTCTGCTCCAGAAGAGTTTATCGGTGAGCGTGTCGAGATGGATAGTTGTTTCTCTTGTTCTTTTCTTGGCAGGAGGATCGTTTTTCAACGAACGCAGATTGGTACGCGCACTGCATGAGTATCCCACGGGGTTTAAGGAGATCACTTGGTATAGTGCGAGGTATCATTATCATGTCGCGAAGAGATTGCAGGAGTTGATCCCAGCAAATTCACTGCTTGCGTTGGGGGAATGCGGTTTGATTCCGTATTTCAATCCTGATATTCGTATTATGGATAATTTTGGGCTGATGGATAGAAATATTGCCATGATGCCAGGAATTCATACATCCAAACTGACAACGGATTATTTTTTCGCCAGAAATCCCGATTTTTGCCTTGTGATGGTGGAAGCGTATGATTCACTGGAATCAGGAGATCCACAACCAACTCATCCGGATGGTCGAATTCTTATGAGTTCGCAGGATTTCCGTATGCGTTACGAGATTGCTCGTCGTTTTCCCCGCTTTGTGCTCTTTAAGCGGCGGTAATGCAGGTCTTTGGTTCGCTCTCATCAGTTGAAGATCCAGCAACGAATGGCATTTACGTTCAGGACCGGGATGTAGCTCTGCAGTGTATTGAGAGGTCAATAGAATTTCTTAGAATAAGATAGGAGGTGTGCTATGGGATTCTTTCAAAAAACATCCGACCCGCTACAGGCTGTGCCAAAAATCAAGTATAGTGCTGATTATGCAAGCTTACAGGCTGCAATGAATGACTTGCAAGAAGGTGATACATTGATCGTTAACGCGGACTACACTCTTACAACAACAGTTGAATTAACCCGAAGCAACGTCCAGATCCTTGGAAGGGGAGCCTTAATCAAACCGAGCAGTAACGGGAACCCCTCACCCCTTCTTCGTATCAAAAACACATCGAACACGCCAACCATCACTAACGTGAGCATTAACGGTATGAGATTCAGGAACGCTGATGGGGTTAGTGATGGTAACGGCACTGGGATTGCACTCGAAGTTCTTGATGATTATCCAACAGTCAACAATGGGTTTGTATGGCACATAAAGATCGAAGATGTGGACGCATCGAACTTCTCGAGAGCCATTTCACTCAAGAATTGCTTCGATATTGTCATTGATAATTGCCAATGTGGAGGAAATAACGTGGCTCTTCGATGCGAAACTACAACAACAGCTAAAAGCACTGGACAAGTAAAAGTATTCGGCGGCTTCTACATTGGAAACCAGTATCATATCTCTTGTGATGGCGCAACAGGCACAGGAACTGCAGACTTATCGCTTTTTGGTGTCAGTATGGGGCACCAGAGAACTGGTGCAGCCGGTGGCTCGATCGGTGTCTTTGTTGGGAAGGATTCTAACGGTATTACTATGTTCGGGTGTCACCTTGAAGATCTGGCAAGTGGCGTCTATGTTGCGTCGGGGACCTTTGTTGCTGTTATCGGGGTGTTCGGATCTAGATTTGTAGAAATTAGCAATACAGGCGTGGATACAGCTGATAGTGTGGGAATCAACTCCATTAGCCTGATTGCAAATTGGTTTGGAGTCAAATCTGGCTCGTCCGCGGTTTTTTATAAAGCGCCAGTTGTGAATGATGGAGTACTGATTGGCGCAAATCTGAGAAGTTCAAACGACACGCGTCCTGCGATAGGTTATATCGAGCACAGTCCTGGCATTGGACAAAGTGTCTATCGCGTTCCCACTTACTCCGATTCCACCCGTCCCTCGGCCAGTTCTGTTCCCCCTGGCAGCATCATACGAAACAGCACAACAAACAAGTTGAATGTCTCCGACGGTTCAAATTGGCGTGATGCAATTGGAAACATTGTGTAGGTGTGCAAAGAATTCATACCAAAACGAAGCACCACCTCTCGTCACCAGCGTCCGAGCATTCATCCTTCGGGTTGAATGCACGGCATCGGGACATGGCGGCGGCTAATTTCGCCCCACCCTTGAAAGGCTCCAGAGCAAATGCGAGAGGGAGAGCGACTGTTGAGGCTGATATTACAAATAGAAAGCTTGAATTCTGAGAAAGGGAGGATGAATTGAACACAGCTCTTGTATTAGGCGCCGGTGGATTCATCGGGTCGCATTTGGTGAAACGTCTCAAAGCGGAGGGATTCTGGGTAAGGGGCGCCGATCTGAAATACCCGGAGTTCAGTCCCACCGCGGCGGATGAGTTTCTGATCGGCGATCTCCGCGATCAGCAATTCTGCAAACAGGTGCTCGATCGCACGTTCGATGAGGTGTACCAGCTCGCAGCCGACATGGGGGGTGCAGGGTACATTTTTACCGGCGACCACGATGCCAATGTGATGCACAACTCCGCCAGCATCAATGTAAATGTTGTCGAACTCTGTCGTAGGCACAACGTCGGTCGCGTTTTCTACTCCTCCTCCGCTTGCATGTATCCGACCTATAATCAGCAAGATCCGGAAAACCCGAAATGCTCGGAAGATTCTGCTTATCCTGCCGAGCCTGACAGCGAGTATGGTTGGGAAAAACTCTTCAGTGAACGGCTCTATCTCTCCTACTATCGCAATCACGGTCTTCAAGTGCGGATCGCTCGATACCACAACATCTTCGGTCCGGAAGGAACGTGGACAGGTGGAAGAGAAAAGGCTCCGGCCGCCATTTGCCGGAAAGTCGCAGAGGCGAATGACGGTGGCGAAATTGAAATCTGGGGTGACGGGAAGCAAACCAGGTCTTTTCTGTATATCGACGAATGTCTCGATGGAACGACGCGCCTGACACGCTCAGACTTCACCGGTCCGGTCAACATAGGATCGGAAGAGATGGTGACGATTGATCAGCTGGTTGGACTGGTTGCCGAGATCGCGGGAAAGCGGCTGACGATTCGGCACGTGCCGGGTCCGACCGGCGTGCGGGGAAGGAACTCCGATAACCGGCTCATCCGTGAGCGACTTGGATGGGCTCCCTCTATGTCTCTTCGTGAAGGGTTGGAGAAAACATACCGATGGATCGAACGACAAGTGAAAGCGGCGAAACGAGAGAAGATCGTAGCGTGAGGAACAGACGGACACAACACAGTCGCTACGAGTCCGCATGCGCATTCTCCAACTAACACCGCAGGTTCCGTATCCACTCTCTGACGGGGGAAAGGTCGGTATCTTCAACATTACCAAACACCTCGCGGAGAGGGGACATACCGTAACGATGTTAGCGCTTGACCGCACACCGGACGTCGATGCGCGACCGTTAGAGGAGTTTTGCGAGTTGATCCGAGTGCCACACTCCAACAAAAACTCACTCCCTGGAGCAATCAGGAACTTGTTTTATCCGATTCCCTACAGCATCGAGAAATACAACTCTGCTGCGTATCGACAACGCTTAACGGAATTGCTCCGTCGCTCCCCGTTTGACATTGTGCATGCCGACCATCTCCATATGGCGCAGTATGCGGATCAATGCCGGACGCTCTCGGATGCGCCCTTTGTTTTGCGTGAACACAACGTTGAGAGCACCATCGTCGAGCGTTTCTCGGAGCAGGTTCGCATGCCGCTGCTTCGTCAATGGGTTCAGCTCCAGGCCCGTCGCATGCGCTTCTACGAATCTCGGCAGGCGAGTATCTGCGACGCCTGTTGCGTGATTACGGATGAAGACGGTAAGAGACTTTCTGCACTGGCTCCCTGCGCGCATATCGAGGTTGTTCCTGCAGGAGTAGATGATAGCTTCTTTGAAAGTAGGCGTCGGCAGGATCAGATTCCAGATTCCGTCGTTATGTTCGGCAGTTTTGACTGGGCGCCGAATCGTGATGCGTTGGATTGGTTTGTGGCTCGAATCTTTCCACGTATCACAGCTCAAGCACCAAAAACTACCCTCTATGTGTTTGGTAAGGAGATTCCTTCTTCGATCGTAACAAAGGAAGGAGGAAGGATCGTTGTGCGGGGATTTGCTCCCGATATCAAAGAGGAACTCCCTCGATATCAGATTGCCGTGGTTCCTCTGCGAGTGGGGGGTGGAATGCGGTTAAAGATCTTAGAGAGCTTCGCTCTTCGCGTCCCAGTCGTCAGCACGAGCATCGGTGCGGAAGGAATTGACTGTGAAGACGGGGTTCATTATCTCCGGGCCGACACGGAGGAAGAGTTTGCAAGGGCAGTGGTCCGGCTTCTGCAAAACCACTCCCTTTCTGAGCGACTGGCGCAGAATGCCTGCCTCCTTGTAGAACAGCGCTATCGCTGGAAACGCATCGCCCAACAACTCGAGACCGTGTACGAAAAAGTGAGAGCAATGCGGTTAGCACGCTACTCTCCTTCGTCTCCAGGCGGGAATTCTCATTTTTTAGAACAGACCGGTCAGTGATGCAGCGACGGATTGTAGTTCTTTCGGAACATTATTATCCTGAAGAGAGCGGTACCGGCTATGTTCTGGGGAGGATTTGTGAGGGACTCGCCCCCACTCATCCCGTCTTCGTTCTTTGCGCATACCCACCGACGGATGGGGCGGATACACTCCCTCCGCGTGAAGTGCGCAATGGCGTAACGATTGAGCGTTGTGCGGGCACACGGTTCGACAGAAACAACCTGTTGTTAAGGAGCGTCAATCTTGTGACGTTAAGCGTTTCGATGTTTTTCCGGGCGGTACAGCGTCTTCGTCGTGGTGATCGGGTATTAGTTGTTACGAATCCGCCTTCTTTGCCATGGTTTGCCTTTGTGGCGTGTCGCATCAAGGGAGCCGAGTGCACGCTCCGTATCGAGGATCTCTACCCCGAGGTTTTGATCCCGACGGGAGTCGTGAAAGCCGGCGGCATGGTGGATCGGATACTGAACACCGTGGCGACGTGGCTCTTGAGGCGGGTGGAGCGGATCATCGTTCTCGGTCGCGACATGCAACGGCGCGTCGAGCAAAAGCTTCCTCCCGGCGACCGTCGAACCGTATTGATCACGAACTGGGCCGATGTTGAGGAAATTGTTCCGATGCCGCGCGAAGAGAATGAGTTGCTTCACCGACTTGGCATCTCCGACAAGTTCGTTCTCCAGAATTCGGGGAATATGCAGCGCTCGATGGGTTTTGAGGTGTTGCTGGAGGCGATGCGGCAGTTGAACGGGCGTGAAGACATACACCTTCTCTTTATAGGGAAAGGGGCCCGAAAGGAATGGCTCCTCAAGGAGGTTAATCGGCTCAAGCTCTCCAATATCGCCGTACTCCCGTCGCAACCGCGTAGGGAACTCAACACGCTGCTCAATGCATGCGATGTAGCAGTGATCTCTATGATCCCCGGCATGTCCGGCATTTCCATTCCGAGTCGAATGTACAACTGCATGGCGGCGGGGAAACCGATTCTTGCCATCACGGATGAAGAGTCAGAGCTCGCGTTGGTGGTACGGGAGAATCATATTGGATGGGTTGTGCCCCCGAACGATCCCAGCAGGGTTGTCGAGGCAATTATGGATGGCCGTACCAACCGTGATCGAACGCTTGCGATGGGAAGGCGAGCCCGTGAAGTTGCGGAACAACAATTTCCCTTTGAGCGCATTCTTCAATCGTACAGAGAGCTGTATGCGGATTGTTGAATGCACGCGCAGTGCCAATGAAAAATAGAGGCTCTTCCTGATGTCGGCTCGCGTCGAAAAAATATTGTTGCTGTTTCTCGATTTTCTCACCATCAACCTCGCCTACCTCGCCTACTATTACCTGCGCGTGAAGAGCGGTTGGTTCGTAACGCCGATCGAGCCAGAGCTGTGGCTCCCCATGGCCGTTATCTATGTTTACTGGCTCCTTCTCTTCGCGTTCTTCGGACTCTATCGCTCGTGGTACGCACAATCAAGACTCGACGAGATCGTCACCCTCTTTCGCACAACGGCCATCGGTGTTCTTGTTCTGTTCTTTTTAGTGTTTCTGGATGATCAGGGTACGGCGCCACAACCGGGTCTGCGCACGCTCATCATCGCCTATTGGGCCTTGTTGTTTCTCTTCGTCAGCGGCGGGCGACTCATTATTCGTGCGGTTCAAAAACGGTTGCTCGAAGCGGGCATCGGAGCGCGCAATACGGTGATCGTCGGCTGGTCGCATAAAGCATACGAACTGTGTGATATGGTGCAGAAATATCCTGCGTTGGGGTACAAGCTCGTCGGCTTTGCCACCGTGAGGAAACAGACGGGTGGAAAGAGAGCGAAGCTGAAGAGTTACAAAGGAGTGCCGGTGATTGGTTCGGTGGAAGAGATGCCGGCATTGATCGACCGCTACAATATTCGCGAAGTCCTGATCGGTCTCGACTCGACTGAACACGACAAACTGCTCGAGGTCATCCGCTACTGCGATGGTCATGAAGTTGGAATGAAAATCATGCCCGATATGTACGACATCGTCAGCGGGCAGGCGCGGCTCAACTCCATTTACGGCGTGCCGCTGATCGAGGTGATGCCGGAGATTTTGAAGCCGTGGGAAGCATCGCTCAAGCGCGCGCTCGATGTGGTCGTTTCCGTCCTGATTCTCGTCGTCGGCGCGCCTCTCTGGCTCCTTGTTGCCCTTGCCATCAAACTTGATTCGCGCGGTCCGGTGTTCTACAAGCAGGAGCGCGTGGGGCAAAATGGGAAAATTTTTAAGATCTACAAGTTTCGCTCGATGACGGCAGATGCAGAAAAAAGCTCGGGTCCGGTGTGGGCAAGCAAAAAGGATCCGCGCGTTACGCGTGTCGGAAAAATCATCCGCCGCATTCACATCGATGAGATTCCTCAGTTCATCAACGTATTGCGGGGGGATATGAGTCTGGTCGGTCCGCGACCGGAGCGTCCGTTCTTCGTCGAGAAGCTTGCAGAAGAGATACCACTGTACAAGCGCCGGCTGAAAGTCCGACCCGGCATCACAGGCTGGGCACAGGTGAAGCACAAGTACGATGAATCGATCGAAGACGTTCGTCTCAAACTGAAGTACGATCTCTTCTACATCGAGAATATGTCGTGGCGACTGGATTTGAAGATTCTTTTCAATACCTTGTATGTGATGTTGACAGGTAAAGGACACGCATAACGCATCGACGTTCCGGCCGGGAGCAGGTTTTTCTCTTACAACTACCACCAGACCAAAAAAACAGTCTATGAGCTCGCACAACCTCCAGATGGTCGATCTCGTTACGCAGTACAGAAAAATCAAATCGGAAATCGATGAAGCAATCCATCGTGTTCTCGACTCAGGTCACTACATTCTGGGGAAGGAGGTGGCCGAATTTGAATTTGCCGCCGCCTCGTACCTCAACGTGAAGCACGCTATCGGATGCGCATCGGGGACGGACGCGCTGCAGGTTGCGATGATGGCGCTCGGAATCGGTCCGGGGGACGAGGTGGTGACCACTCCGTTCACATTCGTCGCAACAACCGAAACCATCGCTCTCCTCGGCGCACGACCGGTCTACGTCGATATCGATCCGGCAACCTACAACATCGATCCAGCCAAACTCGAAGCCGCCATCACGCGTCGGACGAAGGCTCTCGTCCCCGTGCATCTCTACGGTCAACCGGCCAAGATGGACGCGATCCTCGAGATCGCCAACCGGTACGGATTGGCCGTCATCGAAGACACCGCTCAGGCGATGGGAGCCCGATACAAGGGGAAAAAGGTGGGGGGATTGGGGACGTTCGGTGCAATAAGCTTCTTCCCAAGCAAAAATCTCGGAGCGTTCGGCGATGCAGGAATGATCGTGACGAACGATTCAACTCTCGCAGAAAAGGTGCGCATGATCATCGTGCATGGATCGAGAAAAAAATACTATCACGAAATTCTCGGCGTCAACAGCCGGTTGGATACCATCCAGGGGGCGATCCTCAAAGTAAAGTTGAAATATCTTGATGATTGGCACGAGGCTCGCCGCAAGGCTGCAGCGGTCTACAACAGGCTGTTTGAAGGTACCGGTGTCGTCACTCCGTTTGAACGACCTGACGTTTACCACATCTATCATCAATACACCATTCGGGTTCCAAAAAGAGACCAGATATCGCGACATCTTGCCGAGAGGAAGATTCCGCACGCGGTGTACTATCCGATACCGCTGCATCTCCAGCAAGCATTTCGCGATCCGGATTTTGGAGAAGGGGCATTTCCGATAACCGAGCAAGCAACGCGCGAGGTGCTTTCGCTCCCCATGCATACCGAGCTTACAGAGGATCAGCAATCCTTCATCGTCGACGCTGTGCGTGAAGCGATCGCTCAGTCAGCGATCGTCGACGTAGCCGGGTAAAGGGAGTGTGAGGCGCATGCGATGCTTGGTTGTCATACCGACGTACAATGAGGCGGAGAATTTGCCGACGCTGATTCCGGCCATTCTTCAACAAAACCCATCGTTTGAGGTGCTGATTGTGGACGACAATTCTCCCGACGGGACGGCGAAGGTGGTGCAGGAGATGCAGGCAGATGAGCGCCGGATTCATCTTCTTCAACGACCGGCGAAACTTGGACTCGGCACCGCGTATGTTGCCGGATTCAAGTATGCGCTGGAGCGTGGATACGATCGGATATTTGAAATGGATGCCGATTTTTCGCACGATCCGGCAGAATTACCGAACCTCTTGAAGAAATCGGAGACGTGCGATTTGGTGATTGGGTCTCGGTACGCACAAGGTGTGAACGTGGTCAATTGGCCGATGCGGCGGTTGATCTTGAGTTATGCGGCAAATCTGTATACTCGGTTCATCACCGGCATGCCGGTGCGCGATGCGACAAGCGGATTCAAATGCTTTCGGAGGGAGGTGCTGGAGGCGATTGACCTAGACGCCATCCGCTCCAACGGTTACGCGTTTCAGATCGAAATGAACTTTCTGGCATGGAACAAGGGATTTAAAGTCTGTGAGATCCCCATTATCTTCGTCGACCGCCGCGTGGGCATTTCAAAGATGTCGAAGAACATCATTTACGAGGCGGCGTGGATGGTGTGGCGGTTGAAGTTGAGAAGCTTGATTCGGCAGTAGGGGTGGTTGGGTTGGGGGGGAGGCACTTTGTGAAAGGTTGGCAAAGCTTCGCCTAAGACCGACGGGTGAGATAGATATTGTTCAATGAACACTCACCGCGGTGGAGCTCGATGAGAGTGTTGTCACTTTCTTTGTCGTCCAAAGAAAGTGACCAAAGTCGCGCTGTACGGTATGCCGCCTTTATATTGTATCATAGTCATTGGTGGCGGCAAAAGGACGCCGAAATCGCAATCCTGCGGATGAAGCGCCAACCCTCGGGCTGTCATTTCGGTGCGTTGGGCTGGAGTGAATTCGACATCGTCGAAACATCTGCACCGAAACTAGACCCGCGGAAAATGCTACCCTTGCACATCTGCCTGCTCCGCCTCTGGCGGATTCGGCAGGTATGCCACCAGCGATTTCCGTTGCCTGTGTACTGTGGAGGATCCAGCATAACGATATTCGTAAGTTGCGGTAAAAAACACATTCTCTAAATGTCCTACAGTGTCATTGCTTTCTTGCTTGTCGGTTTTTCGTGTATCAATTGCAGTTCTTTTGGAACGTATAGTCCAACGGAGAGGGCGGTTCTAGGTAAACTTCATTCCCAAGACCATAATGCCTACTTGACTTTTGAAAAGTTGCTCCGAAGCGGCAAGGACCTGCATGAGGCCGCAAGTTACTTTCCACTGATTGATCTTCAAGCAAGGGTGGCGACGACTTTAAGTGTATACAACAAACTGGAATCTCTGATTGATGACTTACAGATCGATGGAGTAAAGATTGACTCCGTCGAGGATTCGACCGTCTCTTGCTGGATTGACCCAAGACTTCTTCCAAAGATCGCAGCTGACCATAGGATTTGGTCGATTCAGTTCCGGCGACCGCGTTATCAGCGAATTCTTCGCTAGAGATAATTAGCCAGACCGCAGCGCGAATACCGCGGTGTAGTGTATTTGTTGATCAAAGCTTGACATCGAACATTATGTGGTACGCATAGGGCTCAACGCTAAATAACTCTTCCTATCATCTATTCTCTCACATTACTATGCAGGTCTTGGGCCACATCTTGCTTGTCCTCCATTGCCTCTTGTTCGTTTGGGCTGTGGGGGCCTTTCTTGAGATGATCCTGACGAAAGTTCCTTGGAAGCCATTTACAAATCCCGACTTTCCCAACTGGCTCCTAGTCATCACATTGGGCTTCCGTCCGTTTTGCTTCTCTGATTTTCATCTACGGCTTTCTCACCCATTTGTGCAGAACCCCTTATGCCAAGCTCATTGCCTATGGGCAGATGGCGCTCGTCTGTGTCGTGGAAACGTTCGGATATATGACTAGCAAGACAAAGTAGCTCGCAGAGTCCATTAGCGAAACAGCTTCACAAGAGGGATGTGATCACAGAACTCCGTTTGTTCGCGCCGGAGGCGCATCCTCGACTGCAACTCATCCAGCATCAGGCGGTGAGACAAGGATCAGTACAATGATAACCTCTGCTAGACCTAAACTTGCTACGATCAAGAGGCGTCCGGACTCACTTCGCTTATTAGCGTTCTCAGACTGCAGAGTTCAACAAATCGCTTCGATAGTTGAGTGGGTTCAGAAGCAACCTACTTATGACCTGATTATTTATGCGGGTGATGATATTTCTCGCTTCGTGCCGGGGCCAGATACCAATCATCTCGCTCAATTGGCTTCACTCTCGAAATTCGGGCTAGTTGCGGTAACCGGAAATGATGATCGAGCTGAGGCACGTCAACTTATCCGTGGTCGCAAGGTGTACGAGATTCACTCGCGGCCTTTGGTAATAGGACGTTTCCTATTCATCGGACTGGAGGGGGCCCCAATTCTTGAGCAAGGAGTCAATCCAGGATACATACTTTATCGAGAAGAGGACATTAGCACACACCTTGCGCACAGAACTTCTTTCTTGCGAAATCGAATTGCAATTGTTGTTTCCCATACGCCCCCAAGAGGCTGTCTTGATGAAGCAATGCGTTGGAACAAAGGTCAAATTGGCTCTACGGCTCTTCGTTCTTTTGTCCTTGCCAATCCTTCAGTCGTCTTGGTCGTCTGTGGACACGCTCATCTATGCGGAGGACGAACCGACGAGCTTGGCAACACTTTGGTTCTCAATGTTGCTTCTCACGATGACAATGGACAACCCGCACGTCTCGCCTCCATCCACATATCGAAATCAGGCAAGATCCAACACACTTGGCATAAACTTAAGTCGAACCTTGAATTATCAAGCATTCCCGGCATAGGACCCTACTTTGCACGCAAGTTTGTGGCTGGAGGAATCTCTTCCGTTGCACAACTGGCATCGGCAAAACCTGAACAAGTCGCAAATTTGATCGGTTGGAATCCAGCTAAGACTCATATCTTCATTTCGCGTGCTAAGGCTAACCTATTGGAGAAGCCAATTTTTAGCTCAATACCCGATCTTCCAAGCTGCCCGCGCATCTATCTGGATATCGAAACCGATCTTCAGCACACTTACTGTTGGTTGGTCGGTATGATAAGCGATGAGGAGCCCTCTGTAAAACAATTCTTTGCACCACATCCATCCGCAGAATCTAAAATGCTCCAAGAGATGCTTCTATATCTTAAATCCGTTGAATTGTCATCTATGCTTCACTTCTCCGGCTCCGACTTTGACAAGCGCATCCTCATCCAACGACTGCGAGAGCATGGCCTTCGGGTTCCTGAGATCATCAACAAGAGCACTGACTGTCATGCAAAACTGTTCTACTCGATGGCCATTCCTGGCCGAGAATTTAGTCTGAAAAACGTCGCTACCCAGCTTGGCTACAACTTCACTTTCCCAAATCTGGACGGTTTTCAAGTCGCCCTAGACTATCAACGTGCCATTAGGCAGAAGTCAGAAGTTCCTGAATACCTACTTCGATACAACCAAGACGACGTGCTTGCACTTCGTTTCGTCGTCCGCCGCGTGATCGAGCTCTTAACATCAATAACTAAAGGTCGTGACTTGCCGCCGAATACCGTTGAATACAATCAGCTCTCTGGTTGTGCTAAAGAGTGAGGGCGACTGGATAGCCTTCAACCCAAACGTGATGAAGGTATCTTTGAGCGCCTTGACATTCTGCACGAATACTCATCCGTGAAAGGTCCCCGCAAACATACCGTTCCCCTCCAGCTGTCGGTCATCATCGTCAACTTCAATGTGCGCGAATTTCTTCATCACGCTCTCGTGTCACTTCAGAAGGCGATGAAAGGAATTCGTGGAGAGATCATCGTCGTCGATAACGCATCGGACGACGGAAGCGTTGAGATGGTACGCAAACGGTTCCCTAACGTTCATCTTCTTGTCAATAAGGAGAACGTGGGGTTTGCTCGCGCGAACAATCTTGCCCTCAAAAAGGCTCGCGGGCAGTTCCTCCTGCTCATCAATCCGGATACGCTCGTTCAGGAGGACACGCTCCGTGTGATGCTGAAGTTCTTCGCGGAGAATCCGGACGTCGGTCTGGCCGGCTGCAAGATTCTGAATCCCGACGGCACATTTCAACTCCCCTGTCGCCGCAGTTTCCCCACGCCGTGGGTTGCGTTTACGAAGATGACAGGGTTGAGCACACTCTTCCCCCAATCGCGCCTCTTCGGCAAATACAACCTCACCTATCTCAGTCCCGACGAATCGTACGAATTGGATGCCGTCAGCGGCTCCTTCATGATGGTCCGACGTGAAGTGTACGAGCAGGTCGGAGGGTTGGACGAAGACTTCTTTATGTATGGAGAAGACCTCGATTGGTGCTATCGCATCCAGCAGGCCGGATGGAAGAATTATTATGTCCATTCCACGAAGATTATCCATTACAAAGGGGAGAGTACACGCCGGAGCAATCTGGACGAGATCCGCACCTTCTACCAGGCGATGCATCTGTTCGTGAAGAAGCATTTCGGCAAGTCTTCACTCTTTTCTGCTATCCTGCGGTTGGGGATCAGTGTGACGTCGGGACTTGCCACGCTTAAGGCATGGTTCCGAACGCTCCGTGTCGCGGCATTGGATGTGATCTTGGTGGATCTCAGCATTCTCATCGCTGAGTTTCTCTGGTTTGGAACGTTGATGCGACTCCCACTCCATGCATACCCGATTGTCTATACCGTCCCCGCAGCGGTGGTTGTGGCGTGTCTTGCCGCGGCAGGAGTTTACACGCGGCATCGCATGTCCGCCTCCCGCACCATCGTTGCCACGCTGGTGAGTTTTGTATTCCTTTCCGCACTTGTCTTCTTTTTCAAAGATTACGGTTTCAGTCGGGGCGTGACGATCATTTCGGGATGGTTGAGTGTCGTCTTCCTGCCGTCGTGGCGATTGCTGGTCCGGGCGCTCGGCAAGTCGACGCCGGAAGGAAGGAGGAGTCTGTTTGGCCGCAGATCGTTGATCGTCGGCACGGACGGTGCCGCGCGCGAATTGCTGCGGCGGTTGCGTACGCGGGTCGGTGATGGATACGACGTTGTCGGATTCATCGACGAGACGCGGAGGCGCGTGGGCGAAGTTCTCGACGGACTTCCAATCCTCGGCAGTGTAGAGAACATCGGCAAGGTGATTCACGATCATCGCGTGAGCGATGTGATCTTCTCGACACAAACGCTCTCCTACACTGAAATTCTCGGCGTCATCAGTCGTTCGCGACAGCAGACGGTGAATTTCCATCTCGTTCCAAACACGCTCGAAGTGATCATCGGGAAAGGAAGTGTCGATTCGCTCGACGAGCTTCCTCTCGTGCAGATTTCGTACAACATCGAAAAACCGGGAAATCGATTTTGGAAGCGATTGTTCGATATTACCGTCGCGTCGCTCCTCTTGATTTCAGTCTATCCTTTCGTATATTTCAGGCGCTTGGCGCGTGGATTGACATCCTCACGCTTCATCGTGGAGCTTCCTTCCGTTCTGAAGGGCGAGCGGAGTCTTGTGGGACCTCCGCCCGAAGCACTGACCGCGGCACGACGCAATGGGTCAACCGGAACGTTGTTGTATCTGGGTAAGCCGGGACTCACAGGACTCATCCAGCTTCAAGCGCACCGGCCTCTGACGTTGCAGGAGCAGGAGCAGTACAACCTGTACTACGCGAAGAATCAATCGGTTGCACTCGACATTGAAATTCTGTTGAAGACGTTGCTCCAGCGACCCCCGTCTCCACCCCTCCACGCGGCGAACCAAGATCGACCGGGCACCGCTTCTGCACGGAAATCCGCTCGCCGCTCGTCCGACTCCGTCCGTCAGACCTCGTCGATCTGACGAGTCGGAAAGGCTGGAGTCAGGCGACTGACGATTGCAGACCGTGAAGATGCTTCCGAAAGGAAAGGAACCTCATCGTGGCAAAACTGGTACTGGATTTTGAAAAGCCCATCATCGAGTTGGAGCAGAAGATCGAGGAGATGAGAAAGTATGAAGACAATCTTGACATAGCGGGAGAAATCCGGACGTTAGAAAAGAAGGTGGATCAACTCCGCGATTCGATCTTCTCCAATCTTACGCGCTGGCAGCGGGTGCAGCTGGCGCGCCATCCTGACCGACCCTACACGCTCGACTACATTCATATGATGCTCGACGATTTCGTCGAGTTGCATGGCGATAGGCACTTTGGCGACGATAAGGCGATTGTAGGGGGATTTGGACGGTTGGGGGAAGAGACGGTGCTCGTCGTCGGTCATCAGAAGGGTCGCGATACAAAATCGAACGTATATCGGAATTTCGGGATGCCAAATCCCGAAGGATATCGCAAGGCGCTCCGGCTAATGCAGCTTGCGGCAAAGTTTCGACGTCCGATCATCACCATGCTCGATACGCCGGGGGCGTACCCCGGGATGGAGGCGGAGGAGCGCGGCCAGGCCGAGGCCATTGCACGGAATTTATTTGAAATGTCGCATTTGCCCGTACCGATCATCGTCGTTATCATCGGGGAGGGAGCGTCTGGAGGCGCGTTGGGCATTGGAGTGGGGGATCGGGTGTTGATGTTTGAGAATGCGTGGTATTCCGTCATCGCCCCGGAATCGTGCTCGAGCATCCTGTGGCGCAGTTGGGATTACAAAGAGCAGGCAGCGGAGGCGCTGAAGCTGAGTGCGTCCGACTTGTTCGAGCAGGGGATCATCGATCGCATCATTCCTGAGCCGCCGGGTGGAGCTCACCGAAACCACGCTGCCGCGGGGGAAACGCTCAAGAAGATCTTATTGGAGGAATTGAAGTCTCTCAAGAAGATTAAACCGGAAAAGCTCGTTGAGAAACGTGTGGAAAAATTCTGCAAGATGGGAAGGTGGGAGGAATAATTTGTTCATCCCTTGCCGGGTTGAACACAACTTTCGGATTATGATTCGCCATACAACTCAAATACGTGTCCGCTATGCCGATACCGATCAGATGAAGTTCGTGTACTACGGGAAATTCTTCGAGTACTTCGAACAAGGGCGTTCCGATCTGCTGAGGTCGGTCGGATTACCGTATGCCGAGATTGAAAGCCACGGCATCTTCTTACCCGTTGTGGAAGCCTATGCAAAATATAAACGGTCGGCTCGGTACGACGATCTGTTGAACGTCGAGACAACCCTTGCTGAGATGCCGGTCGCGCGAATCCGGATCGACTACAAAATCACGCTCGAAAACGACCCTGAGCCGTTGGTCGAGGGATACACCGTCCACAGCTTTCTCAACGCGGAAACAGGCAGACCGACGCGCGCACCCGCACTCGTTCTCCAGGCTCTTGAAGAGGCATTTCAAACATCATCAACCAAACATGCTGAAGCCCGAACTCCTTGAGATCCTTTGCTGCCCGAAGTGCAAAGGTGATCTCGATTACAAACCGGAAGAGAACACGCTCACCTGCAAGAGCTGCGGAAACGTCTATCAGGTGAAGGACGATATCCCGATTATGCTGGTCGATGAAGGACATCAGGGAGCTTCGTAGCCGGAGAGCGACCTGCTCCTGCTGCTCGAGGCACGACACACACCTTCTTCTCTCCTGAACCATCGTCCCATGCTCTCCCAATCCGCGGTATCGCATGCTCGATAAGATCTTCCGGCTGGGAAAAGAAGCGGCCATCTACGGCCTCAGCTCTATCCTTGGTCGATTCCTCAATTTCCTTCTCGTTCCCTTCTACACCAACTATCTCCTCACCTCCGAATATGGCGTGGTGGCGAACATCTACGCCTACATCGCCTTTGCGTTTGTGGTGTACGGATATGGTATGGAATCGGCCTATATGCGATTTGTGGCGTCACCGGAGAATGGCGACAAACGACAAAACTTCAGCGTCCCCTTCTTTTCGCTTCTCCTCAGTTCGCTTGTGCTTTCTCTCTTCATCCATCTCACTGCCGCGCCACTTGCCTCCCTCATCAGTTTGGGCGAAGGCCATTCTCGCCTCGTTCAATACGCTGGTTGGATTTTGTTTTTCGATACGCTCTGCATTGTCCCCTTCGCCTCACTGCGGATGGAGAACAAAGCAATCCAGTTCGCAGCGCTGCGCGTCTTGAACATCGTTGTCAACATCCTCCTCAACATTCTTTTCATCGTCGGGATGGATATGAAGGCCGAAGGAGTCTTGTTGGCGAATCTGCTTGCCTCCGGTGTAACCTTTGGAATCCTTTTGGTGAAGGTGGCTTCACAGCTCACGCTTAAGTTCCCGTCCCGCCTGTATCAAGAACTCCTCAAATTCGGCTTGCCCTACGTGCCGGCGGGAATTGCGGGGGTTGCGATGCAGGTGATCGACCGGCCGATTCTGAAGGCGTTGACGGACGATGCGACCGTTGGCATCTATCAAGCCAACTACCGATTGGGTGTGCTGATGATGTTGGTGGTGGGAATGTTCGACTATGCCTGGCGCCCCTTCTTTCTTCAACACGCAAAGGATGCGGATGCGAAAACACTCTTCTCGAAAGTCTTCACGTACTTCATGGCAGTACTCATGTTCGTCTTTCTCTCCGTCTCCCTCTTCGTCGAAGACATCGTCCGCATTCAGGTCTTCGGCAAGTACTTCATTCATCCCGATTATTGGGGGGGGCTCTCCATTGTCCCCGTTGTTCTGCTCTCGTATATCTTCACCGGCGCGTATGTCAATTTCGTGGTCGGCATCTATCTTGAGAAGAAAACAAAATATCTTCCGTACGTGACGGGAGCGGGAGGATTGATTAACGTCGCCGTCAATTTTTGGCTGATCCCACGGATGGGTTTGATGGGGGCGGCGCTTGCGACGCTGGCGAGTTATGTGGCAATGGCGATCGGTATGTACGCTGCTACCCAGAAATATTTTGCAGTCCCGTACGAATGGAAAAGAATCCTGAAGCTCTTCGCACTTACGGCGTTGGTATACGCCGCAGCGTCGTTGGTGGAACTGGAACCCGCAAGCTGGTCGGGGGTTCTCATAAAGGCATTTGTGTGCATTTTTTTCCTCCTCCTCTGCGTTATTGCAAGGGCATTCGACCCGGCTGAAGTGAAGCTGCTAAAGAACTCCATCCGCCGCCGCTTTGGGGCAGGAGGGGAAAGCGGCGAATCTCCTTGAGTCTTTCCCCACTTTTTCGTAAACAGGGGTGACCTTTCGCGGGGGCAGCGTATTTATGACGTTACGAATCCCAACCGGTTTCATCTTTTTCCTTCTCTTTGCCTCGTTTGGTGTCCCTGTTTTCGGGCAGGACCTCCATCCGATGCAATTTCCTACCGGCGCGGAGTGTGGATCATCCCTTCTGAACGATCCGGAGGTGATCAGAACGGCTTGGGAAAACACGAGGCGGTTCTACCCCGGGATTGAAGACGCAATGCAGCGTCGCCGTCTGGAGAAGCGTTCGGTTCCATACACCGTCGGCGTGCAAGAAACCTTCTGGGTGTATAACTTCGAACAGCAACGATTTGACACCGTCGGTGCCGAGTTAAGAAGGATTGGCGCGCTGAGTTACGTGTGGGTGGCCGTGCGGGAGTTGCAGAACAACCACGTGACGACGACGGAGGTGGATGAAATCGGTCGCACGCTTGAATCGACGACGCCGGCAAGATCGATCGATTCGACAAAAGGAATACTTCAGATCGACCGGCAGGTCTTCGGCGATCCTCCGAACATCAATGCTCAGTTCGAAAAGGGGAAGGGGGACGGGCGCACGCACTTTCTTATTTGTGATATACAGGACGGTTGGGATGGGTTTGGCAGTTTCGTGGCCGGCTTCTTCATCAGCGTCGATGTCGATCCGAACAGTGGATTTCAGGGAAACAGCAACCGGCGCGATATGCTGTATATCGACTCCTATCCGTCGATCTTTTTTAACAACACGCGCCGCACCTCGCTGGTTCTTCCGACGCTTGCGCACGAATTCCAGCATCTCATTCACTGGAATTACGACCCGCACGAAATCACGTTCTTCAACGAAGGATTGTCGGAGTACGCAGAAGCGCTCTGCGGCTACTCGCTCCGGAGCGCGACAGGTTATCTGAGGGATACGAACGTGCCGCTCCTGAGTTGGTCAAGATCTCTCGACGACTACGGTCGTGCAGCTCTTTGGACTCGCTTTATTGCAGAGCAGTATGGACTACCGTTCTTGCGTCGATTCACACAGCATCCGATGAATGGCGTGCCGGGATTTGAGATGTCTCTCTCCGATGTCGGAATCGCCGCGAGTTTTGACATGACCGCCCAGAACTTCTTCACGGCGAACTGGATCGGCGCAAACTCCCTCGCTCCACCGAGCAATCGCTATACTTCAGCCATCGGCGGTCGTCCGGCCCTCTCCTCGCGTTATCTCGATCCAAACGCGACGGCCAACGGCGACGTCGTTCAACAAGGTGCTCGGTATCTCGAGTTTTCTCCGGGAGCGAAGGACTTCAGGATAACGTTTAGCGGCGATTTTGGATTGAAGGTGCGTGCCGTGGAAACGGGTGAGAGAACTCTCCGTGTTCGGGACGTCCCTATCGGTTCGTCCTTCACCTCTCCCGAATTCGGCACTACATTGTCGTCGATCGTTTTTGTCGTTTCGAATTCCTCCCTCTCCACCACTGCTCGATTTTCATTCGTTTCTTCCGGAGAGGTTGTGCGGTTTGTGACAGAAGAGAAATACGACGACGGCACTCCGGACCCGTTCCTCCAGGGCATCGCTCCTTACGTCGGTTTCGGCAACAACTCCACGTCACGCGGCATCGCGGTTCGGTTTCATCCGGTTGTTCCCGGCAACGTCTTACGCGGCGCGCGCATGATGGTGGCATTCAATCAGGAATTCGCCAACGGCACCGCCCTGCCGAATGACGACCGCGATTTCATGTTCCATGTTTGGGGCGACAAGAACGGGAGACCCGGCCGTGACCTCATTGCGCCATTTCTTGTCACCGTCAACCGCTCTGAATTCCCCGTCGGAACCTTCGTTGATATCGATCTCTCTCCGTATGCTTCGAGCCTTACCAATCTCAGGGGACCCATCTACCTCGGTTTCATGGAGGACGAGGATGATTCCGTCGGAACCTATGCGGCGGTGGATAACTCGACGCCTACGGACTATTCGTACGTCTACCGAGGGCCGAATCATCCCCGCGCCCCGAATAAGTGGGAGACATTTCGGGAGGTCAGCGCTTTGAACAATAACATCCTCGATGGGTTCAATGCGATGTTCCGGGCGATCTTCGAGTACAGCGACTCCTCGGCTGCTCCCCGACTTGCACTCGGCTATCTTCAGAATCCCGTGTTGAGCGAGTTCATTGATGTCATCGTCTCAAGTCAGGATGACTTGCGCGCGGGAAGTCTGAGCGGCTCGTTGACTCAAACAAGCGGGACGTCGGCGTTGAGGCTCTTCCCGATTCCACGATCGATGAAGGCATTCATCGATACCAGTCACAGGTTTTCAGCGAGCGGTGCCGTTACGATCCGCGCACGCGGCGCAAAACGCTTTGGGGTCTATTTTGCCGATACTTCCATAACGTTCGCAGCAAGGTTGCTGAAGAAGGACGCACGCGGAGCGATTGCCACAGTGGATGGAGAATTTACGGTCGAGATCGACGAGCGGGGAATCCGGAAGGAAACGTATCTCACCGCCCGACGCGGAGTCTCATTTCCCGAGGAGATCGGACCGGAGCTCCTCAAAGCGGATCGCGTCTTTAGTGTTGGGCCTGCAGCGCTGGAACTCGCAACGCCGGCGATTGTTCGATATCGTGCCGAGGGGAAGCGGGAAGGATGGACACTTGCGCGGCTGGTGGAGGGGAAGTGGCACAAGCTCGCCACAAGATTCGATGAACGGAATCGAGACCTGACGGCATCGACGAATCGCCTGGGCACATTCGGGTTGGTCAGGAAGGAAGACGTGTCCGGCAATGTGGATGATATTCCTCTGCACTACGCTCTCCACCAGAACTATCCGAATCCATTTAATCCATCTACCACCATTCGGTATGAATTACCGGAGCCGACGGCCGTTCGGTTGATCGTGTACGATGTCTTAGGAAGGGAAGTGGCCGTTCTGGTCGCACACGAACAACCGGCGGGAGTGCACTCAGTCCTCTTCGACGCATCGCACCTTTCAAGCGGCATCTATTTGTATCGTCTTCAGACATCGACCTTCACGAAAACAAGAAAGCTCATTTTTCTTCGATGAAAGGATCCTCGAAATACTGGTACGCCCTCGCCCTCCTCCTCGCAATCGGCTGTTCGAGTGGGTCGGGACCGACCCCGCCGTCGGACGAAAAGCGAGACACCGATTTTCTTCAACAAGGTTGGAAAGAGTTCAAAGAAGGGCGATACGATGCGGCCATACTGAATTTCAATGAGGCGTTCAACAAAGGAACAACCGGCTCTCTCCGCGCAGAGGCGATCTGCGGGCGCGGGTGGTCGAATGCCTATAAACGCGAACTCTCCAAAGCAAGAAGCGACTTCGCCTTTGCCTTGGGAACGACAGGGATTACGACCGATGTGCAAATGGATGTGCGTGCAGGGGGAGCCATCGTCGCACATGCGTTAAACGATTTTGTGGAGGCGATCTCGCTCGCTCAAAGCGTGCTCACGCAACGTCCCACCTACGCCTTTGCGCACGATTCCAAAGTGACCGCGCGGCGATTGCGGCTTCTGCTTGCGCAGTCGTACTATGCGGATGGGCAGTTCACTCAAGCTGCATCGCAAATGGATTTGTTTGATACGACGCAAGCACCTCATCCCACCGAGCCTGCGCTTCTGCTGCCGAAAATCCTCGCCGCCCTTCAGTCCCTGTAGCCGTTTCTTCATCCTCTCTTTTTGTTCGCGTTGATCACACCCTTTATTGCGCCTCGGTGCAATGTTTGGTATATTGAGGTGCATTTCTGAAAGGAGTCACGTGAAGAGCGATCAGAAAGAGTCGAGTTGGGTGCCGACCAATCCGCTGTACAATCCGAAAAAGCCGATGCAAATCGGCGGTCAGGCCGTCATTGAGGGAGTGATGATGCGCGCCCCCGGCTCGGTCGCAACGGCGGTACGTCGCGCAGACGGCCGCATCGTCGTCAAACAGGAGCAATTTGTTTCCCTCATCGAAAAGTACCAATTTCTTAACGTGCCCGTCATTCGGGGGGCAGTGGGTTTGATCGATATGATGTACCTCGGCATCCGCACGCTCAATTATTCTGCCGAAGTGGCTCTGCTCGACGCGGAAGCTCAAGAGGCGGCGAAAAACGGCAACGGTCAGCAAATGAAGAAAGAGAAGAAACCGCAATCGACGCTCGCTCTTGTTGCGACCCTCGTCTTTGCCTTGGCATTGGGAATCACGATTTTTTTCATCACACCACTCGTTGTGACAAGCCAGATTTTTTCGCTTGATCAGAAGGCGTTTGAGTTCAACCTCGTAGCTGGATTGATCCGCATCTCAATCCTGCTGGGATATCTCGCCCTTATCTCTTTGATGAAAGACATCAAACGTCTGTTTCAGTATCACGGAGCGGAACATAAGACAGTGTTTGCCTTTGAGCTGAGCGACGATCTCATCCCCGCGGTCGTGCAGAAGCACACCCGCTTCCATCCCCGCTGCGGCACGAGTTTTTTGTTGATCGTTATGTTTGTGGCAATCATCTCCTTTAGCGTGCTGGATGCCTTTCTCCTACAGCTGCTCGGCGAATTGACACTCCTTGTTCGCCTCCTGACGCATCTTCCTTTCATTCCCATCGTCGGCGGGATAGCCTATGAGTTCATCAAGTTTTCCGCAAGACACGCCACGACATGGTGGGGGAAGATCCTCATTGCTCCCGGCCTCTGGCTGCAGCGCATTACCACAAAAGAACCGGATGAATCGCAACTCGAAGTGGCCATCACTGCCTTGAGGTGTGCATTGGGTTTGGATGATGCCCGGAAGTATCCGCTTGAGATGGCGCGACAACAGGAGGCGACTCCGGCCCTCGTCGGCAAATAGCGACCCTCCCACTTCGGTGCCTTCTTCTTCTCACTTCAGCCGTGTTCGACAAACTAGATCATATCCTCCATCGAGTTCAGGAAATTCAGGGACTTCTCAGCGATCCTGCGATCGTCGCGGATCAGAAGCGGTTCCGCGAATTGGGCAAAGAACTTCGCACGCTCGAACCGATGGTGGAGGCGTATCGCAGGTACAGGAAGGTGAAACGAGATCTCGAAGGGAGCAAAGAGCTTCTCGCCTCGGTGAGCGATCCTGAAATGAAGGCGATGGCACAGGAAGAGTACGATGCCCTGAAAGTGAAGATTGCCGAGCTTGAGGAGGAGTTGAAACTGCTCCTTGTTCCTCAGGATCCGAACGACAGCAAGAACTTCATTATGGAGATTCGGGCAGGGACGGGTGGAGAGGAGGCGGCTCTCTTTGCGGCGGATCTCTATCGGATGTACACGCGATTCGCCGAACGGAAAGGATGGCGTGTCGATTTGATGGACTGGAATGAAACGGGGAAGGGAGGATTTAAGGAGGTGGTCTTCTCGGTTTCAGGAGAGGGGGCGTACGGATTGATGAAGTTCGAGAGCGGCGTCCATCGCGTGCAGCGCGTTCCCGAAACGGAAGCGCAGGGACGAGTCCACACATCCGCCGCATCAGTTGTCGTTCTCCCTGAAGTTGAAGATGTGGAGGTTGAGATCAATCCGGCCGATCTGCAGATCGACACGTATCGTTCAGGCGGGAAGGGGGGACAGAACGTGAATAAGGTAGAAACCGCCGTGCGTATCACGCACAAACCGACTGGTATCGTCGTCGCATGCCAGCAGGAACGTTCACAATTTCAGAATCGCGATCGCGCCATGCGGATGCTGCGTGCGAAGCTGTATGAGATCAAGATGAACGAACAGAACGCCTCGATGGCCGCGCAGCGAAAGTCGATGATTAAAAGCGGCGATCGAAGCGACAAGATTCGGACATACAATTTTCCGCAAAACCGGGTCACCGATCATCGTATCGGACTGACCCTTTACAATCTGTCCGCGATCATCGACGGCGATCTGGATGAATTGATCGAACAGCTCCGTCTTGCCGATCGGGCAGAGAAGCTTCAGGCAGAAGTCTGACCCGACGTCCCCCGTTTCTGTGCGATATTGCGCACCCTTCCAAAGAATCCCTTGAGCAACTCCTCACTCTGCCGGTCACACACTCCCGTAATGACGTGGGGTGAGTGGTTGAGTCGTTTATCTTCGACTATGTTGAAGAGCGTACCGCATGCTCCGGCTTTCGGATCGAATGTTGCAAAGACGAGGGTGGGGACGCGAGCGAGCACAATAGCCCCCGCGCACATCGGACACGGTTCTAACGTCACATAGAGCGTACAACCTTCGAGACGACGGGAGTGGAGATAATTGGAAGCTGCGGTGAGGGCAATCATCTCGGCATGGGCGGTTGGGTCTTGCAGGCGCTCAATTTGGTTGTATCCTTTGCCTATGATCCGGTTCTCGAAGACCACCACGGCGCCTACGGGGACTTCATCCTGTTCGTACGCCTTCTGCGCTTCTCGAAGAGCCTGTCTCATCCATTGCTCATGCGGTGTCATGGCTCTTCTTTGGTTTCATGATGTCACCGGCAGAGGTCGGAATTGTCACGAAGCCCTGCGCATTGGAAAACTCACGGAGCGTCGATGTGATACGCTCTGCGCCGTGTCGGATTTCCGCCAAGGCCTGCAGAACGGCCGGATCGTTTTTCGCACGACGTTCTGCCTGACTCAAATACAGGAAGATAACGGCCAGGGGATTGTTGATCTCGTGGTGAAGTGTTCGGAGCATATCGTGGATAGTCTGCAATTCTGCTTCTTTGACGGCAAGTTCTTTCTGCTTGGCGAGAGCACGCGTGCGATATTCGATGATCTTCACCAACGCGAAGGCAAGCAGCCACATCCAGAGCAACGCATCAAAACTTGTGAAGTACTGGAGAAAATTGTCGAAATGTTTCTCCTTGAAATCCCGGTAAAACTCCATAGTGGAGATGAAGAGATAGCCATAGATGATATAGCCGGAGAGAATGGCAGGATGCTTGACAAAAAAATTGCCCAACGGCCTGAAGAACGATCGAATTCTCTGGCCGACGGTTGGCGCTGGCGGAAAATTGATGGTGGCGTGCATCGATCACAACTCTTGGGAGTGAGGATACCTGGTGTTTGTTGGAAACCGTGCATTCACCAGTGAAAGAACCTGTGCGGTTGAAGAGCATCCTCCTCTTCATTCGCGCGAACAGTCACCGATGTTGGCGAGAAGGTATCTTGTGCACCCGGAGGGAGTCGAACCCCCAACCCTCAGATCCGAAGTCTGATGCTCTATCCAGTTGAGCTACGGGTGCAAGACGTAAGTAAGCAGATCCCTCTCTTGCTTTACTTCAGCTGGAAACCGAAGAAGGCGACCACTCATCCGCCTTCAGCGGATTCGTGGACCGTTTTGGCGAAAGAAAAAGCCCTATCGCTCGACAGGGCCTGCTCCTTTCAGCAAAAGGTGCACACGTTTGATCATGAGAGTGCTTTCCCCTCTGCGTCTCTCTGTGTGATCTCCGTGTCACTCTGTGTAAGGTTCTTAACTCAAGTTGACCGTCTGATCGTGTGAGAGGCTAAAGCCCCAGGAGTTTTATTGGACTTTTCGTATGAGGCTGTGCAAAAAGTTCAATCGACGTGATGTGCGAGTTCGAGATTTGACGAATTCAGATGGTTTTCGCGACACCAACGTGGGCGAGAAGGCTTCTCGCCCTACATTTTGCACAGCCTCCTATAGCCACGTCCTTTAGGACGTGGATAAAAATTTCAAACAACAATTTCAGGGGTTTCAACCCTTACCCAAAAGCGGTCAACTTGAGTAGTGTACTGAGTCGAAATCGAAACGCACGGAAGACAGCTTACAAAGAACATTGTGCACCCGGAGGGAGTCGAACCCCCAACCTACAGCTCCGTAGGCTGCCGCTCTATCCAATTGAGCTACGGGTGCGAAATAAAACGACACAAGTTAACAGGTTTTGACAAGATTTTCAAATGGCAATTCTCTCGACTAGAACGTTTGTACCATTCTCCACCGTGCAGTTCTTCAGTGGAAAAAAGGAACGAATCGGATGATGAATCTGTTCATTGGGTGGCTCCTCCGATTCTCTGTCGGATGAAACTAGAACTCTTACCTCTCCACTGCCAAAAAGGATAATAGCTTGTTTCGATTTTTGAACTTCATCTTCATCAGTCTCATCAGCATTGCTCCGGTTCTATCCCAAGAAACCAGACCGATGGGGAGTGTGTCAGGACAAGTCCTCAGCGCATCGACGAAAGAGCCACTCGTCGGTGTCAATGTCGTGCTCATGGGGACCTCGCTGGGAGCGGCAACGAATGCCGGCGGTTTCTTTCGTATCGAGAACGTGCCGGTTGGGAAGTACGTCGTCCGGGCAACTCTCATCGGCTTTGAGCCCGCCCTTCGCACCGACGTCGTCGTCTCCTCAGCTCGTCCAGCGGAGCTACGCATTGAACTTGTCGAGACCGTTCTTGAGCTGGAGGAAGTGACGGTAACCGAGCGCTACTTCCAAAAGCTCCCCGACGCACTCTTGAGTATTCAGTCACAATCATACGAGGAGATCCGTCGGCTTCCCGGCGGATTTGAAGATGTTGTGCGCGCGGTATCGATTCTCCCCGGTGTGGCGCAAGTGGAGCCCGGACGGAACGACTTAATCGTTCGTGGCGGCGCGCCTTCGGAAAATCTCTACGTTGTCGACAACCTTGAAGTGGCCAACATCAACCATTTCGGCACACAAGGAAGCGGAGGAGGGCCTCTCAGTTATATTAACCTCGACTTCGTCAGCGGCACTTCATTCTCAACGGGTGGATTCGGGGTGAAGTATGGTGATAAGCTTTCTTCTGTCCTTACCATCGATCTCCGCGAGGGACGGAAAGATAAGCTCGGTGGAAAGGGAACGATCTCTGCCACGCAGTTTGGTGTGAATGCAGAGGGCCCGATCGACCGGCATGGTTCGTTTTTGTTTTCGGTACGTCGAAGTTATCTCGACCTCATCTTTCGGGCGGCGGGATTCGGATTTGTACCGGAGTACTGGGATGTACTTGGAAAGGCGACGTATCAACTCGGCAAACACGATCGTCTGTCGATACTGGGGATTGTGGCATTAGATAACGTCAGGCTCTTCAATGAAAGCGACGAGCAACGGTATGAAAACTCGAAAATCCTTGCAAGCGATCACCGTCAGGCCGTCGTCGGCGTAACGTGGCAACACCTGTTCGCCTCGGGTTACCTCACGGTTACGGCTGGACAGACGTACGTCGACTTTGCCTACCGCCAAAATGATTCGCTCCTTCAACCGATCTTCAAGAATAACTCGACCGAGCAAGAATGGTCGCTCCGAGCGGATGTCGTCTATCTCGCAGCGGAGGGAACGGAACTGTCTGGGGGAGTACAAGGGAGGTCGATCCGGTTTGACAGCGATATCACTCTTCGACCGTTTTGGACAAATTATGGTCAGCAGCTTTCCGTGGACGCGCAGTACGACACGACCGCGAGTAAGCTTGCAGCCTATGTCCAACTTGCCCAACGGTGGGGTCCGTTGCGGGTAATCCTCGGAGGCCGACTCGATCATTTCTCGTTCATACGCGAGAATACAGTATTCGCTCCGCGGCTCTCATTCTCATTTGCGGTTGATCCGCAGACGACGCTCAACGCGAGCATCGGCAAATATTATCAAGCTCCCTCATACATCTGGCTGGTGGCGAATCCATCGAACCGTTCCCTCAAGTTCATCGAGGCTCAGCAATATGTTGTTGGAGCGGAACGGATCGTCAAAGCGGACACCAAACTGGGACTTGAAGTGTATCGGAAGCGCTATGGTTCGTATTCGGCAAGCACGGTGCGACCGTTTCTCGTGTTGGCCAATACGGGTGCGGGCTTTGGAGGAACGGAGGACGGCTTTGCTTCATTCGGACTTGACCCACTCGTGAGTTCGGGGAGCGGTCGATCCGAAGGAGTTGAACTGTTCGCCCAAAAAAAATTCTCCGACGATCCGTGGTATGGAACGCTGAGCGTCAGTTACAGCCGGACTTCCTTTAAGGCGCTGGATGGAGTTGAACGGCCGAGCAGTTTCGACCAGAGATGGATTGTCAATGTCGGTGGGGGTATACTGTTGAACCAGATGTGGGAGGTGAGCGGCAAGTTTCGATATGTTACTGGACGACCGTACACGCCATATCAACCCGACGGCATTCAGCGTGCGGTCGATTATAACACTTTCCGGACTCCCGCCAACCATAGCTTGGATCTTCGCATCGATCGGCGGTGGATGTTTCCAACGTGGACGCTCATCACTTACATCGATGTTCAGAATGTCTACAACCGCACACCCCGCTTCGTACCGCGTTACAACGAACGGACAAGACAAGTGGAAGAAAACCGGGCGATAGGGATTCTCCCTTCGATCGGTATCAGTGCAGAGTTTTGAGCCGTTTCCCGTCTATCAGCGCGTGTTCACCTGAGAAGAAGGAGTTTCCTCGTCTCGACAAATTGCGCGCTGTGCCCGTCAGTTGGACGAGCGTGCAAACGATAGAAATACACACCGCTGGTGATTCCACCTGCATCCCAAGTGAGTTTATAACTTCCGGACTTCTTCTCCTCATTGACCAACGTTGTAATCTCGTTGCCAAGAACGTTGTACACCTTGAGCGAGATGAAACTCGAAGTCGGAATCTGGTAGGTGATTGTTGTGCTCGGATTAAACGGATTCGGATAATTCTGTTGGAGCGAAAACTGTGTCGGCGTGATGCCAGTGTTCTCATCAACAGCCGTCGTCGTTCCGAAGGCGAGATCATCGACCAACATCATGGAGCCAACATGATAATCACTACCTTGCGGCCCGCTGATCAGGATGGTTACGATGCATGTGTCGGGAGTGCCGGGGTTGACATACTGAATCGGGACGGTGAATTGAGTGTAGGAGCTCTTTGCGGTGGAATCGATGAAGTAGCCGCCACCAATTCCGGTACTATTCCGGGACATCACCACTCCGACTACAAAGCGATCTCCACCAACCGGTCGAAAGATATGGTATCCGGTCAAGGCGGCGTAACGCTGGCTCACCGGAAATCCGTCGCCGTCGTCGCCCGACTGCAGCAAGGGTCCATAGGGTTTGTTGCTAACGAGCACGACCTCTCCCCGTGCCGCAGACGAACCGGAGTGTGCAGTGCTTGATTGTGTCACGCTGTTGACAATGCCCGGGACATTTGTGGTCAGCCAACCTTCGGGATCTCCCCCTGTCCACCGTTCAAAGCCCCCATTCGGAATTTGCGCACTTGCCACGACGTTGAACAATAACCAACTTGTCAGGAAACAGTATAATGATTTCATAACTGCTCCTTCATGCATGTTTTCATTTTAGAGATAGTCTCTCACTCAGAGTCGCTGACTCTTGTGTATTGAGCAAGGAAGGAGAGCGGCAATCCGACGGCAATGATGAACAAACTGATGAACTTTTCGATGGCTTTGTGCTCCTATGAGACCGGTGCTGATGATGTGAAGTGATAAAAAAACTGAATGCATGATAACGGGTCCGACTCGAATCTACAATCACGCTGATGCGTGAATTTGAGAACAAAGATGAAAATCACGCAACTGCGTGAGAAGAGGCTCGAAATCTAAGAGAAAGAAAGCAGGCAGTTACAGGATGCGCTCCTTGAGGGCTTTAGCGATTGCTGCGCTGCGGGAATTCACTTGCAGTTTTGTGTAGATGTTCCGCAGGTGGGAATCAACGGTGTGGAAGGAGACGAAAAGTTTTTCCGCAATTTGCTTTTTGGAAAGTCCGTCCACGAGGAGTTGAAGCACTGCAGTCTCCCGAGCCGTCAGTCCGTAGTCGGTCTTCACAGAAGAGAACTGTGCGAACATGTCAAGGATCTTCCGTGCGATGTGGGGATTCATGGGGACTCCCCCGACGAGGATCGCGCGCAGGGAGACGATGATTTCCTGCAGAGTCGCACTCTTGTGGAGATAACCGGACGCGCCGTTGCTGATGGCTTGAAAAATACTTTCGTTATCCTCAAAAACGGTCAACATGATGGCCTCGGTGGTCGGACTGATTGCCTTGATGCGCCGTATGCCTTCGATGCCACTGATGCCGGGCAGACCGATATCCATGAGAATGACGTGGGGAGGAGAACCGATCTCAAGCTCGTGCAGTGCGGCCTCGCAGGAATGAAACACCTTGCGGCAGCTGAGCCCTTCAGTCAGATTGATCAACTCCGCAAGATTTTTTGCAAACCCTGCATTATCATCGACCACCCAGACGTCGAGCTGGTTGTCTGTTTCTTGTACCATGTGATTTGAGCTATAAGATAAGGGTGCGCGTTCTTCCCCCCAAGGATGCTTCAAAGGATACGAACGCTCACTGTAACTATCCATAACGCACTTACGTGATTTCTGCAGACAATTTCACGGACGTTCCTTTACCCGGCGAGCTCTCAATCGAGATTGTTCCGTTGATCTGTTCGGTTCGCGCGCGGAGGTTCTTCAAACCATTGCCGGTGTGGCAATCCGCTACATGAAAACCCCGACCGTTATCTCGAACCGCAAGGCTGAGCCTGCCATCCTCATATCGAACGGTTATCCACACGCGTGTCGCTGCTGCATGCTTGATGACGTTGTTCAGAATTTCCTTGTAGGCGAGATGCAGATGACGTTTTCGTTCCAGGCTGACTTTTTCGCGGAATCGCTCTTCCGGTCCCTCGAACGTGTATTCAATTCCATTCAACATCTGACCAGTGATGGTTTTCATTCGCAGAAGAAGATCATCGAGAGAATCGTTTCTTGGATTGAGGAGCCAGACGATCTCTTTCATGGTGTTCGATGTCTGTATGGCAATATCACCGATCTCTTTGATGCGTTCACGTTCCTGGCCGCCCAGTCGTTGGGCAACGATCTGACTCGAAAGCGCAATGGTACTGAGATTGCTTCCCACCTCATCGTGCAGGTCTGCGGCGATTCGGGAGCGGAGTCGCTCTACCTCGAGGATTTTTCGGACACGATACCGATAGACCCCGTAGAGCGTTCCTGCGAACAGCAAGCCTGCGGAAATGTGGAACCACCAGGCCTGCCAAAAGGGAGCTGCGACGCTCAATCGTACCATCGTTGTGATCTCCTTTGGTTCTTCGCGCGTTTGATCCCCATGCAGCGCGAAGGCATGAGCAGGAGCCGTGCGCACCTTAAACACATACTCTCCCGGAGGCAACTTGGCAAAGGTCACATTCCGTTCAGGCGACGGAGTACTCCATTCCGATGTAAAGCCAACCAGAGAATACTGGAACAAGAGAGCGCCACGGCTGGCAAGTCCGACTGCGCCGAAGGAGAAGGTAACCGTTTGATCGGAAGGACGAATGTGAAGTGAGTCCGTTGAGAAAACAGCTTGACCATTCACGAAGATTGTTCGAAGATAAGCACGTGGCTGCGACGATTTCTCATGCATCATCGCAGAGGGAAGGACGCACAACCGGTTTCGTGTATTGACGTAGAGGTTCCCTGCTCTGTCGAATACTACCTGGTATGTCGGATCCGTGGACAGGCCGTCGTTCTCGTCATACATCCAGATGGGTGGCTGCTCTTCAAACGCTGGGTCGGGCTTGAATGATATCAGCCCCTGCTGCGTTGCAAGCCAGAGTCTCCCTGTTTCGTCAGCAGTGATCGTCCAGATAGCAGTGCATTGCAGGAGATCAGGAGATGGGTAGCGATAGAATTTTCCATCCTTAAACGCACAGAGACCGTTGTAGCGTGTACCGATCCATAGCGTGCCGTCGGGCGTCTCGTAGAGTGAGCGAATGGAATTGTCGGCAAGCCCATCCTCGGTGGTGAATGTTTTACATGATGAACCATCGTAGCGCGCTAAGCCATCATTCCAGCCGCCAAACCAAAGAGCTCCATCGCGTGTTTGTGTGATGGCGCGAATCCCTTTATCGGGGAGCCCATCCTCCTTCGAATAGAAATTCAGTATCGTGAGGATATTCCCCTGAATGGAGCACCGATAAACTCCGTACTGATTTGCCGAAAGCCAGAGGTAACCGTCTCTGTCTCTGAACACTTTGACCACCCACGTGTCGGGACGCAAGAGATACATCCCCCGAGGGTCCTTCAGGTTAAGATTGAGTCGCCGTACTTCCGGATGGTCCTCCGAACCATTCATCAACCAGAGTCCGCCGCTTTCATCGGTCAAAAGGAACGTATCCTTCCCAAGCGTCACGAACTCCAAAATATTGCTCCGAAGTTGCAGAGTTGTTCGATCCTTTACTGAGGTCTCTAGGTTGAAAGAAGAAAGTTGTTCGTGAAAGATTCCTGTCATTCGATTCTGGTCAGAAATCCATACTCGCCTCCCTTGTCCCATGACAACCTTGTGCAAAGAGATCATTCCTAACGACGACGCGTCAAATATCCTGAAGCTCCGCGTGCTGACCCTGAGGGGGCTCCCCCAGATCGTGTTCGCCCACAGGGTACCATAAGGATCTTCGACCAATGAAGTGAGGGTTGATCCGGGGGGGATTCCATCGTCAGCCGTCATAGTTCTGAGCACCCGCAGTGATGGTGCCTTGCGCCGGTTCTCATTTACAATGGCTGCCGCATGCAGGCGGTCGCCGTCACCGATCCACAGGGTGTTCTCCGGATTGTAAAGGAGGCTGTTGACCTGCCGTATTCCATGTGCGCGAATGCTGATCGTATGGAGATGCAGCGAAGGCTCTACAATCAAGAACATCTGGTCGGAGGTGGAAAGCCAGAGACGACCTTGACTATCGAAGAACGCGTTCCCGGTCCAGTTGGCAAGCCTGTCTTCGGCTGAAATGAGCTGTCGAAGGAAAAGTGTGTCGGAAGATCCGTTGCGCCAGTGATGATCGGATTGATACAAGGAGCTATCCGCAGTCAGCCACAGGTTTCCGTTACGATCGAGGAGAATGTTGTTGAAGTAGTATTTGTCAGAGAACTCGAAAGGATGGTACACGGTCTTATCCTTTATTGACTCGACAAGCACAATAAGTTCTTTGACTTTACCATCGCGCAAAACGCACAATCTCCGTTGTGCAGAGAAAACGATGGACCCATCTGACAGTTTTCTGATGAGTCTGACGTCGCGGATCTCATTTTCATTGTCATCTGCGACAGGGGTAAAACGAAGGCTCAGAGGAAATGATGCCGAACGCGTCGCTCTGGTAATACCGTTGCGGCCACCGATCCAAAGAGTGCCACTGGAATCCTCTGCAGCGGCGTTCACATTATTCAGCAAGCCTTCCCTCTTCCCAAACGAGGTAATTTCTGCACCGTCATATGCCGTGAGGCCTTCTTCGGAGCCAAACCAGACAAAGCCCCATTGGTCGACGAGAAGGGGATTCGCGCTGCGGAGGCCATCTTTTCCAGAGAAGACTCGTATCGGAAGGCGCTGCGAAAGGACGGAGAAATGCAAGCTCAACAATGAGAGAAACGTGAAGAGGAGTACGCGGTGCGGATTCATAAGAATCTGTTATCTGAAACAGAAGATACAAAACAATATTATCATTTCTCAAGTAGGTGCCGAGCACCTTGATTCCGACATAGAGGCGTGTTCTGCCATAGGTTCGCAGAACTACATCCGTTAGAAATGGACACACTTTTCTTCACCGCAGAGGTGAACGTCATAACCCGCAACGTGAGAATCCGCTCGAGGCTATGCAAAAAGAAAACGTGCCGAAATCAAACGCACGCGATGGCTCTTCCTCCGCACCACCCACAATTCTTGGCGCATCTGCGGAAGAAGGTGATGGACGTGAGACGGGAGTGCGCCAAGAATGGAACGCACGTTGAGGGCCGACTCAGAACAAGCAGAGATCGCCGGAAGAGTGTATACCGCTTGGAACGATCTATGAAGGTTATAGTGAGGAGGAGGTTTGTGGTGATCTCTGGTGGCGAGGTGAGGGCTACGATGTTTGACGCGCTCTTCGAAACGACAAACAACTGCAGAATCAAGCCAATATGGAGTCCACTTCCGGATGATTGAATGGAAGCGGACTCCATTGGCTTTCCTTCCTACTTCATCAACATAACTTTCTTCGTCTGGGTAAACGTACCGGCGTGGATTCTGTAAATGTAGATGCCGCTTGTCAGACCATCAGCATTAAATGTGACGGCGTGACGCCCAGCGGCTCGTTCTCCGTCCACCAGGACAGCTACTTCCCGTCCGAGCATATCGAAGACGCTGAGTCGCACTCTCGTCGGCTCAGGAAGCTCGTAGGCAATCGAGGTTGTCGGGTTGAACGGATTCGGATAGTTCTGTTCAAGGTTGAATTGCTGCGGGAGACTGCTCACGCGGTCCGGCAGCGCTTCTTCTGTTGATGACCCATTGCTCCATCTTCGTCCGACGTTCAGCACGTCACTGCCGGCTACTGGAATGCCGGAGCGAGTCGTTCCGACCAGTGTTGCCGAGCCATCGCTGTTGGTGAGACCGGTTGCCTGCGTGTTAAAATGCAACATCAGGTCGATATCGCCGTCTCCATCGACATCCTCAAAATGCCCTCTGCCGTGAGCTTCGGTCGCTCCACCAGGACCGAACTTCAAGGAGGCGACGTTGAGCGTCGTTGCGTCGAAATCGGCAGTCGTCAGCACCGCAACAGGGACAACCCCCCTGTTCCTGAAGTTCACGACGTTCGTAGACGAGCCCGGCTTGATGTCGACAATGATGGGGTACGGTTTGACAGTGACTTTCTGAACGCCAGTTGCAACATTTCCAGCAACGTCTACTGCCGAGTAATGTACGCTTGTCTCTCCCAAAGGAAAGACCGACGGTGCATCGGAGGTAATCGTCACCGGCTGTCCACACGCATCTTCTGCAGTGGCAGTGCCTATGGGTCCGGAATAGCCGCCGGCAGTATTGGCAGAAACGACGAGATTATCGGGTACGGTCAAAAGAGGCGGGGTTTGATCGGTCTCAACCGTCACCGTCACCTCGTCTGTCGACTGAGCTCTGCCGTCGGAAACTGTTAGGGTGAAGGTATACGTACCGTTCCCCAGCGAAGTTGTAAAGGACGCATCAGTTGATACGACAGAGGTTCCAAGGGACCAGCTATAAACCAACGGATTGCCGTCCGGGTCGCTTGAGCCGGAGCCATTGAGTGTGACATTTGCCGATCCCACCACACAGGTGAACGACTGATCGGCGCCTGCTACGGCAACGGGTGGCTGATTCGGTTGAATGCTGGGCGGAGTGATGGAGGGTTCGTATGCAGAGTACATCGAAATGTCTACTCGGTAATTGAGCCCAACGATGCCTCCCCAGTCGGTGAGCCGAATCGTAATCTCATTATAGCCGGAACGGAGAGCCTGAGCCAAAGTAAGGTCGCCGGCGGCTCCCGTGTTTTCACCATCGAACTCGGCAATGAAGACGCCGTTGATGGTCAACCGCGCCCGATTGTCTGCTTTCACAACAAAATTCATTGTGGGATCTTCAAAATCGGGTGGAATATAGAATGTTATGCGATAGTCGGTTACGGAGTTCAATCCCACGTAAGGATTTGGATCGAAATTGACCCACGAGTTCGTTCCGGGAGCGAAGCCCCACGGATGCCAACCCGTCAAATACGCACGTCCCCACGTCTGACCCCCGTCGCGCGAAGCCTCAGTATATGGATGTACATCCCCTTGATTTCCATAGGCGCCGAGGATTGTGAGAGTTTTGAGTGTTTTCTGCGCCCGAAGAGGGGTTGAGATCAACAACAACCCCGTTAGCAGGAGCAGACTGGTGAGTAGTGTTCGTTTCATGCTTACCTCCCGTGATATGGTTAAGAATGGTGAATTAGAGTTAGACATAGAGGGTATCGATTCAAGCTCTGGGTTTCTGGTTCTTCATCACCGACGAAGAATCCGCCTTAGGTCAGGGAGCTGTTCTTTGAGCACAAACCCGATCGCGCCTGCCTTCTCGGCGGCGTGTCGAAAGGATAAACTGCCGAAATCGGTAACGATGATGACCTTCGCACCGGGGTCAAATGCGAGGATTTGTGCCGTCGCGGTGATTCCATCGGTCTGTTTCATCCGGATGTCCATCAACACATAATCCGGCCGGTGTTGTGTATATGCCTCGAGAGCTTCGTTGCCGTCTGCACGCTCGATGATTGTATCGGTCTCCGAACAGACGGTCGATTTGATCGCCTCCCTCATTGCGGCGTTGTCATCAACGATCAGAATAGTCACGTTCACGAAAAAAAGAACCATCGTTTGAAAATCAGGTCAAGGATCACGGTCGTGATTCACACCCGCGCAGCTCCGCGGATCGACACATTTCAATGGGAATAGTTAACGCAGAAAGAGGGGCTTGTTCAATCCGTAACGCTACGTATTTTTATCGGTAATGGTACGTATGTCGGGATTATGGAGGGGGATCGATCAAAAAGCGAAAGATTGGGGTGAGGAACTGCTTGTGCAGAGAAGCATGCCGGACTGAGATCTAGATCCTCGACTTATTCTCAAGCGCAAACCGCAGGAGCGCTGTGGGACCATGAAGATCAAGTTTCGAGCAGATATGCGCGCGATGTGTATCAATCGTTCGAACACTCACAAAAAGTTGATCGGCGATCTCTTTCGTCGTCTTTTCTTCTGCAATCAATCTTAGGATCTTCCTTTCCGTCGGCGTCAGGAGAGACATGATCAAGGAGGAGTCTGCGACATCGGCAGAATGCGATCGCTTGAGAAGAAGACCGGAGAGAGATGGACTGATGTAGGGTTTTCCGGAAGCGACTGAAGTAATTGCATCGAGAATGTCCGTTAACGCGCTATCCTTGACAACATAGCCTAACACACCCAGATCCATTGCTCGATTGAAAACGGTTTGCCTGTCGTGCATGGTGAGAATAATGAGTTCGACAGGGATTCTTTTCGAAAGGACGGTTTTGGCCAATTCCAGACCTCCCAGGCGGGGCATGTCGATGTCCAGAATGGCGATGGAGGGTTGATGCCGTAGGATGAGCTCGAGTGCTTGCTCCCCATCTCCCGCTTCGGCAACGATGGTGTATCGTCCGTCTTCTTCGATCACTTCCTTCAGTCCCTTGCGCATGAGCGGGTGATCGTCTGCAAGCAGAAGGGTTGTCGTGTGTTCTGAGCTCATGTCAAATTCCTGAAAAGAAAAACCGATCTTCTCTTTCTACTTCGTCGCGAACCGCAAGAAACCGGCGCGCCGAAGTTGATTTTGGGGAAGCGAAAGCTGGTATCAATGATGTTCCTGCGTTTGCTTGGAAATCCCGGTCAATGACGTTGTCGGATATCCGGAGAACGAGTGGAGTCGATTGGGATCTGAATCTCTACTGCTGTTCCATTTATGGGAGACGACTCGATTTTAATCGTTCCCCCCAGAATCCTGACTCGCTCCTTGATGTTGGTCAGTCCGATTCCTGCCGGTTGTCGCCTGTTCACCTCTTTTGTGTCGAATCCCTTCCCGTTATCGTGCAGAAGGATCATCACGACTCGATTATGAATCGAGATCTTCAACGATACTTCGGTGGCGGCTGAATGTTTCAAAGTGTTATTCAACCCTTCTTGCACAATTCTCACGACATTAATCTCGGATTCTTTCGGGAAGAGGCCATCGATATTCGCCAAGTGAGCACGTACGGTCATGCTTGTCGAGTCCTGCATCGATTCATAAAGCGAGCGCAGTGTTTCGGTGAGTCCGAGCTGGTCGAGTTCCGGAGGACGGAGATCGTGCGAAAGCTGGCGAACGGATTTCAGCACAGTCGATACCGAGGTCGAAATCTGTTCAAACTGACGGCGTGCTTTTTCATCATTACTCTGTGTCCCCAACAGTGCTCTGTTTTTGATCAGGAGGAGTTCCTGCCCTAAACTGTCGTGCATTTCACGAGCGATGCGGGTTCGTTCCTGTTCCTGATTCTCAATAAGCAGACGCGAAATTTCTTCTTGCGATCGTCTCGCTTTTTTCAGAGAAGCGATTCTTTTTTGAATGATGAAAGCGACAAGGATCAGCACGGTGGCTCCGACACCGGTGCGGAACCACCACGTCATCCAGTAGGGAGGTAGGACGGTCAGCGTTATCTTTGCCCCTTCTTCGTTCCAGATCTCATCGTTGTTGCTTGCGGCAACGTGAAATGTGTATGTTCCGGGGGAGACCTTCGTGTAAAAGGCCGATCTTCGCGTTCCTGCCTGGATCCACGGATCATTCTCCCCACCCAATCGGTATTTGAAATGAACCTTCTGAGGATTTACGAAACTCAATGCCGTGTACTGTATTTCAATGTTTGCATCTTCATATGCTATGTCGGATACGGCATCCGGGTGGAAGAGCCCTCTGGCCGTCCGTATGCTTTCGATAAGGACGCTGGGAGCGAGAGTATTGGTTTGTATGTCGCTTGGATTGACGATTGCCACTCCTTCAATCGTGGGGAAAAAGATCCTCCCATCGGGGGCCAAGATCACATTGGGCTGGAAACCGCCGTTGGTCTCCACGTTCTTCAGCCCGTCGGCTTGTCCGAACGACCGCACTTGCACAGCTTGAATTTCTCCGTCGGCCACACGATCAAGCATCTCACGCGAGGCACGGAAGATACCGCGATTGCACCCCATCCAAAAAGTCCCGAACTGGTCTTCAACGATGTGTGAGACGATGTTGTCGAACAGACCTTCCTGTGTCGTGATGACGGAGAAGCGGCCGTTTTTCAATCGAACGATGCCGCCGCCGTAGGTGCCGAACCAGAGTGTCCCGTCGGCACTCTCGTGGATCGATCGGAAATAGTGACTTGCGAGGCCGGGAATCGCAGTGAACGAAATGACCGAATCACGTGTAATCTTGTTAAGTCCTCCTACAGTGCCAATCCACAGGTTCCCATCGCGGTCTTCGTGAAGAGCCCGAACGTCGTTGTTGGAGAGTCCATGGATCTTTCTCCATCGTTGGCCATTCTCCTCCGTGAGAGAGAAAAGCCCATTGATCGTTCCGGCCCATATGCGTTTCCTGCGATCTTCATAAAGAGCAAATACCCGTTCGTGTATATCCTCGAACGTCGTTGCTTTGCCCTGCTCGATCATCACGAGCCGTTCGGCGTCGAGCCAGATTCGTCCCCTGCTGTCCTCGAACACGGACCAATTGCACATATTTTTTGTCAACCTGTTGAGTTTTGAGAACTCGACACGGCCGTTCCGGATTTCGTACAAACCGCCGCAGTTTGTTCCAACCAATATCGAGCCGTCGTGACGCTGACACATTGAAAGAATTGCTTCTGTTGAAAGTCCTTGTTCCCGGCCCAACACTTTGAAGAGCGTCTTTCTTACCCGGTGGAGGCCTCCTGTCGAGGTCCCAACCCAGATATTTCCCTCACGGTCTCTCATCACGGATTTCACCTGGTCGTCGGTCAACCCGTCTCCGCGACGGATGGATATGACAGTATCTTTAGAAATGAGGGAAAGGCCCTCGTGGGTGGCTACCCAAACGTCATCATTCGATTCGACAAAGAAACTTTTTGCGTAGCGGGACGCCAGACCGTTCTCCGTCTGAAATCGTTTGAGTTGGCCGGGAGTAAATCGAAGGACACCGCCGGGACTGAGGGCGAGCCAGAGCGCGCCTTGGCGATCTTTCTCGAGGTCGCTGAGTTCACCTCCCAAGCGTTCAAAGTCCTTCGGTTCCAGGACAACAAAGGCCGAATTGTCCTTGATGGCGAAAATCCGCGATCCCCCCCACGTCAAGAATGAATCCTCATCAAGGAGCAACTGCTCTTTGCCGAACCCAGATTGCACAGGGGTAATGGAATGGAATCGGTTATCGCGAAAGTACGCCGGCAATTTGGTGGAGAGAGCCCAGATAACACCCTGCTTGTCTTCTAAGATTTTTCCTACAATCTCAGATGGCAATCCATCCGCCCCCTGATATGTTTTGAACGTACCGTTCGCGTAAAGGACAAGCCCGTTTTCTGTGCCGATCCAGAGGCGACCCTTGCTATCTTCGTAGAGGGCGAGGCACCGATCGGCTTTCATCCCCGGGGTATTGAAGCGGTCGAAGACCGTGAACTGCACACCATCAAATCGAACCAATCCACCGAACGTCGCGAGCCAGAGGTAACCATCCCGTGTCTGGCAAATCGAGTTCACCGAATTCTGTGGCAGGCCCTGTTCCATTCCCCAATGATCGATGACAAATTCCTTAACCGAGGCAACGTGGAGAGGCCCTGACGCACTCTGTGCAAAAAGCATGCGTGGAAGGAGAACGAGGAGAACGAAGATCTCGGGTCTAGAAGAAAATTTCATTTTAAGCAGGAGCTCACCTGAAAACAATGATACCCAAATTCCAATGACTTTTCAATGTGTTTCCTAAGCTAAGAAAAATTCCCTCTGAACGCTCACAAGCAAAAGGATACTCAGCAAACGAGCAGCTCGTCGCCAAACCCCCCGAGTCGTTTGAGTCCGACGCCGACGAGCCATGAGCCCGCCGGCTCTGATTGTTGTTCTCCGGCACTTTTTCCCCTACTTCTTCGTTTTACAGACGATATCTCCCTTCTTCCGACGTCTTATCTCCTAAAGGCTCCATTGAGCACGGTGACGAACTTGCTGGAAACATCTGATGACCGTAATGCCTCTATCCAGCAGGCGGTTGAAACAGAAGTGGTCATCCCGGCAGCAACGGTCATCCAGCGATGCAATGAGGTTGTTGAGGTCATGAGAATCGACGTGGATGTTGCACTCCTCTACAGATGAGGGAAATAGTGCCCCACGGTATTTGCATTGAGAAGAAACAATGCACAACATTATTCCAATTTCGGTTACCGGTATGAACCTATCTGCGAGATCTGAGAACCAGCCCAACGGCGACATCGAGATTTTCGATGCCTACTCGCGGGCGGTGATCAAGGTTGTTGAGCAGGTCTCACCTGCTGTGGTAAAAATCGACGTAACGCATCACAAGCGTCGCGGCTATCGACGAGGTCGCTGGCACGAAGACCAGCCGACAGGCAGCGGATCGGGCCTCATCTTTACGCCTGACGGATTTGTACTCACGAACAGTCACGTTGTTCACGGTGCAGCCAGCATCAACGTTGTTCTCAATGACGGACGAGAATTCCATGGTGAGCTCATCGGTGACGATCCGTTTACCGATCTTGCCGTCGTTCGCATCAACGGCCAAAATCTGCCTACCGCAACACTTGGTGATTCACAGGCTATCCGCATCGGACAGCTTGTAATTGCGCTTGGCAATCCGTTCGGTTTCCAAGCCTCCGTTACGACTGGTGTCGTAAGTGCGCTGGGCCGCTCTTTGCGCGCGAACGGCGGAAGATTGATTGATAACGTGATTCAGACTGATGCCGCGTTGAATCCCGGCAATTCCGGCGGTCCTCTCGTGAACTCGAGGGGTGAAGTCATCGGCATCAACACCGCTATGATTCCATGGGCGCAAGGGATTTGTTTTTCAATTCCCATCAATACGGCAAAACTCATTGCGGCAAAGCTCATCAAAGACGGAAGGGTATCACGCGCGTATTTGGGAATCGGTGGTCAGGTAGTCGACCTGCCGCGCGAAGCGGTGAGGAAGCATCAGTTGTCCGGCGGCCGTGGCGTACTGGTGGCTCATCTTGAATCCTCCGGACCCGGAGCAAAAGGTGGGATCAAGGAGGGAGATGTCATTGTCGAGTTCGATGGAAAGCGCGTGGAGAGTATTGATGATCTGCACCGTTTACTTTCAAGCGATGTTATCGGGCGTGAAATTGCAATCTCGATTCTCCGCTCTGAAAAGAGGCTGAGTGTGAGAGTGATCCCCGCAGAGTTACCTTTCTCTTAAGGACGTGCTCATCGGACGAGGCACTGAAAGATGAAGCCCACCCCCGGCTTCTTTTCAGAAGGTGGACTCCATCTCCTATTTCTTATTCTTACTCGTCCTGTAATTATCGAATTGGTGGACAATTGCCCTCGGCGCGGAGTCTTCGCTGGACGATTGGCCAAATGACTCACGAAGAAGCGGGCATCGTACGGAAGCGTGATCTCGATTGCATACGCATCCCGGTCTCTAGTGAATCGAAGCGAACGTCCTCTCTCAGATCGGCACCGTCAACCGTACCACCGCCCCGCGGGAATTTTCTCTTCCGCCAGCGCGTTGGCAATATGGGTTTTTTCCCACCATCTCGTCAACTGTTCGGCAATCGCTCAGGAGGAATTATGCCCGACTACAACTATCTCATCATCGGCGGCGGAATGACTGCCGACGCAGCCGTCAAAGGTATCCGGAGTGTCGATGCAACGGGGAGTATCGGCATCATCAGCGATGAACCTCACGTCCCATACAACCGTCCTCCGCTCTCGAAGGGACTCTGGAAAGGCGAGTCGTTGGAGGTCGTCTGGCGCAAAACCCCGACGGATCATCTCACGATACATACCTCGACAAAAGCGACACGGCTCGATCTGGAGAACAAGAGGGTCTTCGATGAAAAGGAGACTTCCTACTCATTCCAAAAACTCCTCCTTGCAACGGGTGGTACTGTCAGGCGGCTATCTTTCAATGCCGAGGGGATTATCTACTTTCGCACATTAGATGACTATCAGCAATTGCGCATGCTGGCGCAAGAGGGTGAATCGTTTGCAGTCATCGGTGGCGGGTTTATCGGTTCGGAAATTGCCGCAGCGCTTGCAATGCATAAGAAGAACGTGACGATGATTTTTCCTGAAGCGGGTATTGGCTCCCGGGTGTACCCGCCTCGCCTTTCCGCATTCTTGAATTCATACTACGCTTCAAAAGGAGTCGAGGTGATGTCCGGTGAGGGAGTCACCGCGATCGACAAACGCGGAACAAAGTTGAGCATCACCACGACCAGCGGCAAAGAGCTTTCCGTTGATGGCGTTGTAGCTGGTATCGGTATTGTGCCGAACATGGAGCTTGCACAAGCGGCAGGGTTGAAACTGGAAAATGGCATTCAGGTCGATGAATGGCTGAGAACCAGTCATCCTGATGTTCACGCCGCCGGCGATGTTGCGAGCTTCTACAATCCAGCGTTAGGAAAACGTATCCGCGTCGAGCATGAAGACAATGCCAACACCATGGGGGAGGTTGCAGGCAAGAATATGGCGGGCGCACGCGTGGCGTATCATCATCTTCCGTTTTTTTATTCCGACCTCTTCGACCTTGGCTACGAAGCCGTGGGGGAACTTGACGCACGGCTGGAAGTTGTTGAGGATTGGGAGGAGGAGTTTCGCGAGGGCGTTGTGTATTACCTGGAGCATGGACGCGTGCGTGGTGTATTGCTCTGGAATACGTGGGGGCAAGTAGATCATGCGCGAGCGTTGATTGCAGAGCAGGGGCCGTTCAATCTTCAGAATCTCAAAAGTCGGCTTCCCGCTTGAAGGCGAGCGTCGCGAACATCACCCATAGCCTCACCCGCTGCGCTGGCGGCCAAGATTGGTGGGACGGATATGCAATGGACTGTGCGGAAACAGCAAACGCACCTTTTCAGTTCAGAACTCGCCAGCATCGTTCATTTCGACTCGCCGGATCCATCAACCACCCAAGCGCGATTTTCAATATCAAACTCACCGAGTATAGAAAGCTATGCTGTAACTTCAGGACCACCTGCTGCTTCTCCGCATAGCTCCCCCGGTTTGAACAATAGAATTTTTGAGCCCTTCTTTACAACCAAAGAGGTCGGCAAGGGGACGGGATTGGGCCTTTCCACCGTTCTTGCGATTGTGAGAAGCCACAACGGCTTTGTAAATGTTGAAAGCGAGCCCGGCAAAGGAACAACGTTCACGATTTACCTCCCCGCCCAGGAAGCAACCTATTCGGTCCCTGAGGGAGAAACGGAGACCACCTCCGCAGGCAGCGGCGAGCTTCTCCTCGTCGTTGATGATGAAATGAGCATCCGGGAGATTACGAAGGCAACGCTCGAAGCCTTCGGGTACTCGGTCATAACGGCTTCAGATGGAGCGGAGGCAGTCGCAACGTATTCGGTACGCAGTGGGGAAATTGCGCTCGTCATTACAGATATGATGATGCCGTCTATGGACGGTGCAGCCACCATTCGGGCGCTTCGAAGGATCAATCCTCATGTCAAAATCCTTGCCGTCAGCGGATTAAGTCCCGAGGGCGGCATTGTACAGATCGAATCTGTACGGTTCTTGTACAAACCCTATACTTCCGAAACGCTGCTCAAGACAGTTGCCGAAATGCTCAGATAACGGAAAGCATTGACAACTGTGGCAAGACGTTCAATGCGGCGGACAGCCTTTCTAAGATGAAGAGCAGTGGCCCGGTTATTCTATGAAATAGGGATGATATTCTTCTGCGCAGCTCATCCTAAACGTTCTTAGCAACCTTGGGATTTGCTGTTTCGCGAGTTTATGCGAGCCTCCCTCCCCCTTGAATGTTCTATGCAGAAAAGGGGGCGTTGGTGTCCGATTTAACTTGACAAAAAGATTATATTGGCGTACTATCGAAACGCTTCGATAGTTGAATACACTATGCATTTGAATTCTCAGAAATTCCTAAAGCTTTCGAACAGTCGATTTCAAACCGCTTTGAAGTAAAGGCCTCTTATGAAGGGCAGACCAACCATCAAGGATGTTGCCCGTAAAGCAGGACTTTCACTCTCCACGGTTTCGCTCGTTCTCAACAAACGTCAGAATGTAAGCGACGAGACCCGGAGGAAGGTTCTAGAGGTCATTAACGAGCTCGGCTATCATCCTCAGAGAAGTGCCCGAGGACTTGCTTCCAGCCTCAGTGGCAACATCGGCTTCGTTCTCACCGACGACCATTTTACTCAAGCAGAACCCTTCTACACAAAAATCTTCTTGGGAACAGAATTCGAAGCGCGTAAGCATAACTACTACGTTCTTCTGACCACCGTTGCCAGGACTGTCAGAGAGACTGACGAGATTCCGCGCTTTCTGTTAGAACAAAATGTGGACGGCGTCATCATTGCCGGTCGAATCGGTCTCTCATGGATCGAGTACATCCGGCGACTCAAGCTTCCTCTTGTTCTGATTGATTATGACGTCTCCCGCTATCATCTTTCTTCTGTCGTGATGGACAATCGCGGAGGAGCACAGCTCGTCGTTGATCATCTGCACAGTGGGGGACATACAAAGATCGGATTTGTCGGTGGTGATCTGGACCATCCAAGCATTGCAGAACGCTACTCGTCATTTCGCGAGACGATGCAATCCAGAGGCCTTTCCGTGAACGATGCTTGGGTTCAAGTTGATGAGTCCGATACAAGAACAGACAATGGCTACAGCGCAATGCAGAAGATCCTTAGCTCCACAGATCGGCCGACAGCTATTTTTGCCGTCAATGACGCGATGGCAATCGGTAGCATCCAGTGCCTCAAGGAGTCCGGCCTCAGAGTCCCTTACGACATGGCGGTAGTCGGTTTCGATAACATTGAAGCCGGATTGTATGTTGAACCGCGTCTCACAACGATCAACGTGCATCGAGAACAGATGGGAGAACTCGCACTCCGCAGAATCATGGAAATGATCACTCACCAGACCAACATCGTCACAAAGACTCTTGCTCCGGTAGAACTTGTTGTCCGTGAGTCGTGCGGCATAAAGACAGATTAGAATCTGCACGGTCACCAAACCCCTTATCCACGAAATCGTGTCAATTCTATAACTCACTCATCCTTTCTTCAAACAAGGAGACAACCATGAAGATCTGGCGCATGTTTTTGGGACAGGCAATTGCTCTGTTGCTTTGCATGTCGGGGGCAGCGGCGCAGAACACAAACCTGCTTCCGAACGGCAGTTTTGAGAGTGGGAAGCCGTCGTTGTGGGATGCGGAGCCTGGGACCAGTGGAGCGACATTGAGTTGGGCAACGGATGCGGCGAAGAGTCCGCCGCGGTCGTTGAAGATTGTGAAATCCACAACGGGTGGGATGGCCCGGTGGATTTCGAGGAACAACGTGCGGTATTGGGTGGAGAATATCCCGAAGGATGTAGACATCAAGGTTGGGGCGTGGGTGAAGACCCAGGGGGTGAACACCAACCCGGCGAACGATGCTGCGAGGTGGCAGATTAAGTATTGGTTTTACAATGCAGCGAATCAGTTGATCGGGGGTCAGCCGTTTGTGCTGAATGTGGATCAGAGTGTGGCGACGAAGGACTGGCATGCAGATACCAATGCGGTGGGTTCGTTGATTTTGTCGGAGGCAGCGGTGAGGATGCACATCAGTGCAGAGGCGGGAGCAAATGCGACGGGGACGGTGTGGTTTGATAATTTTATTTTTGTGGGGCGTCGTGGAGCATGGGCGGGACAGAACTGGAACGGATTTGTGGATGCAGATGAAGGGTGGCAGTATTGGATTGCTCCATCGGGCGGTAACGATGGTGAGACGTATTTTCCTGGATCGGGTGTCACAACGGCGGAAGCACGCACAGGAAGCTATTCGTTGAAGGTAACCGCACCGTCGGGTCGTCCATCGGGTGAGTTGGTGTGGTTCAGCGAGACGGTGCCGATTCCGGCCAATAGTGCAGGCAAGAAGTATGTCTTGAGTGCATGGTTGAAGACGACCGATGTGAAGGCGGATTCGGTGTTTAATGCATCGTATGCTTTGGGGTTCACCTGGACGTGGCATCGGCAGATGTTTGTCGATGGTGGTGGATGGAGAGAGCACAGTTCGGGAGAATACCGGTTTGTCTTGAACCGGAGATCACAGGATTGGACACAGTATCAGGTGATCATCACCGTGCCGCACAATGAAGTCAGAGCGGTCTCAGTTCGTCCACGAGCTTTCCCCCTCTGGTACGGCACCGCTTACTATGACGACTTCGAGCTTTCGCCACTGAGCGAGACAAACGCAGTAGCCAGTATGGGCAGTTTTGAGAGTGGGAAGCCGTCGTTGTGGGATGCGGAGCCTGGGACCAGTGGAGCGACATTGAGTTGGGCAACGGATGCGGCGAAGAGTCCGCCGCGGTCGTTGAAGATTGTGAAATCCACAACGGGTGGGATGGCCCGGTGGATTTCGAGGAACAACGTGCGGTATTGGGTGGAGAATATCCCGAAGGATGTAGACATCAAGGTTGGGGCGTGGGTGAAGACCCAGGGGGTGAACACCAACCCGGCGAACGATGCTGCGAGGTGGCAGATTAAGTATTGGTTTTACAATGCAGCGAATCAGTTGATCGGGGGTCAGCCGTTTGTGCTGAATGTGGATCAGAGTGTGGCGACGAAGGACTGGCATGCAGATACCAATGCGGTGGGTTCGTTGATTTTGTCGGAGGCAGCGGTGAGGATGCACATCAGTGCAGAGGCGGGAGCAAATGCGACGGGGACGGTGTGGTTTGATAATTTTATTTTTGTGGGGCGTCGTGGAGCATGGGCGGGACAGAACTGGAACGGATTTGTGGATGCAGATGAAGGGTGGCAGTATTGGATTGCTCCATCGGGCGGTAACGATGGTGAGACGTATTTTCCTGGATCGGGTGTCACAACGGCGGAAGCACGCACAGGAAGCTATTCGTTGAAGGTAACCGCACCGTCGGGTCGTCCATCGGGTGAGTTGGTGTGGTTCAGCGAGACGGTGCCGATTCCGGCCAATAGTGCAGGCAAGAAGTATGTCTTGAGTGCATGGTTGAAGACGACCGATGTGAAGGCGGATTCGGTGTTTAATGCATCGTATGCTTTGGGGTTCACCTGGACGTGGCATCGGCAGATGTTTGTCGATGGTGGTGGATGGAGAGAGCACAGTTCGGGAGAATACCGGTTTGTCTTGAACCGGAGATCACAGGATTGGACACAGTATCAGGTGATCATCACCGTGCCGCACAATGAAGTCAGAGCGGTCTCAGTTCGTCCACGAGCTTTCCCCCTCTGGTACGGCACCGCTTACTATGACGACTTCGAGGTTCGGGCGATTGAAGCAATTGCCACGAGCGTAGAACGGGATTCGCCGGTTCTCACAGGGGCGAATGTGCCGACAACCTATGCGTTGTTGCAGAATTTCCCCAATCCATTCAACCCCTCAACGACCATCGAGTACCGGCTGCCGATTTCGTCCCGCGTAAAGCTGGAGGTCTTTAACATCATCGGCCGACACATTGCCACGCTGGTTGATGACTTTCAGACAGCCGGCGCATGGTCGGTACGATGGAATGGTCTTGACACCCATGGAAATCCGGTCGCAACAGGTCTCTACCTCTACAGACTAACGACAGGAAACACCGTTCTCAGTAAGAAAATGATCCTCATGAAATAAGAAGGCATGATTCCTTTTCTGGCGGGCTGTCCGAAAAGTTCCGTCAACCCCTTGTGTGAGTTCGAGAGTTGAAGAATGTACGATGCTTTTGCAACCCCAACGTGGTCGGGACGGCGTCCCGACCTACATTTCGGACAGCCCCGTCTCTTTGTTGAATGGATCGCAGCAGCACGGTCGTGTTGTTCGGCCCACCACCTGAAATCCGATTTAACAAGAGTCTGAGCAGGAGGAGGTGCGTAGGCGGCACGCGGGCAGTGCCGAAATCATGGGATGTGGGTGGAAGGCGATGGTGTGGGTTTCAATTCCCCGCCAATTGTCTCAATCGTTATCAATAATCCGCTGCCGGATGGCGGGGAATTTCGGCCTGTGTGAAGGAGACCATCGCCGTGCGTTTGATTTCGGCAAGTTTTCTTTTGTGCGACTTTTCTTTTTGAAAAGAAAAGTCGCAAAGGTACCTGGTGGCATGTCTCAACTGCTTCACCCAATGGGTGAAAAACTGTTGAGACGAACGGCTGTCTTGGGGAATTTGACCAGCAGCCAAAGAGGGTATCATCATTGCTGTTGACGCGCCTCGTCCACAATTGGTCCTAAGATACGATTGGAAATCCCGGTCTAAATCGGAATTAAGGCACCATTGACAGCTTGAATTTTTCAAGTCAAACAGTGAGATTGTAGCTGGCGTTTCTATGATGAGATACCCTGCGTTGAGCATTCTGCTGTTGTGTTGTGTGTCAGCTTCTGTTGATGCACGGTCGGTCGGCAAAATCGCGGGTCGTGTTTTAGATGCTGGCACAAAGGAGCCGTTGATCGGTGTTAATGTTGTCATTGAAGGAACAACGCTTGGCGCCGCAACCGACCTCGACGGATACTACGTGATCCTGAATGTTCCCCCCGGTGTTTACAATCTCAAAGCCTCAGCAATCGGTTTTCATCCTTCACGTGTAACGAATGTCCGTGTGTCGATCGGTCTCACGACAACAATCGATTTTGAGCTTTCAGAAGCTACAATTGAACTGCAGGAAGAGATCGTTGTCGTTGCACGTCGTCCGCTCGTGCTGCGCGATCAGACTTCTGCATCGGCACGCGTCAGCTCCGATCAGATCAGGTCATTTCCTGTTGAAGATGTGCAGGGCCTCATCAACTTGCAGGCGGGGGTTGTGGAAGGACACTTCCGGGGGGGCCGCTCCGGAGAAGTTCTCTATCTCATTGACGGAATCCCAGTGACGGATGCGTACTCCGGCTCTGCGGGGATCATGGCGGAGAATCACTCAATTCAAGAGCTTGAAGTTATCAGCGGAACTTTCAACGCGGAATACGGGCAGGCAATGTCTGGCGTTGTGAATCAGGTGACGAAAGATGGAGGAGAACGGTACGCCGGCGAAGTCTCTGCATATGTTGGGGATTACGTCAGCAACCGATCTGATCTATTCATGAATATCAACAGCCTGAACCCGATGGATATCTACAATGCCCAGGCGAATATCAGCGGCCCTCTCCTGTCCGGGGGCGGTATTACCTTCTTTCTCTCGGGTCGCCTCTATCGTAATAGCGGCCATCTGTATGGGAAGCGAGTGTTCCTTCCGACCGATTCATCCGACTTCAGATCGGATGACCCGTTGCGGTGGTATGTCGGCGCATCAGGTGACGGCGCGTACGTTCCAATGAACCCGGACAAGCGAACAACCATTCAAGCTAAAATCACCTCCACATTGTTCGGATCAAACAAGCTGCGGCTGAACGTTCTCCGGCAGGATCGCTCCTATCGCCATTATGACCATCGCTACAAATACAACCCGGATGGAACATATCACAACTTCAACAAGAGTACTCTCGCTAGTGCCAGCTACACCCATGTGTTCAGTCCAACGACGTTTGCGGAATTGCAGGCCGCATGGTTTAGTAACCGGGAAGATTCCTATGTGTATGAGGACCCATATGACTTACGCTATCCGGACTATCGCCGCAAACTCATGGTGAGCGGTCCGGCGTTTTACGTTGCGGGGGCGGAAGACCTGCATTTTCATCGTGAATCCCGGTATTGGCTGGCGAACGCGGATATAGTTAGTCAGATCACGCGCGAACATCAAATCAAATCGGGAGTGGAAGTAAAGAAGCATCGTATTTGGGTTTATAATTTCGGCATTCGGAATGACCAAACAACGAATTTCCGGCCACGGCCGGTGTATTTTGGGCGTTCGGAGTTTGCCGATGTCATCATCAGGCCCGAGCAGTATGCGGGATATATTCAGGATAAGATGGAGTTTAATGACCTTGTTGTGAACCTCGGCATTCGATTCGACTATTTTGATCCCAAATGGAACGTCTTATCCGAACAGCTCCGGCTCGGCCGTGACAAGCAGCTCAAACGTGCCGATCCGGAGTATCAACTTAGCCCCCGATTTGGTCTCGCATTTCCCATCACTGATCGCGGCGTCCTTCACCTCTCGTATGGACACTTCTTTCAGGTTCCCCAATTCGATCTTCTCTATCTCAATCCAGCCTATAACATGAATGTGACAGGAGCATTTCAGGTCGGGAACCCCAACCTGCGTTCGGAGAGCACGGTGGCGTACGAACTCGGTCTTCAACAACAACTGAGCGATGATATCGGTCTGTACCTGACGGTGTACTACAAGGACGTAAGAAATCTGATCGGCACAGAGATTTTTGATATCGGCAATGGGAACAAGTATTCACAGTATGTGAATCGTGACTACGGCAATACACGCGGGTTCATTCTGTCCCTTGTAAAGCGGCAAACGGAAGGCATTGGCGTGACGCTTGACTATACATTTCAAATTGCGAAGGGGAATGCCTCCGATCCCAATTCTGTCTTTCTCGATCATCAAACCGATCCACCCCGCGAAAGCCAGAAACAACTCGCACCTCTTGACTGGGATCGTCGCCATTCGCTCAACCTCACTGTAACAGTCGGCTCCCCTTCCGACTATACATTTACCTTCATTAGTAAACTCGGTTCCGGGCTTCCGTACACGCCAGCGTTCCAGAATCAACGCACAGGACTACTGAACAGCGAAACACGACCTTCCGTCATTACGGTTGATCTCTATGCGAACAAGTATCTGAACCCGCTTGGTTTTCCGCTGACGCTCTTTGCAAAGATCTACAACCTGTTCGATAGGGCGAACGAGTTGAATGTTTTTACCGATACAGGCCGGGCCAGTTACAGTCTGGAAGCAAACTTCTCAGGCAGGCCCCGCGGAATCAACACGATTGAGGAATTCTATACCAGACCTGACTTCTATTCCGCCCCCCGTCAGATCATTCTTGGCTTTGCGGTGAACTTCTGAGAAGTGGTCTGACGGATGTTGATCCGTTAAAACTATGACGAAACGAGTACCTTTCATCCTTCTTATTCTTAGCGCGCTGATACCGTCGTCGATCCTTTCCCAGGAAGGTCGTTTCATCGATCCGAATAAAGGGAACGTCATCTACACGAAGAAGGGAATCATGGATGGGAACAATGTTCGTACGCTCTTTCTTAATCACGGAGAGATCGCGTACTGGCCGGATAAACCATCGGGAGAATGGCCGAAGGGAACGGGTCAGCAGTATGTTGACGGAATAGCTGTCATCGTGCAGGCAGAGACGATCGACTCGGCAGGCCGCATCATTCACCCGCTCGAAACGAACTATCGAGAGTTCATCCGAACGGATCCGGTGACAAAAGTTCCGTGGGGGTGGGGGCCACTGCCCGGCTACGCAAATCCAAACCAGAACGAACCGGCAATGAGCAATAAGCGGAACACGTGGCCCTCCAGATGGCCTGACCGTTCTTCGGAGTGGGATGGACTATGGAATGGGTTTTTCGGTCGTGGAATTCACAACGCCGATCTGGAAACGTATTTTCGCATGGATGACGCGCCTGACAAGCAATACGCCTACTGGCCTGATCCATCCGACTCTTCTCGCGGCGGACTCGGTTTGCAGGTTGCCGTGCGCGGATTCCAGTGGTCTCAGGTTCTGGCTGCCGATGTGATTTTCTGGTACTATGAAATCACAAACATTGCCAAACAGGATTACACCAAGACAGTCTTCGCACAATACGTCGATTGGGGAATTGGCGGCACGGAAGATTCGAGCGATGACCGGGGTTTGTTTGATAAGGAACTTGACATTGCATGGGCGTTCGACGGAGACGGAATCGGTCAACCCGGAAACTGGTCCCCGGTCGGCGTGGCCGGGTATGCCTTCCTAGAAAGCCCAGGGCGTGCCGACAATGGAATCGATGATGATGATGATGGCATTGTCGATGAGCGGCGTGACAATGATGCGGGGAGAAGGATTGAAGGACGGGAAAATATCATTGCATACATCGAAGCGAATTACGGCGTACGGCAATTCTTGAAATTCTACAATTACGACAGCTACGATGATATCCCCGCGGTGCAGCAGGGGTACGGCTGGACAGGGGATGAAAACTTTAATTGGCGCGGGTTCACGGATTTGAATGACGACGGAAAATGGGATCCGGGTGAACCGCTGAATGACGATGTCGGTTCAGACGGCCTCGGTCCATTTGATGAAGCGTATCCTGGACCTGACCCCGACGGCTCCGAAGGGAACGGTCGTCCCGATCAGGGTGAGCCCAACTTCGGCGTTCTCGACAAAGATGAATCTGACCAAATCGGGCTCACCGGTTTTTCAATCTTCCCTGTTCACTTCTATGAGTTACACGACGATGAGCAGAACTGGCTGGTGCTGACCACGCCGGTCGATCCAACAAAGGATGTCCAGCAGTTGAATGATGTCAATCTCGGCATGTACTTCTCCGCCGGTGCACGCCGGGTTGGAAATCTTGGAGGTAGCCTCTTTACGCTCGGACGACTCAGGACCGAGCGCTTCTCGATGGCGCTGCTGTTCGGTATCGACCGGGATGATCTTGTGCGCAGAAAGCGCACCGTTCAACAGATCTATAATGCGAACTATCGATTCGCCCGCCCACCGGACAAACCGCGCGTTGTTGCCGTCCCCGGCGATCGCAAGGTCACGCTGTATTGGGATGACCGTGCCGAACGCTCATGGGACCCATTTCTTCAGGAGTATGACTTCGAAGGATACAGGATCTATCGCAGCACGGAACCGACGTTTCTCGAAAACATGGTCATCACCGATGCATACGGGAAAGCTACATTCCGAAAACCGATTGCCCAGTTTGACCTTGCCAACGGCGTCAAGGGATTGCATCCGATCGATATCAACGGAGTCAAGTTTGATCTTGGCAACGATACGGGTCTGCGTCATACGTACATCGATACCGATGTCCAAAATGGCCAAACATATTATTACGCCGTTGTTTCGTACGACCGCGGTTTCTACACGCGTACCATCACCGGAGCTGAAGATGGTATTCCGCCATCCGAGTGCACAAGCATCATCCGCGTGGATATCAGCGGCAATGTCGAAACGGATATCAACACAGCCGTCGTCATTCCGCGAGCTCCTTCCGCCGGCTATCTTGCCCCCGGTGTTGACGGTCAGATTCTTCACGACGGTCCTGGCACGGGTCGGATCGAGGTTCATGTGCTCAATCCGGACTCGGTTAAAGGTGGACACATGTACCGGCTGGTCTTCAAAAACCGATCGGCTTTCCAGAACAGTCCCGCTCCGACGTTCACTCTTACCAACGAAACACTTGGCAAGACGATCATCGAAGATCGACCGATGCTTGTTCCCGGGCAAGAAACACCTGTGGTCGATGGATTCATTGGATATGTGTTCAACGATGCCAACGTGAATGTCAGACGGGATAACACAAGGTGGACTTCAGGCAGACCGAATACCATCACGGTTGTTGATCTTGATCCGAGCGTTGGATTTGCGGGGGTTAATGTTCGCTACCCGGCCGATTTTGAGCTTCGGTTCTCGGACTCAGTGATCGACACATCCACGACAGGACTCTTTTTCGGCGCACCCCCTGCAAAACCTGTTAAGTTCACGATTTGGAATCTGACCGAAAACAAAAAGGCACGATTTCTTTTCTATGACCCGGACGGAAACGCCGAGTTCACCGTCGGTGATAGAATCATCATTGTTTATGGCGATAGCCTCGGGAGGGAGCCTGCCCCCGGTCGCTACCGTACGACATGGAGTGTGAGAATGTTTGAGGATACGACAGCCGTTCCTCTCCGCCTACCTCAAGCAGGCGACGTGTTACGGATTGCGACAACCAAACCGTTCCGAACGGGCGAAGCGTTCCAGTTCAAGATGCGAGCTCCAACAACCGACCGGGAAATGGCCAGGTCTGCTTTGGACGAAATTGCCGTTGTTCCGAATCCGTATCCTGGTGCTGCATCGTGGGAACCGCAGGTTCTTTTCCGGTCGGGGCGCGGGGATCGCCTCATCTACTTTATCAATCTCCCCGCAAAATGCACTATCCGCATTTACACCGTGAGCGGTGCGTTGGTGAAGACAATCGAACGAGATGCAGGCATCGACGATGGACAGGAACCCTGGAACCTGATCTCGAAAGATGGCATGGACATCTCGTACGGCATTTATGTTTATCACGTAGACGCACCGGGCATCGGCGAAAAGATCGGCCGGTTTGCGATTATCAAGTAGTCCTATGACTCTCTTCAAACGACTCACCGGACATGTTGCAGCGTGTGTCTGCCTGACTCTGATTGCGTGGCGGAGTGCGGGTGCGCAGGCTGCCGGTGTCAGCGTCTCGAAAGTCGGTACAACATCGGCCGCGTTCCTGGAAATTCCCGTTGGCGCCCGAGCAATTGGCATGGGGCGAGCGTTTGTCTCAACAGCAAATGATGTTTCGAGTTTGTACTGGAATCCCGCCGGCCTTGCGCGGCTCCCGATGAGAGAAGCCCTATTCAACCAGATCGAGTGGATAGCGGATATGAGTTTCAACTTCGCCGCCCTCGGTCTTCCGCTCGGGGATTTCGGCTCACTCGGCTTGAGCTTTTCATCGTTGACGATGGATGACATGCCCGTTCGAACGATCGAGCGGCCAGAAGGAACCGGCGAACTTTTCAGCGCAGGAAGCTTTGCCGTCGGATTGCATTATGCACGGAATCTCTCGGATCGATTCTCCATCGGCTTTACGGGCAAGTACATTTCAGAAAAGATCTGGAATATGCAATCCCAGGCTTTCGCGCTCGACCTTGGCGTGCTTTTTACCACACGGTTCTTTAACGGTGTGCGAGTCGGTGCAACAATCTCGAACTTCGGAACCGACATGAAACTCTCCGGCCGGGATACGCGACAGTTCAACCGAATCGATGCCAGGAAATTGGGGAGCAACGACCGGATTCCCATGAATATCGAGCTTGACAGTTGGCCCCTTCCGCTGAATTTCCAGTTCGGGATTGCTGCAGAACTTTTCCAGACGGATTCGCACGTGTTGACAGTCGAAGTGGATGCTCTTCATCCAACAGCCAACTATGAGAGCCTCAGTGTCGGTCTGGAGTATGGGTTTCAGAAACTTTTCTACATACGTGCAGGACATCATTCGCTCTTCCTGACCGACGGGGAAGGGGGACTCTCCTTCGGCGCCGGAGTTACAGCAGATCTCTTCGGAGGAGGCTTCAAAGCGCGATTTGACTATGCATACTCCGACCTTGGTCGGCTCAAAGGGGTCAATGTTCTTGCCGTTTCGGTCTTCTTCTAATCATGTCTGACCGTCCGCTTCTTCTCCTGCTCGCCATTCTTTGCCCGACGGGACTTGCCTGCGTTCCGGATGAGAAAGAGTTTGAACAGAGTCCCTCCTCCGTCATTCAACTCACGTATTGGCCCGCTCCCAACCAGCAAGAACTGCAGCTTGCCGACAGTCTCGTCAGAATGTGGAACCGGATGTATCCCGCCGTACAAGTCCGTGTGCAACCAATTCCCGTCAGTCAGTCCACCGAAGAGGTTCTCCTTGCCGCTATTGCCGCTGGGACTACACCCGACATTTGCTCGAACATCTGGCCCGGTGCGCTGCATGAGTACACGAAGGCGGGAGGATTGTTGCCGTTGAATCAGTTTGTGGACTTCGATTCCATCGCGACTGCACGAACGCCACGTGCATTGCTCAACACATTCAGCTCAGAGGATGGACAGTTCCATCAGATGCCGTGGAAGACAAATCCCGTTATGATGTTCTATAACGAGAAGCTCTTTCGTGAAGCCGGTGTTGACCGCGTCCCTCGCACCTACTCGGAATACCTTGCCGTCGGAGCGCAGGTGACGCGTGACGTCGACGGAGATGGGCGCATTGATGTGTGGATGGGAGAACGAGATATTAGACCGATCTGGTGGCAACGGTTGTTCGATTTCTATCCGTTCTACATTGCCGCGTCCGGCGGGCAAACGCTGTTCCAACGATCTGAAGTTGTCTTTGACAATGATGCAGCCGTTCAGGTGATGGCATTTTTCCGTGAGTGTTACAGGCGAAAACTTTTCCCACTCACCTTCTTTCAAGGAGGAGACCCGTTTCTCCTTGAACGAAAGGCAACACATTTCGGCGGTCCGTGGAATATCGCCACGATCCAGAAACTCGCGCCTCAACTGCAATTCGGCATTGCTCCCCTCCCGGTGCCGGACGACCATGAAGGCCCGGTCTACACGGCCGGTGATTACAAAAACATCGCCATTTTCAGCAACACGCGACATCCGAAGGAAGCATGGGAATTTGTGAAGTATATGATCAAAGCAGAGCATGATTTGCTCCTTCTCCAAATAGCCAATCAAATTCCGGTTCGCGGTGATCTGCTTACCAATGAACTCTTTGCCTCCTACTTTCGGCGGAATCCTACTATGGTTACATTCGCGGAGCAGGCTGTTTATACGCGAGGGATGGATCCCGCTCCGGACTTGAAGGAAATCTTCGACGTCATCTCGCAGGAATATGAGGCTAGTGCGGTGTATGGCAGGAAGGATCCCCGCACTGCCGTGCAGGATGCGGCTCGCCGCGCACGGATGATTATTCGGTGGAATCAATGAAACAGATTTCGGCGCTCGTACGTTCAATGAAGAGAAGCGATTCCGCCGGCTACTGGTTGGTGTCTCCTTATCTGATTTTCTTCATGCTGTTTGTAGCGTATCCGGTGGTGTTCTCGTTCATCCTGATGTTCCATCGCTGGAACATCGTCACGCCGATGCAGTGGATTGGCCTGAAGAATTTTGAGCGTCTGCTTGCTGATCCGCTCTTTTTCAAATCGATTGTCAACACGTTGGTGTTTCTTCTCGTTCACATTCCACTCCAGATCGTTGTGGCGCTCACGCTGGCTCTTTTGCTGAATTCAGCCATCAAACTGCGCGGGGTTTTTCGAGCCATTTACTTCCTGCCGGTCATCGTCTCGGGTGTCGTGGTGACCATCCTCTGGCAGCAGTTGTACGCATTTGATTACGGGGTTCTGAACACGCTCCTCACCTCGATCGGACTTCCACGCATTCCGTGGCTCGTCGATCCGGATGTTGCGATGACCTCCATCGCCGTGATGGCAACGTGGAAGAACGTCGGCATTTACATTGTTCTCTTTCTGGTTGGACTGCAGACAATCCCCCGCGAGCTGTACGAGGCCGCAAGTATCGACGGGGCGGACGCCAGGAACCAATTCTTCCGCATCACACTTCCCATGCTCAATCCTACCATGGTTGTGATCGTTGCGCTTTCGACCATCGGTGGATTTTCCCTGTTCATTGAGCCCTATGTCATGACGGGTGGTGGACCGATGCAGAGCACCCTTTCCGCTACACTCTATATCTACCATCAGGCCTTCTACTTCAACCACATGGGATACGCGGCGACGCTGGGATTTGTGTTCGCACTGATCATCTTAACGGTGGTTCTTCTCCAACGAAAACTTATTGAGACGGAGTCGGTGTCGTGATACGGCTGCTCACATATCTGGTATTGCTGATCGGTGCCATCGTCTTCGCCTATCCGTTTCTCTGGATGATCTCAGGCTCGCTGAAACCGGAGCTTGAAATCGGTGGGTTGGGGTTGTGGTCGTCACAATTCTCACTCGCGAACTACGAACAAGTGCTCACACGTATCCCGATCGTCCGCTCGTTTCTGAATAGTCTCATTGTTTCTCTTTCCGTGACAACGAGCGTTCTTGTGTTCAGTTCGATGGTCGGATATGCGCTGGCAAAACTGCGATTCATCGGAAAGGGGGCGCTGTTTCTTATCATCCTGTTCACCATGATGATCCCGTTTCAGATCACGCTCATTCCTCAATATATCCTGATGGTCAAGTTAGGGCTTACCGATACGTATGCGGCACTGATCGCACCGACGATGATGAGCGCGTTCAGCATTGTGCTGTTCCGGCAGTTCTTCATGGGAATTCCAAACGCGTTGATCGATGCCGCGCGACTCGATGGCTGCTCCGAACTGCGCATTCTCTTTCGAATTGTCTGGCCGCTTTCCAAACCGACGCTGATCGCCGTGGCCATCCTCACGTTCATGACAAGCTGGAACGAAGTGCTCTGGCCGCTGATTGTCGTTCGCGAACGGACACTGATGACGATGCCGCAACTGGTTACCATCTTTGTCATCGGCGGAGAAGCCGAGTCGCAACTTGGTCTTCTTCTTGCGGCTGCTACCCTTCTAGCGCTTCCGGTCATTACCGCCTATGCCATCTTCCAGCGGTACTTCATTGAAAGCATGGTTCATACGGGAATGAAGGGATGAGAAAGACGGTTTTTTTGGGTTGCCTCATCATCTTCGGGGGAGCCGAAGCTCTCACTGCAGACTCCGCTGTGGTTGCTCGTGTCGGACCGTATGGTATCACCGCGCGTGATTTGTTGGACAGCTACGAGTTCGGTCCGGCATTCATCAAGCGATTGCGGAAACCGCTCCGCCAGCATCTCGAATACATGATCTATGAGCGGCTGATCGCCACCATGGCACAACAGGCTCGCTACGACACGACCAGTTTCGTGAAGGAGCGACTTCAAGCACTCGAAGAGGATTTGACCGTGGAGGAGCTATATCGACAGGAGATTCTCCCACGCGTGCGGCTTTCGTCTGAGGATATTGAGATGGGAATCCGAAAGGCGCGAATCCAAACGCGCTTCCGATGGCTGTACGCCGAGTCCGCCGACGAAGCGCAACGGTTGGTCGCCATGCTTGAAGGGGGAGCATCGTTTGATTCTCTGTTTGCCCGACAGAAAAACGCTCCGTCACAGACGATGGAATCGTCCCTTCTGCGGTTGGAGTATGACAATCCCGACTTCGCTCGTGAATTCATAAAGCTTCAGAGCCAGCAGGTAAGCCATCCTATTGCAGGCCCCGATGGCTTCTACATTGTGCGGATTGATGAGCTCTGGCAAAACCCGATTCTCACGCATTCTGCGGAAGAGCAGCTTCGGCATCAGGTTGTAACTTTTCTGACATTGGCAAAGGCGGAGGGGCTTGCGCGGGAATACGTTCGTTCGAAAATGATCGCTGCTAATCCGGTCATCAAGGCTGAGGGCTTCAATATTGTTCGCGCTTACATTGCCGAGAAAGGCCTTTCGAAGGATCGGCGTGTGGAGTGGAACATTCCTGCAACATTCATGACCGAAGCCGGTCCGAGACCGATCAGCGAATCGCCGGAGTTCCTTGGGAAGACCCTCGTCACGTTTGCTGGCCGGCACTTCACCGTGCGGGAGTATGTCCGGTGGTATGATATCCGTCAGCTTCAACTCAAGACGCGCTCACTGGAGGCATTCAACTCGAGCCTGAAGCAGACTATTTGGAAGATGGTTCAGGACAAACTGTTGAGCACTGAAGCGTATGCACGCGGATTCCATTTGCGCGATACTGTGCGACACGAAACCAAAAAATGGGAGGCAAAACTTCTCTACCTTGCAGGACGCGCACATCTCATGCGAACAATCGAAATACCGGAGAAACAAGTCCGTACCCGCTTCGAAGAACGAAGGAATCGATACAGAGATGCAAGCGGCAAGATGATGGATTATGAAACAGTTAAACGTGAAGTGTGGTTAGAGCTTTATGCTGAAGAAGAATTGAAAATTCTTTATCGAACAATTCAACGCCTGAAGAACGAGATCGGATGCTGGGTCGATGAAGCAGCGGTGGAACGACTCCACACAGAGCTCGAGCCGGATGCATCTCCCATCGATGTCATCTTCTACAAACCTGGCGGAACGTTTCCGCGTCGCGCGTTTCCAACAATTGACGAGCAATGGATAATCTTTCAGTAGATCGGGCGGTCTTGGATGAAAGCAGCAATCTTTGAGGCTCCGTATCGTCTGGTCGTATCTGAACGACCCCTCCGGGCCCTCCAAGCTGCCGAGGTGTTGCTTCGTGTTCAGGCATGCGGTGTTGATCTCGATGGCGGCGTGGCAGAACGCAGCCAGGTGCATTCCAAGTCGTTGTTGTGGAACCGATGGAGAGTGTCCTAGCTCGCGAACGTGGTGCCCTAGTTGTTCTGGATCCTGCAACCGACAATGTCCGCGAGGCCATCTTGGATCTCACTGGTGTGGGGGGCGGATGTCGTGTTTGAAAGTGCTGGAAGAACGGAAACTGCTCAGCTATCACTGCGGGTGGTACGGAGGGAGGGGACGGTTGTGTTCTTTGGCGTCTGTCCTCTCGGTCAAACAATTGCCATGGAACCAAACAACGTGTCTGTGCATAAATTGACGATCGTTGGATCGTACGTTAGTCCCCAGACGTTGGTCCGTCCTGTCAACGTGCTGCATCAGGGAAGGGTGAAAGTCGATCAGTTCATCATTGAGCGATTCCGACTCGAAGCTGTGCACGATGCGCTTGCATCACTCAAAAACGGCAGGACGATCAAAAGCATGATGGCACCGACCTAATGAAACAGATCGTCGAGATTGCGTGTGTCGTTCTTCTTGTTGGCTGTTCGGGTGCGAGAAAGGATGTCTCCACGCTCATCAACTTTACTCACCTTGAGCATCTCACTCAACGCATCGTCTTCGAGGGAGACACCGTTGCTATCGTTCACATCTACTCCGAGTATCCGGACTACAAGTGGATGGACGCGAAGGAATCGGGTCCGGAAGGAATCGCCTGCGTAGATGATGCGGCTCGTGCAACGGTCGTCTATCTTCGCCACTACGAGCTCACCGGCGACCCAAAGAGTGCCGAGCGTGCAAGGTTCCTGCTGCGCTTCGTTATGAAGATGCAAGCGGACGATGGACAATTCTACAACTTCATCTTCGCTGACCATTGCATCAATCGCGACGGGAAGACCAGCTACAAATCGTTCGGCTGGTGGGCCGCTCGTGCAGTTTGGGCATTGAGCCAAGGATACCGGATCTTTCAGACATCCGATGCACGGTTCGCTGAAAAACTCAAGTACGCTGTCGAAAAAACCTTTCCACACATCGAGGCTATTTTGAGTCGCCACGGGAAGTATGCGGAGATTCGTGGATTCAGGGTTCCGCAATGGTTAATCTATCAGTATGAAGAGTACTCGGCCGCTGCGACATCTGAACTCTTGATCGGGCTCTGTGAGTTCTATCGTGCAGCCTCGCAGCCAACCGTAAAATCGTACATCGAGAAATTTGCCGAGGCATTTCTGGCATTGCAGGCGGGCGATTTCGATCGTCCCCCCTATGGCGCATTCCTTTCGGAAGCCGGCCTCTGGCACGACTGGGCAAATGGACAGACTCAAGCTCTGGCGATGGCGGCAAAACTTCTCAAGCGTCCCGATTGGCTCAGTGCGGCGGAGCGAGAAGTGCGGTGGTTCTATTCCCGCCTCCTCATTGATGGACATTATCGGGAATGGAATCTCACAAACGATACCCGACGTCAGTTCACACAGATCGCCTACGGCTTTCGTCCGATGATCGTGGGATCACTCCGGCTCGCCGAGGCGACATCAAAACCGGAATATGAAACGATGGCGGGACTTCTCGCCAGTTGGTTCTTCGGAAACAATGCCGCGGGGAAACCGATGTACGATCCACAAACAGGCCGATGCTACGACGGGCTGGAGGATTCGACGAAGATCAATCTGAATTCGGGTGCCGAATCAACTATCGAAGCTCTGTATTCTATCCTTGAAGTCGAACAATCGAAGCGCGGGGGGCAATTTATGAAGGCTCAAGTGGTAGAGAGAGGGACAGTGGGCAAGAACCGCTATGTCGTCTTTCGAAACGAGCAGGGCGAGGAGCTTACTCTGGTCCTCGATGCGGGGAAAAAGGATCTGGGAATTGTGGAGGGGCGTGGAATACTTTCTTCGGATTGAAGCTTCGATGAGCTATAAGCACATATGGTTGTTGGTGATGTTTCTTGTCGGCGTTCATTCGTTCATCGCCGCACAGCAGATTCAGATCGGTCGAATTGAGATGATGCCCAACACGCCGAGGCCGTATGAAATGCGCGATTGGAAAGAAGTCGCTCTCAGGTACGACTCCATCGCATTCGACGAATCACGAACGGGTCAGTATCTGCCCCTTATCTTTCCGAGAACCAACGCGGTGAATTATCCCAGCCATCAAAGCTTCGGTCTTCACACATACGTCGGTACGAACTCTCCAGTTTCGGGTGAGGCGATCAACGTTCTTCCGGCTGTCGTGAGTGCAACATTGGTCGGGATTGACAAACGGTCGCAACACGGCAAGGACTGGGTGTTGATGTGTGAGGAGTATTTCAACCGCCGGCCGTCTGAGAACATCTATCTAAACCACCCGGTTGCGTCAAGCGGAAGCGACTGGTGGTATGAAACGATGCCGAACATCTATTTTTACCAACTCTACGATCTCCATGGGAGCGTTGGGGACTTTGAGTATCAATTTACCACAGTGGCGGACCAATGGTTGAAGGCGGTGATGGCTATGGGTGGAACCGCAACGCCGTGGCAGCAGCCAAACATGAACTATCGAGCCTGGTCATTCTCGACGATGACGCCGAATACATTTGGCGTGCGTCAACCGGAGGCCGCCGGAGCGATTGCGTGGATTCTTTACCATGCGTTTGTCAAGACGGGAGACATCCGATATCGGATGGGCGCTGAGTGGGCGATGGAATTTCTCGACAGCCGCACATCCAATCCTTCGTACGAACTGCAACTCGCGTACGGGGCGTTGGTTGCCGCCCGTATGAACGCCGAGCTTGGCACGACGTACGATGTTGAAAAGCTCGTGCGTTGGTGTTTTGACGTCGGCTCATTGCGCAATTGGGGTGCTATCGTTGGAAACTGGGGAGGATACGATGTGAGTGGACTGATTGGCGAAGTGAACGGATTCAACGACTATGCGTTTGCCATGAACACGCTTCAACAGGTCGGTGCGCTTGTGCCGCTTGTTCGTTACGATGATCGCTTTGCAAGCGCCATCGGCAAGTGGGTGCTGAATGCCGCCAATGCGGCGCGACTTTTTTACTCAAATTCACTCCCCGCCAATCGTCAGGATAGCCGAACATGGTCGCAACAATACGATCCTCACTCTTCAATAGCGTATGAGGCTCTTCGGCAGAATGTTAACAATGTGCAACCCTTTGCGACGGGAGATGCCATCAAAGGTGGGTGGGCGGCAACAAATCTGGCTCTTTACGCTTCATCACATGTCGGCATTGTAGGGGCGATCATAGACACCACCAATGTGCCGATGCTCCTGAAGCTCGATGTACTGAAGACCGATTACTTCCGACGACAGTCGTATCCCAGCTTTCTCTACTTCAATCCACATTCACAGCAACACAAAGTGGAAATCCAGCTTGGCAACGGACAGTACGATCTCTATGATGCAGTTTCGAATACGATGCTCAAACGGGGAGTGAGTGAATCAACGACGTTCCCCGTTCCCGCCAATGGCGCGGTGCTCCTTGTTGTGCTGCCGGGGGGAATTCCTGCGACCTTCAAGCTTGGCCGTATGATTGTCAACGGAATCGTGGCCGATTACCGCTCAGCAGTTCCCGCCGAGAACCATCCGCCGAGAATCAAAGCTCTCGCAGCACGAGCGACAACTGTGTTGCGAAACCAGAAAGTCTTCCTTTATTGCACGGCCGTCGATCGCGACGGCGATACGCTGACGTACGAGTGGTCTAGCTCCTCCGGCGTTATTGACGGAGCCGGTGCCACGGTTGGGTGGGCCGCACCGGCCGAAGCAGGCATCGCAAAGCTAAGTGTGACTGTAACAGATGGTCGCGGTGGAACGACGAGAGATAGCCTGATTCTGAATGTCGTTGAAGTTATCCCATCCATGCCTAAAATCGAACAGATAATTGCCCGGCCGACAAAGATCGATCTTGGCGGTTCGGCTCAAGTTACCGTGACTGCCGTTGATACAAGCGGTGCTGAGCTGACCTATGTGTGGCAAGCAAATGCCGGCACGATCATTGGAGCGGGAGCAAATGTGATCTGGCGTGCCCAGGCTGAGGAAGGGAATTTCTATGTGCGGTGCCGCGTCGAAAACGCAGGCGGCGGATTTGCCGTCGATAGCGCTCTGATTGTTGTCAGGGATTTCTCGAAAGTATCAACCGGCAATCTCATGCTCGATTTGCCGCTCGATGGAGATGCTCAAGACCGTAGTGGACTTAACAACCATGGAACGGTTCTCGGAGCCATGTTGACAGCCGATCGCAACGGCTATCCTAATCGGGCTTTCTGGTTCGATGGAAGCAACGATCTTATCCGCGTAGCAAGCAATCCCGGCTTGAATTTTCAGAACGCCATTACGGTCAGTTACTGGATGCGGATTGATGAGTTCTTCGGCCGCGAAGCGTATCCCATTTCGCACGGCAACTGGGAGAACCGATGGAAGATCTCAATAACGAACAAGCGCATCCGTTGGACAATCAAAACGACAGCAGGCATTAAAGACCTTGACTCGCGGACCGGACTTTCGACGCAGGTTTTCTATCATGTCGTTACAACCTACAACGGCAAGGACATGGAGATCTACGTAAACGGGGAATTGGATGCCATTGCCACGTTTTCGGGCACATTACTTCAGACGACGCATGATCTGAGCATTGGCCAGCATCTTCCGACCGTGAGCGGATATAACTTCAAAGGGGTGCTTGATGAGATTAGGATTTATGATTACGCATTAGGGTTCCATGGTGTCCAGAAACTCTACGATAGCACCGTGACACGAGTCCATGCACGTGATGCCGCCGAAGTACCGGCCACGTTTTACCTGTATCAGAATTATCCGAACCCATTCAATGTGGCAACGAAAATTTCTTTTGATCTCCCCAGGACTGCTCATGCATCGCTTCAGGTCGTTGATGTTCTCGGCAGAGTGGTTGCCGTGCTTTTAGATGACAAACTTCCTGCGGGCAACCATTCTCTATTTTGGAATGCTAACCATACTCCAAGCGGTGTCTATTTTTACGTGTTACGAACGCCTGAACATCTCAGCGCGAAAAAGATGTTAATCATTCGATGATCATCTTCTGTGCATAGGATCAATCTCAACGGTGTCTGGAAATTTCGCGGCGTTCCTCGGTACGAGTCGCCCCCGCCAAACTACCGGCAGGCGCTCGACTGGATGGAGGGAACCGTCCCGGGCACCGTCCACTTGGACTTGATGGGGAACGGTGTCATCCCCGATCCTTTCTACCGGATGAATGAGCTCGATGTGCAGTGGGTGGATAAGCTTCAATGGGAATATCGAAAAGAGTTTACCGTTACACCCGAACTTCTTGCCGAGCGTCGAATTGAGTTGACGGCCAAAGGGCTTGATACGTTTGCAGAAATTAGAGTGAACGGCAGGAAAATCGGAGAGACGGCCAATATGTTCCTTGAGCACAAATTCGATGTGAAGCGATTTCTCGACCCGGGGAGCAATGTCATTGAGATCCTTTTCGATTCTCCGGTGTATCGGGCGAAGACTCTCGAGCGAAAGCACGGAAAGCTCGAAGTCGCATTGGAGCCCCATCGCGTCTATTTACGCAAGGCGCAGTATTCATTTGGGTGGGATTGGGGACCAAAGTTGACAACCTCAGGTATCTGGCGGGACATTTACTTCGAAGGCTGCTCTGTTGGACGGATTCACGATCCCTGGGTGAAGGTTCTCTCGACGCACAAGAAGCGAGCACTGGTTGAGATACGGGCGCATCTTGATCTCGTGAGAGAAGGGAGAATGAAACTTCGCGTGACCGTCTGCAATGGCCAAACAAGAATCGAACAGGATGCTGCCGTCATACAGGGGGTAGCACGTGTGTCCATCGAAATCCCCAACCCGAAACTCTGGTGGCCCAACGGGTATGGCGAGCAAGCACTTTACACGGCATCGCTCACTTTGATGAATGAAGATTCAGTGGTTCACAATGTCGCAGTTGCTTTCGGCATAAGAACCGTTCGTTTGTTGCAACAGAAGGACGATGAGGGAAAGACATTCATCATCGAAGTCAACGGTACAAAGATTTTCTGCAAGGGGGCAAACTGGATACCGTGTGATAACTTCATTCCGCGGATCTCCGCTTCGAAGTACGAGATCCTTCTCACGAGTGCTCGTGATGCACATATGAACATGATTCGCGTGTGGGGTGGTGGATTCTACGAGCAGGACGTTTTCTATGAGCTGTGTGATCGCTTAGGCTTGATGGTCTGGCAAGATTTCATGTTTGCGTGCGGCGAGTATCCCAAGCAACGGTGGTTCCTCTCGCTTGTAGAGAAGGAGGTTGAACAGGTCGTCAAGCGATTGCGAAATCATCCAAGCATTGTCCTGTGGTGCGGGAATAATGAGTGTGAGTGGATCTATTGCACGGAGAACCCCGGAAAAGAGCCTGACGATATGAGCGGCTCTACAATCTTCCGCGAGATTCTCCCTCGCACTGTGAAAAAGCACGATGGAACGCGACCGTACTGGAGAAGCTCGCCGTGGGGTCAAGGTTTCCCGAATAACGAGGCAAACGGTAATCATCATCAATGGACGGTGTGGAGCGGATGGAAAGACTACAAAGCATATGAACGTAATCAGGCACGATTCGTGACGGAATTCGGCTTCCAGGCCCCCGCGAATCTCAAGACCTATGAAGCAGTGACTATTCCAGAAGATCGATGCCCACAGAGTCCGGTGATAGAGCATCACAACAAGCAGATCGAAGGCACAGAGAGACTCTTCCGCTTCCAATCTGCACATTTCACCATTGGCGCGACGTTTGAAGATTTTATCTACAAAGGCCAACTTGTTCAAGCCGAAGCGCTCAAGTATGCCGTTGAGCACTGGCGACGCCGCAAGTTCAAGACGGCGGGCTCGATCTTCTGGCAGCTAAACGATTGTTGGCCAGTAAGCAGCTGGTCCGTTATCGACAGCGCTCTTCGCCCCAAAGCGGCATGGTTCTATGCGAAAAGATTTTTCGCCCCGCTTCTTGTGAGTATCAGGAGGAGAAGACATGGGATTGAAGTATGGGGAACGAACGATCTTCGTTGTCCTGTCAAAGGAGTGATTGAAGTTGCTCTGCTTTCGTTTGATGGCGCTCGTCTCTTGGAGAAGAAGCAATCAATCAACCTGAAGACGAATTCGTCACATCGTTTGATGAACATTGGCGCGGTAGGGCTTCCCCCTTTTGACCCGTCGATCCATTACATACGCGCCCGCTTTCTTGAGGAAGACCGCGTTCATTGCGAGAATCGTTTGTTTTTCGTCGAGCCCAAGCATCTTCGGCTACCTCATCCCAACATTCAAACCGCGATCAGAAATGAGAAGGGGGCCACACTGCTGACCCTTTCAACCGATGTTTTTGCAAAGAATGTTCATCTCGAACTTGATCATCCTATTCCCGATGACAACTATTTTGATCTTGATGCGGGAGAGAACAAAGTTATCACGATCCAAACGAATGAACCTGTCTCGGAAATCGAACGGCGGTTAGCTATTCGTTGGCTCGAATCGGATCATTTCCATGGACGTTGAAGGAAAACAAAGCATTCACATAACTGATGAGGGAGGTTTATAAAGGCCGTGAACATACATCGACACGATCTGAAGTTATTGCCGAATAATTCACGGGTGATCGTGCGTCCGTTTATTCCGGGAAGTGAAGGAAGACGAAAAAGCATAATGAATCGTGTTCTCAAGCTCTCGGATGGGGAGGTCGAAAGCCTCCTTGGCGATGTTCTTCAGGAGTTTGGTGAGCGGCACAGAAGCGTGGAATCAATGCTGGAAGCTCACTTCCGAGAGGTCTCCTACCTTCTTCCCACAGGATACACACCGACGCCCGGTCGTCGCTTGTTCATTGGCTCGTACTTCACGTGTGAGTATTCGATTGAAGCGGCCGCTCTCTTCAATCCATCCATTGTCCCGCACCCGGACCAGGACGGCCTTCCTGTCGGATCACTGCGTTTCATCATGAGCTTGCGAGCAGTTGGGGAAGGTCACATCTCGTCGATTGAGTTCCGTACGGGAGTCATTAACAAGAAGGGCGAGATGACAATCGACGATATCAGTCGCTATGCCTCCACCCCGCACATCGTTTCCAACTCCTCCTCGGAATACGAGGTGCGATTCCCGGACGAAACACCGATTTCGGAACGAGTTCTCTTCCCGATATCTGAAGTTGAGCGAAATGGCATGGAAGATGCAAGATTTGTGAAGTTCCAGAATGATGATGGTGAAGTTACGTACTATGCAACCTATACCGCTTACGACGGTCGAAAGATCATACCGCGACTTCTGGAGACCAAAGATTTTGTATCATTTCGATCACGAGCGTTGAGTGGGCAAGGAGTGGAGAATAAGGGGATGGCATTGTTCCCAGGAAAGATCGAGAATCGATATGCAATGATTTCACGGCAGGATGGAGAGAATCTCTTCCTGATGTTCTCAGATGATGTTTCAAGGTGGGATCAAAAAATCGAGCTCTTGAAGCCGACCTCTGCGTGGGAGTTGATCCAAATCGGCAACTGCGGTTCGCCGATCGAAACAGAGAAGGGGTGGTTGCTGCTGACTCATGGTGTAGGACCCATGAGAAGGTATTGCATTGGAGCTGTATTGTTAGATTTGAAGGATCCTTCAAAGGTAATTGGGCGTCTGGAGCAACCGTTGCTTGTACCCAATGAATCGGAACGGGAGGGTTATGTCCCAAACGTTGTATACACTTGCGGTGCAATCCTGCATTCCGGTGATGTGATACTCCCGTACGCTGCTTCTGACCACATCACAACGGTCGCAAGCATTTCGTTGAGTGAGTTGTTGAAGGTGATGGTGTGAATAATGTTCTACACTTCGTTTTCCGAAACAATTGAACCTCTGCCGCCAAGAAGACCGTGAATCCGGCCACCGGTCGAAAAGAATATTCGCAAGACCATTAGCCAGTGATGTGAACGAATTATTTTGGAGGGGCGTGAGGCAGCGGCCTCTGCGCGCATGTTCGATTCTTGCAAGAACACGGTGTAACATTTCGGCTCTGCAACCTCATCAGCCAACGTGCTTTTGTACTTGTCGGGGGTGATGTGGTGTGAATGGGGTGAGCTCAAACGGGGGCAGTCTCGCGTAGCCCTAAAGCGATCCTTCTACACCCTGAAAATGCGTACATCGTGACCGAGTTAGAGCTCACTTAATAACAATGATACCAAAATTCCAATGATTTTTCAAAGTTTTTCCGAAAACTTTGAAGAAATTTCCTGTCCCAGACCCATAACCGATCCAATTCTTCAGTCTTCCATGAAGTCTCTCTTTTTTTCTGATTCCATGTATTTTCGCAGGTGCTCAATATGCTGCTCCACCAGCTGTTTGTGCTGCAAGAGGTCAGCCGTGTTAAGCATTGGCAGCAGCGATTCCATATAGTCGATTCGTCCCTGTATTACAGGAACCCAGCTACCGTGTGCCGACCAATGTGTTGGTTCTATGGGAATTTGCTCGAAGTGGTCAAATTCTTTGTTATGCTTTAAGAATTCCTTGAGAAACTCCCTTCGCCTGTCAGGCCCGAACTCTGCGATCATCCAAAAAAGATACCTCATAAATTTCAGATCTTTATGTCGTGATTCTATTAGCCTCCTGATGAATTCATCTTGGCGTTTCTCTACCTCTTGAGTGCCGTCATCTTTCTTCTCTCCATGGGGAATAAAGAAAGTCTCCAGATAGCCTGCTCTGGGATATTCCCCTTCTTGCTCCTTTTTGTAAACGTGATCAACTATTGCAGTCATTAACTCGTTGTGATCAGGCCTCATCCAAAGAAATGAATAATCATGCATGTCGTCATGCCCGCTGACCCACTTCTTGTGGCCGTAGATCCAATCTATGTACTCGATAATGAAGCTCTTATCTAAGTTCATAATCGAGGCCATGATCTGTCTATTGTGATCGATATGAGGATCTACTTTCATGACTGCGAGGTAGAGGCGCTTAAGCAAATCTTTTTCATGTTCAAAAAGGGTAGTGAGTTTCTTACTTAGTTCAGTGTATGGATTGAAAAGCATCGTTAATGCCCTAGCAGAATCAGGATTCTCCTCCGTTTTCCCCAAGACAATTTTGATGATCTGACCTATTGTTCCAGCTTTTACGCTTTCGTAATTCAATAGGAAATCCAAGTGATGAGGCATTTCCTCGTAGTATGAGACTGTGTAGAGATCAATCAACCCCGAAACAGAACTATCATTGACCTGATCAGGTTTGAGTAGTGTGTAGTAAGTGAACAGCCATCTCCGTTTTGATGAGAATGTTTGCTTGCTCAGGAAAGTTAAAGTGACTCGGGGGTCAGTCCTCTCAATTAACTTGCTGATGATAAAATATGGCTCCACTTTGAGAGGATCGCCGAGGGATAAATAATATTCCAAAACGTCTAGAAAAGTTTCTGTTCCATGTTCTGCGATCGCGACCATTGAAAGCCCAAAACCTTCCCGAAATTGCCTCTGCTTGTGCCCATCTCTTACCGTCGAAAAAGCTGCCACACACTTATCGACAAACTGTTGAAGCTCATCCGTACCATGATGTTTGAGATAATCGCGAAGTTGACTTTTCCGCTTCTCCAGGTATTGATCCGGCGAAAGGTCTCGATAGTTCGCGTTGAAATAACTTTCTTGAAGTAACTCTGAGATTTCAATGATGTCCGTTTTGAACTCTTTACGTAAAGCATCATCAACATGAGCGCCTGATTCTTGAAGCATTTCGAAGTACTCGCATGCAACGAAGCATTGTCTGGTGTCGTTTCGATCGAATCTTTCCCGAATAAACGGAAGGAGCAACTCGGAATCCTGCTTTATGATTTCTTCCGATGAGACATGGTAGCCAGAAGTGCTGTAGCGATGAATCACTTCCAGGACAGCGTCCTTCATTCCCTCGACTGAGAAGTGTTCGATCACTCCCCTAAGAATAGTTGCCCTTAGTTCGAATAAAGAGGGCACTGCCGGCAATTGGAACCTGATCATCGTAAACTCACGGCCGCCTTTGTATTCAGTTGTGTCGAAGTCTGTATGCAAGTAACGCCTGGCTATCAATAGAAACAATTTTGTGATAAGAAGATTGTTACCTTTCTTCGCTCGTTCGAGTACGGTCTCAACAACAATTCGCTGGATTATGAAGTTGTTCATGTATGAACGATGATTGAATCCAAATCGGTCAGCAAGGATAAACGAGATTCTTGTGAACTCATTCGGGCGTTTTTCCAAGTAGTCCAAGAGCAAATCGAGCGCGATCTTAAAGGATGTCGCCTCCATGTACTTGAAGGAACTGAGAATGCTCAGTATCGAAGGAGTTTTTATTTCCTCTTGCTTCACTTCGCTAACGTCTAAGGTCTCAGTTAGCGATTCAGTTTCCATACCTTGAATCTTCCTTTTGCAATAGAGCAATACATCGGTCTCTTTCAGATAAAAGAACATATCCATCAAATGAAGGAGCCTTTCGTCATCGGCCACTCTGGTTGCTTCTTCCCAAGCCCGGTCAATCGTCGGTCGCATAACCCGAAGGAGTGGTTCTCCGTAGAATGCGTCAAGGACAGGATTAAGAGCATCGAGAAATCTTTGGCGCAGTTGGGGGAAGAAGAAGTTCAGCAACACCGAGAAATCCAACACTCTTTCTTTAAAGAAAGCAAGATAAAACAGGTACGTGGCCATAATCTGGTCCGAAACTCGAACAACTTCCTTTTCATAGAGATCGAATATCTCCAGTTCGTGAAGCCGGCGGACCGCTTTCCAGAATTCGTCTTCCTGAACCTCAAAAGCCAGCTGGATCTCTTTCAGCAATTTCTTATCAGTGAAATCCACAACCCTAAAAAAGGCTACGATTCCGGCACTTTTGAGAAGATTCGGATTGTCGAGTTCAGAAAGTTCTGAGCGTACGCTGCTGTAATACTCATCGTACAACGTGCTGACATTCGCGATGCTTTCAAAACTATTGGTTCGCTTTGCCAATGCTGCCGCCATCACTGCCAAGCGGGGATTTCCCTTGGCTATTTCAGCTATCCTCTCGAGATACAAATGATTCTTGATGCCATATAGATCTTCGACAAGTTTCCTTATTTCTTCGTCTTTGAACGGTTGCAGGACTACCTCCGTTGCTACCCCAAAATCTCTAATGCTGTCCGAGATCTTTTGCAGGGCATAATCTCTAACTGTTGCAATGATCTTTATTCGCTTGCCGGGATTCTGTTCGTCCAAAAGTTGCAGGACATATTCGAACCGATTGATCCGATTCGCATCATCAACAAGAATGAAGTAATTCCCCGGTTCAGCAAAGTAAGTACGTAGGTCCTGATAGATGTCTGGCCCGCGATTCAAGATACAATAGCCTTTGAAGTCTTGACGAACCGACAGGAATCGCTTACAGCACTCCAAAGCAAACCTCGACTTACCAACTCCCGGCCTCCCTGAAATGATTATTATGTCCGAGCTTTCCAGGCAGCGAAGAGCATTGGCGATTTCGGTCTCTCGAAAGTGAAATTCCGTATCGAGTGGGGTCGCCAGCGCATGCCTGCCATAATTTGTGACGAATTCATCGGGGCTGAGGATTTGTCCTGTATCCACTTCGATACCCAGGAGGTCTTTTGCTATGCCCCGGTACTTCTGATAGAGATCGAAAGAAATCGGTCCTATGCCAAATAGATTAAGAACCACGCCCCTGCTCTGACAAATCTCTCTCAAGATGTCCTGTTCCGGAGGCTCCAACTTGGAATTGAAGCAAAACACAATCTCTTGGATTTTCCCAACAGGGATTCCGGTCTTCGTTTCATCGAAACAATTTTCGAGATCAGTTTTCAACTTCTCCAACAACCGATCTTGTTGGGTCGTGTATTCTGCAAACACATATTTCCCATTCGGCAGGGGTATGAATGTGTCGGGTGTCCCGCGTTTCACTTTATCAACGCCGATCAATGAACCAAGAGGGTTGATAAGCTCATATCCTTTTCTGTGCAGATACGCATCCGCAAGCTTCTGAAACAATCCACCCTCGATCTCTTGGAGGCGGGTCTGGATTTGGTTAAGTTTTGACACGGTGGCTTTGTTCTTGTTATTTTCTTTGTAATCTCGTATAATAGTATGAGATTTTCAAGTTTTTGACAAATAGCAGTTGCATATCGCACCTAAATCTCATACGAGAATAAGAGATACCGAACAAAATGGCAAATGGCGACAAGAACATACTGGAGTTTCTCGAAAATCACCCCGTCTTCACACTCGAGGAGTTACGAGACTACCTCGGATACAAGAATGGAGGCCGGAAGGCATACGATACCATACTCTACCAGAAAAAGGTGCAGCGGATAGGGGTGGTCAAAGAGGGTCTCTACTTTAGCATACGCCCGGGTAGCAGTACACAACAAACATCCCCCGACCCATTTCTGTTAGCCTCAAAGCTCTCAGATGATGCAATGATAGCATTTCACAGTGCGCTTGATCTTCTCGGGTTTGGACACAGTCTGTTCAGTACGTTCTACTACCTCACAAATCGTTTCCGTCCAGCGTTTCGCTTCCGAGGAAGTCATTTTCGCTCCGTTGTAACACCTGAAAAGCTTCGGAAGAAATCACAACAATCTTTTGGGACTGAAAAGGTAGAGCGCGTTGGTCTAAAAGTAACAGTCACTGGAAAAGAGCGAACGCTTGTCGATTGCTTAGATCGACCTCAATACTGTGGAGGTTTCGAAGAAATGTACCGCTCTCTTGAAAAGATGCCATACTTGCAATTCGAAGTTCTGATGAAGTACCTTGAACTCCGCGAACAAAAGAAACTGTACGCCACCGTTGGCTTTTTTCTAGAACAACACCGCGAGACCTTTCACGTCCAGGAATCACTCCTTCAGAATCTTGAACGCAACAAACCAGCAACAGCAGTATACTGGGACCGGTCAAAAAAGGGTGGTAAGTACTTCAAACGATGGAACCTCGTTGTGCCTGAGGCAGTCGTGGAACGAAGCTGGGAAGAGCTCTGATGTTCTCAAAGGAATATCTTGAAAAGTTGTCCCAGCGGACGGGTTTTCCATCTGAGAGCCTCCAGAAGCAGATGACTCTTTTGGATCTCTTACGGGAGATCAGCCGTCATCCCTTGCTCAGAACGAAATTCGCTATCAAAGGGGGCACAGCAATTAACCTGTTCTGGTTTCCATTGCCCCGTCTTTCGGTCGATATTGACCTCAATTATGTCGCCAGCGCAGATCGGGACTCGATGTTGGACGAGCGACCTGTTCTTGAGGAAGCACTGGTAAAGCTCATAGAATCTCGAGGTATTTCCGTAGAACACATACCTACCAAGGAACATGCTGGCGGTAAGTGGCGACTACGAGCGCCGAGTGCTTTTGGCGGAAATTTTACGTTGGAGATTGACTTGAACTACCTGATGAGAATACCCGTATTGGGACTTCACGCAAAACGGCCTTTTATGTTGGATGAAGACTATATGTTCGAGTTTGACTCAGTCTCTCTTGAGGAACTATTTGGTGGGAAAATAAAAGCGCTGCTGGAGAGATCTGCTGCCCGTGATTTGTTCGACGTTTCAATGTTGTCGCGCACTCCATTGGAGTTTGACATATCGAGCTTGAGGAAAATAACCATCCTGTTTGGCGTCACAAGTAAGAAGGATTGGCGGAAAACGGACTTCCGAACAATCGATGCAATCGATCAGAAAATGATCGACGAAGAGCTAACTCCGCTTCTCAAGCTGAACGAAACCCCAAATCTTGAGGACATGAGAGCAGAAACTAAGAAAATCCTCGATTCAATCTTCGATTACACGGAAAAGGAAAAGAAATTCCTGGATAGATTTCTCGATGAGGGTAAATACGAACCTGAGCTATTGTTCGAGAACGAGCAAGCCGGGAGGGTGAAAAACCATCCAGCTGTTCTATGGAAACTTCAAAATCTAAGAAAATTCAAAGGCTTGGAATAAGGTGATGCTATTTGAGTCTCGAAAATTGAGGTGTTACAATTGGACCAAGATTCGCGTCGCATGGTTAGCCATTCTGAGCATCTTGTTGGCATCTCTCGCAACCGCCCAACAGCCCTCCCCCACCTGGGACGTCTACTTCTCTCCCCGGGGCGGAGCTACATTTGCTATCCGTCAAGCTCTCGACAACGCAAAATCATCTGTGCTCGTTCAGGCTTATTCCTTCACTTCTGCACCGATTGCAGAGGCTCTTGTCAAGGCACACAGGCGGGGTGTCAAAGTCCAGGTTCTACTGGACAAAAGCCAGCGGACGGAGAAATACTCCTCCGCCGACTTTCTGGCCAATGCTGGCATCACGACCAAAATCGATGCAGCGCATGCAATTGCGCACAACAAGGTGATGATCATCGACAAAGAAATCGTCATCACCGGCTCGTTCTCAGCCGAAGGCTGATGCGCCTTTGGCGCAAACTTTTCCAAAGCAGCCGAGGAAAACAACGCCGAGAATCTCCTCGTTATCCGTGACAAGGAGCTTGCCTCACGATACGTCGAAAACTGGCAACTCCACGATGAGCACTCAGAACTCTATCGGCCACGAACTGAGCGAAACAGTGTATCAAAACCCAGAAACTCGAATACTGGTGACAGACACTGAAGACTATATTCCTAACGCCGCCAATGAGTGGCAAGAATGGCTTGCTCAACAAGAGCAAGAATCCATTGACGTCTACTTGAAGCAACCACTCCGCCTGATCTCTGATTACTATAAAGAACGAGAGATCACGCGAGATTACTCTGGACGAGAGATACTCGAGTTACTACAAAATGCAAATGACGCGGCAGCAGAATTAGATATCAGGGGAAAGGTTCTTGTCGACCTTCGTCTGGGTTTCCTCATTGTTGCAAATACCGGCGAACCGTTTTCAACAGGCGGCGTGAGCTCTCTTATCTTCAGCCACATCTCACCAAAGAAACGGAAAAAGAAGAATCTCATTGGTCACAAAGGTCTGGGTTTTAGGGCTGCACTCAACTGGACTTCAAAACCAATCATTATCAGTGGATCATTAAATCTTGCCTATTCTCAAGCAAAGAAGGAAAAGGTTTTCGAAAGACTCAAGAAATCAAGCACACATCTGCAGCGTCTTGTACAAAAAGAGCAAGCTTATTCAAGCGAATTGTTTGTCCCAACCTTGCCGTTCCCAGTCTTCATTGAAAGCAATAACGTCGAAGTTCACTCTGAGGAACACTTAAACGCTATTCCTCTGCTCACATCGATTAGGCAAGACGGGTATGATACTGCAATAGGACTTCCCTTCGCCGATCAACGATACTATGAGGATGCAAAGCAACAGATTGAGGCTCTAAGCTCCGTTCTGCTTCTTTTCGTCGAATCTATCGATGAGATAGATATCAGAATAGAAGGAGAACCCTACAAGAGATGGAAGGTCACTGACCGCGATAAAGACAACAACAGAGTGAATATCCAACACAATGATGGAAAAGAAATTGAATGGAAGGTTTACGAACGAAGTTCGAAAATCCCTGAAAGCGCAGATAGTCGATCCACAGATTCAACGAATGAATTCACCATAACTCTTGCAACACCGATAAACGCTAAGCTAAGCGATGTCCTGCCGCTTTATTCCTATTTCCCACTTGATTTGGAATTCCCATATCCAATCGTTTGTCACGCAACACTTGAACTAGAGGCAAATAGGAAACATCCAAGATCCAATGCAACCAACAGCTACATCGTACAGGAGATAGCCAAATTCTTGGCCGAGGTTGCAAGTGCCCAGGATGTGGAACGCGATCCGTGGGCACGGGTCCGCTTGGTAGCAAACCTAAAGGATCTGGACACATACTTCTTGCGCAGCCGCTTTGTCGAAACACTTCTTTCGACGTTAACACAATGCGACATTATTCCAACCCTCGGCACAAAACATTCAAAGCCCCAGAACACGATGCTCATATCGGCCCGCTCCATTGACTGGCTACCACAACCACAGTTTGCCGATATCGCTCTGATCCCACCGTCCGAGCCTATCCGTCGCCTATATCAAGCATTATCAATTCCTGAATTGTCTCAGAAAGACTTTGTTACCCGGCTCAACTCACTAACGTTTCCAGATATCAACACAAGGGCAAAGCTGATAGCTCGCCTTATCCATAATAATGTTCTTCCTGTCAATCCCACTCCAGATTTGCTCATAGATCAAAATGGCGCTGTCATTCATTCAGAAAGCCGTGTCTTTTTATCTTCTCGGGATCAGAAAAAATTTGATGTCCCAGAGTGGCTAAGTGTCAGGTTCGTGCACGACGACCTCATGGCGGCCCTTATCCAGGAATTGGGAGTACGTGATGTCAGGGAGCTCAGACAGAATCTAAGTGCCTTCGGTGTCAACGAATACTCACTTGATCCAATTGTAAGAGCTGTTCTAGCCGAGGCCAGGAGGAAAGTCCAAGATGAACCCACAGAAAGAAACCAAATTCACGCGGATGTTTTGCTTACACTCTACTGTCTGTTCCAACAGCGAGGGGATGCCAATTTCCCCAAAGAAGTTGCAGTACCATTACTTTCAAAATCCGGTGACTACTGTGATGCCCGAATAATGTACTTCAGCAATTTCTACGCAGCAAATGGCGACTGGCTGGCCGAACTGTACAAAAAAACACCTGAAAAACTTCTAGCTGACCCAGTTCAATTGGGTATCGATGGCAACGACCCGGAATATCTTAACTTCTTGCGCTGGCTTGGTGTCGCAGACTTCCCGAGGGAAGTCATCATTGATCACGTAGAACGAGAATTCAAGCAGTTCGTGCTATCATCGCTTCCTTATGGTCCGAGTGGAATTCGCTTGGATGAGTATGTCTATCACAAAGTATCGGACTTCAACGAACCAGCGATTCGTTCCGTTAAGACAATAGATGGTCTCGATAACATCCTCCGTTCTGATCCGGCAGCAATAATAACCTGGTTAGCACTGGATCACCAATGCAGTAGTTGGAGAGACAACAGGCCTGGGAATCTTGAATTGAGCGACAGACCCCATCGCGCTCAATATCGACGAACTTACCAAGGTCCGCTGCCCCACTACGCAAAGTGGAAGATAGAAAATACCCCTTGGTTGCCCACCGTCGACGGAAGGAACGAATGTCCAAATAGGTGCATAATAGGCGAAAGAAGTATAGAAAAGGTCTTTCCAGCTCCTGCTAGGTTCAAGCATCCACTGTTCGAAAAATATCACATTGATGCAATTTTAATTCGCCGAGCATGGGAAAATGCTGGTGTACTGCCGGATCTTGCCTCTCTGAACAAGGAGCAGCTACTTTTTATTCTCCTAAGCCTTCCAGAGAAAGATCCAAATGGAGAATCCGCCAAAACTTTTTATAGAAGTGCGCTTGAGAGGATCAACCCGGACGAAATTGGCTGGGAGCAACCACCTGAAGAATTCCTCAAAAAAGGTAAAATGTGGGGTAAGGGACCCAAAGGCAAAGGCTACTACCCAATAAGCAAATTACATCATGCTGATTCTGAGGAATTCCCTGAAATCCTCACGTCGCATTTGAATCTTGTTGACCTGCCCAAAAGAGTTGGATCTCAGCGTGTGAAGACCTTGTTTGGCGTTGAGCCACTGGACAAAAGGAAAATCCAAATTGATATTACGCAGTTTGAAGAGAGGATTGAAAGTGGCGATTTGAATTCTCAATTCGCACATGTGAAGCGATATATTCTGGCACTACGACAAGTTAAGTCGAAAAGAATCCCGACGTCCATCTCCTTTCAACGTCTTACTTTGCGATTCTGCTCTAAATTGTCAAGTACGCTATCGTATGAGGATATAACATTTCATAGCGAAGTTTCTGAAAGGTATCAGTGGATATTGAAGGATGATGTTGCCTATGTATATCTACCCGAAAGCGAGAATGCTTCCTTGCGCTCTGCAATGCTTGCAGACACCTTGGGCAGAATTTTTGCTACACTATTTAACCTCGAGAGCGGAGGAGAATTCGCACAGTTGATTCAGTGCGAAGATGCTGAGCGACGTGAGCTCCTTAAGCGACTATTAGGCGAGTCAGAACTCCCAAACCTTGAAGAATTGGCCGCTGCCGAAGGACTAGATGAAATAGAATCACCTGGGATACTTCTACCGGAAATTCATAAATCGGAATCTCAAGGAGAATTAAAACCAGAAGAGGTTAATCTCAAGAAACCAGATGAATCAAAGGCACCTACTTCTACCCAATCTACCTCACCCATTACCGCTGACAATTTGGAAATAAGTATTGAGCAACATTTGCCCACGACAGCCACGAAGAGAAGAGAAGTAGTTCGGAGGAAAACAAAGGTCGGAGGTAACGCGCTCACCGGTACACACAGGGTAACGGATTGGCAACGATGCGAGGATCTTATCGTTGCGTTCGAAGCATCCGACGGACGGTTCGCATTGAAAGTTTCAAACATTGTCGGTTATAAAGGTCCCCGTTGCGATGTGCTTAGCTTCAACACAAGAGATGAGTTTGATCGGTTTATTCAGTCACCAGGTCCGGAAAGGGACGTGAGCGGAATCGCTCGGTTCATTGAAGTTAAGGCAAGCGTTAACCAGAAGGGTGCAATCGAGTTGAAAGGCAATGAACTTGCTGGCGCGCAGTTATATAAAGAGCGATATTATCTGTATCGTGTATACGAGAAGACAAAAACTGAATATGTCGTTGTGGTTCTAGGAGATCCTTTGAACCATCGTGAAGCCCTGAACCAGATCTGGGAAGTAGACCTCTTCCGAGCGAATCAAACGGAACGCTTCCACATAGAGGTTGAGACAAGCGAGCCTGATTCATCTGGAGAGTGAAGTCACTCGCCTTTACGCCTTGCCCACTGTTTTGCGCCTGCCATTCCTTTTTTGTAAGGCTGATCGAGGAGCGACAAGGGGCCCCTATCCATCTCCCCTGCCACTCCGAAATCCCCATAATCCTACGCTTTCTTGTGTCTTAGAAAGTGGATGCGTGTATGCAAGCGTATATCAACTTGACAAACACTATAACAGATGTTATATTAAGCAAAATTCGATTCACACGGTCTGCAATCAGCATATTTCGGACAGCCATTCATGCCCATTCTAACAAGCGATCCCAAAACCGACTACTCATCCCAAATCAAGCAACTCCGCAGTTCCCTCGGCCTAACCCAGCAATCCCTGGCCCAGCGACTCGGCGTCTCCTTTGCCACCATTAACCGGTGGGAGAATGGCCAAACCCGGCCGTCGGCTTTCTATTGGAAACAACTACGACAGCTTGAGCAGGCAGTCGCCGAACAGATCCAAGAATACGTCACCCCGCAACAACAAGCCAGACTCGATTTCACCGCCGACTCAGAAGCCGTCAAGATCCTCGCTGAGGGAGAACGGCTCTCCTTCGGCCACATGATGAATCCCACCTTCGCTACCGAGATTTCCAGCATCGATCCGCTTCCCCATCAACGTATTGCCGTCTACGAACACATGCTGCGTCAGCCGCGCTTGCGCTTCCTCCTTGCAGATGATGCTGGTGCGGGAAAAACAATCATGTCTGGACTCTACATTCGCGAAATGCTTTCCCGTCGGTTACTTGGCAGAGTTCTCATCATCACACCTGCTGGACTCGTTGGCAATTGGCAAAACGAACTCTCTCGTCTCTTCAATCTGTACTTTCGTATTGTCATAGGCAGTGATTTCCGTTTCAGCAATCCCTTCTCCGGTGAGAACAGCGATCTCCTCATCATCAGCATCGATACTCTTGCGACAACTCGAGCATTTAGCAGGTTGAAAGACGACAACATTGTTCCTTACGACCTTGTCATTTTCGATGAGGCACACAAACTCTCTGCAAGCCGGGCGGCAGACCTTCGTGTCAAAAAAACTGACCGCTATGCTCTAGCTGAAGCAATCGCCGGGGTCAAAGATGTAGCTGATGAGTGGAAGCTTGGCTGGTCAGCGCATCACCTCCTCCTACTCACCGCCACGCCACACATGGGTAAAGAGTATCCTTACTACGCGCTCTGGAGACTTCTTGAGCCCGAAACCCTCTCCACACCGGAAGCATTTGCCGAATATCCGACCGAAGCGCGTCGATCGCGTTTCATTCGACGAACCAAGGAAGAAATGGTATATCTCGATGGAAGGCCGCTTTATCCAAAACGGATCTCCTCTACGCATGGGTTCGATCTGTCTCAAGGTGACATCAGTGAACAACGTCTCTACGACGAAACGACCGATTACTTGCAGTATGTCTATAACCGCGCGAAACTGCTTAACCGAGAAGCAGCTCGCCTCGCATTAAGCGTTTTCCAACGACGCCTCGCCAGCTCAACATATGCACTGCTTCGATCGTTTGACAGACGCATCGAGAAGCTCGATAGACTGATTAACGACGTACAAAATGGCAAGATCACTTCGGAGCAGCTTGCCATCTTCCAGCAGCGCTTGGCTGAAGAAGAGGAAGATGTCCTCGACACGAAAACCGCAGACGAAGAATCGGCCGAGGAAGGCAGAGAAGAAAACGAACGAGCCGAAGACAAAATACTTGAGGGCGTCGTTGCTGCCTCGTTAACTGATCTGCTGGCTGAGAGGGAAAGAGTCCAACAACTTCAAACCCTTGCGCAACGCGTCTACGACTTAGGCATCGAGTCGAAGTTCGATAAGTTGAAGGAGCTCTTAACGGATCCCCAATACACCGGTGAGAAATTCATTGTTTTCACAGAGTATCGCGACACTCTCACATTCTTGGTCAATCGCCTGCGCGGCCTCGGTTTTACGAATCAGATTGCTCAGATTCACGGCGGGATGGATTACAAAGAACGACAGACCCAGGTCGATTTCTTCAAGAAGCCACTCTCTGGAGGTGGCGCTCGTTTCCTCATCTGCACGGACGCGGCCGGTGAAGGCATCAATCTCCAGTTCTCCTGGATAATGATTAACTATGACATTCCCTGGAATCCTGCACGTCTCGAACAGCGCATGGGTCGCATCCACCGGTATGGGCAGAAGCATGACCCTGTGGTCATTATGAATATTGTTGCTCCAAAGACGCGCGAAGGATTTGTCCTGAGTACCCTCCTGGAGAAATTGGAGCGAATCAGAAAAGAGATGCGTTCGGAAAAGGTATTCGACTGCATCGGAAGGATATTTGAGGGTGCTTCGCTCAAGCGATATCTTGAACTTGCCCTTTTAGGTAAAGAAGAGGAAGCAGCGCGCGAGCTTGACGGTCGCCTCACTGCCGAGCAAGTTCAGGCCATTGCTGAGCGTGAGAAACGACTCTTCGGTGACGGCGGAGATGTGGCTCGTGAACTCCCACGTCTTCACAAGGATGTTGAGCGCGAACTGTATTTCAAGCTCCTGCCCGGTTATGTCCGTCATTATACTGAACGAGCTGCGGGATTCCTTGAACTCTCACTCGAAGACAATGACAATGGAACATTTTCCTTCAAGTCCGAAAAACCCGGGGCGCTCGATAAACTGCTCGTCGCGTTAGAATCTTACCCAACTGAATCACGTGAACGATTCGTGTTTTCACGGCCCGACGGTGAGAACTCGGTCGTCTGGCTCCACCCCGGTGAGCCTGTGTTCGAGCGATTCCGCTCCCTCGTCTCAAGCAAACTCGCGGAGTATGCCCTTAGGGGTTCTGTTTTTGTCGATCCCACGACTGAAAAATCCTATTTATTCCATCTCGCTCTGATCAAAGTACTTCGTAAGGCAGATCCGCAGTTCAAGGAATTGTCCCGTGAGGAAGTGCTCGAATGCCGACTCGTTGCCCTCAAGCAACGAGAAGGCTCTGAGCTCACGATTTGCCCCGTTGAACAGTTGCTTCTCCTCAAAGGTGCGCATGGTATCCCCGCAGCAGCTCAACGGCTTGCCCTTGATGCAGAGAATGCTCGCGAGCAAGCTGAAGCGTTTCTCCTTGAGCGCGTTTGCCGCGAGACTGCCATCCAGCGGAAGAAGGAGCTTGAGTCTTCCATCTCGGAACGCGAGGCCTTCATCAACAGAGGATTTGATTTCCAGGAAGCCGAGCTTGCCTCAAAGAGGGCCAAGTATGCAGAAAAGGCACGAGGAGGGAGCAAACGAGCGCTCCACGAACTGGAACTGGTCAAGAATCAGCAGCGAATGTTAGCGCAGCGAAGGGAAAACGCCCTGGCAGTCTTGCATCGCGAGCCTGAACTGATCGAACCGGGGGAGATTCGCTTCGTCGCCCATGCACTTGTCGTCCCAACTAGTGATCCTATCGAAATCGAGGAACACGAAACCAACGTCGAGCAGGTGGCTATGCGATGGGCAATTGCGTACGAGGAAGCGCAAGGTGCAACGGTGATTGATGTTCATTCTCCCGACCTTGCACGAGCTGCCGGACTTCCCGATTATCCCGGATTCGACCTGCTCTCCATTCGGTCAAACGGCGAGCGACGAAGCATCGAAGTCAAAGGCCGTGCGGAAGTTGGCTCCATTGAAATCTCTGCTAACGAGTGGGCCAAAGCGTGCAACCTGGGCAAGTCGTACTGGCTTTATGTTGTCTTCAGTTGCGCGTCCGAAAGTCCGACGCTGTATCGCGTTCAGGACCCGTTCAACAGCTTGATCGCAAAATCAAAGGGAAGCCTTTTGATTGATCAACAGCAAGTGTTGGAGTTGGCCTATGTGTGATTCCCATATTCACTAAGAAAAGGCTTCTTTATGGTCGATTGGAAAAATTGTTTTCCGAAAACACGCCTCGGAAGAGAAGGGAAACCTCCTCACGAATCTGAGGACAGAAGTGAGTTTGAAGTGGATTACGATCGCATAGTGTTCTCGGCCGCATTTCGGCGGATGCAAGATAAGACTCAGGTTATGCCGCTGCCAGAAAGTGACTTTGTACATACACGACTCACGCATAGTCTTGAAGCTTCGTGCGTTGGTCGCTCGCTTGGAAAGATCGTAGGAGTAAAGATTCTGAAACAATATCCAGATCTGCGGGATATTGTGACTCCGTCTGATTTTGCCGCAATTGTCGCTTCTGCATGCCTTGCCCACGACATTGGAAACCCACCTTTCGGCCACTCTGGAGAGGACGCTATCCGGGATTACTTCTTGAACGGCAATGGAAAACAATTCGAAAAGGAGTTAACAGAACATCAGTGGAAAGATCTAACGAATTTCGAAGGCAACGCGAGCGGCTTCAGACTTTTGGCAAACCTCAAAGCCAAGCTGACCTACTCCGCTCTGGCTGCTTTTACGAAATATCCTCGTTCATCTAAGAAGAAAGCAATGGATTGAGAGCGTCGTAGCCAGAAGAAGTATGGATTCTTCGAGTCAGACTCAGAGGTATTTCAAAGAATTGCTAGTCAAGTTGGCTTGCCAAAGCTGGATGAACTCTGCTGGATTCGGCACCCGCTCGCGTTTCTGGTTGAAGCCGCGGACGACATCTGCTATCACATTATTGACTTCGAAGACGGGGCGAGATTGGGATTGATTCCCATTGAAATCGCGCATGAAAAGTTGAAGTCCTTAATCCATCCGAACGCGTTGAATGAAGATAAGCTCAAAGGGCTGCGTGATCCGCGTGAACAAACAAGCTACCTCCGTGCCCTCGCTATCAACACAGTTGTTCATCAAGTGGCTGAAGAGTTTTGCGACCGAGAATCTGAAATTCGCCGCGGGGAGTTTGATGAATCAATTGTCGAGGTAATTCCTTGTGCCAACGTTCTGAAAGATATTAAGAAGATAAGTTTCGAGAAATACTACAGATCGCCTTCGGTGCTGAAGATCGAAGCAGCTGGATTCTCTGTCATCGGAAAGTTGCTGGATCTATTCATCAATGGGGCGAATGATATTCACAAGGTCCGAGACAATAAAGACCACACTCGTTTCCATAGTGCAAAGCTCATGGAAATTCTACCCAACCAATTCCTTGATGAGAATGGGAAACCGCCTGCCAACCTTTATGACAGAATCATGAGAATATGCGAGTTCGTGTGCGGAATGACCGACTCGTACGCTGTCTCCATGTACAGGAAACTAACAGGAATCGAAATCGAGTGAGTGAAAGTTGATATTGTCTATCTTATACGACCTCATTTAGTCTCTGTGAGTCCATGACTTTCCGCGACATCGAAATCGACATTCTCAGAAAATACTTCCAGGTGCTCGTTTCGGCTGATCCACTCTCGAGGCAGATCGGCAGCGTTAAAACCTTGCACGCAGGCGGCTTCAGGTACGAAGAAAAGAACAAGGAACTGGTGACCCCTCTGCATAAGCTTTCGTTCACAATAGAGATTTCGATCAGAGCCATCAAAGAATTCGACCTCGAGGAGATGGGCAAGCAAATATATGATTTTTCACAACAGCAGATTGAGAAGTTCCACAAGATGATGTTTGAAACTCTTGACAAGGTTACCGAGCTAACAGGTAATCAAGTCAGTGCAGAAGGAAAACCTCCTTCCCCGGACCTAATCCTGGATATGCTTGAGAAGGTGGAGATCAGATTTGACAATGAAGGAAAACCAATCCTACCGACATTGGTCGTTGCACCCGAAACCGGCAAGAAGCTTGCAGAAGTGAAATTCACACCGGAGCAAGAGGAGCGTCAGCGGCAGATCATCGAAAAGAAGAAGAATGAATTCTATGCTAAGAAACGTTATCGAGGACTATCTTACATCGACTAAAGAGCTCCAGTTCTTTCTGCCCTTCACAGAGCTTCTCGAGTTGTGTGGCTACCATGACATCCATGTGATCCACAGCTCCGTGGAATTTGGAAAGGACATCATCGCAAAAAAGCAGATCAATGGTGAAACGATTCAATTTACTTTCCAGCTAAAGATTGGCGACATCAATCTTCCTCGCTTTAGGGATCAAATTCAAAGTCAGCTCATTCAAGCATTGACAAACAAACTATCGCACCCAAACTTCGACCGCGCTCTGCCTTATCAAGTTGTCTTAGTGACGACCGGAGAACTCCTGCCGCCTGCAACGATCGCTGTTCAGGAATTCAATGAGTTTGTTCGGGACAACCTCAAACAGAAGCCAGTTCAGACGTGGGAAAAAACTCAACTTATCACCGATTTCCTAAACAAGGGCGTTGAGCCTTTCTTTGCACTACACCGATCCCCGCAATTCGTGAGTAAGTTCTTCAAGCTTTATTCAGAAATAGCCAATGGAGATCTCATCAGCTCCTTTGACATTGAGGATTACGCGAGAGGATGGTTAGATCTGAACTGGGCTGACCACATCGAACGGATGCAGGTCTATCTCGAAGCCTATTTCTTTTCGAAACTATTGCTCGACAAAGGTAAACATTACGAGGCCGCCTTGATGCTTTCTGCTCTCGTCCGAGTACTGATGAAGCATAAAGCTCTCGAAGAGTATTGGCAACCCATCGTCGAGTATCTCGATGAAATCATTCTTGCGCATTTTGAAAAGGCGAAGTCGGTCTATGTACCTGATAGACCCTTTGAGATGGATTTCCAAGGTGTCTTTGCCCTATTCTATCACCCCATTTCATGTCTTAGGACATTGGAGCTTTTGTCACTTCATATTCTCATTTCACGCAATCGAAAAACGGAAATCGAAGCGTTCTTCCGGCAGATCATTGACGAACAGCGCGGTTCATATCGGATCTTGAGCGATAACTATGCCATATCAATTGTCTTGGTCTCTTTGGCACTTCTGAAGCTTGGTGAGAGTGATCGTCTTCGGAAGTACCTCAACAACGTCTGCGTATGGCTCTGCGACCGATTTGCTGAGTTCGGTCTCGCTCCAATCGGTTCCAGTCTCCAGGAAGAAATCGAGCAGCTTCTCTCTGAACACCTTGATGGACTTTCACACCATAGACATGCCGGTGGCTTCTCGGCAAGCGCCTCATTAGATATGGCTTATCTTCTGAATGACAAGTCATTGTTTGAGGGTATTGCAAATGATTTCAGAGCCACCGAAGCCGTGCTGGAGTTCTTTCACGTCATCACCGACGACTCCTTGTTCACGTACGATCACGAGGAAATTGTTTCTGCAACCGACCATGATTTTGCACTTGATGTCCGCGAGGACTACAGCAAGACCATTACTTATGAAAGAAAGGCGAACACCGTTACAGTGCGTCACAAAGCACTGTTCTTGATAATGTTTTTGCTGAGGGACCGTTACTTCCCAACGTTTATCACCGAATTGCTCAACTAAACTGGAAACCTCATGCCCGACTTCGACCGCCTCATTGAACACGCGTTTCCCCTCAAGCAAGCATCGCTGGATTCGGTTCACGAGAAGAACGTGCGCCACGGTCATATCTCCACGCTCCATATCTGGCCTGCACGCCGTCCGCTTGCAGCATGCCGTGCGGCATTGATTGCAACGCTTCTCCCCGATCCCGGTACTCCGGAAAAACGCCAGGAGCTTTGTGAAAAGATTGGCGGCAAAATCGTCAAGAAGATCGAGCGCAAGAAAATGCCGAACGGTCAGATCGTGGAGCGCGAGAAGGAGGTAACCGAGGGCGGCATCCTTCATTGGGGGAGGGAAACGGAAAACAAAGAACTGCTCGATTGGTTCCGACAGGAAATTCGAAAAGCGTACGGTGGTCGAGCGCCGAAAGTTCTCGATCCCTTTGCTGGCGGCGGAGCGATTCCCCTGGAAGCAATGCGTCTTGGCTGTGAGGCGACGGCGATCGATATCAATCCGGTCGCATGGTTCATCCTCAAGTGCACGCTCGAGTATCCTCAGAAGTTCGCCGGCAAGACCTATCCGTTGCCTGAGTTTATTCTCGAGAACGAAGAGTTCATGAACGCCTTCTACAAAGCTCATCCTCACCTAGTTGGCAGAACAAAACCCACCAAAAAGCAACTCTCAGAGACCCAAATTGACGCGTTTGTGAAGCACAAGGATGATAACACGCGCGTCCCCAAAGCTGACCTTGCCTGGCACGTGCGCGCGTGGGGACAGTGGGTCCTCGATAACGCACGACGTGAACTGGCAAAGTTTTATCCAACATACGCCGACTTTGAACCGCTCGACAAGCGCAACCAGAAGCCCTACGAGCGACAGCCGATGCGACTTGTACAGCTCAAAGAGGATGGCACGCCGGATATTGACGCCCTCAACAAAGACTTCTCTGCCGAGTATCTCGCAGACAAACGGAATCCCCGATGGGTTGCCAAGCCAACGGTCGCTTATCTCTGGGCACGCACGGTGACGTGCAAAAACTGTCGCGCAACCATTCCTTTGCTCAAGACCCGCTGGCTCTGCAAGAAGGACAAGAAGCGCGTGCTTCTCACAATGGAGCCAAATGCCGATCGAAACGGAGTCGTGTTCGGGATTCAAGAGAACGTACCCGTGAGAGGAGGGAATACAGCACAACGGAGAGAACATGACAAAAGAATAGGCACCGGCACTATGTCTCGTGCTGGAGCAAAATGCCCTTGCTGCGGTACCATTATAACAATGGAGGACATTCGATTAGAAGGTCAATCGGCAAGGCTGAATTCAACAATTTCGGTCGTCGTAGTGGATGGTTCCAACGGCAAAGAGTATAGATTACCCACTCTTCAAGAGGAAAAGTTAAAAGAGGATATCTCTAAAAGGGTTACCGAGGTTTTTGAACAAGTTCCTTTCGGGATCCCAAACGAAGCACTTCCCAGTAAGGAAGCCTTGGGGTTTCGAATCCCTTTGTACGGATTTGACCGATGGTGCAAGCTGTTTTCACCTCGTCAGCTTCTTTCGCTAGGAACATTCGTAAGGGAACTCCATTCCTTGAGACCGAGACTTGGACTGTATCTAAATGCGAACGAATATGGAGAAGCCATCCTTTCTTATCTCGCATGTGGATTCGATCGAATGCTCGACTTTAACTCTAATCAGATCTCATGGATCAATAGCGTTGAAGCGATAGGACACACATTTGTTCGATATGCATTGCCCATTACGTGGGACTACTCGGAATCTTCTATGATAAATGATGTGCGCGGCGGTTGGAAAATGTGCCTTGAAGCGATCCTGGAAAGCCTAGAAACTTCAAGAAATGCAATTCCTGATGGCGGTGCGAGGCCGCAAATACTCCAGCAAAGCGCGACCAAGAAAACCGCGGACTCTGAATTCGACATTGTTCTAACAGATCCACCATACTACGATGCCATTGCTTATTCCGATCTCATGGATTTTTTCTACGTGTGGTTGCGTAGAAACATGAATGGTGTTCATCCAGAGTTTGACGAAAAATTTCGGGAGAGTTTGGCCCCAAAGTGGAACCACCTCACACAAGAAGGTGAATTGATTGATGATTCCAGCCGCCACGATGGAGATAGGAATAAATCGAAGGCTGCATATGAACACGGTATGGCAAGAGCATTTCAGAATTGTCACTCCTTGCTCAAGCCTAACGGAAGGTTGGTAGTTGTGTTCGCCCACAAGCAACCTGACGCATGGGAAACTTTAGTAACAGCAATCATTCGCTCAGGATTTGTTGTAGACGGAAGCTGGCCAATTCAGACTGAACAAGTAGCAAGGATGAGAGCCCAAGCTGCTGCAGCTTTAGCTTCATCCGTGTGGCTCACCTGCAAGAAAAGGCCACTTTCTGCTCGTCCAGGTTGGGATACCCAAGTTATTCAACAAATGCGCGAAAAAATCCAATTGCGATTGCGCGAGTACTGGGATGCAAATATCAAAGGCCCCGACTTCGTCTGGGCAGCAACCGGTCCTGCACTGGAAGCATACAGTGAGCATCCAATTGTTAAAAAAGCCAACGAGCCTGATCAAATTCTTACGGTGAGCGAGTTTCTTTCCCATGTCAGAAGGATGGTTGTGGACTTCGTCGTCGGTCGCGTCTTAACCCGCGACGGCAAAGATGCCGCCGAACTTGCCGCGGCAGATCGTCTGGATGAACCAACGGCATACTATCTCCTCCACCGACACGACTTTGGTCTTGAAGAAGCACCTGCGGGCTCGTGCATCCTCTACGCCGTCTCATGTGGTCTCTCCGACAAAGAGCTTGCAACAACGTGGGATCTCATCACCTTTACAAAAGGCGCCGAAATCTCAAACGGCGAAGAGGAAGAGGCTGACGTTGACGCCGATGAAATCGAAGAGGAAAGCTCAGGGGGAAAAGTCAAGCTCAAAACATGGGCACAACGCAAAGGCAAATCCATCGGCTACGATGCTCCGGGCGGCAAACCGATTCCACTCATTGATCGCGTGCATCGTCTCATGCACCTCTGGAAAGAGGGCGACATGCACAAAGTGGACGAATATCTCGATTCAAATGCCCTCCGTCGGCAGGAATTATTTAGGCGATTGCTTCAGTCGCTAATAGAACTTTCCCCTCGTGGAAGCGAAGAGCGAACGCTCTTGGAAAGCTTAAGCAACCATATCCAGACAAAGGGTGTGGTTCGAGAAGATATGAACCTGTACTTAGGATTCGAACAAGAACAAAAGGAGCGATAACACAATGGCCAAACTTCCTTGGAAGCCATGGCACGAGGTGGTGAAGCTGCGTGATGACCTCCGAACCGGCGAACTTCCCCTACATCTGTTTGCTGCCGACCTGTATGAAGTGCTGATGCAACGCGGCAAACGGCCGGTCTATGAAAAGGCCGATCAGTTCTTCAGCCTGACATTCCCAACGTACAACCTCCGAAAACTTGTCCGGGATGTTGTCCTTCGGCTCGCAGGCAAGAACGACAAAGCCGTGAGGCAACTGGAGCTGACCTATGGCGGTGGAAAGACCCACACGTTGATCACGCTCTACCATCTGGTCAAAGATCCCGACAATCTCCCAAAACTCTCCGCTGTTGATGAGTTCATCCAGGACATCGGCGAGAAGCCGCGTAAATGCCGGGTTGTCGGATTATGCTTCGACAAACTTGATGTCGAAAAGGGCGTCGAAACACTCAGTCCCGACGGAAAGAAACGCCTTCTTAAGCAGCCATGGAGTGTCCTTGCCTATCAGATCGCCGGCGATGAAGGATTGAAACTTCTCCATGCCGAAAACAAAGCGGAAGAGCGCGAAACAGCTCCCGCTGAGAATCTCCTTACCGAGCTTCTCGAGATACCCACAAAGGAAGGTTTGGGCATTCTTATCCTTATTGACGAAATCCTTATGTACGCACGCGAGAAAGTCGGCACGGACGAAGTCAAACTGAATAGTCTTGTAAACTTCTTTCAGTATCTGACCCAGGCTGCCACTAAGGTTGACCGGTGCTGTATTGTCGCTTCACTCCTTGCAAGTCTCACCACTCATCAGGACGATTTGGGCAAACGCATCCAGGGAAGACTTTCCGATATCTTCATGCGTCAGCAAGAGGAGGTCATTGAGCCTGTCGTAAAGGAAGATATCGCCGAAGTGCTACGCAGACGTTTCTTCACCCCCGAGTCAATCAAGGACAGAGAAAGCTTCCGCCCACACGTTGTTGCAGCCTTAAAAGGAATACAGTCAATCGATGAAGAAACGGCAAAACAGGGACCGATGGCGGAGGAGCGATTCCTGAAGAGCTACCCCTTCCATCCGGATTTGACTGAAGTTCTTTACACAAAATGGACAAGCCTGCGACACTTTCAGAGAGCACGCGGAGTCCTTCGCACATTTGCTCTTGCCATCAGAGATGCGGAAAAATGGGACCAAAGCCCTCTTATTGGGCCTTCGATCTTGTTGACGCCGTCTGATCAAACGGACCTTTCGGAAGCCTTAAGAGAGCTTGTGAGCATCGCAGATACCGAAGAGGAAGAAGGCCGTCGACAAGCGTGGACGGGCATCCTTGTTGGTGAGTTGGAACGAGCACGACAGATTCAGCGAGATTCTGTAGGCCTCAATTACCGCGAAATTGAACAAGCTGTCATTGCAACGTTTCTTCATTCACAACCCCAAGGACGGGATGCCAAGACACGCGATCTTCTCGTGTTGATTAGTGCTACGCGACCGGATCGCATCAATCTTGAGAAAGGGCTTATCTCGTGGGCGGAGAAGAGCTACTGGTTAGATGATCGCTCTACTTCCACCGCAGGAAATAAACTTCCCACAACGTGGAAACTTGGTAACAGGCCAAACCTGATTCAGATGCATGCTGTTGCTTCCATGAGCATTCCAGAGGACACGGTTCTTGCGCGACTCATCGAAGAGATCGGCCGAGTGCGCAGTCTGAGTGCAGGAGCGTCAGGATTGGGAGTCAAAGTCCACACGCTTCCCCAAAAGCCGAAGGACATTGACGACGATGGTGCGTTCCATTACGCCATCCTGGGACCAAGTGCAGCCTCGGAATCAGGTAAACCCAGTGCAGAAGCGCGGAGGTTCATTGACGAAACCACCGGCCCTGACAAACCGAGGGTCTATCGTAATTCGGTCTTATGTCTCGTTCCATCCAGAGACGGCCTGCAGGTTGCGCTTCAGAGCGTTCGCAATTATCTCGCCTGGGAGCAGGTGCAGGATGAAGTCAAGAAACAGCAACAGGATGGTAATGTAGATCCGGCACGGGCTCAAACACTCCGAATCAACATTGACACCGCCAAAGGGAAAATGCCTGAAACAATTCGACAGGCCTACTGCATCGTGGTCACCGTTTCCGAAAAAGATGATATCCAGGCGTTTAAGATCACAGTCACCGATGATCCTCACTTTAGCATCATAAAATCAGATCAGCGTTCTCGTGTCCAAGATACGCCGATAACAGCTGAGGCGCTTCTCCGGGATGGTCCCTACAACCTCTGGAAAGCCGGTGAAACATCCCGGCGTGTCAAAGACCTTGCCGGTGCGTTCGCGCAGCTACCGCATCTGCCCAAGATGCTTCAGGCAAGCACAATTCTGGAAACTCTTGCCCGTGGATGCGAAGACGGAGTTTTCATTTTGCGTCTCGTCAGGCCCGATAAAACTGTCCGCACCTGGTGGATGACCCGACCGGATGAAAATGCGCTGAATGATCCGGCCCTTGAGCTTGTCCTGCCTGAATCCATCGAGCTTGAAGAAATTCCTTCTGAGCTGATTGCTCCTGAACGATTGCCCGAACTGTGGAAGGGAGAAGAGATTTCGGTGAAGGATGTTCAAGCATACTTCGACGGTACGAAGACGGTCAAGGTGCAAAAGAACGGATATCAGGAACCGCTGCGGATACCAAAAGCCAAGCCTGAAGCTGTAATAAGAACAGTAGCATCAGCCGTGGAGAAGGGACTTGTCTGGTTTGTCACAGGACCAACGAGCATCCTCGGTGAGGCAATTCCTACTGGTGTGCTTAATGATGAATCAAAACTTCGAACGCCACCATCACCATTCGCTGCGGTAGAGATGTTACCGGAAAACTTAACCTCGGCTTGGCAAGATGGTCAGTGTACCGCATTGTCGATTGCTTCATCACTCTCGTCCAAAGTCGGGAAGAACTTGCCGTGGAAGACCGTCAAAGATGTCATTACGTCGGCCCTCCAGGCACGCTTCATCGAAATCGCTGAAGCTCCGGTTCCATGGCCGTGTGATTTCCCTTCGGCCCAGTTTGTGAAGTTCAAAGTCTCTGCCGCTCCTCCGTCCGGTGCTGGCATTCCAACTGGAGCCGGAGGTGCGCCGGAACCCGTTTTCGCTGCATCCGCCGATGTCGAACCTTCTGAACTCCAGGATCTCGGCGACATCATGCCGAAATTGCTTGAACTGAAGGCGAAGACAGGAACCCCCATTCGTTTCAACGTGAAAATCGAACTCGGCGACGGCAAGAAGCTTCCATCGCTTGACATTGTGAAGCAATTCAATGCTTTGTTACAGAAGATCAAGGCGGCGTTGGAGTTGAAGAGGTAAGGCAAGGAAAGGAGTAACCACCATGCAAAAAAATACAGAAGAGCAGACGATCACTTGCCCGAATTGCGGGAAGCAGATCCCCTTGACGGATGTGCTAACCAAGCAAATCGAAGACAAGATTCGAGCAGACTTTGATGCACAACTGAAGAGTAAGGATGCGGAGCTGCGAACTGCTCTAAAAGCCAAAGACGACGAGTGGAAGAAGCTCTTGGAGCAAGACCGGATCCAAATTCAACAAGCTGCGAGAAAAAAAGCTGAAGAGTCCCTTGGCGTGGAGCTTCGTGACCTTAAATCACAGCTTGCGGAGAAGTCAGAGCTGCTTAAACGTGCGGAAGAACAAGAGCTTCAGCTAAGAAAGAAGCAGAGAGAATTAGAGGATCGCGAACAGAGACTAAATCTGGAAGTTGACAAACGCTTGGAAGAGCAAAAGAAAAAGATATATGAAACTGCCAAAGAGAGTGCTGCGGTCGAAATCCGCGATCTGAAAGAGCAACTAACGGAAAAGTCCAGAGAATTGGACGAGGCCCGAAAGATTGAACTTGAGGCAAGGAAGCGCTTACGCGAAGTCGAGGACAAAGAACGAAATCTTACTCTTGAGATCGAACGCAAAGTTGCTCAAGAAAGAGAACAGATTGCGTCTCAGGCACGGACAACAGTCGAGGAGGAGTTTAAGCTGAAGACACGCGAGAAGGACATTGTCATCGAGGGCCTTAAGAAGCAGATCGACGAATTGAAGCGAAAAGCCGAACAGGGCTCGAATCAACTGCAAGGTGAGGCCCAAGAGGTAGAGCTCTACGAACTGTTGTCGGCCCACTTCAAGTATGACTCCGTTTCCCGTGTCCGAAAAGGAAAAGAAGGCGCAGATGATCTGATGGAAGTCCACAATCAGAATGGGGTTGTTTGCGGATCGATTCTCTTTGAATCAAAGAGAACGAAAACCTGGAGCGACAACTGGATTGAAAAGGCCAAGAACGATCAGAGAGAAGCAAAAGCAGATTTGGTCGTTATCGTCTCGCGTGTCCTTCCAAGGGATATCCCCCACATCGGACAACACGAGGGCGTTTGGATCTGCGATCTTCAATCGGCAATCGGACTGGCTACCGCTTTAAGAGAAGCTCTGTTAGCGGTAAGCCATGCCCGTGCAGCCTTGGCCGGAAAGAATGAAAAGATGGAGTTGATTTATCAGTATCTATCGGGGCCTGAATTCAAACGTCGCATCGAGGCAATTATAGAAGCCTTTCGCTACATGAAGGAAGATCTCGAAGCAGAAAAGCGCGCCACGTACAAGCGTTGGGCTGAGAGAGAAAAGCAGATCGAGAAAGTCACCAGCAATGCAGCTGGACTCTACGGTGATATCCAGGGAATCGTCGCGGGGATACTTCCCGAAATTAAGGCCCTCGAACTGCCGGCAGCGCAACAGGAAGAAGAAATCAAGACGGATGATTTGCCGTTCTAACAAAAAATCTTAAGCGAAAGGAGAAACTTATGGCAAGGAAATTCAAACCAGGACAAATCGCTCCCAAGTCAGGCCAGTATGAAAGGTTGGGCACAAGGGGTGGGCGTACCGGCGATGAGCGGACGGTGACCAAGGGAGAACCGCTTCCACCAACTCGGAAATCCGGTGAGAAGTATGTTCTCGTCGATAAGACCAAGCACCGAAAATCCAAGTAACCCGTCAACCGATTATCCTTAGAGCAGGACTGTTTTGTCAGCTGATGAAGAATCCTGAAAAGAATCGCGTCCTTTACGGTGCTCTCAAAACGGACGTTCATACTCTCGAAAACATACGCTGCGAAGTTCATCTAAACGCTTTGGAACCGTCAAAGATGAAAGCGGACATTTACGACTTAGATGGAACGACCACTTTCAGATTCATGAAGGAATTCATGGGAAAGGAGATCACATTCGAATATTCGACGGGAGACGAGGAAATCACATTCAATGGCACGGTAAGTTCAGGCCAGATAAGTGGATCTTCAGACAGGATAGGAAGTCTTAGAATCGATGACTATCGCCAAAATGTTTATCTCAACAGGGATCAAGTTGTCACAGCTTCGTTTGTATACTATATCACACCGGTCGAGATGTTCAAGAGGAAGAGAATGAAATACTTCCACGATATGAAAGGACTCTTGTTTGGTTATGATGACTGGACGAATGAGAATCAGCCTGTGTGGAAAAGTGACTCACACTCTTACCAAACTGCCATTGGAGAACTTGTATTCTATTCGGGATTAGTTTTTGAAGAAAATGAGAATGAGCAAGTTGCTGTAAGAGACCAGATAAAAGTATCAACCTCTTTGAACGCGTCCAATATCGAAATAGAGAAGCTCAAGTCCTCAGTTGAAGGCATTCTTGATAGCTACCTACACATCATTTCTTTTCTTGAAAACAAATTTGTCTACTGGTTCTACGGCGAGATCGACGCAAGAAGCAAGAATGGGAAAGGGATGGTAAGCAGTTTCTACAAGGGGATCCCAAACTGGGAGTATAGAGGAAGCGATTACATTGAAAGGCACTCGAAGGAGTATCGTGATCTTGTTCCAATTCTGGTAGAGAAGTATCTGGCCCTTTCGGATCAGAAAAAGGTCGAACTCAATAAAGCGATCAAACAGCTACTCATTGCATCAAAGCCGGACCAACCCATAGACACCGAATTGATTTACTGGCACTCTTGTCTTGATATACTCTTGAAGATTCTCTCCGGAGAGAAAGCATCTGATCGAAAATACACGGCGTTCAGCAGGAAACTGGTTCTTGCCTGCGAGGAGGCGAATATTGAATGGGCCGACTTGTATGCGTACACCAGAAGAGAAGACATATTCTCCGATCAAATTAAAGCAGATTTCAAAATCACAATTTTTCGCAACAACATGATTCATCATGGGAATTATCCTGATGATGCTGAATTTCCTGAAGTGATTGCTGAAAATAATCGTGCTGCAGCGCTGGCTGAACGAATGGTTTTGCATACGTTAGGAGTGGACTACCGAAATACACCGGTAGGAAAGTTTCGAAACTTCAGATAGCGCTCTTCTTCCTACACACAATTTGAAACAATGAGCATTTCCAATTCCTTTTCGACACTGCTGGATCGCATTCAGCCATTGGAGTCAGAACTCCAACAGGCTGAGTCACACGCGGCTTCGATCAAATCAAGACTCGAAAAGCAATTCAAACTGGTAAAATTCAATCGCATTGGAAGCCATTCAAAAGGTACGGCTATTCGAAGATTTAGCGACATCGATTTCCTAGCTGTTTTCTCACGAGATGATGCACGATGGGGCGGACGATATATCGATTCTAGAACCCTATTGAATAGGACCAGGCTTTGGCTCACCGAGCGCTTTCAACAAACGGCAATGAGGAGAGACCAGCAGGCTTTGGTGCTAAGGTTCTCTGCTGGTAGCTTTGCTGTCGACGTGGTACCTGCATTCTTTGAAAAAATGGATCAAATCAACGGTCATAATTACCCAGTTTTTTCAATCCCTGATGGAACAGGGAACTGGCTACCAACGAGTCCAGAAATGCACGGGAGGTATTTCAACGAAGCCAATGAGGAAAGTATTTCAAAGCTGGCCCGGACTGTTCAGCTCCTGAAGTTCTGGAGATCCTCACGAGTGCCTTCCATTTCTCTCTCTTCATTTCATGTCGAGTTGCTGTTGGCATCTGAAGGCCTCTGTGTAGGTCCGAAGAGTTACGCGCAATGTCTCGCGGAATCATTCTATCTATTAGCCCAAAGGCAATGCCGGCCTCTACGTGACCCGCTTCGAATATCAGGTATAATCCCTGCGACGAAGACTGAGGCTCAAAGGTCTGATCTCCTAACTTCTGTTACGAATGCATGTAATCGAGCATTTCGTGCACTTGAGGCCGAAGCCAACGGCAAAACCCATGAAGCAAAGAGACTCTGGAATTTCGTATTCTACAGCAAGTTTCCCCTCTATGGATAAAACAACTAATTTGATCCAAGTAATGCGACAGCAGTTTGCCTCAAGTAAACGCTGGTTGAGGTTTAGCATCTTTTGTAATCTCGGTGTCGTATTGCTAAGCGTTCTAAGCACTCTCGGTATAAAGATTGATATCATTCCTATTCTTCTCTTATTCATTCAGGTGATCGCCTTTGGAATACGTGAAAAATCGACTCGTGATTTTTCTCTTGCTGAGCGCATTCGTCGGCTCAGTCTTTTGCAGGATGGCCTGGGGGTTGAGCTTTCAAATCTTCAGTTGAAACGCACGCTTTCAATCTCCTATAGCAAATCTGCTCAGGAGCCTCCTTACATTGGTTCCTACTATGCTTCGGACCTCCCCGCAGGATCAGAAAGGCTTCTTGCTATCCTTTCTGAAAGTTGTTTCTACACTGAACACATCGCAGGACGAGCCTTTAAACTTCTTGTGATCCTTGTGTTCGGTAGCTCTATTGCCGTTATTTTTCTCATTTTATCGTTAGTCAACCTACAATTTGATGCGGATATTCTGAAGACTTTTACAATGGTAACGGTTCCGGTTTTGTCTTTCTGGGCCACTGGAGATCTGACGTACATGATGCTTAGGTTTAGGGATCTCCAAAAAGATTGCTCACTAGTTCTTGATAAATGCGAAGAGCTTGAAAGAACAAAGCGATACGATCAAACAGAAGTTCTACAATTGGTTGATGAATACAACTGCTCGCTTGCTGCTTCATTGCCTTTGCCGACTAGATTCTACGAAGCAAACAAAGCTCAGCTCAACGAATTGTGGTCTACCCGAGCAGAACTAAAGGCCACTGACTCCCCCGCACCCCATCAGTAGACCTGTGCCTGTTCGTTCGTGTGCGGCTTCGTGCAATGTCCATAGCCTCTTAGAATGCACTTCGCCGCAACACTCACTCACAAGCACTCATTTGATAAAGTGGCGCCCTCCTGCGCCACGACTTGCCGCACCGGCACATCCACGCCCTCGAACGGTTTCATAGCCTTTTCTTGAATTCGAGGGACGTGGAAGTGCCGAAAGCCCGACCCACCCCAACGCACTCCCGATTTTTCCCGACGTCCCCCGGTACGGCGGTTGTCACACTTTTTGCATCCATTGTGGAACTGGATGAGCAAAAAGAGCTCGTGACATTCGATATGTGCGCCAACCGCCGTTTCCGATAATCTCGCCTCAGATCCGCTTTTAATCATATTGTGCTTCCACTCTATGCCAATCCAGTATTCCCAAAATCCACTGTCCCGCTTTTTCTTGACCGCTGCTTTTTGAAATTTACTCTCGGTTCAGGCACTGACCTTGTCAAGGGCGAGTCGTCCCGCCCAAACAACAGGGCGGGACTTTGAATCGTGAACGCTCGCAATCATTTCGCTGCACTCCATTCGTAAACCTTGTCCTGAGTGAGCGTAGCGAATCGAAGGATCATTCCGTTCCGCTCAATCATTGCTCGCTAAAAAATTTTGGCTCCCCCTCCGGCGAATGAGGATTGCTTCGCAAACCTCATTCGAAATGGGGAACCTCTTCGACTCCAAAAAGCTGTGCCACCGACGTGTCACACTTTTTGAATTCGCCAGCGCTTGCCCTGAGCGAGTCCTGATGCTTCCCAATCTGGACGAGTCGAAGGGTTCCCCCAAAATTTTTTCCGCCACTCAGTAGATACAAGGAGGCGGAACCCTTCGGGTTTCACGACCCTTGACAAGGTCAGATCGGTAAAAACAAAAGCGACTTCCAGCAGCGGTCAAGATTTTTTTTTCGCAACCGCAAACCATCAATGGAGGTCGCTATGTCACACCAATCAGTCAACGAAATCTTCCAATCCTACGCAAACACCCTCTACACGGCAGCGTCGCGAATGATCGACAAACGCAATCCGCAGCACGAGGACAAGGTTCAGGACTTGGTCATCCTTGCCTACGAAGAATTTCTTTCAAAGGCAGAACGGGGAAAAGTGATGAGCCTGCCCCTTCTCATTCACTTTATGAAGCTCCGCAAGCCCGAAGTTCAAATCGAAATGCGAGGTTATTCCCGCACGCATAAGACAGACGTTTTCAACAAGCGGAACTACTACGAAGGAAAGACAGAACTTTATTCAATCAACAGTCCCATTTCCGGAGAGGGAGAAGACACCTTCGCCGATTGCATCCCGAACGAAACAAATCTCGAAGAAGAACTAAACGCCACAATGGAGATCGAAGCCAAACTCTCCACGCTCAAAGAGTATGAACAAACCATCGTCAGGATGAAATTGAGCGGGTACGATGAAAATGAGATTGCCCGCGCCCTTTCCGTGCAGCCCCATACGATAAGGAATGCAGTCAATAGCATTTCAAACAAATTGTTTGAGAAAGCGGCAGCCCAAACCTCGTTGAGCCTCTAACCATACCGCTCCATTTTCCCCTCTCTACAATCAATCCTCTCTCTTGGCGTGATTGCCTTTTGGTATAAGCGCCATTCCGACTGGACTTAGCGAACGCAGTGAAGCTAAGTCCACTTGTCGGAATGAGCGTCCCGCCGCTTTGCGGCGGGAACTTGATTTGGTATAAGACGTCTGCAAACAACAAACCAATTCACATCCACAAGGAGTAACACAATGAACAACCAGAGAGAGTTTCTGCAATTACAGCAGAATCACATTGCCGATGTCACCTTTAGGTTCGCGACAGGACTGAAGAAGGAAGGACAATTCGGCCCGTACTTCCTCTACACCGTCGTTCACGAGGGGAGGGAGAAAGTCTTCAAAGTTACCGAGCGGCTTGAGAAGAAGTTGAGGGAACTCAACATCCGTCCGGGACAGACCTTGAGCCTGGTCAAAGAGGTTGTGCATCCCAAGAAAGGTGAACAGTTCACAGTCATCAACATTCTGGAGAATGCAGCTTCATCGCATCCCGCTTCAAAGGCACAAAATGGACAGCGGGACAACAACCCGCCGCCCCAACAGGTGAAACCCACTCAACCCGCAAAGGTCGAAGCTCCGGCCGGCGAAGTGACGCCGGTTACCTTCACAGGCGACAAGCAGGTGATGTTCCAGTCGCTTGTTGATGCGGTCGACATCACTAATGCCATTGGCGGGATCGATTGGAGGAACAACGACATCGAGAAGATAGGCGTTTCCCTCTTCCTTTCCCGCACAGGGCAACTCAACGCCGAAAAACTTCTCGCAAACGGCAACGGGAACGGGAAAAAGTCCCGTCGTGGGAAGAAGGGTGAGGAGTCCACCCCGCCAGTACCGTCGTCGGAGACCGTTTCTGTCGAAGGCGAGAAAAAGGATGATCTACCATTCTAAACTTTGAAGGCAATACGTCGACGTAGGCCCGCTGGAACGCGAGAATTGTGTGAAAGCGGGCTGCCTTTTTCAATCTCTCAAATTAAGGAGAACGACAATGAACGAAACACTTTATGAAATCACACGAGACCTATTCTTGCTAAAAGACCTCGATGTGCTCGAACCAACTAACGGGGAACCTGAGGAGAACCGATTGGAGCAGTTGCGGCACGCTTTGGACAATCTCAATATGAAGTTTGTCGACAAGGTGACGAACATCGTCAAGTTCATCAAGAACCTTGAGGCTCAACGAGATGCAGTTGCTTGTGAGGCGAAACGGTTGAGTGACCGGAAGAGGGCGATGGACAACCGGATTGACTGGCTCAAGAATTACGTCAAGACTGCGATGCAGGCGACACAATCCGAGAAAATCAAGTACGCCTTGTTCACGATCTATGTCGGACAGAGCCAGCCATCCGTTGAGGTTCTTAACATCGATGAGGTTGAGGAGCAGTTCATCAGGATCAAAAAGGAAGTGGACAAGACGAAGATCCTTGAGCAGGTGAAATCCACCGGTGTCATTCCAGCCGGCGTGAACATCGTTCAAGGAACTCACCTCGTCATCCGGTGAAGCTACGACGGCGATGCCGATTGACCATCGGCATCGCCGTTTCAACAACAATGGAAACCCCTCAGAAACACAGCAGACGAGGCGAGCTTGTTCTGGTCCGGATTGCCGACGAGCTTCATTTCGGCATCGTTGTCTATGTTACCCACTATTGCCCCTGGACGAACCTGCCTTCCGAAGTGCGTTCCGTCGCTGAAGATTTGAAGCACAAGCGACCTTCGGCACGCAGGCAGGCGCGCCGCTCAAGCACGGCACGATCATCGGCGCCGAGGTGCCGACGATTCTGAATCCCAAGCGCGTCTATTTCTTCGAGCCGTTCGAGCCAACCTAAGCCAACTTTCTCCCCCTTTTTTTCAAGGGGGAGACCAAGAGGGGGTCACGTCCGCTGCGGGTTCTGCAATTTACAGCCCCGTTCTCGCCACGTTCACCCCGATGGGGTTCACCCCTTCGGGGCAAGCCTTTCGCTCACTTCGTCGCTGACGCTCCTCGTTCACTCAACCCTCGTTTGTGCAGCTCTCTCTGAGCAAAGTCGAAGGATCGCTTCCGCACTCGGGCTTCGCTCCTTGCAGCTGCGTTCCCGCACCTTTCACGAAGTGATGGCTTCGCCATTTGGTATGAGACAGTTAGAGGTGCGGGATACTCGCTTCAGTCGCTTCGGGCATTGCGTGGCTGCGCATGCGGGGCTGTGCGCACACTAACGTTTTTCGCTTCGCCTTGCTTGGTTGCGGGGCGGGCGCTGGCCAGCTGCTTTGGCTTGGGCTGGTGCGTTGTTTGCATCCCGTCGCTTTTTGGCGGGGTCGGCGTGGGCGGTTCGCCCGGCGCTTTCGCCTTTCAGGTGTTTTTATGTTCGCTTCATTCTCTCGTGTCGGCTTCTGCGGCTCGCGGTCGCTTCCCGTCTCTGCACAGCCGCTCGTCTCTTCTGTCGTCTCCGCTGTTCTCTCTGGTTCTTCCGCTCGTCTTGCGGTTGGCTGTTCAGTGGGGGCGGATTCTCTCGTTCTCTCTTCCGTCCCGTTTGCTTCGTTCCCGCGCTTGTCGGTCTTCGCTGCCTTTGGCTCCGGTGGTCGCGGTGCTTGTTCGCTCTCCGCTGTCTCCTCTGTTCTTGCTGCTGCTCGTGCCGGTGCTTCCGTTGCCTGGTGGGCTGGTGGTCGTCTCGCTGTTCCTCTCCGGTTGCGTCTTGCCGGTCGCTCCGTTGCGCTCGTTCGCTTTCTCGCTCAGTCCCGTCCTTCCGCTCTCGTCTGCTTTCTCTCGTCTCGCAAGTCCCGTGGTTCGTTGTTGGCTTGCCGTCTCGCTGCTCGTCTCGGCGTGTCGGTCTTTGTCTTCTGCGTCGGTTTCTCTCCCGCCCGCCTGCCTGCCGGTCAGGCAGGTTTGCCTCGGCTCGGTCGTGGCTCGTGGCGTTCCGTCCAGGTCGCTGGTCATTCTGCGTTCCAGTGGCAGCCCTGCCCACCGAAGCTGTTTCTCAAGCGAAGGTGGGCCAAGTCACTGACGACACGGTTTCCCCTGAAATGTTTTTATTCGGGGTTGAAGTCCGCCTTCGGCGGATACGAATCGATCACGTGGATGGAATACAGCCCACGTTTGAGAAAGCGAGTCAGGCAACTCCGTCCTGAGGTCGGCGATTTGCTCACCTTCTCGCTCGTAATTCTCGCGGTCATTGTCGGCATCATCCTTTACATCGTCAATCCAAATCCTACATCGCACATACCCACAGCACCACACCCTCTACACATAGAGCAGCAAGGCACACGTTACGACGAGCTCCTACTCCCGTTCACAGACGAAAACGAAGCCAGAGCCTGTCTTAAGTGGCTCAACGAAACTTCTCAATCACGTCTGTGGCAAGCACTCTCCAGAGAACGTATCGCCTCCTCCCGCATAGAAATCATCGTCACTAAACGTCCATACAAAACGTGGACTGAGGTTTTCTACCTTCCCAAAGTTGGTATAAGAACCATAGAGCAAATCATCACAGCCTGGAGGAATTCACAATGATAACCATCGAACTCACGCCGGAGGAAATCCGGTACCTCATTCAATCGCTCGAATCCGAACGAGAACAGTATCTCACTCAATTCGGTTCGTGCAAGCTTGAGATCGTTCGTGACCTTGCTCAACGGGCAGTCGAGCAGAATAATCAGCTTATCCAGAAGCTCGAAACAGTGATCGGCGAGGGAGTTCCATTTTGACTCTCTCTTTCCTGAATGCGTTTACCCGCCATGTTGTTTGCGTCCGCCATTTTTTGGCGGGCTTCATCCGCGCGTCCACCGGATCTGCATCTCAAGTGTAGGCGGACCTGCCTGTCTGCCCGAGCAGACCGGACTTCGCGGGGAAAGTGTAACTACAGTCAGACGAAAAGAGGCTCTGCCACGCTGAAAGTCTAGAAACCGCTTGACAGACACCCCTGCCTGAATCTATATTGAACCCAGCTATGGTGAACAAAGATCAGGTTAGAATGCATCAAAAGGAGAAGCGGGAGGTCGTCAAACGGCTCCACCATATCCGGGGGCAGTTAAGCGGAATCGAAAGGATGCTTGAAGATGATAGGCCCGTCAAAGAGATCTATGCTCAGCTGAAGGCGGCGGAACGATCGCTCCACCAAGCAATTTACGGAGTATTGGACGATCAACTGAAGAAACATTTTGCGGCGATTCTTGCCGAGCGCCTCGCTCTCTGTCCCGGTGACTGTGATGATGCTGAACGGTTGCAATTTGTAAAGGCCGAGTTTGCCTCTCTCGACTTAAAAAACCTCATCGATGAACTTGCTTGGTTACGCAATTCACTCAATTCTGTCAAACCCGATCCCATATCTATCCCGAAGGAGGTGAAAAAACGATGAAGCGAAGACTTGCATTGATTCTGACTGTTCTCGGACTGAGTGTGAGCGCGCTTGCGTTCTCCGGTTCGAATCCACAGACCACCGATGACGCCTGCCCCCTGAGAGGAACACCAGCCTGTCCTGAGTATCCTCGCTGTTGCAGGTAGAACTAACTTTAAGACGATAGGAAGAGGCTCGGCAAATACTGCTGAGCCTTTTTATTGCTGCGCGCACGCATTAAATTCTCAAAAATGAGAAGCCATTGTGGTTCGTGAAAATGAGACATCGATAATCTCCAGCCATTCTTAGCGCCATTCGAGTAGATGGAACTTCGTCAAATTGGCATAGCCTTTGCTGTATTTCTCTACTGTCGGGCATTGCCTCCGAAGTTCAATGGTAAGTCTCAATAACATCCTGCCGTGGCTTTCCATCCGAAGCAAGCTCATCATTGCGTTTACGTGTCTCTCCAACATCCCCGTTGCGTTGCTCGGCCTCTACGGAATCTTCTCGAACGTCAGGATGATGAAAGAGATCGCCTACGAAAACCTCACGCACGACGTCCGAACCATCCGCGAGAACACGGCAAACTTCCTCGCCTATGTTGAGAGTGACCTGCGACTGCTCAAGAATGTTCCGCCTTTCCAAAGATATCTGCACGCCCTGAACCGTCCCACTGCGGGAGGCGATCTTCGTGACGCCAAGCAGTTGAGCGAGGAAATACTTGTTTGGTTGGAGACGAAAAAAATCTACTACCAGATTCGTGTGATCGATGAACTCGGTGATGAGGTGACTCGAGTTGAGTGCACGGCTTTTTCTAATTCTGATTTCCTGTACCGAATTGTACCAGCACAAGAGCTTCGAAGCGGACGGGAATCATTCTATTTCTTGCTTGCCGGTAACCTGAGGCCGAGCGAGATATCGTTCACTGCGGCAGAACTGATCGGACAGAACAACGAACGCATCCCCATCGTCAGTTTCGTAACACCGTTGACGATGCGTACGTCGGAGACTGATAGTCGGGACGCGCGGGTAGGTCTTCTTATCGCCAATGTCTTCGCAAAGGACTTGTTCCTTGTGATGGAAACACCGAGACATTTCGGTGTTAAGGGGAAAACAGTTCTTGTCAGCGGCGATGGCCATTACTTATACCACAGTGAAAAGAAGAAAGAGTGGAATAAACTTCTGGCCTCTCGAGAAGATGAGAACCTTCAACACGACTATCCGGCTTTAGTCATGAAGCTTCTGCTTTCAGGAGAGGGCGGAATCATCTCTGAAGAAATTGATGAAATTATCGCTTATGCTCCCCTCTTTCCTCAATCTTCACTCTCGGCTGGGCAATCTCTGACCTCTTTTTTTGTACCCTTCTATGTGTTTAAGAGTGTTCCCAAAGACGTTGTGCTTGGTCCGGCGTATTCATTCGCATGGATGTTCGCGGGATTTCTCGTCCTCTTTCTCGGCGTTGCGGTCGGACTTGGTTTGCTCGCTACCCAACAGTTTACAAAGCCCATTGCAGCCCTGCAGGAGGGGGCGGAGATCATTGCGGGAGGAAACTACCGGCACCGGTTGAGAGTGGAGACACACGATGAAATTGAGAGGCTCGGAGAACAGTTTAACGCGATGGCCGCTTCTCTCGAACGGCACGAACAGGAGATCCAGCAGCACAGGACGAGGCTTGAGGAATTGGTACAGGAACGGACACGAGAGCTTACAGAAGAAAAAGCCAAGCTGCAGGCGATCCTCAACAACGTGCCCAGTGCTTTCGTGCTTCTCGATAACGACTACCGTATTCAGACGGCCAGCGCAACGTTTACGAAAGTCACAGGACTGCAGCTCGACGATGTCCGGGGAGAGGACTGTGCATCAGTATTCTGCAGCAAAGGATTCTGTCAGCAATGCGTTGCGAGAATAGCAGTCACCTCAGGAAGGATAGCGAGCCACATTGATCACAGAAAAGATGGAAATGACCGCTATATCGAGCACACGGCGATTCCGCTGGAAGAAGGCGGAACGCTACATGCCATCCTCGAAATCATTACCGATGTTACAGAGCGAAAACGTCTCGAACAGCATCTCCTTCAGACTGAGCGGCTCATGGCAACGGGAGAGCTGTCGGCTCTCATTGCACATGAGTTTCGGAACTCTCTGACATCGATCAAGATGATTGTGCAGCTCCAGAGTGAATCGAAGAAATTGAGCCGTTCAGACAAAAAATCGTTCCGTGTCGCACTCAACTCGATCTCGCACATGGAGCAGATTGTTGCTGAACTCCTGAATTTTGCTCGACCCTCACCGCTTCAATTTCAGAAAGCCAATCTGAACAAGGTTATCCATGAAAGTCTAGATTTTGTGAAACCGCACTTCGACAAACAACGAATCATCCTGCGGCATGTTCTGGACCCCGCTCTCCCTGCGGTGCAGATGGATATGCAGCGCGTAAAAGAGACTCTGGTGAATCTTCTGTTCAATGCAGCACAAGCTATCGAAAGTAAATCGGCACAGAGACGAAACGAAATAGTGATGATCGCAACACGGAATATCATTCTCCAGGAAACACTTCGCGATTATGCATTTTCTCTTCTCTTCGCCGGAAATCAGAACAACAACGATGAAAACGGCGCGGAGGTTGTTCTGCAGAAAGGAACTGCCTGCGCTCTTGTAGAGGTGAGCGATACAGGTCCCGGAATCCCAGAGCCTCACCTCAATCGCATTTTCGACCCGTTCTTTACAACAAAGACGAACGGAACGGGGCTCGGTTTGCCGATGGTGAAACAGACCATCAATGCACACGGAGGGATTGTGACTGTCAAGAGTTCGCCCGGCGAAGGTGCAATGTTCACGATTTATCTTCCCACGACAGATGGTGCAACAGCATGAGCAAACCAACAGTACTGGTCGTGGACGATGATCCGAAGATTCTCTTTGCGTTCCGTGAAGTTCTTCGGAAAGATGGATACAAGAGCATCGTGGCAAGAGACGGCGAAGAGGCACTGCAGAAGATCGCATCAGAACATCCAAGCATGGTATTCATGGATATCACCATGCCGAAACTGGACGGACTTGAAGTTCTGAAACAGATGAAAACTCAGAGCCAGCGCGTGCCTGTTGTCATCATCACGGGGTATGGTACGATGCAAACGGCAATTAAGGCCATGCAGCTTGGCGCCTTTGAATATCTGACAAAGCCGCTGGATGTTGCCATGATCAGAGAAGTCGCACGTAAGGCCCTTGCCAGCACTCGGCATTCAGAGCAGGTGACGGGACGCTCCCCACTGCGGTCGACAGATATGACAGATCGATATAGTCTCATCGGCAACAGCGCTCCGATGCAGGAGGTCTACAAACTCATCGGCTCAATCTCGACCACCTCGAATCATACCTCTGTCCTGATTCTTGGTGAGAGCGGGACCGGCAAGGAACTTGTCGCGAGGACAATCCACAACGCCGGTCCGAATGCCCAAGAACCTTATGTTCCCATCAACTGCACTGCGCTTCCAGAGCCACTGCTTGAATCGGAGTTGTTTGGGCACGAGAAAGGGGCGTTCACGGGCGCAACGGAGCGTAAACTTGGAAAATTCGAGATTGCCCAGAAGGGAACAATCTTTTTGGACGAGATCGGGAACCTTTCGCCCAATCTCCAGCAGAAGCTGTTGAGAGTGCTGCAGGAGCGGGAATTCGAGCGGTTGGGCGGAAACAATTCGATCCGTGTTGGGGCACGATTCATCGTTGCAACCAACCGTGACCTCGAATTAGAGATGAAGAACGGGAATTTCCGGGAGGATCTCTTTTTCCGGCTCAAGGTTGTGACAGTCAGCTTGCCGCCGTTGCGTGAGAGAAAGGAAGATATTCCACATCTTGCCAACTATTTCTTATTGAAATACAACAGCCAAATCAAAAAATCAATCACCGGTTTTTCCGATGAAGCAATGGCGCTTCTCCAGACGTATGATTATCCGGGCAATGTTCGTGAACTCGAGAATCTCATCGAACGTGCCGTGATGCTCACGAAAGGAAACATCATCCTTCCCGATACACTCCGGGAACCAGCTCTTCAAACGTCGATCAAATCTGCTTTGCTGCCTATAACGAGTCAAGACTTCAGTAAATCGCGAACGGATCTTCTCAACATGTTTGAGCGGCAGTTTGTCTCAGAGCTGTTGAGAACATACCACGGCAATGTAACCGCAGCCGCCAAAGCCTCCAACATGACTCGACAGAATTTTCAACGCCTGATGGCAAAGCATGATATTCAAGCAAAGCCGTTTAGAGGTTAACCCGCCTTTTGCTTCTCCCACTGACAAGTCCCGCTTTCCACACCGCCAAGCATCTCTTTGCACTTAGCCTCATTCTGCTGACCTATCTCTCTTGAATCGACGGATTCTATCCGTTCTGGCGACCTCAATCGGGCGCATCGCATTGGTACGAGCTTTGATGAAAAACTGCTTCGACCAATGAGGTGAGGGATGTCCCATCAACCGACAGTGATGGTTGTTGACGACGATAGCAATATTCTCGCCGCGTTTGAGGATTTTCTCAGAAGAGAACATTGCCTTATGCTGGCAGCCGCCAGCGCCGAGGAAGCTTTGAAAAAATTGGAGGATCATCATGTGGACTTGCTCGTGACGGACGTCAGATTAAAACTCCAATCAGGTGTCACCTTTCTTCTGAAGATCAGAGGAAGTCTTCCCAGCCTGCCGATCATTGTCATCACGGGCTACCCGGACATCGTCACAGAAAAAGAAGTCAAGATGTACGGCGCCGACTATTTCTTTCTCAAGCCCTTGGATCTTGAGAAGCTGCGCCGGGCACTACGAGCATGTCTAAGCTTGAACGGAAAATCGTAACGCATCATCATGATCATCAACCTCTCATTAAGGAGGATTTATGAAAAAAGTCATAGTCCCCTTCGCGCTCATCGTCCTGTTATCTGTGTTAACGGCCGAGCAGGCGTCTGGTATCCCTTCCTTCTCGCGAAAATACAAGACCAGCTGTGCAACGTGTCACTATGCGTTTCCCAAACTGAATGCATTCGGGGAATCGGTACGGAGAAACGGCTACCAATTTCCAGAAGGTACAGATCCGCAATTCATTAAGGAGGAAGAGGTCAGCCTCGGTTCTGAAGGCTATAAGCGTGTCTGGCCGGATGCCATTTGGCCGAATGCGATCCCCGGTAGCAGCCCCATCGCGATCATGCTGGAAGGAGAAATTATGTACGAGCCCAGAGGCGAACAGCGATGGAACTTCGACCCTTTGCAGGGCGAAATTGAAGTTATGGCCGGCGGGACATTGGGAGAAGATCTCAGTTTCATGGGGGAATTAGAAGTAGGAGGAGATGAGATAGAAATTGAGCGAATGTTTGTCGTCTTCAGCAATGTCCTAGGGCCATACTCAGCGTTTAATGTGAAAGTAGGCAAATTTGAGCCCAACGTACTGTCGGTATCGAATTTCCGGCGGCTGGCTCCGCGATACTGGATAACGACACTGACGTTAGGAGATAATGCATGGTCGCTTGAAAGCACCCAACGTGGAATTGAGGCGAGCGGCATTCTTGGCAACGGACGACTTGGTTATAACGCGGGCATCGTCGAAGGGCGAAGGAATCTTGCAAACAGCGAGAAAGACCTCTATGGCCACTTGACCTACAAATTCGGTGGATTGCGCTTGGATGGAGTGTCGGAAGGCGAAGGTTCTCCACTGGAAGCAACAAAACCGTGGGAAGACAATTCAGTTACCGTTGGGGCATTTGTTTACAACGGAACTGCGACGTTGGAAAGTAAAACCATCGGCACGTTAACCTATCCCGGCTACAAGAACACATTCCAAATGTTCGGGGGCGATGTGTCTGCCTATTATGGCCGCGCAAATGTGACTTTTGCGTATGCAATTCAGCAGGACAAAAAACCTTTCGTTGACCGCCCCACAGTTGAATCAAACGCTACACACTGGTTTGCTGAAGGAAGTTATTTGATCTATCCCTGGCTACTGCCCGTAGCCCGATACGAAAGCTTTACGCTAAAAGGCACCGAGGCTGAAACGCGAGTTGTGGGCGCTCTGAATATTCTCGTCCGCGCAAATGTGAAATTGATGATCGAGACGGAATTCGAAAAGGAACACGAAGGATTTGAACTCCACGAGGTAGCGTTTGCCATTATGCTGGGATTTTAAGCGTTCATTCGATAAAACCTGAATAGGAGATACCTATGAAACGATTTCTTGTCATAACCATAGCGTTGTGTACCCTTCCGATCTTGCTGAATGCCGGAGACATCAGAGGGAAAGTGAAAGCAAAAGGGGCAAAGCACAACGGCGATGCAGTGATATACATCGATAAGATTCCCGGCAAGACATTCCAGCCGCCGAAGGAACATGCAACGATGGATCAGAAGAATCTGGTCTTCATTCCGCATGTCTTGCCCGTTCTCGTTAGCACGACCGTGGATTACCTGAACAGCGACGACGTGCTGCATAACGTGTTTACTCCGGATGAATGCGCCCAAAAATTTAACTTGGGCACATGGCCGAAAGGTCAGGTGCGCTCGTACACCTTCAAAGAGCCGGGCTGCATAGCGGTGATGCTTTGTAACGTTCACCCAGAGATGGAAGCGTATATCGTCGTCCTTGAAACACCGTACTATGCCGTCAGTGTGAAGGACGGAAGTTATGTGATCAAGGACGTTCCCGCTGGCAAGTATACCCTCAAGATCTGGCATGAGAAGCTGAAAGGCGAGTCTGTCTCTGTTGAAGTACCGGAGAAGGGGGAAGTCGTTGTGAATTTTGAGCTAAAGAAGTAAAAGTCTGTTGTTCAGCAGAAAGATCGTGAAGCGAGGAACCGATGAAGGAATCCAGGTGGCAAGCAGGATTGATGATAACCGCGTTCTGCTTCATCGTGGGACTCCTGCTCTTCTTGACCGAAGTACACTCCACAGGTGAAGCACCACAGCGATTCGACATCACCATCTCGTGGTCGGCAGTGTCGGTTGCTGGCGCGTTGTTGGTTGTCGTAGCGGCCATTGGTGCGGTTGTCCTCTATTTGAGTGAAAGAAGAAAAGAGAATCAGTATCGTTAAGCGTATGCCGGATCAACTGAAATTCGTCAATCTCGACTGGCTCGACTCGAACTTTCCGTGCATGGCAGCATGCCCCGTGCACACTGAAGCGGGCCGTTATGTCGCGCTGATCGAGGAGGGCCGCTATCGTGAAGCCTATCATGTTGCCCGGCGCCCAAATCCCTTCGCCTCCATTTGCGGACGCATTTGTGCGGCGCCATGTGAACCAGCATGCCGCCGCGGGAAGCTCGACCAGCCCATTGCCATCCGCGCCTTAAAGCGATTTGTCTGTGAACGGTACGGCGTTGAGAGCATGGTGGATTTAGAGAAGCTCAAAGAGGTCTTCGGCAAGAACGTCAAAAAGAACGGAGTCAAAGTTGCTGTAATAGGCGCAGGACCGGCCGGTCTTTCTTGCGCACACGATCTTGCTTTGCTGGGGTACGAAGTCACAGTCTTCGAGGCCCAAGCGGTTGCTGGTGGCATGCTGCGCCTCGGTGTTCCAGAATACCGTCTTCCGCGCGAACTCATACGGCTTGAAGTCAATGCTATCCTGAGCCTCGGCGTTGAGCTCAGACTGAATTCCGCCATTGGCCGTGATTTTTCATTGGCAGACCTTAAACAAGAGGGATTCCAGGCCTTCTTCATTTCGATCGGTGCCCACAAAAGTCGGGACCTTCAAATCGAAGGTGTTGAACTCGACGGGGTTCTGCGCGCCGTGGACTTCCTGCTCAACGTCAATCTCGGATATCGCGTGGAGCTCGGCCAGAAGGTCATTGTGATCGGCGGGGGCAACGTTGCCATCGATGTTGCACGGACGGTAGCGCGACAAGAGCGCGTGGAAGTCGGACATGTAACAGAGGTTGCTGAAGCTCTGGATGTTGCCCGGTCGGCAGTCCGCTTTGGAGCAAAAGAAGTGCATATGGTTTGCCTTGAAGATTGGCACGAAATGCCCGCGACCAAAGCAGAGATCGAAGAGGCACTTGAAGAACGCATCCAGATTCACCCGCGTAAAGGCCCGAACAGGATTATCGGACGAGGTGGAAAAGTCGTGGGATTAGAAACAATCGATTGCCTCTCGGTCTTTGATGAACAAGGACGATTTAACCCAACATTTGCACCTCACACTGAACGGCTCATAGAAGCAGACACGGTCATCATGGCTATCGGTCAGACGTCCGACCTTTCGTGGATTCGTCCTGAGGATGGAATCGAAGTTACTACTCGCAACACGATCAAAGTTGATCCCACCACTCTCGCCACAACGGCACCCGGAGTCTACGCAGGCGGCGATGTGTCGTTCGGTCCACGGAACGCCATCGACGCCATCGCCAACGGGAAAAAAGCTGCCCGTTCAATTCATCAGTTTTTGATGGGAAAGAATATCGAAGGAGTAGAGCTATTGCTCAGCGAACGAGAGGTCGTGATTATCATTTACGACACGAAGAAGTATAAGCGAGATTGGGGATATGAAAAAACGAAGCGAGTTCCCATCCCAACGCTGCCCATCGACAGGCGAATAGGCGTCGCCCAAGTAGAGTTGGGCTACACGGAAGATCAGGCAGTTGAAGAGGCATCCCGTTGCCTCCATTGCTGGGTGAACACGATGTTTGAGTCAAAGGGGGAAGAGAGCGGAACGGAATGCATTCTCTGCGGCGGTTGCGTTGATATCTGTCCCGAAAACTGTATCGACCTTGTTGCACTTGATCGTCTCGATGCTGACGAATCCATTCTTGCCGCGCTCGAAAACGAGTATGACGTTGCGATACGAGGACAGACCGAGGAGCTTGTCGGCTCCGTCATGATCAAGGTCGAAGATGTGTGTATTCGCTGCGGTCTGTGTGCAATGCGGTGTCCGGTTGGATGTATTACGATGGAAGGATACGCTGTGTCAGAAACCATGCCTGCATAACGAAAGGCTGCGTATGACTGAAGATCTTAAAAAAGAACAATCGGAAAGCTCGTTACTGAGCCGCCGCTACTTCCTGGAAACCATCGGTGGGGGCGCTATCGGAATAGCCGCCGCAGGAAGTTTTGCCCTCACCGCTCAGTTCCTTTCACCCAATGTTTTGCGTGAACCTGCTCTAAGGTTCAAAGCAGGACCCGCAGAGAATTTTTCCCCGGATACAGTTACCCTCAACAAAGAGCAGAAGGTGTTTATTGTCCGTGCTAAAGAAGGATATTTCTATGCCGTCTCCGCTGTGTGCACGCATCTTGGTTGCATCGCCAACTGGAAATCGGAAGAGGGGATCATTGCTTGCCCATGTCACGGCAGCAAGTTCGACCGGGAAGGGAGAGTGCTTGAGGGTCCTGCACCACGCGCGTTGACACGGTTTGCCATGACGC
>JBGFRO010000022.1:0-186079 GCA_041695085.1 Bacteroidota bacterium | reverse complement strand
GCAACTCTACAAGCCCTTGTATCGACTTCGACACTCACAGCGCCTGCTGCGATCGTGCATCAACGCATCGGAGCTTCCGTGGAGACTGTAGTGTATCCATTAGCAAGTTAAAGCTCAATAATTACCCGTTACGGTTCCATAGATGACATCGTGTCGAACGTTGCTAAAACGCTTCACAATCTTACCAGTATGAGCGTTGATAAAGTAAACCGTGTCTCTTCCAAAATCCACAGAAGATAATTCCGTTCGCCAAACAAGGCGATAAGCGTAATCTGACACCTTCTCCACCGGAAGTATGAAAAGCTCTGGATAACTCTTGACCGTTGTTTTCTCCATCTGGAACTCTCTCTTAGCTGTCGACAAGGCCAGGTCTGCGGCAACACTGGCTTGAGAAGACACACTCACCGACGGAAAAGCGAATGCTCCCAAGGTCACAATGTTTCCTTGGGGGTCGACGCTAAAGCCGATCTCCGACCCGTACACGGGGATACCCGCAAGCGTTTGTTCATATTCAACAAACCACCAGGAACCATCGGTATCTGCTTTCTTCAATTGGACAATGTCCGGAGTTACTTTCAAGATGCTCGAGTAATCCGAGATCAGTCTTTTGGCGATGATATCAATGGTGTATTGGTTCACCTGGGTTTTATCAACCCCATAATCACGAATATCGTCTCGAAGCCCGAGAATGTGAGTTGCAGTTCCGGTTTTGTCATCAATTCGTGCCTCGAGCATATGCCCGCGCTTATTCTTGAATGTGAAAACCTGCTGCGCCATCCCAAGTTGAAGCAGGCAGGAGGTAAGAAGAATGAAGCCAATAACTCGAAAAAGATTTGCGTACGTTTTCATGGCTCGATCCTTATCTCAAAAACATGTTTTGTGTTTAAGTGAATTAGCTTGTATCGTGCGAGAAACGTGAAGCCCCCGTCGTACGCCCTCAGGTGTACATAAGAATTCGTCTCCTGGCAGAGTCTGTTCTTATCCTGAGATATCAGGACCGGGGGCTGTGTTATGCGCAGTCATCTCATAACGCATCACCTCCTTCGCCAGCTTGTGGCTGTTGAATATGCCTCCCGGTGTGGAAACGGTGTTATTGTTCGAACAGAACCATCTGCCACGTTTACGATGAGAATATCCTGCGGAAAATTACTGTATGGATCATTGGGATCGCTTCTCTTGTTTGGGTCTTGTGTCATGCAAAGTATTCTCTGACCGTTGGGAGACCACTCAACCGGCCGTTCATACTGGCGTGAGCTGATAGACAACCGCCTGCGGCTTGATCCGTCAGAAGCCATCAGGTGAAGAAATCTTCCTTTGGAACCGTTTCTGGTTGTTAAAGAGCTAAATGCAATTTGCGAATTATCAGGTGACAGAATTGGAGACGAGTCGTCTTCTTCGTATGGACTCAGCGTTCGGATATAGTTGCCATGCATGTCTATTTCTGCAATTTGCCCGGTACCGTCACCTTGCCCGATGCTGTCGCGGCGCGAGTAGTCAAAATACTCAATAAGCAACTTCTCCCCCGGCAGCCAACCGGCCGGACGCTCCACAAGATTTCTATTACTCGTTATCCTCCGTTCACTCTTTCCGTTAACATCGATGATGAAGATGTCGTCATCTCCGGAAATTTCCGGCGGCATCAGTCGAGAGAACGCAATCCTCTTGCCATCAGGCGACCAAACCGGCCCGGTGTCGACCGGATAATGGAACGCTTCAAGCGGCGGATTGGTGAGCTTGTATCTCCCTGTGCCATCGGCGTTCATCACATAAAGGGCCACACCTCGGTCACGAGGGCTTAGTAGTCTATCATCACGGCTCCTAAAGACAATCTTTAATCCATCTGGTGACCAACGGGCATCTGAAATCGGGAAGTTTGGATCATGCGTCAATTGTCTCACGTTTGAGCCATCTTCGTTCATGCTCCAGAGCTGCCAGGTGCCGCTTTTGTCGGAAACAAACAGGATTGGGCCAGCCTCAAAAGGCGCGTCGGAATCAAGAGGGTTATCCTTGCAGGAAAGAACAAAACAGATCACACACGTGAAGAGAAACTGAATAGTTGATTGTGTCACCTTCATATCGCATCACCTCCTTCGCCAACTTGTGGCGTAGAAATTTGCTTCGCGGTAATCAAACGGTGTTATTCGTACCTTTTTTGTTCCAGTCGTATCGATAATAAAAATATTACGGGGTGGATTCTCAAAAGGCCTTATTGGATAATCCTCAGAGTTATAAAGAATCCTCGTTCCGTCCTTTGACCAAGCGACTGCCCACTCTCTCCAAGTGCTAACCGGTAATGGCTCTGCATAGAGCTTGCGACGGTCGGAACCATTATGATCCATCAAATACAAATCGCCCCGCCGCGTAAACGCTATTCTTAGTCCATCCGGTGATAGTCTCGGTCCCGTTTCGCTTGAGTCCGGGTCGTTGAGGATCTTGACATAGTTTCCTTGGAGGTCTATGAAGGCAAACTGGGCTTGGCGGATTGAATAGTCCGCATAGTCGACCAGCAGATAACGACCGTCGGGCGTCCAGCCTGCTGGAACTTCGTCGCGGTTTCTGTTGCTTGTGATCCTCTGTTCATTTTTTCCGTCAATATCGATAATGAATATATCTGCCTCACCTAAAATCTCGGGTGGCATCAGTCGTGCGAAGGCGATCTTCTTTCCATCGGGCGACCAGACTGGATTAGTGTCAAACGGGTAGGAAAATGCCTCTACAGGAGCGTTTGTTAATTTGTATCTCCCTGTGCCGTCGGCATTCATAACGTATATTGCCCCGCTTCTCTCGTTAAAGCCAAAGCGATCGTCGCGGCTTGCGTACGCTATCTTGCTTCCGTCTGGAGACCATTGTGCATAGCTTCTTGGAAAGTTTGGATCATGCGTCAATTGTCTCACGTCTGATCCATCTTCGTTCATGCTCCAGAGCTGCCAGGTGCCGCTTTTGTCGGAAACAAACAGGATTGGGCCAGCCTCAAAAGGCGCGTCGGAATCAATCGGGTTATCCTTACAAGAAATACCAACACTGAGCATACAAATCAAGAGAGGTTGAAAAATGGATTGTAGGGCTTTCATCGCATCACCTCCTCCGCCAGCTTGTGGCTCTTGAGTAGGCTTCCCTGTGTGGAAATGGTGTAACTGTACGAACAGAACCATCTGCCACGTTCACGATGAGAATATCCTGTGGAAAATTACTGTACGGATCATTGGGATCGCTTTTCTTGTTTGGGTCGTGTGTCATGCAAAGTATTCTCTGACCGTCGGGAGGCCACTCAACCGGATATTCATACTGGCGCAAGCTGATAGACAGTTGCCTGCGGTTCGATCCATCCGAGTCCATCAGGTGAAGAAACCGCCCAGTGATACTATTTCTGATCCCAATAGAGCTAAACGCAATGCTCTGCCCGTCTGGTGACAGCACAGGGGCATTATCATCTGCTTCTTCAGGTGTAAGTCTTTGGACGTGGTTTCCCTCCAAGTCAATAAAGGCTATGCGTCCATTGCCTTCTGAATTGCTGAAGGTACTAACAAGCAGGTGGCGACCATCAGGTGTCCAGCCTGCAGGGAACTGTGTCAGGCGCGGGTTCCTCGTCACGTTTCGTTCCGTTTTCCCTTCGATGTCAATAATAAAGATGTCCTCCGCGCCTGCCCTTGAACGTGAAAAAGCGATCTTTTTTCCATCAGGTGACCATCGCGGGTTAACGTCCCACGACTCTCCAAGCGGAGGATTGGTGAGCTTGTATCCCCCTGTGCCATCGGCGTTCATCACATAAAGGGCCGCACCTCGGTCACGAGGGCTTAGTCTATCATCACGGCTCGTAAAGACAATTTTTGATCCATCCGGCGACCACCGCGCGTCGATAATCCAGAAAGCCGGGTCGTGTGTTAGCTCTCTCACGTTTGAGCCATCTTCGTTCATGCTCCAGAGCTGCCAGGTGCCGCTTTTGTCAGAAACAAACAGGATTGGGCCAGCCTCGAAAGGCGCGTCGGAATCAAGAGGGTTAGTCTGATCACATGACAGAAAAAGGCTCATCCCATAGACTAAGAAAAGCTGAATGATTGAATAAAGTGTTCTCATAACAACCACCTCCTTAAAAAGGATAAAACGTTAGTCCGTGATTGAACGTCAGCTGACGTTTATTGCTCCCGTCGGCGTTCATGATCCAGAGCGTTCCGTTCTTCACATCAATTCGCGCCACGAGTTTATGCCCGCGCTTGTTCTTGAACGTAACGACTTGCTGCGCTATCGCAAGTTGAAACAGGCAGGTGGACAGCAGAAGGAAGCCGATAATTCGGTGAAAATGTGCAGACATTTTCATGGTTCGAGCCTTTCTCAAAACATGTTTTGTGTTTTCGTGAATTAGCGCGTATCTCGTGCCGAAGGCATCCTTCGGACTAGAACCGTGAAGCCCTCGGCGTACGCCATCAGGCGCACATAAGAATTCGTCTTTTGCCAGAGTCTGTTCTTATCCTGAGTGATCAGGACTGGGGGTTGCTGAATCTTCAGTCATCTCATAAACAAATCACCTTCTGTTATTTAGTAGAACCGCCTACCACGACCAATCTGGTAAAGTTGCCGTACTATCTTCAGGAATAAGCCTGCGCAAATTTGTCCCGTCAATGTTTACGACATAAACGTAAGTACGGGCACTTCCATCTGTTAATCCCGAGACAAAAGTAAGTTTCATTCCGTCTGACGACCATCTCGGGTAATTAAATACTTCTCCAACGGGTGGTTCAGCTATCTTTGTTAGTGCAGAGGTGTCCGTCTTCATGATAAAGATTGCGGGCGGGGTGATACCTTCTCGATTAGATACAAACACGATCTGATCACCATCTGGAGAAATCGAGGGAGAAGTACTGTAGCCGCTCGGTGTGAAAGTAACGCGAACGATGTTCGAGCCGTCAGTATTCATCCGGTAAATTTCTGGGTTATTGTTTGAAGGATCATGACGGTTACTAGAGAAATAAATGTAGTTGCCATCAAGCGACCAGCACGGTGTTGTATCAAACACGTTTGGAATATTTGTAAGCTGTGCCCACTTTCCGTCAGCTGCGTTTACCACATAGATGTACTTGCTTCTGTCGCCGAGTTCGCATGATGGACAAAATGAAAATGCTATTTTCTTCCCGTCGGGTGACCACGCCATCTGAACGCCACAGCCAATCAAACGCCTGTTTGTTCCAACGGCATTCATCACAACCATTTGAACACAGGCTGTTGTAATATTCTGGGTGGTCAAGGCCACAATCTTTTGTGCATCCGGGGACCAGCGTCCGAAATAGTGCCAATACGGTCCGGTGGTAATTTGGCGGATCTCCGTACCATTAGGATTCATCATATACAATTGCTGTTGCCCGCTGCGGCTGGAGGTGAAGAGAATTTTGTTGTGGTAGTTTATCTCCGGTTCAACGCCCGTGTTGCATGAGCTCGAAAGAAGGAAAACAACCGAAATCAAATGATTATTTATCTTCATTTTTCGTACGCTTGTCGTGATTATTTCTTTGTCTTTCACTAACCAGAGTCTGTTCTTATCCTGAGATATCAGGACCGGGGGCTGTTGTTATGCCAGGTCATCTCATCGCACATCACCTCTTTCGCCAACTAACCGCTCTTGTGTTTGAAAGTTCTTTTGGTGTTATGTCCTTCAAATTGCTGCCATTTTTATTGGTCAAAAAGATTCTACCACCAGAATTAAACAATATTGTTGCTCCATCTGGTGACCAATCAACTGCATAATTAAATGTATTGGAGGTCGTTGGAATAATGCTCTTGTTGGTACCATCTGAGTCTGAAATAAAGAGTTCATGCCTCATGCTTCCCCATGAAGTAAATACAATGTACTTTTGATCTGGACTCCATATACCACCGGCACTGTTGACTGAATCCGTTGTTATGTGACGATAGATTTTCCCTTTGATGGAAATGAGAGCGACGAATGGTCGAGAATTTTCTTGTGCCCAATTAATCACAGTGCCCAAGAACAAAGTTCCATCAGGCGACCAACCTGTGACCTGCTCGCTTACGTTTATAGTTTTTGTGGATCTTGTTTCATTCATCCCGTCACTATCGATAACAAAGATGTCCAGATTCGCAATGGCCTCGGGGACCATCATCCTTGAGAACGCTATGCGCTTTGAATCCGGCGACCAAACGGGATAGCTGCCACCTGCGTACGTTATCTTCCCGTACGCAGAATCGTCCACTTGAACCGACGGCCTCGTTAGCAAGTACCTTCCTGTTCCGTCGGCGCTCATTACATAAATGGCATCTCCATACCGTTCCACTCCACCAACAGGACTCGTGATCGCTATCTTACTTCCATCTGGGGACCAGCGAGCATCGGTAAGGGGGAAGTTGGGGTCGCGGGTTAGTTGCTTGACATCTGAGCCATCCTCGTTCATACTGTACAGCTGCCATGTACCGCTTTTGTCAGAAACGAAAAGGATTGGTCCAGCTTCGAAAGGGAGATCGGAATCAACCGGGTTATCCTTGCAGGAAAGAACAAAACAGATCACACACGTGAAGAGAAACTGAATAGTTGATTGTGTCACCTTCATATCGCATCACCTCCTTCGCCAGCTTGTGGCTCTTGAGTAGGCTTCCCTGTGTGGAAATGGCGTAAGTGTACGAACAGAGCCATCTGCCACGTTCACGATGAGAATATCCTGTGGAAAATTACTGTATGGATCGGAAGGAACACTTTTGCTATTGGGATCTTGCGTCATGCAAAGGATTCTCTGACCGTCGGGAGACCACTCAACCGGCCATTCATACTGGTGCAAGCTGATAGACAACTGCCTGCGGCTCGATCCGTCAGGGGCCATCAGGTGAAGAAGCCGCCCAGTGACACCATTCTTAACTGTCAACGAGCTAAAGGCAACATATCGTTTGTCCTCAGACAGTATAGGTGCATCATCATCCGCTTCATACGAGCTGACTGTTTTGAAATAGACGCCCGTTTTCGCGTCAAGGTATGCAATCTGCCCTTTACCATCTCCCTGCCCCAGACTGTCCCGACGGGAGTAATCAAAATACCAGCCTAACAGTATTGAATCATCGACGAATGCGGTCACAAATTCCAAAAGATTTCTATGACTCGTAATCCTCCGTTCATTCTTTCCGTTAACATCGATGATAAAGATGTCATGTTCTCCGGAAGCTTCCGGCGGCATCAGTCGAGAGAACGCAATCCTCTTGCCATCAGGCGACCAAACAGGCTTGATGTCGTACGGATAATGGAACGCTTCAAGCGGCGGATTGGTGAGCTTGTATCTGCCTGTGCCATCGGCGTTCATCACGTAAAGCACCGAAGTTTTTTCCCTCCAAGAACCTGCTAGCCTGTCGTCGAGGGACGTATAGACAATCTTTGACGCATCCGGCGACCAGCGGGCATCTATAATCTGGAAGTTCTGATCGAAGGTGAGTTGCTTGACATCTGAGCCATCCTCGTTCATACTGTAAAGCTGCCAGGTGCCGCTTTTGTCAGAAACAAACAGAATTGGTCCGGCCTCGAAGCGTTCATGGGGACCAGTTGGGTTATCTTTGCAGGATAGACCAACGCTGATCATACAAATCAAGAGAGGTTGAAAAATTGATTGTATAGCTTTCATCGCTCCTCACCTCCTTCGCCAGCTGTGGCGCGAAAATATCCGTCACGATAATCAAAGGGCGTTATTTCTCCTCTCGCGATTCCAGTGGTATCAATGATGTATATCTGTTGCGGAAGATTGTCAAAAGGTCTGAAAAGAAAGTAACATCCAGAAGGAACCCTGAAAACATCGAAAAAGGCTGTTTGCGTAACATCAGTTAGTAAACATGAAACTTCTCACCATCATGCGTGAACCTTCTTCCAGTTAGCTCGCAGAGTGCAGTCAGCGCAGACTGTGCGGTTCTGGCGTCCAGAATTCCTGTAATGATCTCCTGGCGAAGTTGGCGCTCATCAATGGCGATGCTGATCCCGAACCGCATTTCAATCTCTCGAATCGCATCCAGAAAAGATGTCTTGTTCAACAACAGCTTGCCGTGCATCCATCCGGGATAGTGAGGGGAGCCGATCTCCTCCACGTGCCCGGTAAATCCATCTTGCCGAACGACTACCATTTGACGTTGCATCAAGAACACCGAGCTCTCTCGACCGCTTCCCAGCCCCCGTACGTTGACACTTCCTTCGATAACTCCCACTTCCACTATCGATTCGCGGGCGCGGATGTTGAATGCAGTCCCCACGACCTCGATCTCTACACCTGAAGTGGAAACGATGAAGGGCACTTCGTTCCTCTGAACCCGAAAGAACGCCTCGCCTTTGAGTGATACCCGACGGGAGGTTGCAGAGCGGAGGGAAGAGGGGACGATGAGCTCCGTTGAATAACTCAACGTCACCTCTGAACCATCATCGAGTGTGAGCACTCGTTGTTCGCCCCTCTGCGTAGAAAATACGATGGGTGAATCGCGCGTGAGATAGTACACTCCGACCGCAGCGAGAGCCATCACCGAGAGCGCAAAGACCAGACGAGGTATCAGGCGAGGACGACGTCGGGCTGTGACATTCTCGATTTGCGCAATGCGGCGCTGAAGCTGAAGCCACTGTGCATGTGTTTCCGGATCGATGTTTTTCGTTCGTTGGAAGCTTAACTGAACGGCTTCGTCAAGGTTGTGGCTCGCCTGATCCGAGCGTCGTGAGAGCAGGTGTTTGAATTTCCGGAGGAGAAGTCCCATAGTTTTCCAAAAACGAGAATGAGAGGTAAGGGTGAATTCCAAGCCGCATGTATAAAACGATTATCCCCCCATCCACCCCCCAAGCGAGGAACCAGATTTTTCAAAAATTGCGGCTGAACGAGTTTGTGACTATTTTTTCGGCAAGAGATCGGAACGGAATGCACGAACCAGACAGGCAACTGATTGAGCGGGTAAGGAAGTCGGATCAGGAAGCATTCCGATTCCTTTTTGAGAAATATCAACCCCTCCTCTTCCGCAACATTGTCTACACGCTTCAGGATGTCGACACGGCGCACGACATCGTGCAGGAGACGTTTGTGCGCGTCTGGAACCGAAGAGCTTCGCTTCAACCGGATCTCCCCTTTCTATCTCTCCTGTTCACCATCAGTCGGAACTTCGTGCTGGACCGCGCGAAGCACATGGCGGTTCAAAACAAGTACGAAGCGGAGGTTGGGAAGGTTCTTCTGCCCGAATCACAGAATCCGGAGGAGGCACTGCATGTGAAGTTGCTCGAGGAGCGGATTGTGCAGATCGTACGGTCGAAGTTGCCGCCGAGATGCCGTGAGATTTTCCTTTTGAGCCGAATGGAAGGGATGTCGCACGCGGAGATCGGTCAGCACCTTGGTGTCGGCATCAAGACGGTTGAGAACCAGATGACTCGAGCATTGAAAATAGTGCGAAGGCATTTGCGACGGTATCTATAGGGGAAATGAAGATTACTTGGAACAGAAGTCCTTATCTCACGAATAACATTTTTTTCGTCTGGACAAGGTCATTGACCTTTAACCTGCATAGGTAGTGACGCACCCCGACATCAGTAAACCTTCGGAAAGTTCGCATCGCAGAAATCATTTCTTACCTCAAGTTAAAAAGTAACTCCAATGCCGGCGTCTAAAACCAATGAACTGAAACCGTGAACTAAATCACTCTGGTTGTTCCGGAAAAATTCATATCCAAATCCAGCCCGAATAAATGCGCTCACCCCTGGGTTTTGCATTGAGAAATAGCCCGCAGAGAGAACAACGAGGTTGTACTGAAAAGGCTTATTCCAAGGACGAACTGCATCAGCTCGGCCGGGAATCCAATCTGTGACATCAAGCAGGCTGAAAACAAGGTTTGGCCATTTCATCGAATGCCAGTTCAGTCCGAATCCGGCTCTAACATGTTGAACCGGACCAAAAAAGCCCCACGCCGGCGGTTGTCCGAAGAACACTTCGACCGAATAGTGTGGATGAAACTGAACACGCGCACCGAGCCGCGTAGCTATTGCTGTTCCCATAGCTAGATGGATATCATAGTAAGGCAATGGTCGTGCTGCAGAAACGGACTTGTGGTCAAATTGGGAAAGGGTGTCTAAGTGGGCGATCGTGCTGTCTTGAAATGCATAAGTTCTCGGGAATGCACACAAGAGCAAGCAGGTGACGAAAAGGAATTTCATCCTCTGTTGCATACTTCCTCCTTTTATGCTTCGTTGTTTCCCAAGCTATTTTTCACCAACGGCGATCACAGCCTCAAACCTTGATAGTCAAAACCTGAAACCGGGAAGTCCTTTCTGTGATCCACTCATTTTTCTTTCCATGCGTCTGGAAACAAGATACGGGAAGAGATTTGTCTCCATCAAGTCCATTTTTTTTCACCGGAAGCGAATGTGCTGTGTAATCTGAGTATTGTCTTTGCCTTCGAACGGTTCGCCTAGAAAAACCGTATGTCGTCCATGACAGAGCCGCAACCTCGCCAAAGCGGAAGCATATGACAGGTTGCGCCATAGTATGAGTCTGCCATCTGTTACTGTACTTTGAGTGCACGCGTCTTACGATTTCCTACTCACATATTCTTCTACATCAACGCCCATCACTTCACAAGGACCACTTTTTGAATAAGTGACCTGCCCGCGCTTTCGAGTCGGGCAAAATAGATGCCGCTGGGAAGTTGACTTGCATCCCAATGGATGGTATGTGACCCTCTCTCACGGTGTTCACTGACAAGCGTTGTAACGATGCGGCCAAGGACGTCGTATATCGTGAGCGTAGTAGCTCCCGACTGTGTAATCGAAAATTTAAATTGAGTAATGGGATTGAACGGATTGGGGTAGGCCGAGAGTGTAGCAGGTCCCCCCGAATTGATAATTGTATGAGTTTGTCGTTCGATGGAAACGTTGCTTCCCATTGTTGCCAGTAGTCCAGCGTCGACTAAAGATCCAAATTTCTTTTTGAGCTCAACAAACGCCTGTCTTGCAGTTGTTCGCTCAGCTTCGGCAAAGCCCCCTAAGGAGGCAAGTAGAATTAAAGCGCGTTTCTCAACTTCCGTTTGCCTGTATTGTGAGCGCATATTATTGGCTCTTTCCTTTACTGCTTCTAACCTCCCGAGCGCCGCAAGCATTGACATCTCGATCTCAGCCGCTGCAACTGACAAGGAGTTCGCCTCTCGTTTATATGACGCCACGAGTGTAACGATCGCTTCTTCTTTCGTATGAAGGAATATCTGATAAAGTCCTCTCAACGCTGCTGCACGTTCTGTAGGATCGGTCGACTGAAATAAAACGTCCTTGTACAGGGCTTTTGCACGCGGATAATTCCCTGCTACCCGTGCTCGACGCGCCTCGTTGAGTTTTATCCTTACATCGAAATCCTTCGGTGCGTCGGGTGCGTTCCTTAGGGAAGGCCCGCAATAGACCCAACTGCAATCATACTCGGAGAGCATATAGCAGGAAGTATGTACAGTTGAATTATTTGCCTCAGCGATTTTTTCTGGGGGCGAAGAGATCCAAAAATTCCCCCTCGCCCACAGCTCGCAGTCCTGATTCGCAAACGCATTCAAGTAAGAGTTCGAGTAAATCTTGTTGCAGGCGCCATAACTGAATGAGCCGTCGTGATAGCCGAAATCCGGGTCGCTGTTGTTATAGGCGACGATGCCGTACCGATTGAAGCGAATCAAATTCGAGCCTTCGTCAGACAAGGTGGCGTATGTTCGGGGAAAGGACCCCGATTCTGCATAGATCCCATAGTTATTGCCATGAATGTTGTTCGACTGGACAATTCCGTGGGAGTTGTAGAAGTTGATGCCGTTGTAGAGCGTATCGGAGCCGACGCGTCCGTTATTGCTGATGTAATTTCCGACAATGCTCGGAAAAGTGCCGTTCGAATTGAGTATAATACCATGATAGCGATTGCTCAATATCCAGTTGCCTGAGATCTGCGGTGTCGAATTACCTTGGACGACGATTCCGTTGCCAGCGCCACAGTCACGGATGATGCTGTTTGCTATTGAGCCGGTTGATCCCTGTGCAAAGCGGATGCCGTTCCACGAACCGGGTTGTCCATTAATCGTGATCGAATCAATGGTCGGTGAAGAATTGTACACTGCTATCGCTGCGTCGTGCGGATAATTTTGGAAGGTCGAATTGCCAATCGTAACGTTTATGAGGGTAACATTTGTGGTATTGGTCAGAACAACGGGCGTAGCTGCGTAGGAAAGAATGGTTTTTGCGACCCATGAACTGCCGGCGTTGTCAAAATTGAGTGATCCCCACTGTTCCGATGAGGATTTTGTCATCACGATTGACTGCGCAGCATTTCCGAGTGCAAATAGACTTCCGTTAACGTTCACTTGTGCACCAGATCCGAGAAGGAACATTGCTTCTCCGACAACCCAGAGCGTTCGTCCTGAAGGGATCGAAAGTATTCCAGGGACATTATGAACGCCGCCAAACGCTAAGATCGTTCGACCGGGAGGAGCGGAATTGAGAGCTTGTGCGATCGTTGGATAGTCGTTCGGGACATAAACGGGTGGAACAATCAAACCAGTTTCGAGTGCAAACCAGTAGAACAATCCCGCGGTTGCGCGGATTGCAAAATCGATTGCGATCCTCCCAATTTCCTGGACATCCACGCTCGCCGGAGGCGGCCCGAGATTCGCATAGAGCTTTTGAAGAAACGGGTCAGTGCCGTTGGGCAGGTTGTTGTTTCCTGGGAGTGGTTCATTAGTGGGAAAATGATCTACCACTTGTGTTGTTAAGTAAAACAGGTATCGGATCGGATCAACACCTGGGGGCGGAATGAGTATACCTCCGGCACCAAGTGCTGTTGAGGCCGAATAAGCAAGAGCGGGAAATCTTGTTTGAGGTTCGTTACAGGAGGGGCTGAACTCATTGCCGCCCATATAAATCTCGTACTCGTCCGGATCTTCTAATTCACACGGATGCGTATCATCTTTGACATGCGCTGGCACACTCATATCCTGCAACAAATGTGCAACGCGTCCCAGGATCTGAAAAGCATACCGCCTCGCTTTATCCAATGGCCAGTACTCTTCAAGGGGGGGATTCGTGAATTCCTGACCCAGAGTATTGACGTATCCTTCATAAAATATCCGGCCAGTCGTAAAAAACTCAACAAGTGAATTATAGCTGTAATAGCGACCAATAATGCTTCCTTCTTGCTTCCGGAAAAACATTCGTTGCCCGCCGAACAAATATACGCGTGCCTTCTCGAGAGCGTTCGGCGCGTAGGAACCCGGCGCCCCCGGGATACCCATACGGTGTCCATCTCCGAGATCCGCGTTCCAAAAATGCGTTATCGAGGCGGTCCATCCTCCTCCAAACCATCCGCCGTACCCCCATACAGGATCGTCATAGTCTTCTCTCCAAACAGCTGTCGAAACATCGCCCGTCTCCCACGGATTGAGATCATCTCCGCGTCCAACTGAATTGAAGCCCATGTGATCCTTAAGCGTTGTGATGGGTGCACCGTATTGCATTTCCAACGTCCAGTAAGCTTGCCTTACGAGATATTGATGTACCCATTCCTTGTGAGCAAAGGCCTGTCGGGTAAGTAGCAGTGTTAATAAAAGAGCCCGAATAATTGATGCCATCGCAGCCTCCTATTTGTATTCAGAGCTGAATTTCAGCCTATCGTTTCGCCATCAGAAAGTAATACCGAAGCCCGCATCCAAATTTATTGATTTAAAACCATGCACGAGTACGCCCTGACTGTCTCGATAGAGCTCATAGCCAAACCCAAACCGAAGAAATCCGTTAATTCCTTCCCTTTTCATTGAGAGGTAACCTCCAGAGAGAGAAACGATGTGGTATTGAAAAGGTCTGTGTTTGCTTGGCGGTAGGACATCAGGAAGGTACGGATTCCAATCTGTGGCATCAATCAAGCTGAAAACAAGGCCCGGCCATTCCTCTGAATGCCAGTTCAGTCCGAATCCGGCTCTAACATGTTGAACCGGACCAAAAAAGCCCCACGCCGGTGGTTGTCCGAAGAACACTTCGACCGAATAGTGTGGATGAAACTGAACACGCGCACCGAGCCGCGTAGCTATTGCTGTTCCCATAGCTAGATGGATATCATAGTAAGGCAATGGTCGTGCTGCAGAAACGGACTTGTGGTCAAATTGGGAAAGGGTGTCTAAGTGGGCGATCGTGCTGTCTTGAAATGCATAAGTTCTCGGGAATGCACACAAGAGCAAGCATGTCACGAAAAGGAATTTCATCCTCTGTTGCATACTTCCTCCTTCGACGCCGTTGGAGAAAACGTGTGGAAGCCGACAGATCACGTTTCAGAACGGAAGAACAAACACCCCATTCAACGCCACGCGCACCTGCATATCGGCCAGACCAACGAAGTTGCTCTGGTAACGCACACCGCTATCGAGCGTGATCGCTCTGTTCAGAGCATATCGCACCCCCGCCGCGCCGACGTACATCCGGTTCAAGAAGAGCTGGTGATTCCGTACGTCAAAGTCGAAGAACGGAATCGTCTGTATCTCCGCCAAGACTTTCGTGCGGGGATTCACGGCATACGAGATACCTCCGGTGAAGTGCAGCTGGTTCGATCGTTGGGGAGTAGGCTCATACCGTATTTCCGAATCGACGACCTGTGTTCGGAGATTACGATAGCGGAGATCAGCGTAGCCGACACTACCGTGACCAATGAGTTGCTTGCTGACGGAACGGCTCATGATGACGCTCAGCGTCGTCATCCGCAGCTCGTAATCGAGATAACGCAGCCCTTCCCGAAAATAGTCGGGCGATGTGCGTTGCAGGGTGGCGCCGTCGAACGAAGAGTTGTCCCAATCGTTCGAACTCCGCAGTCCGACTGCAAGAGCGGGCTGGTTCTCTTTCTCCGAAAGAATCAGAACCTTCAATCCCCACGTACTCATGCGCGTTGTCGCTGAAATGATGTTCCCCACCAGTCCACCGGTGTTCAGCTCTAATTCCGCCACGTTGCCGATGCCGAGAGCGACGTTGCCGAGAAAGCTCCTTCGTTCCTCCTGTCCAAATGAATTCCCCAGAGTGAGCCCGATGGCCATCTCCTCGAGCACGGCTGCTGTTGGTATGGAGAGCAAGCGGGCAGGTGCGCGGTAGAAGAAAGGTGTCTTCTCTTTTGGACCATCGGACTCGACACGCATCTTCTTGCCACACGAGGTACAGAAGTTGTTTGTCGCTTGGTTTGGTTCTTTGCAGGCCGGGCAGGTGATTGTTTGCTGTTCCTGCGCTCCGACAGGGGCTGGAGCAGCGCAGATAGTCAAAAGGAGCAATGAGAAAAGAATGATCGCTCGCATGGGAGGGTCTCCTTCGAGATGCATGGATCGATTCGTCGTTTCCTGGCAAGTCCTCTATGATGTCTGTTCACGTGACCACTTTCCTTCCACAACAACCCGTTCTACACGTTCTCTGTGCTACATCTCGTTCTGAATGAATCCCCGCCAGATGTAGTACGTAAGTCCAATTTGGACATTGTTGTTAATCCGTTCCTCGCGACCCGATGGGACGGAGTTTTTTGTGTCGGAAAAATTCCAGAAATACGATCCCGTCAGCGACAGCTGGTCCTCCACAAAGTAATGCACGGTCGCTCCCAAGGTGTTGGTGAGGTATCTTTCCTGTTGGTGTGCGTTGACGAACGAAAGGGTAAACCGGTTGTCGACCGTCGTGACAAGCCTGTCGGTCAACTCGTACGAATAACCGAGCCTGGCGGTGGCAGCATAGTATTGCCTGACGGTCGGGCTTTGTATCACGTTGGGACCCCCGCTCACGGAGGCGCTGAAAACCGCCTGTGAGCTCAGGTTGAGCTGATGACTGTAGTGAATGTATGCGTTGGCCAGCACAAGAAATTGTTCAGAGATCTTTGGCGAGGCATTCGAGTTGTAGTGGTTGGTGTAGACGAATTGAAGGCCGACGCCGCCGACCGCGCCTTCGTTTCTCTGAAACCTCAATTCGCCCGGGGTCTCTCGAAGGTAAGAGTTTGCGTACTGGTTGATCCCGTCGAGCGAAACACCTTCCTTGGCAAGTGTCTTCCCGACCTCCTGCCAAAAAAATTTGTCGGGCCTGACGTGAACCTGCCAGTAATAACCATGCCGGTAAAATTGTTCGGCAAGGGCTTGAACGGTTTCCTCACCAAGATCGCCGGTGATCAAATTCAGTTGCTTAAGCCTTTCCTGAAATCTCAGTGCGGAAACAATAGCGGTCACATTTCTCATTTTCCCCCAGCCGATCCCCAGAGAGACTGTGTACGATTGCTGCTTCTGTCCCCGGTACTGATAATTGATGTTCGTGGCGCGCTGTTCTCGAACCGATTCGTTGAGCTGAACCGAGATGCCTGATTCCATCGAATAGAACATTAAGCTTGGACGAAGGTAACTCCTAAACACCGTGTTAAGGCGAACATCAGTCTCAAAGGTCCTCTCCTTGGTGTGATAACTTTGGAATAGCGGCGAACCCTCGTCCTTTTGTGACGTCCGTCGGTACAAGCCACCAACGCTTGAATTGAGATGGAAGTATCTGTCATCGGTTTCGTTCAGGAGATAATACGATGGCCGCAGATTGGCCGTGAAATAGGTGTTTGATCTGGCGTATCCTGACGAAAAAGCGCTATACCTGTCAGAACTATAATTCAGGTCTGACGCAACCCAGATCGAGCGGAGACGGGTATCCGGAACTTTGAATCTCGAGAAAACGGAGGGATCGATATTCCCCAGTCCATAGGATTGGGGAAATGACTTCGAAACAAAGATGAGAACGAAGATCGGTAACATCCAAGAAATTTTCACTTCGTAACTCCTTATTTGAGAACGACGAATCGGTGTCTTCCACTCCTCACTTTACCAGCAGTGAGTCCTTGAGAGTCGATCCATCCGGCTGATGTACGGTGATAACAAGCATCCCTCGCTGTGAGGGGAGGTAGCGATACGTTCTTCCGTCGAGATAGACCATAACGGCGGGACACGCTGTGGCGATGGTGCGCTTTCCCCACACAACAAAATCAACGGCACGGGGCTGACGGATGACGAGAAAGCGCGAAAAGGAATGACAACCGTCGGGTCCCACTGTCCCATAAAACCGGATAGCTGCCGTGTCACCGAGCATGATGGCCCGTGGGTGGGAGATGCTGTCTACTTTGATCTGAAATAGAACGGTTTCCTCCGTCGGCTCCGTCGTCATCGTGCAGGCCCAGACGAATAACGCAAGCATCGGCAGGATGAAATATGCATCCTTTAGAAGCCCTCTGTTTTTTGTGCTTCTCGTAGTCATACGATCGTAGTTTGATTGAACTCTCAGTCGTGTCCGGAAGAAGTCTTTTGATCTCCTTCAAAAAAGCCAGTGCCGAATCATTAGAACTCCAAGCGTTAGTGCGAGAATCGGCGCGAGAGTGTTGAGCAACTGCTCCGTTTCCGTGGGCGGCGGCCGTCGTGTCTCCTCTCCCCGCAATTTGAGCTGCTGAATCTTTCGATCTGTTTTCGCTTCGATCAAAACACCAAGTTCTTCTTTTGTCAACACGATTTGTTGAGAGAGGCTATCGGCTGATGTAACGCGGGCTTCGAGTCGGGCAATGAGAGCCTTCTTGTCTATCCGCTCGCCGCACGCGGAGCAATAGACGGCGCTCAGCTGATTCCTTTCACCACATTGTCCGCAATAGAGCTTCTCCGACGTTTGTGCGTGCACGTTGGCGAAGATCAAAAGGAAGGAAGTGACAAATGCTTTCATTGTGTAGATGTTCCTCTTCGTGGAATGGGGATCGGCTTTTCGATTCTCAATTGCGAACGCGGTCAACCTCAATGTGGGGGAGGAGCTTGAGGTGTGGGGAATGACACTCCGAACGCTGGTATAGTTTAGCAATGCTCGAAAAAAAAGTCAACGAAAAATGTTGTTTGCCGAAGGTCACCTTCCTCATAGGGTGATACTTGTTGAAGGTGACCTTCTTTCGAAAACGGCAACGGCGCCTCGACCCCACCACGTCAAGACGCCGTTTGCAGTTAGAAGAGTCCCCTCGCTTCAGCCATCCCTTCGTCTCTCTCTCCCACCTCGCTGCTCACTTCCTCGGGGACTCTCACGTCGTTCCGGTGCACGTTGCGGTTCGGTCCGCTGTCGTGACGGAGGAGAAACTTCCCTTCTTCCTTCAATCGGTCGTTCACGCATTGTCTCGCGCCGTGAAGGCGGCTCAGGAATCCGGATATGGGGGCGCTCCTCTTCTCGTCGTTCGCGACGTTCCATGCTGGGCGGAAACCCATCGCGCCGCGCATCGCTAGGAGGCCATCGATTGATGGTGCCGCGATCCGGCCGCCCATCTGTGCGTCGCTCACGTTCGCGACTTTCAAAGCGTTCACGCCCCTCCTCTCGCTGCCCTTCTGGAGCTTCGCCATCGCGCCCATCCATACGTCCACGTCCATTATCTCGACCTCGTGGCCGTTCTATTCGATCCAGATCAAGCGACAGTCGCCGCTCTGCTCGCCGGGCTTCAATTCGCTCCACCTCACGCGTCGGTTCGCTGCGATCGGGACGGAACACTTCGATCCTCTCCCGATCGCGTTCCCGCACCAACCGCTCGCCTCGGTCGCGCCCTTCACTCACTTCAACACGGTTGATTCTCGTAAACCCACGCCGTTCGACGAAGTTCCGGTCGACGCCACGATTGATCACCCGATCACCATCCACCTCATACCGTCCCGCGGTGCGCGTCGTTCCGATCAGTCTCCTCGTATAATCCACCGGCACGACTTCGCGAACGACGTAAGGTGACGAGAAGTGTCGATAGCGCACGAAGTTCCAATAATGCACAGGCGCTACCCACCGTGTTGTGAATCGAATGCCGATGCTGAAACTGAAGCTCGCATACGGAGGAAGCGGAGCCCAACCGATGTAGTCGTCGTTATAGCGCCACTCTACCCATGCGGGACCCCAGATACGGTCAGGCACCCACACCCAACCGTAGAAATCGTCGTAATACCATCGTCCATAATGAAACACGGCCCACCCGAACGGCTCGCTCGAAACCCAATACCAGCCATAATCGGTCCACACCCATCTTCCATACAGATAGGGTCGCCAGCCCACGCGCACTCTCAACGGTCGCCACACATAGAAACCCGGCTCAATCTCGATCCATTCACCGTACGGAGACAGGTGGCGATAGAAGTAGCCTGCGTCTCCAAACGATGCCGAGATGTGAAAACCGAATTGGCTTCCTGTATTGAGAGGATTTGCCGGAAGTGATATGGTCGTGACGACCAAGAGCGCCGTGATCATCATAAACCGTTTCATAACCCACCCCTCGTATGATGTGCTGAACTATCAACCGCAAGCCGCGTGCCAATCCGGACTCGGCGACAAATGAAGGTTTTTTCAGGAATTGCAGATGACCATCGTGTACGCAGAAGAGGGCAAGGCGTTGTGAGGAAAGGACACATATCCTGGCACTCATTCCACACGTTAGCTTGATTCCTTTACCAAAAATCTTCATCTTCTCCGTGCTTTTTCTCAAGATGAATTGGAGTTGCTATGAGTTTGAGAGGTTTTGCGCTCCTCCTGATAACGGGTTTCCTTGTCGGCTGCGAAAAAGACAGTGGTACAAATGTGGAGCCGGAGGTTGCCTTGAATCGTCCAACCGAGTTGAAACTGAGTCGCATTGGCCGGACGGCGGTGAGGCTAGAATGGAAGGATACGAGCGAGGGGGAACTTTCGTACCTCATTGAGCGGCGCACCAATCAAGGGCCCTTCCAGGCGCGGCTCTTTGCGACGATGAATGCAACGACGGTAGTGGATTCAGTGGGGCTTCAGGTTGAATCGACATACGTGTATCGCGTTCAGGCGACGCGCTACGATCAGCGCGGCCCGTTTTCGGATACGGTCAGCATAAGACTCTCACTCCCATTCCCGTAAGCATGCCCATTGCGACGCCCCGGACGTGTTGGGGATGGTTGAACCCATTCACCAGTAGAAGGGTAGTGCATGTTCATCAGGCACCGGATTTCTAAGGAGAATCATGAATGGCTGCAGTACAGACGTTTGAATGGTTCGTACAACAATTCTGGCCAAATCCCGACGAAGCGACGAAGAAAGCGATTCAGCGACATCGTGACTATCTGCTCAAACTGCGGAGTGAGAACGAGCGGCTTCGTTACGTCGAGGAGCTGATGCACGAGGCACAGGAAATGAAGAAGCGAAAGGCGTCGTAATGGACGCAATCCGGGGCGACCAGTGAGTCGCCTTCTTTATTTGGAAAGGAATTCCTGATGAAATATCTCCTTCAAATCTTCGTTTTCATATCGCTCCTTGTAGCGCCACTCTCCTCACAGTGGCAATCGATCGGCAATTACGACGACCATTCGATTGTGGACAATACCGTTGAAGTGCGCTCCGGAATGACTCGATTGCGCGTGACGGTTCTTGCGCCAGATCTCGTACGTATCCGCCTCGCGCCGACGGGAACCTTCGGCCCCGATCGGTCGTGGGCGGTGGTGAAAAGAGAATGGTCAACCCACGCGCCCGATGTTTCTCACACGACGGAGGAGTTGAGAATAAAGACATCTCAACTTCAGGTTGTGCTCAAGAAACGGCCCATTCGTTTGTCGTTCTCTTCAGCTGCAGGGGACCTCATCAATAAAGATGAAGATCGGAAAGGAATGGGTTGGGATGGTTCCGCAGTGCGCGTATGGAAAGAAATGCCCCAGTCGGAAAATTACTACGGCTTTGGCGAGAAGGCGGGAAGTTTGAACCGCAAATACAAGCATATGACAATGTGGAACTCCGACATCCCCGCGTACAAAGCGGACACCGATCCGCTCTATCAATCCATTCCGTTCTTCTACGGCATCAACCGCGGCAAGGCGTACGGCATCTTCTTCGATAATACCTACTGGTCATCGTTCGATATGGGGAAGGAGTCGCGCGCCAGCTACTCGTTCGGCGCGGAGGCAGGAGAACTCGATTACTATTTCTTCTACGGACCTGACCCAAAGACAATCATTCAAAGGTTTACGGAATTGGTGGGACGCATGCCTCTGCCACCGCGATGGTCGCTCGGATATCAGCAGTGTCGCTGGAGTTACTATCCGGAATCGCGGGTTCGGGAGCTGGCAAGGACATTTCGTACCAAACGAATTCCCGCTGATGTCATTTACCTCGACATCGACTACATGGACGGTTACCGGATCTTCACGTGGAATAAGCAACATTTTCCGGATCCGAAGGGGATGATCTCCGATCTTGCGAAAGACGGATTCAAGATTGCCGTTATCGTTAATCCCGGTATCAAAGTCGATACTGCGTATCACGCATACCGGTCAGGGCGTGAAGGGGGACATTTTCTGAAGTATCCGAACGGTCGCGAGTATGTCGGAAAAGTCTGGCCGGGGGAGTGTGCCTTTCCAGATTTTTCAAGTGCGGCAGGACGGAAGTGGTGGGGAGATCACTTTGATGTTCTCACCTCCGCAGGCGTTCGCGGGTTCTGGAACGATATGAATGAGCCATCCGTCTTCGATGTCCCGACGAAGACAGTCGATCTCGATGTCATTCATGACGACCAGGGTTTGCGGACACCTCACGCGAAAAATCACAACGTGTACGGACTTCAAATGACGATGGCGACGTACGATGGTGTGCGGGCATTGCGACCCACTGAACGCCCCTTCTTGCTCACTCGTGCCTCGTACGCAGGAGGACATCGCTATTCCGCTGCTTGGACGGGTGACAACATTGCATCGTGGGAACATCTTGAAATGGCTGTGCCGATGATGCTGAATCTCAGCATCTCGGGACAACCGTTTGTCGGGACCGACATCGGCGGGTTCATCGGGAGTCCGGATGGTGAGTTGTTTGCACGATGGCTCCAGCTCGGCGTCTTCTCCCCTTTAATGCGAGCTCATACTGTCATGAACAGCGCGGATCAGGAGCCGTGGTCGTATGGGGAGAAGTTTGAGGAAGTGAATCGCAAGACCATCGAGCTCCGCTATACGCTTCTTCCGTTCATCTACAACGAGATGGTGCGGGCGAGTGAGACGGGCGTTCCACCACTTCGTCCGTTGGTGTTTGAGTTTCCGGAGGATGAGCGTGTTCAATGGAACGCGACCGAGTTTATGTTTGGTGCTGATCTGTTGGTTGCGCCGGTCCTTTGGCCAGGCCAGACGAAACGAGAACTTCGACTCCCCAAAGGGATGTGGTACGATTTCTGGACCGGGAAGATGGTGGAAGGGGAGAAGCAGATCACCGTCGATGCTCCGTTGGAGAGAATACCCATCTTCGTGAGAGCGGGTGCAATTCTCCCTACTCAACAAGTGGTCCAATACACCGATCAGGCACCAATCGATCCCTTGACGTTCACCGTCTACGCAGGCGGGAACACGAGATCAAGTTATTATGAAGACGACGGCTTGACATTCGAGCATGAGCGCGGCGTGTTTCTGCGCAGGACGGTATCTCAATCGGCTCGAAATGATGGGATGGAGGTGAGACTTTCCAAGGCGGAAGGGAAGTATTCCCCCTCACCTCGAAATCTGCTTCTTCGGGTTGTCGGCTATGAAAAGAGACCGGCGGGGGTTCGAGTGAACGGTCGGTCGATGGCAGAAGTGGGTGCGGACGAGTTTGCATCCGCGCACAGCGGTTGGATGCGCGATCCGGCAAGCGGTTATGTGATGATCAAGCTGAAGGATAGCCGCGAGGAACTGCGCATCGAGATCAGATGAGGAGTCGTAGGACTTCTGAGAAATGCTAACTGAAGGATAGTGCGTGAGTGAAATGAATTCCCGGATTCTTGAAGGAAACCGTGTATGCATCTTCATTCTTCTCGAATACATTTTCTCACTCTTCTCATAACAGCGTTCGTTGGTGCGAGCGGTTGCAGTTGGTTGCCGTTGGTTCCCCCCTCTCCCTCGCAGCAATTCGAGCGATTTGTCGATGCGTACTTCAACGGTGCGTACGCGTTGCGACCGGATTCTCCTTCGCCGATGAGGCATCTGCTTGCGTCTGCGGATTCGCTTCGCGCAGTGAGTGCCGCAAGGGCATTGAAGGATCTCAGGGAGATTGACACGACGCAACTCACGATCGACGAACGGATCGACTGGCTGCAGATGGAGGCGATCTTGAAGCGAGAGATTCGGGATCGTTCTCTCAACCTGTCTGCGAGAGTGCCGGGGCAGTATCTGACGCTCGGAAACATCTACTGGCAAGTGTTGCGCGATCGACCGTTGACCGCGGCCGAATGGTCGGAAGTCGTTGTTGCCATTGACCATGCACGCGAAGCGCTGGAGATTGGAAGAAGGCAGTTGCATCGTCCTCCGCCGCTTTGGATTCGGTTGACCGCCAACACGGCAATGCGATATGAAGAGTTCCTTGGCGAACCGCTTGAGACGAAAATACGCGCATCGGCTCCCGATTCGTTGCGCGAACGGTTGCTCCGGTCGACGGAGGCGACGCGCTCAGCGCTCGCACGCTTTCGTGTATTTCTGAGCGATACTCTTCAACCGGGGGATGAGAATTCGTGGGCGGTGGGTGAAGAGTACTATAATTGGCTGTTGAAGGAAGTACACTTTCTCCCCTACGGCGCCGCCGAGATGATACAGGAAGGGTGGCGGCAGCACAACGAGACGAAGCGGTTATTGCACCAATTGGCGCAGCGCATCGATTCGACGAAGACTCTTCAACAGATTATAGAATCGATGAAGTCGCGTCATCCGGAACCGGGGAAGGTCACCGAGGCATATCGGATTCAATCCGACAGGGCGCGGCGTTTGCTCGTGGAGCGAAATCTCATCACGATCCCTGAGCCGGAGACTCTGCTGTTCGTCCCGACGCCCCCGGCGTTGCGTGAGACGTACGCGTGGGCAGTCTACGGTGGAATCACGATGCAAGACAAGATCCCGGCCGGTCGCTTCTTTGTCACCGACATTGTTCCGGAAATGACCCCCGTACAGGTGGAAGAGAAATTACGGGCACAGAACTACGGATGGATTACGGTGATCGCGTTGCACGAAGGATATCCGGGACATCATCTGCAAAACCTGTATGCGATGAAGAGTCCACGCAAAGTTCGGTCGCGTTTTGGCAGCACGTATTATGGAGAAGGGTGGGGGTTGTATGCGGAGTCGTGGATGGCGCGCAACGGGTTCTACCTGAACGCGGACGACAGTCTTGCCTGGCTTCAGATGCGGTTGTGGCGCACCGCGCGTGTCATCATCGATCCGTCCATCCATACCGGAAGGATGACGAACGAGCAAGCAGTGCAGTTCCTTGTGGAGGAAGTTGGATTGGAGCGCTCGGCGGCGGAAGCGGAAGTCAATCGATACACAACATGGCCGACACAGGCCCCGAGCTATATCATCGGATGGTTGGAGATTGAAAAATTGAAAGAGGAGTTGCAGGAGCGGCTCGGAGCCCAGTTCAGTGAGCGGCAGTTCGTCGAGACCTTTCTCGGTGTCGGATCGCTTCCGCTCGACTTGATGAAACGTGCCGTGCGTCACCAGTATGGGTACCAACTCGGTCGCGTTGCGACCAGCGAGTGACCGCCTCTCTCCATCTTTGTCAATAGGAGAATTATTCTCTATATTTGCGGCAGCTTCAAGAAGGTAGTGATCGTGACCGACGGTTCCGTCCTTGACTCCAGATGCGTCTCCCTCGAATTCTCGCACACAAAAATTAATGACCGCGACCGAACTTATCCTCGTCCTTGATTTCGGCGGACAGTATACGCAGCTCATCGCACGTCGTGTGCGTGAGTTAGGTGTCTATTCGGAAATCCATCCTTTCAACATCTCTTTTGAAAAGATCAAGGCACTCAATCCGATTGGCATCATCCTCTCCGGCAGCCCATGGAGCGTGTATGATGCGCAGGCGCCGAAATCAACCGAGCAGATCTACTCGCTGAACATTCCCATCCTCGGTATCTGCTATGGCCTGCAACTCATCGCCGATCAGCTCGGCGGCAAAGTAGGAAAGTTCGAAAAGAAGGAATTCGGAAAAGCGGTCTTGAATGTCGACAAGGGAGACGACCTTCTGGCGGGGCTGAACGGTGCGACGACCGTCTGGATGAGTCATGGCGATGCGCTCGTGGAGTTACCCCCCGGCTTCGAACCAATCGCGCATTCAGAGAACGCTCCTATCTGCGCTATTCGTCATCCCGGGCGCAAGATCTTCGGTGTTCAGTTTCACCCGGAAGTCGTCCACACGCCTGATGGCAAAACGATCCTCTCGAATTTTCTCTTCAAAGTGTGTGGCGCGAAAGGGGGGTGGACTTCCGCGCACTTCATCGAAGAAGCGACACAAGAGATCAGGCAACGGGTGGGTAATGGCCGCGTCGTGTGTGCTTTGAGTGGCGGAGTCGATTCATCGGTTGCGGCCGTGCTGTTGCACAAAGCGATTGGAGACCAATTACATTGTATCCACATCAACAACGGTTTGATGCGAAAAGGGGAGAGCGAGCAGGTCGTAAAGATGTTCCAGGATCACTTTCACATCCCGCTCACCTACATCGATGCTACGGAACTGTTTCTTACGCGCTTGGTGGGTGTAGCCGATCCCGAACAAAAACGGAAGATCATTGGTAAGACGTTCATCGACGTCTTTGAGGAAGCATCACGGAAGCTTCCGCAGGCTCCATTCGAGTTTTTGGCACAAGGAACGCTCTATCCCGACGTCATCGAGTCGGTTTCCTTCAAGGGACCTTCTGTGACCATTAAGACGCATCACAATGTGGGAGGCTTACCAGAGAAGATGCAGTTCAAGTTGGTGGAGCCGTTCCGTGAGCTGTTCAAAGATGAGGTGAGAGATGTCGGGAGGAAGTTGGGATTGCCGGAGTCGTTTCTCGAACGACACCCGTTTCCCGGCCCCGGTTTGGCCGTGCGCGTTCTCGGCGACGTCACGCCCGAAAAGTTGCAGCTCGTGCGCGAGGCAGACGAGATCTTTGTCGAAGAAATTCGCAATGCAGGCCTGTACAAAGAACTCTGGCAGGCTTTTGCCGTTCTTCTGCCCGTCCGCTCCGTCGGTGTAATGGGGGACGGTCGAACGTACGACGTTACCATCGCACTCCGTGCCGTGACGAGCGTTGACGGGATGACGGCCGATTGGGCACGGCTGCCGGCTGAACTCCTTGCAACCGTCTCCAACCGTATCATCAACGAAGTCCGGGGCATCAATCGCGTGGTGTACGATATCAGTTCCAAGCCCCCCGCGACGATCGAATGGGAGTAGAATGATCGGCCAAATGCGTTCGTATCGTCCCCGATACTACCATCGGTCGGAAAGTGGACAGCAATATGATTGAGCTGTTGAACGTGACCAAGAAGTTCGGAAGTTTTACCGCCGTCGACAACATCTCGCTCACAGTGCCGAAGGGGGAGTTTTTCGGTTTTCTCGGTCCCAATGGTGCGGGGAAGACAACCACCATCAAAATGATGGCAGGATTGTTCACTCCCACAGCCGGCACGATTAAACTCTGTGGATTCGATACGGCGACTCACCCAAACGAGGCAAAGATGCGCACGTCGTATGTTCCCGATCAACCCTTTCTGTACGATAAGCTCACAGGTCGTGAGTTTATGTACTTCATGGGGGGTCTCTACAAGATGGAGAAGAAAGTGATTCGGGAACGCGTGGAGATGATGATTGAGCATTTTGAGATCGGTGAATGGGTTGACAAGCGGACGGAGGACTACTCGCAAGGCATGCGCCAGCGTACGACCATTGCCGCTGCGTTGATCCATGAGCCCGACGTCATCATCATCGACGAGCCGATGGTGGGTCTTGATCCGCGAAGCGCAAAAATCGTGCGCGAAACGCTGAAACAAAAATCGGAAGAGGGCGTGGTGGTGTTCATGTCGACGCACAGTTTGCCGGTTGCAGAGGAGTTGTGCGACCGCATCGGGATCATTAACAAAGGTCGACTTGTGTTCGTCGGTACCCAGTCGGATCTTGCAATGTACAAGACGCGGTACGACGGGAAGTTTGAATCGGTCTTCCTCGAATTGACGAAGTAAAGCGGGTCAGAATGTCGCTGCTGCTTCACATCCTCCGTTACAAGTTCCTTTCGTTTTTCAAAACGACGTTCGATCTTCGCGCGGTCTCGCTCGTGCGCGGCATCGGTTCGCTCATTGTCTTCGGCGGATTCGGGCTTGTCGCTTATAGTGCGTCGTACGAGCTCACCCTCTTCGTGATGGAGAAGACCCGCATTGGTCTCTTCTTATATCACCGCTTCATTTCGATGGTGCTTTTCGTATTCTTCATGGCAGTGAACATGGGAAACATCATCGTCTCGTATGCGACGCTCTATCGGTCGGCGGAAGTGAATTTTCTCTTTACGAAACCGGTCAGCTTCACTCAGATTTTCCTCCTCAAGTTTCTCGACAATTTCCTTTACAGTTCGACGACCCTTTTCCTCGTTGCGTTCATGGTTTTGTTCGGATACGGCACGTACTTCGGATATCCATGGTACTCCTTTCTTGGTATTTTAATCTTTGTGCTTGTACCGTTTATGTTCCTCTCGGCATCTGTTGCGGTACTGGTGCTTATGTCGGTGATGAAGGTCGCAAGCCGATGGGGATTCCGGAAAGTACTCGTGTTGATTGGGTCCGTCTATGCTTCGCTCGTATTTCTGTTCTTCCGGTTCACCAATCCGATTCGTCTCGTGAATCAGGTGTCGCAATACTATCCGGAAGTCGATCAATACTTCTCGCAATTCGATCCCGGATTTCTGAGCTACCTGCCCAATAACTGGGTAGCAGATTTCCTGTTCTTTTTTGCCAAAGGTCAGTGGGAGATGGCGCTGCCGTTCGCGGGAACCTTGTTGGCGGTCACCATCGGAATGTTTGGCCTTGTTCTCTTTGTCGCGCATCGCTTTTACTACAAGAGCTGGCTGGTGACGTTCGAGGTCCAGGCGTCGAGCAATTCCGTCGAAGCCGGACGCAAGATGAAGCTGTTCGACTTCCGGAAGCGATCCCTCCTCCCCCCCCAAGTGGAGGCGGTGTTAAAGAAAGATTATTTTCAGTTCTTTCGCGAACCGAGCCAGTGGATTCACCTCCTCTTGATGTTGGTGCTCGTGATCATTTTCGTGTTGAGCATTCGGAACCTGAACCTCGGTCTGCGGGTCACAGATGTTCAGGTGTTGACCTACCTCGTTCTGTACGCGTTCGGCGTGTTTCTCTCCTGTTCGCTTGCACTCCGGTTCGTCTTTCCGTCGATCAGTCTCGAAGGGAAATCCTTCTGGTCGCAATTGAGCGCCCCGTTCGATGTACGGAAACTCTTCCTGTTGAAATTTGCTGTTTCGCTCCTCCTTGTCCTGACGCTTGCCATACTCGTGGCCGTTGCCTCCAACCTTCCGTTTGTCAGGTTGACGGAGCGGAGGCCGTTGTTAATGTACTTTGGCCTCTACAGCGCTTTTTGGGTGTCATTGACGCTCGTTGCGTTGAATCTCGGACTCGGCGGATATTTCTCCAATTTCCAGGAGAAGAACCCCATTCGTCTTGCCTCGTCGCAAGGAGCGACCCTTACCTTTTTGGTCTCGCTGATCTATCTTGTGACGTTGGTCGTGGTGGTGAGTGCACCGTTGCTCAAGTACTTTGAATCCCTCTTCTTCTTTCTCCCCTTTGATTTCCGGATGATCGTCGTGCCGGGAACGATCTTCGGAATGATTTCTTCTGCGATCGTCGGCTTCTCGGTGATGATCGGTCTGCGTTCCCTGCAGCGCGATTTCTGACCGTCGGATGGTGCGCACGGTGTTGAAATTCAATAACCCAATCTCTATCTTAGCCGGCGATGATTGACGAACCGACTCTGCTTCAATGGCTCGAGCAGGCCCGCAGTTTTATCGACGAGCGGAAGTACCTGCACGCATTGCAGATCTATCACAAGATCGTTGCCGCCGCTCCCCACGTCGAGATCGCTTGGGTGGAGCTGGCGTACGTACACTACGAACTCAAGCAATACGAAGCGGCGGAGAAGACCCTGCTGCGGGCTGTCTCATCGAGCGACGAACCGCAGGAAATTCTCTTTCTCGTGGGGAATCTCTTCCTCAAGCTCGGCCAGCATCAGCGGGCGTTGACCTACTACAAGAAGCTGCTCGCGCACGAAAGTTCACTCTCCCGCGACCTCAGAGCCCACTTGAATTTCAACACGGCTCTCGCTTACTACTCGCGCGGGAATCCGCGTCTCTCCGAATTGTACTTCAAACGAACAAAGAAGATCGATCCGCACTTTCCCAAGATCAACGAATCGTTGGGAGAACTGCTGTTGCGTCGCGGCGCGCACGGCGAAGCGGTTCAATGCCTGAAGCATGCCGTCAAAGAGGAACCGTACAGTTGGATCGGTCACTTTCTGCTCGGCACGGCATATACGAAGATTTTCGATTGGCGGAAAGCGTACGAGGAGTTTGTGGCGGCTATTGAAATGGATCCCAACGAGCCTCGGGCTTGGCATATGTGTGGGGAGGTGCTCATTGCTCTCCAACGGCTCGACGAAGCCGAGCGATACTTGCGGAAGGCGCTGGAACTCAATCCGATGCTGACCGACGCCGTGGTCGATTTTGGTTTCTTGTTCCTCAAACGCGGCGATCGTGCACGTGCACAGGAATGTTTTGAACGGGCGCTGCAGCTTGAACCCCATCACTCCAAAGCTCTCGAAGGAACGCGGGAGCTGGCACTCTCCACCCCAACCCGTTCGTAGATCCGAGATGCTCTATCGAGTCTTTCCGGCCGCGTTGTTCTTTGTAGCGACCGTCGCGGCATACTCCACACCTTACCGTTTGAGCCAACCTGTCGATAGCGTTCAGTTTCGAATCGAAGCAGAGCGGCTGTTCGACGAAGGCATGGCGCACTTCCAATCGGCCCGATATGAACTCGCATTGGAACGGTTTGTGCGCATTCTTCGAGAGTCTCCGGGGAGCCAGCGCGAAACTGCCGCCCTGATCATGGGGGCGAAAACGTCGTACATCCTTGGCAAATACGCGGACGCAGAGCGATTCATCGATCGGCTTCTCCGCGAACATCCGGGCTCCCGCTACACTGATGACGCACACTATACACGTGCACTGTGTCGTTTTGATAGCGGGGAGTATGCTGCCGCCGCTCGCACGCTGCTGGTTCTCTTTCGTGCTTCGACCGACGGCTTGGTCCGACAACGAGCAGATACACTCTTTTTTGCGCTTGCACGACACTACCTTTCGCTCGACGCGCTCCATGCTCTCATTTCCGATGTGGAGGATGGCGATGTGCGCGTACGACTCACCGTTACACTTGCTGAGCGGAGCTTGAGTGCCGGCGATGTCCAGGGCGCACGCAGGCTCCTTACGCCTCTTCTTTCCCTTCCGCGATCCGCCGCCACGGCAGCCGCGGCCCAACTTCTGGAAGCGATAGAATCGAGTGGCATGGTCAAAGTGGGAGTCGTTCTGCCACTGATGATGCAAGGCGGGCCCGCCGCGGTTCGTGATCTGGGATCGGAACTGCTTGAGGGAATCCGGCTCGCGATGGATGAGCACAACGCTACTGCATTGCCCAAGGTGAATCTCGTGGTTCGCGATTCGGAACGCGATGTCGGGAAAGCCATGCGTCATGTTTCGGAGCTTGGATCCGATCAGAGCGTCGTCGCGCTTGTGGGTCCGGTCTTCAGCAACGAGGTTCAGGCCAGTGCAGGCATCGCGAACGAATTGCGTTTGCCATTGATTACTCCTACTGCGACGGCGGACGGCCTGGCTTCCATCGGCGAATACATCTTTCAGGCGAATCCGGATTATTCCGTGCGCGCTCGTGCTGTGGCGCAGTTTGCTGCTCTTCGCCGGAACGCGAGGCGGTTTGCAATCCTTGCACCGACCGACACCGCGGGCAGATCAATGGTGACCTCGTTTGAAGATGAAGTGCGCGAACTTGGGGGTGAGATGGTGGACATTCAGTGGTACAAGCCGGGTGAATCGGACCTCCGCGTACAACTCGGGGCGATGAGGCAAAAAGGGTTGGAGAGAATGGAAGTCTACGCCGTCGGCTTTTCCTCACGCATGCGCCAGGCTGATATCGATAAATTGTTAAGGTGGGGAATCGGTCGACCTACAATCGATTCCCTTATTCAGGCCAATGCGAACGCACCCGTCGAGGCACTGTTCGGAACCAATGGAAAGGCTATCGCCGATTCACTGAAGTTGCCCGTTCAGCGCATGCGAATGAGATATGACAGTCTGGGTCTTGCCGTCACCTCGATCGATGCCGTCTTTTTACCAATTGCCTCACCTGTGGAAATCGGCATTGTCAGCTCCCATCTTCGTTATTTCAACTTCAAGGCACAACTGCTTGGAACCGGAAACTGGAACGACCTGAACGAACTTGAACAGAATCGCCAGTACACGAACGGTGTTATCTTCACCACCGATGCGTACTGGGAGGAGAACGATCCATCGTACCAATCGTTTCGTCGGGCTTATCTTGTTTCGGCAGGAAAACAACCGACCGTGAACGCTATGATTGGATACGATGCAATGAACTTGTTATTGAAGGTAATACAGCAGGGGGCGACGAAACGGAATGAGATTGCCTCGGCTCTTGCATCGGTAAGAAGGTTTGAAGGGGTGCGTTCCGTCATCGCGATGGGTCCTTCCAGAGTAAATTCATTTTTGACTCTCCTCCAGTATCGCAATCGGGCCATCCGAAAGATCGGAGAAATTGACGTGAGGAAAAAGGAAATCGTCTCATTTGAGTGATGTATGCGCAGGAATCAGGTCAGCCGGATACGACCGGAGGATGATGTGCGGTACCGAACCACGATCAAAGATTGGCCGGAGGGGGAGCGGCCGCGCGAAAAAATGATTGCCCGCGGCGCTGTCTCTCTCACAGAAGCCGAACTGTTGGCCATTCTCATTCGCACCGGAACCAAAGGAAGCACCGCACTCGATATTGCAAAGAAACTCCTTTCCGATCATCGCACACTCCGTGACGTAGCGGTGATGGGAATTGCAGATTTACGCGAGCTCGGCATTGGACAGGCCCGAGCTGCTGCCATCGTTGCCGCGTTTGAGCTCTCGCGCCGGCTTCCGACGGGGGATGGCAACGCGCGTCCCATCTTTCGCTCACCCGAAGAAGTCGCCCAGCGCTATACGGCTCGCTTTCGCGATCTCAAGCATGAAGAATTCTGGGCCCTGCTTCTTACCACCAGTAATCAGTTGATGAAGGAGGTGCGCATCACCAGCGGCACACTCAACTCGTCGCTCGTCCATCCGCGGGAATGTTTCTACGACGCTATAAAGGAAAAGGCGGCAAGCGTCATTTTTCTCCACAACCATCCAAGCGGAAATCCGGAGCCGAGTCAGGAAGACCTCGCTGTGACGCGACAACTTGTTGAGGCGGGCAAGATTCTGGGTATTCCGGTGCATGACCATCTGATTATAGCTGCACAGGGGATGACAAGTTTCGCCCAGCGCGGGCTGTTGTAGGACACTTGCGTGAGCATCGTGAGTCAGTGCTTCCGCACGTGTGAACGGTGCGCCTATCGTGATGAAGGAGTGCGGGGCGACGAAATTCTGATGGCGGCCTGTTGTTCTTGACTTTTGCAGTTCGAATCCTTATAATGCAACCGTCTTTTTGAGCACATAATGTAGATCGAGCAACGGATTATATAGGAGAAGCTCTCATGAAAAAATCACTTTCTGGTCTTCTCGTTGCAGGAGCGCTGCTCTCCCTCGTCGCATCGGGGTGCAGTAGCAGGCCCAGCGCTGAGGAACTGAAACAATTGGAGGACCTCAAGGCGGAGGTTGCCTCTCTGGAGCGCGAAATCTCGGCGAAGGAATCGGAAAAGGCGGCATTGCAGCGTGCCATCGCCGAGAAGGATGCCCAATTGAAGCAGTGTGAACAGGACAAGGCGCTGGTGCAAGAGCGCCTGAAAGGCATGTAACCGCAGACCATCGAACAAGGAGAAACGGATCATGAAAGTCGTACGAACATCGAGCTGGATCATAACGTTGGCACTTGTGATGGTCTCCGCTGTTGCAGCACAGGAGATGACCAAGGACGAGTGGCAACGACAAATGAATGAAAACACCGCCAAACGCAACGAACTTCGAGCCAAGTTGAACGCGCTGCAGGCGGAAGTCGACAAGTTGAAGAACGACGAGGCCGACAAGGCGGCGGCGCTGAAAAAATGCAATGAGGAGATTTCAGCATTGGTGGGTGCCACGCCCGAATCCGAGCGCGCCTTTGCAGCGATGCTCGACCAGATCGATTCAAAAATCAACGAGCTTGCCCGTCTGTCGAATCAGGATCTGTGGGCTCGCAAAGGAGAGCTGGACGACGTTCAGAAGATGATCGACGAAGCCCGGAAGAACAAACTGAGCGTTCTGCCGAAGTACTATGACCGGACTAAGGAACAGCAGCACCGCGTTGATGCGTTGCGAAAGTCGCTTGAAGGTGCTGGTACGCAAACCTACACGGTCGGCACGTGGGCGAGAGATCGTGACTGCTTATGGAACATCGCCAAGAAGCCTGCTATCTATGATAACGCATTCCTCTGGCCAAAGATCTGGCAAGGAAACAAGGATCAAATCAAGAATCCCGACATTATCAAGCCCGGTCAAAAGTTGAAGATCCCTCCCAAGGGGGATTTGACGAATGAGGAGAAGGCGGCGGTCCGCTCCTATTGGCAGCGAAAGCAGGCGCAAGCCGGGACCGGAGGACAATAAACCGGAGGAATAGTTCCAACGAAGACGTTGAACAGATTCGTTGTTCAAAGTTTTGAAACGCCCTCACGCTGCCTTTGGCAGTGACGAGGGCGTTTCGCATTTTTAACGGCTAACGAGAGGAGGAACAAGACAGATTGGTTGAGCGGAAGATACAACTCGCCGGAGTTGACATGGTGCAACTCCTCGGATTCAACGACGCAAATCTACAGATGATCGAAGAGCGCTTCGATGCAACGATGACTGTGCGCGGAGATCAGATCACCATCCGCGGTTCACAGGTTGAAATCGTCAAGATAGAAAAAATCTTCAAAGAACTTACCTATATCCTCAACAAGAACGGGAACCTGACCCCCAACGACGTCGACACCGTGATCGATCTTGTCACTGTGAACGGTTCGTCGCCCGAAGCTCCCAGAGAGTTCCCGGGAGAGGATGTGGATAACGCGATCCTCTTCACCAAAGTTGGAGTCATCAAGGCGCGCACGCCGGGGCAGAAGGCCTATCTTCAGCACATGCGAAAGAACGACATCGTCTTCGCCATCGGTCCTGCCGGAACGGGGAAGACGTACCTCGCTGTCGCCATGGCGGTTGCTTCTCTGAAAAACCGTGATGTAACCAAGATCGTCCTTGCGCGACCTGCGGTGGAAGCGGGAGAGAGTCTCGGTTTTCTCCCGGGTGATTTGAGAGAAAAAGTCGATCCGTATCTTCGTCCGCTCTACGATGCGTTGGACGATATGCTCTCAGCCGAAAAACTCAAGAGCTACATGGAGAAGCGTATCATTGAGATCGTTCCGCTGGCGTACATGCGCGGACGCACGCTCCATAACGCTTTTGTGATTCTTGATGAAGCACAGAATGCTTCCGCTATGCAAATGAAGATGTTCCTGACCAGATTAGGAGCCCACTCACGTGCGATCATTACGGGAGACATTACACAGATCGATCTCCCGCAAAAAACCACATCCGGTCTGGTGCAGATTCAGGAAGTGTTGAAGTCGATTCAGGGGGTGGGATTTGTCTATCTCGGGACGCAGGATGTGGTGCGTCACCGGCTGGTGAAGGAGATTATCGATGCGTACGACCGGTTCCATTCGAACAACGGCACCACCATCCCAACCATTAAAGAGGAGCAGCAAGCGAACGGAGCCGAAGAGGGGGCGAGTCGATTATGAGGGGCGCTTCTCTTTGTGTTTTCCTTCGTTCCAGATGCGGTCCATTTCCTCCAGAGTTGATTCTTCTACCCTTCGACCACGTTGACGAAGTTCCCGTTCGATCTCGCGGAAGCGGCGCGCAAATTTTTCGTTCGCCTTGCGGAGAGCATGTTCCGCGTTGAGGTGGAGAAAGCGGGCATAATTAACAAGGGCGAAGAGAAGATCGCCATATTCTTCCTCAAGCTCGTCGCTGATGCCGGAGCGTTCCGAGGCGTGAAGTTCTTCAATCTCTTCCTTCACTTTTTTCCATACTTCTTCTTTTTGTTTCCAGTCGAACCCGACCTTTGACGCTTTCTCCTGGAGCCGATGAGCATGAAGCAAGGCGGGCAATTCACGTGGAATTCCGTCTAAAAGGGACTCCCTTCCCTCTTTCATCTTCAGCTTTTCCCAGTTGGCCTTCACCTCCTTCGCATCCTTCAATTTTGCATCCCCAAAAACGTGGGGATGGCGACGGATGAGTTTGGCCATGGAATCGTCGATCACGTCCCCCAACGAAAAATGCTTCTGCTCCTCGGCCATGACGGCGTGAAGCGCGATGTGGTAAAGCAGATCCCCAAGCTCCTTCTTCAATTCTTCCAAATCGTTCTGGTCAATCGCCTCCACCACTTCGTATGCTTCTTCAATCAGGCTATGGCGAATCGACTGGTGAGTCTGTTCACGATCCCATGGACATTCCCGTCTGAGACGCCGAACAATTTCGATATATTTTGCAACGAGATCTTGGAGCGGCGGCTTCTTTGAAGTACGTGGCATGGATCTGCGAATGTTCAATGATTCAAATTGATCGCTTTTCAAAAAGAGAACGCTCAAAAATCCGAGAAAATGGATTCTCGCGGATCAAATATTCATCAACACAATCCGTTGAGATCAGTTTTCAGCGTCAACCCCTGCCTGCTCTGCCTCTGGCGGATTCGGCAGGGAGGAGCGTGCCATGTAAACCGATCCACTTGCCCTTGCAGTTATCGCGCTCGCCCAATGAACGCTTCATCTTCCATACGGCGCACGGCTCAGCCTCACGACGTCGTCGCATCGAGAACGTGTCGCACTTTGACAAGGATATCCTCGTTCGAGTACGGTTTCAGCAGAAAATCCTGCACTCCGGTTTTTAAAAGTTCAGAACGCGTTGATGGTTCGATGAATCCGCTGGCCAGAATGACTTTGGCACGGGGATCAATCTTTCGGATTTCATGGAAGAGATCGTGACCGGTCATCCGAGGAAGTCCCATATCGGAGACGACGAGTGCAATGTTCGATTGATGCTGTTGAAAGAGTTGGAGCGCTTCGTGGCCATCGGAAGCGGCGAGCACGGTATAGCCATTGGCCGCGAGCAAATCGCTGAGCAGGTTTCGGAGCGACTCCTCGTCTTCCACAATCAAGATTGTCTCTGAACCTCCCCGGACTTCTGAACGGAGCTGACCGACACTTCCATATTCCAGTGCTGTTGGCTGAGCAGCGGGCAAGTAAATGGTGAAGTTTGTTCCTCTGCCGACGACACTTTCCACATTGATGAAGCCGTCGTGGGCTTGCACAATGCCGTGGACGACCGCAAGTCCCAACCCGGTGCCCTTTCCCGGCTTTTTTGTCGTGAAGAAGGGTTCAAACATTCGCTGCCGCGTCTGTTCATCCATACCCAGTCCCGTATCTTTCACGGTCAGCATCGCGTATTCGGGTGCCCGAACGTTCGGGAATCGACCGGCCATCTGGAGGCTACTGACGCGGGAGGTTGCGAGCGTGAGCGTTCCCCCTTTCGGCATAGCGTCCCGCGCATTCACGCACAGGTTCAGAAGAACCTGCTGCAGTTGTGTCGCATCGGCCAGAATGGGAGGAACGTCGTTTCCGAGCACAGTCTGTAGTTCAATGATTTTGGGAAAAGTCTCCCGAACGATCTTTGCCATTTCTTTGATAAGAACGTTCAGGTCGAATTGTTCAAATGTCGATTCCGTTTTTCGCGCGAAGGTGAGGATTTGTTTAACGAGCGATGCGCCGCGTTGTGCCGCTTTTGTTATGGCATCGACACTCTGTTCCAGACCGGCACGATCATGTTGAACGCGGAGCAGGAGCGATGCGTGTCCGATAATGATACCAAGAAGATTGTTAAAATCGTGCGCAATACCGCTGGCAAGTGTTCCAATGCTTTCGAGTTTTTGTGTTTGACGGAGGGTTTCTTCAAGCTGGCGGCGCTTTGTGTCGTCGAACAGGTATCCCTGAATTTCCACCAGACGTCCGCCGTCGTCGAAGCGGCCAATGATGTTCGCGATTAAATAGAGCGGATTCCCTTCCCGACTGACCATCTGTAATTCGTGATACTCGAGTTTCCGTTCGCGGTGGAGGCGTGAGAGGAGTTGTTGGCGTTCTGCGGGAGAGCGGTAGAGAACACTTAAGTTCGTTGCGAGCGCCTCTTCCATGCTGGAAAAGCGAAAGATGCGTAAGAAGGCTGGGTTGCACGCGAGGAGCCGTCCTTCGGGCGTTGAGATGTAGACGCCCGTCAGGTTCTCCATAAAGAAGCGTTCGTATTGTTCGTGGCTCCGCTTGATCTCCTCTTCGGCCTGTTTGCGTTCGTCGATCTCGCGCAGGAAATTGCTGGCTTTGACGAACACTCCGTTGACGTCGAATTCGAAATGCGTAATCTGTTCAACCCAAAGTGTCCTCCCCTTCTTCGTTTGAACTTGAAATTCGAGGGACATATCTGAGCGTTTGTCCTCAAGCCACTTCTTATAGGTCGCCATAACCTTCTCGCGATGTGCAGGAGCAACCAATCGAAAAGAGCTCGTGCCAAGCAGTTCTTGCTCAGTATAGCCGCTGATCAAAAGAAGACCGGGATTGCAATAGGTAAATACGCTTCGGCGATCTGCTTCATAGTACGCTTGAGTGAGGTTTTCAACGATTGAGCGATAGCGGTGCTCATTTTCCCGAAGAAGCGCCTCCGCCTGCTTTGCTTCAGTGATGTCGCGCGTCACAACCAAATAACCTAAGTGTGTGCCGAGGCTATCTTTGACCATGGAGGCCGACGCGATGGCTGTGATGACCCGGCCTGATTTTGTTGTGATCCGTACTTCAGCTGTTGAGCTGCCGGTCTTCTGAAGTCGGACATAAGCTTCTTCGAATTTTGGCGAGACGTACTCGAATTTCACGAGTTCTTCTGATCGACGACCGATGGCTTCTTCGGCGGTGTACCCGAATATTCCTTCTGCAGCCTTGTTCCAAGTTCGGATGATACCGTTGGTGTCGAACGAAAGCACTCCGTCCGAAACGTGCTGTAAGAGCATCGCTTGATAGCGAAGTTGATCCTCCCCTCGCTTTCGTTCACTGACGTCGATCAACGTGCCGAGAATGCCTACTTCTCCTGCATATTCGATTCTTCGACCATACACTTCGAGATGCGTAATCGATCCATCCTTCCGGATTCCCTTGAATTCGTAACGAATACCTTCGATCTCCCCCGCGATGCGGCGACGGATGTTTTCGAGAACTCGGGCGCGATCGTCGCGATGAGTCAGATCTATCGGTGCAAGCTTGCCCACGATCTCTTGAACCGTGTATCCAAAAGTGGATGCAAACGACTGATTGACGTAGATGAATTTCTGATGCTGAATGAGATAGACGCCTGTGAGGGAGGATTCTGCCAGCAAGCGGAAGCGCTCCTCGCTCTGGCGCAGGGCCGTCTCGATCATCACCCGTTCCGTAATATCGACAGCCGTCCCTATGGTGGCCGGTTGTCCCATCCAAATAATCTTGCCCGCTGTGAAATCGATCCATCGAGCTGTCTGATTCTTGTGAAGAATCTTAAACTCATAATGGTCCGATACATTGTTTCTGCGTCGTGTGAAACCGCGACCGCGTACGAGGGATTGGTCATCGGGATGGACCAGTTCCCAAAACCGCTTAGAGAGAAGCTCTTCTTCTGAGAATCCCGAGAGGCGTTGCGTGGCTTTGTTCACATACACGAGCTTCTCGCCTTGGTAGATAAAGATGGCGGTCGAGGTCGTGTCGGCAAGTCGGCGGAACCACTCCTCCCGCTCCCGAACCACCTGTTCCGCCCTCCTTCGCTCTGTGACATCCTCGAAAGCGAGGAGGATCATTTGTGTCCGATTCCGCTCCCTGAATAATCGCCGCGCGTTGAGGAGCATGGTGCGTTCGCCGATGTGTTCGAATGTATGCCTCACCTCGAAGTCTTCAAACTGGCCATTGGAAGGGAGGATCGTTTCCAACAGCTTTCGTAGCGTTGGAATGTCCCACTGCCGGTTGCCCAGGTCGTAGAGATACCGGCCGATGGTTTCCTCCGGTTTCACTTGAAACGTTCGAAAGAACGAGCGATTGGCTGCCACCACTTCCAGTTTGTTGTCAAGTACGAGGAAGGGTGTCCGGACAGTTGCGATGATGCTTTCTGCGAACTCTCGCGCAGAGTTCAGCGCGCGCTGGGCAAGACGATCGACCCTCTGATCGCGAAACACAAGCACTGAGCCAATGATCTTTCCTGTACGATCATGTATGGGCGCGGCGGAGTCTGCTATGTAATACTCGGTACCGTCACGAGATATCAGAATGGTATCGCTTGCCAGTTCACTTTCTTTGCCATCGCGGAGGAGACGATGGATCGGGTTGCGAGCCTTTTTTCGCGTTGTCTCGTCGATAATGCGGAAAACCTTCCCGAGAGCCTTGTTGCGAGCGTCGGCTTCACGCCATCCTGTAAGCTTTTCCGCGACAGGATTCATATGAAGGATGCGCGCCTTGGCGTCGGTTGTAATGACAGCGTCGCCGATGCTGTAGAGAATGGTGCGAAAGAGCTGGTCGCTCTCATTCGCGTGAGAGCTCTGCACTGGGCGTCCTCTTTTTCGGGTTGTTCCACTGTGCGTCATTTCTTTTGTCAACCCCCTTCGTTTTCAGACAGCCTGTGAACCACAACGATCGCCTCTTCTGCGCTATCGATGTGACGAGCAGAAAATCGGGAACCGCCGAAAGGTATGCTATTTCGGCACGAGCGTCAAGAGACCAAATTCTCACGGAACATCCGCCTTGGCGTATCGACCGTTTTTTCTCCCTCGTTTGCGGCAGATTTTCAATGCATGCGCGATGAAACCAGCGACTCGCCAAAGTGTTGGCGTCCTAAGCTTGATTGTGGCTTCCCCACGTCAGGGGAGATGATGCGCGTGTATCTTCCAACATTTGCCGATGAATCTTCCGTTGTTTTTTTGAAGCATTATCGTTACCTTGGTGTCAGATCTTGGATAAAAAGGGGCTGTAGCTCAGCTGGGAGAGCGCTTCGTTCGCAACGAAGAGGTCGTCGGTTCGATCCCGATCAGCTCCACAATCGCTTCCAGCACTGGATGTGAAAGGATGGGACCACGCTCGGCTGCACGTGTTGTTTGAGAAGATGGCTGAGGGCGAAGGATAAGTCCGGCTCCGAGAGCTGGAAGGCGATGGTTCCCGGCAGGCGCAGGGCGTTTGGCGTCCTGGATCAGAACGGGAGGACGATCCTCCGGGAACCGGTGTCCCACGTATTTCGGGAGTTTTTTTGTTGAATTCATATCCGTTTTCAGAGGTCAAGTCCTGCGCAACAAGGCATTGCTTAACCCCGCCAGGTCCGGAAGGAAGCAACGGTCGGCAACGAGTCTCGTGTGACGCAGGGGTGCTTGGCCTCTTTTCATATCTTGCCGGTCAAATGCCAGCACGATCGTAAGGCCTTGTCCGTTGGCCGATGCTCTTCTGCGAGACGCAGGGGAGAAAGAACGGACATCCACAATTCATGTTCCTTATTCTATTTACCACAACGTTCTTCACAGCAGTCTGTCTTGCGCATCGCCGGAGTGTTCCGTCTTGTTCCCCACGGAATATCCAGGCGCAACGTTCTGGTCGATATGGACGTGCACGCACACGAGTGTTTTCCCCGCCTTGTCGAGTACCTGGCACACGCAGCGGTTACAGGCTGCATTGGTTAGGGGAGCGTCCATGGCCGTCCGGAGCGATGTGGGATCAGTGCACCGCGTGGGGCCTGAGGTGGAACGTGCACCCCTATGAAAAAAGAGATTATCATCAACTCGACGGCGAACGAACATCGTATCGCCATTCTTGAGGACGGACGGCTCGCCGAGCTGTTCGTCGAAACCCCCGGCAAAGAACGCATGGTCGGGGATATCTACCTCGGCAAAGTTGCCAAGGTGATGCCCGGCATCCGCGCGGCGTTCATCGACGTAGGCCTCCAGCAAGACGCGTTTCTCCATTTCTCCGATATCGGTTCCTCCCTTTCTGAATACAACGCCCTGTTCGAAGAAGAGGACGATGAGGAGACTCCTGAGTCTGCCACAGTTGCAGTTTCGGCGCACTCCGTCGGGCATGGACACGACGTCGTTGCGACTCATCCGCCGGCTAAAACCGAACGCCCCTCTTCCGGCAACGGTTCGCGTGAGCATGGTGAACGCCGCGAGCCGGAGATCAACCTCGAAAAAGGTCAGGAAATCCTTGTCCAGATCACGAAGGAACCGGTCGGCAAGAAAGGCGTGCGTGTCACCTCCGAAATCTCCCTGCCGGGCCGCTTCCTCGTCTTGCTTCCCTTCGACGGAAAGATCGGGGTCTCAAAAAAGTTGACGGACTACAAGGAGAAGCGTCGACTGCGCAGGGTTGTCCGCTCGATTCTGCCTCCGGGATTTGGCGCCATCATTCGCACTGTGGCAGAAGGAAAGGAAGACGCACTCATCAAGCAAGACCTCGAAGAACTGATCCGCGTCTGGCGCAACATTGAGAAAGCGGTAAAGACGGAAACCGCTCCCGCTCTCGTCTATAAGGACATGACCACCACCTCCAGCGTCATTCGTGACCTGTTTGGAGACAAAGTGGAACGCGTGGTGGTGGACGATAAGAAGCTTTTCAAGGAGATCAAGGCCTATGTCCAGTGGATGTCGCCCGATATGCTCGACCGCGTCGAGTATTACAAGGATCGGGAGCCGATCTTTGACCGTTACGGCGTTGAAAAGGATATTCAGGCCCTCATGAGCAAGAAGGTATGGCTCAAGAGCGGTGGCTATATCATCATCGAAAAGACTGAGGCGATGACGGTCATCGACGTGAACAGTGGACGCTACGCGGCGAAACGTGAACAGGAGCTGAACTCTCTTCGGACAAATCTCGAAGCTGCCCGGGAGATTTGCCGCCAACTTCGATTGCGCGATATCGGCGGCATTATCGTCATCGACTTCATTGACCTCGAAGATGATAAAAATAAGAAGAAGGTCTATGACGAGATGAAGAAGGAACTCCGGAGGGACCGCGCGAAAGTAACGATCTTGCCTTTAACGGAATTCGGCCTGATGCAAATGACACGCCAGCGCATCCGGCAGAATGTTCAACTCAGCTTCAGCGAGGGTTGTCCCACCTGCGGAGGCACAGGCCTCGTTCAATCAAAATCGTCGACGTTGAATCAAATCGAACGCTGGATCAAGCGCTTCAAGTCGGAGAGCAAAGAGTTCCGGCTCATTCTCAAAGTCAATCCCGCCATTGCGATTTATCTGACACACGGCTTCCCCAGCCGCCGGTTCGAGATGATGCTCGACTTCTTCGTCTATTTGAAGATTGTGGAAGATGCATCGCTGCCGATGGATGAGTTCCAGTTCTTCTCCGTCAAACAAAACAGAGACATTACCGCCGAATACAAAGCATAACCGGGAGGAGGTTCCTGCATGAAATTCTTTATCGACACCGCCAACCTTGCAGAAATCAAAGAAGCCGCAAGTCTTGGGGTATTGGATGGGGTGACAACCAACCCGAGTCTCGTTGCAAAAGAGGGGAAAGAATTGCGCAAGCTGCTGGAAGAGATCTGCAACATTGTGCATGGACCGATCAGTGCCGAGGTGGTGTCGACCGATTTTGACGGCATGATCAAAGAAGGGCGAGAATTGGCCGCCATCCATCCGAATATCGTCGTCAAAATTCCGTTGATCCGGGAGGGCTTGAAAACGGTGAAGGCGCTGAAGGCGGAGGGAATCCGGACAAACGTGACGCTCTGTTTTTCACCCAACCAGGCTCTGCTTGCAGCGAAGGCCGGCGCGTATTTCATCAGCCCATTCATCGGACGATTGGACGATGTCAGTCAAAGTGGGATGGATGTGATTCGTCAGGTAGTCACAATCTACAGGAATTACAATTTCCAAACCGAAGTTCTCGTAGCCAGCGTGCGTCATCCGATGCACGTGGTCGAAGCGGCGATGATTGGTGCACATATATGCACGATGCCCTTTAAGGTCATCGATCAACTGATCAAACATCCCCTCACCGACATCGGCTTGGAGCGTTTTCTTGCTGATTGGAAAAAGGGGCAGGGGAAGTAAAACAAGGAGCTCCTGCAACGACACCGCCAGACCTCAAGCTTTCGCTGTTGCTTGGGGTTCGAAGTCGTGATCTGAATAAGTAAGGATGAAGCGAACACCGTTTTACGAGATCCATCTATCGCTCGGGGCGAAGCTCGTTGAGTTCGGCGGTTTCGAAATGCCGGTACAGTACAGCGGCATCATCGATGAGCATCTCGCCGTCCGCTCGGCCGTTGGTGTGTTTGACGTCTCGCACATGGGAGAATTTGAGGTGCGCGGAACGAACGCTCTCGCCTTTCTCCAGCGGGTGACGATCAATGATGTTGCCCGACTCTCCGAAGGCGCAGCTCAATACTCGGCCATCTGCTACGAGGATGGCGGAATCGTCGACGACTTGCTCGTGTATCATTGCGGCGATCACTATATGTTGGTTGTGAATGCCACGAATCTCACGAAGGACTTCGAGTGGTTGAAGTCGCACCTCATCGAGGGGGTGGAAGTCGTCGACAAGAGCGATGCGACGGCGTTGCTGGCTGTGCAGGGCCCAAAGTCTCTGCAAACGCTCCAGAAACTCACATCGGTCGATCTTTCAACGATCTCGTACTACCACTTTGTGCGCGGTGTACTTGCAGGAGTTCCCATGCTCATCTCACGCACCGGATACACCGGTGAGTTGGGATTCGAACTCTATTTTGACGCTGATGTCCCCACATGCACGAAGGTCTGGGAAGCGATATTTGAAGCAGGGAAAGAATTCGGCATCAAGCCGATTGGACTCGGAGCACGCGATACGCTTCGGTTAGAGATGGGATTCTGTTTGTATGGAAACGATATCGATCGAACAACGCATCCGCTCGAAGCAGGACTCGGTTGGATTACGAAGTTGGACAAGGGAGATTTCATCGGCCGGTCGGCGCTCGTGAAGGCGAAGGAAGAGGGGATCAAGCGGAGACTCGTCGGGTTCGAGCTGGCCGAAAAAGCTGTCGCCCGGCACGGCTATGAGCTTGCACTGAACGGTTCGGTGATCGGGACGGTCACAAGCGGTACGTTTTCCCCCTCTCTGGAGAAAGCCATCGGTATGGGTTATGTTCGTTCGGACCTTGCCCAACCGGGGAAGGTCGTGAACGTGCTCATTCGCGGTAAAGCGGTTCCTGCCACCATTGTGAAGACGCCGTTTCTTCAAAGGTGATGTTGCGACAATTTGTTCTCAAGCAGATTGAAGTGTGTTTATGAAGGTGGACATGAAAATCGATCTCTGTTTTTCCCCTTTTGAAGTAGATGAACTGACGTTGCGTGATAAGAATGTCATCGTCATTGACGTACTGCGCTCAAGTACGACGATTGCGGTTGCGTTAAGTAACGGAGCTCGCGAGATCATTCCCGTTGAGAGTATTGAGAACGCGGTGAAGATTTCCGGCAGTTTGTTCGGTGACGTAACGTTGCGCGGCGGCGAACGCAACGGGAAGATGATTCAGGGCTTCAACCTCGGCAACTCGCCACTCGAATACACCGAAGCCACAGTGAAGGGCAAGTCGATCATCTTTTGCACCACCAACGGCTCGGTGGCGATGTATCGGAGCAGATTTGCAAAGAATCTGGCGATCGGATCGTTTGTGAATATGAGCCGCATCGTTGACTTTATGAGGGAAGTCGGTTCCGACTTCATCATTCTCTGTGCCGGCCGAGCGAACGTCTTCAGCAACTTCAGTCTCGAAGATGCCGTGTGTGGCGGAATGATGGTGCAGAAGCTGGCACAGGACAAGTCGCTGCGTCTTGAGCTCACCGACTCCGCTCTCGCCGCCCAGGCGCTCTACAAGACGTACGGACGTTCGATTCCCAAAATGTTGAAAAGGACGGAACACGGCACTTACCTTGGAGCAATCGGCTTTGCGGAAGATTTGAAAGTCTGCGGTGCTATCGACACGGTGCCGGTGCTTCCCATCCTCGTCGGCAACGTCATCAAGCTCCGCAAGGATGAAAATCGTACCACCGAATCCGAATCGGCCTCGACCACGAAACTGAGCGCATAATCGCAATGGCGCGTGGGACCCCTATGCCGGACGAACGGACAAAAGAATCGAAAAAGAAAAGTACCAATCGACGGACGCAGATCTACGCGTTTCTCGGTATCCTCTGTTCGTTCATGCTTTTGCTCAGCCTCGTCTCGTATTCATCCGCCGACCAGGCCAACGGTGACCTGCGGGTATGGGATCTCTGGAAGGTCATCACTTCTGACGAAGCCATTCAGGCCCGGGCGGATAGAACGGAGAACTTGTTGGGTCTTTTGGGCGCGGTGCTTTCCAACTGGATGATCAATTCGACAATCGGTTATGCGGTGATCGTTGTGCCCTTCCTCGGGATGGCGTGGTCGTGGTTCATTCTGCGAAGGAAAGAACTGCAACGTCTTATCCTTGCGACGAACTATATTCTCGCGATCGCCCTCCTCTTCTCGGCGCTGATGGGAGCCGTTCGGTTGGTTGGTGATGAGCCGATCCTCGCCGTCGAATGGAGCGGCGTTGCGGGTGAGTTCGTTGCACAATCCCTCTCAAAACTCATCGGTCTCATCGGCACCTTCATCCTTCTCCTCGGAATGTTAGGGGTCGTCCTGATCCTGTTGGTGGATCTGGATATCCAGCAGACGTCCGAGCGCTTGCAGGAGTGGATGCGCTCTCTGAAGCTCTGGATTGAACGGAAGAGGGAGGAGGCGAGAGAGCGATCCGAGAACGCAAAAGTGCAGGAACGAAAGACATCTGTCCGACCGATCGAGATCAAGCGTGATCCGGAAGACATGCATCCTCCCACCATCACTGCACGGAAACCTGTTGAGCGTACGGAATCGGCCCAGGTGAAGTTACCCGTGGAGCCCGTTGAGAAGGAGGAGGAAGACGTATCGCTGCGTGCACCGACATGGGAGGATGTGCCGTTAGAAATCCGCGAACGAGTGGAGGAGGATGAGGTCAATTTCGACGAGCGGCAAGATGCATCTTCAATCGATGAAGAAGAAATCGATTATATCTTTCCATCCGTCGAGCTGTTGGATCCGGCGCGGGCCGCTGAGCAGGTGGACGAGGATGAGCTCAAAGCGAACGCGGAGTTGTTAAGAGCGAAGCTTGCCGATTTCGGCGTGGAGATCGAGAGCGTCTCTGTCACGCCGGGTCCGGTCGTCACGCTTTATGAGATCATCCCTGCCACCGGCGTCAAGATCAGCCGCATCGAGAATCTTCAGGACGACATCGCTCTCGCTCTTAAAGCGAAAGGCATCCGGATCATTGCCCCGATTCCGGGCAAGGGGACGGTCGGCGTTGAAATCCCCAACCATCACCCGGCCCTCGTTACGATTCGCAGTATCATCAACTCATCGAAGTTTCGCGACAGCAAAGGATATCTTCCCCTTGCGATGGGAAAGACGATCACGGGCGAAGTGTACGTCGACGATCTCGCAAAGATGCCTCATGTGTTGATCGCGGGAGCGACCGGTTCGGGAAAGAGTGTCGGAATTAACACCATTTTGGCAAGCTTGCTCTATCGGCTTCATCCGAGCGATGTGAAGTTCATCATCATCGACCCGAAGAAGATCGAACTTTCCCTTTTTTCAAAACTGCGAAAGCACTTCCTTGCCGTTTCGCCGGATCTTCAAGAGGAGATTATCACCACACCGAACAATGCGGTGATGGTGCTGAAGAGTGTCGAGATCGAGATGGAGAAACGGTACGATCGGCTCGCCGCAGCAGGGGTGCGAAACATTGCCGACTATAACGAGAAAGTGGCATCCGGCAAACTGCACGACACCGAGACGATCAAGCATCGAAAACTTCCTTATCTTGTGGTGGTGATCGACGAGTTGGCCGACTTGATGATCACGGCGGCGCGGGAGGTGGAGGAGCCGATCGCCCGGCTCGCGCAACTCGCACGTGCCGTAGGGATCCATTTAGTACTTGCAACGCAACGCCCTTCCGTCGATGTCATCACCGGCGTCATCAAAGCCAATTTCCCCGCGCGCATCGCCTACCAGGTGGCGACGAAAATCGACTCGCGCACGATTCTCGACATGAACGGAGCAGAGCAGTTGCTCGGCAACGGCGATATGTTGTACTTCCCACCCGGCAGTCCGAAGCCAGTTCGTATTCAAAACGCCTTCATCTCCACCGAAGAGGTGGAGCGTTTGATGAACCATATTGCCAAGCAAAGGGGATACTCGACGCCGTATAAACTCCCCTCTGTCTTCGAAAAGAAAAAGGCTGGAGCGTCAGCAGGAGATGGATCGCGGGACGAGCTCTTTGAAGAGGCGGCAAAGATTGTGGTACGGCATCAACAAGGTTCTGTGTCGCTCCTGCAACGCAGACTCAAGGTCGGCTACTCGCGCGCGGCGCGGTTGGTGGATGAGTTGGAGTCGGCAGGCATCGTCGGACCGTTTGACGGGAGTAAGGCGCGGGAGGTGCTCGTGGAAACCGAAGCTGAATTGGACACCATCCTGAGGAGTATGGGATGAGGAATTGGCTGTTGATGTTGTATTGTCTCACGATCTTTTCGACGGCGAGCGCGCGGCAGCTGCAGGTAAGCGAAGTAACGCAAAACGTCCAGCGCCGCTACGAGCGAATCGAAGATGCAACGGCGCGTTTCACCCAACACGTCAAGTTCGGTTTCTCGAACATCGAGCAAACGTTTACCGGAACGCTTATCATGAAGAAACCGAACAAGTACCGGATCGAATCGGAGCATCAAACGCTGGTGACCGATGGCGTGACCGTCTGGTCTTATTCTCCCGTCAACAAACAAGTCATTGTCGACCGCTACAAAGAGAATCACAACTCCCTTTCCCCTGAACATTTTCTCCTCAATCTTCCTTCGAACTATTACGCTTCGATCATCGGACGGGAGCAGACGGGGGGAACCAAGTTTGTCATTCTCCGGCTCGTTCCCAAAGACGATCAGTCGTTCGTTAAGTCGATGAAGGTGACAGTGGAAGAAGGAACGTGGATCGTCCGCAAAGTTGAACTGACCGACGTGAACGACACGGAAACGACCTACACGATTCAGGAAGTTCAGCTCAACACCAAAGTCAAAGATTCGACATTCGCCTTCTCGCCTCCTCCTGGTACGGAGGTGGTCGACCTCCGTTAACCAGCACAGTTCCTTCATGACATCCCGAACAAAGAAGTTCCTGCAAACGCTGGTGAGCTTTGTCGTCGCGGCGGTGTTTCTCTACCTCGCCTTTCGAGCGACGAACTTCACGGAGTTGTGGGAGGCACTCAAGACGGTTGACTATGTTTGGGTGACGCTGTTGATTCCGGTCGGATTGTTGAGTCACTACGTTCGTGCACTTCGATGGGGGTACCTGTTAAGACCTGTCAAGCGACACATTGCAGCCCGGAATCTTTTCTCGGCGGTGATGATCGGGTATCTCGTGAATAACGTTATCCCCCGCGCGGGCGAACTCGTAAGATCGTACGGACTGGGGAAGAGCGAACGCATTCCCACAACGACCGTTCTTGGCACGGTCATCGTAGAGCGGATTCTCGATCTCCTCGTCTTTTCGTTGATTCTTTGCATCGTTGTTGTGATCTCTCCCTCCGTGCTCGCCCCCTTCGTGGAGGATGTTGATGCAATCCGCCCGGTTTTTCTCGTCGGCTCCCTGATCGCTCTGGGGATTTTTCTCCTCCTCTTTTTTCGGGGGGAGGCGCTCTTCCGCCTGGTAAAGGTTCTCGAACCGCTTCTGCCGACACGGTGGCGGGAACGGTTCCGACAGCACGTGGTGTCATTTCTCAGCGGTTTCGGCGTGTCGAAGATGTCGGAAACCTTCGTTTCGATCTTCTTTCTCAGCCTGATCATGTGGTTTCTCTACATCTTTTCGCTCTACCTTGGGTTCTACGCGTTTCCCGATCTCTCGACGCACACGTTGGGATTTGAGGCGGCAACGATTCTCCTGACGGCATCGACGATAGCATTCATCCTCCCCGCGCCCGGTGCGATGGGGACGTATCATTCGTTTCTGACGGTGGTGCTCGTTCAACTCTATCACGTCGAACCGGCGACAGCACTGAGTTATGCGATCGTCACGCACGAGTTGGGCTACTTTCTCACCACAGGCATTGGACTCTACTTTCTCCTCAAAGATCAACTCACCATCTCCGATGCTGAACGAGCAGCAGAACAGGCGGTTCAATCATGAAGCAAGTCACGCAGCACAATAAGACGGGTGAAATCCGGATCGACGCCGTGCCGCTCCCTGCATTGAAGCCGGGACACGTGTTGGTGCAAACGAGGTTTTCACTCATTAGCGCAGGAACGGAAAAGGCCTCCATCACGCAGCGCAAGGGATCGCTTCTGGAAAAAGCGCGCAAGCATCCGGAATTGGTAAAGAGAGTGCTCGATCAAGTGCGGTTGTATGGTTTGATTCGTACCTATCGTCGAGTGAAAACACAGCTTGAAACTCGTGCTCCTCTCGGTTACAGCGTGTCGGGTAGCGTTGTTGCAGTGGGCGGAGGAGAGTCGGATCTGAAAGTGGGTGATCGCGTTGCGTGCGCTGGTGCCGGATATGCCAGTCACGCGGAATATGTCCTTGTTCCATTCAACCTCTGTTGCCGTATCCCCTCCGGCGTTGAGTTCGACGAGGCCGCGTACACAACATTGGGGGGAATAGCACTGCAGGGAGTTCGGCAGGCCAATCCGACGATGGGTGAAACGGTTGTTGTGATCGGATTAGGGTTGTTGGGGCAACTGACGCTGCAGCTGCTGAAAGCCAATGGCTGTGCCGTTATCGGCATCGATCTCGACGAAGGAGCGGTCGAACGCGCGAAGGAATTCGGAGCCGATCTGGCGCTCCACCGCACGAACGCCGATGTGAAGAACAGCGTCCGGGCTGCGACACGCGGAGCGGGTGCCGACGCCGTCATCATCACGGCCGCGACACCAAGCAACGATCCGGTTGAATTGGCTGGAGAGTTGTGTCGTGAAAAGGGGCGTGTGGTGCTTGTCGGGGACGTGGGATTGAAGCTTCCACGTCCTCCCTATTATTTGAAAGAGCTCGAATTCAAAGTCTCCCGCTCCATTGGCCCCGGTCGCTACGACGTCTTCTACGAAGAGCGGGGAAATGACTATCCGATTGGGTACGTGCGCTGGACCGAGCGACGGAATATGCAAGAATTTCTCCGTCTCCTTTCCGTGGGAGCCGTGAACGTGAAGCGCCTGACAACGCATCGATTCATGGTGGATGAGGCGAAAGCGGCATACGCCCTTCTCTCAGGTCGATCGTCGAAGAAGGAACGGTATGTCGGCATCCTGCTCGATTATGGAGATCACGAACCGGAGGAACTGACCGCTGAGAAGCGATCGATCACGGTTCCACGTACGAAGCTCGTCGAAGTGCCGGGAAAGCTGAAAGTCGGATTCATCGGAGCGGGTAATTTCGCTCAAGGATTTCTTCTTCCGCATCTCCAGGCGGAATCGAGCGTCTCGCTCGTGGGGGTTTGTACAGCTAACGGACTGAACGCGACCAACGTGGCGAGGAATTTTGGATTTCAATTTGCCACCACCGAACCCCGGGAGGTGCTGGAATCGGAGTCGATCAATACTGTCTTTATCGCTACTCGGCATAACCTTCATGCTCGTTTAGCCTTCGATGCTCTCCGAGCAGGGAAACACGTCTTTGTGGAAAAGCCGCTTGCCACAACGCGGGAAGAGCTTAAGGAATTGAGCGAGGTGGTGCGGTCAAAGAACAGCGGTTCGCCGGTGTTGCTCGTTGGATTCAACCGCCGCTTTTCACCTCACGCACAACAGGCGGCGCGATTCTTCGAGAATGCCGTGGGTCCCTACGTCATCAATTACCGTGTCAATGCCGGAGCGATGCCTGCAACCCACTGGACGCGCGATCCGGTTGAAGGTGGGGGACGTATCATCGGAGAAGTGTGTCACTTTGTCGATCTTCTTCAATTCTTCACACGCTCACGACCGGTTAAGGTGTTCGCGGAGCCGGTTTCTTCATCCAAGGGTCTGAAGGATGATGACTCGGTGATCATCACCATAAAATTTGAGGATGGCTCCATTGGCTCGATTACATATCTTGCCAACGGCGACCCAACGATGCCGAAGGAACGAGTCGAGATCTGTTCGACTGGTCGAACCGCTGTGCTCGACAATTTTCAGTATTTGACGCTCTATCAGCAAGGAAAGAAGCGAGACTTTACGTCTGGGGGTGTCGAGAAAGGACACCGGGAGGAAATCAAAGCGTTCGTGCAGGCCATTGTGAATGGACAGCCGTCTCCCATTCCGTTCGAGAGTCTCCTGTTGACGACACTCGCCACGTTCAAGATAAACGATTCACTGCAACTCGGTATACCTGTGGAGGTCTGAGAGCTTTGATGATTCGTTTGATGCTTGTTGCGCTGATTGCGAGTCTCGCCAGTTCCACCGCTCGGTCGCAGGACCGCATGGAACGGTTCTTCGGAGTGGCTGCAGGAATGGGAGTGGGATCGCACTCCGCTCCATCGCTCGTCGATTACATTAACACCGTCGCCCAGCCGCTCCCCGGCCAACAACTTGACGAGTTCTCGTCCGAGGTCGAGTTCTTTGTTGCCCCGGAACTGCAGATTGATGAGCGGTGGATTCTTGCGTTGGAGTATAGCGCGATGGTGAAGTTCCACATTGTCGCAGGAAGGAGTGGCGTCTCGAGATCGGAATTCTCGTATGTTGTCCACATGCCGACAATCCTCTTGCACCATCTCGTGCCGGGGGAGGGGTATCGTCTGAAATTTGGTGGAGGCGCGGGATACCACGTCGGGCAGCTGGAGCAATATTTTGCCGAGATCGGTTCACGGGAGAACCTGACGGCACAAGGCATCGGCATCAAACTCGAAGCGGTGGGTCATACGATGTTCGACGAGAGTTTTTACGGCCTTATCGGAGTCGATCTTCGTTGGGGTTTTCTTGGTGTCATCCGGCGTGCAGATGGATCGGAGGTGAAAGAGAGGGGAACGAGTGCACCTCCAAAAATGTCGTTCTTCTCCATTGGTCTAAAGTTAGGGTTTGTCGTACGGCTACTGTAGCTGCGGTGAACGGATGTTTCGGACATTCACGTAAGGGAGGCGGTACCACACTATGAGCATTCTGGATGCGATCGTTTTGGGACTTGTGCAGGGCCTCACCGAGTTCCTCCCCGTCAGCAGTTCAGGTCATCTCGTTCTGGTGGAGCATCTTCTCAACGTTCCGACCTCAACGGATATCACGTTTGAGATATTCGTTCATTTTGGAACGCTTGTCAGTATCCTGCTGGTCTTTTGGCATGACGTGGTAAAGATTGCTACGTCGGTCGTGAAAGGCTCGGCACACCCGTCCCGGTGGAAGGAGCAGTATGTCAACGATGAATATTTTCGTCTCGGCATGCTCATGCTGATTGGCTCGATGCCGGCAGCGTATGTCGGGTTGACGTACGAGGATGAGCTCACACAGGCTTTTGCTGATCCGAAGCTTGTCGCTGTGATGCTGGTGATCACGGGACTGCTGCTTTTTCTGACGCGACTGGCGAAGCCGAAGGAAGGAAAGCAAATCGGTGTTATTACAGCGTTTATCATCGGCATGGCGCAGGCTGCGGCCATCACGCCGGGCATCTCTCGCTCGGGATCCACGATCAGCAGCGCGATGTATCTCGGCATCCCGCCGGTACAGGCAGCGCGGTTTTCCTTCTTGCTCTCTCTGCCTGCCGTTGCCGGTGCCACGCTGCTGAAGACCGTCGAGATGGTAAGGGCCGGATTCATACACGCTGAAGTTCTCCAGATCATCGTCGGCACCGTGATTGCGTTTGGGTCCGGTTACATGGCCATTAAGTTTCTCCTAAGGATTCTTGAGCGCGGTCAAATTAGCTGGTTTGCGCTGTACTGCCTCGTCGCCGGTATTCTCGGTATTCTGTTCATCTGATGTCTGGAGGGAATTCTTATGTCTCGTCTCCGCTTGGTTGTTCTCGTCCTTCTTCTGGTATCGTGTACATCCAACCAACAACAAGAAAAACCCATGACCGAATCAAAACAGGTGTACGCAGTGATCGAAACAAATATGGGGACGATCGAAGTAGAGTTATTTGAACGAGCCGTTCCTCGGACGGTCAACAATTTTATCGGACTCGCCGAAAAAGGATATTACAATGGTGTGATCTTTCATCGCGTGATCGATAACTTCATGATTCAAGGGGGTGACCCGACAGGCACCGGACGCGGCGGCGAAAGTATCTACGGCCGACCCTTCGAGGATGAAATCGTCGATACCCTTCGGCATGTTGGTCCGGGCATCCTCTCAATGGCAAATGCGGGACCGAACACAAACGGAAGTCAGTTCTTCATCACGCTTGTGCCGACCCCCTGGTTGGATGGACGTCACACGGTGTTCGGACGAGTCACGCAGGGCATGGATGTCGTGCAAGCCATCGGAAAGGTGCAAACGACGAAACCGTTCGATAAACCTGTGCAGGATGTTGTGATGAAACGGGTGACGATCATCCGAAAGTGAGAAATCCCAACTTCTCGGTGAGAAGAGCTGCCCGTTCTCATTGCACGACACAGTTGCGTGAAGATGCAGACGGAAGGGGAGCGTTTCTTTCGACGTCGCTGACATGCCGTCAACGACGAGCATCACCATTACTACCAACAATCACCATGAATGTCGGAGGAAGGAATGGCAGAAAAGAAAGAGTTCTTCACATCACGTTGGGGTATGATCCTCTCCGTGATCGGGATCGCGGTTGGGACCGGCAATATCTGGCGATTCTCGCGTATCGTCGCGCAAAATGGTGGAGGATCGTTCCTTATCCCATGGGTCATTTTTTTATTTCTCTGGTCCATTCCTCTGATCATTGCCGAGTTCGCCATCGGAAAGTACACGCGCTACGGCAACATCGGTGGCATCGCGAAAATCGCCGGTGAGAAATTCGCCTGGATGGGGGCGTTCATCGGCTTTGTTGCGACCGCCATTATGTTCTATTATTCCGTTGTGACGGGATGGTGCATCAAGTATCTCTCCCAAGCCATCACCGGTACGCTGGTCACCACACAAGATCACATCGCTCTCTGGAACTCCTTCACCCACAGCTATGAGCCAATCTTCTTTCACTTCATTGCCATGGCGCTGGGCGCCTTGGTCATTTATCGGGGCGTTGTCAGCGGCATTGAACGCACAAACCGAATCTTGATTCCCTCACTTCTGGTGATTCTCCTCATCCTCGCCTTACGCGCCGTCACCCTTGAAGGAGCGTGGGAGGGCATCACGTATTTCTTCACACCTGATCTTGGAACACTGCTCGACTACAAAGTCTGGCTTGCCGCTCTGACGCAGAACGCCTGGGATACGGGGGCAGGTTGGGGATTGATCCTGACGTACGCCTGCTATGCACGACAAAAGGAGGACATCGCACTCAATGCTTCCCTCACCGCATTAGGAAATAACTCGGTATCGCTTCTGGCCGGTATCACCATCTTTTCCACTGTCTTCGCGCTCTCGCCGGGAGAGGGGATCAAAGAGCTGATCTCCGGTCAAGGCAGCACGAACACGGGGCTTGCTTTCATCTTTCTTCCGCAGCTGTTTGAGAAATTGCCGGGTGGAATCTTCGTGCAGGGATTCTTTTCGACGATCTTTTTTCTCGGATTAACATTCGCGGCTATTACCTCGCTGATCTCAATGATCGAGCTGGCGGTCAAAACGTTTGTCGATATGGGACTCGAACGCCGGAGGGCGCTGGTGTTCGTTTGCGTTCTCGGATTTTTGTTCGGTATACCGTCGGCGCTCAGCATGACGTTCTTCGAAAATCAAGATTGGGTATGGGGGATTGGTTTGATGATTAGCGGTGGGTTTATCTCCTTCGCGATCATCAAGCACGGCACAGATAAGTTTCGTCAGGTCGCGGTCAATGGAGAGGGAAGCGACGTGAAGGTCGGCAAATGGTACAACGTTGTGATCTCGTGGCTTGTCCCGCTCCAAGTGATGGTGTTGATCGTCTGGTGGTTCTCTCTCGCCATCACCAGCTTCGACACGGAAGGATGGTGGAATCCGTTCAACACGTACAGTGTAGGAACGTGCGTGCTTCAGTGGGGGGTGGTGATGGCAGTCTTCATCCTGCTGAACAAACAGATGGTGCGGCGAACGCTGTATCAGAAAGGAGTGAAGTGATGGAACTGCGAACGTTGCTCACGATGATTTTCACCGTCGGCATGGTATGGGGAGGATTTCTCTACATTCTTCTCAAGGCGCTGAAAAAAGAACGTGAAAAAGAATCGATCCCCGAACGGCCATCCTCGTAGATTGTTGTTCCGTGTTGGAGCTCTATGACGTACGCTGAATTTCAACAGGTCGCGCAAAAGAAAACCTTTGCTGCCGTCTCTCTCTTCTATGGTGAAGAAGATTTCCTCATTGAGGAGGGGGTACGGACTCTTGTTGAGAGCGTAGTCGATGTCTCCGCACGCGGTTTCGATCTCGATGTGGTCTATGGGAGCAAAGTCGAAGCGAAAGACGTCATTGCTCACGCCTCGTCGTTCCCGATGATGGGTTCGAAACGTGTGGTCGTAGTGAAAGAATTTGAGAAGCTTGTCACTTCGGAAACAGCGAAGGAACTGTTCGCCTCCTACCTCGGCAATCCGCTCCCTTCGACACACCTCGTACTCGTTTCTTCGGAGCCTGATTTCCGCCGCAAGCCGTTCACAGATCTCAAAAAGAAAGCGGAACTGATCGAATGCAAGCCGCTCTATGACAATCAGGTTCCTTCGTGGATCGCGCACCGCGTTAAGATGATGGGGAAAGAAGCGCATCCAGAAGCGTGTCGGCTTCTTCAGGCGTACGTGGGCAACTCGCTTCGCGCCCTCCAGAATGAGCTTGAAAAGATCTTCATCTTCATCGGCGATAAAAAAGAAATCGTGCCGGATGACGTCACGGGAGTGGTGGGCGCAACGAAAGGATTTACGGTTTTCGAGCTGCAAAATGCGATTGGACGGAAAGATCCGAAAGAATCGCTCCGCATCCTCGAACGCATGCTTGTGGCGGGGCAATCACCTCAAATGATCATTGTGATGTTGACGCGGTTCTTCACTCAACTCTGGAAACTCAGCGACCCAAAGCTTCGACGTGTGCCGGAGGGTGAGATCGCCCGCGAGATCGGCATTTCCCCTTACTTTCTCAAGCAGCACATGGCGTTCAGCGGTGGCTTCTCCGTCGAGCATCTCGAGAACGCCTTCAGAGCACTCCTCGAAGCCGATACACTTCTCAAATCGACCCCCCTTGACCCACACCTCGTCATGGATCTCCTTGTCGTGGCACTGATCAGTGGCACCGCTGAGCCGCTAACGAGCCGTACGAGCGTATGAGTGACCCCTACCTCTTGGGCGCTGTCTATGGATTGATCATTGCAGTGGTTTCCTACAGGTTACGATTTTTGACGGCGAGCGGTGCGGCTGCAACGTTTGTTCTTGCTGTTATCATTTACGCCGCTGGTGAGTGGCAATGGACTGCTCCTATCTTGACGTTCTTCCTTCTCTCAAGTCTTCTTTCCAAAGTCGGAAAACATCGCAAGGGCTCTTTTGAACACCTCTTCGAGAAGTCTGATGTACGAGATGCCGGGCAGGTGTTGGCCAACGGAGGTGTTGCAACAATCCTTGCGGCAGTAAGCATTGCCTTTCCGCACTATGAGTTCTATCCTTACTATCTCGGTGCTATTGCCGCCGTGACGGCAGATACGTGGGGGACGGAGTTGGGGCTTCTCGCTCGAGGGAGCGTTACTTCCATCGTGACGTTCCGTCCTGTTCCCCCGGGCACGAGCGGCGGCGTTTCCAACGAAGGTGTGCTCGCAGGGGCTGCAGGCGCTGCCGTGATTGCTCTGAGCGGTTATGCATGGTATGCGGATCTGCAGACCGCGTTCTGGATTGTCATCGCCGGCGTTGGCGGGAGTTTTGTGGATAGTTTGGCGGGTGCTCTCGTGCAGGCGCGCTATCGCTGTGTCGCATGCGGAAGAGTGACCGAGCGGCGAACGCATTGCGGCAAGGGAACCGAACACATCGGCGGATATCGATGGGTGACGAATGATGTGGTCAATTGGATCTGCTCATTGACGGGGGCGCTTGTGGTCTGGGCAGCTACGATGATGTAACCTTCCGAAGCTTTATGCTTTTCGGCTTCTCAAGGATGGAGGTTGTGCAAAATGTAGGGGGAGAAGCCTTCTCGCCCACGTTGGTGTTGCGAAAACAATCTGAATTCTTCAAAGCTCGAACTCGCACATCACATCGATTAAACTTTTTGCACAGCCTCTCGTCAATAGTGGAAGCTGAGAAAACGTTCGAAAGGTCAAGGTTAGCGCACAGCCCAGATCACATCCGCGACGGTCTCTTTTCCTTCATGGAAGCGGAAGCGGTGGAGTTTGGAGGGATCGAAGTGGTCGAGATACTCGCCGATGATGGTGCTGAGCCATCCGAGTTCCGCCTTCAATTTCCAGTGTTGGCCGTCGGAGGCATAGAGCATGACGAAGAGGCGATTCTCGATGTGTTTGCGGCGTTGTTGGCTCTGGTGGGTGTATAGCCATTCGATGAGATCGCGCGGGTGCGATTGACCATACGCGAGATCACGGTTGAACCCGCGCGGATAGATGGAAGTCTTGTGATCGAAATGGATCTCGCCGATTCTGAAATCGCGAATACGGTCCTGGCGCGAGGGGGCCGCGTGGACGAGCGGGTGGGAGCAGAAGATCTGCTCAATCGCTTTTGCCGACCAGAAATTATACCACCGCGTCATCCCATAGTGCGTGAGCGCCTCTGCTTCCGGAAGTCCGCCGAAGCGCACTTCCAACTCCTTCAGCAGCGCTTCAAAGCTGAAGAGGTGATAGACGAAATCCGTCTTCTCATCCCACTCATCGCTCTGCTTTTGACCCCACTGATAGGGATAGTCAAGACGCTTTCTCAATTCTTGTTCGCGAGTCGGAATGTCGAACGAAACCGGCATACGAAATCTCTTGCCCCTTTACGCTGACTTTTGAAAGATGAAAATGTATTCGTGCTTGAAGACGTAAAATCCTGCCGCAAGTGCGCGATACCTCCACAACTCCTTCGTCCCGCGCTTGCCGAGCGTCTCATCGAAATTCTTCACGACAATACTCTTTAAGCGAAATCCGTGATTCAAGACGACTTCCATGGTGCGAAAGCCGAGGGGGATCCATTCACTGCCTTCGTACTTGTCTCCGATGACCACGGCGAGATAACGCTTCGGGTCGAGCACACGCGCAACGTTCTCAACAACCCTTCCAAACATCTTCAAAAAATCATCCGTCGAACGCGCGTTGGAAAGATCGCTCCTCTTGCGACTGAATTGGATGATGTCGTGATAGGGGGGATGCAGAATGGCCAACTGGACTGACCGGCATTGATGTTTCTGCAGAAGTACCGGAAGGTCGACCTCCCGGCTATCGCCGGCTTCGATGACGACAGTGGTATCCCCATGCTTTTCGTTTCCAAGAAGTTTCCGTACCCGGCTTGCGATGCGCGGTTGAAGTTCGATGCCGAGGCAATTCCGTCTGAGTCGTTTCGCTTCCAACAACGTGGTGCCACTCCCTGCAAATGGATCGAGCACCCAGTCCCCGCGCTTCGTGTAACGGAGCATCAGTTGACGAGGGATTTGAGGGACGAAATTTCCCCAATACCACGCAGAATGTCCCCCGGATGAATCGCGACGATCGAGCACCCACAAACTATCCGTCAATACTTCGCTGTACTCTTTCCACCTGTGCAGATTCATGTCATTGATGTCACTTGTTTTCGAGCTTGTCAATGCTTTTGAGAGTCGGGAGAGATAGTAGCGGGCGCGCTCGAGCGTGCGCGTTTGTTCAATTTGCTTCAACTCTCCAAGGAGAAACGATCGTGAAATGCGGAGAGCCGAAGCGGAATGTGAACGCACCTGACCATTCGAACCTAGCTCCGACGTTATTCGAGCAATACCCTTTCTCACGTCCTCCATGTTCTTAATCTTCATGAGGACGTGGAGACGTTTAAGTAACGCATTTCCGTTGAGGACGAGAGATTCTTTCATGCTCACGATGTTTCCAACCGTTGGCACAAGATAGAAATTTCCGTTCTTCATTGCAAAATCTCCCCACAGGATGATACAAGGTCCAAAGCCATGGAACAGTGGAGAGAGTCATCGTATTCATATCCTTCACTCCATATTTTGTTCTATCAACCACTTCAACTTGCTTTTCCACCGAAAAGCTGTAGCTTACCCGCAATTCTTTCACGATCAGGGAGGATGGTGATCGTATGCTCAACTACGTTTGGATCGGACTCATCGTTATCGGCATTTTCGCCGCGGTAGGTAACGATCTGAAGGATGATCTCCGCAACACGTATCGTAACGGCGAGAGTCTCAAAGCAACGGTTCTCGTTGAGAAAACGCCCTCGGCATTGCAAGAGTCGTGGGAGGGGGAGATGGTAATTCCCGCAAATGACTTCAACGAGTTCTATGGTGTCACGTCGGCCGCGAAAGAGATCCGACTACCCGTCAAGATTACGACGGCAACCACGGGGGAATCGTCGCTTCTTCTTAATGTGAACACGGCGGCACCGGAGCCATGGAGGACGATGGCAAAGAACGCAACATCAAAAGATAACCTTACCGGAACACTCCGATCCATTCGTTTTGAAGAAGAAGGGAAGAGGGCGCTTGTGGAGATTGTTTTCGAACCGATACGCTTCGTGAAGATCCGAGCCGTAACTCAGGCCACTCTCGATTACGCCTCCACTGCCGTCAACATCGCACTCGGTCTCATCGGCATCATGGCACTCTGGCTGGGCGTGATGAAGGTTGCCGAAGAGGCGGGGATGATCCGAATTGTGACGCGCCTCTTGACGCCTGTGACCAAACGTCTCTTCCCCGAAGTTCCTCCGGATCATCCCGCTGTCGGTTCGATAGTCATGAACCTCGCGGCCAATATGCTCGGACTCAGCAACGCGGCGACGCCGATGGGACTCAAAGCAATGGAAGAGTTGAACAAGCTGAATCCCAAACTTGGTACGGCGACGAATGCGATGTGTACCTTCTTGGTGATCAACACCTCGGGACTCGTCTTGATCCCTGCGACGGCCATTGCAGTGCGGGCCGCGGCCGGATCGGCCAATCCGGGCATGATCATCGGCACGTCGATTTTCGGCGCATCGTGTGCGACGATTGCCGGTTTGATCGCCGTAAAGCTTCTCCAACGGATGCCGCGATTCAAAAAGGATGATCCGGATCTCCAACGGACTGCGGAAGGTGCAATGAGAAAGGAGGAGGCCAATGGCTGATATCTTTAAAACCGTCATCACCCTCGTCTCCATCGTTGCCATTCCCCTCCTCATCTTTCTCTTTCTCGGTTGGGGATTCGTCAAGAAGGTCAAAGTCTACGAAGTGTTCGTGGAGGGCGCGAAGGATGGATTCCATACGGCAGTTCGCATCATTCCTTACCTCGTAGCCATGCTCTTTGCCATCGGTATTTTTCGAGCGAGCGGAGCGATGGAACTGCTCGTGTCGTTGCTCTCGCCGGTTACCAATCTGATCGGTATGCCGGCCGAGACGCTCCCGATGGCCTTAATGCGCCCCCTCTCCGGCAGCGGTTCGTTGGGCATCATGACGGAATTGATGAAGGTGCATGGTCCCGACTCGTTCATCGGTGTTCTCGCCTCCACGATGTACGGGAGCACGGAGACAACATTCTATGTGCTTGCCGTCTATTTCGGATCGGTGCAGGTCAAAAACACCCGCCATGCACTCCCCGCCGGACTCATTGCCGATTTGTTCGGGATGTTGGGAGCCGTTTTCATTTGCCGGGTTCTATTTGGAATCTGATGCGCGTGGCGATCTCTTTGCATCGAAGGAACACCTCTGCTCAACGCGCAAAGAAGCGCGGCACAACGATTGCGTTCTGTTGTACTGTTTTCTTTGTTCTCCTTCTCGCCGTCAAGATCCTCCCCGCACAGGAACCGTCGCGCTTCGGTACTCTGAGACAACAGCAACGGGTTCATGGAGGTCTGGGACTCACCGCTATCGATGGCAAGCCGTACTACCTTTTCTATCTCCGACCTGAGCTTACGTTTGGAAAGATCGGCGTCGGTCTGGACCTCAATCTTCGGTTCAGGGAAGACGGAAACCTTCGGCAGGAGGATTGGGATGAAGGCTATGACTACCTGCGCGTTGTTCGATATCTTCGTTACGGCACAAAGCATGATCCTTTCTATGCACGTGCGGGATCTCTCGATTATGCCCGGTTGGGTTATGGTTCCATCGTTTCGTTTTACCGAAATAGTCCGAGTTACGATCTGCGGCGCGTTGGAGCCGAGATGGATGGCGACTTTGGATTGTTTGGCTGTGAATCTGTGCTGAGTGACATAGGAGCTACACCCCTTTTTGGAATTCGACTTTTTGGACGGCCGCTGTACAACTCGCCACTCTCCGAGATCCCCGTGCTTGGGGGGATGGAAGTGGGGGGAACCTATGCTTCCGATCTTCGTACCGACTCGCGCCTCACCCTGGTTGGTGCAGATATCGGTTTCCCGTTGCTTCGGTCGGACATCCTCGGTGCAACGCTCTATACAGATATTGTAAAGATTATTGACTACGGCTCAGGAGCTGCCGTCGGGACGGATGTTCGGTTTATGGGATTGGGACTCGTTACCCTCGATGCGCGGTATGAGAGAAGATTTCAGGGAGATCGATATCTTCACTCCTATTTCGATGCGCTCTACGAACGGGATCGCATTCGTTCCTTCAGCACGCCGGGTGGTTCCGTTGTTGTGCTTCGCAAACGCGATCTTCTCGAACAAGCAAGAAAGTCTGAAGGATACTATGGCGAGCTCTGGATCAACGTAATCGGCACCTTTCATGTTATCGGAGCGTATCACTCGCCGGTCGGTGTGAGGAATGCCGGAACGATCCATCTTGAACTTGAAACGGGCAATGCACTTCCCGGTATCTTTCTCGCTGCCGGTTATGACAAATCAAACGTTGGTTCGCTCTTCAAGTTGGATCAGCATGCGCTCCTTCGTGCGGAGGTGGGTTACGTTCCCTATCCTTTCGTCTTTGTATCCTGTCTCTACGAGTGGTCGTTTACAGAAGAGAGGGGAGAAGATGGAACGGTGCGCGGATACAGGACGCACCGCCGCGTTGAACCGAGAGTTGGAATTTTGCTTCAGTTTTAGAATTGAGAATACTCTGAAGGTTACTGCTGGTTCGGAGGCCGGTCTGCGACGGCTTTTGTATTGCATTTCAGGGCTTGTCTGTCTATCTTTTTCCGGCTTTTTCTCCAACGAAAATCGGCCATAGATATGTCCCTGCTGAATAAGCTGATCGTGTCAACCCTCCCTTTAATCCCTAAGCCCATCGTCGGAACATTTTCCAAACGCTACATTGCCGGCACAACCTTTTCGGAGGCTGTGGAGGTCATCAAACGGCTCAACGCAAGCGGGATGATGGCCACGCTCGATATACTCGGTGAAGATGTATGCGAACGATCGGCCGCTGAGGCGTTGCTGGAAGAATGGAAAGTTGTGTTGAAGGAAATCCGGCGTCAACAACTCGATACGAACATCTCCGTTAAACCGTCTCAACTCGGTCTCCGTCTCGACAAAGAATTCTGTTTCCACAACTTCAAAGCGATCGTCGCGGAAGCTGCAGGGTGCGGCAATTTTGTGCGGATCGACATGGAGGATTCCTCAACCACCAGTAATACGATTGAGCTCTTCCGGCGATTGCGCTCTGAAGGTTTCACGAATGTCGGTATTGTGATCCAGGCGTATCTCAAGCGGAGTGAAGCGGATGTGCGCCTGCTGGTGAGCGAAGGGACCAACTTCCGGCTCTGCAAAGGAATCTACGTGGAGCCGAGTTCTCTCGCCTTCAAGGATCGGGAGGAGATTCGACGGAACTTCACACATCTTCTCCGTCTGATGCTGGAAGGGGGTTGCTACGTCGGCATCGCGACGCATGATGACGTGTTGATCGATCGCTCGTATGCGCTCGTTCGCGATCTGAAGCTCAGCCGCACGAAGTATGAATTCCAGATGCTCTTGGGGGTGCGCGAGGGTCTGAGGGATTCCATCGTTCGAGCTGGGCATCGTCTCCGTGTCTATGTTCCGTACGGCGAGCAATGGTATCCTTACTCCATTCGACGCTTGAAAGAAAACCCGCAGATCGCGGGGTATATCCTGAAGGCCCTACTCATCAGTGGTCGCTAATTTACACATCGAAGGAGACTCGTTATGAATCAAGGCAAGCTCGATCGATTTGTTCAGAAGTCGCTGGATACGATTGAACGCATCGGCAACAAGCTACCCGATCCGGCGATGTTGTTTCTGATCGCCATGGTTACCGTCTGGATAGTATCCTCTCTGCTTGCATCGGTTGAGTTTTCTGAGATCGATCCGCGCTCCAACGCGCCGATTCAAATCAAGAATCAGCTCACCGGTCCTGCCATTGCTGAGTTCCTTTCGACGATGGTAACGGTGTTTACGTCGTTTGCTCCTCTCGGCGTGGTGCTCGTGGCCATGTTGGGTGTCGGTGTTGCTGAGCAGGCAGGCTACATCAACGCCGGATTGAAGTACATGCTCAACATCACGCCCGCGTCGCTATTGACGCCGATGGTCGTTCTCGTTGGCGTCCTCAGCCACACTGCCGTCGATGCCGGGTATGTCCTCGTGATCCCGCTCGGGGGTGTGATCTTCGCTGCAGCGGGGAGACATCCGATGGCCGGTATCGCGGCCGCGTTCGCCGGCGTGTCGGGCGGTTTCGGCGCGAACATCATTCCCGCTCCCATTGACCCGTTGCTGGCGGGCTTTACGCAATCTGCGGCGCACATCATCGACCCTGCTGTTACAGTGAACCCATTATCCAACTGGTACTTCACCATCAGCTCAAGTTTTCTTTTGATTGGTCTCGGATGGTTTATCACGGATCGTGTTGTTGAACCACGACTGCGGCACACGACTGTTGACGGCGAGGCAAGCGATATGCCGAAGTTAGAATCGCTTTCCGCACGGGAGAAAAAAGCGTTTTGGTTTGCCACCGGTTTGATGGCGCTCGGCATCATCATCTTGATTGTCACCGCACTGCCGAGCGACTCACCGCTTCGGTCGCCGGAGGGGGAGATTACTTCATTCGCTGCTCCCCTCATGCGCTCGATCGTCTCATTGATCTTTCTCTTGTTTGTGATTCCGGGTATTGCATACGGCTACCTCGTCGGTGTTTACAAGTCGACAAAGGACTTCATCGCCGCCATGACCAAGGCGATGAGCGGGATGAGTTACTACATTGTGATGGCGTTCTTCTGTGCGCTGTTTATCGATGCGTTCGGAAAGTCGAATATCGGCGCGCTGGTTGCGTTGAAGGGGGCAACACTGTTGAAGGAACTTGCACTTCCCGGCCAGCTGACGATCGTCGGCATTATTCTCCTCTCCACCGCTGTCAACGTGCTCATCGGTTCAGCGTCGGCAAAGTGGGCGCTGTTGAGTCCGATTTTCGTTCCCATGCTCATGCAGGTCGGGATTTCTCCCGAGCTCACGCAGGCGGCATATCGCATCGGCGACTCGTCGACAAACATCATCACGCCGCTTCTACCGTATTTTCCGTTGATTGTCGTTTTCTGCCAGCGCTATGTGAAGAACACCGGTATCGGCACACTCGCCTCGATGATGCTGCCATACTCGGTCACGTTCCTGATCGTCTGGATGATCTTCTTGATTGTTTATTGGATCCTCGGAATCCCGTTAGGACTCCAAGCATCGTATACGTATCCGTACTAACACGCAGGGGAGTTTAGCGAACCACATGCTTGCCTCCGATTCATTACGTGAACCGCCGCGTTCATATCGCTGGATTGTTCTCGTCGTCATCAGTCTGTCAATGTTCGGGAACTACTACGCGTACGATGCCGTCGCTCCCGTCTTTGACCTTCTCAAGGAACAGCTCAACTATTCGGATAAAGACCTTGGCCTGCTGTATACTGTTTACAGCATCGCAGCAGTCTTAGTGTTGTTGATAGGCGGGTATATCATTGACCGGTTTGGGACGAAAAAGTCCGTGCTGTTGTTCGGCGCCATTTGTCTCATCGCTGCCGCGGTAACGGCTGCATCGCCAGAGTTGACTATCATGGCAGCGGGGCGATTCCTTCTTGGACTTGGCGCAGAGCCGTTGATCGTCGCCGTGACGACTGCCCTCGCGAAGTGGTTCAAAGGGAAGGAGTTGAGCTTTGCCTTCGGCATTAACCTGACGATTGCTCGCTTAGGGTCGGTGACCGCGGATTGGTCGCCTGCGTGGGCGAGACCGGCATTCGACAACTGGCAAGACCCGCTCTGGCTCGCAACGGTCATCACCAGTATGTGCGTGGTGGGAGGATTCTTGTATTGGATACTCGAAAGCAGGGCGGAGCGTGTGTACTTGCTCGCGGGCGCGGCGGAAACGGAAAAGCTTGAACTCAAAGACCTCTATAAGTTTTCGAAGTCATACTGGTACGTTGTGGGATTGTGTGTGGTGTTCTACTCGACTGTCTTCCCGTTTCGCGCGTTTGCTATTAAATATTTCATCGAAGCGCATGGAACCTCCCGCGACGTCGGTGGATTCCTGAACAGTCTCCTTCCGCTATCTGCAATGATCGCTACGCCGCTTTTCGGGTTGCTTGTCGACCGCGTCGGCCGGCGCTCGCTGTTCATGGCCGTGGGCGCGCTCATCATCATGCCGCTCTTTCTGATCGTCACATACGCACCTCAGGGAACGATCCTCCATCTTTCCCTTCCTTTCTTCGGTAGCTTCTCCATCCCAACAACCCTCCTCGTCGTGATGATGCTTCTCGGCATCGCATTCTCACTCATTCCCGCCATCGTGTGGCCGTCTGTTGCATACATCGTTGAACAGAAAAGACTCGGCTCGGCATATTCGCTTATGACGCTCTGCCAGCAAGTGGGGATGGCGGCGGTTCCGTGGGTGATCGGTTGGTTGAATGATATGTTCGAAGCAGGTCCTGAAAACCCTGCCGGTTACGAACCCGGCATGTGGTTATTCACGGTGCTGGGTGTCTTCGGAATTCTGTTTGCTTACCTACTGTGGAAAGCCGAACGCGGACCCGGCGCACACGGGCTGGAGAGCATTACGATGAAGTCGGGGGGATGAGGGAGTGATGATGGCACGAAAAACCTTGCATCCCGTTGCGTCTTGTCCTCAGGGTTGCCATTTTGATGGTATTGATTCGCCATGAATCCGAATTGATACCACGAAATCTTTAGAAACCATGATTTCAGAGAATACCATAAGAAGGATTGCACGACAGATAGTCCGATCATGTAAACCGGAGAAGGTGATTCTCTTTGGATGAGCGCCAAGGTAAACTGTTCCTGTTCTTGTTGGGTGAGAAGGCGAGGGTCGTCAGACTACGACAGACTCTGTCGAGCGCTCGGCCTTCAAGCCCCAACCGTGGCAAAGACTCTGCAACCACGTAGCGAGAGGCCGGTGCAACGCTGGAGACGGTGTTGTGCTGAGCGGCCCGACAATGTAATCTGACCAGCCCGACGAGCGGTTTGGCGGGAAGGATGCTACGCAAACGACCAGGTCGTAACCACAGCGTGAACGCGCATGTAGCCTCATAAAGAGTTCAGAGGTGGACGAGCCCCTATCGTATGGGCGAAGTCAGCATCGTGGACTGATCAGCAGAGGAAGCACAGTCGGGGACGCCCCCGGGCTTTTTCCCCCAGAAGATGACCGTGGGTATGTTGAACGGAGTTCGAGTTTTCAAACAAGCAATCGGTAAAAGAATAAAGGAGTCGTTGGTCTGGTATCTGGAATCTGTGCTTGCTCATACGATTGCCCAAAAGATCAAACGTCGCTGTGAGGAATTCCCGCCTCTCTTCAAGCGTGTTGTCTTGCATGATAGTACGACCATTCGGCTTCCGTCGCAGTTAGCAGATGTGTTCCCCGGAAACAGGAATGCCCAGAAAAAAGACAAGGTGCCTCCTTACCCGCTTACGCCATGATGTTGTTCTGTCCGATCCCGCCAACGAGAAACGGATACGGTTACTGAAGATGCTAAGAAAACACCGATACGTTGACAGATCGGTCGTCATAGGGACGAAAGAACAACAGAGAACAGAAACCACTGAGTTTGTTGAAGGCGAGGTAGTGAAAACAGAGGGATATTGCTGGGATCCGGACTCGTAGCCGGGGAGGCGTTGATTGAAGTGCTGCTTGCTTCGATTGTGCTGATCGGCTGGGAGTTGCCTCATATCTCGGAAAACCCGTGGCTCGGACTGCTCGTGTTCCCGCTCATCGGTGCGGTGTTGATCGGCATTCCTCTGAGGAACATAGCAAAAGGAACCCAATGATGGAGATCTCACCTGAACTCTATTCCGCATCTCAAATTGCCGTGCGCGATTGCATGGGACTCCAGCCCGGCGAGCGCGTCCTCGTCATTACCGACGCTCCGTGTCGATCCATCGGTCAGGCCCTGTTCAAGGTGGTACACGATTTCGGTAACGAAGTCTTTCTCGTTGAGATCACACCACGCCGAACCCACGGCGAAGAGCCTCCCGCACCCGTCTCAGAGTTGATGCAGAACGTCGACCTCGTTCTCTGTCCCACAAGCAAGTCCATGACGCACACCAATGCAAAGCGATCTGCGGCGGCAAAAGGCGTACGCGTCTGCACACTTCCCGGAGTCACGGAGGATATGATGGTCCGCTGCATGAACGCGGATTATTTCAAGATCGCCGACCTCACCAACAAACTTGCTGCAATGTTAGATGAGACGTCTGTCATCCGTGTCACGTCTCCGGCTGGAACGGACATCACGATGCCTGTGAAGGGGCGCAAAGCGATACCGAGCCACGGCCTCTTTCGCGAGAAAGGCAAAGGGGGCAACCTTCCGACAGGCGAAGCATTTCTTGCGCCGCTCGAAGGTCAGTCTCAAGGCATCGTGGTGGTGGATGGTTCAATGGCAGGAATTGGGATCGTCAAGACTCCCATCAGAATCGTCGTGAGAGATGGCTATGCCGAAGAGATTTCCGGAGGAGAGGAGGCACGGAAGCTGACCGAGCTGCTTGAGCTGCACGGACGGCCTTCGCGCAACGTTGCTGAATTCGGCATCGGCACAAACAATAAGGCAAAGATCACGGGCGTCATCCTTGAAGATGAGAAAGTCCTCGGCACCATCCACATCGCTTTCGGAGACAATGTGACGATGGGAGGAACGGTGAACGTTCAGAGCCATCTGGACGGCCTTGTGATGTCTCCGTCGGTGTGGCTGGATGACCGACAGATCATGAGGGATGGAACGTTGCTTGTTTAGACTAAGATCACGGCACTATGCGGGAATCACGTCTACAAATTACAAGAGGTCTTACCATACCACTGGACGAGATTGAGTTCAAGACTTCGCGCAGTGGAGGACCGGGGGGACAGAACGTCAACAAGCTTGAGACCCGTGTTGAACTCTTATTCAATGTTCAAAGATCTCTTGCTTTGAGCGACGATCAAAAGAAGAAGTTACTTGATCGGCTTCGCCGAAGGATCGACGGCGAGGGGAACTTGAGAATTAGCTCGCAAGTTTCAAGAAGCCAATGGAAGAATAAACAAGACGCCTTCCGGAAGCTCGTTCGGGTCTTAAAAGAGGCATTGAGAAAGGAAAAAACGCGCGTACCTACCAATCCGACCGCCGTTTCGCGGGAGCGTCGACTCGAGACGAAGAAGAAGCGGTCGGAGACAAAGCGAGGGCGAAGACCGGTGCTTTCCGTCGAGTAGATTTGCTTTCGCAGAAACGCCACAGCTGAAACTTTCCTTGTTCCTGACACGTAGGGAGAGATGTTTTTTTCCGCCAGCAAGGAGGAATTCGATATGAATCAACAAAAGGAAGGACTCGGATTCTTGAGGCATCATAAGCAGACATCAACTGCCACGTTCGTCTGAAAAGGAGAACAGCATGAAACGGTTATATCGATCGGCCACCAACAAGAAAATCGCGGGGGTGTGTGGAGGTATCGGAGAGATGCTCGACGTCGACCCGACAATCATACGATTGTTGTTCATCGTCGGTTGTTTCATGACGGGCTTCTTCCCATTGATTCTTGGCTACATCGTTGCTATGTTCATCGTGCCGATCGGACCACCTCGAGAAATTCAACAGTAGTTCGGGGAATTATGGAGCAAGACCCATTGTTGATGGAGGTAACATGCCTTATGTCCCGAATCATTTAAGGAGGATTTCCGATGAAGCAATCGATGATGCGATTACTTATTTGGTTTCTCGTTTCGATGCTATCAATAACTGTTGCGGGAGCACAATCCCTTACCACCATGCCCAAAAACATTCACAGCTTCACCATGAAGACGATCGACGGCAAGGAGAAATCGCTTGCCGACTATAAAGGGAATGTACTGCTGATTGTCAACGTTGCGTCGAAGTGCGGTTACACTCCCCAATATAAAGACTTGGAGGCGGTTTATCGCAAGTACAAGGACCAAGGTTTCCGTGTGCTTGGTTTTCCCGCGAACAACTTCGGTAACCAGGAACCGGGAAGCGACGAGGAGATTCTCGAATTCTGTTCCACCAAATATGATGTGACGTTCGATCTCTTCTCAAAAATCAGCGTGAAGGGGGAAGATCGACATCCTCTTTATCGCTACATCACCACGGAGTCGGATTTTCCCGGGGAGGTAAGATGGAACTTCCAGAAGTATCTGGTCGATAAGGAGGGGAATGTGGTGGCAATGTTTCCTTCCCGCACCAAACCAACCGATCAAGAGGTAATTGAGCGTATTGAGGCGCTCCTGGTAACAAAGAAGTAGGTTAGTTCTCCATTGGCTATTTTTATTGCCCATGTCTCGTTCTGAGATGTGGGCTTTTTTGTCTGTTTTCCTGACGTAGAGCCCCAAATCCGATTTCGAGAATCGTTACAGCTTAAGTGGAGCAAGCGGGAGGATGTCGAAATCACGGCACGCGGGTTGGAAAGCGATGGCGTGCGTTCAATTCTTGGCGCACTCCCGTCTCACGTCCATCACCTCCTTCCGCAGATGCGCCAAGAATTCTGGGTGGTGTGGAGGAACAGCCATCGCGTGCCTTTGATTTCAGCACGTTTTCTTTTGTGAGGCTATGCAACATGGAGGGCGAGAAGCCTTCTCGCCCACAGTGGTGTTGCGAAAACTGTCTGAATTCCTCAAAGCTCGAACTCGCACATTACGTCGATTGAACTTTTTGCATAGCCTCGAGCGGATTCTCGCGTTGCGGGTTATGATGTTCACCTAAGCGGTGAAGAAGAGTGTGTCCATTTCGAACGGATGTAGTTCTGCGAACCCACGGCAGAACACGCCTCTATGTCGGAATCAAGGTAGAGCCCCCATCTTGCCCCATTAAACCTTTCTGCGCCCATTGTTACTAATGAAAAAAATTATCACTTTTGACCCGTGTGATGGGTGACAACACTTGATTCCTACAGTTTGTAATATCTTTGACGCAACCGGCCCTATCTAAGCAAAATGAGGTGTTATGAAACGACGGGAATTTCTGGAAAATCTCGCACCACCATCTCCTCATCAGCAGTCCTCCCAATCCCCTTCCGCTTTCTCTCCACGAAGCGCTACTCCACGCGCAGTCAGTGGCATTGAACCATACGCGGGGGCTTGGAATGTCCAGACTGCCTCTCATCTCCTGCGCCGCACCATATACGGAGCACGTCGGGCAGAAATCCTTCTCGCCACATCCGGTTCCCTCCCATCCGTTATCTCGATATTAATTGCCGATCAACCGGAGCCGAGTCCGCCACTTGGTCCCAACGGTGTGTCGTGGGTGGAAGCGGTGTACGATCAAACGTACGGGCAGAATGAAGGAACATATCGCAACTACCTCAAGGCGTGGTGGATGGGGTTGATGGTGAATCAGGGAATCTCGTTGCGGGAGAGGATGGTGTTGTTCTGGCACAATCATTTTGCGAACGAAGCGACGGACGTACAAGACGCGCGGTCGATGTATCGCCAGAACGCTCTGTTTCGGCGGATGGCGTTCGGGAATTTTAAGCAGCTGGTAAAGGAAGTGACGCTCGATCCCGCGATGCTGATCTATTTGAACGGATACCTCAATCGCGGCGGTGGCAGAAATATTCCCGACGAGAACTACGCACGCGAGCTCTTAGAACTCTTCACCGTCGGAAAAGGTCCACAAATCGGAGATGGTAACTACACGAACTACACGGAAGCGGATGTAAAAGCGGCGGCACGCGTACTGACCGGCTATCGAGTGACCGGCTCGCCTCGAGATCGTACGCTGCTCAACCAACCGCTCGGCTCGACGTTCGATCCTTTGAGGCACGACCCGACAAACAAACAGTTCTCTTCCGCGTTTCAAAATCGGGTTATCACAGGGCGCACCGGTGCGGATGGAGCGAAGGAACTGGATGAGCTGCTCGATATGATCTTTGCCCAGCCGGAGACGGCGCGCCATCTCTGCCGAAAGCTCTATCGATGGTTTGTGTACTACGAGATCGATCAATCGGTCGAACAGAACGTCATCATACCTCTTTCTCAGGTCTTGATTGCCAACAACTACGAAGTGAAGCCCGTCCTCGAGACCTTGCTCAAGAGCGCGCACTTTTTCGATCCGATCAATATGGGTTGCTACATCAAAACTCCGGTCGAGCTGGTGGCTGGGACCATCCGTCAGCTCATGCCCGAATTGCCCGACCTTTCATCGTGGAGAAACTATCCGCTGGCAGACTCGATCCGCAACACGGCGGCAATTTTGCAGATGAACCTGTTCGATCCGCCCGACGTTGCCGGATGGAAGGCGTTCTATCAGACACCCGACTTCTACAAGTCGTGGATCAATACGGCAACGCTGCCGGTGCGCGGATCGTACACCGACTCCCTGGTGAACGGCTTTCGGCCGCGCAACAGCACCACCACGTACCGAGTCGACGTCCTCGCGTACGCGCGAAGATTTTCTGCGCCCGGCGATCCCTTCAAGCTTGTCGACGACATCATTGCTGACCTGCTTCCCTTCGATCTTACGAGCAATCAGAAAAGCTATTTGCTTTACAATGTCATGGGATTGACGCATACGGCGGAGTACGAATGGACGCAACGCTGGAATGAGTATGTGGCGAATCCATCGAACACATCGAACACGCAATCTGTTACCGTGACACTTCAGTCGCTTTTGAAATTCGTTCTCCGGATGGCCGAGTATCAATTAGCATAATGATGAGTTCTCTGAGGAAGATCATGATGAATCGCAGAGATTTTATTCGAAAGACCGTCCCTGTCACCGCGTTGCCGTTTTTGCTGAACGGCTTCCCCCTCCGCGCCTATGGACGGGCGCCATTCCTCGAAACGCTCGTCGCGGCCGCAAGCGCAACGGATCGCGTGCTCGTTCTGATTCAACTCGGCGGCGGGAACGACGGCATCAATACGGTCATTCCTCTCAACCAGGATTCGGCCTACATGAATGCGCGGCTGAACATCGCCATTCCACTGAACAGCGTTCTGACACTCTCGAATCGTCCCGACACCGGATTGCATCCGGCGATGTCGGGCGTCAAGTCGCTGTACGACGAGGGGAAGTTGACGATTGTACAGGGAGTGAGTTATCCCAATCCAAATCTTTCGCACTTCCGTGCTACGGACATTTGGCTTACCGCATCCGATTCCAATGTGACGCTGCAGACCGGCTGGTTGGGACGCTATCTCGAAGAGGAGTTTCCGGATTATCCAAACGATCCCGTTATGCCCGATCCGTTGGCAATTCAGATCGGCGCTGTTGTCTCGTTCGGGCTCCAGGGAACGGCACGCACGATGGGAATCGCCATCCAAAGTCCCGACACATTCTACCAACTTGTGAACGCTGGAAGGGGAGGGGGAACAGACACGGCTCCCAACACACCTGCCGGAAGAGAGTTGACGTACATCCGCGGAGTTGCAGTGCAGTCGCAAGCCTACGCCGGGCAGGTAAAGGCCGCGGCCGACAAGGCACAAAACAGGTCGACACTCTGGCCCGCCGCAGGACAAAACTCCCTTGCGGATCAATTGAAGATCGTCTCGCGGCTCATTGCTGGTGGGTTGAAGACGAGAGTCTACATCGTGAATCTGGGGGGATTTGATAACCACTCTGCTCAAGTTGACGCCAGTGACACGAAGATCGGCATCCACGCAACGCTCCTGGGTCGGCTGTCGACGGCAATGATGGCGTTTCAGGACGATCTAAGGTTGTTGGGGGTTGAACATCGTGTCTTGGGGATGACCTTTTCGGAATTTGGCCGCCGCGTGAGCTCCAACGCCAGCCGCGGAACCGACCACGGAACAGCCGCACCGATGTTCCTCTTCGGTCAACCCGTGCAACCTGGGATCATCGGTTCGAATCCGAGTCTCACCGACCTCACCAACGGCAATCTCAAGATGCAGTACGACTTCCGGTCTGTCTACGCGTCCGTGCTTTCACAGTGGTTTGGCGTCAGCAATACAGACTTGCAGGCAATTCTGTTGAAGGGATTCCAACAAGTACCGGTGATTCGTCCGGGTGTTGCGGTCAATATTGATGAGCCGGGGATTCTTCCCAGCGATTTCAGATTGCTTCAAAACTATCCCAACCCGTTCAATCCCTCCACGACGATCGCCTACGAACTTCCGCGGGAGAGCAACGTGAGTTTGAAGGTGTATGATTTGATGGGCCGGGAAGTTTCGACGCTCGTCGATGAGCTGAGACCTGCGGGGCGCTACCAGACTGAGTTTCGTGCGAACGGACTCCCCTCCGGAACCTACCTCTATCGCCTCCGCGCCGGATCGTTCAGCGAGCAGCGCAAGATGATCTTGCTGCGCTGACGACTGCGATTGGTGTTGGTTGTTCAGCAACCAACGGCGATTTGTTTACCGGGCTTCGACGAGCCAAATCTCCGCCAGAGGGGGATGAGGCTGTCCAACATGTAGGGCGAGAAGCCTTCTTGCCCCATCGGTGTTGCAAAAACGTCTGACCGAACACCTGTCCCCCTCCCCGAGGGGGTTAGGGGGAGGCCCAGGCCTAACCAATTCCTTCGAGTGCTGAAACTCTCTTCAATGAGTCAAGAACAACCTTTCAAATTGCCCGACTTCAATTCAACGCGCATACTTGCTCCTCCCCCTTTCATCCCCCTCCAGAGGGGGACAAGCACAACGAAAACAACTTCTTCGGCATGCATCTACGCGAACACCTGTCCCCCTCCCTGAGGGGGTTAGGGGGAGGGCAAGGCCTAACCAATTCCTTCGAGTGCTGAAGCCATCTTCAATGTGTCAAGAACAACCTTTCAAATTGCCCGACTTCCATTCAACGCGCATACTTGCTCCTCCCCCTTTCATCCCCCTCCAGAGGGGGACAAGCATAACGAAAACAATTTCTTCGGCATGCATCTACGCGAACACCTGTCCCCCTCCCTGAGGGGGTTAGGGGGAGGGTTAGGCCTAACCAATTCCTTCGAGTGCTGAAGCCATCTTCAATGTGTCAAGAACAACCTTTCAAATTGCCCGATTTCAATTCAACGCGCTCACTTGCTCCTCCCCCTTTCATCCCCCTCCAGAGGGGGACAAGCATAACGAAAAGAATTTCTTAAGGCGATGCATCTAAGCTAACACCTGTCCCCCTCCCCGAGGGGGTTAGGGGGAGGGTTAGGCCTAACCGATTCTTCAAAGACTGAAACCATCTTCAATGAGTCAAGAACAACCTTTCAAATTGCCCGATTTCAATTCAACGCGCTCACTTGCTCCTCCCCCTTTCATCCCCCTCCAGAGGGGGACAAGCACAACGAAAAGAATTTCTTAAGGCGATGCATCTAAGCTAACACCTGTCCCCCTCCCTGAGGGGGTTAGGGGGAGGCCCAGGCCTAACCAATTCCTTCGAGGGCTGAAGCCATCTTCAATGTGTCAAGAACAACCTTTCAAATCGCGCGACTTCCATTCAACGCGCTCACCAGCTCCTCCCGCTTGATGTGGCCGTACAATAGGCTCGATCATCGCGTCACGCCGGTTCAAGATTCCTGCCATTCACCATTTTTTTCGCGGTAGCTTGGCTGGTGGGAGAGTCATCCCGCCCTACATGTTGCACGGCTTTGCATGCACAACGAAAACAATCCCCTTTTTTCCTATATTCTTCGCTGACTTCATACGTTCACAGATTCTGCACCACCTGAATATGCATCGCTTCAAGAAGATGTGTTTTGACGAAGAAGGCCTTATTACCCTGCCGCTCCTCCGATGGATGGAACGTAGGCGAGGGGCAGTTCTTCTCGAAACTTCAAAACAAGACAGGTCGAATCACCGTACCTATTTGTTCTTAAAACCGCGCTCCATCATTACAGCTTACCATCTTGACGAAGTGATCGGTTCTTTGCGGCGCGTGCAGGAGTTGGTCGCGCGGGGATTCTATCTCGCGGGTTTCGTCTCATACGAAGCCGGAGGATCATTCGAATCGGCTGTTCGAACGGATCGACTTCCTCAACATCCTCTCGTCTGGTTTGGGGTGTATGACGCACCTTTGGTTTTTAACCACACGGATCGTCGTCTCGAAGATCGTTCCGGTTTGTTGAAAGGCATATCGCTCTCAAAACATTCTCCGGCCACACTCAATATGACGGACCGCCTGGAATTGAAACCATCGATCTCCCCCGAAGAGTATGCAAAGCGCTTCCGACGAATTCAGGAGTATATCCTCGAAGGTGACACGTATCAAGTCAACTTCACGTTCAAAGTGCGGTTTGAGTGGAAGGCGTCCATCGCTGAGCTTTATGCGCGACTCCGGGGAGCTCAACGAGTTCCATACGCAGCTTGGGTCCATACCGGAACTGTACACCTCCTTTCTCTTTCCCCCGAATTGTTCTTTCATAAATCAAAGAACCGCTTGACGCTGAAACCGATGAAAGGAACGGCACCGCGCGGTCGTATGACGAAGGAAGATCGGTATTTCCGCGAGACTTTGTTGGCTTCGGAAAAAGACCGGGCCGAGAATCTGATGATCGTCGATATGCTGCGCAACGATGCGGGTCGAATCGCGAAGATCGGAACGGTGTGCGTCACACGTTTCTTTGACGTGGAGCGGTACGAGACGGTTCATCAGGCCACCTCGACCATCCGCGCGCAGCTCCGTGCGGATGTTACTATCCCTGACCTGTTTCGATGTCTCTTTCCGAGCGGTTCGGTCACGGGTGCCCCCAAGATCCGGACAATGCAAATCATCAACGAGCTAGAAACAGAACCGCGAGGAGTTTACACAGGGGCAATCGGTTTCTTCAGTCCTGACGGCAGCGCGCGCTTCAATGTCGCCATTCGAACTATCACAATCGCCAGTCAAAGGAAACATGCTGAGATGGGGGTCGGAAGCGGCGTTGTGGCAGATTCGAAGATGCAAAGTGAGTATGATGAATGCCTCTTAAAAGCCAACTTTCTCAACAGACAACCCGTTGAGTTCGAGCTGTTTGAGACCATTCGATGGGACGGACCGCGGAAGTGGTACCTGCTCCCATTCCATCTTAGGAGGTTAGCCGACTCCGCTTCGTATTTTGGTTTTCCATTCTCAAGGATAACTGTTTTGAGGGAATTGCGTGCGTACGAACGAGACGTCCTGCGTAAAAAACGCTGGTTCCCTGCTCGAGTCAAACTGATGCTTGATCGACGGGGTAAGGTGCGACTTGAATGCGCACATCTCGAACCGATGAACGAATGCCTCAAGGTTGCCTTTTGGACAGAAAGGACAAACTCAAGCGATCGGTTCTACTTTCATAAGACAACTCATCGTCCACTTTACGATACGGCACTCACCGCGGCTATGCGGGAGGGTTTGTTCGATGTCCTTTTTGAAAATGAACGGGGTGAGGTAACGGAAGGAGCCCGAACGAATCTGATCGTGAGACAGGGGGAACAATTCTTCACTCCTGCGATCGAAAGCGGAGTACTCGCGGGAACCTATCGCTCATCGTTACTACAAAGAGGCTGGAAGGGGTTGGAGGAAAAAGTATTGTATCGGGACGATGTGATTTCTGCCGACGAAGTGTACGTCTGCAATGCGCTGCGCGGATTAGTCAAGGTTGAAATTCAGTCAATGTCTCTGTAGGTTGCATCATCCTTCAGGAGCCCTCCTATGTCTCAATACTGGCTTGTCAAAACGGAGTCTTCCGAATACTCGTTTGACGATCTCGAACGCGAGCGAAAGACGGTGTGGAGTGGAGTGTCGAATAATCTCGCCCTGATCCATCTTCGATCCATGAGGAAAGGAGATCGTGTGTTGGTCTATCATACCGGCAAGGAGAAGGCAATCGTCGGGATTGCACGTGTTGCAAGCGCGCCGTATCCGGATCCGGCGAAACACGATGACCGACTCGTCGTTGTGGATCTCGTCCCTGAAAAGCGGTTGCACAAACCGATCACGCTCGAGCAGATCAAGTCGGACAAGCGGTTCGCCGACTTTCCTCTCGTGCGTATTTCGCGCCTTTCGGTTATGCCGGTAACGAGGGAACAGTGGGACTTGCTTTTGAAGATGGGGAAATGACCGTTATGTTTCGTCGACTCTACCTGCGTTTCAAGTCGGTGCTTCCCGAGTCGATTCGAGAAGCACTAAGCGCATTGAATCAGAGATTCTTTGCTCGCTCGACCATCCGCAGGAAGTATGGAAGCTGGTTTGATGTCGATTGGCGGAAGAAGTTTCGGACGTTAAGTGAAGCCGAGTGGAAGAAAGCGTACGACGAGGCATGGAGCCATCACGACAACCGGTGTGTCGAAGAGACGGATGAGGAGATGATCCTCGAGGCGCTTGGCGAACACGGAAGTGTAGTCGATATCGGAAGCGGTGCAGGCACATTGGCCATTCGGCTCGCGCTCGAAGGTTTCCGCGTCACGGGGCTGGATGTCAGTGACGTCGCACTTCGTCACGCCGCAGAGCGTGCTCGCGAAGCAGAAGTATCCATTGACTGGCAGCAGGGCTTTATCGAACATCTCCCGCTGCGGGACAAGTCATTCGACTACGTCACGTGCTGCCACACACTCGAGCACGTGAAGGATCTTGAAAAGTCCGTTGCAGAACTGAAACGCGTCGCACGAAAGAAGATTATCGTCCTCGCTCCCAAACAGAAGTTCCGTCTCTACGCGGAGAATTATCACACGCAGTTCTTTGAGTCGAAAGAAGATCTCATCCGCGCCTTCGGTCTTGAGCGCTTCGAATGCAGGGAGATCGACTGCATTGATCACCGGAATGAGTTTCAGGGGAAAGCATTTTTTTACGTTGGATACCTCGATCCTTGAACGTGGAGGGCTTCAAAGTCCGAGCGAAATGCTCATCTCTTGAATCTTCCTTCTGTGCGCTGCGATTCTGGACTCAACGAGTTCCTCGAATGTTTTCGATGAGCCGCCGGCGGGAATCTTCAAAACAGATCGGATCGCCTGCTCATACCACATTCCCCACGCATCAAGGATCTCTTTTTCCTGTTTTCTGACGGAGCGCAGGTTCTCTTCTCCATGGACTTGAGCCTCCGTCACCTCCATCGTTGCCATTTCGTTGAGAAGATCAAGTCGCCGTACCGAGGCAGTGTACACGATTTCGAGAATCGACTTCGCGGCGGCTTCGGTACCGAGGGCTAACGTCATCGCCGCCGAGCCGATGCTGACTCCGGCGTTCTTCATTTCATCCGGGCTGAGATTTTCGATCCCGTCCAGGCTCGCGTGATAGGCGAAGTCCGGGAAATGCCAACTTAAGAGAGCCGGAATTCCATTGCGTAGAAAAGGATCGTGATCGCTTCCTCCTTCCCAGACATTGTCGGTTGTCCGCCAATGCGTTTGCGTCTGACGCAACCTGACGACCGACAGAAAGAAATCATTCAGGTAACTCCCAAACAGTTTCTCCTTCTCCCATCTTCCAGTTCCCCACCCTGAATGTTGGTCCGGTGGCCGCATCCAGATGACTGCCGGATCGGGCATGCGTTCTACACGAAATAGACCACCGGTTTTTTCAGGATTCCCACCGACCATATCGAGCACGAAGACGGCGTGTACAGCCGATAAGTCCGACCGGTGTCGCCTCATCCAAAATTCCGTGCCGCGATATTCATCCACCCAAAGGAATGTGACGGTACGGGAGGGCCGGCTCAGGGATTGTTCGCGGAGGAGGCGTTGAAGAGTTGTGGCGATCTCCAGCAGTGTTGCCGACCCGCTCGCGTTGTCATTCGCTCCCGGCTTGTAGTGATCCAGGTGGGCAACCAGGATGATTCGTTCCTTTGGCGTCTGCGCGCCGGGGATTTCAGCGACCAACGTTTTAATGGGGGATCGTGAGAAGAACGAACCTATCTTCACTCTCACCCGGACTTCTTGATACGCCAACATCTCCTTGAGTTCTCGTGCGAGAAGGGATGAGATTTTCAAAGCGAACGATTTGCGCGTGGTATCGATCGGAATTCGACCTTGAGCGACAAGGTGTGGATATTCCGAAGGTCGGTTGTGGGGCGGAACGTGCGAGGAGATGACTCCGACCGCCCCCCGTTGCATGGCAAGAGGAAAGACCGCTTGGGGCGGCTCATCAGTAAGGACAATTTTCCCCGCCACGTTGACTTGTTCGAAATCCGCCTCCTGCGATCCTCCTGAGACGAAAACCAGCGGGGCACTCAGGTCGGTTGGGAAAGAATTGATGCAAAGGAGAAGAGGAGTCTCGGCGTAAGAAGAAAGGATGCGTTGCTCCGGAACCTCAAGAGAGAGAACTGCGTCTTCAGGATGCCAGACATCTTGTGAAGGGATATCTTCAAGGACCTCGTAGCGGGCAGACGAAGGATCGGTGTTCGGCGCGTTCGAAAAGTTCTCGCTCCTCAATTCCTTTTCAATGTAAGCGATGCAGGAATCATAGCCGGGACCACCCCCTACCCTCCAGAACTGCGTGAAAAATTCCACATGCTTCATTGCACGTTCGGCGTTAAAGTGGTGGTGGAGCAGCTCCATCGTCATCTGCGCGGGATGGTTCTGTCCCGTTTGTGCTTTGAGCGGTGGAGCGTTGAGAAGTGAAAGCTGGAAGAGGAAGATGAGGGTAGTTCGAATGACGATCATTTCTTTACTTGCAGAACTCCCCGAACTTACGAAGAACTGAAAGGAGTTGCAACCAAACGAGAGGCCGTTGGTTGGGTGTGTAATGCAGTTCGATGCAGGGTCGTGGCATGTCAGCGCGGATTTGATTACTTTCTGCCAACAGATGAGAGAGGTATTGATTGCGCGTTCGACTCAGCCTTTTCTTCTTCCTCCTTCCGATCCTCCTGCACGCGCAGGGAGTCGATATTCGCGGCGTTGTGGCCGATAGTCTCAGCGGCGAGCGGCTCCCGTTTGCCAATGTTGTTCTGGTCGGCACCAACCGGGGTGCTGCGACCAACCTGCAAGGGTTCTTCCTCATCACGAACGTTGCACCGGGTACGTACACCATCTCCGTAAGCTCCATCGGCTACGCTTCGAAGCGACAATCACTGAGCCTCCAGCCGGGTCAGCCCATTGTGATCAGCTTCGAACTCACACCGACCGTTGTGGAATTCTCGGAGATCGTTATCACTGAACACGGGAAACGAGAGCTCACGGAGATCAGCACCAGTATCCACCTTCTCGACCAGAAGGACATTCGTCTCGTCCCGACAACTCTTCAAGAAGATATCTTTCGATCGATCCGGATTTTGCCCGGAGTCGTGTCAACGAGTGACGTGAACTCTCAATTCTACGTTCGTGGTGGAGGAGGGGATCAAAACTTGATTTTGCTCGACGGTATCAAGGTCTACAATCCGTATCACGCCTTCGGCATCTTCAGCATTTTCGACCCCGACATCATCAAGACGACGGAGGTCTATACTGGTGCGTTTCCTCCCGGATTTGGTGGACGCCTCTCGTCCGTTGTGAACATGACGACGCGGGATGGCGGACGGAAAGAGATCTCAGGGAAAGCGAATCTCAATTTCCTTTCCACCAAATTGCAGGCAGAAGGTCCGATGATAGGAGATGCCTCCTGGTTGATTTCAGGGCGGCGATCCCTTTTCTCCAATGCTTTCAAGAACTTTCTTCATAAAGACCTCCCGTTGTCATTCTACGATGTCTTTGCGAAAGTAACTGTCCAGGGGAGCGAGCACTCGAAGTACGGGTTGCAGCTCTTCCTCAGCGGTGACGACCTAAGATCTCCGCAGGCAAATGAGCCCGACTATTCCTGGCGCAACGAAGCGTTCGGATTCCTCGCCGCCGGGTTGATTCAGGACCGCGTCTTTATCAACGCGGTCGGATATGAAAACAAGTTCACCGCGCGCCGCATTCAAAAAGATACGCAGGCGCAATCGGCAGCATCGACCCAGGTGCGTGAGGTAGGGGTGCGAGCAAATGCGACGCTCTATACCGACTCGCGTGACCTGTATTTCTTTGGATTTGAATTCAGTTTCCCCACGCTCGAATACAATCTCGTCAACAACTTTGGCATTCCGCGGCGACTTTACAGCTCGTTTGTGGAGACCTCTACGTGGCTGCGCTATCAAGCCACGCTCGGCTCCTTCCAGATCGACGGAGGATTTCATATCGATCTGAGTTCCATCCTCGATCGCGAGGGGGGAATTGAAGTGCTTCAACCTCGCGTGAACATCAGTCAATTGTTGTTCGACAATTGGCGTATCAAAGGCTCCATCGGTCGTTTCAGTCAGAACATCATTACTGTCAATAACGAAGACGACGTGATATCGCTCTTCGATGCATGGATTCGCGTTCCTCTGGGCCTCGATTCGGAGCAGGCAGATCATTTCGTCGTCGGGATCGACGGCAATATTGTTCCGGCTCTTTCGACGAGCGTGCAAACGTACTACAAGCATTATCGGCGGCTCGTCAGCTACAATCGGGATAAGGTGGATGCGCTCGATCCTGACTATGTGAACAGTCGCGGCCGTGCGTACGGGATTGAGACACTGATCCGCTATGGAAGTCCCATCCTTGACCTCTACGTGGCCTACACACTCGGCTGGACTTCGATCACGGTTGGCGACTTCACGTATTATCCACGCTACGATCGTCGGCATAATCTGAATGCGCTCGGCGTGCTGCACCTGCTGGATCGTGTCGATGTGACGGTCAGATGGGAGGTAGGGAGTGGGTTTCCCTTTACTCAATCGGTCGGCTACTATGACCGATTGCATCTGAAGAACATCTTCAACGGATCGTACGTAGGAGAGACCGGAAGACCGTACTCGTTGCTCGGGGAAAAGAACGCTGTTCGTTTGCCTGCCTATCACAGAATGGATCTCAGCGCCACCTATCGCTTTGCCATTGAACCGATCAGCGGCACCTTGGGCGTTCACGTCATCAATGTCTATGACCATCGAAACATTTTCTATTTTGACAGGAAGACGGGACAGAAGGTTTATATGCTTCCCTTTTTTCCATCTGTTACACTCAATCTTGAGTACTGATCGTGGTCATCCGAATAGGTAGAATTGTCCTTGCCCTTCTGACCACCGTCCTGCTTGCGGGCTGCGAGACGGATTTCAATCCGAAAGGGGCGTACCGCGAACGACTCGTCGTGTACTCAATCCTCATCTCAAAGACCGACACGCAGTACGTGCGTGTGTACACCACGTATGATCCTCCGGCATTTGATCCATTCGAAGTTACGTCGGAGCATGTCATTCGTAACGCAACTGTTATGCTTCGCTATGGAAACAGAACAGTGTTGTTCCGCGACACGACGATTACCCGCGACGATCCTCGGCGTTACGGTCCAACACTTCCCGTGTACGTCGCGCATCCATTTAAACCTGAGCTGGCTGAAGTATATACCTTGACCATTCAGACTCCTTCACACGGCACGATGACCGCAACTGCCTCGATGCCCGGAAGAGGGGATATCACCATCCTCAATCCGTACGTAGTGCAATCCCCGCAAACATTTGACGAGAATATCCTCGTGAGTGCTCGTATTACCCCCTTCGCTCGCGGGTATTTGCTCAGAATGTATCTCGATTTCGAGGTCCTCGTCGCAGGCGAGTGGTCGCCGCGTCGACGGGAGGTTCCGAAGGATATGCTTGAGGTTGGAGGGGAGCGCAAGTTCATTTACCCGCAACTGGAGCGTCGAACCACCATCCCCGCTTCTCCACGCTCTCTCGAAGCTGAATCGGTTGTCTTTTTGCGTGCAGCATTCAACCGGTTCCTCGATGTTATCCGGTCGGAGTTCGGAGCCGATCGCGTGCGACTGGTCAGAGCAGTCTTTCTGTTGACACAAGTCGATGCGAATCTCTACACGTACTTCAACGTCGTCAATGGTTTTCAAGACGAGTATTCCATCCGCACGGATCAGCCCGACTACAGCAATATCCGCGGAGGCATTGGTGTCTTCGGTGCCATGACTGAAGACTCGGCTGGGGTCAATCTCGTCCGTCAATGATCCCTTCTCCTCGCCTCATCCTTGAATCTCCCTCAAAAAATCGGTAGGTTGCGCATCGCTCTTGGAGGATTATGAGATTTCTCTCGCTCTTTCGATCGAACGAACTCTCACCGGCTTGGAGTTATTCTTCTCCGGCGATCATCTGGAGGTTGATGCTTTCTCCTGACGGGAAGATCATCGGAGAAAGCAGGGACGCCGATGCAAAGCGACTGAGCTATTTCTGCGTTGATGATCGGACGGGGGAGACCTTTTGGGAGGGGAAGAACTTTGGCGAAGAGTGGTGGATGGGGATGGAGGGGGTGCAGGAGGGGGTCCTGCTACTGCATGGTTTTGCAAAACCCGATATGCCCCAGCATCAACGCATTACCGCTGTCGATGTCGCAACGGGAAAGGTGCTCTGGTCCAATCCGGAAATAACGTATTGGTTCGGATACAAAGAGCGTGTGTACGCCTACCGCGACCTGTTTGAGAAGCGGATTGGCATCTCACTCAATCTTCGGACAGGTGAGGTTGAAGAGAGATATGAGGAGTCGTTAGATGAGTTGCACACGTTACGCTCCCTTGCGCTGAGTGAAGGGGAGCAAAATGCCTATCGGTTTCCAGAGCCCGTTGACGAAGAGTGGCTTGATGGACCTCGGTCACACCTGCTTCAACTCGCAACACAAGGCAAAGCGCTCGCCGGCGAGGTAGATTTTTTCGAGGAAGGAGGTGTGGCGATCCTCGGTTTTCATCTTCGCGAACCGGATGAGTCCGAAGGCGCGCGCTATCAAAATGTCCTGAGGGTCATGGACACGTTGCAAGGGAAGCTACTTTATTCCGAGACGTTGGTACAAGATGCGCGGGCGCTGATCCCGGATTCGTTTTTTGTTCGTCCTCCTTTCGTGTACTTTCTTAAAGAACACAAAACACTCGTTGCGCTGAAAGTATGGAAGTCATAACTGAACGCCTTCAGTTTTCGACGCGTGGCGAGTCAGAGATGATCGACATCACGGAGCGTGTCGCCACCGTCGTGAAGAACAGTCGCTTGCGGGAGGGGAGTGCGGTCGTTTTCGTCGTCGGCTCGACGGCCTCGGTGACCACAACGGAGTTCGAACCCGGTCTCCGCAAAGATATTCCCATGGCGCTGGATCGTATTGCCCCGCGCAGCGCCCGCTATCACCACGACGAGACATGGCACGACGGCAACGGTCACGCACACGTGCGAGCCTCCTTGCTGGGACCGTCACTCACGATTCCGTTCTCCGCCGGTGAATTGTTGCTTGGCACATGGCAGCAGGTTGTGCTCATCGACTTCGATAACCGGCCGCGCGATCGGACAATTGTCGTCCAGCTGATGGGCATGTAACAACTGGTTCGATCTGAAAGGACACCATGAAATCGTATCAGTTGAAACACATCGATGCGTTTGCAGATCGACACTGCGTTGGAAATCCGGCGGGGGTTGTGATCGATGCACGGGGATTGACGGATGCAAAGATGAGAGCCGTCGCTCGTGAAATGAATCTCTCCGAAACCGCGTTCATCCTGCCGCCGACGGTGCGCAATGCCGACCTCCAGATCCGCTGGTTCACGCCGACGCACGAGGTGGCGTTGTGCGGTCATGCCACGATTGCGAGCTTCCACGCATTGGCCGAAGAGGGGGCCCTAGGGATGAAGAATTCAGGAACGTATCGCTTTCGACTCCAAACGAAAAGCGGAGTGCTGGGGATTGTGGTTGAGAAGAAGTATTCCTGCACGCTCGTTGAGTTTCAAATTCCCCTTCCGCATTTCACGGAGATGCGAAAGGTACCCAATGAGCTTTTTCGGGTACTCGGTGTGACTCGACGGGATGTTGAGTCGCGTCTTCCTACGGTGCGGCATTCGTTCCTGTTCCTTCCGTTGAGAAGGCTCTCCGTTCTGAAGAACATGCGCCCCGAGATGAGCGCGCTCGCTTCCCTTTCCCGTCGGCTCCGCGTACTTGGCGTCACCGCTTTTACACTTGCTACGATTGAAAGAAGCTCCGCTGTTCATTCTCGGTGTTTCGTCCCTGTAGTGGGGATCGACGAAGATCCCGTAACCGGTTCTTCGAACGGTCCGCTGGGCTATTACCTCTATCGTTATGCGCTGCCCGCCGGGTATCCGATACCGTCGTTCATTCTTCCCGACGGCCGCATCGAGTTCATCGGCGAGCAAGGGGATATCATCGGTCGAAAGGGGAGAGTAAAGATCCGTCTGAAGCTTGCCGGTGACGGCGTGCAGTATCTCGCGATCGCAGGCGAGGCGGTAACGGTTTTGGAGGGAACAGTAAGGCTGTAGTATGGAAGCTGAGAGAACGCGAAGGAGATCTTACGAATCCGCCGCTTCCACCTATCAGCGTGGAGAGGTGATCTGTCACGTCCACCTATGAACAAGCATTTATGGGTTTAAAGAACATTCTCTTCCTGGTCCTTTTCCTCACCTCTCTCGGCTTCTTCGCATATAGCGTGCGGAAGCTTCTTCTTGCACTTCGTCTCGGCAAACCGGAAGATCGATTTGACCGGCCACTCGAGCGGGTCAAACGGACGCTTCTTGTGGCTATCGGACAGTCGAAGCTCTTTCGAGAGCCCGCGGCCGGATTGATGCACGCGCTGATCTTCTGGGGATTTCTCGTCTTGCTCTCCTCCGTCGTTGAATCGATCGGGGAGGGACTTGTTCCAGGTTTCTCACTTCGTTTTCTTGGTCCGCTGTATCCGGTCGTTGCATTCTCGGGAGATTTGTTTGGGGCATTTGTCCTGCTTTCCGTTCTCTACGCCCTTTTTCGACGCTATGTCCTCCGCCCTCGGCGGCTCGAGGTGGACCTTCACGGCAAACTCGATGCGACGTTTATTCTCCTTACGATCTTCTTGATTATCGTGAGCATGTTTGGTCAGAATGCGGCGCGGATAGTGGTGGAAGGAGTGGAGGGGGAGGGGCGTTTCATTTCGGCAGCGCTCGTCCCCCTTTTCCGTGGCGAGCCAGCCGCAACATGGTTTGAGGTCTTTTGGTGGATGCACATGGTACTGGTGCTGGGGTTTCTCAACTATCTACCCTACTCAAAGCATCTGCATGTTTTGACCTCTGTTCCAAATGTCTACTTTTCCTCGCTCAGGCCCCGGGGAGCATTAGTGCCGGTCAATTTGGAAGCCGAGGATGTGGAGAAATTTGGAGCCTCGGATGTCGAGGATCTCACGTGGAAGCAGTTGCTTGACGGGTACACCTGTACGGAATGTGGCCGATGTACCGCTGCATGTCCGGCGAACCTGACCGGCAAGCTTCTCTCGCCGCGGAAGATTATTGTCGATATTCGAAAGCGCCTGTCTGAAAAAGCGCCGATCGTATTAGGTGGCGAGGGAGCGACGCTGCGGGTTCCGGAAGGAGAAAAGAGTCCTCTTGAAAAGACCCTCGTTCACGACTACATCACGCCGGAGGAACTGTTTGCCTGCACGACGTGCATGGCGTGCATGCAGGAGTGTCCGGTGAATATTGAACATGTAGATGCCATCGTTGAGATGCGCCGAAGTCTGGTGTTGATGGAATCGAATTTTCCGCCTGAAGTGCAGGTGGTCTTTCGTAATTTGGAAAACAACTACTCGCCGTGGGCATTTCCAGCCTCAGCGCGCGCGGAGTGGGCGGAAGGAATGGATATCCCGACCCTCGCCCAGAATCCCGGCGCCGAGGTGTTATTCTGGGTAGGATGTGCGGGTTCGTACGATAATCGGTACAGAAAAGTCACCCAAGCGCTTGCTTCATTGATGAAGTTGGCTGGCATCAATTTCGCCATCCTCGGAACTGAAGAGAAGTGCACCGGTGACCCCGCTCGGCGCATTGGCAATGAGTACCTCGCCCAAATCTTGATGAAAGAGAACATTGCGACGCTTCATCGCTACGGCGTCAAGACCGTGGTGACCTCTTGTCCGCACTGCTTCAACACGATTAAAAACGAGTATCCGCAATTCGGCGGCGAGTACAAGGTACTCCATCACACGGACTTTCTCGTGAAGTTGATCAATGAAGGGAGGATCACGATTACAAAGGAACAGGCAGCGAGAATTACCTACCACGACTCGTGCTATCTTGGTCGTTACAACGATGTGTACGACCAACCGCGTGACATCTTGCAAGCGATTCCGGGTATTGAGTTGAAAGAGATGAAGCGCTCGCGCAGCAAAGGTTTTTGTTGTGGGGCGGGAGGAGGGAGGATGTGGATGGAGGAACGCGAGGGGAAGCGCGTGAACATCGAGCGAACAGAGGAGGCGTTGGCGCAGAATCCGGACATCATTAGTACAGCGTGTCCGTTTTGTATGACGATGTTGAACGACGGCGTGAAGGCAAAGGAAGCCGCGGAGCGTGTTCAAGTGAAGGATGTAGCTGAGATTCTCTACGAAGCGACGCAGAGGAAAACGTAACGGCAGCAGATAAACTTGAATTCGAGATGGTCGCAAGGTGCGCGCGTTGAATTGAAGTCGCGCAATTTGAAAGGTTGTTCTTGACACATTGAAGATGGCTTCAGTCTTTGAAGGAATTGGTTAGGCCTGGGCCTCCCCCTAACCCCCTCGGGGAGGGGGACAGGTGTTCGCGTAGATGCATGCCAAAGAAGTTGTTTTCGTTATGCTTGTCCCCCTCTGGAGGGGGATGAAAGGGGGAGGGCAGGTGAGCGCGTTGAATGGAAGTCGGGCAATTTGAAAGGTTGTTCTTGACACATTGAAGATAGTTTCAGCCCTCGAAGGAATTGGTTAGGCCTGGGCCTCCCCCTAACCCCCTCGGGGAGGGGGACAGGTGTTCGCGTAGATGCATCCCGAAGAAGTTGTTTTCGTTGTGCTTGTCCCCCTCTGGAGGGGGATGAAAGGGGGAGGAGCAGGTGAGCGCGTTGAATGGAAGTCGGGCAATTTGAAAGGTTGTTCTTGACACATTGAAGATGGTTTCAGCACTCGGAGGAATTGGTTAGGCCTAACCCTCCCCCTAACCCCCTCAGGGAGGGGGACAGGTGTTCGCGTAGATGCATGCCAAAGAAGTTGTTTTCGTTATGCTTGTCCCCCTCTGGGGGGGATGAAAGGGGGAGGAGCAGGTGAGCGCGTTGAATGGAAGTCGGGCAATTTGAAAGGTTGTTCTTGACACATTGAAGATGGCTTCAGTCTTTGAAGGAATTGGTTAGGCCTGGGCCTCCCCCTAACCCCCTCGGGGAGGGGGACAGGTGTTCGCGTAGATGCATGCCAAAGAAGTTGTTTTCGTTATGCTTGTCCCCCTCTGGAGGGGGATGAAAGGGGGAGGGAGAAGAGGGCAAGAAAGGGGATCGCGTTTACACTTAGCATCACTTGAATTGCAGCACGAAGCGCGAAAGAAACATCTTCTACGAGTTGGTAGAAATTTATTTTCCGATCGTCTTTGGGACGCGTTAATAAGTAGGAAACGATAACATCGGAAGTACTGACGCGATGGAGCAAGCATCCCGCTGCAATCACTATCTTTACAACAAGAAGCTTCGTCCGCTCGCGCGCGCATTGCGGCGCAACATGACAAAGGCGCAGGCATGTTTATGGAAATATGTACTCAGAGCTGGTGCGATGCGCGGGCACACATTCAACCGAGAGCGACCTATTGGGAACTACATTGCGGATTTTTTCTGTAAGGATCTAAGTCTGATTGTGGAGGTTGATGGAATTACACACGCTGATGACGAAACGTATGAGAACGATCGTCGGAGACAGCACGAGCTTGAAAGTTCTGGTTTTAAGGTGATTCGATTCTCTGATGCAGAGGTATTGAACCGCATCAGCGAAGTGCGGATGAAACTTGAGCATTGCATTGAAGAGAGAGAAAGAGAACTCGGCCTTTTCCCGAGAAAGGTTCTCCGGCCTCCAAAGTTATGATCAGATGAGTTGGATGTTTGGTTCAGTTGTGAAAGAGAATGCGGGACCCTATGAGCGGCGCAAATGAGTGATCATTAACGTCAGCAAGGAACGAGATGCCGTTCTGACATGAGTGGCGGTCGGGAGACCGAAGAAGTTCTTTTCGTTGCGTTTGTCCCCCTCTGGAGGGGGATGAAAGGGGGAGGAGCAGGTGAGCGCGTTGAATGGAAGTCGGGCAATTTGAAAGGTTGTTCTTGACACATTGAAGATAGTTTCAGCCCTCGAAGGAATCGGTTAGGCCTGGGCCTCCCCCTAACCCCCTCAGGGAGGGGGACAGGTGTTCGCGTAGATGCATGCCGAAGAAGTTGTTTTCGTTATGCTTGTCCCCCTCTGGAGGGGGATGAAAGGGGGAGGAGCAAGTGAGCGCGTTGAATGGAAGTCGGGCAATTTGAAAGGTTGTTCTTGACACATTGAAGATGGCTTCAGTCTTTGAAGGAATTGGTTAGGCCTGGGCCTCCCCCTAACCCCCTCAGGGAGGGGGACAGGTGTTCGCGTAGATGCATGCCGAAGAAGTTGTTTTCGTTATGCTTGTCCCCCTCTGGAGGGGGATGAAAGGGGGAGGAGCAAGTGAGCACGTTGAATGGAACTCGCGCAATTTGAAAGGTTGTTTCTGACTCATTGAAGATGGTTTCAGCCCTCGAAGGGATTGGTTAGGCCTGGGCCTCCCCCTAACCCCCTCGGGGAGGGGGGGGACATTTATTTTGGGAGAGAAATATTCTGGAAAGAAACTAAACCCATCAATCGGCAAGGAGTATCATGATATACCGCGTTCTCGTAACGAAGACTCTGGACGTACCAAAAAACCTTTATCATCATGTAGCGAGCAGTGAGGAAGAGGCAAAAAAGATAGCACAAGAAAAGTTGTTGGAACTGGATGGCGATGTGGCCATCGTGACGCGAGTCGCATACGGCGAGACTAAGGTACTGCATCGGTTCGAGGCCGTAAAGAAAACAAACTGACGTTTCCAGCGATAGAAACGCCGACGAACTATAATCAACTATCAATAATCTACACGAAGAACCACACCGCATCCGAATGTCGACTCTCCACAAGCGTCCAGAGTCTTCATCCTTGAATCTCCGTACGAGCGTATGAGGCGTTGGATTATCGGAAGTGCTGTGGGCATTATCTGCAGCGGGTTTTCAATTGCACAAGTGCCCACGATCTCCGGAACCGTGACAGATGCGGTCACCGGTGAACCGCTCATTGCCGCCAACATCCGCGTGGAAGGAACTACCCGCGGCACCATCAGCAACAATCAGGGTTTTTACAAACTCTCCCTGAATCCAGGGAGCTACCGGCTTGTGTTCAGCTACATCGGTTACCGTACCGATACGCTCACCGTTACTCTTACCGCTCCCTTCGAATACCACGTTCGACTCCAGCCCTACCCCATCCAGCTCTCAGAAATCGTGGTGACGGATGAAGATCCCGGTCGCCGCATCATGCGCCGTGTCATCGAAAATAAAAAGCATTGGGTCGACGCGCTGAAATCGTACGAATTCGAAGCCTTCACCCGGTTGGTTCTTCGCCGTGACACCACCATCGCCTCGATTCTTGAGTCGTACTCGACCGGCTACTGGCAGGCGGGGGATACGCTCCGTGAGATCGTGAAACAGAAACGGCAAACGGCAAACATTCCCGCCGCGGTCAACTTCGCCGCCGTCGGTGGGATCGTTAATTTCTATCAAGATGACATCAGGTTGGGAGGATTCCGGTTCGTCGGTCCGACTTCTTCGGAGGCGTTCGAGTACTATGATTTCAAACTTGAAGAAACGAAGGAACTCGGAGGCATCTCTTTTTATAAGATTCGCCTGATCCCGCTCTCGCGCGTCACACCTCTCTTTCGTGGATTCCTTCAGATTGTGAGCGACGGTTATGCCGTTGTCGGTGTCGAGGTAAGTCCGAACGAAGCATTCACTCTCCCCTTTATCAGTGAATTCGACTTTATCTACGCGCAGCAGTTCTCGTTGTATGAGGAGCGTTTCTGGATGCCGGTCGATATCCGTATCAACGGATGGGCGAAGGTGAGTCTGGCAGGATTTTCATTTCCGAAGTTCGGCTTCGAGCAGATCTCCACCATATACGAGTATAAGATCAACCAAGCCATTCCGGACAGCATCTTTCGGAAGCCGCGTCGGATTGAGGTGGCAGACGCGGCCAAAATCGACTCCCTCTTCTGGGCACAACGAGAAGTGTTGCCGCTGACGAGCGAGCAGCAGCAGGCCTACCGAACCATCGACAGCACACAAACGCTCAGCAGGCAGTTTCAACCCACCGGCCCGTTGACGAGGTTCAGTTCTTCTCTTTCCAGACTTCAATATTTCGATCTGCGATTCAATCGGGTAGAGGGATTCTTCGTTGGAGGCAAAGTTCGCCGGGACAGTCTCATCGGTGCGCTCGGGATTGGAGCGCGTGTCGGCTATGGATTTTCTGATCAACGGTGGAAATTTGGAATCACGCTCAGCCATCCTCTCGAGTCGCGCTGGAGAACCTCTGTGTCTGCCGAAGGATTTGTCTCCACCGCCCACATTCCTGATGAGGAGTATTACGATGCCTTCACGATCTCCCTCGGTGCTCTCTTCGATAAAAACGACTATCGCGATTATTATTACACAAAGGGTGGAAGACTCTCCATCTCTACCCGTCCCACTCGTCGTATGTCGATGAGAGTCGAACTGACGTCGGAAGAGCATCGCAACGCTCTTCAGTCGACGGATTACAGTTTCTTTTCCCGGAACCGAACGTATCGTCCTCAGCCTGAGATACAGGAGGGGAAACTCCGCGCATGGGGTTTCCTCCTTCGCTTTGGACAGGAGCAGGTTCCGTTTGGAATTCTCAGCCAGGACTACTTCGAGCTTGAGATGGAACATTCCTTTCCGTCCGTGTTGGCGAGTTCTTTTGACTATTCCCGATTCGTTCTGCGCGGTGAGCTTCATGTGCCCACCTTTTCGCAGCGGTTGCTTTTTCCTCCATTGCTCAGTGCGCATGCTCGTATCGGCCTTTCGAGAGGCTCGTTGCCGCCGCAACGTCTCTTTTCTCTCGACTCACGCTACTCGGGCATCGGACCGTTTGGAGTGCTTCGAACGGCGGAAACAAGGGAGTTCTCAGGAGATCGTTTTGTCATGCTGACCCTCGAGCATAACTTTCGTTCTGTTCCATTTCTTTTGCTCGACATCCCTTTTCTCTACAAAAATGGTCTGGAGCTCATCGTATTCGGTAGCGTAGCTCGATCGTGGGCACGAGACCTCAACGCTCTTGCATTCGGACGAACAACACAGGGATGGCATACAGAAGCGGGCTTCGGCATCAGCCGAGTTCTTGGATTTCTTCGATTTGATCTCGCCTACCGTTTCAACGAGCCGCGCAACTTCCTTTTCTCTCTGGGTTTAGCGCGCATCCTCTGATCCTCCGTGGTGAATCGCGTAGACGACTGCCGGCGACGAAACATTCAACGCTTGCATCCCTGCTCTTCCATTCTCCTTGGCCAACGAACGCCCATCACCTTGGGGGATTGACGGTTCTTCGATATCTTGACGACGTTAACGCGATCGCGTTGGAGATTCTAAACATTGACTGATAACGGAGCGAGGCCCGTTATTTCGGTTGTGTCATGCTTGCATTTGCTCCGCTTGTTCGGTATGTTCAACAAGCTTTTGTGTAAAGTTGCTTTTCGAATCCAATCATCTTCACTCCTGCCGGTAGTATTACAAAGAGCGTTCGGACACGCGAATGGACCTGCACCCCGATACAATTCTCGTTGTGGATGATGAAATGCACGTTCGTGCCCTCGTCCAGAAAATCCTCCATGATGAGGGGTATCGCGTTGTGTTGGCAGGCGATGGGGCAGAGGCAAAAGAGATGATAGAAGGTATGAAGGAGCAGATAAGCGCGATTGTGCTGGATTGGGCGATGCCGCGGATGTCCGGCATCGAATTGTTGCGCTGGCTGAAAAGCAAATCCGACTACGCGCATCTGCCGGTTGTTATGCAAACAGCGATGGATCACCCGGACCACATCAGGGAAGGGATCGAAGCCGGAGCCTTTTACTACTTGACGAAACCGATCCAGCGCCCGCTGCTGACGTCGATTGTGCGGGCGGCGGTGACCGACTTTCATTACAAGCAGGGGTTGCTTCGCAAACTGCGGGAGAGCGAACGCGCCTTCAGGCTGATTGAGGAGGGTGTCTTCCGATTCCGTACCATCGCGGAGGGTGAAACCCTGGCGATCCGCATTGCGAATGCTTCATCGAGACCCGAGGAGGCGATGACAGTTTCCGAGATCTTTACCAATGCAGTGGAGCATGGAAATCTCGGAATCACGTACGAAGACAAGTCGCGCTTGCTGGAAGAGGGAAGCTGGGAACGGGAGGTTGCGCGACGATTGGAATTGCCGGAGCATAGAGACAAGTACGTCGAAGTTCGCATTCATCGCAACGATGAGGGGATGCTCGTTGAAGTGGAAGATCAAGGTTCTGGCTTCGACTTCACAAAGTATCTGACGTTCGACGAAGAGCGAGTCTTTCATACGCATGGCCGCGGTATCGCCATGGCGACTCAGGCTTTGAAGGTGGAATTCCTCGGCAAGGGAAACAAGGTGCGTGTCACGATTGCCGCCTAACGAAGGAACGCACTTCGACAATCTGCTAATCCATGCTTATCGCCGGCTTTCTTGATTCTCTCTTTTTCTCCGACGACCGGAGGGTGAAGGCGATCTTCACCCATCTCCCATCGCTGGGTTATGAACAAACACCCCCAAGCGACCCGTCGCTTCTGCAGGCCATACGCCAGCTGAAGCCGATTGGGGGAAGTTTGTTCGTGGTCAAGAACGCTGTATCCCTGAAGCGTCCGCAGGGCGTCCGGTTCATTTGCGACCTGCACACGACGATGCACATCAATCCGGGAAGCTCCTCCATAGCGGGATGGACATTGATTGCGCAGACGCAGCCGGTGGTGATCAAAGCCGCGGTGAACATCACGCCGCGTACCGCAGCGTATGAGATTCTTTTCAAGCGAGCACAACATCAGGAAGAAGTCGGACTTGGACTCTTGCCCGAATTCGCCGATCTGTTTTACTCCTTCTCCAAAATGAAGGAGGAGATGTGGATCCCCGAGCCCATCCAACATGTTCTGCTGAAAGCTTCTCTCTCATTCCCATTCAAAGCGCTTCAGGAATCCGTTGCGATTGCTCATCTGTCTCCTCTCGGATGGAGCCTCCTGTGCGACCGGGTCAAGAACGCTGCGTGGTTTAACGATCTGCTCAAGGTATCGAATCAGCTCGAAGACGCCGTGGGGTCGACGGGATGACAGCAGAGACTGCGTATCCACCGCGTTCGGTTCCAATTGTCGGCTGGTTGACATTTTTCGCTGCAGCGGTATTGGCAGCGAGCACACTCTTCGGCTTGTTCTGGAATCCATCGGTTGAGCAATATCTTCTCCTCCAAAAATCGTTTCCTGCAGAATTCCAATCTCTGCTCGACTCGTTGATCTCCCTCGCTCGATATGGGTGGTACTGGAACTGGTATCTGCTGGTATTCTTTCTTTTCTTGCTCTACGCCTCTCTTCGATTTGTCCGTTTCACATCGCCGGGGAGAAAGTTGTTTGAAGCAGCTTGCTGGGTAGGATTGGGTACGGGCGTGGTCGATGCGCTGATTTCGTATGCACTATGGAACAGGACACAGGAATCTATGCATCAGTTGATAGCACCGTACGGAGTCAATGCCGACGGACTGCAACAGCTGGGAACGCTCTCCATTGCCGCAAGTCTTCTGCTCTGGATCGTACCGTGCGTCGGACTCTTGGTATACCTTCGAACGATGTCAACGACTCACCTGACGCCGTGATGCCGCTGGTTCCGCGCAACGGTTCCATCAACAGTTCCTTGTAAGCAATCATCTTCTCATCCCACACGATTCAGGAGGCTCTATGATCAACCGTTGTCTCACATTCAGTGTAATGTTCCTGCTCACCCTGTGCGTGCCGGCGAACGCACAGATTGGCAACGAGCCGGTGAAAGGACTGGATGCCTACGTTCAAAAAGCGTTGAAGGAATGGGATGCTCCGGGATTGGCGCTTGCAATTGTGAAAGATCACAAAGTGATCTATGCTCGAGGATACGGTGTACGTGAGATGGGAAAACCGGACCCGGTCAATGAGAGGACGATGTTCGCCGTCGCATCTACAACCAAGGCGATGACCGCCGCTTGTCTTGGCATGTTGGTCGATGAAGGAAAACTGAAATGGGATGATAAGGCGACGCAGTATCTGCCGGGATTCCAACTCTATGATCCCTATGTCACGCGTGAATTGACAGTGCGCGATTTGATCACGCACCGGAGCGGTCTCTCACGGGGCGATTTGATCTGGTACGCGTCTCCTTATGACCGGAAAGAAGTGATTCGCCGCGTGCGCTTTCTTGAACCCTCCTGGAGCTTTCGGAGTCGTTACGGCTATCAAAACATTCTGTACATCGCCGCAGGGGGAGTGATTGAAACGGTTTCCGGAAAAACGTGGGACGACTTTATCAAGGAGCGCCTTTTTACCCCCCTCGGGATGACGTCGAGCAATACAAGCATCACGGCCCTTGCCGGTAGGGAGAACGTCGCAACCCCCCACACTTATCTTGATGGCCGTCTGGTCACCATCCCTTGGCGTAATGTTGATAATGTCGGACCGGCAGGTTCGGTCAACTCCAACGCCTACGAAATGGCTCAATGGGTACGTTTGAATCTCAACAAAGGGGTTTTCGAGGGAAAGAGGATTGTAAGCGAAAAGGTTCTTGAAGAGATGCAATCACCACAAACGATCATCCCGCTCGATTCACTGACGAAAGCTCTTACACCCTCGACCCATTTCTTGACGTACGGTCTCGGTTGGATATTGATGGACTATCATGGGCGGAAGGTGGTGCGGCATGATGGAGCACTTGACGGCATGCGCACTCGTGTGGCGATGATGCCCGAAGAAAACACCGGAGTCGTCTTGATCACCAATCAGACTCGAACATCGATCCTGACAGCGTTGATGTACCGTATCTTCGATTCGTTTCTCGGTGTGAAGGAGCGTGACTGGAGCGCCGAGTTCCTGAAGTCGGTGAAGGATCAGGAGCAACGGGCGAAGGAGAACGAACAGAAACGCATCGCTGAGCGGTCGCCAAACACAACGCCGTCGCTTGCGCTGGACCAGTATGCCGGCACGTACGAGAATGAAATGTACGGCACCATCACTGTCTCAGTAGAAAATGGCAAACTCGTTGCCGCTCTCAACCCGTCGTACACGGGCGACCTTTCTCATTGGCATTACGATGCCTTCCAAATTTCGTGGCGTGACAAAAGTCTCGGCAAGTCCTTCTTCAATTTTTCACTTAAGTTCAACGGCAAGGTTGGCAAGGTGACGTGGGAAGATGTTGGAGACTTCATCAGGAAATAAATGAGATGCAAGAAGCAAAACGATTCGTTTCTTGTATGTCTGTTTTGTCGTTCTCACATTTGCGGATCGCCCACATGCCCAGCTCTCCGCATTGAGCAGGTGGACGGCCAACATTTCAAACCAGTACGTAGTCTTACCAAACGCTGTGTATTCTGTCGCCAATATGTTGAGCTGAGCGACGGAATCTCTCATTGAAGACGGATGTTCACAAAGCGACATTCGTCAAGGGGTGACGTTGAAGGTTTTCGGGGAAGGATGGTCGATGGGACCGCTCAATGAGAACATGAAACGGGAGACGGGGGTTGTTCGGGGACAGGGGTGGAGGGCGCTCCGGAGCGAATGAACTTCACTATGCCTAACGTGGACAAGCCACAACCAAGAATAGAACAATGAAAGATCCAGATTGAGCAATAGACCTATCCAAAAGCACATTTTCTTGATGTCGGGATGGACCTCTTAACTTTACTTCTCTTGGCCATTCTCATCTTCTTCGTGGCCGCTCTCTATTCGTCTGTGGGTCACGGTGGAGCATCGGGGTATCTCGCCGCGCTCTCACTTTTCTCTTTCTCGCCGGCTGTGATGTCCACGACGGCACTTGTGTTGAACGTATTGGTTGCCGGAGTTGGGATGTTATCGTTTTGGAAAGCCGGTCATCTCTCGTTGCGGAAGGCCTGGCCGTTTGTCGTGCTCTCGGTACCGGCCGCGTTCGGCGGTGGACTCGTTGCCATTTCGGATACCTCATACTTTTTTTTGCTGGCGGCGGTATTGTTCTTCGCGGCGTATCGGTTGACGCGTCCGGTAGCACGTCAGGATGAACAATCCGAACTACGGCCTGTACATATGCCGTCGGCTGTTGGATTTGGGGGCGGGGTGGGATTTATTTCTGGTGTGGTGGGGGTCGGTGGAGGCATTTTTTTGAGTCCCCTTCTTATTTTCCTTCGTTGGGCAACCACCAAACAGACCGCCGCCCTATCGGCGTTTTTCATTGTTGTGAACTCGATGGCGGGACTAAGTGGAAGATGGCTTCGGGGGAGCTTGGAGGGAGAAGGGATGCTGCCATTGATTTTTGCTGCGTTCATAGGGGGAGTCCTCGGTTCGTATTATGGTTCACATATATTTACCGGTGTCATCTTGCGCCGATTGCTGGCTGTTGTTTTGCTGATCGCTGGGTTGAAACTTCTCTTTCAGGCATTGGCCTGACGTCCGATGCGAGGGGAAGTCGAAAGACGCCAGTTCGTCAACCCCTTTGTTTACAACATTCCCAAAAATCACTATATTTTTCCCGCAAACACCTTACGCCTAAGAAAATTCTATGCCTGAGAAAAGCTACGAAGCAAGATTAGCTGAATTCGAAGCGCGAATCAATCGTGGTGAGAAAATCGAGCCGGGCGATTGGATGCCGGATGAGTATCGTAAGAACCTCATCCGTATGATCAGCCAGCATGCCCACAGTGAGATTGTGGGACAGCTTCCGGAAGGGAAATGGATCCCCCACGCGCCGGGCTTCCGTCGCAAACTGACGCTCATTGCTAAAGTGCAGGATGAAGCGGGACATGGTCAGCTCCTCTATCGGGCCGCGGAGACGCTTGGCAAGTCTCGCGAAGAAATGATGGAAGAACTTCTCACCGGCAAGGCGAAATACTCCAACGTCTTCAACTATCCCACTCCTACGTGGGCGGATGTAGGAATTATCGGCTGGTTGGTCGACACGGCTGCCGTGATCAACCAGACCATGTTGGCTCAAAGTTCCTATGGTCCGTACGCCCGCGCAATGAAGCGGATCTGCTACGAAGAGTCGTTCCACATCAAGCAGGGGTACGATGCCGTTGTTGCGCTGGCGAAGGGAACGCCGGAACAACGCGCGATGGTTCAGGACGCCATCAATCGCTGGTGGTATCCCACGCTCATGATGTCCGGTCCCCCCGACGCCCTCTCCGTTCATTCTCAACTTGCTCTCCGATGGAAGATCAAGACGAAATCAAATGAGCAGGTGCGACAGGAGTTTGTCGATCACATCGTTCCCCAGGTTCGGGCATTGGGATTTGATGTGCCTGATCCTGATTGCGTGTACGATGAAAGCACAAGTCATTATCGCTACACGCAACCCGATTGGGAGGAACTCCGGCGTGTCGTGAACGGTGATGGTCCGTGCAACGCTGAGCGACTTGCCGCACGACGGAAAGCCCACGAAGAGGGGAGATGGGTGCGCGAGGCGCTCGCTGTGAAACACAAGAAACAGCGCGAAGTTGCCGCTGCCTGAATGGCTCTCTCCCCGAGAGCACCACAACTTGTGAAGAGCTTATGGACACGCAGTGGGAAACATACGAGGTGTTTCACCAATCGCGGCGAGGTGATGCCCACGTTCACGTCGGCTCCGTTCACGCGCCCGATCCGCAAATGGCGCTTCAGCTTGCCCGTGATCAGTTCGCGCGCCGATTGTCCTGCACCAGCCTGTGGGTGGTTCGCACCTCCGACATCACTGCAACCGACTACCAAGATCCCGATTTCTTCGCCCAGGTGACGGACAAGAGCTACAGGGATCCCAAGGCATTCGACGCTCCTGATAAACTGCATTCCGAATGAGTCTTACCATTCCATCACCTATTCCCCTTGAACACTTCAAGCGGTTCATTCTTTCGATGGCGGATGACGAGCTGGTGTTGGGGCACCGCGATTCCGAATGGACAGGACACGCGCCAATCCTCGAGGAGGACATCGCGTTCTCCAACATCGCACAGGATGAGATTGGACACGCGCTCGTATGGTACACGATGTACGAGGAATTGGGCGGTCCTTCGCCAGATGAAATGGGTTTTTTGCGTGAATGGAACGACTTTCTATGCTGTCACTTTGTGACCTATCCCCGTGGGGACTTTGCCTATACGGTGGTGCGCCAGTACCTGTATGATGTTGCGGAGCAGGTGAGATTGCGAGCGCTTCTTTCGAGCAGTGTGGAAGCGTTGCGCTCCGTCGCGGAAAAGCTAATCCGTGAAGAATCATATCACCTATTGCATTCACAGAGTCTCGTAGAGCGATTAGGGGATGCGACGCCGGAGAGTCACGACCGCATGCAGCGCGCCGTGACGGAAGCCTTCCCGCAAGCACTGGGAATCTTTGAAGAACTTGAGGGAGAATCCTCTCTCATCGAGTCGGGTGTGTTTGTTGGTAATACGGCTTTGAAGTCGGATTGGCTCAAAGAAGTCGTTCCGGTTCTTCGTAAGGCGTCGCTTCATGTACCCGTCCAACTCGACGCGGAGAACGTAAGAGTGTTGGCGGCAGCCGATGAAGGGGGTCGACGCGGTCGACACCTTGAACATCTGAAGCAGCTTGTCGAAGACATGCAACAAGTGTATCGTCTTGCCCCTCAATCTCAGTGGTAAGAAGATCGTTCACATCGGACGAAGCGTACAAAAGATGAATCAACAAGACCAACCTCGGGCAGCGACGGAGAGTTCGGTTGAACGAACTGCCGAAGTGTGGAAAGCGTTGAAAGAGGTGCGCGATCCGGAAATCCCCGTTCTTTCCTTAGTTGACCTCAACATCGTCCGGTCGGTCGAGGTGACGGAGGGGTGCGTGAAGGTGGAGATGGTCCCGACGTTTGCCGGCTGTCCGGCACTGAATATTATGCGAGATGAAGTCGTGTCAAAGCTTCGATCACTTGGATTCGAACACGTCGAGGTCGAGTTTACACTGCATCGTCGTTGGTCGACCGACGATTTGTCGGAAGAGGCATTGGAGAAACTACGAACATTCGGCATTGCTCCTCCCGTTCATTTGATGTCTCCCGAAGCGGGGAGTCATCTGGAGCGATTACAGCGTGCCGTGGCTCAGCCCGTCCTGTGTCCTTTTTGTGGATCAACGGAAACGAAGCTCGATGCATTCTTTGGGTCGACGCTCTGTAAGCAACTCTATTTCTGCACGTCGTGTCAGCAATCTTTTGACCGATTCAAGCCGGTGTAGGAGAAAAGTGATTGAGCAACCTCAACAAGATCCTTCTTCATGGCCATATACTTTATCTGATCTCGCTTTTTGTTTTCTCACCCTCTTTCGCCTCCAGCTCGGTTGACGATTCCACGTTCGAAGCGCAAAGTGTCGTTCAACTTCGGCCGCCTGTTGGACGCTCCAGTGGTCAACCATTTCTTCAAAGGACGTCCCAGGACGAGCTGTTGTTGAGTTGGATCGAGCCGGGATCTTCGAAACGCCATGCGCTCCGCTTTTCAGTATACGGCGGCGGGACATGGTCCGCCCCTGTTACCGTCGCAGAAGGTGATGAGTTTTTTGTGAATTGGGCGGACGTTCCTTCGGTCGTGAAATTGGCTGACGGACGATTTGTCGCTCACTGGCTGGAGAAATCAGGCAAAGCGACGTACGCGTATGATGTCCGGTTGAAAATATCAAATCCGACGGGGACATCGTGGTCCAACCCGATCACACCCCATAATGACAGGACGCAGACGGAACACGGCTTTGTTTCCCTCCTTGCGCGTGAACAGGGGGGAGTTGAGGTTGTGTGGCTCGACGGTCGAGAAATGGCTGGCACAGGGGGGCACGGCGATCACGGATCAAAAGGAAGCATGACGCTCCGTGCCGCTCTCCTCACATCGGAAGGTACGCTTCAGGAAGAGGCCTTGCTCGATCCCCGCGTGTGCGAATGTTGTCCCACCTCGGCAGTCCGGACCGAGGCAGGAATCATCGTAGCCTATCGGGATCGCTCAGACGAAGAGGTGCGCGATATCTCTGTCGTTTGGAAAGAACGGGGGACGTGGAGTGAGCCGGTTCGAGTGAGCAATGACAACTGGCAGATTTCAGGTTGTCCAGTTAATGGACCCGCCCTCGCGTCACGAGGAGCGAGGGATGTTGGATTGGTTTGGTTCACGGCTGCCGAGGGGAAGCCGAAGGTACAAGTCACCTTCTCAAACGACAACGGAAAAACGTTCGGACCCTTCTTGCGAATCGACCGTGGGATCCCCCTTGGCCGCGTCGGTGCCGCGATGTTATCAGATGGGTCTCTCCTTGCCAGTTGGATTGAGTGGAGGGAGGAAGAATCCGACCTGCTCGTTCGTCACGTTGTGCCCAGTGGGACTCTCGGTCGTTTGGTGAGGGTGAGTCCGATCTCCTCAGAACGCTCGAGCGGTTATCCGCGCATTGCGATCGTCGGAAAGGATGTGTATGTCGCATGGACGGAAGTGGGGAAAGAGCGGCGGGTACGAGTGGTTCAAGTGCCGGTGACCGAATTCACCAACTAACGCCAAATCATACTGCACGACACTCGGAGAAGTTCCCCCATCACCCAGCACGTCGATACGAAAGTTGTCAAAGTCTCTCCGATCCATCCCGATCCTCGCATCATCGAGCAGGCGGCAGAGGTATTGCGCAGAGGAGGACTCGTTGCATTTCCTACGGAGACCGTCTATGGACTCGGTGCAGATGTGCTCAACCTCGGTGCGGTCAGAAGAGTGTTCGAAGCAAAAGGGCGACCGGCGGATAATCCGCTCATCGTGCACGTTGCGCCTCTTATCAAGTTAGATGAAATCATCGATGAAATGCCCACAAAGGGGCAGCTTCTCATCGAAGCGTTCTGGCCGGGTCCTCTCACGTTGGTGGTGAAGAAAACCATCCTGATATCTGATCTCGTCTCTGGTGAATTGGATACAGTCGCCGTTCGCATGCCGAAGAACGATGTTGCGCTAGGCTTGATCAATGCGTTAGGAGAGGCGATCGTCGGACCGAGCGCCAATCTTTCCGGTCGCCCAAGCCCGACCACCGCCGATGATGTCTATGACGATCTGCGGGGGAAGGTGGAGCTCATTTTGGATGCGGGTCCCACGGAGATCGGACTGGAATCGACGGTGGTCGATGTGACGCTCGACCCCCCGTTGATTCTCCGTCGAGGTGGGGTGAGTCAAGAAGCTTTGGAGCGTGTGATTGGAACCGTAGAAGTTGGAACGGGTGAGCAATTACGTCGTTCACCGGGAACTCGTTACCGGCATTACGCGCCGAGGGCGCGAGTGGTGTTGCTCCCGATCAAGCAAAAGTCGGAATTCGCTCGTGAACTCCAAGCACATCGTCAGCGGGGAGAGAAAGTGGCCTGCATTGTTCATTCGACCCCTCTTTCTGCGTTGGAATCGGGCGAATTGTATCGCGTGCTTCCATCGTCCCTCCCCATGTTTGCCCGATATCTTTTCCGAACATTGAGGGAATTGGACGCGTTGGGCGTAGATGTGATTCTTGTCGAGGGTGTAGCGGAAGAAGGCATCGGTGCTGCGATCATGGATCGTCTCCGAAAAGCGGCACAATCATAACACACTCCTCATCGGAATTTTCTGCTGTTCTTTTCTGCAAATTGCCTTATATTTCCTCCCCATTTTTTGAGTTCCCGTTCGTATGGCAAATCATCCTCGTCACATCGAGATTGTCGAAAACTTTGCGCGGTTAGACGTCGACCGGAAACGGCGCACCGGAATACCCGAAGCAGTACTGGCCGAAGGGAAGACGGTCGAGCAGGTGGTCGCGGCACTCGGAAAGCTCGTCGAGCACACGGGAATTGCCTTAGCGACGCGCGTGAGTGACCCAACTGCGAGTGCCATCGACCGCGAATTGGGGACGCACTACAAGGTTGTGCAAAATCGGCTTGGACGAACGGCAGTAGTGAAGAAACACGATGTTGAACCGGAATCGACCGGCGGACGAATCGCCGTGCTGGCGGCGGGAACATCAGACCTGCCCGTAGCGGAGGAAGCGAAGGTGAGCGCTGAGGTGATGGGATGTGAGGTGCTGTCGTTCTACGATGTCGGAGTGGCCGGCATTCATCGTTTGATCGAGCCGTTGAAAGTGATTCACGAACGGGAGGTAGGTGTTCTCGTCGTTGTGGCAGGCATGGAAGGTGCGCTGCCATCGGTCATACGCGGACTCGTTGCAATCCCCGTCATCGGCGTTCCGACGAGTACCGGTTATGGATATGGTGGAAAGGGAGAAGCGGCGCTGATGACGATGCTCCAATCGTGCGCCCCGGGTCTGACCGTGGTGAATATCGATAATGGTTTCGGAGCTGGATCGACCGCGGCATTGATTGCGAACTTAATGGCAGAAGCAAAGCGCAATTCGGCTCGCCCATGACAGTGTTGTTCATTCCGATGAGAATCAAGGGCGCATCTTAAGGATTTTCACCAAAAATTTCGTATGATTGCGCTCGCTCGTAATGGGTTTTGGAAGTCGTTGGAAATGAGCGATGCAACAAGGTCGGTGTTCAAGCCTCCTTGCGGTGACAACTTCTGCCCTTAATCGGATCTCAGAGATGAAAAAGCAGCGGACGCCCCACACTCACCCACTCATCGGCATCATTATGGGGAGCGACTCTGATGCCGAGCGTCTGGAACCGGCGAGGGAGGTGCTCAAGCAATTTGAGGTTGCGTTTGAGTTCCGGGTTGTCTCTGCCCACAGAACGCCTGACCGGATGTTCCAATACGCCGAGGAGGCCGCCGCTCGTGGTATTGAAGTGATCATCGCAGCGGCCGGAGGAGCGGCACATCTACCCGGCATGACCGCCTCGAAAACGATCTTGCCCGTCATCGGTGTGCCGGTGAAATCGAAAGCGCTCAACGGAATCGATTCTCTCCTTTCGATTGTCCAGATGCCCTCAGGGGTGCCCGTCGCCACCGTTGCAATCGACGGGGCGGCCAATGCCGCGTTGCTGGCGCTTCGCATTCTCGCCATCAAGTACCCTCTCATCGGCAAAAAACTTGAGCAATATCGCCGCGACCTCGAGGCAAAAGTTTCACGTATGAAGGTATAGCTCACCTTGGCGGGACGAGTGGAGGTAGCGAGATTTCTCAAAGCCCTCGCCCCTTCAGTTCTCGTCTGGATGTTGAACGGATTCCCATAGTTCCCAAACGATTACACTCCAACAGCAGATCGATGCGTTCACCGATTCTTCCACCGGCGACGATTGGTATCGTCGGGGGGGGACAGTTAGGGATGATGATTGTACGTGAAGCACAACGGATGGGATACCGCAGTATCGTGTGGGATCCCGATCCGGAGTGCCCTGCTTCGCGGCTGGCCGACCGCACAATTTCAGCCCCCTTCAGCGAGGTGAATGCGGCAGAACGGCTTGCAGCGGCCGCCGATGTTGTGACGTACGAGTTTGAGAACGTCGATCCGTTTGCCATCGAACATATCGAACGTTCGAGGTTGGTTCTGCCCGGAAGCGCGATTCTTCGCATTGCTCAACACCGTCGTGAAGAAAAGGAGGAGTTGCGCCGGCGAGGTTTCCCGACGGTCGCATACCGCGTGGCAACAGGACGGGACAACGTGGAGAAGGCCGTTCGGGAGATCGGTTTTCCCGTTGTGATCAAAACTGCAACAAGCGGCTATGACGGGAAGGGACAGCTTGTTGTGCGGGATGAGAAGGCGCTCGACCTACTGGCCCGGCACGATGCTGTGGATGGCGAGTTTGTGGTCGAGCAATTGGTCGATCTCCTTTGCGAAGTTTCCGTCGTGGCAGCCCGGAGCGTGGATGGAACGATCATAACGTTCCCTGTGGGGGAGAATCTCCATCGAGAGAATATCTTGCACCGCACAACCGTTCCCGCCGGTATTTCGCTGGAAGTTCAACAAGAAGCAATTCAAATCGCTCGCGGAGTGATGGAGGAATTCTCCGTTGTCGGTGTCCTCTGCACGGAGATGTTTGTGACGCGCGAAGGGAACGTGTTGGTAAATGAGCTCGCCCCTCGGCCTCATAATTCGGGGCATTATACGCTCGACGCCTGTGATACCTCGCAATTCGAAGCGGTCGTGCGCGCTGTCTGTGGATTACCGATCGAAGCACCGCGACTCCTCTCCCCATGCGCCATGGTGAATTTACTTGGAAAACATCTTGAACGACTGGATATCCCGACTCTCCTGAGGATGCGCGGAATCAAGTTACATCTATATGGCAAAAAGGAATCACGCCCGAAAAGAAAGATGGGTCATATAACCATCCTTGGATATTCTGCAGAAGAGGTTGATCGGGGCGTGCGCATGGTTGAGACGATGATTGGTGAGGAAGGTTCGATGCGACAGTCATCGGAATCGGAGGCGGTGAGGCAGATGAATGTTGGATGAAATCTTGAAGGAGGGCAGTCAATGACATGTCAGCAGTGTGGTTCTGCGGTGCGGGACGATGCAAAGTTCTGTCCGCAATGCGGTTGGAAGGTGGCATCGGGGCCGGTGTCAATTTCCCCTCCCCCCGCTCCGTTCGTTTCGAAGAAGAAACTTGTGTACGGCGCGTTGATTGTCGTTGCATTGGTCTCGGGCATCTCCGTGTATCTGAAAGTCCTCCTGCGCGAATACCACCCGGTGATTGCCGAACAACCCGAAGTGGTAGTTGAGATTCAGTACGGGATTGAGCAAAAGATACCCAGCGCGCCGGTGACGGCCACGCTTGAGGGAGAGGATCTGACCATTCCGCTGAACGTGGTTCTCTCCAATAAGATCGTCCGGTTCTTTGACCCGGCCGGTGAGCAGCACATACCGTTGATCGCCTATGTGACCCCTGAAGGGAAAATCGTGACGGCGATGAGCATCAGCGAGAACTGTCAGTCAACCGATTTCTATCTCAAAGGCCATAATATTCACTGTGCCAATTGCCCTTCCTATTGGAACATGTCGAGTCTCGAAGCTTACGCCTGCTGTCCGATGTTGTATCCGGATCCGATCCCAAGTCGGTTGGAGAACGGCAAAATCCGCATCAACGCGGCAGTCGTGCGGGCCTGGAAAACCCGTAGTTGAAAATGTCTGATCTTGAACTTAAGGACTTCTCTGATAGGTCTCGCACTAATCCCCCTTACCCAAAAGGAACTTGCATGAGCAATCACGCGGCACTCAACGCCTGGGCGGACAACTGCGCCCGCTTGACGAAACCGGACAAGATCCATTGGTGTACGGGCACGAAGCAAGAGTATGAACAACTGATTGAGATAATGCTCCAAGACGGAACGCTCATCGAGCTCAATCAGCAAACCTACCCCGGATGTTATCTTCACCGCAGTCACCCCAACGACGTCGCCCGCACCGAAAACCTCACCTTTATCTGCACCACACAAAAAGACGACGCCGGCCCAACGAACAACTGGATGGACCCGAAGGAGGCGAAAGAGCGCCTGACGAAGCTCTTCGACGGAAGCATGCGCGGAAGGACCATGTATGTCATTCCTTATCTGATGGGTCCCATCGGTTCCAAGTATTCGAGAGTAGGGGTTGAAGTCACCGACAGCGCATACGTTGCCGCCAGTATGTACATCATGACGCGCATGGGCAACGTCGCGTTGGAGCATCTCGGGACGTCGGGTGAGTTTGTGCCCGGACTTCATTCGCTCAGCGATCTTTCGCCGGAGCGCCGCTTCATCATGCACTTTCCGGAAGAGAAACTGATCTGGAGTATCGGATCGGGATATGGCGGTAACGCACTGTTGGGGAAAAAATGCTTTGCCCTCCGCCTTGCAAGCTACATGGCTCGCAAAGAGGGGTGGATGGCCGAGCACATGCTGATCATCGGCGTTGAAGATCCGACGGGAGACATCACATACATCGCTGCCGCATTTCCGAGCGCGTCTGGGAAAACGAATCTCGCGATGATGGTTTCCTCTCTTGCCGACCAGGGTTACAAGGTGTGGACCGTGGGAGATGACATTGCTTGGATGCATATCGACGACGAAGGACAGCTGCGAGCAATCAATCCGGAAGCGGGATTCTTCGGCGTGGCGCCCGGCACCAGCGGCCAAACAAATCCGGTTGCCATGCAGACCGTGAAGAAGAACACGATCTTCACCAACGTGGCGCTCACTCCTTCCAGGGAGCCGTGGTGGGAGGGAATCGGCACGCCACCACCGGAGGGGTTGATCGATTGGCGTGGAGCGTTGTGGTCGAAGGATTCCGGAGAAAAAGCGGCTCATCCCAACTCGCGCTTTACCGCACCAGCGCATCAGTGTCCAACTATTTCAAAAGAATGGGAAAATCCGCACGGTGTTCCCATTTCGGCGATTGTCTGGGGGAGCAGAAGATCGGTCACGGTGCCGCTGGTCATGCAGGCGTTCAACTGGCAGCATGGTGTGTTTCTCGGATCGGGTATGGGAGCGGAGACTACTGCTGCAGCAACCGGCGCAGTGGGCGTCGTGCGACGCGATCCCATGGCGATGTTGCCGTTCTGTGGATACAATATGGGGGATTATTTCCAGCATTGGCTCGATATCGGAAAGCGCCTCAAGAAACCTCCTCTGATCTTTCGTGTGAATTGGTTCAGAAAAGACAAAGAGGGGAAATTCTATTGGCCTGGCTACGGCGAGAACATCCGCGTTCTGAAGTGGATTCTCGAACGGGTTCGGGGGGGAGGCAAGGCGCAGGAGACGGCCATCGGTTATCTTCCGACTCCCGATGCCATAGACACTGAGGGTCTTCAGCTTAAGCCCGAGGCGATGATAGAGTTGACTTCCGTCGATAAAGCAGGATGGCTCGTCGGCGCGGACTCGATGGAGAAATTCTATATGCTGTTCGGCGATCGGTTGCCGCGGGAGATCTGGGAGGAGCATCGAGCGCTCCGCGAACGCCTGAGCCAGTTGCCGGACTGACGATACAATTTTCCTTTTTCGGGTTGTCATCAATGCTCATATCGCTATCGGACTCGGAACGCTTATGGGAGGATGGAGGGTCTTCCGCACAAGGGGGATCAGATTGACGCAATTGAAGCCGGTAGTAAGGATTTTGTGCGGAGACGGGCATGGACGAACTGATTGTTCTCTTACAGGGAGAAGGAATTTGAAGGAGACTTTTCGTCTACGTCTCTCGTCCCTTTTGTACGGTGTTTACAACCAACCGTGGCTCTTATACCATTCGAAGGTTGCTCTCAAACGCTCCTCAATGGGAACCCTGACCGTGAACCCGATGTGCTGTCGCAGTTTTGAACCATCGCACACCCAGTGAGGTTGCAGGAGGTCACGCGCCTTATCTCTGCTCAACACGGCGGGAGAGGGAAGGAAGAAGGAAACGGCTTCAACGATGCCTGCCACCAGATAGAGAAGCGTCTTGGGCAGGCGTATCATCCTCGCGCGGTGGTTCATAATGACAGAGAGCATCTGTATCAAATCGACGTAACGATAGACCTCGGGATCGGTGACAAAATACACCTCTCCCGTTGTTCTTTCCGAAAGCGTCGAATCGACGATTGCTCGCGCAAGATCTTTGCCGTGAATGAGGCTCAAGGTCTTCTCCTCACGGCCAAAAATCGGAAGAATGCCGAGCTTGACTCCCCTGAAAATCTCAAAGATATCCCGATCTCTCGGCCCGTAGACAGCCGGGGGACGAAGAATGGTTATGGGGATGCGGTCACGGTAGGAAAGACAGAGGCGCTCCGCTTCGTATTTCGAACGCCCATATGCGGTGATCGGATGACAAGGGGCATCCTCTGTGAGCGGAGTTCCATCAGCACTGGGGCCGACGGCAGTGAGACTGCTGATGAAGCAGAATTTCTGAAGGGTACGGTTTGAGGTACACGCCTCGAGGAGATGGCGTGTGGTCTCGGCATTGCCTCTGAAATACTCCTCGCGTCGCTTCGCCTTTGTTACGCCGGCGATGTGAATCACGTAATCGACATCTTCAATACATCGCCGAATCGCGGATGGATCGAGGAGGTCTGCACGAACAAGCTCTACGGGCAAGCCGTTCAGCCAACCTGCATGCGAGCGAACCGCGCAACGAAGGTGAATACCTCTTGTGAGTAGTTCTTCAACGGTATGGCTTCCGATGAATCCGCTTCCGCCGGTGACGAATGCTTTTTTGTTCGCGTCGCTCGACAATGCACCTCGATGGGGTTCGTTGACTTTGTATGCCGAATGGAGTATATTGAAAAAAATTTTTACAAGCAAAACGGGGATTTTTGTATCCCCGACTTCGCGTTCCAACTCGGGAGAACTCATTGGACCTCTTTGAAAAGTGTCGCACATTCACGCGTGCAGATGAAGCGAAAGCGAGTGGTTACTATCCATATTTTCATGCCATTGAAGAGAGTGAAGGACCCGTTGTAAAAATTGAAGGACGGCGAATTATTATGGCGGGGTCGAATAATTACCTCGGCCTCACCGCCGATTCAAGAGTGAAAGAAGCTGCCATCAAAGCCGTACAGAAGTACGGTTCCGGCTGCTCCGGCTCCCGTTATCTCACCGGCACCCTCGACTTGCACGTTGAACTCGAAGCCCGCCTCGCGAGATTCTTTGGCAAAGAAGATTGTCTCCTTTACAGCACCGGCTATCAAACCGCCCAGGGCATCATCCCAACGCTCGTGCAGCGTGGAGAGTATGTCATTTCCGATAAAGATAACCACGCGTGCATTGTGGCGGGCAATCTGATGGCGAACGGCGCGAATGCCCTTATCGATGGCTCCTTTCAGACTATCGTTCGCTACAAGCACAACGATATGAAGCATCTTGAGAATGCCATCTCCAAACTGCCCCTCGAAGCTCCAAAGCTGATCGTCTCCGACGGAGTGTTTAGCACATCCGGCGAGATTGTCGATCTCCCGAGCATGGTCAAAGTGGCAAAGAAGTACAACGCGCGCATTTTGATCGATGACGCCCATGCCGTCGGTGTGATCGGTAAGGGAGGACGCGGTACGGCAAGTCATTATGGTCTGGAAAACGAGACCGATATGACGATGGGGACATTCAGCAAAACGTTTGCGTCGCTCGGTGGGTTTGTCGTCGCTGACCGGGCGGTCATCAACTACCTGAAACATCATGCACCCGCTCTAATTTTTAGTGCGAGTCCAACCCCCGCCTCCGTCGCCTCCGCATTGGCGGCACTCGAAATTCTCGAAAGGGAGCCGTGGCGGATAGACAAATTGATGAGAAACGCTCGAAAAATGAGGGAGGGACTGAAGGCAGTCGGGTTCCGGGTGGGAGAGCACGATTCGGCAGTCGTTCCGGTCATTATCGGCGACACCGAGAAAGTGCTGGTCATGTGGCGGCATTTGTTCGATGCCGGCGTCTTCGTCAATGCTTTCATCCGACCAGGCGTGCCTCCGGGAATGGAAATGCTGAGAACGAGCTACATGGCAACCCACGAAGACGAACATCTAGACAAAATTCTGGATGTCTTCGCCACGGTCGGCAAACGATTAGGTCTCATCAACTGATAGGGATTATTTATAACCTTCGACACGCACGAAACAAGCCGCTGTGCTCCTGGCGTGGCGGCTTGTTCTTTTTTTCTCACCGCTCGGAAGGTAGTCTTCGATGAGTTCGCTTACGATTCGTCCGGTTCGAACAACTCGAGACCGAGAACGATTCATCAAATTTCTGTGGAAGATTTATGAGGGAAATCCTGTGTGGGTTCCCCCGTTGTTAATGGATCGACGCAAGCTGATGGATAAGGAGAAAAATCCCTTCTACCGCCACGCGGAGGCAGAGTTCTTTATTGCCGAACGGAATGGTGAGATGGTGGGTCGCATTGCCGGTATCGTCAATCATAACCATATCAAAGAACACAATGAGAAGGTCGGATTCTTTGGTTTTTTTGAGTCGATCAATGATCGTGAGGTTGCGCATGCATTGTTCGATGCCGCGCGCCGGTACGTCCACGAGCACGGGATGACCGCCCTCCGGGGTCCCGCCTCGCCTTCTGTCAACGACGAATATGGTTTGCTCATCGAGGGTTTTGATCGCCCCCCGACCGTTTTGATGCCGTACAATCCACCGTACTACGTGGAACTCGTTGAAAGCTATGGCTTTCAGAAGGCAAAGGACTTGTATTCGTACCTCTTGAGTCAGGATACGGTGTATTCCGAGAAGTTGGAACGCGTCAATAAGTTGGTGAAGGAAAGAAACAAAATGAGTTGCCGGTCGCTGGATATGAAGAACTTCCAGCGCGACGTCGACCTCATCAAGGAAGTCTATAATGCAGCATGGGTGAACAACTGGGGAGCGGTCCCGTTGACGGATGAGGAGATCGATGCACTTGCGAAAGACCTCAAGCCGATCGTTGTGCCAGATTTGGTAATCTTCGCGGAAGCACAAGGCAGGACAATCGGATTTGCCCTTTCGCTTCCGGATATCAACATCGCGCTCAAATACAATAAGAAGGGGAGACTCCTTCCCGGGTTGATTCAATTGTTTTTGCGGAAGAAAGAGATTAATTTGGTGCGCATCATCGTGTTGGGTGTACTACCCGAATATGTCAACTCTGGGGCGGCGGGTGTTTTGTTCTATGAGACGGCCGTCCGCGCTAAGAAGCTCGGCTATCAGTACGGTGAGGCGAGTTGGGTGCTGGAGGACAACGTGAGAATGGTGAAGGCGGCGGAGGCTCTTCGCGGGGTTATCACCAAGCGCCACCGCGTGTACGAAATGCCTATCTGATACACAGACAAAACGACACTCCGATCAACAGCTCATCAGGAAAAGGGATTCAGCATGGCAGTAAAGAAAGTCGATAAAATCTGGATGAATGGTACGCTGGTGAATTGGGACGACGCGAACATTCATATCCTTTCACATGTCATTCACTATGGTTCAAGCTGGTTCGAGGGCATTCGCTGTTATGAGACCAAGCGCGGCTCGGCAATCTTTCGGCTTGATGCTCACCTCAAACGATTGTATGATTCAACCAAAATCTACCGGGCTCCTATCCCCTACACGATGAAACAGTTCGAAGAAGCGGTCAAGGAGACCATACGTGCCAACAAACTTAAGGCGTGCTACGTCCGTCCGATCGTGTACCGTGGCTATGGCGATGTTGGTGTGAATCCGCTGGGATGTCCCGTGGACGTTGCGATTGCGGTGTGGGAATGGGGCGCGTACCTCGGAGGTGGTGCCTTGGAGAACGGTATTGACGTTACGGTAGCGTCGTGGCAGCGACCGGCTCCGAATACCATTCCATCGATGGCCAAGGCAGGGGGCAACTACCTCGGCTCGCAGCTCATAAAAATGGATGCGGTGGTGAACGGTTTTGCTGAAGGCGTCGCCTTAGATGTGGCAGGCAATATCAGTGAAGGAAGCGGCGAGAACATCTTTCTGATCAAGGATGAAGTTCTCTATACGCCTCCCATTGTTGCTTCGCTCCTCCCCGGCATCACGCGTGCCTCGGTCATCACGCTGGCGCGAGATCTCGGTTATCATGTCGTGGAGGCGAACATTCCTCGTGAGATGTTGTTCACGTGCGATGAACTCTTTTTTACCGGCACAGCGGCCGAAATCACCCCCGTTCGCTCCGTCGACAAGAATATTGTCGGAGAAGGGAAACCGGGCCCGATCACGCGCAATCTCCAAAAAGCCTTCTTCGACGTCGTCCAAAATGCCAACGACAAACATAATTGGCTACACTTCGTCTACGATTGATTGCTCGATCCTGAACTGCTTCTCGGGGAGTACAGCCCATTGATCGCTCCTCGATAGCCCTTCTGTCACTTGCGGAGGAGAGCCATGGCAAAAAAATCTACCCGACGTTCCTCGCGGTCACGCAGCCGGTCACGTTCCCGCAAAACGTCGATTATCGACCTCAACCGTATCCTCGTTCCCATCGATTTTTCGGATCACTCCAAGCGGGCGCTCAAGTACGCTATTCCGTTCGCGGAGCAATTTATCGCGTCGATTGATCTTATTTACGTCGTCGAGCCTACCGTTTATCCTGCCGACTTCAGTTTCGGACAGATCGGATTTCCGGACGTGGAAGATGAGCTGCGGAAGCGGGGAGCGGAGGAGCTGGATGAATTGATCGGGAAGGAGATCGCAGGACGAGTTCCGGCGACAAAAGTGATCCGCACCGGCAAGCCGTTCTATGAGATCGATCAATATGCGGAGGAAGCCAGCATCGATCTTATCATTATCTCAACACACGGACATACGGGTGTTGAGCATATTCTCTTTGGGAGTACTGCGGAGAAGGTTGTGCGACACGCGCCGTGCCCCGTACTGGTTGTACGCACAGGTGGCAGGGAGTTCGTGAAGGAGTAGACTGAGGGGAAGGGCCGAAGGGTTGGATGGGGCCATGGTACTGGTGGGTGATGGGCGTGTGCTCAGTTGTCGCGTTCCATCACGAAGTCAACAAATTCAAGGAGAGCGGCTTTAGCGTCGCTCTCCGGGAGGGTGGTGAGATTCTCTCGCGCCAGTTGCGAGTAGTATTCTGCTTTTTCTTTTGCATAATCAATTCCCCCCGCGCTTACCACAAATTCAATAACCCACTCAACGTCCCGCTGTTTTGCTCCATTCTTGATGAGTCGGAGCGCTTGCTTCGCTTCCTTCTTTGGACCATGACCGAGAGCGTAAATGAGTGGGAGCGTGAGCTTCCTCTCCTTCATGTCGATCCCTGTGGGCTTGCCGATCACACTGCGTCGTCCCTGGTAATCGAGAAGATCGTCGCGTATCTGAAACGCCATCCCAATGTGCTCGCCAAAATCACGCATCTGAGTCCGTCGTTGGGGATCCTCCGTTGCGCTGGCAGCGCCGATTTCCGTACACGTTGAGAGGAGTGAGGCGGTTTTATCGCCGATGATCTGGAGATACGTTTCCTCGTCGATGTTCAGTTGTCTTGATTTCTGAATTTGAAGCAGCTCCCCCTCGCTCATTCTCTTCACGGCACGTGACGTGCAATGGAGAAAGTAGTAGTCGTTCTGTTCGAGGGAGAGCAGAAGACCGCGGGAAAGAAGGTAATCCCCCATCAAAACAGCGATCTTATTCTTCCAGACAGCGTTGATGGAGGCGAGTCCCCTGCGCGTGTCGGCGTCGTCCACAACATCATCATGAATGAGCGTTGCAGTATGCAAAATTTCGACGAGCGTCGCAGCACGGTATGTACTCTGGTTAATGCCCCCACACGCTTTTGCGCTGAGAAAGACGAGAATAGGCCGCACGCGCTTTCCCTTTTGCCGGACAAGGTATCGAGCCACGAGATCAACTAATCCTACCTTCGACCGCATAGAATCTCGAAAGAAGCCCGCGAACTGCCTCAACTCTTCTTCAATCGGTTGTTTGATCGAGTCCAGTGATACAGCTGTTTTGCGCCGGATTTCGTTCACGAACTTGGGTCCTGCTTGTGTATCGTTTGTTCCTCGGCTTTCTGTTGAGCAAGCCGCTCCCGCTTCCGTTGAATATATGTGGAAATAAAGATACTCATCTCATACAACAATATCATCGGGATGGCGAGGAGCAGCTGAGTGACGGCGTCGGGAGAAGGTGTGATGAGCGCCGCAATGATCAGAATGGACACATAGGCGTGTCGGCGATAATGCCGCATGAACGCCGGTGTGAGTATACCCATTTTCGAAAGGAAATATGAGACCATCGGAAGCTCGAAGACGAGTCCCGCGCCGAAGATCAATGCGAGCAGAAAACTCACATAGCGGTCGATGGAGACGTTCAATTGAATGTTATCCGTTTCGAAATGGGCGAAGAAGTCAAGAGCGGTGGGAACCAGGATGAAATAACCGAACGCGACACCGGCGAAGAAGCAGAGCGAGGTGAAAGCGACAATTGCCGAAATGTATCGCCGTTCGTGCGGAAGCAGTCCGGGCGCTACGAATCGCCAGAGCCAGTACAACGTGTTGGGCATGCTGAGGATCAAGCCGCTGATGAGCATTGCCTGCATGTACAAGAGCACGATCCCGTACGGCGCGAGTACCTGAGGTTTAAGACCAACCTTCAGCAGCGGAGAAAGCAGAATGTCCTGCACGATGACCTTTGCGTAGATACCGCAGAGGGCGACGGCGACGAGGAGACCGACCACGGCCTTGACAATGTGCCACCGAAGTTCTTCGAGGTGGTCAAGAAACGACATCTCCACCTGTTCAGAACTTCCGCGTGCGTTCGGCATGCGAAACATATTAACAAACGTGCGGAGCATGGCAAAGGGTCAGGCGGGTTGACAAACCGTTCCGTTAAGTTCTTGGTAAAGAGGGAAGGAACGGCAGAGGGCGTTTACTTCTTTCCGCACGCGTTCCTGTTCATCAGAGTCTGCTGTGCGTGAGATGCCACGATCGATGAGACCTGCGATCGTCTCCATGTCGGACTCGCGCATGCCGCGTGTGGTAATAGCTGCCGTTCCAATGCGGATACCGCTGGTGATAAAAGGTGACTTGTCGTCGAAGGGAACAGCATTCTTGTTCACCGTAATGCCGGCGCGATCAAGAGCTTCTTGGGCATCTTTTCCAGTCACCCCCTTGTTCCGCAAATCGATGAGCATCAAGTGGTTATCCGTTCCTCCGGAGATGACATGGTAGCCTCGCTGCGTGAGCGCTTGTGCAAGAGCTTGTGCATTAGCAATGACGCGTCGTGAGTATTCAACGAATTCCGGTTGGAGATTTTCGTAGAAGCCAACGGCCTTCGCAGCGATGACGTGCATCAACGGCCCGCCCTGGACGCCGGGAATGACCATCGAATCGAGTAGCTCCGATATCATCTTCTTCCTACCTGTCTTCGGCGCGACAATCCCAAAGGGATTTTCAAAATCTTTGCCGACGAGAATCAGCCCTCCACGAGGCCCTCGCAGGGTCTTGTGCGTCGTGGATGCCACAACGTGGCAGTGGGGGAGGGGATCGTTTAGCAGCTTGCTTGCAATGAGGCCAGCGGGATGAGCAATGTCTGCAAAAAGGAACGCCCCCACTTGATCTGCAATCTGTCGAAAAGTCCGGTAGTCGATGTTGCGCGAATATGCACTCGCACCAACGGTAATCATTTTCGGCTTTTCTCGCCTGGCAATATCGGCCACAGCATCGTAGTCGATATAGCCTGTTGCTTTCGAAACTCCATATGCTACAAACTGGTAGAGTTGTCCCGAAAAATTGACAGGGGAGCCGTGTGTCAGATGTCCGCCATGGGACAAGTCCATCCCGAGAACCTTGTCACCAGGCTTAAGAAACGTGAAATAGACCGCCATATTAGCTTGCGAGCCAGAGTGTGGTTGAACGTTCGCGTACTCGGCGCCAAACAAACGCTTCACGCGCTCCCGTGCAAGATTCTCTGCAACGTCGACAAATTCGCAGCCCCCGTAGTAGCGTTTGCCCGGATAGCCTTCGGCATATTTGTTTGTCAGAGGTGTACCGAGAGCTTCCAGCACCGCGAGGCTGACGAAATTCTCTGAAGCGATCAATTCGAGTTTCGTGTTCTGTCGGTGAATCTCATTGGCGATCGCTGCATACAGCTCAGGATCGACTGTCTTGAGGTTCGTCATAATTTGATGAATTGAGTGGTTTTGAACTCGTGAAACGATCCCCGTCGTACGCACTCACCGGCATTCTCAATAGCTTCAGATGTCGAAGCCGGCGCACGAACGTAACATGTCAATTCAGAAGAGCGATGTGCATTGTTGGTGCAGAAGGACGACTCGGGGTAGGAAAGCGTTTGCGTCTCACATTGGAAGTTGTGCTCGAAACCGGATTGTCCGCTCATGGAATTTGTTGCAGGTAATTCAAGTGAAACGCCAAAGCAGGGCCTCGGGATGAGGAAGCCTCCCCGTCTGAATGGTCGATGCTCGCTCCACGAGGGTGTTCGATGTCAAAGCGTTGCTCTTGATCGCACATCCTCTGCGCGCTTCATCCACCCGCGAAGGGAGGTTGGTCGACTCCGGCGTTAGCGACCCGTGAGCGTGTGGATTTTTTCCACTCTGCGCCCGTGCCGTCCACCTTCAAACGGTGTTGAGAGAAATACTTTGATGATGTCGACGGAAGATTCCCAGCCCGTGATGCGTTCACCGAGGGCTAAGACGTTTGCGTTGTTATGCTGACGTGAGAGACGAGCGGCAGTGACCGATTCGCAAACGGCGGCGCGAACCGCTGTGTGCTTGTTAGCAACGATCGACATTCCGATGCCGCTTCCGCAAACGAGAATCCCTTTCTCACATTTTCCGGACGAGACAGCTTCCGCCGCTCGATGCCCCCAGTCGGGGTAGTCGGTGGAATCCCTGGAGTGGGTGCCGAAGTCTTCATACTTCAGACCCATCTCTTCCAACAGCTTCTTGATGCGTTCTTTGTACTCGAATCCGGCGTGGTCGCTTGCCAGTGCAATCATGGGAGATGCCTATCGCGGGACAGTGACGCTCTCACGAATCCAGGTGTAGCACGATCCCTGGATATCCATCTTTCCATCCCTGATCTTGTCTCGGTGGAAGAAGTAATCCTCGCGCGTCGGAACCAGCGTGCTCAACTCACGTATGCGCTGATCTGCCTCGCTGGCGATACCGGGCTCGACAGACTTAGCCCGTTGATACGACTCCTGTGCGAGCTTGTAAACAAGCTTGTCATTCAAGTCCATCTGTGCCCAATCGCCCCCTTTGGAATTCATGATACAATCCTCCACCGCCGCTTTGTAAATCTCTGCGATCTCCATATAGGGCCGACCCCATCCACGCTCCCGCTGCGCGCCTCGTAAGGCGTAGGTGCGGGCAGATTCAAAGTTCTTCAGTTCGCGATAGCACCAGGCGATGTTCAGGTAGTTCTCTTTGAGCGCCGGATTGATCTTCAGAGCGGCCTCATAAGCGTCGATTGCCTGACGGTATTTGCGCTGACGGAAATAGACCTTGCCGAGCTCGTTCCAATAATTCAGCGTGTTCGGCGACTTCTTGACTAATTTATTCAGATGCCGCTCGGCGCCATCCCATTGTTCCGCCTGCACGTAGGCCTGGGCAGTTGACCAGATGTATTCCAGATTTTCCGGATCGGTCGCCAGCTTCTTCTCCGCTAACTCAACCAACTCTCGAGGATCGGTGATCAGGCGACGAAGGCGGTCAACAACCACCTGGTTTGTTGGATCCTTCTCTGCGACACGGCGGTAGAGTTCTACAGCCTTGGCTTTGTATGAGGGATCGGTCGGAATCTGATCGATGTACAGCTGGCCGAGTCGGTCTATGTACGCGAAATCTGTTCCATCAAAGTCGAGCTCGAGCGTTTTCTCGTACGCCGCGATGGCTTCCAGTTTTCGATCCGCAAAATAATTCTCGAGAGCATACGCTTTCTGAAGCCACAGTGAAGCGGCTCGATCCGGTGTGTGTTGAATTCCAAGATCGTAGACGATCAGCATGCTGTCGGCATAAGCTCTCTTCAAAGTGGTGTCGGTCGCTTTCTCATACATGCCGAAGTAACACTCCGCCAGTCTTGGATAGAGCGTTTTGAAACGCTTTGGATCGAGTCGCACCACCTGCCATCCGTAAGGAGCGGCGGTAACGTAGTCTCCATTCTTATGATATTCGGAAAAGAGACTCCAATTCTTCAGTGTTTCGGGAACCGGTTGGCTTTGGTTTTGTGCAAATGCAAGGTGTGCTGCCACCACCAAAGCGATGAAGGCAAAAGAGGTTCGTGTCATAATGGAGCTATCCTCCGTTGGTAAACATCATTCTTCTTCAAACTGTAAGAACCACGCTTCACTGGCGCTGAGGGAAAAAGTGAGTCGCACAATAAGATCGCGCTGGAGTATTCCGCTTACCTCGCCTCTGATCCCTGCATGAAGACCCACGTTCAGCCGCGCATCGGGACCGATGGGGAGACCTGCGCCCGTGGTGACGAAGAACTCGTTGATCGGTGTCGATCCGATTTTGTAGTAAGTCGAATTATAATAGAAACCTGCCCGATACGCAACCCTGCTCCAGTACGCCTCCGTATCTCGCTGCGGAAGGTCTTCAAAGCCTATTCCGATACGCAAAGCATTTCGAATTTCCGACGGTCGCGAACCGAAAAACGATGCTTGTTCCCACGGCTGGTAGAAAACATCGCCTGTGATGTAATACCGGCCCGCGACGAGGTACGAGAATCCTGCGCCAAGACCAAGCGGAACATCGACAGTCCCCGAACCGATGAACGTCGTGTCGGAGATCTGATTGGTGATGAGCAACCGATCACGGTCGACATTCAGTGTCGTCGGCGTTGTAAGAATTACACCAAGGCTGAGTGGCTCCAAGGACGGTGCGTTGAAGAGCCGACCTGTTCCTGTCCAAATAGCGCCGAGTGTCAAATTCAAGCCGGAATAGTAATCCGACCGATCGACTTCTCCATCCGTAAAATCAGCGTTGAAGAAATCGAATTGATTAACCTGCCGAATGCGACCATGCAGATAATTGAGCTTTGCGCCGAAAGTCAGAAGTGAGTCGGGTGCGTACGACGTTCCGAACGCAAGCAAGGAAAGTCCGCCACTCCCATAGAATGTCTGTCTGACGCGATCGTCGGTCGCTTCTGTTGCATAATTCACAACGCTGTAGGGGCTTGATTCGAGCAGAAGTCCGATTCCATGTCGCCCGTCGAGAGGAATCCCGAACGCGACACCTTTGAATGCGCCACGCCGATAGGTGCCAGAACCCTGAGCATCTGTTGAAGAGACGTTGGTGTAATCGAAGCCGGCCGAGATGCGCGTGCGGGCGATAGCTCGAAGCGCAGCCGGGTTCAAGCGATTGATGAATCCATCACTCATCAGGGCAATTCCCGCACCTCCCATGGCATCCGTCCGGCTGCTTCCGTAGTGGATCAGATCGCCGAGACCGAATCGCGAGTAGTTCGGTCCTCCCGCCTCCGACTTTGAGGCCCCAAGAAAGCACAGCGCGGTGAGCGCAACGAGGAACCGTGAGCAATGTATGTTGGGACGAGGAACTCTCATGGTCTTTACATCGGTGAGAAAATAATGGTCAACTTTGGTTTGAATCCTGCCGGTGCAGTTGCCCCATGGAGGACGAAGAGATCAAAGGCATTCGATTCCTCCTCGCCAATGAGCGCGATGGAGGAAGGCCGGAAATCGCGGGCCCATAATTGGACGAACGGTGCAAGCTGAAACGTATAGATGTGCATTCCATCCTTTTGCCGCACCACGCTCTGTGTGTACAACGAACCGATGATTTTTCCGTCTTTATCCAGGTAATATGCGTACAGCGAATCGCGCGTATAGCTATTCCGTCGCGATGCCGTTGCGTTGCGATAGACTTCTAAGGTTGCTTGATGGATGGCCGCACGGGCCGGCAGTGATTTGGTGATATCAAACTGCAGGAATCCCCGGTACGAGATGCCGTTCTGGACATAGACAGACGTGCTGTCGTTCTCCCATCCGCGGGAGGGCATCGTAGCGACGGAACGGAAGATGCCGGAGTTGAGTCGTGCCGTGTCGACTCTTGTTGTTCCTTCTCGCCGGTAAATAATCTGAAGAGCAGGGCGGTGTTCAAGGCTGGCCGCCCCGAACGATGCGAATCCTTTGATGACGGACGTGTTTGTTGGACGCAACAAGATCCCAAAATTCGTGGTCACGGTATCCGTCACTGTTTCGATCCACCGCTTGACGACGGAGGTATCGAGCGGAACACGAATGGTGGCGGTATCATGAACCGATCCGAAGGAAGTGATTGACATCGGTGTGGTATGATGAAATCCAGCCGATCTTACCGAGTCGATCGTGAGCGAATCTTGTCCCCACAGTCGAAGCACCTGATGGGCTGCGAGAGAGAAGGCGCCAAGTGAATCGCCAAAGTGATAGTTTGAGCGCAGAAAGAGATGTGCGGAGAGGTAGCGGATACCTTTGAGCGAATCGGGGAGATCCGCAAAGCGCAATACACTCCACGCTTCCATAGCGTTGTGCGCTCCAACAAGCAGTCGTCCAGTGAAGCTGTGGGAGGGGATTGCCTTTGCGCTCCAGCTGGCGATTGCCAAAGTCGATGTCGTGTCTAACGCCAAAAAATCCGATGACGGGAGTAATCGGGAGCCCACCGGATTGGGATCTTCCGCGCACCCGCTCAACGCGGTCAGGAAAGCCATCGCCGTGAGGGGTGCAAGAAATGCTTTGATGTACCGTCCAACAGTTTCAAGTATTTGCATGTCGTTTCAGAATTTCCTGCTTCACGTATCGCCAGGCTTCGTACGCCGTTGCTGCAACATGATTTACTGTACCTCGTTGGACGCATTCATCGCGCTCAACGGTGCCATAACCGGTCAGCACAAGAGCCGTGCCACAGCCTGCAGACTTTCCTGCCATCATATCAACACAACGATCTCCTATCACGAACGATTTCCGAAGGTCGATCCGGTGTTCATCGGCTGCTTGTTCCAGCATCCCTGTCTGCGGTTTACGGCAGTTGCATACTTTCTTGTACGGTGGGAGGCCGTAGTCGGGGTGATGCGGGCAATAATAGATACCGTCGAGGCGAGCGCCTTCCTGGTACAACAGGTCGATCAGACGCTTGTGTATGGCCGAGAGATCGGACTCGGTGAGGAGGCCGCGAGCAATCCCCGATTGGTTGGTGATGATGAGGACCTTCACCCCCAGCTCATTTGCTTCGCGGATTGCACGAGCAGCTTGCGGGATGAGCCGCACTTCTTCAGGGCGGGTAAGAAAATCGATTTCCGTGTTGATCGTTCCGTCGCGGTCGAAGAACACGCCGATACGTTCGATCTCCCGAAGCTCTTTTCCGGATGTGCGGTGGATCGGTCTGGACTTCACGCGCTCACTGTTTCAGAATTTCTTTATACAGCGCGACGTACTTCTTCGCCGAGTGCTCCCACGAGAAGTCCTTCATCATCCCGTTCCGCATCAGTTTCTTCCATTCTTCGGGCTGTTGGAACACTTTGACCGCACGCTGAATCGTCTTCAAGAGTTCCTTCGCATCGTATTTCTCGAACTTGAAACCTGTCCCTTTTCCCGATCCGGAATAATCCTCCACTGTGTCATCCAGTCCACCTGTTGCTCGTACGATAGGTACCGTTCCATAACGCATGCTGTACATTTGGTTCAGGCCGCAAGGTTCGTACCGAGAGGGCATCAGGAACATGTCGCTGCCTGCTTCAATCAAATGCGCGAGCTCGTTATCGAATCCGAAGAAAACACCCATTCGATCCGAATACTTCTTTTGGTACGCCTCGAACTTCTTTTCCACGCTCTTCTCTCCCGACCCGAGGAGAATGAACTGGAGATCGAGCTTCATCATTTCATCTAAGATTTCCAGGACGAGATCGAATCCCTTCTGCTCAACCAATCTGGAAATCGCACCGATCACGGGGATGGATTCGCTGAAGTTCAGGTTGAAGCGGTTCACCAGTGCCCGCTTGTTGTCCACCTTCGCTTCGAGCGACTTCGCGTCGTACATCCTGTAGATATACTCGTCTTTCGATGGATCCCAAATCTGATAGTCGATACCGTTCAGAATCCCACGAAGATCTTTTCTCCTCTTCGCTAAGAAGCCGTTCAACCCCGCCCCGAACTCATCCGAGGTGCAGATTTCTTCCGCATAACGCTCGCTCACGGTTGTGATCGCGTCGCTATAGGCAAGAGCGGCTTTAAGGAAGTTGAATTTTCCGTATGCCTCAACACCGTCCGGGTTGAACATCTCCTCGGGCAGGCCCGACTTTCCAAATGACTCCGGAGGAAACGCCCCCTGATAGGCCATGTTGTGTATCGTGAACACCGTCCGCACATGCTTGAAGAACGTATCGGAAGCGTAAACAGATTTCAAATAGGCAGGTACCAGGCCCGTTTGCCAATCGTTGCAGTGAATGATGTCCGGTTGCCAACCAAGTCGTTTCAGCGTTTCCAGGATCCCCCGGCAGAAGAAGATGAAGCGTTCGTCGTTATCCTTATAGTCCTTCTTGCCGACAGCGCTTTGGTAAATTCCGTCTCGGCCAAAGTAGTTGGGATTGTCCAGAAAATACACCTGGACCTTCTCTTTCAAATTGCTGATGAAGGAAGATTTGACGTTTCCCATTTCGGTGGTCTTGCCGACAGGGATGGGGATATCTTTCAAGCGGATGATATCGTGGAGCTTAAACTTGCGCTCGCTGATGAAGCGGTAGCGAGGCATCATGATTCGAATTTCGTGGCCGAGCTCCTTAATCGCTTGCGGTAGGGCACTTGAAACGTCGGCCAGTCCTCCGGTCTTAGCGAACGGATCAACCTCGCTGGAAACGAAGAGGATGTTAAGCGGCTTGGACATTGATCTCCGGAGTGAAAATTGATAAAAAACCGCACAAAATTAGGTTTTTTTGGCATCATAAGCAATCTAAAAAATCGTTGCTGCTGAATGACGGAGTGAGAAAGAAGAAATGCGGTACCACATCTCCAAAAAGGAGATGAGAATATATCGAATCGAGTTCCTCGGTGGTGCATCATCGAACTACATGATCGTAATGAGTACACATCACTCGAGTGTGTACGATTCATCACACGACGTGGGGGTAAGGGAATATTCCTTGACAATGTGCCACTTCTTGTCTATCTTCGCATCAGCAATTTCAACCGGAGGAGCATCCTATAGCGTCATTTGGTAAAGGTTGTTGACTGAACAGTCATTCTAACATTTCTGTTCAGCGTGATGTTGATGACGACAAGCCTTTAACAGATGACCGGCGCTCCCCGTTCGATTCGCAACACGACAGAGTAGCCGAATGAGAAAGCTTGTCGAATTCTCCTTCGGCTTTTTTGTTTTGATGACACGATTACTTCTCATTCTGCTGACCATACTCCCCGTGCCGCTGATGGCTCAGTTCGCGCGCGACGTGCGCGTTGTGGAAGAAACTGGCACATCGGTAACGCTTGAGTTCACACCGAGGGTCGTACAACGATCGATCAAAGTCGACGGAGAAAGGGAACTCCCGTACCTTACCTTTGAGGGTGCGATCGTACCATCGGTTAACGCGGGGAGCTTGTTGATCCCTTATCGCGCCGTCCCTCTTGTGTTTCCTTCTCACGATGTTTCTGTGGAGATCATTGCTATCGACTCACGCGATGAGCATTTCGCCGCGGTTCCCCGCGCTCCTCACCTGAAGCCGGATTCGTCAATGGGTCTCATCCCATTTCTTTCGTCAGTTCAAGAACGCACACCGCGCGCCGGTTGGTTTCCGTCGGTGAAAGCAGAGTTGGTGGATGTTGCCGAATCAAGGGGAATGCTGCTTGGAACACTCAAGATCTATCCGATTCAATTCGATGAAGTAAATCGAATGGTTCGTTTCCATACGAGAATGGTGGTGCGGCTCGGGTTCTCAGGTTCACTTCAAACTCCGCTCATGCCCTCTGCGCTCTTGAGCGGCCAATACCTTACAGAGATGCATCGGACGCGAGTTGCTTCACCTATGAAATCCGCAACCGATTCACCGCTGGCTCAGGGCGATTGGTACAAGGTCGACGTCAAAGAGAGCGGCATCTACAGATTGGATGCATCATTCTTCACTTCTGCCGGCATTTCTCTTTCCTCGATTGGCAATATCCGGTCGATCCGGATTTTCGGGCAGGGAGGAGAGGAGTTGCCGGAGGACTTGCGTGCTCCTCGTCCGAAAGGTTTACAAGAAGTCGCGCGTCTCGTTATCGACCGGAACAGCAACGGGACGTTTGACTCGGATGATTTCATTCTGTTCTACGGTAAATCAACGAGAGGTTGGAAATACGCGCCAAGCGAGAAGAGTTTCTTCCACTATATCAACCATTATACCGAGACCAATCATTACTTCATAACATTCGGAGGAACAGGCCGAGGCATCGATATGGCAGACATCCCATCTCTTGCTAGTTCCGCTCCGTATCGGCCGCCGGATGTTCAAGGAAGGGTCTTTGTGGAGCAGGAGCTGACGAAAGACCGAATGCCTTCAGGTCGGCAGTGGTGGGGGCAATTGTTTGACGGCTCCAACCCGTCACTCGTTGTGACGACGCCACTCCCCGGTATTGATGTAACCAAGCCCCTTCTCTATCGGTTCGTGGTGCTGAGCCGGTCCGCAACCGTTGACACATTTAGAATTCAGGAAAACAATCAACTCCTCGGCACGATTACCACCTATTCATCCCATGTCGGGTCGATTGAGGCTGATTATTTCTACCGCTCTCCCGTCACTTCATTCGTCAGAACGGGGGATTTGCCGAACAATCGAAGCAATCTCCGTTTGACATTCAGTACGCGTAATCCAGCCGCACAAGGTTGGTTAGATTGGATTGAGTTCCTCTACCGTCAGAAGTTTGAAGCGGAAGGTGATCTCCTTCTCTTCGCGTCTCCTGACACGACAGCTGTTGTGGAGTACGAGGTGCGGCGACTTTCATCCCGAGACGTGTTCGTCTTCGATGTGAGCGACCACGCGTTGGTGAAGAATGTGAGCGGTCTTGTGTTCGACGCTGCGGACGCTTCTGTCGTCCGTTTCCAACTCGCACAACAAACCGGCTCCGTGCGCGAGCTGGCGGTTGTTGGACGGAACGGATTCAAGGTCCCGGCCAATCCGAGGAAGTTGCCGAACTCGAACCTCACCGGCATTACGACGGGGTCGGTGTTCATCATCATCTCTCCTCAAGAGTTTCGTACGGAAGCAAATCGCCTGAAAGCTCATCGAGAGTCCCGTGATGGATTGTCGACCCTCGTTGTCGACGTCGAACATATCTATAACGAGTTCTCCAGCGGCATTGTCGATCCGACGGCGATCCGGGATTTTCTCCGGCATGCTTTGACAACGTGGGGAACGAAACCGCGGTACGTGCTTCTGTTTGGCGGCGCAAATTTCGATTACAAGAATATCCGCAGCCAAGATCGCAATTGGATTCCTTCGTACCAGTCGCTTGAGTCGATTAACCAGATCACGACGTATACGAGCGACGACTATTTTGTTCTTCTCCATCCCGATTCTCCGAGGATTTCAATGGCTCTGGGCCGGCTCCCCGGTCGTTCAACCCAACAGGCGCGCGCAATTATCGACAAGATCATCGCGTACGAGACGTCAGCGCCATTTGATCCCTGGCGAAACCGGATCACCTTTGTGGCGGACGACGGTCTCACATCGACAGGCGACGACGGAAGCATTCACACCTACCAGGCAGATCTCGTAGCGCAGTCTTCGACACCTGCGAGTTTTCAGCGGAATAAAATCTACATCATCGAACATCCGACGGTGAATACGTCGACGGGGCGTCGCAAGCCGACGGCCAATCGCGCTCTTGTGGATGCGATCAATGCAGGGACCCTCATTCTCAACTGGACCGGTCATGGCAACACAGCGCAGTGGGCTCACGAGAACATCTTTTCGAAAGGTGAGGACTTTCCGAAATTGAAGAATGTCGGACGTCCCTTCCTTGTTGTTGCAGCGACATGCGACTATGCTCGCTTTGACAAGCCGGACGAGGAGAGCGCCGGTGAGTTGTTGCTGTTTATGAACGGCGGATCCATTGCAACGATTACCGCAGCGCGGGTCGTCTATTCCTTTGAAAACTTTCAACTGAACAATACCCTCTACACCTTTCTCTTTCAGCGCGATTCAGCTGGCCAGCCGCCCCGACTCGGCGACGCATTCTGGGCTACCAAGCAGGTGCATTACAATTTGAACGACCTCAAACATCATCTCTTGGGTGACCCGACGCTCCGGCTCGCTATGCCACGTGCTCTTGCATCCATTGACAGCATCAACGGCGAACGCGCACTGAGGGCCATCTTTCTTCCAACCCTTGGTACGGTCGTTGTGAACGGTGCGATCAAGAATCCTGACAGTTCGAACTTCTCTGGATTCAACGGTCGCGCACTCGTCGAAATGTACGACTCGAAACGCCGGGTGATCATCCCTGAATGGGGGAACTACGAATTTGAAGTCAACGGCAGCCTCCTCTACCGGGGAGAAATCAGCGTGACTAACGGGAGGTATCGGGCCACGTTCCCCATTCCGAAGGATGTCTCCTACGACGGCAACCGAGCCAGACTGGCACTCTATTCCTGGAGCGCGTCGATCGATGCGAGCGGCTACTTCGAAAACATCTTCATCTCAGGAACTTCTGCCTCAGCCGGCAAAGACTCGCTTGGTCCCGACATCGTCATCCGGCTCGAGGACATGGCGTTCCAGCCCGGGGATATTGTAGGACCGAATCCCAAGCTTTTTGTCGACCTTTCGGACGAGAGCGGGATCAATACGTCAACCGCTGGCATCGGGCATCGCCTTGAAGCGGTGCTGACAAGTCTCTCCCAGTCGATCGACCTTTCAGCTTTCTATCGGGGCAATCTTGATACGTATCAAAGCGGCAGGGTGGAGTACCAACTCAACGATCTTCCGGAAGGGAGACATACCTTGATGGTCAAGGCGTGGGACATCCATAACAATTCCTCTACCGAGGAGACGCATTTTGAAGTACGCGCGGGGTCGTCCCTGTCACTCTACAACGTCTTCAACTTTCCGAACCCGTTCAATCGTTCGACGCGTTTCACATTCCAACGAACGACAACAGATCCCATTGACGTGGAAGTCAAGATCTATACGGTTGCAGGACGACTCATCCATACGATCCAACTTCCGGCGGTGGTCGACCGCTTTGTTCAGATTCCGTGGGATGGACGAGATCAAGAAGGGGGAGAGGTGGCGAATGGCGTTTACTTTTACCGGATTGTAGCCCGATCACTCGACGGCGCGTTGAGCAGTGAGGCGATGGGAAAGCTCTCCGTTCTGCGATGAAACGGTATACATTGGTTTGATTGAATCTCAATGCCAAATTATCTATTTTAGTCACGCCGACGTTCACGCGTCGGGCATTTTTCCTTTGAGGAGGTTTGTATGGAGAAGAAATTTTTTGGACTCGTGATCACCCTGCTTGTGGTGGCAGTTGAAGTCGCAAACGCACAGGTATCGACTTCGGCCGTTCCCTTCTTGTTGATTGCGCCAAATTCACGCGCCAGCGGCATGGGTGAAGCAGGTGTCGCGTTAGCTGACGATGCTGCAGCGGCGTTCTGGAATCCAGCCGGGCTCGCATTTCAGCAGGGATCTGAGCTGAGCATTTCGCACGCCAACTGGCTCCCCGCGTTCGGGCTCTCGGATCTGTTTATCGATTATCTCGTGTATCGAAAAGATGTGCCGGATCTCCACGGGACAATCTCCGCAAGCATCACGTATCTCAACCTCGGTGAATTTAACCGCACGGAGAATGATCCTACCGTTATCGAGACGTTCAAAGGATATGAATTTGCCGTTACCGCTGGATACGCAACAAAGTTGTCCGAGGAACTCGGTTTAGGATTGAATGGTCGATTCATCCACAGCCGTCTTGCTCCGTTTGGAACAGCCGAAGAAAAAGGTCAGGGCATCTCCTCCGGTTTCAGTTTCGATGTTGGTCTTCTCTACAAACCCCGCACGATGACCATACCATTCACAAGTTTGGATATGGGGGGAAGATTCAATCTCGGTCTGAACATTTCCAATATCGGCCCGGCGCTTACTTACATCGACAAAGCTCAAGCAGATCCCTTGCCGACCAATTTCCGGCTCGGGTTCGCATATAAGGTGATTGACAGCGATTACAACAACCTTACCGCTATTCTTGATGTCAGTAAGCTGTTAGTGAGTAGAAAGGAAGATGGGACTTCTGAGCCATTCTACAAAGCCATCTTCACCTCGTGGGCCGATAAGTCGTTCAGGGAGGAGTTGCGTGAGTTTGTTACCGGCATGGGTGTGGAATACTGGTACGGCTCCCCCAAGTGGGTTGCACTGCGGGCCGGATACTTCTATGAAGATCCGCAGTTCGGAAACCGAAAGTTCCTCACGTTCGGTGCGGGCGTGCGGTACGACATTTACGGATTCGACTTCAGTTACATCAGCACATTCGAAGAACAACACCCGCTCGGAGAAACACTCCGCTTCACGCTCCTGATTTCCTGGGGAGGTGCGTCGCTCTAACGACGCCTGTGCGGTTCCCAACCGATGCTTGAGCAACGCGGAGACTCATGACAACCTGTCGTGTTCTGTTCTTCTTTTGGCTTCCCTTCCTTCTCACACGGATATACGGACAAACGCCCGGTCAGGCAGATCGGGCGCGTCCCTCTCTGTTCCGACCCGATCCTGTCACGGTGCAACGCATTGTGGACGAGCATCAACCGGCAAGTCGCTCGACGGGACTCTTTCGCGTCCTTGCTCTTTTGGTCGATTTTCAACCCGATAGCGATACACTTACCACCGGCAACGGTAAGTTTCTTCTGCAATCGACCGATGCGCGGATGATTGACCCACCTCCGCACGATTCTCTCTATTTTGCCGACAAGCTTCGGTTTCTGTCAAACTACTTTCGCAATGTATCGAACGGGAAAGTGTTGGTTCAAGGCGACGTGCTGGGTCGGGTCGTCACGCTTTCAAAACAGATGTCGGCATACTCACCACCCAAAGACGGGAGCGATAATCGGCGGTTGGCGGATCTGGTACTCGAAAGCTGGCGGAAGGCCGATTCTATCTTCGTTGGATTCCCCTTCGCGCAATACGATGCTTTTGTGATCTTTCACGCAGGAATCGGGCGAGATGTGGACCTCGTCAGCCTCTTAGGTTTCGATCCAACGCCGAACGATATCCCCTCTCTTACCTTCAATCTCAGAAACCTGCGTCAATACTTGCGAGACGATACGTATGCGGGCATCCCCGTGAGTGGAGGGTCGTTCCTCATTACCAACACGATGGTGCTGCCGGAAGCCGAGACGCGCGTCCTTCGATCAGGAACCCGGATCGATACGTTGCATCTCAGCATGAACGGTTTGCTCGCCGCGTCGTTTGGAACATTTCTCGGTCTGCCGGATCTTTTCAACACGAAGACGGGTGCGTCGGCGATTGGTCGATTTGGCTTGATGGATGGTGCGTCGATCGGTGCGTACAACGGATTGTTTCCTCCTCACCCTTCAGCATGGGAGAAAGTATGGCTCGGTTGGACCGATCCTATCACAATCTCTTCGACGCAACGGATCGAACTTCCTGCAGTCGGACTCACGACCGCCGGTAATCGCATTTATAAGGTCCCGATGAACGAGAGGGAATATTTCCTGATTGAAAACAGAATACGCGATCCGCATGGAAATGGACAGCGCCTCGTTATCCGTGATTCAAACCGATCGCTGCGTGAGATTCATTTTGCGAAGGACACGATCGGTTTCCGATTCGATGACGTGCGAGCGATTTCCGGAAGCGTCGTGGATGCCGAGGATTTCGATTGGGCTCTGCCGGGGTTTCCGGGGGACCAGCGGGAGTTTCATGGGGGCGGACTCCTCATCTGGCACATTGATGAGAGCATCATTCAACGAGGACTTCTGAACAATACGATCAACGCTGATCCAGCTGCCCGTGGTGTCGATCTTGAGGAAGCGGATGGATCACAAGATATCGGCCGTAAGTACGACTTGTTAGAGCCGGGATTTGGAACTGAATCCGGCTGGCCTCTCGATTTTTGGTTCGCAGGCAATCCGGCTCCACCGTACAAGAACTACTTTGGTGAGACCTCTCATCCGAATAGCAAGAGTAACAGCGGTTCCAGAAGCCTTGTGACCATTCGCGATATCAGTCCTCGCGCGACAACGATGATGGCAACCGTCGAAATAGGAACGGAGAAGCTCAAACCACTTGCGGGTTTTCCGATCCGTATCAATGGCGATCTGCGCTTCAGTCCTCTTGTCTTTGACATCGACGGAGATGGAATCGATGAGTTCATCACGACACGCACACTCTGGACCGGAATCGATGGCCGGGGCGGCTCGCCGACAGGCCGCGGTGCCGTCGTAGCATGGAGACAGAACGGCGCTCCCACCGTCGGCTCATCCTTCATCGTTGCTGAGATCGATGCTCCTTCCATCTACAATATCGCGTTGATGCGACATCCGTCTCAGAACGATGTCTATGTCGCCGCGGGATCGGAGGATGGTGTGTATCTGTGGAGGGTGCGGAAGTCCTCTGGTAGTACAACCGTCGAGCGAATCTTCAAGAGATCGGGTAGTTACATCTCTGTGGCATTTGTCGATACCACATTGTTTGCCTACTACGGCTCGGGGAACGTCCAACGCATCTCGCTTCGTGGTGACGTCTCAACATTGACCGGTGTAAGTGGCGAGGTTGGGGCGTTTGCCCGATTCGGTAACAAAAACAAGATCGTTCTGGGCGGCCAAAACTCGATGTATGTGTATGATCTCGCGTTGCAAACGGCAACACCTGTGCCGGTGCCGACTGGCGCCATCGCATATCTGGTGAGCGGTGATCTGCGCGGCAACGGTCAAACTCAGGTCGTCGGCATCGTGAATAACCGCATCAGCGAAAACCATTACAAGAAGACGTTGTTGATCCTCGATGTGGAGGGGATCACAACACACTCACTGGATGGTCAAAATGTCACTGTTGATGTCGGCGAGTCTTTTCCTACTCCTCCTGCCCTTGCCGATCTGGATGGTGATGGAAAGAAGGAGATCATCGTACTTTCCAACAAAGGAAGGCTGTTTGCTTTCAATGTCGGTGGTGCGTTAGTCGACGGCTTTCCTGTCGCGTTCGGTATGCAGCCTCCGTCTCCTCGATCCGGTCTATTGGTTGGAGATGTGACGGGTGACGGCAAACCGGACATACTTCGGATCGATCTCGTAGGTGATCTGTGGATGTATCAGCCGGGCGTTACGCGATCTCCCGAAAATGTCATCAGGTTCAGCGACGCGTCGATGTGGGTGCCGGCACTCTTCAGGACGGAGAGTGGTGGGGTGGGGATCGTTGGAACCGATGGTTTTGGGAAGCTCCATGCCTTTAGTTTCGCATCGCCGTTTGTCTCGTCGCGTATTCAATGGCCAATGTATCGGCACAACGGCGCACAAACTTCGACGACCCTTCAAGGAACACCTGATCCGAAACCGCTGTCATCCGAGTTCCTTTCGCGTGAACGCACCTACAACTGGCCAAATCCAGTCTATGGATCGTTCACCAACATTCGTTTCTACACAACCGAGGATGCTTCGATCAACGTCAAGGTGTTCGATCTCGCCGGAGAGCAGGTGGCTGAACTGAGGGGACAGTCGCGTGGCGGAATTGATGGGGAGGTGGTGTGGGATGTTTCCGGAGTGCATAGCGGCGTGTATCTTGCGCGCATCGAAGCGATGGGAGCCGTGCGATCGGAGGCGGCAATTATCAAGATTGCAGTGGTGAAGTGATGAAGGGACGCGTTCTGTGGCTCGCCATCGTGTTGGTGGCGGGATGTGTGATTCTTCCCGGATGTGAACGAGAAGTTCCGGCGTTCGAAGATCGCACAGAGCAACCCGAGGTTGATGGGTACATGATTATGGGAAAGCTTTCGGATCAATTCGGAAATCCCTTAAGAGATGTTCCTGTCGTGCTCTACTATGACTACGTTTTTGTCGACGCTAATCCACCACCGTCGAAGACGTATCAGGTAACGGACGCTCGTAAACCCGTGTTGGTTCGCGTTGCCAGCCGTAGTGGCGTGCCATTTCGTGTCCTCTTCAACGATACCATCTCCCCCGGTCCGTTGACGGTAGAATGGGATCAGAAGGATGGGGCGGGAAATTTCGTCCCGAGTGGAGTCTATTTCGTGCAATATCTCGTTGAGAATGTGGTGAGAATGTCGTACCCGGTGACCGTTACTGGCAGAGTGACAGCAGTGACCGATTCCCTCGGACGCTTCACGATCGGCAATGAAAACCTTCCCATCGACTTCTATCCGGTGCCTCTTACCGCGTCCGACGGTTCACGGTATCTCGGGAATCACAGAATCGTCCCATTCGTTACGCTTCAATTCCAGCTGGAAGGGGCTCGTCGCTCCGTCTATGTTTCGCTCACCAAGAACCAAATCAAGCGCCTCGACCTCAGATTCTGACTGCCAGCGTGAGACTCCTTTCCTTTCTTTCCCTTTTCGCTTTCGTTTCCACCGTGTTCGCTCAAGAGGATCTCTATACGCATCCTCACTTGGAATGGATGACGATCGAGACGCCACACTTTCTCGTTCACTATCATCGCGGTGCGGAACGAACGGCGCGCGAAATCGCTCGCATCGCCGAGGAGGTATACGAACCGATCACGCAGCTCTATCAGCACGAACCGGATCAAAAGGTCAACGTTGTCGTTCGCGATCACGACGATTACTCGAACGGAGCGGCGTATTTCTACGACAACAAGATCGAAATCTGGGCTCCGGCGCTCGATTTTGAGCTGCGCGGCACGCATCCGTGGCTGAAGGATGTTGTGACGCACGAGTTTACGCACATCGTCCAAATCCAGACCTCGATGAAGTTGGGTCGAAAAGTACCGGCGGTCTATTTTCAGTGGCTCGGCTACGAGGCGGAACGTCGGCCCGATGTGCTGTACGGCTATCCGAATGTGATTGTGTCCTATCCTCTTTCTGCCTTCGTCGTCCCCAGCTGGTTTGCGGAAGGTGTCGCACAATACAATCATCCCGACCTCACGTACGACTATTGGGACACGCATCGGGATATGATTTTGCGGATGTATATGATCGATGGGAATCCCCTGACGTGGGAACAGATGGCGGTATTCGGTAAGACAAGTTTGGGCAATGAGTCGTCGTACAATGCGGGTTTTTCCCTTGTGCAGTACATTGCGGAAACATACGGCGTCGGCAAGTTGAATGACATCTCACGCGCACTTTCATCCTTACCGCGTGTGACCATTGATGGGGCCATCCGCGCCGTGCTCAACAAAAGTGGCAGGGAACTGTACGAGGAATGGAAACAGTCGAAGACCATGCAATACCGTGCTGTTGCCGAGAGTGTTGGACGAAGGGTCGAAGGAACGCTGATCGAGCCCGATGGCTTCGGTAACCTCTATCCCGTCTTCTCGCCCGACGGCAAATCGATCGCATACATTTCAAACAAGGGAGAAGATTACTTCTCGCTCAGCTCAATCTACCTCTATGATCTTCGAACAAAAACCTCCAAGAAACTCAAATCGGGTGTTCGCTCCACCATCTCTTTCTCGCCCGACGGGCGATATCTCTATTACTCGAAGATCTCAAGAGATAATCCGAACTGGTTGAGGCTTTCCGATCTCTACCGATATGATCTTGTCGCCGAGAAAGAGGAACGACTGACGCGCGGTTGGCGCGCTTGGAATCCGAGGATTTCTGCCGACGGTGCGAAGCTGGTGTTCGTCCGCGGAAGCGACGGAACATCAAATCTAGGTATTGCCGATGTCGACGGTACGAACTTTCGTCGCTTAACGAATTTTCAGGATGGCGAACAGGTGTACACGCCCGCATGGTCACCGGATGGTAGGACGATTGCGTTCGGATATTCGACGGGACATCGTCAATCGGTCGCTTTGATCGATTCCAACGGCGAGAATTTTCGAATCGTGACGAGCGGCTGCGATGCACGTAACCCGGTGTTCTCTCCCGACGGGAAATCGCTCTATTTCGCCTCGGATGAGACGGGCATCTTCAACATTTATGAATTAGATCTGGAACGGGGCAAGAAGAGGCAACGGACTAACGTTTTGGGAGGCGCGTTTACGCCGGCAGTGAATGAGCGACGCGCGCTCGTGTTTGCAAGTTACACTTCGACCGGTTATAAGATCGCGTTTATCGATCAGCCGGAGGTGATGGTCGAGCTTCCTGAGACTCCGGTCGATGTCGCCGAATCGACGGGGAACGTAGGTGATGGAAAGAATGACGTTCTTACCGGTCGCGAGGTTGGTGCCAAATCCGATACTCTTCACATCACCGACCCACGACCGTACCGCAATGTCTTTACGAGTCTCTCCATCATCCCGCTTGTTCGGGTCGACAACTACAATCCACAGAACAAAGGCGTCGACGTCGTTCGGCCGGGATTTTACTTTTCTTCGTACGATATGCTGGAGAAGTTATCGCTGTTCGGAGGGGCGGCCATCAATCGGCAGTTTGAGCGCGATCTGTTCTTTCTCCTCGAATATCGCGATGCGGTACCCATCTTGCATCAACTTGGAATCGATCCAGTGATGACGTTGGAGCTGTATAACATCTCGCGCAAGACGACCGTCGGCTTCGAGCTCTACACGGATCGACCGTACCTGATCACGACGGACGTAACGTACAATCTGCTTGAGTTCGACATCACGATGCGGCAGAAGATCGTGAATGAGAAGACCGAGCTCAAGCTTGCGTATACGCTGAGTCGCTACAATGCGGATATCGGCTCCTTCCTCATACCCGCTGTGGGGGTCTCGCCCGGCTTCAGAAATGTCTATCTTATCGGCAACGTTCTTTCTGCTCAGCTTCGGCATGAAGACATTCATCCGACGGTGGATCGGGATATTAATCCAATCGGTCGACTTGTTTCGCTGCGATATGCGTACGAATTCGACAAATTCAATCCCGAAGGGGAATATGAGTTAGAAAATGGTGTCCTGGTGCCGCAGTACACGAGGCCGAGCTTCCACCGCCTCGAACTGAACTGGAATGAGCACGTGCGTATGCCCTTGCAACGTCATACGCTCACCATTTCGGTTCGCCGCAACACCACCCTTGGCGCGCGGGTGGACGATTTCTTCGATTTCTATGTTGGCGGATTCACCGGCATGAGAGGGTATCCTTTCTATGCGTTAGGGGGAAGTGAAGCGGCAACGATCGGCGCAACGTATCGATTTCCGGTGCTGACGGAGATCAACACGCGTTTGCTTCAGTTCTACTTCACCAAACTGTACGGCTCCTTCTTTGCCGATATCGGCGAAGCGTGGAGAGGTTCGATGCCCTCGGTCAAACACTGGAAGACGGACGCGGGATTCGAACTGCGCCTCGAGGCATTTTCCTTTTATCAATATCCAACGAGGCTGTTTTTCAGCGGGGCGTACGGCTTCACGCCATTCTCGAAAACGTTTGGCGGAACGACCCTCAACTACGGCAAGGAGTGGCGATTTTATTTTGGAGTTCTTTTCGGATTTGAGGTGAGCCAATCACGGCAGATCTTTGACAGGTTGTGGTAAACGATGTGCTGTATCGAACGAACGTAAAAAGGAACACCATATGCGTCTGCTCCCATTCCTTGTCCCTCTCTGTTTCGCCTTCACGGCTCTTCTTCAAGGGCAGGAGCCGCTCCTTGACGCGCCGCCAGGTTTGACAGGTCATCTTCGATTAGATCTTCAGCTCTCTTCGATGAACCGGCAGAGCTTTTCTTTCAACCTTCAAGAGCAAGAGAGAGAGGAAGAGAGGTCACGCAAGTCACCGCTTCGGGCGGCGATCTATTCCGCTCTCCTCCCCGGCGCGGGTGAGTTCTACGCTGAGAGTTACTATCGGGCCGGCGGGTTCTTTCTTGCGGAAGTGGCCCTATGGGCAGTGTACCTGATCAACGATTCAAAGGGGGACCATCAGACCGCCTTGTTCCAACGTTATGCCGACGATCACTGGTCGGTTGTTCGGTATGCAGAGTGGATTGAACGCTACGCTGCTCAGTTGAATCCGGATGCAACGGGATGCAGCGGATTGGTGACGGGGCCACGACACCTGCCGCCGTGGGATCGGGTTGATTGGCCCCGGCTGAACGCGTGTGAAGAACAGATCGGAAGAAAGTCTGGAAATGGATTCACCCACCGCTTGCCGCGCAGACCGGAACAACAATACTATGAATTGATCGGCAAGTATCCCCAATACATGGGGGGGTGGGATGACGGCACGGACAAGACCCCCGCTGACATAACGAGCAGCAACGTATCGCCGCGCTTTCGGGAGTATTCCGCCATGCGGGGCAAAGCGAACGACTACTACAATGTTGCGAGCACCATGGCATCCATCATCGTGCTCAACCACGTATTGAGCGCACTGGATGCTGCGTGGAGCGCATCACAGTACAACAGCAAATTCAGTTTCGAATCTCACCTGCGGCCGGTGCTTCGTTCCCCCGGCTTTATCGAGTTTGTTCCCACTGCGGTGGTGCGCTACAAGTTGTAGGCAAAACGTTGTCGTGGACTCCGATCATTGGTGAACCATCCCGAAAGTCGTACAGGTTGACGCGTAGAGGTCGGCCCATTCAATTGAATTGAATCACACCAAAGAGCCATCCCGCGATCACGGTTAAGATGAAGACCGTGACGATCCATCCCGCGATATCGAGGAAAAATCCCGCCCGAATCATATCTTTGAGCCGGATATAGCCGCTTGAATAAACCAAGGCGTTTGGTGGCGTTGCCACCGGCAACATGAAGGCCATCGATGCGGCAACCGCTGCAGCGACGGCAAGTGCAATCGCGTTTTGGCCCGTCTTGAGTGCAATCGAAATGACGATGGGAACCATCATCGACGTCACGGCCACGTTGGAAGTAATTTCCGTCAAGAAATCAACCAGCAACACGATAGCGATCAGCATCACGATAGTCGATGGGGTGCCGAGGAGTCCAACAAACCAATTCGCGATCCATGCCGCCAGTCCGGTTTTGAACATGGCATCCGAAAGGGCAATGCCTCCTCCGAAGAGAAGGAGCGTCCCCCAATCAACAAATTTTGAGTCTTTCCAATTGAGGAGAAACTCTCCCTTGAGAAGATTGATGGGGACGACGAAGAGGAGCAGCCCGACGCTTAGTCCAATCGCATACTCATCAATCCATTCAAGAGATCGGGCGATCGAATCGGGAAAGAGGGCGGGCCAGAAGGGATTGGTGATCCAGAGCAGCACAGCGAAGAGAAAAATCGTAATGGTTCTTTTTTCGCCTGTACTGAGCGGTCCGAGTTGTGATCGTTCGTCAAGTAGTCGCTGCTTTCCTCCGGGGATGGAATCGATTTCAGGGGGATGCACCTTGAGAAGGATGAACCAGGCAGTAGGGATGAAAATCAAGATGTAAGGAATGCCGAACTTCATCCAATCCAGAAAAGTGATGCGCACATAGTTGGGATCATCGGCAAAAGTCGAGTTCAAAATCCCTAGCGCGATTCCGTTCGGAGGGCTGCCGATAATCGTTCCAACGCCCCCGATGGATGCCGCCCAAGCTATGCCGAGCATCAACGCGGTGCCGAATTTCGATTCACCCGGCCGAACGTTGACGAGCGAGAGGATACCGAGTCCAAGCGGCAACATCATAGCAGTCGTTGCTGTGTTGGAGATCCACATAGAGAGAAACGCAGCAACGGACATCATACCCAGAAGCACGGAGCGCGCGTTGTTGGCGAGTCGACCGCGCGTCAGGATCCATAACGTCAGGCGGCGGTCGAGTTTCCACTTCTGCATTGCTGCGGCGAGCAAGAACCCGCCAAAGAACAGATAAATGACCGGACTGGCATAGTTTGCCAGGACATTTTTGATTGTGAATTCAGCCGGACCTTTGCCTTGTAGTCCGGTGACGTGAAAGAGCGGAAGCAGGACGGCGGGGAGGAGGGCGGTTGCAGAAAGCGGGATGGCCTCCGTTACCCACCATACGACCATCAAACACAAAAGCGCAAGGACAACCTGCATCGATCGTGCGAGTTCTTCAGGAGGCAGCGGTGAACCTGTTGAAAGAACGACCTGCTCAGCGCTGAGCTTAAATGTCGCGAAGGTCGGGAGTGTCACGAAAAGAAAGAAAAGGGCAATGCCAAGAAAGAAACCGATGATTCGTGCATTGCTCCTCTCTTCCACTCGATCGGTCGCTCTTCCACTCACCTCAGAACGTTTCGAATCAGACATGTCTTTCCGGTCTCCTCATTCGTCAATGTATGGTACTTGCGAAGAACGCCGCAAAGGCGGTCGTAAATGAGCACTTGCAAGTGAGAAATTAGCATCGTAGGTTTGAAATAGTGAGATCGATGAGAAGAATAAAACACAGCCCTTGGTCAAAGCTTCCTACGCTCCTGGCCATTCCTCTCTTCCTCTTAGCTCCGGGTGCATACTCATCGTTCGAGATGGATCCACCATCCCCATTTAGGTTGGTTGACGAATTGCATGACGACAGCTATTACAGTACGAGCTCTCTCTATCAACAGACAAACCGAGCCTCAGAAAAATCTCATGTCAAACACAACCCGGTTGTAAAAGATGGTACGGATGTTCCCAACGCTCATTTTGTCACAAGATTTTTACAATACCGCTTCAAACCTGCAAATCGATTTACCCATCAAGTTCTCTCCACGTTGAAGACCGCCTCATCCCTCTGAAGTTTTTTTCCTGTCCCACGTTACCTGCTTGGTTGTGTTTCTGTATCGTAGCTCGTAAGGAAGAAATGACTTTCTCCACATCGGTGGACCCACCGTACCCGCGTAGCTCACTTGGGAGACGGGGAGGCAAGTCAGTTCTTCCATCGCTCGATACGGATTTCCCAGGATTGTGTGCCGGGCGCAGCTGTTCAAAGAAAGAAGTGTGTCTTCACGAAAACTTCTCAAGGAAATTTGCCAATGGAACCACCCAACGAAATCAAGAATGATCAAAGACCGTCAAACTATTTTTTGTATCTGTTTCTCGGAATCATGGTGTTAGCGGGAATTCTGATTGCCATTGTGTTGCTTCGCTGATTCAGGAGGACGTATGCCCGTTCTGTTTGGAAAGCTCAAGCTCCACACCCAAATTCTGGTAGCCCTCATTTTGGGGGCTCTCTTTGGTGCTGTGTTCCACGTTGACCAGACGAAATTGATTATTTCAACTCCCCATGAGTCAGGGGTAGCAGAAATAGAACTGAACAATTGGAGCCGCATAGAGCTGACTCTTGGTAACCAAAAGCAATCATTCACGACCAAGGAAACGTCCAAACTGTTGAAATGGTGGAATGCATCGTCTCAGACAGAACGAGAAAAATCTGAGTTCACCTACTTCGAAAAGGGAAAGACCATTCCCATTCACCTTGGTAGTGTGCAAGACATCCGAAAGGAATCAACGCTCGCTACTTCCATCAAGCCTCTTGGTACAATTTTCATTCGACTGTTGAATCTGATTGCTGTTCCCCTGGTACTGGCATCATTGATAGTCGGTGCTGCGAGCTTGGGAGATATCAAGAGAGTCGCTCGCATTGGCGCCAAAACGCTAAGCTACTTTTTGCTGACCACTGCCCTGGCAATTTCTATCGGTCTGGTAATGGCAAACCTTGTTGAACCAGGGAAACAGGTGAGTGAGGAATCACGTGAGTTGCTCATGGCAGAATACGGAGGAGAGGTTGCGGCGAAAGTCTCACCTGATCTCTCAATTGATATTATTGACATGATTGTCAAGATGGTTCCGACGAATCCCTTTAGCGCGTTGGCAGAGGGTGAGATGCTGCAGATTGTTTTCTTCGCTGTCGTCGGCGGAGTTGTGCTGACCTTTGTGCGAGAAGAAAAGGCGAAACCGGTAATCCAGTTTTTCGATGGGTTGAGTGAACTCATGATTGAATTTGTTCAGTTGGTTATGAAAATCGCTCCTTATGCCGTGTTCGCTTTAATTGCCGCGACGGTAAGTGAGTTTGGATTTGGAATCATCCAGACACTCTTCTGGTATGTGGGAACAGTTCTGTTGGGTTTAGCTGTGCATACATTTGTCGTTTACCCTACCTTGCTTAAGCTCTTCAGCGATATGTCTGTAACGAAGTTTTTCAGAGGTATTCGTCCTGCGCAGCTTGTCGCTTTTTCTACCTCGTCGAGCGCCGCAACGCTTCCGGTGAATTTTGAATGTTGTGAGAAAAACCTGGGCGTTCCGAAATCCATTACAAGCTTTGTTCTGCCTCTCGGGGCTACGATTAATATGGACGGGACAGCTCTCTATCAGGGAGTTGCTGCAGTGTTCATTGCCCAAGTGTATGGGTTTGACCTCAATTTTACCCATCAGCTCACCATTGTGCTTACTGCAACACTGGCTTCCATAGGGACGGCTCCTGTACCAGGTGTGGGCATCATCATGCTCGTGATAGTGTTGAAGTCGATTAACGTCCCTGAGGAAGGCATAGCATTGATTCTCGGTGTGGATCGGTTCCTTGATATGTGTCGGACTGTTCCGAACGTTACCGGAGATGCGACTGGCTCAGTTATTATGTGGGCGACCGAACAGAAAATCAGGAACACCCGATGAGCGAGCGCTCAGCGGATTGTTCGGGCTGAAGCTTCTCCAGTTGCACAATCGACTCTGGTCGCGAGGCCATCCTGCCTCGCAGGCGCCGTCACTCCCAGCGAAACACCTTGATTGCTAGAAAGATGGAAATGGCGCCCCAGACAATGAGTCCCATCACCTCAGTTTCGAGTTGCGTGAGCGAAGCACCATCAATGGCGATCTTCCGCATGCCGTCTGCAAGATAGGTGAGCGGAAAGAAATCTGTAATGACGTGCGCGAAGCCGGGAAGGGCCGAGCGGCTGAAGAACACGCCCGAGAGCAGCACCATGGGAAGCGTGATGACGTTTGCGAGAGGGGCTACTTGATCTTCCGACTTCGAGATTCCAGAGAGAGCAAAGCCGATGGAAAGGAAGATGACCCCTCCTAAGAGGCCGAGCAGCAGCATCTCCCACAAGCTTCCGACGAAATGAAGATCAACGAACACGATACCGGCACCCACCATTAAGACAACTTGCAAGAACAGGAGGACAAGTCGGGCACCGACGGATGCGAAGATAAAGTCGTTGGGATTCATCGGCGTCACAAGCAACCGGCGAAGGATTCCACGTTTCTTGAGAGAGACGAAACCGAACGCGACGCCGAAGACGCCGCTCTGCATGATCGACATCGAAAGCAAACCGGGGAGAAGGTAATCGATGTAGGTAAGGTTCCTGCTTTCGACCTGGCGCGTGATGATGTGCGTCCTCGGCAAGGAGGGAACTGCGGTGAACGTTAATTCGTCCAACACGCGCTGCAGGAGAAGTCGAGCCAGTTGAACTTCTTGAGGCTTGCCCGCATTCGCATAGAGAATGAGTGAGTCGTTCTGATAAGGATGGAACGTCCGGGGAATCTCGACGACGAGTATCCGATCACCATTCTTCAGCGCTGCGAGCTCTTGGTCGGCAGAGCCGTTGTGAAGGCGAAAGGCTCCTGTTTCCCGTAATGCGTCGATCAGAGTCGTATCCGATGAGGCGTTGACGAGTCCGATTGGAAGCTTACTGATGCCGCTGAAATCGACAAAGCTGAAGAGAACAACCATGAACAACGGAAAGATGAACGACCAAAGGATCGCTTCCTTCTGTCGAAACATCATCTTGAGAGAGGCGAGCAGGAGCATCCACTTAAGTCTCATTTATCCCTCCCTCAGAGAGTGGCCGGTGAGACTCAGGAAGACATCCTCAAGGTTCGCCAAGCGCTCTACCCGTTCCTTTCGAAATCCGTTTAGGAGGAGTTGTTGGATAAGCGATTGTGGAGGTGCGTCGGCAATAATCTTTCCTTTGTCCATGATAGCGACGCGATCGCATAGCTCCTCTGCCTCCTCCATATAATGCGTTGTCAGTACGATGGTCTTTCCTTCTGAACGGATGCGTTTGATAACGCCCCAAAGATGCCTTCGGGCTTGGGGGTCGAGTCCCGTGGTTGGCTCGTCAAGAAAGAGGATGACGGGGTCGTTCACCAGGGCGGCGGCGATGGAGAAGCGCTGTTTTTGTCCCCCTGACAGTTCGTTCACAAAGGCGCGCGCCTTCTCGCGTAACTCCACTTCGTCGAGGAGTTGAAGGGGATCAACCCGGCGTCCGTAGAGTTCGCCGAAGAGTGAGAGAAGTTCGGTCAGTCGCAGCTTATCGAAGAAGGAGGAGGATTGCAGCTGAACGCCGATGACCTTCTTGACGGCTTGCGGTGCGGCGGTAACATCGATACCATTGAGAATGACTCTTCCCGCGTCTATCGGTCGCAGTGTTTCGATCATTTCGAGCGTCGTCGTTTTGCCGGCTCCGTTTGGGCCGAGGATGCCGAAGATTTCTCCTCGCATCACCTCAAAGCTGACGCCATCGACGGCAACCACCTCGCCGTAGCGCTTCGTGAGGTTCTCTACATCAAGAACTGCTTGTGACATGAATCAGAGGAAGTGAGTTCAATGTTAGAAAATCGGGGAACAAGTTACGAAAATTCTGTCAGAAGACCAGAATGATTTTGCCTTTAAGACGTTCGTCCCTTATTTGATTGCGGCTTCGCCGCGTTAGGAATTGGGCTTCTCACTCTTTTTTCGAAAGGGAAGAGCGAGCAAGAAGAACATGCCGACGGCTACCGTCTCTGCCACGATGATGTACATGGGCCAGGGTCCCATATGGTCAAGCAGCGTCGCCCCAGCCGGTTTCTCACAGAGGTACATGTAGTTGGTCTTGAAGAGAAGATTAAATACTCCAAGAAGGATCGCGTATACATTGAGCCAGAACAGTGCTTTCCACTGTGAGCCGGGTCGAGGTTGAGATATTCCCGACCAGGTGAGAAACAGCAGTGCCGTCACCACAAGTCCGTGCGAAGCAAAGAACTTCAGCGTCAGGTACGAGAAGAACGGACCGGAGATGTCCGGTGTGAGAAGCGCCATGCTTGTTCCGGCAAGTCCCCAGTAATAGGAACATTCGTATGCCCACTGGGTTGGACGAAGACTGGTGTAGATCGTCAACCACAAGACGAGATCACACAAATGGAGTGGCAGGTTGTAAGGAAAACTGAACCAACCGCGCATTACCACATAGCCGTACCAAACGAGCTCGTTCACGAGGATCAGAATGCCGAGTGAAATACGGATATGTTTTGCGAGAAATGGAAATCTACGGCTGGTGTACGTCAAGAGGCCAGCGAGGAGGGGGACGCAGGCCAAGACAACAAGGTGGTGGAGTCCGAACAGTCGAAAGGGCGCGTCCATATTTTATACTTCACTCTGTGGTCGTTTTCGGATGTCTGATTCCAGTTCGTCAATCGCCTTTGGCCAGTCGTCCTTCAGCAACTGAGAAAGTGATCGGTCGGTAAGGAGCCTCCCCTCCGTTTGGCAGCGTGCGCGGTAGTTGCATTCGTTTTCGGCATCGACAATTCGTTGGATAGGAGCGCTGTTGACCTTTCACAAGGCGACGAAGGCCTTCAAGATAGATTGTGAGATCGGGGAGCTTGGGCATCTCTCTCTGAGATTATGAGGGCGGGGAATGGAGAATTTTGTATCGCCCCCCTTACTTCAAAAGTATCATGCGCCTTGCTTGCGCTACACCGTCAACGGTAAGGCGATAGTAGTACGTGCCGCTCGAAAAACCTCTCAAGAGAAGTGCGCGAAAGTCGACTGGGATGCGGTGCACGCCCGCTGGGAGATCGGAGTCGACAATCGTGACCAGTTCCTGACCGAGAGGGGAGAAGACCGTCAATGTCGTCCTGGAATTACGTGGTAGTTGGAACTGAATGACGGTCGTTGGATTGAACGGGTTCGGGAAGTTCTGCTCGAGTTTAAAGGTCGCGGGTAGAAGCTGTTCTTTCGCGACCGACACAAGCGGTACTTGACCGATGTAAAGTCCGGACCTGTACGTGCCGGCGATAACGGCACCATTGGAAGCGACGATGAGGGATCGAATGTCCAGACTGCCGATGCCTGAATTCGCCTCCGCCCAAAACGTCCCGTAGTCGGTTGAGCGAAACACTCCACCCCCCGTGGTTCCGAGGTAGACCTCGCCGTTCTTTCCGGCGGTGAGGGCCCGTCCGCGAAGGTTTGTCAAACCACCCGTCGACCGATTCCAGGTGCGTCCGCTATCGCGCGAAACATAGAAGCCTCCCCGGTCGGATGCCGCAGCGATTGAGCCATCCGGCAGCATCTCCAAATCGTTGATGTACGATTCCGAAGTTGAAATACCGAAGCTGGAGAATGACCAAACTGCGCCGTCGTTCGATGATCGAAAAATGCCTCCCGTCGTTCCAGCCAGAACGGTTGTGCTATCGAGACTGAGAATGTCGTTGATGATGGGATTGAGGAGGCCGTTGTTGGATGCGATCCATCGATCAGATGCCGGATCGAGGCGATACATTCCAATATTTGCACCGGCGAAAATCGTGCCGGATCGGGATGCGTGAATGGCATAAATGCTTGTGTCTGTCAAACCATCGTTAATAGAGGTCCACGACTGTCCATGATCCAAAGAACGATAGACGCTAGGTTGTTCCAACAGACCTGCGAAGAGATGCCCTTGTGCGTTCGATGTCAGGGAAAGGATGCTGCGATTATGAAAGAGTGGATGGATCGAAGACCATGTCAATCCATGGTTGGTACTGCGAAAGAGTCCACCCCGCCTACTCCCTGCGTAGAGGGTGCCGGCAGCGGTTCGGTGAAGGACGGGCTGATCGAGACTCGAGAGCCCCTTATTTCGCGCCGACCATTCTGCCGCCTGCAGCGACCGAGCATAGATTCCCGATCCACCGGTTCCAACGTAGATTGCAGAAGGTGAAATAAGAAGAGAGAGCGCGAAGCGGTTCGTCAAGCCCTCGTTTACAGCTTGCCACGCGCCACCCGGGGGTCGCCTGTATACTCCCTGACCATTGGTACCAGTAAACAACTCACCCTGAGAAGAAGTCACGAAGTAGATCGACAGCGATGGGAGTCCGGAGTTGTACGATTCCCAGGCGCTGCCGTCGTTTGTTGAACGAATGACTCCCTGTGCGCGAGTGCCTGCAAAAACTGTTCCGTCCTGACCGATGTGCAGAGAGAGAACACTCACGCCCGTCGTTCCCGTCAACGCTGTCCACGTGCTCCCTTGGTTGATGGAGCGGTACACGCCAATGTCCCTGCTTGTACCGACGATTCCGGCGAACAAGACGCCGTGTCTTGAAGTGTCGCTGCCCGCCTTGACCGCGAGCGTATAGATGAATTTATCGAAGAACTCCGAATCGAGTGTCACCCACGTATCGCCGAGATCGGTTGAGCGACGGATTCCTGCACCTGCTGTTCCGGCATAGAGGGCTCCTGTGCTGTCGATGGCAAGCGAGAGGATCACTTGCGTTGTCGGTCCGGCGACGAGCCGGCGCCACGAGGAGCCGTGGTTCGTGGATCGATAGACTCCTCCCCCTTCTGAACCGGCATAGATGTTGCCGTTGGGATGCACCGCAAGGGCATAGATCGTAGGAACCTCGAGACCGAGACTCACGTCGTGCCAAGTCGTACCGTTGTCGGTTGATCGGAAAATGCCGTTACTGCGTGCTGCTGCGAAGAGAAAGCCGTTCGGATGTCGCAGGAGGACATCGATGATCCCCCCGTAAGCCCCATCGACGGACTTCCAGAAGGGTGATTGCGAAGAAAGTGTCGCAAGGGAGATGAGCCAAAGGAGAAGAGTGAAAACCGGCCGCAGGCGGCGTTGCATGGAAGGTTGTGAAAGTAATGGTGAGAGTGGATGGCCGAATATCGGTTTTGTTTCCGTAAGGGTCAAGTTTCGAATTGATTTTGCAGTTTCGGTAAGGTAAGTTTCCGGTTCAATTCTATGTCAACCGCGAAGACGTCACGAAAAACGACGGCAAAGACGAGACAGGAGCGTGCCAAGGGCGCGTCTCTTATCTCAGCTCCCTCTCTCCCTGCTCCATCGGCGAAGTTGACGAGCATCGTTGTCGGTGGGGCACGTGTTCACAACCTCAAGAACATCTCGCTTGAACTCCCCCGAAACAAGTTGGTGGTTGTGACAGGGGTGAGCGGCTCGGGGAAATCGAGTCTGGCGTTTGATACCATTTATGCCGAGGGGCAACGCCGATATGTTGAAAGTCTCTCATCGTACGCCCGTCAGTTTCTCGAGCGGATGGACAAGCCGGACGTTGATTTCATTCAGGGGATCAGTCCGTCTATCGCTATCGAACAGAAGACATCGACGCGCAACCCTCGCTCCACGGTCGCGACCACAACGGAGATATATGATTACCTCCGTCTCTTGTTTGGTCGGATCGGTCAGACCTTCTGCCGCGTCTGCGGGCAGCTTGTGAAGCGAGATTCCGTCAGCAGTGTGGTGGATCGACTTCTGCAAGAGCGGGAGGGGACGAAGTTCTCTATTACGTTTCCCATCCATGAGCACCCCGGTCGAAGTTTACGAGAAGAGCTGGATGTGCTGAAGAAACGGGGATTTTTCCGTATCGTGGTCGGCACGGAACTGATCGATCTGAACGAGCAAGACTACAAGGGAAAAAGCAAGAAGGAGATCAGAGTACTGGTTGATCGTCTCGTGGTGCGCAACGACGAAGAGGCAAAGAAACGAATGGCTGATTCAATCGAAACCGCTTTTCTTGAAGGGGATGGTTACGCCTACGTTCATTTTCCTGACCAGGCGACGACGTTGCGCTTCACCAAGCATTACGAGTGTGCCACAGACGGAATCCGCTACGAAGACCCGGATCCCCGAATGTTTTCATTCAATAATCCTGTCGGTGCGTGTCCGAAATGCCAGGGCTTTGGACGCTCGATGGGAATCGACATGGATCTTGTGGTGCCGGACCCATACAAGTCGATACGGCAAGGGGCAATCCAGCCGTTTTCGTTTCCGAAGTGGCGAGGGAATCTGCGTGATCTGTTGAGCATTGCAAAGGAAGCTCGCCTACCGGTGGACGTGCCGTTCAAGGACCTGACGCCGGAACAACTGCATGTTGTGATGAATGGATACGGTGAGTATGATGGTATCCTGAATTTCTTCAAGTTCATCGAAAGAAAATCGTACAAACTTCACTACCGGGTTTTTCTGAGCCGGTACCGCGGTTACACGACGTGTGATGCCTGCGGGGGCTCTCGTCTGCGTCCCGAAGCCCTGAACATCAAGGTCGGAGGTAAAACAATCCATGACGTCGTGCGCATGACGATCGAAGAAGCACAAACGTTTTTCCAACAACTCGAACTCTCGAAATACGAGTACGAGATCGCGAGGAGGATTCTTGAGGAAATTCGAAAGCGATTGAAGTTTTTGAATGATGTCGGCATCGGCTATCTCACGCTCGATCGGCTGAGCATGACGCTCTCCGGAGGGGAATCGCAACGCATCAATCTTGCCACATCGCTCGGTTCGTCTCTGGTTGGATCGTTGTACGTGCTGGATGAACCAAGCATCGGTCTCCATCCCAGAGATAACGCCAAACTGATCAATATCTTGAAATCGTTGCGCGACGTGGGGAACAGCGTCTTGGTCGTCGAACACGATGAGGAAATGATGTGTGCGGCAGACGTGATCGTCGATATGGGGCCGCGCGCGGGTGAATATGGGGGAGAGATCGTTTTCTGCGGCCCCATCGACGAGTTGCTGAAGCATCCTACCTCGCTGACGGCACAGTACCTCACCGGCAGAAGGAAGATCCCCGTCCCATCTCGCCGCCGGCAAGATGGTGAGCAATCGATCTTCATCAAGGGAGCTGCCGAACACAACCTGAAATCGATCGATGTCCGGATTCCGCTCGGCTTATTCGTGTGCGTAACGGGCGTGAGCGGGTCGGGGAAGAGTACGTTGGTGCACGACATTCTCTCTGCAGGAATTCAGAAGTTGAAGGGTGGATTCGACGGCAGTGTTGGAAAGCACACAGCCATCGAAGGAATCGAGGCAATCAGTCGTGTGGAGATGGTAGATCAATCCCCCATCGGCCGTTCGCCGCGCTCGAATCCGGTGACGTACCTGAAGATTTTCGATGGGATTCGGGAGTTGTTAGCGAACACACAAGCTGCGCGACTGCGCGGGTTTGCGCCGGGGTATTTTTCCTTCAACGTACCGGGGGGAAGATGCGACGTGTGCGAGGGGGACGGATATCAAAAGATCGAAATGCAATTTCTCGCAGATCTCTATCTGCTGTGCGAGTCGTGTAAGGGAAAACGATTCAAACAGGAAGTACTGGATGTCCGTTTTCACGGGAAAAACGTTGATGACATTCTTGCGATGACCGTCACAGAAGCGATTTCTTTTTTTTCCGATTTTCCCGAGAGCAGAAAGGTGGCGCGGAAATTGAAAGTGCTCGACGATGTGGGATTAGGGTATTTGCGCCTTGGTCAGCCGGCAACCACCCTCTCTGGGGGTGAGGCACAGCGCATCAAGCTCGCACATCACCTCACGGGCGCGGAGGGGGAGGGGCACATCGTATTTATTTTCGATGAGCCGACGACCGGTCTGCACTTCGACGATATCGCCAAGCTGCTGAAATGTTTCGATGCGCTCGTGGAGAAGGGGCATTCGCTTCTGGTCATCGAACACAATATGGATGTGATCAAGTGTGCCGACTATCTTATCGATCTTGGACCTGAAGCGGGAGACCGGGGAGGTCAAGTTGTCGCAACCGGCACACCCGAAGAAGTGGCACGCTCGCCAAAATCTTACACTGGTCAGTATCTTCAACGGTATCTCAATTCCTGAAACGATTCACGAATAGGAGGGACTATGTGGAAACGTGCATTCGTTCTTATTGTTATGACGCTCGCTCTCGTGTCGCAGAGCTTCGCATCGGATAACAAGAAGCTCGGCCTCGGCGTTGTGCTTGGCGCTCCGACCGGATTCTCACTCAAATACTGGCAAGGTTCGGTCGCATTCCAAGGCTCGATCGGGGCCGGCTTTGAAGGAGGGCTGGCCATCGGCTTCGACTATCTTATGCACTCGAACGCATTCAACGATCGTCGATTCCCATTCTATTACGGTCCGGGACTCTTTATCGGTGACGTTGGTTTTGCAGGACCGAAGTGGAGGCAAGGAGATTTGGCGTTGGGTGTTCGGGCGGTATTTGGTGTGGATTATGTACCTCCCGATTATCCATTCGACATTGCGTTCGAGCTGGGTCCCGCTTTGCTCCTCACGCCTGTCACAGGGATCGGCATTGAAGTAGGACTTGCCTTCCGTTTCTATCCATAAGAAACCTTGACGGTGCAGCGCGGCATCGTCTGCGCTGCACCGTCAGCTTCCTTCGTACTTACCATCACTCCTCTTGAAACTTCTTGGGTGAGGTGTGCAACGTGCACGCTCCCACGAAGCTGTCTTCTCTTGATTGACGCCTAGATTTGAGGCGATCGGTATCGTGATCCGGAGTCGGCCTTGATCTGTTCCGAAGAGAAGTGGTCTACTGGGGAGGGAAATCGGACGCGACATGCAGAAATCGCTGGTGCGTGACTCGAATCACAGCTTCTCAAACTGAAGGAATCTATATTGGCTGCAGGTTATGAGGCACTCGTTTGACCTTAGAGCTAAGGGGAGGCTCTCTGGAATCTCGGGTGCCTCAGGCTTATTTTCGACGGAAGAACAAAAAAAGCGCATGGGTGGATGCGCTTTTTTTGTTCTCGTGTTCTCAGCTCTCATGCGGCTCTTCTTGCTTCTCCCTTCGTTCGCTCAATAAAATGATCCAAAGTTGAATGTGATAAAGAATCCTCCAAACTGTTTGATGTACACCTTCTCAAGACTTTCGATCCCCTTCTTGAAGGGAACGATGTAATAGCGAATGCTGAGTCCTGAGAGGGTGGATTTATCCAACCCAAAATAAGCTCCCGCTCCGATGTAACCACCCACCGTATAGTGTGCCTTGCCGTACTTCAAGCTACTGAAAAATTCTATCTGTTCTCTCATGATGACAGTTTGATCGCCGGGACCGAGGTACTTGGTGGTCTTTGAATAGGGAGCAACGAACACCATTGAAGGGCCAATCCCGACATTTACGTACGGCCGGAAGTTGTCGACAATATCGTCTTTGAACAAGCGATACTGCGCGCCGACGACGAGCGGCATCAAGAGCATGCGGTTGACTTTGCCCGGGATATACGATTGTCCCGTGTAATAATTATAAAACTCCACCTCGCCGTCGTCCTTCACGTCCGAGATCGCGAAGGTGATGAATCCGGAAAGAACATCCGAAAACTCGCGCCGGAAGAAGGACCCGCCGCCGAAACCATTATTCGAAATGAGCAGGTCAATGCCCCAGGCATTCCGCAACGGTTCGTAGGTCGTTTTCTGGATTAGATCGGGGGAGGAAGGGGTGAACACGTACGTGGAATCGCGTAACGGTTGCTCTTGTGCGTTTGCTCGCGCACCAGCACCCAACAGGAGGGCAATTCCAAGGAACAAAGGAAGTGGTCGTCTCATCATTCTTCTCCCTTCGATTGATGTTGTCTTTACCAACCTCACCGACGGCAATATAGTTTCCTCACGTCTGAGAAGCAACGCCTGCTTCTCTCAGCTCGCACGTTCCGCTCGGCAATGAAACTCCTCTTTCTCCAAGTGCCTCATTCACGTGACGGCATAAATTGCGAACTTGAGGTACGACGTCTCCGGCATAGGCACGAGCGAGGGGTGGTCGAGTGAAGCACCGGAGAATTTGAGGAGTTGGAGGGATCGATGGATGGAACGAGCAGACGATTCGATGGTTTCGAGGAATGTCTCCGCCGTGATGTGATGCGAACAGGAGGCGGTGATGAGAAATCCACCGGGATTGAGGATCCGCAAGGCTCTCGAATTGATTTCCTTGTAGCCTTTTATGGCGGTAGCGACCGTCTTTTTGTTCTTGCTGAAAGAAGGGGGGTCGAGCACGATTGCATCAAAACGCACCTTTGCTTCCTCCAACGCCTTCAATTTCTCGAAAACGTCGGCGACCTCGAATGTCACATTCTTTATATTATTAATCGTTGTGTTCACGCGGGCATTGTTGACCGCCGATTCCGAGATGTCGATGGCCGTAACGTCTTTCGCTCCGCCCACGGCAGCGTTCAAAGCAAATCCTCCTTCATTGCAGAAGCAATCAAGCACCGAGGCGTCCCGCACGTAACGCCGCAGAGCGAACCGATTTTCCCGCTGGTCGAGGAAAAATCCCGTCTTCTGGCCGTTCAGAAGATCGACTTTGAACTTCAGTCCATGTTCGTTGATGATGGTCTGGCCCAGAGTCCCTCGTACGACTCCTTTTTTCTGAGGAAGATGTTCGAGCGCGCGCAGGGGCGATTCATTCCGTTCGACGATAGCCATCGGATGGAAAAGCGATTCGAGGACGTCGCTCATGAGGGTGAGTCGCTTTTCCATGCCGACCGAAAAGGTCTGGAGCGAAAGAAATTCATTGTACTTGTCGATTACCAGTCCCGGCAGGAAATCCGCTTCGCCGTGAACGACGCGGTACGATTCCGATTCGGGATAGATACGCTGGCGCAGGTCGAGAGCTTGAGAGATCCGCTGTTCGAAAAAATCAAAAGTGGGCGTGACGCGTTCGCGGGAGAGGAGCCGGAAGGCGATCAACGAGTGAGGGTTGTAGAATCCGACGCCGAGAAACTTCCCGTCATACCGGAGCAGCTCCACAACATCGCCGGCCTCAGGAGAACCGTTGATCGTTTTGATCTCATTGCTAAAGACCCACTGGTGACCGTTGACGATCCGATGCTCTTCGTGTTTTCGGAGAACAAGTTGCGACTTCATGGCATCATCAAAGTAGAGAGAATTGGTGGGAGAAGCAAGGCGCGTGAGGTCAATCACACCGTGTGACGAAGATCAAAAACTCGAGTGGCGGCGAACGTATATTAATGTGTGGGTTTCGGGAAGAAACCCGAAAGACATGTTCAACTAACCTGGAGGGACGTATGAAGGGCTTACTCACATCCATTTCGATTCTTGTTCTCTTGCTGACGATCGGATGCGCGAAGGATGATGTGGTTGCGCCGTCGGAAGGAGAGGGCGAGATTCGGATGCATTTGATCGATGCGCCCGCGAACGCGGAGCAGGTGGTGGTGACGGTGAATCGTGTGGAGGTCCATGCCGCCGGTTCCGACGAGACGAGCGGTTGGTTTGTGGTGAACGATCAGCCGGCCAGCTATGATTTGCTGACGCTCAGAAATGGTGCGAGTGCCATTCTTGGCAGCGCGAAGTTGAAAGCTGGTCGCTATACGCAGATTCGCCTGATCGTTGGCGCGGGAAGCTATATCAAGATCGGCGGAACGACCTTCAACCTTGAGATCAGCAGCGGCATGCAAACCGGCATCAAGCTGAATCACTCCTTCGTCATTGAAGAAGGTAAGTTGTATGAGCTGTATCTCGATTTTGATGCCGGGCGGTCGATTGTGCGGACCGGCAACGGTCAATATCGAATGTCGCCGGTGATCCGTTGCCAGCCGAAGGTTGTTTCGGGTGAGATCGCCGGTACCGTGCAGCCGACGGAGGCGAACGCCAGGATTTGGACCGTCGCCGGTGCGGATACGGTGAGCACGGTGGCCGGGTCCAACGGCTCCTTCAAACTTATGGCGTTGCCGGAGGGAACGTACACCGTTCACATCGAGGCCACCAATACGGCCTATGTTGGCATTGACGTGCCGGGCGTGGTCGTGACGCGCGGTCAAACAACCAATATCGGAACCATCACACTGCAACGGCGGTCACAGCAGATTCCAAACGAGTAAGAATTCGTCGGCGACTGGTCGACGAAAGCACCACACCACCAAACCACATCTCACAAGCCCATCCAGCGTTCCGGATGGGCTGTTTCTTTATCTACTCTGAGAAGAGGAATTGAATGCCGATCTTGGAGCCGGCCATTTCTTTGCAATCCACTCAAACGTTTGGTATATTTTGCCGTGTTTTTACTGAGTTCCTGACCGAGCCACGCATTCTGAGGAGTCTACTAATGACGAACATAGAAGAAGTTCTGGGAAGTGAAGCGAAAGCGCTGTTAAGCCACACCTGCAATACTATTCCGAAAGAATCTCTCCATCTACCGGGAGCCGACTACGTCGACCGTGTCTATGCTCTTTCCGATCGCACACCGCAGGTGTTACGCAGTCTCCAACAGCTGTTCGATCATGGACGGCTGGCAGGCACGGGATATCTCTCGATTCTTCCTGTTGATCAGGGGATCGAGCATTCTGCCGGGGCCTCCTTCGCACCTAATCCGATGTACTTCGATCCGGAGAACATCGTCAAGTTGGCGATCGAAGGGGGATGCAACGCCGTCGCGTCCACGTTGGGTGTGCTCGGCTCCGTCGCGCGCAAATATGCTCACAAGATTCCCTTCATCCTGAAATTCAACCACAACGAATTCCTTTCGTACCCCAACACGTACGATCAATCGATGTTCGCGAGTGTCAAACAAGCTTTCGATATGGGGGCTGTAGCGGTCGGTGCCACCGTCTACTTTGGCTCGCCTGAATCTCGCCGGCAGATCTGGGAAGTGAGCCAAGCGTTCCAGCAGGCGCATGAGCTTGGGATGGCGACGATCCTCTGGTGTTACACCCGAAACCCGGCATTCAAGACGAAGGAGAAAGACTATCACGTCGCAGCGGATCTCACCGGCCAGGCGAATCACCTCGGCGTGACGATCGAGGCAGATATCATCAAGCAGAAGTTGCCGGAAAACAACGGAGGCTACACCGCTCTCAACTTCGGAAAAACACACAAGAAAGTGTACGAGCAACTCTCTTCCGATCATCCGATTGATCTTACGCGCTACCAGGTCGCCAACTGCTACATGGGTCGTGCGGGGTTGATCAATTCCGGCGGACCTTCAGGACAGAACGACATTGCAGAGGCGGTCAAGACGGCTGTCATCAACAAACGTGCGGGAGGAATGGGATTGATCTCAGGTCGTAAAGCATTTCAGCGTCCAATGAAAGAGGGCGTTCAAATCCTGAACGCGATCCAGGATGTCTATCTTTCAAAAGAGGTGACGATCGCTTAAGTCCGCTGTGCCACTTTGTTACCCTCTGATTCTCAACTACCCTTTACTCGGAAAAGGCGTCGAACCGCATCTTGACGCCTTTGCTTTTTTTATGAAGGAGGGGGGTCGCAAAGGCTCCACCACATGAAAGTGTCTCATCTCATAAGGGATCGTCAATGAGTTGGCTCAAATGCGTCGTCTTCGATATGGATGGAACGTTGACGCAGACGAATCAGCTGATCTTCGATTCGTTCAACTACATCGCTCAGAAATATGCAGGAAAAAGATACTCCGAAGCCGAGATTACCGCGATGTTCGGTCCACCGGAAGAAGGTGCGTTGCTCCACATCGTCGATCGCTCCCGACTCGATGAAGTGATGCAGGACTATTTGCTATACTATCGTTCGCATCACACATTGGCATCCCTTTATCCGGGGATCAGAGAGGTTCTGGACTTCCTGAAAGATGCCGGTGTCAAGCTCGCACTCTTCACGGGGAAAGGCATTCATACCACGACGATTACGCTTGAAGAATTCGGCCTCAAAGACTACTTCGACCTTGTCGTGACGGGCAACGACGTGGTCGACCACAAGCCCTCAGCCGAAGGCATCAGGAAAATCTTGAAGGAGTTTCGACTCCGGCCGGACGAAGCGCTGATGGTGGGGGATGCTGTTGCCGACGTGAAAGCAGCACATGAAGCGGGCGTGCGCATCGCTGCGGTGGTGTGGGATTCGTACGGCAAGGACCAGGTGATGGAGATGAAAACCGATGCTGTGTTCGAGAACGTGGAAGAGTTCAAAGCATGGTTAAGCAGGCAGTTTGACTGAAGGGTTGGATTCCTCAGTGCACATCGGAGCGTCGCAAGAGCCGTCGTCCGGTTTTTTCTCCGCTACGCCATTGCATTGGTCACGGCTGTCTTCTATGTGACGGTCGCGCTTCACTTTGAATACACGCCGGACGATACGTACATTGACCTGCAGTATGCCAGAAGTCTTGCCGAAGGAGATTGCACATTGGTTAAGAACTCAGACAGATGACGACGTGCGGGTCGCAAGTCCGGAGATCGGACTCAAAGGAACATAGTATACGCTTTACAAAGTCGTGATGCCATGAAGAACGGACTTGTTCTTGTCATATTCTCTTTGAGTCAATTCACCCTCCTCGATGCGCAGGAGATTTTTTCTCCACGCATAAAAGGGATGCGCATCAACGGACAGGCTGCAGCGCGCTTGCCGATTGTGGCGCGCGAGACAAGATCGTTTAGTGTCGAATTTGACATCGATGAATCGGAACCTCCCAATTTTCGTCTCCGTGTCGTCCATTGTGATCGAAATTGGCATCCGACGGAGACAACGTTCTTGAATAACGAGATCGATCATCGGGCCCGTGCGCCTCTCTTCCATGAAGTCGCGCCAGCGGGAGTCCAAGCATATCGTTACACATACAAGTTCCGGCTACCGGGCATTGCGGGACTTGAGCGATTCCGTTATTCCGGTAACTACCTGTTTGAAATATTGGATGACGATTGGACGGAGGTATTGGCTCGGGGACGATTTTTCGTAGTGGAGGAAATCGTTCAGCCTTCTTTGCGCGTGTCGAATCGACAGCAGTCATCAGAACCCTATCCATGGTACATGGTAAATCGTGTCGAGGTGAGCTTTGCTGTACCTCATCCAGACTCGATACGCGATGAACAGTTCTTCCCTTTCCTCGTAACGACGGTCGATATCTACAAAAACCGAGAACTCTATCGTCCGATCCGAATCGATGTGAACGATCGTGATCCTCATACATTTGTTGAGGGAGTGGGGCTCTCGAAGCTTTCCTTTCGAGTCGACAACATCCGTCCCGGCAATGAATATCGCCGCATCGACTTACGAAGTGTCGATGAATATCCCCCGGGTGGATACCACCGATCCCGCACCGGCGCAGATGTCAGCCGATTCCTTCAAGCTGCGCCTCGTGATCAAAACGGCGTCTCGACGTACGTCACGGGAACGCGGTATGCCGATTACATCACATTTCAGTTTGAGCTCAGTCACGAAACGGAGGAGTTCGATTCGGTATTTGTTGTGGGAGATTTCACCGGCTGGCGGGTTGATCCGAGATTTGTGATGCGGTACAATTGGGAGACGCGTAGATATGTGGTCCCTGTGACCTTGCGCCGCGGCGTTCACGAATACCAGTACGTTGTAGGAAACGACGATTGGATCTCGCTCGAAGGAAACGACTGGCGGACGGTGAACCTGTACACAGCGTTCGTGTATTATCGGGACCAACGCTTCGGCGGATTTGATCGTCTTGTCGGATTTGTGCAAGGATCCATCCTCGGCGGAACGAGCGGCATTTCACCCTAAATGATCCTTGTTCGAGGACAACTGCATGAGCATACAAATCGGGATTGTCGGCTGTGGACATCTTGGAAGTCTCCATGCAAAAATGCTATCGACCATCGAATCGGTTCGATTCGTCGGTGTATATGATCTCGATCATCAGAAGTCCGAGAGTGTGGCAAGAGAGCATGGCGTAGAAGCGTTTGAAACGCTCGATCAGCTCTTTTCCGAGATTGAGGCTGTTGTGATTGCCTCCACGACAAAGAGCCACTATGAAATCGCGCGTGAGGCTCTCGAACGAAACCTGCACGTCTTTATCGAAAAGCCGATGACCGAGACGCCGGAGCAGGCAAAAGCCTTAGTCGATCTTGCCGAGAAACGGAAACTGGTGCTGCAAGTGGGTCACATTGAACGATTCAACCCCGCGATTGTGGCGTTGGATCATGTACGGTTAGAGCCGCTGTTCATCGAGTCGCATCGCCTCGCTCAGTTTAACCCTCGCGGAGCTGATGTGGCGGTGGTTCTCGATCTGATGATTCACGACATCGATCTTATCCTGAGCCTTGTCCACTCTCCCGTCACGCGCATCGACGCCAATGGGGTGGCTGTGGTTTCCGACAGTCTGGATATTGCGAACGCGCGCCTCCAGTTTGAGAATGGATGCGTGGCAAACGTCACCGCCAGTCGTATCAGCCAGAACAAAATGAGAAAGATGAGGCTCTTCCAGAAGAATGCGTACATCTCGATCGACTTCTCGCAAGGACTGGCTGAGGTGTTTCGCTTAGTGGATGAAGGCGATGCCGGCGTGAAACCGACAATGATGCTGGGGAAGATCGAGCAGGGGACCCGCAAGCGAGTGATCGTTTATGAACAACCAGAGGTGAAAGAGATCAACGCACTGAAATATGAGTTAGAGCTTTTTGCAAAAGCGATCCAGACTCACTCCGATCCCCCCGTCACGGGCCATGACGGACTTCAGGCGTTAGAAGTCGCGGAAGCGATCCTCAAGATTATTGATCGACAAACTGTTCGTACGGTATGAGTCGTCGTCATCAGATCGAACTTGATGATCTCATTGTCAAACGGATCGGACGGCTGGCGGACGAGGAGCGCCTCCGCGCCTTTGTAGTAGGGGGATACATACGAGATCTTCTCTTGGGACGTCGAGTGAAAGACATCGACATCGTCGTCGTTGGCGATGGCATTGCTCTTGGAAAGAAAGTTGCAACCGAGGTCGGTAGATCGAATTTGGTTGTGTACGAAAAGTTCGGCACTGCCATGCTGCAGTTGGACGATGTCAAGATCGAGTTCGTCGGTGCGCGGCGAGAAAGCTATACGAAATCATCGCGAAAGCCGATGGTTCAAGAAGGAACCCTTAATGACGACCTCTTCCGGCGTGATTTCACCATCAACGCCATCGCCGCTTCGATCAACAAAGAAGACTACGGCGCCATTGTCGATCCGCTCGGAGGGAGGAAGGCGCTCGAAGAGAAAATCCTCCGTACACCACTCGAGCCGCGGGCGACGTTCGACGACGATCCGCTTCGCATTATGCGGGCGTTTCGATTCGCAGCCCAGCTACAATTCACCGTCGATCCGTCCATAATCGAAGCGGCGCGGGAGATGGCCGAGCGTCTCAAAATCGTCTCCCAAGAGAGGATTTCGGATGAGTTTCTGAAGATCATGGCGAGCCCAAAGCCCTCGATCGGGTTGATGTTGATGCAGAAGACCGGTGTGATGAAAGTCGTCTTTCCCGAAGTAGCCCAGCTCTCCGGCGTTGACCAACGTCGTGATTACCATCACAAAGATGTTTTTCTCCACACCCTCAAGGTAGTGGATAACATCAGTGAAGTCACCGACAATGTATGGTTGCGCATCGCTGCTCTGCTTCACGATATTGCCAAACCGCGAACGAAGGCGTTCAGGGAGGGTATCGGGTGGACGTTTCATGGCCACGAAGAGATTGGCGCACGCATGGTGAAGCCGATCTTCCGTCGTCTGAAGCTGCCGCTTGATCACGTGAAGTACGTCGAAAAGCTTGTCCGCTTGCATCTCCGACCGATGGCTCTTGTGGATGAGGGGGTAACCGATTCGGCTGTGCGGCGACTGTTGTTCGAAGCGGGAGAGGAGATCGACGATTTGATGGCTCTGTGTCGTGCCGACATTACGTCAAAAAACCAAAAACTCGTCGACCAGGTCCATCGAAATTATGATGCAGTCATCGCGAAGATGGCTGAAGTCGAAGAAAAAGACCGGTGGCGGGCGTGGCAACCGCCTGTCCGTGGAGACGAGATCATGCAAGTCTGTGGCCTCCAGCCCGGCCCCCTCGTCGGGAAGCTGAAAGAGGCCATCACTGAAGCCATCCTCGACGGGCGCATTCCCAATGAGCACGATGCAGCGCTGGAGTATTTGCTCAGTATCAAAGATGAGATTCTGAGGGGTGAAGATTCGAAGCTGTAACCCCCTCCGCCTGTCGCGCGTCAAAGCCGATGTTTATTAATGGAGACAGATTATCACAATTTCCTCAAGGTTCGCTGAAACTTTCTCCGTTTCCCCTCGTCTATTACATAGCATTTTTTGACCGACAATCACTCACCTTATTTCTCATTCTTGGAGATTCTCGCCATGCGTACGTTGTTCATCACCAGCCTGTTGCTCTTTATCGTTGTTGCAGGAGCGAGCGCACAATCAGGGACGCCGCCAAAACTGCTTACGATGAGCCGGGCAATAGAAATAGCGTTGGAGCAAAACCCTGCTGTTCGCCAAGCTCAGAACAATCTTGAACGGGAGCAGGCAAGCGTTCTCTCCGCTTACGGCAATTTTCTGCCGAACGTTCATCTCAACTCCCAATGGGGTGGTTCCCAGGGTGAGAGCTTCCTACCGAATGGGCAGAAGCTTCCATCGACCAGTGTCCGCAGCCTTTCCTCAAGTCTCAGTGCGTCGATGACCATCTTTGATGGCTTTGCCAACACATCGACGCTCAATCAGGCTACGGCGAATGCGGTTGCAAGCGAGCATACGCTCGCCCGAACGCGACAAAATGTTATCCATCAAACGCGCCGGCTCTTTTACGAAGTGCTTCGTACGCGTCGGTTGTTGGAAGTTGCGGAATCGAGTTTGAAATACAACCAGCAGCAGTTGGAAAGGGTTCAGGAAACCGCCCGACTTGGCTCGGCATCGTTGGTGAATGTCTATCAACAGCAATCGCAGGTAGGACAGGATGAAGTTCGGTTAGTGCAAGCACAAAACGACTACGATAACGCCCGCGCGAACTTGATCGCATACATTGGTCTTGACGTTACGGAGACGTACACGATCGAGGATTCGACGATCCCCGCAGAACTCGGTGCGGAGGCCAAGTTGGACAAGGCACAGATGCAGGATTTTCGCACATTGGTTGAGCGCGCGTTGGGTTCACGATTAGACTACCAGTCCTCAAAGGAGCAGTACGATGCGGCACAATCCGCCGTGACCATCGCGAGAAGCGGTTATATGCCGCGAGTCACGGCGAGCACAAACTATGGCCTAAGTGGTAACAACCGCGTTATCAGTGAATTCGAGGATTTCAAAAATACGCGAAGCTTCAACTGGAGTCTCTCCCTCTCCTTCCCGCTCTTCTCCGGTTTTCGTACGAATCAGGCCGAGCAGGCGGCCCTCGTCGCCAAGAAAAATTCCGAAGTCAATTTGCAGGACAGCGAACGACGCATTCAAGTTGAACTTCGAAGCGCTCTCCTGCAACTCGACTTTGCAGAGAAGAACTACGAAGCTGCTTTGAAAAGTCTCCAGTATCAGGAACAAAACCTGAAAGTGAATCAAGAGAAATACAATGTCGGCTCGGGAACGCTATTGGATTTGCTCTTCGCACAGAACAACTACAACAGCGCTCTGACCTCAAAGATCAATGCCGTGTATCAATACCTCAGCGCCAAGAGCAATCTGGAGCTCGCACTCGGTATCATTCAATAACCTTCGTCCTCTAGACCTCGAGGTTGATGCCCATGGCAACGAACGGAAAGAAATCCAAAAAGAAAATTATCGTTTTTTCGATCATCGGCGTTGTTCTGCTTACGCTCGTCTTGCTGGTGATTCTCGGCAGCAAGCGTGAAACCGTGATCACCGTGCAGACGGAGCCGATTGTGCGAAAGACGATTACACAGATCGTTTCCGCGACGGGCAAGATCCACCCCGTCACGCAGGTCAAAATCAACGCGGAGGTGAGCGGCGAAATCATCGACCTCCCCGTCCGCGAAGGTCAGCGCGTCAAGAAAGGGCAGCTGCTTGTCCGCATCAAGCCGGATGCCTATCAGGCACAGTACGAACGTGCCCAGGCGTCGCTGGCAATCAATCAAGCGACTCTGAACAAAGCGGAGGCGGAGTTCAAACGCATCCGCGAACTGTACGCGAAGAAGCTTGTATCCGAGGCGGAAATGGACATCGCCCAAGCGAATTATCAAAGTGCGAAGGCCGCCTATGAGCAATCGCTGGCCTCCGTCAAGGAGGCGCGTGAAACACTTGCCAAGACAACCATTTATTCGCCGATGGACGGCGTGGTAAGTCAGCTCCGCTCGGAAATTGGCGAACGCGTCAGCGGCAGCACGTTCACACAAGGAACAGAGATCATGACGGTAGCGGATCTTTCGAGGATGGAAGCTCGGGTCGATGTGGGTGAGAACGACATTGTGCTGGTGAGCGTCGGTGATACGGCACGCATCGAAGTGGACGCGTACCCGGACAGAACATTTGTCGGCACCGTGTACCAGATTGCCAACACCGCCAAGACTCGCGGTATGGGGACGCAAGATGAGGTGGTGAATTTTGAGGTACGTATTCTGATCCACACTCCCGATGAACTGCGATTACGTCCGGGAATGTCTATGACGGCCGATATTGAGACCGAGACGCGAGCAAACGTTTTGGCTGTGCCAATACAATCGGTCACTGTTCGTATGCCGAAGCAACCCGAAGGTGAAACAGATCAACCACAAGAAGGTGAGGCACAGTTCCAGACGAATCGCAAAAAGTCAGAAGAGAAGCTCGATGAAGTTATCTTTGTCGTGGAGGATGGCGTAGCGAAAACGGTCGTTGTCAAGCGCGGATTGAGTGATGAGGCGTATGTTGAAGTTTCGGGAGAAAACCTCGAAGGAAAAGAAGTTGTCTCCGGTCCGTTCCGTGCGATTAACCGGGAACTGGAAAACGGATCGAAGGTAAAAGTTGATAACAAGACAACGCGGCGTACCGGATCAAGCGTACCGGAGAACGCTCAACGATGAGTGGGCGGCTCGGTGTTGCTCGTCTGGTGGTTGTCTTCGTCCTTTGTGCCGGTGTGGCGTAGAGCCAGTCGATCGAGGAAGGTTTGTCCTTGCAACGTGGGGGCAAGCTGCATGAGGCGAAGCGAGTGCTCGAGAGCGTGTTGTCGAAAGACTGGCACAACGGTGAAGTCCACTACCGGTTAGGTCTGGTCTACTTGACTCCCGCGCCTCGCGACCTTGACAAAGCGAGAACATCGAAAAGAAGATCAAAGAGTTGAGCAACTAACCATAAGGAAGGATTATGTCGACCATCATCCGGCTTTCCAACATCACCAAAGTGTACCAGATGGGTGAAGAAGAAGTACATGCCCTTCAGGGGGTCAACCTCGAAATCAACAAGAACGAGTATGTCGCCATTATGGGACCCTCCGGCTCGGGAAAGTCGACGCTGATGAACATCATCGGCTGCCTCGACACGCCGACGGCCGGCTTGTATGAACTGAACGGGACGAACGTGAGCGAAATGAACGACAACCAGCTCGCGAAGATCAGAAATAAGGAAATCGGGTTTGTGTTCCAAACCTTCAACCTCCTCGCGCGCTCGGATGTGCTTCATAACGTTGAGCTGCCGCTCATCTACGGCGGCTTCGGCTCAGCGGAACGAAAGCGACTGGCGAAGGATGCGATTGAGCGGGTCGGGTTATCTGATCGCATTCATCATAAGCCGAACGAACTTTCCGGCGGTCAGCGTCAGCGTGTCGCCATTGCCCGTGCGCTGGTGACCAATCCGTCAATCCTTCTCGCCGACGAACCGACGGGGAATCTCGACTCGAAGACGGGTGAGGAGATCATGGGGTTGTTCGACCTCTTGCATCAACAGGGGAACACGATCATCATCGTCACACACGAAGAAGAGATCGCGGCCCATGCTCATCGCGTGGTGCGTATTCGTGACGGCAAAGTGGAACGGGATGAGACGGTTAAGAACCGGAGAGTTGTAAAATCGCTGCTGACGGTGTAAACATGCGCTACGTTCTCACAGAGTTCAAAGAGGGTTTGCTGATTTCCTTGCAGGCGATCCGGGCGAACAAAATGCGCTCGGCGCTTACCACGCTCGGTATTGTTATCGGCATCGTCTCGGTCACATTGATGGGGACGGCCATTGAGGGGCTTGACCGCGCGTTCAACAAAAGTATCGCAGCAATCGGAGCTGACGTGTTGTATGTGCAGAAATTTCCGTGGGGTGGAGGGCAAGATTGGTGGCGGATTCGAAATCGGCGTGACATACAGATACGGCACGAGCGAGCGATCGAGAAGCAGGCCTCGCTGGCTCACGCGGTGACGCCGGTGACCGGTACGCGCAGGCCGGTCAAGTATGAGCGCAAACTTGTCGAAAACGTCGTCGTTGTCGGCACCGATGCAGATTTTATTGAAACGGCCGGCGCGACCATCGCCTTCGGGCGTTTTTTTACGCCGATGGAAGCCGACGGAGGACGCCCCGTATGCGCGATCGGATCAGAAATTGCCGTCAACCTGTTCCCCAACGAGAGTCCTATCGGCAAGACGATCAAGGTGGGGAATTATGCCTATCGGGTGGTGGGGGTATTCGAGCGACAGGGTAACTTCCTTGGAATGGAGAGTCTTGACAATCGTGTTTACATCCCCATCAATCGCTTTTTTAGCGAGTTTGCCAGCAGTCGGCAAGGAATTCAGGTGTGGGTGAAGGCGGTCAGTCTTGATCAAGTGGACAATGCAAAGGAGGAAGTGCGCGGGATCATGCGAAAAGCTCGCGGTCTGAAGCCGAAGGACGAAGATGATTTTGCAATCAACCAACAAGAAATCCTGATTCAGACCTTCAACAATATCGGGGTGGTCATTGCGGGTGTGGGACTCTTCATTACGGGACTTGCTCTTTTTGTCGGTGGCATTGGGATCATGAACATCATGTTCGTTTCTGTGACGGAGCGGACGAAGGAAATCGGTATCCGCAAGGCCGTCGGAGCTCCGCGGAGGGCCATCCTGCTGCAGTTCCTTGTCGAGTCGGCTGCCCTGTGTTTGCTTGGCGGCATCATCGGACTTGCCATCGCATTTCCACTGAGTCTGATCATTGATCAGGTCCTCCCCACGGCCATGCCGATGAGTATCGTCGTTGTCGCTCTCCTTGTCTCGATCTTTGTAGGTATCGTATCCGGATTTCTTCCCGCGTACCGCGCGTCCCGATTGGATCCCGTTGACGCGTTGCGATATGAGTGATCCATGAAGGTTAACCGACGATGGAACCCAGAGAAATCGTCAGTATAGCCCTGAGCGCAATCCGAGCGAACAAACTTCGCTCTGCGCTCACGCTCCTCGGCATCGTCGTTGGAGTGTTCTCCATCATCGGCGTGATGACGGCTGTGCGTGTGCTCCAGAACAGCATTGAGAGCGGGCTCAGCAACCTCGGTGCTCATACGTTTCAGATTCAGAAAATGCCGATGATGTCGAGCCATCGTGAGTGGCTACAGGCATTGAAACGAAAGGATATCACCTACGAACAGGCACAGACAGTTGCCGAACGACTCACCCTTGCTCAATATGTAGGGATTGAGGGATGGCAGGGGGGCGCGACGATCCAGCGACCTACCGGTGAAAAAACCAATCCGAATGTCGGCGTCGCAGGTGAGACGCCCGAAGGAATCCCGACAAATAATTGGACAATCAAAGAAGGGAGGTCGATTACCGAAAACGACCTCCTGCACTCCTCTCCCGTCGCTATCCTCGGCTCTGAAGTCGAAAAAAAACTCTTCCCACGCGGAGGAGCAGTTGGTTCCGAAATCAAGATCAACAATCGACGCTACACCGTCATTGGCACCTTTGAGCCAAAAGGCGCTTCGTTGGGGGGAAGTAGCGACAACTTTGTTGCCATACCCCTGACAACCTTCCTTGAGCATTTTGGGAAGCAGCGATCCCTGAATATCATGGTGAAGGCGAAGAGCGCTGAGGTGTACGAGGAATGTGTGGAAGAGACAAGAATGCTCCTCAGGACCCTTCGCCGAGTTCCTCCCGGACAAGAGGACGACTTTTATATCTTTTCGAACGATTCCTTGATCGAGACGTTCAATGACTTCACCTTCTACGTGAAGCTGGGGGTCGGATTCATCAGCTTTATCTCTTTAATTGCCGCGGGCGTGGGCATTATGAACATCATGCTTGTTTCGGTGACGGAGCGGACGAAGGAGATCGGCATTCGGAAAGCGGTAGGGGCACGACGGTCAAATATACTGAGTCAATTCATCACGGAAGCGATCGTCTTGTGTCAGATCGGCGGGCTCTTTGGAATTGCGTTGGGCATCATCGGAGGGAACCTCGCCGCCCTGGCGTTCTCCATTCCACCCGTCATCCCGTTTGATTGGGCGTTCATTGGATTTGTTCTCTGCTCTGTGATCGGGATCGTCTTTGGCGTCTATCCTGCCTGGAAAGCAGCCAATCTCGATCCGATCGATGCACTTCGCTACGAGTAAGGATGTTGCTCCGGAAGTCTCTTCCGTTCGCTGCATGGGAGATTTCGTATTCGTTGGACACTCCTGCTTCTACGTTAATCCCAAGATCTCCTTCACCTTGTCCAGTAAATCCTCCACGTCGAACGGCTTTGTCATGTAGCCGTTCACGCCCAACGATTGAGCACGGGTAACCGATTGCCGGTCGTCCATAATCGTTACAAAGATCAGAGGCGTCGTTTTGGTGGCGGGATTGTTCCTTACCCACTCAAGGAATTCAAAGCCGTCCATGTTACCCATCTTTACGTCCGAGATGATGATGTGGGGAGTGTAGTTGTGCAGGAGCGAGACAGCATCCTCGCCGCTCATGGCCGTTCTCACTTCGAATCCTTCATCCCGAAAGAACGTCTCCACGATGCGAATGAGCTCTTCCTCGTCTTCCACCAACAAGATGCGTATGTGTTGTTCCATGTGTCAATCCCTCCAGATGATGTGTTGAACGAGTCTGGACAAACGCCTCCACAACCGACGTAGCACGACGTTAATGTCCTATGCCTTCATCCGTTTCCCTTTTTCTTCTTCTGAAAAAATCCAACCGACAAGTTTTCCGGGATCAATCTCTCGAAAATCATTCCAGTAAGTTCGATTTCTCAAATTCCGCGAGGAGTTGTCGTACGGCGGGATTTTCTCGACCTGTTCGATGATGATGTTGAAGCGCCATTTCCAACGTTCCATGTTCTTGACGCGAAGATCCACCCAACCGTCGTGCGCCCAGGCATCGATGAGCTTTTCCGTTATGCGTATTTCGTTCTCACCTCGATAGGGGGGGATCTTGATGTCCCGTCCGCGCAAAAGGGTCTTCCCATCGGGAAGAAGAATCGGTATCGCGATGGAGATGATTTGCGAACGGACATCCGCCATGCGGGCGATGAGTTGTTCGAGTGCACGCGACATGGCCTTAGGGGAGGCTTGGGTGACCGACCGCATATCGCTGTAAGCGAGTTGAAGGAGGTACGCTTCGTAGAGGAGCTTTGAGAGTCGGGGAGGACCCAGCATCTCGAACGCCACGCTTTTTATGCCATGCTGTTTCTCTAACTCCTTCATCTGGTGGAGCGCTGAATCGAACATGAAGCCGGCACGGTACGTGGGATTCAGCGTTGCGTTGTCAAGGGCGTTGATGATGTCGTGCCCGGTATTTCCTCCTTTGATCTCGAAAATGACGGATTGCGCAATCTCCTCAGGTGTGACAAACTCCATCTGTCCCGGTGTGGAGATGGCCTCGAATTCACCGCGTGAGAAAATACCGTTCTCCCCGGTGTCGATAAAAACCGATCGGAGTGTTTGTTGGAGCGGCTCGACGGGCGCGTGAGGCATGTTCAATTGCAGCGTTTCGATCAACTTGACTCCTCGTTCCGGCGGACAATCGAAGAGTTCAATGGGTTTCCCTCGCTTTCGAATTTCACCATACCCGATTCGCTTCCACGCGATCGCGGCAGTCGGTTTGATCTCTTTCGTGATCGGGGCATCGGGCGTACGTCCCATTAAGAACAGCAACATCGTATGTGCCCCAGCGACGGCGGATTTGCTCAGCAGCACACTCGAAGGTCGCTCCTCGCTGTGCGTATAGGGGATGTTGAGCCCCATCCCTCCCGTTCCGCTTGTGCCGATCTTCACGTAAATTCTCGTTCCCGCTAATTGCATCGAGCGGTAGAGAAGTTGCACATGGCGAATGAGTTGAGGCGTGTAGAGTGTTGCCAGGAGCCGTTCCGTCTGTTCCAGCAGTTCAGACGTATTGTTCGTGTCGTGTTGCTTGATCGCTTTTTGGACTTCGCGCGCGCTGTGAAACAGGTCCTGGTATGCAATCGCGGTGGCAGAGTTGATGCAATCGATCACAATTTCAGGGCGATACTCCATCAGAAGGCGGTAGACGGCCGAACGCTGGATTACGTCGAGCGTCAATTCCTCCAGCATATCGTCAATTAACATCCCTCGCGTCGTTTTGTTCTTCAAAATTTCTTCTCGGGGTGTGTCCTTCAGGGAGTGACGAACGAAGATGTTCCCCCACCACGGAACAAAGAAGCCGCGACCGACGCGGGGATACTCCTTCTGAAGTGTCGCGACGGCTTCCTTTGCTTCGGATTCAAGAAGAGATGTGACGATGATCCGCTTCGGTCCCTCATCCATCAGTTGCCGGCAAACAGCGGAACCCACTAGTCCCCATCCACCCATAACGAGTACGGTTTTCTTGTTGATGTCCATGGAAATTCAAAAGAATATTCTTAGCAGCGAGTGTGTAGAGTTGGTGAGGAATCTGGCATGTCCGATGTGCAGTAACGTAGCCTGAATGGCAATGAGAATTGTCAGGACTCCTCCAGTGAGAAAAGAGACCTGTGGGCGTCTCTGCGCATATCCTCCGATGGCTTCCGTGTTAATCTTCACCCACGCACCGCGTTTGTATTCATTTCGGCACAACGGTGTCGTACCAAGGTTTTTTCTCCCGGCTCCCCAATTCGTCGATGTGAAGGTGCTTCGCTTCCGTGTATTCCTTTAATCCCTCCACACCGAACTCACGACCAATGCCGCTCTGTTTGTATCCGCCGAACGGTGCCTTTTCGCTGATGAGATGCCACTCGTTAATCCAGACCGTTCCGGCACGCAAGCGCTGTGCAACGCGCAGTGCCCGCTCGGTATCCTTCGACCACACCCCGCCGCCGAGTCCGTAGATGGAATCGTTCGCCAAAACGATAGCCTCCGCATCCGATCTGTACCTGATGACCGATAGAACAGGCCCGAAAATCTCCTCCTGCGCGATCACCATCTTGTTCTCAACCTTTGTGAAGATGGTGGGTTCGATGAAGAATCCTTTAGCCAATTCCGGATCGGAAGGAGTGCCGCCGCCTGTTGCGAGGTACGCGCCCTGTTCCTTTCCTTTTGTGATGTAGCCGAGAATTCGTTTCTGTTGCTTCTTCGAAATGACCGGACCAAGATCGGTCGCAGGGTTGCTGGGATCTCCAAGTGTTAGTCGCTTCGTTTTGGCGACGAGGCGGTTGACGAACTCATCGTGAATTTTCTCGTGCAGGAGGAGACGGGTGCCCGCTTCGCAGCATTGCCCCTGATGGTAGAAGATGGCGTACATCGCGCCATCGACCGCAAGGTCGAGATCGGCATCGTCGAGGACGATGTTGGCGGACTTCCCACCGCATTCGAGCGTGATTTTTTTAAGATTCTCCGCGGACATCGTCATCACGCGTTTGCCAACCGCCGTTGAGCCGGTGAATGAGATTTTGTCGACAAGCGGATTGCGAACAAGCTCGGCTCCCGCGTCTTCTCCAAATCCCGGAACGATGTTCACAACGCCCGGAGGGAAACCGATTTCGTGGATGATCTTGGCCAGCTCCAGAGCCGTGCACGGCGTTAGCTCGGAGGGTTTGAGAACGACAGTATTCCCAGCCGCCAGCGCCAGTCCGAGCTTCCAGACGGCCATCTTGAGTGGGAAGTTCCATGGAATAATCGCTCCCACAACGCCGATGGGCTCACGGACGAGCAGGTTCTTACTAAACCCCGGCTTGCTCAATCCCTCGATTTGCTCCGTAAGGTCTAGGGCCGCGAGCTTGGAAAAATAGTTCATATTGCGGGCGGAGAGGTAGATATCTTCCTTCGCTTTGCGGATGGTGGAGCCGGAGTCTGCCACCTCGAGTGCGACGAGCTCCTTTGATCGTTCGTTGATTTTGTCTGAGATTGCTTTCAGCAGTGCGGCGCGTTCTTCGCGCGGCATGCGGGGCCAGGGACCTTCATCGAACGCCCTCCGTGCCGCGGCGATGGCTCGCTGTATATCCGCAGCAGACCCCCGGGCAACGCGCGCAACGATTTCCTGATTGAAGGGGTTGATGGAGTCGAAGGTCTCACCCAAAGTCGACTCAACAAACTCGCCATTGATGTAAAGGTTGTATTTACTCATACATGATCGTGATAAGTTGATCCTCGGAACTTCAGAGAATAGACTTAGATGCAGTCTTCTCATTGAAGCTTCATGTCGCGCGCCAGACGTGATTAGTCTTTCTCAGGAGATACTACGTAGTTTTCATGTTTCCACTATTGAATTGCACTAACTTGATCCAATCAATTACACCATCATTGCAGAATTCATTTGAGAACTCAACCGTGAATTTATTGATCAACGCCGCCAGTTCCTCATCATACTTCTGATTGCGTTGTTTTGCCTGGTGACCAAGTGGCTCAATTATGTCGGTGTAGAGATTTTTACTGCCGCTGATGAAATACCAGAATTCTTGTCCGCAGATCCGCAGGTACTCACCATTATTTAGCGTCCTTCTTTTGCCATAGCAAGAAGCCAAAACTGGTTGGACTGCTTTCACTGACTTCGATTGTTTTAGGATCTGAACGGCTTTCTTAAAGCGATCTCGTAACGCTGCGTATTGCGAACTGTTGCCCCAGTTAACACCTGACTTGATCGAAACGAGATAAACAACCCCACCCTTTGTAAACTCCAAGTCTATGCCCGTCCCGGGTGATTTTCTTCCATTAAGCGTTTTGCCCGCGATGAATATTGCCAACTCTTCAAGAAAATCCCCAAAGAGTTCTTCCTCAGACGAGGATAGATATGCCTGCAACAGAGATTCTATTAAGTTTTGCGCCGTTAGTATGTTTTTTGCTCTAAAAAGGTAGGGATTCTTCTTCAGGAGAACGTCCCTAAGCTTTATTTTCTTAACCCTGTTGACTCGGCTCGCATGAAACTCACCTATATGCTGATTAACGAAATCAGCTACTTCGGCCAGCGATATGGTCTTCACTCGAACAATTCTCCATTTTGGGGCGGTTCCTGTTTGATGCGCTTTTCAGCCTCTTCGCAGAACTTCTCCAGGATTTCAATTCCGATGTACCTACGTCCTAGTTGTTTTGCTGCGACAGCGGTTGTTCCCGATCCGAGGAATGGATCGATGACCACATCTCCGGGTTTCGTAAAGAGTTTGATGAACCATCTTGGCAACGATACTGGAAATGCTGCGCTGTGGTTCTTATTCGAGGATTCGGTCGCCAAATGAATGACATTATCCGGATAGGCCATTTTTCTATCGAGCCAATTCGAAATGTTCTTACCAAATCCACTCCCCACCCTTGACTCATCTCTTCGCTTGTCTGTTTCGCTCAGCTTTTTAAGGCGAGTTCTTGCCCAATCCCCCATCGGTACCATGACGCTCTCTTGATACATTGAGAACTTGCGCTGTTTGTTAAACTGATGACAGTGTTCCCATGCATCTCTGAACCTGTTCGGCCATTTGCCCGGATAGCTGTTTTTCTTATGCCAAATGTATTCTTCAGTCCAGAGCCATCCCTGCTTTCTCATTTCAAGAACCAATTCTAGGACATACGTTTCCCGTTCACCGTTTGTGACCCCTTCCTTGATGTTTAGTATGAAAGTGCCACTGGGCTTGAGGATTCGCTTTAGCTCGTGGCTAATAGGGAGGAACCATTGGACATATCGATCTTGAGGGATTCCGCCGTAGGAGGTCTTTCGTTTATCAGCGTACGGAGGTGATGTTACAATGAGGTCTACGAAGGAATCTGGAAGGCTTCGCAACACTTGAAGAGCATCTCCACAAATTATGGAATCTAGCGGAAGCTCTGTTCGTGTCGACGAGACGTTAACGACATACAAACCCTCTTGTTCCCGAACCCTCGACTTTACAATGCTGTACTGTTTGTCAGCAAGACTTATTTTTTTGAGCTTCTTAGCTTTTTGCATGAGGTGTTCAACGTATCGTGCTAATATCTTTTGCTATCATTCTTTGAGCAACCCAACCTTCATTTCCCTCTCACCAACTTCCTCACCTTCGCATAAAACTCTTCGACCTGCTGTTGATACTCTTCTCCGACGCCAGGACCTTTGAAGCCGACGTGGACGTATTTCACCCTCCCATCGCGTCCGACAAAAAGGGTTGTAGGATAGGCGAAGAAGTCATCGACCTGTGAATGAAGTCGCCGTTGCACATTCTCATTCTCCGTCGTCCCGCAAAAGAGAAGCGGAAACGTTATGCCAAACCGCTCCTGATACAACATCAAATTCTTGCGCGCGGTGGCGAAGTCATCAGAGAGTTCAAATGAAAGTCCGACGATTTCGAGTCCCTGCGGTCCGAATTCCTGATACAACTGCTGCAGGAGCGGCGCCGCGTCCATACAGTTATGACACCACGTTCCCATAATGTCGATCAACAATACCTTTCCTTTGAAGCGCTCGTCAAGGTGTGTGAGCGTATCGCCGGTGATCGTCACGCCTGAAAACGTGAATGGGCGATTGGGATTCTTCATTCTCGTTTTTCGTGCACCGGGAATTTCCTTCGGCAGCGAAACGCGGGGTTCAAGAGTGAAGGGAACAGGCGGATTGTTGCGCGCGTAGTACTTCCCTCTCCACACACCATTCTCGCGCTTAAGGTCGAGCACATTCGCCTGCCAGCCGGTGAAGCGGTTCAGCTGGAGCCGATCTCCCTCTTGCTTCCCGACCATCAACCCATAGTCCCCGTCGGGTGCTATGAACGTTCCGTAGATCGAATCGTTCTTTACCCAGAAGATGGCGGTTGTGAGACTGTCAATTCCTCCTGCTTTCTCGAAATAGACCTGAAATTTTCCAACCAGAGGAACTTCCATCCGCTGTGCAGCTCGTACGCTCTGCTCCGTTCTCTCGACGGGAAACGCCTCAAGAGGAAAGCGAGTCGTATCGGCACGGAACCGGAGGAAGAAGCCGGTCAGCTTTTTCCCATCCCACCTTCCGCGGATCGCTGCGCCGTATTCGGAGATCTCCAGAAGCACCGAGTCGCCGCGCTGATACACCTCCGGAATCGGCGTTCGTTCGTCGCCGACGAGAAAATGTCCTCTCGCCGGTGACGCGCTGAAGTCGAGTTCCATTTTGAACGGCAATTGTTTGTTCTCAACCAACGTCACCGTTCCACGCCATGCGCTCTTTTGAGGAACGGGCACCCGCTGGCAAGTTGCAAGAAGAGCGAGGAGAAAGAACAGCAGTGGTAGAAAAAAACGTTTCGTCATACATTGTCCTTATATGACACCGGGATGCTTACCCGGACCAAAAGTGGAAAGGTAGAGGATTGCGAGCAACAGGATCCCCTGAACGGCGTAGAAGAGCGTGATCTGACGGTTGAGTGCAGCGATGCCCTTTTCAGTCTCCTCCGTTCCGGTCTTCTCGACCATCGCCTTGATAAGTCCGGCTCGTCTCCGGCTCATCATCGGACCGAGGAAGGTGCCGTTGACGAGCATGATGGCGAAGAGAATGACTTTTGCGACCAGCCACCCTTCTTCATACCAGCTTAATTCGACACCCATCAGACGATTGTGAATGTTTCCTATACCGGTAATCAACAAAACAGCGGAAACGATGGGGGAGAAGATTCCGAGTTTACGCATCATCCCTGCAAGGTAGAGCTTCATCGCCCATTCTTTTTCCCCCCGCAGTTTGCGGTCAAGAAAATATCCTCCAAGAAAGATGAACGAAAGAAAGCCAAATGCTATGACGTGGAGCAAGAAGTTGTAGGAGCCGCTCATAGTAAGTCCTTAGATGTGGTGGTTGAGTGTACGTAGGCTCTGTGGTTTCCGACGCATGCTTCTGAGCCATCGGTTGCGTCGGGTGTGAAGAAAGCTCGCTGCAGCGCCCGAATATCCAGCATCGTTCACGCTAAATGTGCCAAAGCGTGCGGGCGCAAGATAGCAAAATCAATTCAAAAAGGGGAGGGAAACAAGAAAAGATGGTGATGAGTATGGAAGTATTGAAGTCGGAAGTATGTGAGAAGGAAGACTCTCTTCACTCGGCAGATAGCAGATTGCAGGTGGCAGACTGACGGTGTAGCACAACCTGTCAATTGCTCTCTTTATCGGGGAGGTTAAGGCTCTGTCCTATGCATTTCACGATTCCTCCGGGCAAACCTTCCAAGGGGAGGAGCAATGTAGAAAAAACCTTCGGAGGGGTAACGAGCCGTCAGATTTTTTTCACTTTTGAAGAAGTGGATTCGCCAAACAGGCGGGCAGCAGCAAGTAACTTAAAGACCTCGCTACGGTGTCACGATCGGACGCACCGGTTCATTTTTCTCAAAATCGAAAAGCGTCTTGCGGCGAAGGTCGGCAAGTCCGATCTGATAATCGATCAATGCGCTAAGGCTATTCAGTTTCGCAAGGGTGAGCCGCTGCTGCGCCTGAGCGAGATCGTTTCGATTGATTGTACCAGCTCTGAATCGCGAAAGGCTGATGTCGTAGCTCTTCTGAGCGACGGCCACGACCTTTTCGAGGACTTGAATTCTTGATTCGGCCACCCTGATGCGGTTGAGAAGATCGATCACTTCTTGTTGAACCTGTTGACGCACGTAGTCGTGATTGGCAATTGCATTCTGGTGTTGAATCTCGGCGGCCTCGACTTGCATACGGTTGCTGCCCCAATTGAAGAGCGGTATGGAGATGTTGAGTGCCGCGCTCCTTGTTCGTCCGAAATCGCGCCACACTCTATGCAACTCAGAATCGTTTCTGTTGAATCCGTAGGTTGCCGTCACGTCCAACCGGAACGTGTTGGCAGACGAGGCAACTTTGACATCCATTGCTCGGAGATCGCGACTGCGCGCTGCACCGAGAACTTCCGACCGCCTTTCAAGGGCTGAAGCAATGGCTTTGGTAGAATCGATCAGAACGGGCCGATAGGCGATCTGCGCAACGGTCTCAACATCGTCTTGCGAGGAAAGACCGACGAGAAGCCGGAATGCATTCTTTGCTCGCTCCAATTCTCGTTGCGTGTTCAGAAGTTCATTTTGGCTTGTGACCAGGTCGACCTCGGATTGCAGGACTTCCACTTCTGGTATGAGTCCCGCAGCAAACTTGTTACGCGCCGTTTCGTACGACTCTTCGTTCTGTTTCACCTGCTCTTGCGTAATCTGCACGCGCTGGGAAAGTTGAGAGAGGGTGAAGAAACCGTCGGTGACGTTGAAAATCACATCGAGCTGATTACGGAGAAAGTCGGCCTCCGCCTGTTCCAATCCGATGGAAGCCCTCTCAGCGTTGATGCGGTGCATATTCGCCGTGAGCAGCGGTTGGCGATACTCGATCAGGAAAGTGTTGAAGAAATCTTGATTCGATCGGGAACTCCCCGTGAGTCCGCTCGTCTGGTCGCGACCAAAGACGCTCTCCCGAAGTGTCAGCGTACCTCCCGTAAACACGAGCGGTTGAGTTATACTCAATCCTGTCTGAAAACGCATTGTCCTGAGTTCGTAAAACTCGTACCGTTGTGTGAGCGGATTGAATTGGCTCGTGAGCGATTCGCTGAAGTTCGGGGCATCGATGGTGAGGTCGACCGACGTCCGAAGTTTGCGCAGCGCCGATTCGTAGTTCTTCTTCGTCGCAAGATAGTGGGATGTTGTGTTCTGGACTGCGTATCCTTGTTTAAGGGCGAGGGCAATGCTTTCTTCGAGTGTAAGGATGTACTTTCGCTGAGCCAGGCCGTGAGGACCAACGATGAGGAAAAACGAGATGAGGACCAAGCAACTTCGCACAACAGTCTTTTTATTCATATCGGAGTGACTCAATGGGGTTTTGGTAGGCGGCTTTCCGTGCAGGATAGTATCCGAACGCAATCCCCACAGCGGCGGATACTCCAAAAGCAAGGATGACGGTTGAAGGTGAAACGACGGTTCTCCACTCTGCATAGAGCGTGATGATCTTCGTCAGACTGAAGCCCAGCGCAATCCCGATCAACCCGCCGACGATACTCAAGAAGACCGCTTCAAACAGAAATTGTCCCAACACATCTGCCCGTGTGGCGCCAACCGCTCGTCTCACGCCGATCTCTTTTGTTCGTTCCAAGACGGAAGCGAGCATAATGTTCATAATGCCGATGCCCCCCACGAGAAGGGAGATCCCTGCAATCGCTCCCATCACGATGTTGAAGATCTGTTGAGTCTGTTGGCTTTGTTGTACGAGCGCTTCAGGCACGATGACTTCAAAATCGTCAATCCCATAATGTCGTCGTGTGAGGATACTGCGGATCACATGCGTCGCCTCATCGATGGGAAGGTTGGCTTTAACTTTCACCGTCATTTGATCCAACAGATTCTTCGGGATGGGTGTTTGTCCCCCCGATGAAAAGAACACAACCCCTCCCCCGAAGACCTGCGTTCCTCCTCCACCGCTCCCTTTATAGCGAACCATCTTGAATTGAGCAGTGGTAATGGGAATGTAGATATCCAGATTGAGATTGCGGACCTTTAGATTCTCTAATTTCTTTTTCGGATCGAGGCGGCGTTCCATCACACCGATGACCGTAAACCATTGGTCGTCGAGCTTGATCTGTTTGCCAACCGGGTTTTCGAAATGAAAGAGTTGGTCCTTTGCATCGCTGCCGAGGACGCAGACGTTTTGCTGCCCTTCGATATGAGAGCGTTGAAGGAAGCGGCCGCTCGACAATTCGTAATTGAATACATGAAGAAATTCCGGCGTCGTACCGATGACCTTTACATCCTTTCGCTCGCTCTTATATTGCGCCCCGATGGTCTTCTCCCATTGAGGGACCACTGCTTCGGCGAACGAACAAATCTGGCGAATGGCTTCTCCATCCTGTAGCTCCAATCCCGGTGAGAAATTTGCCTTTGCTTTGTCGAAGCTCTGTGGTGTCGGATCCTTGGCGCGAACGATGATGTTGTTGACGCCCATGAGAGAAATCTGTTCAAGTGCCTCCTGCCGCGCCCCCTCACCGATCGAGAGCATCGCAATGACCGCGGCCACGCCGAAGATGATGCCGAGCGCGGTCAGCACGGAACGGAGCTTGTGAGAAAGAAGCCCGTTCAATCCGATGACAACGTTTTCTTGCAGCTTCACAGCTTCGCTTCCTTGGCGGGGCTTCCCGATATCGGTTCTTTTGCGGTTGGATCGCGGAGCGTCACCTTCTCTCCGGCCTTCAAACCGTTCTTGATGACGACGAAGTTGCTGTTCTTGGCGCCGACCTCGACGGGGGCGGGTGTCGGACGTGAACCATCCATCCTGTACACCAGAACTTTTCCTTCCTTCTCAAAGACTGACTCTAAGGGCACGTAGATGGCATCCGGAATCGTTTCCATAACGATCTCGTTGCTCGTTGTCATTCCCGGCTTCAGGATCGGATCCATCCCTTCGATATCAAGAATCACCTCAAACGTTTTGATCGGATTGTTGCGATCTCGCTGTTGGCCAATCGTCCCCACCGAATGGACGGTTGCAACGAACTGCCGGTCGGGAAATGCATCCAGCCTCACTTTCGCTTTCTGCCCTTTTTTCACCTTGCTGACATCGACCTCGTTCACGTTGGTAACCACCTGCATTTGTGAAAGATCGGGCAAACTCACGATCGACATGCCGGGCCAAGGGGAATCTCCGACCGAGATCTTTCGTCCCGTACTCCAGTTCATCTCGTACACGACAAGGCCTGGAAGAGGAGCTTTGAGTGTGAGTTGCTCTTTGTCCGCGCGAGCGCGGGTCAGGTCCGATTCGACCTGTTTGATTTTCAGAAGAAGCTTTTCCCGTTCCGATCGGTCGATGATTTTCTTCGATTCAATCTTCCTCTGGGCTTGTTCGTACGAGATTTTGCTCTTCTCCTGATTAATTTCCGCGTCTTTCCGAAGCACTTCTGCTTCGAATTTCATTTTCTCCACTTGCAGTTTGGCTTGTTCATACGCGAGTTCGGCATTCTTCAGCGATGCCTCGAGGTCCGACATCTGTGAAAGCTGGTCGGCTTTGAGCTTCTCAAAGTCTGCCCTGAGCGTGCTCAACTCCGATTCTTTGTCGGAAATGTTCTTATCAACCTCCGTGGTGGCGAACTTGACAACCGCGTCTCCTTCTTTGACGGTCGTTCCTTCCGGTACGAGGTAGACGATCTGAAGATTGCCGAAGCGGGTCCGAGGCGTTACGAGCGTGCGTGAGTTCGTTGCGCGCAATTCTCCGGCCACCGTGATGCTCACGGCAAACTCACCTTGTCTCACCTCCGAGGTGGCGATAGCAGTCCCTTCCGGCGTGGTGGTGAGGAGCAGAATGATCAGAAGGGAAATGGCAAGAACGAGGGGGAGAACAACTTTCTTATTCTTCAGTCTCTGAGAAACGAGCTGGAGCGTCATGGCGGAACCTTTTGCTTTGACGGTTGAAGTGGTGCAGTAAAATAGGGGTTCGTACAAACGTCCGCAAGAGCAGGCGTTTGCACAAGAGTTGGGACGACTATTAGACGACATGAGGTGCGGAAAAGTTGCCGAACCGGCGCGATAGGGAACAAAGGCCAGAGGAAACGGGAGGGGGAGTGACCGCTACGGAGCCTCTTTTCTTCCCTTATCGGCGGTAGGGGAGGCCAAGCTACCCCGTATTCCTCAACCCTGCCGCGATTCCGTTAATGCTGAGGAGAACTGCCGCCTCGACACGCTGACGCTCTTGCTCGGAGGACGATGATCTCAGCCGACGGAGAAGCTCAACCTGGATATAACTCATGGGATCCACGTAGGGGTTGCGCAGCTGTATCGATTTTTGAAGGGTGGGATTGTGATCGAGAATGTGTTGTTGTTGGGTCACCAAGAGAATAAGTTCGCGCGTCTCCTCAAAATCGCGCCGGAGCAATTCATATGTAGATGAACCCAATTCGGGAGGAGAGACGAGGGTGGCGTATTGGGCGGCGATATCGAAATCGGCTTTCGCCATCGTCATTTGTATATTGTCGATCAAGGCTTTGAATGCCGGCCAGCGTCGATACATTTTCCGGAGGAGAGCAATTCGCTGATTCCGTGTGTGCGCGATTTCCCTTCCATTATGGAGGAAGTGACGCATCCCAGCTCCCAATCCGAACCAGCCGGGAAGTACGTGTCGACTCTGCATCCACGCGAAGACCCACGGTATGGCACGCAGGTCCTCAATGCGTTCGCTCTCCACCCGCTTCGCCGGTCGCGAGCCGATGTTGAGTCGAGCAATCTCTCGAAGGGGGGTCGCTTGGAGAAAGTATGAGACGAACTCCTTTCTACCATAAATCACCTCGCGATATCTTCGATATGCTCCCTCGCTGATGCATTGAAAAGCCCTTATCCATTGCTTCTCTTCGGAACGCTCGGTTGTGTTTTTCGAATTGAGAAGTCCTTGAACCATCATCGCCGAAGTCGAAAGCTCAAATGTCCTCTGTGCAATTGCGGGATGTGCATACTTTAGAGAAATGACCTCCCCTTGCTCGGTGATCTTGATCCGGTTGTTTGTTGTTCCACGAGGAAGTGCGAGGATGGCCTGATACTCGGGGCCGCCTCCGCGGCCCACGGTGCCCCCGCGGCCGTGGAAGAACATCCACGAGACGCTGTGGCGTTGCGACACCTTGGCGAGTGCAAGCTGAGTCTCCTGCAGTTTGGCGTGCGACATCACTATTCCGCCATCTTTGCTGCTATCGGAATAGCCGATCATGATCTCCTGTTGCCATCCACGGGCCGCCAGATGGAGCTTGTAAGCCGGATTGGTATACAACTCCTCCATGATGTGTGGCGCCCGATGGAGATCTTCAATTGTCTCAAAGAGAGGAACGATATCGATCCGGCTCGTCTGTCGATCAGGCGTCGAATCGAGAAGTCCCATCGTCTTCATCAAGAACAGCACCTCGAGCACATCCTTTGCAGAGGAGGTCATGCTGATGATGTACGAACGGATCGATTGCGGGTCAATTTCGGTTAAGGATCGCTGTATGACCTTGAGTGTATCGAACACCTCGCGGGAATCCGGACTCAAAGACTTCTCGTTGTACTCGGGTGGTGAGGTGGGAAGAAGCTGGCTCGTCAGCCACGACTGCTGCTCCTGCACAGATCGCTCGCTGTAGTTGAAGCCGATTTGTTGTGCTACTTCGGCAACAGCCGCCGCGTGACGGGAACTGTGTTGACGGATATCCAATGTCGACAGATGAAAGCCAAACGTCTCCACAAGACGGATCAAATCTTTCAACTTCCCGTCTGCGATCGTTTCACCGCGATGAGAGCGCAGACTTTCATCCATCAAATACAACTCCTCCAGAAACTCGCTCGCCGAGTATAGGCGTGAGAGGGGATCGATTTCTTCTCCATCAAGCAAGCTGCGCCGGAGTTGAAGCTTGCGGTAGATCTGCGAAATTTTCGCACGATACACTTCCTCAGGATTCCTAATATTGACGACCGCGGGGAGATGAGCGAGCAACTGTCTGTCCTCCTGGACCGACCGGCGTAATTTCTCGCTTACACCGACAAGACGTGCCGACTCGCTTCGTTCCACAAAAAGATCTTCGAGGCGCTTCAGGTAGATATCGAGGATCAGACGAGAAGAGCGCCGGAGTGCTTTCCACGTAATTTCGGCTGTGACGTTCGGATTCCCGTCGCGATCGCCGCCGATCCATGAACCGAACCTCAGGAAAGAGGGAATTCTCGAGTTCCACGTCGGATATGTGATCTCGACGGCGCGTTCCAAATCGCGATAGAATTCGGGGACAGCGTAGGAAAGAACATGCTCGAAGTAGTAGAGGCCGTTCCACAACTCGTCTAACACGCTGATTTGATATGAGCGCGTCTCTTCGGTTTGCCAGAGACTGGTGATTTGTCGTTTAATTTCGTCCTCACATCTCATCCGTTCCTGCGGTAACAAGTCGCCGCGATCGAATTGTTCGAGAACATGCCAGATGCGGGAATGTTTCTCCAGAATGGTCCGGCGCGTTGCTTCCGTTGGGTGTGCGGTGAAGACCGGAAGAATGCGGAGTTGATCGAAGAATTGATGAAGCCTCGACGCACTCACGTTTTGCTTCTTTAACGACCGGAGCGTTGCCTCGAGCGATCCGGGGGGAGGAAGCGGCCGAGGTCCCTGTCGATATGCACGCAGACGCTGGATGCGGTGGTGTTGTTCAGCTGTGTTGACGAGTTGGAAGTAAACGGTGAACGCCCGGACAATCCACCCCAGCGTGTCGGCGTCAAGTCCTGAAATGAGTCTTTGAAGGCGTCGTTGAAGCGCGGGCCGCATGCGCTTACGAAGCCGCTTCGTGAGAGCGCGAATCGACTCTTCGAGCTCGAAGAATCCCTCTCCCTGCTGTTCCGTAATCACTTCTCCAAGCAAATTGCCCAGGAGCCGTATGTTTTGCCGAAGCGGTTTATCTTTGTCAGGCATGATGGAATGAACGTTTGATGGAAGACTTCTCAGTATCGCATACCTCACGGTTGTGCAGGTACTCACCACATTTACCTTGCGGCTCCAAAGAGCGTGTGCTATATTCCCGTCCGTCATCGAACCACAACGGACTACAATCACCACTCGCCCCGCAATGATCCGCACACCGAGTTTATACTCAACAAACGATTCAAATGCAACGATGAGCCGGCCTCTGTTCCTGATCTCGATTATCCAGAAGCGCTTGCGTTGTATTGTTCTTGTGGCTGCGGTCGTTTCTTCTCCGCTTCACCCCCAATCGCCGCGCGTTATGGATGCGGGTGAGTTGGCTGTTGCGCTGAAAAAACTCAACGTGCTCGGCAGCGCTCTCTACATCGCCGCTCATCCGGATGACGAGAACACGGCGGTCCTGGCCTATCTTGCGAAAGGGAGATCGATCAGGACGGCCTATCTCTCGCTGACGCGGGGGGAAGGGGGACAGAACCTGATCGGGCCGGAGCAAGGGGCATTGATGGGAATCATTCGAACGCAGGAACTTCTCGCAGCACGGCGAATCGACGGTGCCGAACAGTACTTCACGCGCGCCCTCGACTTCGGTTACTCGAAAAGCTCCGACGAGACCATTCAGTTCTGGGATCGCGAGGTCGTTCTCTCGGACATCGTTTGGATCATCCGCATCTTCAAACCGGACGTCGTCATTACGCGGTTTACTCCCACATTGGGAGGGCACGGGAATCACACTGCTTCTGCCATCCTCGCTGCCGAAGCGTTTGAGGCTGCGGGAGATCCCTCGAAGTTCCCGGAACAGTTGAAGCACACAACCGTTTGGCGTCCGAAGCGATTGGTCTGGAACATCTTCCGCTTTCAACAGACTGATTCACCTCCTCCGACGGACGCCGTGAAACTCGATGTCGGCGAGTACTCTCCGTGGCTCGGCAAATCCTTTACCGAAATCGCCGGCGTGAGCAGGAGTATGCATAAGAGCCAAGGATTCGGTGCTCCTGAAAACCGCGGCTCGTTCCTCAACTACTTCCAGCACACGCTCGGCGATACGGCTCGAGGTGATCTCTTTGAGGGTGTCAACCTTACCTGGTCACGCGTGCAAGGGGGAGAGGCTGTTGAGAAGATCATCTCGCAAGCTCTTGCTCAATTCAATCCAAACAAGCCGTCGACTATTCTTCCGCTTCTGTTGAATGCCTATGACGAAGTAGGAAGATTGAAGGAGGTGCATTGGCGTGAAGTGAAGCAAAGGGAACTCACCGAGGTCATCCGATCGTGTGCCGGACTATGGATTGATGCACTCTCTTCTGAGTACGCCGCCAGCCCGGGTTCCATCATTCATGTCACCTCAACTTTCCTGAATCGATCGGATGCTCCGATTCGCTTGGAAGCTGTTTCACTGCCGCTTGGTCAGAAAGACACGACGTTCGATGTTTCTCTCAGCTATAACCGAGCGTTTCAATGGCGTGCGGCTTTTCGGATTCCTTCCGATGCGCCGCTCACTCAGCCGTACTGGTTGACCGCAGAATCGCAGAAAGGATCGTATGTTGTCACCGATCTTCGGCTGAGGGGAATGCCGGAGAATCCACCCGCGTACTCAATTCGTGTCATCCTTGAGATGTACCAGCGGAGGGTGACATTGGATGTGCCGGTAAGATATCGCTGGATTGATCCGGTAGAGGGGGAGTCGTATCGTTCCCTTGAAATCATCCCGCCCGTGGGTGTTGGCCTGGCAGAATCTGTCCATATCTTTCCCACGCAGGAAGCGAAGTCAATACAGGTGAGTTTGAAAAACGGCAGCCATCGAACGAATGGCGAAGTGAGATTACTCCTTCCCGACGGATGGATCGCGACTCCGCAAGATCAACCGTTTGATCTTGCGAGGAAAGAGGAGGAGGCGATGGTACGATTCAACGTCGCGCCAAGACCCGATGCAAGAAACGGTACCTTCTTTGTCGAAGCAGAAATTGGGGGGAAGAAAATCCGAAAAGGAATCCGCACGATTCGTTACCCGCACATTTCCCCGCAGACGATCTTCCCTACAGCGGAGGGGAAGTTGGTGAGACTGGAGTTGAAAACTCGCGGACGATTGATCGGCTATATCATGGGAGCGGGGGATGAAATTCCAGCGAGTCTCAGGCAAATGGGGTATGAAGTTGTTCTTCTTTCGGACGAAGAGCTTGCCGAAAGCGATCTGAAAAAGTTTGACGCCATCGTCGCAGGGGTTCGCGCGTACAATACTCGCCCAAAGCTGCGCACTCATCAAAAGCGATTGATGGAGTACGTTGAGTCGGGCGGCACGTACGTGGTCCAATACGTCACGCTTCAACGCGGAGAATCGGAGAATCTTGGCCCGTATCCTTTCACGGTTTCACGCGAACGTGTAACGGTGGAGGAAGCCCCGGTGGAGTTTCTCAATCCCACGCATCCACTTCTCAACGATCCAAACAAGATCACCCCAGCCGACTTTGAAGGATGGGTGCAGGAGCGTGGATTGTACTTCGCCGACAAATGGGATGAGAGGTATGAGACGGTGATTGCCAGCGCGGACCCGGGGGAGAAACGGCAGCAAGGAGGCTTGCTTGTGGCGCGTCACGGTAGGGGATTGTATGTCTACACCGGCTACGCTTTTTTCCGACAACTTCCCGCAGGAGTGCCGGGAGCTTTTCGTCTTTTCGCAAACCTTGTCTCACTCGGTGCAAAAAAAGAGGCACAATGAGCGAGAGGGAGGAATTGATGGATCCGAGCGGACAGGAAGGGATGCAAAGTGAACCTCCCCCTCTTTTCAAAACGTGGGGACGTTTCTACAGTTTTGTGCTCGGTGAGCTTGTCCTCTTGATCATCCTCTTTTATTGGTTCCGAATGGTCTTCGAATGAGAACACTCGATTGGGCAGTGCTTTTTCTGACATTGCTTTCCATCGTGCTGTATGGCATGTGGAAAGGACGGAAAACGCGCAACGTTCAGGGCTATCTGTTGGCTGATCGACAGATGAAGTGGTATGTGGTTGCGCTTTCGATTATGGCGACGCAGGCTAGTGCCATTACCTTCACCTCGACGCCTGGTCAGGCATACGTCGATGGCATGAGATTCGTGCAGTTCTATTTTGGACTACCGCTTGCGATGATCATTCTCTCCATTACCGCCGTTCCGATCTTTCACAAGCTGGGAGTGTATACTGCGTACGAGTATCTTGAGCAACGATTCGATTTGAAGACGCGGACGCTGACGAGCATCATCTTTCTTGTCCAGCGTGGGCTTGCCGTGGGCATTACGATTTATGCCCCCTCCATCATTCTTTCCGTCATGCTGGGATGGGACATGAGAATTACTTCCTCGGTCATCGGAGGGGGGATCATCATCTACACTGCTATGGGAGGGGTCAAGTCGGTGAGTTGGACGCACGTCCAGCAAATGCTCATCATCATGTCGGGCATGATCATGGCGCTCGTTGTCATCATCGTCTCACTGCCGGAGGATGTCTCATTTGCCGACGCTTTGTATGTTGCCGGCGGACTGGGGAGGTTGAATGCCGTCGATTTCTCGTTCGATCTGAGTGATCGATATAATTTCTGGTCGGGATTGATCGGCGGTTTGTTTGTCGCATTGGCATATTTCGGAACGGATCAGTCGCAAGTGCAGCGGTACCTCACCGGGCAATCGGTAGCGCAGAGTAGGACGGGACTACTCTTCAATGGTGTGGCTAAGGTGCCGATGCAGTTTCTCATTCTGTTCATCGGCGCGATGGTGTTTGCGTTTTTCCAGTTCGAACGTCCGCCGATCTTCTTCAATCCGGTCATCCTGGAGAAGGTGCGGCAGAGTGAGCATGCGGAGAAGTTTGTGGAGTTGGAGGAGAAGTTCGGCATCGCTCAACGCGAGAAAGAGGAATGGCTGCGGGAGTTTCTTTCGGCAAGGGAGGCCGGAGATGCGATCCGCATGGAGGATGCACGGGTCTCGATGAAAGAGTCGCAGGCATACGCAGAGTCGATCCGGTCGGAAGCGTTCGGCGTGATCCGATCGGCCGGTCTTGATCCGAACGACACCAATTACATTTTTCTCTCGTTTGTCATGACGTATTTGCCGGTGGGATTGGTCGGATTGATTTTCGCGTGCATCTTCGCGGCATCAATGTCGTCCACGTCGGGAGAGTTGAGCGCATTGGCAACATGTTCCGTCGTCGATATCTACAAGAGGCACTTCAGGAGAGACGGAGATGAACGGCACTACTTATTCGTGTCGCGACTCTCGATGTCGTTATGGGGAGTGTACGCAATCGTTTTTGCGCAGTATGCAACGCAACTCGGTTCGTTAGTGGAGGCCGTCAATATCCTCGGGTCGCTCTTCTACGGGACGTTGCTGGGGATTTTCCTTGTGGCGTTTTACATCAAGCGAGTCAGAGGCACTGCGACCTTTATCGCTGCGTTTGTGGGGGAGACGGTGGTGCTGTACTGTTTTGCGTTTACGGATATCGCGTGGCTCTGGTATAATGTCATCGGTTGTGGGGCGGTTGTGGTAACGGCGGTCTTGATTCAGCCATTTGTAGGGCGACTCGCTGAGTTGCCGATAGTGCGAGACAGCGTCTCGCACTACAGACGTAGGGCGACTCGCTGAGTCGCCGATGGTGCGAGACAGCGTCTCGCATTACAGGCGTAGGGCGACTCGCTGAGTTGCTGATGGTGCGAGACAGCGTCTCGCATTACAGGCGTAGGGCGACTCGCTGAGTTGCTGATGGTGCGAGACAGCGTCTCGCACTACAGACGTAGGGCGACTCGCTGAGTCGCCGATGGTGCGAGACAGCGTCTCGCATTACAGACGTAGGGCGACTCGCTGAGTTGCTGATGGTGCGAGACAGCGTCTCGCATTACAGGCGTAGGGCGACTCGCTGAGTTGCTGATGGTGCGAGACAGCGTCTCGCACTACAGACGTAGGGCGAC
>JBGFRO010000025.1:0-49822 GCA_041695085.1 Bacteroidota bacterium | reverse complement strand
CCTTCAAAGGATAGCATTTTGTCTCGACCAAGTTCAAATCGATTACGGGTATCTTCGACTGTAACCGATTGTATGACATTGAATTATTGCTCTTTATCCGTTCAACAGTTGGACACTACTGAATCGATGCAACAGTTGAGAGGAGGCCACCATGGAATGGATTGAAATCATCGTCCTCGTTGTTTCGTTCGGCCTCTTGATGATCCTCGGCGTCCCGATTTCGTTTTGCATCGGGATCGCGACGATAGCCACCATGCTGGTGACCATCCTGCCCGGTCCGGCCCTCACGACGGTTGCTCAAAGGATGGCGACGGGACTGGACAGTTTCGCTCTGTTAGCGATTCCGTTCTTTATTCTTTCTGGCCAGTTGATGAACCGCGGAGGCATCGCGCGTCGGCTTATCGAATTCGCCAAGGTACTGGTCGGGATGCTGCCAGGCGGATTGGCGTTTGTCAACATCATGGCCAATATGCTGTTCGGATCGATTTCCGGTTCTGCCGTTGCTGCTGCGTCGGCGATCGGAGGGTTTATGTCGCCTCTGATGGCCAAAGAAGGGTACGACCGTGATTACAGCGCTGCTGTCAATATTTCCTCTGCGACAACCGGACTTCTCATTCCCCCGAGCAACGTGCTCATCGTGTATTCCCTCGCGAGCGGCGGTGTATCGATTGCTGCGCTTTTTCTTGCGGGATATCTTCCGGGCATACTGATGGGTGTGCTGTTGATGGTTGCCGGCATGCTGATCGCCATCAAACGAAAGTATCCTGTGGGACGTGTGGATGGGTGGAGCGACGCGATCAAGAAGTTCCTGGATGCTCTTCCGAGCCTTTTTCTTATTGTCATTGTGATGGGAGGGATTGTCGCCGGTTACTTTACCGCCACGGAAGCCTCGGCAGTTGCAGTTCTCTACACCTTCGTGCTTTCGGTGCTGGTGTATCGTGAAGTGAAGTGGAGTGAGATACCGAGCGTGCTGCTCTCTTCTGCATCGACGACCGCCATCGTCATGCTCCTCATCGGCACGTCGATGGGGATGTCGTGGATTCTCGCCTACACGAACATCCCGCAGAACGTCAGTGCGACGCTCTTGTCCTTGTCGGAAAATAAAATCCTCCTTCTGCTGCTGATCAATCTTATCCTTCTTATCGTCGGCACGTTTATGGACATGACGCCTGCGATTTTGATCTTCACACCGATCTTTTTGCCGGTCGCAACCGGACTCGGCATCGATCCGATCCACTTCGGTATCATCATGGTGATGAACTTGTGCATCGGACTCTGCACGCCACCGGTGGGAAGCGTTCTATTCGTCGGCGTTGGAATCGCTCAGACCACCATCGCAAAGGTCATCCGGCCGTTGCTTCCCATGTTCCTTGCTATGATCGGTGCCCTTCTGCTGGTGACGTTTCTGCCTGATATTACCATGTTTCTTCCAAAGCTCTTCGGTTTCTGACACATGAAAGGTCTTGTGTGATAACACTCGATAGTGTATTCGATTTCACAAATCGTACTGTGGTCATAACGGGGGGGACAGGAGTTCTCGGAAAGGCCATTGTGCTTGCTCTTGTGGATCGTGGTGCAAACGTGGCTGTTCTCTCCCGAAATCCTTCCCGCGCCAGCGACTTGCTGAGCGCTTGCAAGAACAAGAAAGGCGCTATTCTTGCCATGGCTGCAGATGTGGTGAAGAGAGAAAGTGTTGAGAAGGCGAAAGAAGAAGTCCTTGCCGCGTACAAGCGCATCGACTGTCTCATCAACGGCGCAGGGGGGAACAGCCCCAAGGCAACGACGCACGCCAATCAATCTTTTTTCCAATTACCCGAAGAAGGATTGCGTGAAGTGACCGAGCTGAACCTCCTCGGGACCATCTTGCCGTCGCAAGTCTTCGGTAAGCTGATGGCTGAGCAGCAGGCGGGTGTGATTCTCAACATAACGTCGGTGAACAGTCTGCGTCCGCTCACGCGCATTCCTGCGTACGCGGCCGCGAAAGCGGCGGTGACCAGCTTTACGCAATGGCTTGCCGTGCACATGGCGCAAGAGTATTCTCCCAACATTCGAGTCAACGCCATCGCCCCCGGTTTCTTTCTCACAGAACAGAACAGATTCCTCCTCGCCGATGAAAAGAGTGGCGAGTTGACCGAGCGTGGAAGGAGCATCATCGAACACACACCCATGCGCCGTTTCGGTCAACCGGAAGACCTGATCGGCACGGTGTTATTTCTCCTCTCGCCGGCCTCGGAGTTTATGACTGGCGCGGTGGTCTATGTGGATGGCGGCTTCACGGCGTACGCAGGCGTTTAGAGATGTCGAAACCCACCATCGTTGTCAATCGCAATACACCCTTTGTTGTAGAGGTCTTCTCTCACATCGGTAACGTGGTTGCACTCGATACGGCCAAGGTGACGCGAGAGGCCGTACGCGATGCCGACATTCTCATCGTTCGTTCCGAGACAAAGGTCGATGCGAGCCTTCTCGAGGGGAGTGCGGTGAAGTTTGTCGGGACAGTGACGATCGGGACCGATCATATCGATCTCGATTATCTGCAGTCAAGAGGCATCGCGTTTGCGAGCGCTCCGGGCAGCAACGCAAATTCGGTTGCGGAGTATGTTGCTGCGGCGCTGCTTGTCTGGGCGAGGCGAAACGGAACGTTGCTGCAGAGGAAGAGCATCGGGATTGTGGGCGTCGGGAACGTCGGCAGCAAAGTCGTTCGGGTAGCAAAGGCGTTGGGGATCGTACCCGTTCTCAACGATCCTCCTCTCAAACGAACGACGGGGGATGCCTCCTTCGTCTCGCTTGATGAATTGATGGATTGTGATTTCCTCACGCTCCACCTTCCGCTGACGCGAACAGGTCGCGACGCAACGCATCATCTGTTTGATGAACGCCGTCTTGCGGCGCTGAAGAAAGGAAGTGTTCTGATCAACACATCCCGCGGCGGAGTCGTCGATACACGTGCCCTCTCCTCGGCAGTTGCCGTCGGACACCTTTCTGCCGCGATTCTCGATGTGTGGGAACACGAGCCCGATATCGACATCAACCTTCTTCAACAAGTATTCCTCGGCACGGCGCATATCGCCGGCTATTCGCTGGATGGGAAACTGAACGCCCTTCGAATAGTGTATGAGGAAGTCTGCCGTTATTTCGGATTCGATCCTCTCTGGCGGGTGGATGCCAGCGCGCTTGTTGAAACACCAAGGGTAAGCGTTCCCGCGGATGTCTTCACTCCTCAGGATGCGCTGGATCTCGTTGTACGTCGCGTGTACGATATCGAGTACGATGACATGCAGTTGCGGGAGATCATACAACTCCCCGAATCCCTGCGGGGTCGATACTTTATGAAGCTGCGCGCTGGGTACAGAATTCGGCGGGAGTTCTACAACACCGTCGTCGAACTTTCCGCTCACCACACCTCCATCGGAAAGACGCTCGAAGAGCTCGGCTTCAAAACGTTGATCAAACAGGAGGTGCGATCGTGAGTGTTGTCGGGAAAGGATCTTTAGATCGTCCTCTCTCGGATCGCGAGGTATGGGAGATATGCGGCGGCGCCCTCTCAAGCATTCCGCTCCAAGGAAAGAAGGTTCTCGTGCTGATACCCGACCACACGCGGCATGCACGGATCGATCTCTTCTTTCATACGCTGTCGGATCTGCTTCTTCAGAAAGTAAGTGCCTTTGATCTTCTTGTTGCCACGGGTACACACGCAGATATGCCGCTGGATCGGATCTACCGCCACGTCGGGATGACGGCAGAGGAACACCGGACAACCTTCAAGAAAGTCCGATTCTTCAATCACGATCACCGAAATCCTGCCCAACTGGCCACCATTGGTACGATCTCTGCGGAAACAATAGCCGAGGCAACCAACGGTGTCTTTGCCGAACCGCTGACGGTCACCATAAACCGAAAAGTGTTGGAGTATGATCACATCCTCATCGTCTCACCGGTTGTTCCTCACGAGACCATGGGATTTGCAGGAGGGAATAAGTACTTCTTTCCCGGTATCGCGGGGCTTGAGGTGATCGAGACGTTCCATTGGTTGGGAGCGATACTCACCAATCCGGTCGTGAACGGCGTCAAGCAGACACCGACACGGCGGGTGATCGACCAGGCGGCAAGGTTCATTCCAACGCCGAGCACGTGTCTCGCGTTCGCGGTGAATGAGGACGAAGAGGCTACGTGTCTTTTCATCGGCGATCCGAAGGAAGCGTGGTCGCAGGCGGCGGAGTACTCTGCAAAGCTGCACATCACCTACACGGAGAAGCCGTATCGCACCATTCTTGCCGTAACGCCGGATATCTATGAGGAGATGTGGGTTGGGGGAAAAGCCATGTACAAACTGGAGCCGATCGTTGCTGAGGGGGGAGAGCTGATCATCTATGGTCCGCAGATCAAAAATATTTCCTTCATGCACGAACAGGAGATTCGCCGGATCGGGTATCATGTCATCGAGTATTTCACAAAACAGTGGGAGCGATTTTCCAGAGAGCCGAAGCTCATCATGGCGCATTCGACGAATGTCCGCGGCGTCGGTACGTTCTCGAACGGAATCGAGTATCCACGCATTCAGGTCACACTCGCAACCTCCATTCCTGAGGACGTCTGTCGAGCGGTCAACCTCGGCTTCCGTGATTATCGGAGCATCGAGCTGCATGCGTGGAGATCGAAGCAGGGGGACGATCTCCTCGTTATAGAAAACGCTGGACAGAATTTGTTCCGGCTGAAACATGAACATTCATCAACTTCGTAATCCAAGGAGTTCAGCATGAGCAGTGGTCTCTCTCTCCGTACCGAAGCAGCATTTGATTTCATTTCGCTCGGCGCTCTGGTGCATCGGCTCGATCCGGGTGTCATACCGTTCCGCAAAGCCAATCAGTGTTCCATTCACGTCAGCGGCGGCGAGTACAATGTTGCAGCCAACTTATCCGATTGCTTCCGCCTCAAGACGGGCATTGTGTCGGCAATGGTCGATTATCCGATCGGTGATTTGATCGCAGAGCGCGTGCGGGCGATGGGCGTAACTCCTTTCTACAAGCGGTTCAAGCACAATGGCGTGAACGGCCCGAACATGGCGACGGTGTACAGCGATCGGGGACAAGGTGTGCGTCCGCCGGTCGTATTCTATAATCGTTCCAATGAAGCGGCTGCACAACTCAAACCGGGTGATTTCGATTGGAATGAGGTCTTTCGAAGGGGAGTCAAGTGGTTTCACAGCGGAGGCATCTTTGCGTCTCTTTCGGAAACAACGGGCGCACTGATTGCAGAAGGGATGAAAGCCGCGAAGCAGGCGGGAGCGGTGGTCAGCTTCGATCTCAACTTCCGCGAAAAGTTATGGAATATTTGGGGAGGCCAACAAAAAGCGGTCGAGGTCATCGGAAAGATCGTTGAGAGCTGTGATGTGCTGGTGGGGAACGAGGAGGATCTGCAAAAGGGGCTGGGAATTCCGGGGCCTGATGTCGAATCGAAATCGCAGCTCGATGCAGGAGCGTTTATCGGAATGATCGACAACGTTGTGAAGAAACATCCGCACGTAAAGATTATTGCCACAACGCTTCGGGAAGTTCATTCGACGAACCGTCACAGCTGGAGCGCGGTGGCATGGATCAACGGCAAGACGTATCCAGCACCGACCTGTCAGCTTGACGTGCTGGATCGCGTTGGGGGCGGCGATGGTTTTGCGAGCGGTTTCTTCTATGGGCTCATCACAGGTGAATCGCCGGAGGAGGCGGTGAAGTTGGGCTGGGCGCATGGAGCACTCTTGACAACCTTCCCCGGCGATACGACGATGGCGACAGTGGAACAGGTGCGGGCGTTCGCGAAAGGGGGTTCCGCACGGATTCAGCGGTAAGCATTCATACTATCGAGATCAATGAACGAAAGATCACTATGCAACAACAAGCAGATATCGGTTTGGTCGGATTGGCGGTGATGGGCGAAAATCTCGTTCTCAATATGGAAAGCCGCGGGTTCACCGTCGCGGTCTACAACCGCACAGTCGAAAAAGTGCACGCGTTCGTACAAGGTCGGGCAAAAGGCAAGAACATCGTCGGCGCATCGTCCATTCAAGAGCTGATCGGATCGCTCAAGACTCCGCGCAAGGTGATGTTGATGGTGAAAGCAGGAAAACCGGTGGATGAGTTCATCGAATTGCTCCTGCCGTTCTTGGAGAAGGGAGATATTGTGATCGATGGCGGCAATTCGCATTTCGAAGATACGATTCGACGAACACAGTATCTCGAAAGTAGGGGACTGCTTTTTATCGGCACAGGTGTTTCAGGGGGTGAGGAGGGCGCGTTGCGGGGGCCATCGATCATGCCCGGCGGTTCACCTGCTGCCTGGCCGCACGTGAAACCGATCTTCCAATCAATAGCAGCGAAGGTAGAAGACGGAACGCCGTGCTGCGATTGGGTGGGGAGCGATGGCGCGGGGCATTTCGTAAAGATGGTACACAACGGGATTGAGTACGGCGACATGCAGCTCATCTGTGAAGCATATCAGATCATGCGGGAATTGCTCGGTATGAACGCCGATGAGATGCACCAGATCTTCAAGAAATGGAATGAAGGAGATCTCAACAGTTACCTTATCGAGATCACACGCGATATTCTCGCCTACAAGGATAAAGATGGTTCGCCCCTGGTTGAGAAGATACTCGATACGGCGGGACAAAAAGGGACGGGGAAGTGGACGAGCGTCACGTCGCTCGATCTCGGAATCCCGCTGACTCTCATCAGCGAGGCGGTCTTTGCACGCTGTCTCTCCGCCATAAAAGAGGAGAGAGTCGAGGCATCGAAGGTCTTAACGGGTCCTGCACCACGCTTTGAAGGTGAGAGAGCGAAGTTCTTGGAGGATCTCCAGCATGCGTTGTATGCCTCTAAGATCGTTTCGTACGCGCAGGGTTTTGCCTTGCTGCGTGCGGCAGCGGAGGAATTTCGATGGCAGCTCAACTATGGCGGCATCGCGTTGTTGTGGAGAGGTGGATGCATCATTCGATCCGTTTTTCTGGGCACGATCAAAGAGGCGTTCGATAGAAATCCGCATCTTAAAAACCTCCTTCTTGATCCGTTCTTCAAGGAGAAGATCGACCAATCGCAACAGTCGTGGCGGCGCGTGGTTGCGACGGCGGCGTTGAACGGCATCTGGACGCCTGCGTTCGCAACGGCACTTCATTACTACGATGGCTACCGGAACGCCCGCTTACCGGCCAATCTTCTGCAGGCGCAACGCGACTATTTCGGCGCGCATCAATACGAGCGGGTGGACAAACCGCGAGGGGAGTTCTTTCATACCAACTGGACCGGACGAGGTGGAGAAACGGCCTCAACAGCATACGTGGTGTGACTTGGAAAGCGCAGCGTAGAGGCACTTCGACAATTTTGAGAACAGTGGAGAAAAATGAGCCTATGAGAAACGTTTTCGAACAACTTGAGCTGTTGGGCATCGTGCCGGTAATTGTGATTGATGACGCCGCCGATGCCGTTCCCCTAGCCCGCGCCCTCGCTGAAGGAGGTTTGCCTTGTGCCGAAGTGACGTTTCGTACGGCGGCGGCGAGAGAGTCCATCGCGGCGATTTCAAAAGCAATGCCGGAGATGCTTGTGGGTGCGGGGACGGTGCTTACCACAGAACAGGTACAGGCGGCGGTGGAGAGCGGTGCGAAGTTTATCGTTGCGCCGGGCTTGAATCCGAAAGTGGTGGAGTATTGTCTTTCACGCTCCATTCCCATGACGCCGGGCGTTGCGACGCCGTCGGATGTCGAACGGGCGATGGAGTTGGGATTGACGGTTGTGAAATTCTTTCCTGCAGAGGCGAGCGGCGGAGTAAATTATCTGAAGGCAATGAGCGCTCCCTACAAGGGAATGCGTTTCATTCCGACCGGAGGTGTGGATGAGACCAATGTGCTCTCGTATCTCAGATTACCCTCTGTTCTCGCTTGTGGTGGCAGTTGGATGGTGAAGAATGAACTGATCGCACCCAAGCAGTTTGAAGAGATTACGCGACGAACAAAGCGAGCTGTTCAGACGATGCTTGGATTCCATCTCGCACATGTCGGTATCAATCTCGCCAATGAAGAAGAGGCTGAGACCGTAGCGCACAAGTTCGGCGCGCTCCTTGACGTCGAGGTGAAGGAGGGAACCTCATCGATCTTCGCGGGAAAAGCCGTTGAACTTCTCAAATCCCCCTCCTTTGGCGAGCACGGACACATCGCCATCGGCACCAACTTTATCCGGCGTGCCGTCGCATACTTGGAACGAAACGGTTACGTGTTTCGCGGCGATTCGAAAAGGGAAAAGGATGGCAAGTTGGTTGCCATCGATTTACAGGAGGAGATTGGCGGATTTGCAGTTCATCTCCTTCAGGTGTAGTGCAATTTGATTCAACCCGTGAGATACGTTTCACTAGCTCACGGGTTCAATTTCCGCACATTCCGCCTGAGGCGGATTGGTAACATGGGTTTTCGTCCACGTCTCTAGCGAGCAATTGAGCAGGAACCCGCTTTTCTTGAAATCTTAAAACTGCGGTAATCCCCACCTTACATACCATCTTTACCTTTGCTGGCGCCCTCTGCGTGATCATTCCTCAAATTCAATCCTATAGCCCAAATTCCTCGCTTTATCGCCACAGTGAAAGGAGCTTTTGCATGAGAACGCACTTACGATATGTATTCCTTCTTTTCTTTGCAGCGATGCCGGTGTTTGCACAAACGGGCATCATGAAAGGCAGAATAACCAGCAAAGACGGATTCTCCCTGCCGTCGGCGAACATCCATATACCTTCACTGCAAATCGGCACTGCAGCGGACCTCGACGGTGCTTTTTTACTGGCGCGTGTCCCGGTTGGCACGCATGAGATTGTTATTTCCCACCTCGGTTATGTTAAAGTTACCCGGACGGTCACGGTGCGTGAGGGCGAAACGACGGTGCTCAACGTAGAGCTGGAACCGGGAGTCGTTGAGGGGGAGGAAGTTGTCGTCGTGGGAGAATATATTGAGGGGCAAGCCAGGAGTTTTAGTCGGCAGCGGGAGAATATCAACATCACGAACATCGTTTCGTCCGACCAGATTGGCCGTTTTCCGGATGCGAATATTGGAGATGCCCTGAAACGCATTCCCTCAATCACCGTCAACTATGATCAGGGAGAAGCTCGATTTGTGAATATCCGTGGCACGGCACCGGAGTTGAATTCCATTATGGTGAATGGGGAGCGAATACCATCCGCAGAGGCGGAGCGACGTGCCGTGCAAGTGGATTTAGTTCCTGCGGACATGATTGCCGCAATTGAAGTCCATAAAGCCGTGTTACCGGATATGGATGCCGATGCCATCGGCGGTTCGGTCAACCTCGTTACGCGTGCGGTCCCCAGTGGAACGCGCTTGACGGCAACACTGGGAAGTGGTTACAACGCCCTGACCGGTATGCCTATCTGGAACGGTAACTTTGTTCTTGGCCAGCGGTTTATGGACGACAAGCTGGGGGTCATTGTCAGCGGTTCTTTGAACGACCACCGACTGGGTTCCGACAATGCCGAAGGTGAGTGGGCTCAGAACGATTCAACAGGCAACGTGTATGTCAAAGAGTGGGATGTGCGTAAGTACGATATCCGCCGCCTAAGGCAAAGCTTTTCTGCGGCCCTTGATTATACGCTGGGAGAGAACTCCGCTCTGTTCATCAAGGCGATGTACAACCATCGGAACGACTGGGAAAATCGATATCGGCTGCGCTATATCTTGAACGAGCCGAATGCTCAGGGGATTTCCAACAGGACGGAAATACGAAGACAGACCAAAGGTGGTGCGGACGATGGTAGGACTCGATCTACGCGCCTCGAAGACCAAAGAACCCAAAACTTCTCCCTCGCCGGCCAACATCTTGTGAGTGGATTCATAAAGACCGACTGGCGTGTTTCTTACGCGAAGGCCTCTGAGGAGCGCCCGAATGAGCGGTATCTCCAGTACCGGAGACGCATATCAGGTTCGCCGGGGCTGCAAGTTCGTGTGGACCTTTCCAATCCTCGCACGCCGTACTTCACTCCAGTCAATTCAACCGAGGTAGAATATCAAACCTTTACCTTCCATCAATTGTCAGAAGAATTCCAATACACAGAGGAAAGAGATTTCGGTGCGCGCCTCAACTTCGAGATTCCGCTCTCTCCGGATGTCGATTATGGCAACAGCGTAAAGGCCGGATTCAGCTACAAACAGAAAGAAAAGAACCGCGACAACAGGTTCCACGAATACACTCCGAAGACGGCAACCATGGCCAACCTCGGTTTGGTGGAGGCGAGCGACTACAGCGACGCAAACTACCTCGCGGGAGATTACAGGATTGGGTACTTCCCCACGAGAGTGTTTCTTGGGCGTCTCAATCTCCGTGACCCTGCCCTCTTTACCGGGTCGGCGGTGCCCGAGGAAACAGCCGGCAATTTCGATGCGACGGAGACTATTACAGCGGGCTATGCGATGCTCAAACAGTCGCTCGGCACCAATCTACAAATGATTGCAGGCTTGCGCATTGAAAAAACCGCCGTCGAGAACACCGGGTTGGAGTACGATAACGACAGCGGTACGCTGAAACCGATCCCCGGAAAGGGAGAGTACCTGAACGCTCTCCCCGGCCTCCACTTGAGGTACAAGATTGATGAGTTCACGGTCGTACGCGCCGCATGGACGAACACGATCGCACGGCCTCGTTACTTTGATTTAGTTGGATACCGTCAAGTCTTCCAGTCGGACGATGAACTCCATCTCGGGAATCCATCGCTGAAACCAACTACTTCCATGAACATCGACTTTATGGCCGAGCATTACTTTGCCAACATCGGCATCCTTTCCGGCGGTGTGTTCTACAAAGGGATCGATAATTTCATTTATGTCAGCAGAAACCGTAATTATCTCGACCCGGCTTCGGGTGCTACATTCGGCAGCATGTTTCAACCCAGAAACGGTCGGAAGGCGACCCTCTACGGCTTCGAGGCGGCGATTCAACGGAAGCTCGATTTCCTGCCGTCATTCCTTTCCAATATCAGTCTTTACACCAACTACACTTACACGTTTTCTAAAACAGACAGACCGGACGACCCATCGCTGGGTACTATCAAACTCCCTGGTACAGCAGAGCATGTTTTGAACGGCTCACTTACCTACAGTGCCCCGGGCGTTACAGTCGGTCTTGCTCTCAACTACTCGAGCCCATACCTCGATCCTGATGAGCTTGACCTCACACCTCAACTTGAACGATACTACGACTCCGTCACGCGCCTGGATTTTAACGCCTCCTTCGTCATTCTGCCGCAAGTCCGACTTTTCATCGAGGGAAGCAATCTCCTCAATCAACCCTTGCGGTACTACGCAGGAGTAAAGGAGCGAACATACCAAGCGGAGTTTTACGATGTCCGCTATATCGCGGGTATGAAATTCGACCTGTAGAAAAAGAAACCTCTATGATGCTACCCGCATCCCCTCGAGGGATCATTCCGCTTCTCCTCATAGTCGCCTTGGGATGCAGCTCGCAAAAGGGGGAGGGCGCGAGGACCGAAGCCTCGAAAAGCGTCGTTATTTTTGAAAGCTTTGTCACAGACACGACGAGTGCCGAGAACATCGATTCACCAGCCTACTGGACCGATGGGAAGACAGACCGTTGGATCATCGCAACGGCCAAATCGACGGACCGTCTGATGGTGTACGATGCTGCCACTGGTGCATTCGTCAAACGCGTGGGAACGAGTGGGACCAAGGCAGGTCAGTTCCGGTACCCTAACGGTATCGCTGTTGTTGACAATGTGCTACTCGTGGTGGAGCGCAATAACCGACGCGTACAGCTTTTCCAGATGCCGGAATTTGCACCGATAGGCTTTATTGGAACTGACGAGTTGATCAGACCATACGGCCTGACGGTGTTCAGGCAAAACGGTTCGACATACGCCCTGTACATTACGGATAATTACGGAACCGATGGCGACACTGTTCCGCCCGATTCCCTTCTCGGGAAGCGGGTCAAGCAGTACTCGTTTACCGTTGAAAAGGCTCGCGTGGAAAGCAGGCTTGTCCGCACATTCGGGGAAACGAACGGGAAGGGCGTACTTCGGAACGTGGAGTCTATCCACTCTGACGCTGAGAACAACACCCTGCTGATTGCTGACGAGGACGTGAAGTCCCGGAATGTGAAAGTATACACTCTCGACGGAACATTTACTGGCAAGACAATCGGCGACGGTGTCATCGAACATGAACCCGAAGGAATCGCCCTGTACCGATGCAACAATGTGGAAGGGTACTGGATTCTCACAGACCAATCAATGAGTGCCAACAGATTCCATCTCTACAGTAGAACAAACTTCCGCTATCATGGTCACTTTGTGGGGAAAATCACGTTGAACACGGATGGTATCTGGTTGGTACAAAAGCCGGTTGGGTCGTTCGAGCAAGGGGTACTCTATGCTGTTCACAACGACCAGGCCGTTGCGGCATTTTCCTGGAAATCGATCGCCGATTCACTCTCCCTGCGCAGCGACTGCGTTCAGTGACTGCTCAATGGTAAATCGACGCCTTTCTGATGTGAAAGACGCCAGCTCAATTCCGGGCTGGTGTTTTTTCTTCCCTTTCACCGATCCCGCTGACGGAGTATCCAAACGTGCTTTTGGCTCACGGCGGTGGAGGGAAGTTAACCTGAATCCTGCGTGAAGTTGAACGAGAAAGAGCCCTGCAAAATGACGTAAGGTTCTTGCCCTTGAAGGAAAAACCGACATTTTCAGGCCCGGAAACCTATTGGACAAAACCCTCACCGGAGGTGTGTATCTTGTCCAGAACGGCAAATACCTTGTAACACCAATGAATACTCTCTTTCCAACATGTGTAAGTCACATGATCATGCATGATTCAGGTTAACGCAACAGCTTATCGAAAAGCTGTTCGTTCTTGCTATGTGTGGAGCCACACCGCTCTTCCTCTCCGTGGCATTGATTCTCGAAGAAGGTTTCCCGATGGAACATCTCTGGCGCCTGATCCAATCGATGCGAAAGGCCGCTGATCGGGCGGGAGTCGTGCTTTGCACGGGGGACACAAAAGTCGTGGAGAAAGGGAAGGGGGATCAGATCTTCATCAGCACCTCCGGCATCGGCCTCATCGAAAAGAATCGTACCATTGGTCCGCAGAATACCGAAGTTGGAGGCAGGATACTTCTGAGTGGAAACATCGGTGTGCATGGGATAGCGATCATGTCGGTGCGGGAGGGGCTTGAGTTCGAAACAGAAATGAGGAGCGACACGGCCCCGTTGCATGAGCTTGTCAAGGCGATGTTTGCCGCGAGCGAGAACGTGCACGTCCTGCGCGATCCGACGCGTGGAGGGGTAGCAAGTGCGTTGAATGAGATTGCAAAAGCCGCTCAGGTGGGCATGTCGCTTATTGAAGAGACCATTCCGGTCACCGACGAAGTGCAGGGTGCGTGCGAGATCCTCGGATTGGATCCACTCTATGTTGCCAACGAAGGAAAGCTGATCGCTCTCGTGCCTGCTCATGAGCTGCGAAGACACAGGATCAAACAATATGACAAGACAAAAAAACATTCTTTGCGCTGTATGCAAGTATTCAGTAGAGACCTTAATTCCGACATAGAGGCGTGTTCTGTCGTAGGTTCGCAGAACTACATCCGTTCGAAATGGACACACTCTTCTTCACCGCAGAGGTGAACGTCATAACCCGCAACGCGAGAATCCGCTCGAGGCTATGCAAAAAGTTCAATCGACGTGATGTGCGAGTTCGAGCTTTGAGGAATTCAGACAGTTTTCGCAACACCACTGTGGGCGAGAAGGCTTCTCGCCCTCCATTGTGCATAGCCTCACAAAAGAAAACGTGCCGAAATCAAACGCACGCGATGGCTCTTCCTCCACACCACCCACAATTCTTGGCGCATCTGCGGAAGGATGCCATAGACGTAACACGGGAGTGCGCCAAGAATTGAACGCACGCCATCGCTTTCCAACCCGCGCGCCGTGATTTCGACATCCTCCCGCTTACTCCACCAGAGTTGTAATGACTCTCTAAATCGGATTTGAGGTAGAGAATCCCATCTCTTCTTAGTTCTTCGCCAATCTGTGAATCAGTCGTAGATTTCAGGTGGTTTTGATTCTGACGCTGAGCAATTACAAAGCATGATTATGAGTTCAAAGGTCGGTGTTCATGTAAAAGCGATGAACGGCGCATGGACCGAACCTTGGCACGCTTTGTGTTGGTGAAGGGTAAAAGCTGAAAAAACTGAGCTCACCCAGAGATTTAACTTGACATTCACTCCAAACTTGTCTACCATCATCACAGATGAAATAGCGTGAGAGCGGAGTCGGCTCTTTTTTTTGAGCCGCGAATGTAAACGTTTACATTTCTGAATTTCCCACCTTTCATATGCGCTCCACCATTAAAGACGTAGCGAAGAGAGCTGGCGTCTCCATTGCTACCGTCTCCCGTGTCCTGAATAGCAGTAATGTGGTCAATGAGGAGACGCGCTTGCTCGTGGAGAACGCCGTGCGTGAGCTTCGTTACTCCCCCAACATTGCCGCTCGAAATCTTAGCCGAAGCAGAACAGAGACGATCGGCATCCTGTTGCCGGACTTGTACGGGGAATTCTTTTCCGAGGTTCTGCGTGGCATGGATCGCACAGCGCGGAAACAGAATTACCACCTTTTCATTTCAAGTTCTCACAACAACAAAGTTGAGATCGAAGCAGCTCTGCGCGTTATGAGTGGTCGTGTGGATGGGCTCATCATCATGTCGCCCCACATCGACGCAACGTCGCTCAACGCCAATTTGCCGTCGGCCCTCCCTCTTGTTCTTCTCAACTGCCATGTTGAAGGAGACGAGTTCGACGCGATCAACATCGACAACTATCGGGGTGCATTCGAAGTTGTGAAGCATCTTGCTGTTCATGGCCATAAGCGGATTGCGATTATCAAAGGAACGGAGAAAAACATCGATGCGCAGGAACGATTGCGTGGCTACAGAGATGCGCTCGAGGAGGCTGGGGCGGAGTACTCCAAAGCCTTTGAAATACCGGGGGACTTCACGGAGCAATCGTCGTACAAGGCGGCACTTCAGATTCTCCAGATGAAGCCGAGGCCGACAGCGATCTTCGCGTCGAACGATGCGATGGCGATTGCAGCCTTGAGTGCTTTACGCACTCAACGCGTTTCTGTTCCTGAGGAAATTGCCCTCGTCGGATTTGATGACATTCCGATCTCGAGTTACATCAAGCCGTCACTCACAACGGTACGCGTCGGGATTAGCGACCTGGGAGCGCTTGCAGTCGAACGCTTACTCAATGCTATTCAAAAGAAAAAAGAACACACGAAGCGGCACATGGTGATGAGGACTGAACTCGTGGTGCGAGAATCATGTGGTTGCGCGTCACCAACAGAGCTCATCACTTAAATCTTGAAATTCTTAATCCACTAAACTCATTTATCCACCATTTGTTGAGATAGGAGGACGAATCATGCGAAACTTTGTCCTAGTTTCTTTTTTCTTCTGCCTGGCGTTCGCAGTAGTGTCAGCGCAGACGATTCCGAGGCAGGACGCGATTTGGGCTCGGACAACAACAAGTCCTATTACCGTTGATGGTGTCCTGAGCGAACCGGCCTGGGCGGTCGCTGAGTCTGTTCAGATCACGTACGGTCAACTCGGTCCAATGCCAGGAAGCGGCTACTGGCTCGAAGCAGGTAAGCCTCCGTCTGACCCAACTCGCGCCACTATCAAGTTCCTCGTGTGGGGGGACAGTTTGTATGTGGCCATTATAGTCAAAGACAGCTCGGTGGGGGGTGGGCTTTTTAACCGGTTCGACGGCATCTTATCCAACATCCGCGCAAAACAATACATGGGCTTTCATCCCAATGCCAGTCCGTGGAACCCGGAATTTACGGGTTCCTTTGAGTACTTCTATGGATGGGTCACCGAGCCTTGGGCTGACCCGGCAACAGGGGTAGTCGGTGCGTCACCGGCATTCTTCGGGTTTGCCGGTGGACACAGGGATTCGATACAGAGGGGATCGTGGTACCCTGGTTTGAAGAAAAGACAAATCTGGGATGCCGCGACCAGGGTTCAAGGCCTCTCCAACAGTGATACGACTGCGGGTGGTGCGCGAGCCTACGATCAGGGGTACGTTATGGAGCTAAAATATAACGTGGCGCTACGCGGGTATAACGTTCGCGACCCGGCAGGCGAGATTGTCATGTATAGTGTTTCGATTTATGATGCCGATTGGCAATGGCCTATGGACACTCTGAAGTTTAGCGGCACTCGTACGTGGCTTCAGGGTCCATGGGGCAACGCGGCACAACTCAGCCACATGAAGATCCTTGTAAATCCAAACGTCACCACGTCCACTACCACCTTGTCCCCACTTGGTCCAGATATCAGGATTCCAAATGGACAGAATTTTGCTACTCCAGCAATCGACGGCGCGCTCTCCGAGCAAGTGTGGCAATATACTCCGCGTTTTCAAATCCGATATGGGGACGACGCTATCAGAAACAGTTATCCGAATACCGGAAAGTACCGCAGTGGTCAGTGGCAAATTCCCATTGGGGGGACCAAAGCACCTGTTCTCGAACCAAGTACGGCCACGGTAAGATACTTCTATAAAGGAGATACGCTGTACCTTGGCTTCGATGTTGATGATCAAGTGGTCAACTACCGACCAGAAATTGATCGTCGAGATGGTTTCCTCATTACGATCAACGATCGATCGCGAACCAGAGGTACACCACCCAACCAACGTGGTGGACAACTCACCTGGGAAATCAGGTTCTTCGTTGATACGACGGATCACGGAGGGACAAGAGGACGGGCTGGCTATGCCGCAGACACACAGGCGCTGATTGATAGTGGAGCGGTAAGAGTAGCACTTCGGTTAAAACCGAACACGACAGTTGATACGCTGACCCTCGATCCAAGCCAAGCAGACCAAGGCTACACAGCGGAAGTCGCGATCAATCTCAGAAAACTTGGATATCCAGCTGGTCGCGGTGATGGTGTGGTTTTTCCCGGCATCATCTATTATGACGGAGACAGTTTTATGCCAGCGGCGAGCAGTTATGCCACACGCACCTGGTGGTTCCGCGAGGCGCAGGATCAAGATGGCCCAGCATGGGCATTGATGGATCCGGCATACAACGTGACCACTTCCATCGATGACGTCGCGGGAGTGGTGCCCGAGCAGTTTTCACTCGTCGGGAATTATCCGAACCCCTTCAATCCGACAACGACCGTGCAGTTCACGATGCCCGAAGCCGGCTCGGTGACGCTGTTCGTCTTTGATGTGTTGGGTCGGAAGGTGGCGACGGTCGATGGAGGAGTGCAGACGCAGGGAGTGCGTGAACTGGAGTTTGACGCGGCGCGCTTGAGCAGCGGCATCTATTTCTACTACGTCCAAATGGTGGGGATGAACACGCAGGTGGTTCAACGATCCGCCGTGCATAAGATGGTCCTGTTGAAGTAACAAGCATCGATCCAGCGGGAATGGGAAATTTCCATTCCCGCTGTGGCTTTATGCTCTGAGGCGGTCCTCGTTTATCAAGCATGACTCGGCAGTGCAATTATGAGACAACTCATCAACAGTCAGAAAATAACTCGTCTCTTCCGAAGCGTGGTGATTGCGACTTTGTTTTTCCATTCGGCGGTGCTCGCAGATACGCGCGGAAAGCTCTCCGGTAAAATCGTTGATCAAAACAACAATCCGGTCGTGGGGGCCAATGTTCTGTTGCTGGAGACGACGCTGGGTGGAGCGGCAAACGCGGAAGGATATTACGTTATCATCAATATTCCGCCGGGAACATATAACGTCCGGATCTCAAGCCTCGGTTATCAGACGAAGCTTGTGCGAGGCGTTCGCATCTCCGCCGGTCAGACAACCGTCTTGAACGAGACACTGCCTGAAGCAGTTATCGAACTGGGTCAGGAAGTGGTCGTGACGGCGGAGCGCCCAGTGGTGGATGTGAAGCAGACGAACACGGTAGCCATCTTGGGAAGAGAAGAGATCAATGTGCTACCGGTACAAGAACTCAAGGACATCGTCAACCTGCAAGCGGGAGTCGTGAGTTCAGGTGACGGGCTCCATTTCCGTGGTGGAAGGACGGGGGAAGTGCAATACCAGGTGAACGGCGTTTCCGTCAACAACGTGTTCAACAACGAATCAAGCGTCTCCATCGATCGATCCTTGATACAGGAAGTGCAGGTCATCAGTGGTACATTTGATGCGGAGTACGGTCAGGCAATGAGCGGTGTGGTCAACACGGTGTTGCGGACGGGAGGAGAACGGTTTCATTGGAACGCCGAAGTGATGGGGGGTGATTTTGTCCACGACGGGAGCCGGCGCGGGATGATCTATCGTGCGCGTCCCGGTTCGATTCAGAATTATCAACTCAGCCTTTCCGGTCCAACGGGGCTGCCTTCGACCTATTTCATCTTCAGCGGGCGGCGATATGTGTTTGACGATTACCTGTACGGCGAGCGGCGGTTCCGCCCGACCGATAAATCGGATTTTGAGCGGAAGATTTTCAAGCCGACCGGCGACGGGGCGATTGTGCCGGTAGGATTTACGCGTGAATGGTCTGGTCTGGTGAAGATAACGAACCGTCTCATTCAAGGTGTCGAACTTGGCTATCAAGCGATCTTCAACTTTACGGAGGGGAGGCGGACAAATTTCAGCTTTCGCTTTAATCCTGATGGTCTCTCCAAGCAGCGCAATAGTTCTCTTGTGCACGGCATCGATTGGACGCACGCGCTCTCTCCATCGATATTCTATACGTTGAGTCTTCGCCAGAATTATGTTGACTACAAAGACTATTTGTACGAATCTTTGTACGATGCCCGTTACGATTCGGCAGGAGCGACTCGAAGCGACATCAACTATGAGAACGGCGCTATCGTGCAGGGAGTAGATTTTACCCGCTTCATTCAGCAGACCAATACAATCGTTGCGCAGTGGTCACTCACAAGTCAGGTCACGCAGACGCATCTTGCGAAGATTGGAGCAGAAGCGCAATTTCATAAACTCCGGTTTGGTGCTCCCGGTTATCTGGTCTTCACGACGGTCGACGGAGTGCAGCGATTGGTTCGGTACGAGAACCGACCGCCGGATTATCCCCCTATTCAAGAATATCATCCGGTGTCGTTCGCAGCATATGCGCAGGACAGAATTGAATGGCACGATGTGACCGCGCGGGCAGGTGTTCGGATGGAGTACTTCGACTCCAGGGCAACGCTCCCCAGTGATCTTGCAAATCCAGCCAACGCGATTGAAGGAGCACCTGAATCCATTCCGAAGCGGGTTGCTCCAAAACTTTCTGTTGCTCCTCGTCTCGCTATCTCTTTCCCGATTAGCGTCGATGCATCCGTCTATTTCTCGTACGGGCATTTCTATCAGTTTCCGGGGCTGGGGACGTCATTTTCCAATGCGAACTACTCGATACTTGAAAGATTGCAAGCCGGCGATCCCTACCGCTTCGGCGTGTTCGGCAATCCTGATATCAATCCGGAGAAGACGGTCCATTATGAATTTGGATATCGGCATGCCATTACAAACTTCCTCGGTCTGAGTCTTAACATGTTCTACAAAGATATTCGCGACCTGTTAGGGGTTGAATTTGTTGAGACCTACACCGGCGCGGAATATGTCCGGTTTACCAACATCGATTTCGGCAACGCATTCGGCTTTACGGTGTCGCTCGATCAACGGCGTGTCGGTATCTTGAGTTCGACGATGGACTACACGCTCTCAATCGCGCAGGGGAATTCGAGCGATCCGCGTGAGACGGCGATACGTGCGGCAGCGGGGCAGGATCCGCGGCCGCGCCAGGTGCCGCTCAACTGGGATCAGCGCCACACGTTTAACTTGACCGTGCAGCTGTCTGAGCAAGGTGACTATGCACTCAGTGCGGTGATGAAGGTTGCCAGTGGCCAGCCCTATACGCCGACGATCCGCCCCGGCTTTGGTGGGTCGGTGGAGCCCAATTCCGGTCGCAAACCAAGCTCGATGATTCTCGATGTGCGTGCTGAGAAATTCTTTCAGCTGGGAGGCCTCAACCTGAGTTTGTTTGCTCGCGTCTTCAACGCGTTGGACACAAAGTTCTTCAACGGATTTGTCTTCAGCGATACCGGTAGTCCGGAATACTCTGCAACGCCTGGGATTGTGCGTGCCCAGTTGGAGAACCCTACGCGCTTCTATCCGCCGCGTCGAGTTGAGATAGGGCTTTCGCTTAATTCATCCCGATGAGGGACTCGTGCATTTTTTGATAGAGATCTTCGTGAAGCTCTTATGAATCGTCTCCTCTTCCTCTTTCTTCTGGTGGTGCCCTTCTTTGCGGAGAGCGTCGCTCAAATTGTAACACCTGTCCCGCGAAATCAGCGCGGCCGCGCCGACGCCGAACGATTAGGACATCACGACGGAAACAACATTCGCACACGGTTCTGGAACTACGGGATGGTTGGAGATTATCCCCCCGATCCGCTCAATGTTGATCTCACGACCTTTCACTCCATCGAAGTGCCGAAAGGAAGCGGCATGAACCACACGGATGGCGTTACTCCGTTCGTGTTAGCCCGCATTCGTCAGAGAAACGGCACGGAAGCCTTTATCATGGAGACGGGCTATCGTGAACGCCAGGGTCGAAGTCCCAACACCAACCAGATCATGCGCTTTGAACCACGCCCCGGATACTTTCAACCGGATCCGGCCATCAACATCGGCCGATCTCCGGCAGTGAGCAACGATCCCCGCACGTGGCCCGCCACGTGGCCCGACAAGTTGCTCGATCCCGATGATCCGGGGTGGCGCGGAGCGTGGAACGGCTACTTCGGTAAACGTCCCGCCGCAGATCAGGAGAGCTTCTCTGTGATGGATGACGATTATTATGATGCCTGGGATTTTTATCCGGACAGTCGCGATACGACGCGTCGGGGACTCGGTTTGCGGGTTGAAGTGCGCGGCTTTCAATGGTCGAACATTGAAGCAGGAAACGTGATTTTCTGGCACTACGACATCACGAACGAGAGCACAACGGATTACATCGACAACATCATTTTCGGACTTTATAATGATACGGGTATTGGAGGATCGGGACTTTCGTGCGACGGTATTGCCGAATCGGATGATGACAATGCTTTCTACGACAAGTCGACCGGACTTAACTTGGTCTATACGTGGGACAACTATGGGCATGGTGTTGATCTCTCGGGCACGTGTTCGCGAACAGGCTATCTCGGATATGCCTATCTGGAAACACCGGGCAATGCTGAGGATGGTATCGACAATGACGGTGATGGGATCGTTGATGAACGGCGTAACAGCGGCCCCGGTCAATTGATCGTCGGTCAGGATGCAATCCGAGCCTACGTGCAGTCCCGCTACAATCTCGCGAACTTTGAGGCGTTCTATGGTCCATTGGCCGAGCGTCCTGCGTACAAAGCGGGACGATGGTGGACGGGGGATGAAAATCTGAACTGGGATCGGGAGCTTCACGATGTCGGTGCCGACGGTGTTGCAGGGACGAATGATACAGGAGAAGGAGACGGTATTCCGACCGCCGGTGAACCCGCGTTTGATCAAACGGATCTCAACGAATCCGATCAGATCGGATTAACCGGTTTCAAATTCAACCGTATCCGTTCACTGCAAGGGCTTCCGGTGGACGGGATCGTGTTCTTCACGAACGAAAGCAACTGGCCGCAACGCTTGTATGAACAATTCGCGAACAGCGATCCCAGCCTTCGATTCGACCCGCCGCTGGCGCAGAACTATAACATCGGATTCCTCTTTGCCTCGGGTCCGTTCAGACTTCGTGCGCAACAGCGGGAACGTTTCAGTCTCGCACTTGCCTGGGGTGCCGATTTGTTCGATCTGACGACCACAGTGCGCGTCGTGCAGGCGATTTACAATGCGAACTATCAGTTTGCTACACCGCCTCCAACGCCGACCGTTACAGCGGAGACGGGGGATGGATACGTCCAGCTCACGTGGGACGATGCCGCGGAGCGTTCCTTCGATCCCATCACAGGTATAAATGATTTCGAAGGATACCGGATTTATCGGTCGACCGATCCTGAGTTTAGAGATCCGAAGGTTATCGTCAGCGGTCGCGGCACATCTCCGGTCGGACACGGTCGGCCCGTTGCGCAGTTCGACCTGATCAATGGAAGGGCCGGTTATACTGAAAAGACGGTTGAGGGTGTGGCGTACTATTTGGGAAATGAAAGTGGCTTGACTCATACGTGGCGCGACTCATCCGTGACCAATGGCCAATTATATTATTACGCCGTTACGTCGTACGACTATGGTCCGACCATCCCCGGTGGAGGCTTTACGTACTATCCGTCGGAAAGTCCCATCAGCGTTTCGCGCACGTTGCGGGGAGGTTTGATCCTACCGACGAACGTGGTTGTGGTGCGTCCGAATCCGAAAGCGCCGGGATTTGTACGTGCCGAGACGGAAGGGGTGTCGCACGTTCGGGGTAAGGGGACGGGCACTGTGTCGGTCAAGGTGGTAAACTCCTCGCTCGTACCGGACGGTCACATTTTCAAGCTCACCTTCCATACATTGGAGCCCACATCGATTCGCGCCGAAACGTACACGCTAGCCGATAGCACAACCGGTCGAGTCATCTTCAAAACCGGCGAGACGTTCGATGGAACGCCGACGGGTTTGTCCGGCGCGGGTGTTCTTCCCATCGTCTACACGATTCCTACGGTGCAGGTTGATACGGCCCGGACGCGGTTTACATCTTCGAGCACCACGAACGCGAAACTCAGGGTCTCGTATCGAGATATCATGCCGATTAATCGATATCGCGAAGCGTTTCCGGACGATATCACGATCACGTTTTCGGACACCTATATTGACACCTCGGTCTCAGGAGGCTTCGGTCTTCCGCCTCGGCCGGCAAAGTTCAGAGTGGTTGCGCACACTCCATCAGGCGATAAGAGGTTGAAATTTATCTTCTTCGAAGTAACGGGGAGGATTGACGGCACATTGACCCACGTGCCGGGAAATCAAGAATACATCGATATCCTCACCGGCCCCGATAATCTTCCTAACGCGAGTCGCATCACGTGGAGAGTGACACTGCAGGGATCGAATGAGCAAACACAGCCGCCCAAAGGGGGAGATGTCTTCCAAATAAAATTACAGAAGCCATTCGGCAGAGAGGACGTTTTTGTCTTCAGAACAAAAGGGGAAAAAGTGGAAGCCGCTTCTGCCAAAGCGGAATTCAACAATCAGAAACCGTACGTGGTGCCGAATCCGTACGTGGCCTCGGCAAGCTTTGAACCGGAACGGTTCGCCGTCTCCGGACGCGGAGAGCGACGGATCGAGTTCCGAGCCCTCCCGCAGTGGAGCGTTCTTCGTATCTATACCGTTCGGGGTGAGCTTGTGCGAACGCTCTACCACAACGGCTCGACTGATGGGTATGTTGCATGGGATCTTCGATCGAAGGATAACCTTGAAGTCGCGGCTGGCCTCTACATTTTCCATGTCGAGGCTCCGGAGATGGATGACTACATCGGCAAGTTCGCGGTTATCAAGTGACCGCAGGAAGCACTCTTCACACGTGAGGTATTGATCATGAAGCTGTTGAACATCTTATGTCTCTTTCTGATTAGTCTCCCCGCAAGTATTGCCCAGACGAAGACGGGTACCAGCATGGGTCAGTTTTTGCTCATCGAACCCAGCGCTCGCGTCGCAGGCATGGGGAACGCGGGAGTGACGGCCTACGGCGAGATCCAAGCTGTTTATTACAACCCTGCGGCGGCGGGCTATCTTCAGCAACACGGCGTGCAATTCACTCATAGTTCCTGGCTGGCTGATATCAGCTACGACTTCGCGGCCGTTGCCCTGAACCTCGGATCGTTTGGAAATCTTGTTGCGACGGTCACCGCGCTGAACTCGGGCGACATCGAAGTCCGAACGGTCGATCAGCCGTTAGGGACGGGTGAACTCTACAGCGTCAAGAACCTTGCTATCGGTCTCGGCTACGGGCGACAGATTTCTGATCGTTTCTCCGTCGGTCTCCAGGTTACCTACGTGCAGGAAACTATCTGGCACGTGTCGTCACTCGCTTTTGGCATCAACGTTGGTACCCTGTACCGCGTGTCGGACGATGGCCTCCACATCGGCGCGAGCGTCAGCAACGTAGGAACGCGTGGGAAGTACGATGGGAGCGATCTGCGTATCGAGTTCGACCGGGATCCAGCTAAACACGGCGACAACAGTTCGCTACCGGCAGTCCAATATGTAGAAGACTATCCCTTACCTATCCTCTTTCGTGTTGGGGTCGGATATCCGATTCCTCTGTTCCACGGGAGTGTGCTGAGAGTTGCTCTTGATGCATTTCATCCGAGCGATAATACGGAAAGCATCAGCCTCGGTGCGGAATGGGAGTACGACAACCTGCTCTTCTTCCGCGTTGGTTATCAGAATCTCTTCCTTCAGGATTCCGAAGTCGGCCTGACGTTCGGTGGTGGTATCCGTTCGAGTCTCGGACCCTATGCTCTCAGCATCGATTACGCGTGGGCAGACCACGGACGCCTGACCGAGACCCACCGGTTGACGCTCGGAGTTTCTTTCTGAAAATGAAATCCTTGGAACGCTTGAAAACCCAATTCGGATTCTTTGCCGATAACGGAAAGGAGTACGTTGTCACCACTCCCCGCACGCCGCGACCGTGGATCAACGTCATCAGCAATGGCGAGTACGGACTTACCATCTCACAGGCGGGGAGTGGCTATAGCTGGCGGACGCACGCTCAATTGAACAGAATCACCCGTTGGGCGCAGGACCTTATCAAAGATGAATGGGGAAAATATCTCTACATTCGTGACGAGAAAGGAAGAGTGTGGTCCGCCACCTGGAAACCGATGTGCATAGAGCCGGACGACTATCGCTGTCGCCATGGCGTCGGATACTCCATCATCGAATCTATCAATTTCGACATACGAACCGAGCTGCTCATATTCGTTCCCAACGATGAACCGCTTGAGATCTGGCGGTTGAATGTGACCAACCTGTCGCGCCGACCCCGTACGCTCGACGTGATGAGCTACTTCGAATGGGCTTTAGGCCAAGCACCGGATTGGCACCGGGAATTTCATAAGTCGTTTTTTGAGACCTCCTATGATGAACGGTACGGAGCGATCTTTGTCGGCAAGAGACTCTGGGATGTTCCCAGCGTGCGGGGACATTGGAATGTCGATTGGCCTTTGAGAGCGTTTCACTCATCGAGCATCAAGCCCTCGTCGTTCGAAACCGATAAGGAACAATTCCTCGGCATGTATGGTACCATCGCCCGGCCGGCGGCGTTGAAGCGGCGCACCTTGACAAAAAGTACCGGTCGGGGAATCGATGCCATCGCCAGCCTTCACACACGCCTTCGTCTTCAACCGGGAGAAACAAAATCGGTGGTGTTCACGCTTGGCGCGGTTGACTCCCGCTCGGACGCAAAAAAGCTTTGCAAGAAGTACGCATCACTCGAAGCTGTTGAAATTGCCCTCCAGAACGTGCAGAAACGGTGGAACACCATCCTCACAACGGTGGAAGTCAACACACCTGATCCGGCAATGGATGTGATGCAGAACGTCTGGCTCAAGTATCAAGCGATTTCCGGCAGAATGTGGGGGAGAACAGCTTACTACCAAACGGGGGGCGCATACGGTTTTCGCGATCAATTGCAGGATAGCCAACTGTGGTTGGCCATTGAACCGCGGCGAACGCTCGAACAGCTGAGGTTGCACGCGCGTCATCAATTTCAGGACGGCTCCGTCTATCACTGGTGGCACCCCATCACGGAAATCGGATTACGGACCAAGATCTCCGACAACTATCTCTGGCTGCCGTATGTCGCAATCGCGTATCTTCAGGAGACGAGTGATTTTGGATGCCTCGAGTTGAAAGACTCGTGGGCCGAGAGCAATGAGGAGGCGTCGCTCTACGAGCATTGTACGAGGGCCATCGATCTCTCCTTGCAGCGCATGAGTCCACGCGGACTTCCGCTGATTGGTGCTGGCGATTGGAATGATGGCCTGAGTGCTGTGGGTCTTGGAATGAAAGGGGAGTCGATTTGGCTTGGCTTCTTTCTCTATCGTATTCTCATCGACTTCTCGGAAGTCTGTCGCCGTCGTGGCGATGAAGGGCGGGCACAACACTATTACGCGCGCGCTCTGGCCCTTGAACGCGCGCTCAATGATCATGCGTGGGATGGGAAATGGTATTTTGGAGCAACGAAGGATACAGGCGAAAAGCTCGGTGCTCAGCACAATAAGGAAGGAAGAGTCTGGTTAAATCCTCAAACGTGGGCGATCATCAGCGGAGTTGCTGATGAACAACGTGCGGCTCGTGTGATGGATGTGATCGAGAAGGAACTGGAAGTTGATATCGGCACATTGCTTCTCCGGCCTGCTTATACAACGCCCGATCCGGAGATCGGATACTTGACGCGTTACGCTCCAGGGATGCGGGAAAACGGAGGAGTCTATACCCACGCGGCCACTTGGTCCGTCATTGCTGCGGCCATATTAGGAAGAGGTGAGACTGCATTTCGACTTTATTCCAAACTGAACCCCATCTACCGTGGGAAGCAGCCACTCCGTTACTGCGCAGAACCATACGTGACAGCGGGCAATATCGAGGGACCCGATTCTGCCTCCTTCGGTCGCGGTGGATGGACGTGGTACACCGGTTCAGCCGCGTGGCTCTTTCGTGTGGGACTTGAATGGATTCTCGGTCTTCGTCCAACGTTCGAAGGCTTGTTGGTCGATCCGTGTATTCCGGCAAGCTGGAAATCGTTCCGTGTGCGCCGGGTCTTCCGCGGTGCCACGTACAACATCGATGTGGAGAACCCATCTCGCGTAGAGTGCGGTGTTCAAGAATTGTGGGTGGATGGAGGTCGTGTCTGTGAAGCGAAAGGACCGCGCAACAAGATCATCCCTGTCCATCCCCCCGGCACGAGTCACGTTGTCCGTGTGGTGATGGGGAAGGCGAAGTGAGATGAAAAGACATTTCTGCGCTCTCAATGCGCTTGTTGTTACCATCCTTCTTTTGACCCCTTCGGTGGTGCGGTCTCAGATCACTACCGACCGCTTACTCGATACCCTTCAGTACACCGCTTTTCAATTTTTCTGGAACGAAGCCAATCCGTCGAATGGACTTATTAAAGACCGAAGTCGTGCCAACGGGGGCGGCAATGCCCCGTGCAGTATCGCGTCGGTGGGATTTGGACTCACGGCCATCTGCATCGGCATCGATCACGGTTGGATTACACGCCAAGCCGCCCGCGATCGGGTGCGCACAACGCTCAGAACCTTTTGGTTCGGTCCGCAAGGACCAGGTGAATCGGGTTACATCGGTCACAAAGGATTCTTTTACCACTTTCTCGACATGGAGAATGCGACCCGTACGTGGAACAGTGAGCTCTCCAGCATCGATACAGCGTTGCTCTTTGCCGGCATTCTGTACGTGCGGGAGTATTTTAGCGGAAGCGATCCGGTCGAGAGCGAGATTCGATCGTTGGCGGATTCCATCTTTGCGCGGGCCGACTGGGAATGGTTCCGGAACTTTAATTCTGCTCTCCCCATGGAGTGGAAGCCCGGTCTCAATTTCGGCGCAAGTCGTTGGGTGGGATATAACGAAGCGATGATTATGTACATCCTCGGCTACGGTGCTCCTCGCTATCCGCTTCAAACCGGCTGGCCCGCATGGACAAGCGGATATTCGTGGCAAACGCTCTATGGCTATTCGTATGTCACCTTTCCGCCGCTCTTTGGACATCAATACTCGCATTGCTGGATCGATTTCCGCGGCATCGCGGACGACTACATGCGGCAACGAGGTATCGATTACTTTGAGAACTCACGACGAGCAACCCTTGCCCAGCGCGCGTATTGCGCGGCAAATCCCGGCAGGTTCGTCGGCTACAGCGATACTCTATGGGGAATTACTGCATCTGACGGTCCGGACAGATACTGGGCACGAGGCGCGCCTGGTCCCGGCACGTATGATGACGGCACCATCGCGCCAACCGCTGCCATCAGCTCGATTCCCTTTGCGCCTGAAGCTGTCATCCCAACTATCCACAACATGTGGAACACCTATCGCTCACAGCTCTGGTCGCTCTATGGTTTTCGAGATGCATTCAACCTTACTCAAAACTGGTGGGCCTCCGATGTGATCGGCATCGACCAAGGGCCCATCATTATCATGATCGAGAACTACCGAACGGGTAAGGTGTGGAAGACGTTCATGCGATCTCCCTACATTCAGGCCGGCCTTTCCCGAATAGGGTTCTCCCCCCTGACAACTATTGAGCTTTCGGGGCGAGGCCCTTTGGAGTTTTTCCTCGCACAGAATTATCCCAATCCCTTCAATCCGGCAACGACAATTGAGTTTCGCATTCCGATTTCGGCAAGCGTAACTTTGAAAATCTATGATCTTCTTGGTAGAGAAGTGGCAGTTGTTGCAGAAGAAGTTCTAGCGGCTGGTTCATACGTTAGACACTGGAACGCCCATGGACAACCTTCTGGCGTCTATTACTACCGCCTTGCCGCGGCCGGCTATCAAGAAACCAAAACCATGATTCTCCTCAAGTAAGGCTGAGCGTGAAGGCCATCGCGCAGAGTCGCACGCCCACAGTATCGTTCTGTATCGAGCAAGAATTCCTGTCCGAGCTTCAGGATCTCCCGTGGGTCCATCCGGTCAACGAGTGGTCTCGTTACGGTGTGAGGCTTCTCAATATCAAGCGCGGTCACGGACGGCACCCGGTTGTGTTCGTCGGTCGACGTAAGCAAGATTTTGTTGTGAAGGAATTAGGATTGGAAGGTGCGAAGCGGGAACTTGAAAATTACAGGGAGATGCTGAATCGAGGAATCCACACGCTTCTCCCGGCGGGATATGTGGTGCGTGAGGAACAGCCAATCCGTGTGACAACGCAAACCGGCAAGACGTATGAACGAAACATTGTAGCGTACTCCGTTACGCTGTTGATGGATCGTGTCTTGCCAGACTCTCTTCTCTACAAGAGAGCATTCAAGCCAGAGAACCGAAAACGAATCTGGGACGCCATTGTTGATCTCTTTGTCGAATTGCACGCTAACGGTGTGTACTGGGGAGACGCGTCGCTGGCCAATACGCTGGTGAAGTTCCTGAAGGTGGAAATCCCATATGTGGGGAAGAAGACTCAACTCAAAGCATTCCTTGCCGATGCCGAAACGGTGGAAATTCATGATTCAATTTCGGACTCGCTTCGTCGGGCAGACCTCGACTTCTTTTTTGAGTCGATGGAATGGATCAATGAGGACTTGCGTGCCAGCGGGATCATCCGGGACGAACTTGCCACAGCAGAAGACAAGGCGTACCTTCGAGAAACCTATGAACGCCTTTTCGAGGTGGCCACCAGGGAGAAAGCGTTTGATCAGCTGACCGGTCTGGGTGTGAGGAGATATCTTGGGCCTGTTCGCGATGCCTCGTATCTCGAGACGCTCGAAAAGCACATTGCGGAGCATAAATGGTATCTGAGTGCACGAAGACAACATGAGATTCCTTTCTCTGAAGCCGCCCAAAACTGGTTGCAAACGGTCTTTGTTCCTGTGTGTGAACTACTCAAAGAGGAAGAAGTGCTCAAATACTTTCCTGGTAAGACGGCATCCGAGCTGTACGTTGAAGTGATGACACACAAATACTATCTGAGTCAGCGTGAGCGCACTGACGTGGGCATTATCTACGCGATGCGCGATTACGCGCGCAACTTCGCTGAAGTTGTCGACGGGGACTCCTTCTGGGATCATCTCGGACGAAAACTCAAGGCGCTCCTTGGCGAAGGCTCTCGACTTCTCTTGGGGGGTCGTTGAATAATTTGATGGATGCCGACCATCCCCTTACTCACAAACCATAATAGCGCAACATCCAGTCAAATCACAAAGAGGAAAGCCTTCATGTGCAAATCCTTCCTTGCGATCATTGTTACTGTTTTGTTGTATCAGACAGCGGTCCCCCAAACATCGTTCGACCAATCCTTTGCTTGGGATCCGTTTCTTGACACGCTCCAGCATCGGACCTTCCAATGGTTCTGGGAAACCACTCCACCGCACAACGGTCTGACGCCCGACCGCTATCCGACCAATCCTTTTTCCAGCATCGCAGCAGTAGGCTTTGCCTTGACGGCGTATCCAATCGGCGTGGAGCGGAATTATGTGACACGTGCCGCCGCGGCCGATCGGGTGCTCACGACGCTTAAGTTTTTCTATGGCTTACCTCAACGTGAGGACTCCGTCAACACTGCCGGCTACAAAGGATTCTTTTATCACTTTCTCCACATGGATTCGGGCCTTCGGTTCAAGGATGTGGAGCTCTCGACGATCGATACAGCACTGTTGCTCGCAGGAATTCTGTTCTGTCAATCGTACTTTGATCGTGAGACAGAGGGAGAGAAACAAATACGTGCTTACGCGGATTCGATTTACAGGCGAGCAGATTGGCGATGGTTTCAGGTTCGCTCGCCGCTTGTGAGCATGGGGTGGCGACCGGAGAGGGGATTCATCAAATCGGATTGGCGCGGATACAATGAGGCCATGATTCTCTACCTTCTCGCCCTCGGCTCTCCAACCTACGCCGTGGAGCCTGATGCGTGGAGAGCATGGACGGAGACGTATGCATGGGGCTCGTACTACGGTTATGAGTTCGTCAACTTCGGACCGTTGTTCGGGCATCAATACTCACATTGCTGGATCGACTTCCGTGGGATTCGGGACGAGTATATGCGTGAAAAAGGGATCGACTACTTTGAGAACTCTCGACGGGCAACGTATTCGCAGCGAGCGTATGCCGCCGACAATCCTCTGAAGTTTCGCGACTACTCGGCCGATATTTGGGGTCTGACCGCATGTGATGGGCCTGCCGATACAACGTTCGTCGTTGATGGTGTACAACGGGAGTTCCGTAAGTACTCCGCGCGGGGAGTCTCGTTCGATTGGGTGTTCGATGATGGCACCATCGCTCCTACGGCGGCGGGAGGATCAATTTCGTTTGCACCGGAGATTTGCATTCCGGCCTTGAAAGCGATCCGTCAGAAGTACGGGGACAACGTCTGGCGCAAATATGGCTTTATCGATGCATTCAATCCTACGTTCAGAACCGAAGAGCTTCCGAATGGCTGGTTCGATTTCGAGTATCTGGGGATTGATCAGGGTCCGATCATTATCATGATCGAGAACCTCCGGACCGGTTTGGTGTGGGAGACGATGAAACGAAATCCATACATCGTCCGTGGCCTAGAGAGGGCTGGATTTACCGGCGGCTGGCTCGAGAAACGTCATCCAAAATAATGTGAAAGAAGATCATTGCACAGCTCGTTTTTGTTTTTGCTCGACCACTCAAGACCGCGGAATGTCTTTTCGTTGAACGGTATCTGGGAACTCGAACCGGGGGAGGAAGATGCAACCCCTCGCACGTTCACCTCAGCCGTTCCGGTGCCCGGGCTCGTCGACCTTGCCGATCCGTCATACGACTGGAGGTTGAAGGATTATCATTGGTACAAGACCCGTTTCGAACTCCGCAATACGAACGATCTGTCGCTTCTGCACGTACGACTGGATCAAGCGCAATTCGGTACGGCTGTTTGGTTGAATGGTACCAGGCTCGGTTCGAGCATCAGCTGCTACACATCGCAGGAATATAGAATCGACTCTCTCGTGAGCGGAGGTGTGAATGAATTGCTTGTTCGAGTAGGGGCAAGACATACACTTCCCCCTGAAAGTGCAGTCGGAAAAGACCAGGAGCAGGTGGAATATATTCCGGGAATCTGGGGAGACGTTTCGCTCATCTCTTGTGGAAACCCGCGCGTGCAGCACGTCCAAATCATTCCGCATATCGATGAGGGGGTCGCGGAGGTCCGTGCGACGATTGAGAACACATCGGCTACAGCGAAGAGCGTGACTGTTTCTGCCCTTGCCTTCGAGCGCGATTTCGGATCGCAGGCCTCCGAAGCAATGCACACGACTCTTGTTGCACCTCCCCATTGGCGGATTCAAACAACGATGTTCGTCCGGCTGCACAAGCTTCATCTCTGGTCGCCTGAATCCCCTTTTCTCTACACGCTTGAGACCGCGGTCACGTGTGACGGCATTCGAACCGATGCTGTGCGAAACGACTTTGGTATGCGGGAGTTCACGATCCGGGGTAAGGGCTTTTATCTGAACGGAGAGAAGATTGTTCTCAAAGGAGGGAACATCGCGTTCCACCGATTTCTCTCCGATCCCGAACGTCAACGGTTACCGTGGGACCGAACGTGGATCAAGCGTGTGCTGATCGATCTCCCGAAGGAGCACAACTTCAACTTTTTTCGCAATCACCTCGGTCAGATGTACAACGCGTGGTATGAGATTGCCGACCAGTACGGCATGCTTCTTCAGAACGAATGGCACTTCTGGGGAACGACGGGAACAAAAGAACAAATCGCGACCGAATTCACCGAATGGATAAACGATAATTGCAACCATCCCAGCATCGTGATGTGGGATGCGTTGAATGAATCCACTGATGATGTCGTACAACACGAAATCGTGCCGTCGTTGAAGTCGCTCGACCCGACGCGGCCGTGGGAATCTGTCGATGTCATCGAAGAACATCCGTACATCTATTCGTTGGGACCCGTGATGAATGATCGTCGGTTTGGCTTCACCCGTGCGCTCGATGAGATCGAACGTTCTTCGAACGTTACGATGCTGAACGAGTTTATCTGGTGGTGGCTCAATCGTGAAGCAGAACCAACGCCTCTCATGGACGGCATTGTGCAGCGCTGGCTTGGCCTTCGTTACTCAAAAGAAGAGCTGTTGGTGCATCAGGCATTTCTGGCACAGGAGCTGGTTGAACTGTTTCGCAGAATGAGGGTAGATGCCATTCAGCCGTTCGTGTACCTGAGTAACAACAATGGTCCGACGGCGCACTGGTTTCTCGGTCCCATCAAAGAATTGCAGCCGAAACCGATCCTTGCAGCATTAAAGAACGCGTTCGCTCCTTTCGGTGTCAGCATCGAACTCTGGGATCGACATTTCTTCGCGGGTGAGAAGCGTGTGGCAAAGACGTGGGTCTTCAACGACGAACCGGAACCGAAGGAGGGTGTGCTGCTGTATGGCATCAGCAATCAGCAAGGAGAGTGGCTTTCAAAAAAGGAGGCTCGCCTCCGGATCGCAGGAACTGAGAGCGTGACACAGGCTCTCGAGTTTGAGCTTCCAGCTCTTCCAGGGACGTATTACATTCAATCGGAATTGTTCGATGCCGATGCGACCAGACCGCATGCCATCAGTCGGAAAATCGCTCACGTCTTCGGTGCACTTCAGACCCCTCCTCAACAAACTGTTGTCAACGTTGGCCTCATCGAACGAGGTTGGGAATACCGCACCTTCTTCAAGACGACACCTATGCGAGTGTGTGAGGTCGGTGTTGACACTGTTGACGATGTTCAGGTCATCGTTGTTGGGGAAGGAGTGCTCGCCTCACCTGAGTATGTGGAGATGAGAAAAGAATTGACGCAGTTCGTTTCGGAGGGAGGGGTTTTGTTGGTCATCGAACCGGAATACGGAGTGCGATCCAAGCAAACGGTTGACGTGCTGCAAGACCTGGCATTGTCCATCGAACTGCGGCAGGATATCGACAAGGGAGGATACGATTCATACGTGTTTACAACGAATCCTCACCATCCTCTTTGGTCAGGACTTGATCGCGAGCATTTGAAGATGTTCAACGGCGGATACGGGGGAGAAGTGGTGTCTCAACACAAGGTTGTGCCGAGTATTGAGGGACAAACACTCGCTCGCTGTGGACTTCATCTTGATGTACCAGCGGTGATGGAAGTCCCGTACGGCGAGGGGAGAGTGATTATTTCCCGACTTCAGACCCGCGGACGAATGATCGCCCACGAATCAACCGATGAACGATACCCGCGCAGACCCGATCCCGTGCTCCAACGTTATATCCTGAATCTGGTCTTCTATGCATTTGAACAGTCGAAACGAACGAGTGTCTCACGCGGAGTAGGTAGACGCGTACCGCAGAATGCCCGTCTGCCGTAACTCATAGCTCTGCAATTGTTTTCGTGTGGGAGAATCTGCTCACCCCGACGCTCTCAAGTTACTCAAGTTAAGCGGTTTAGAGGGGAAGCTGACTGACGCTGATGAGATGATCGAGCCTCTTGTACGGCCACATCGAGTGGGAGGAGCAAGTGAGCGCGTTGAATGGAAGTCGCGCAATTTGAAAGGCTGTTCTTGACACATTGAAGATAGCTTCAGCCCTCGAAGGAATTGGTTAGGCCTAGTCCTCCCCCTCACCCCCTCAGTGAGGGGGACAGGTGTTCGCGTAGATGCGTCGTGTTAACAAGTTCTTTTCGTCGTGTTTGTCCCCCTCTGGAGGGGGATGAAAGGGGGAGGAGCAAGTGAGCGCGTTGAATGGAAGTCGCGCGATCTGAAAGATTGTTCCTGACACATTGAAGATAGTTTCAGCACTCGAAGGAATTGGTTAGGCCTATCCTTCCCCCTAACCCCCTCGGGGAGGGGGACAGGTGTTGCCGCAGAGCTGTCGATTTAAAGAAGTTGTTTTCGTTGTGCTTGTCCCCCTCTGGAGGGGGATGAAAGGGGGAGGAGCAAGTATAAGCGCGTTGAATGGAAGTCGCGCGATCTGAAAGATTGTTCCTGACACCTTGAAGATAGTTTCAGCACTCGAAGGAATTGGTTAGTCCTATCCTTCCCCCTAACCCCCTCGGGGAGGGGGACAGGTGTTGCCGCAGAGCTGTCGATTTGAAGAAGTTGTTTTCGTTGTGCTTGTCCCCCTCTGGAGGGGGATGAAAGGGGGAGGAGCAAGTATAAGTGCGTTGAATGGAAGTCGCGCAATTTGAAAGGCTGTTCTTGACACATTGAAGATAGATTCAGCCCTCGAAGGAATTGGTTAGGCCTATCCTTCCCCCTAACCCCCTCGGGGAGGGGGACAGGTGTTCGCGTAGATGCGTCGTGTTAACAAGTTCTTTTCGTCGTGTTTGTCCCCCTCTGGAGGGGGATGAAAGGGGGAGGAGCAAGTATAAGTGCGTTGAATGGAAGTCGCGCGATCTGAAAGATTGTTCCTGACACATTGAAGATAGATTCAGCCCTCGAAGGAATTGGTTAGGCCTAGTCCTCCCCCTCACCCCCTCAGTGAGGGGGACAGGTGTTCGCGTAGATGCGTCGTGTTAACAAGTTCTTTTCGTCGTGTTTGTCCCCCTCTGGAGGGGGATGAAAGGGGGAGGAGCAAGTATAAGTGCGTTGAATGGAAGTCGCGCGATCTGAAAGATTGTTCCTGACACATTGAAGATAGATTCAGCCCTCGAAGGAATTGGTTAGGCCTAGTCCTCCCCCTCACCCCCTCAGTGAGGGGGACAGGTGTTCGCGTAGATGCGTCGTGTTAACAAGTTCTTTTCGTCGTGTTTGTCCCCCTCTGGAGGGGGATGAAAGGGGGAGGAGCAAGTATAAGTGCGTTGAATGGAAGTCGCGCGATCTGAAAGATTGTTCCTGACACATTGAAGATAGTTTCAGCACTCGAAGGAATTGGTTAGGCCTAGTCCTCCCCCTCACCCTCTCAGTGAGGGGGACAGGTGTTGCCGCAGAGCTGTCGATTTGAAGAAGTTGTTTTCGTTGTGCATGTGAGGACGTACAAAGTATGGGGCGGGACGACGTCCCGCCAACCCAACTACCGCGAATAGAAGTAACTGCCCAGCGTGTAAATGGGAGACCAAGTTAAGTGTTTAGCCACAGATTCAAAGATTAGACCGGAAGGAGAATCATTAGTAGCAGAGAAGAGGATCGTCCTTTGAGGAATGCTCCATCCGTAAATCTGTGGTTCATCTTCCGTAGAGCAGTTACCTGAACGGACTGTATTTCTAGATATGTGATCCGCGAAAATCCGTTCTATCGAACAAAGCCGCGTTGGGTGAAGGACCAGCGTTCGAGCTGGCACGGCGTCGACTACCTCTATCATTTTTGGGTGAACACGGATTGATCGATAAGAGGAATGCATACGAAGAATCTATCCGCGTTCCGATGTTGGCGTGGGCGCCGGGATTTATTAAGGCGGGGACGGTCGTGGACGCATTGGTGCGGAACATCGACATCGCACCTACGCTCCTCGAGTTGACAAAGACAACAGCGGCACTAGAGATGGACGGGGTCTCATTCCTCCCGTTGCTAACAGGCGCGAAGGATGAGCGGGATCGGGAGTTTATCTATCAATACTATTGGGAATCGGCTTTTCCTCACACGCCCACGACGTTCGCGTTGAGGACCGATCAGTACAAGTTCATCTGGTATCACGGTATTTGGGACTTGAATGAGCTCTATGACCTCAAGGCCGATCCTAAGGAATCGCACAACCTCATCGAAGTTCCTCACTACAAATCCGTTGTCGAAGAGATGCGGAAGCGGTTGTTCGACTGGCTCGAATCTTCCGGCGCGATGCAGATTCCCCTCCGGCGCGCAAGTTGGCAAGCAGACGAACGGTTGCAAAGGTGAGATGTGGAGGATCATATAGGAAAATACATGAGAACAAACCCCGTCCGCTGTTTCCTGGCTACGATCCTGCTGGTTCTTTCCTTCGGTATGTTAAGGGCGAAGGAGAACACGCCGCGGATGATCCGTAGTCTCAACGAAGGTTGGCGGTTCGATCTTGCGGAACACGCCGAAGGCGTCGCCGCCCCCTCGTACGACGATTCTCGTTGGTCACGGGTCTCCCTTCCGCACACATGGAATGTGAACGATGCTTTCGACAAAGAGCGCTCCTATCATCGTGGCGTTGGCTGGTACAGGCGCACCCTCCCGCTCGACTCAACATTCGCCGGCAAGAAGCTCTTTCTCTATTTTGAAGCGGCGAACCAGGTTGCTGATGTTTTTGTCAACGGCCAGTTTGTCGGCCAACACATCGGCGGCTATACGGCATTTGTATTTCCTATTACCGATGGAGTCGTCATCGGCAGGCAGAACGTCATCGCAGTACGCGTTGATAATCGACACAGTGACGACATACCTCCCCTCAACGCCGATTTCACTTTCTATGGGGGGATCTATCGCGATGTGTGGTTGATCGCAACAGAGCCCGTGCATCTTGATGTGCTCGATCATGCATCGCCCGGAGTGTTCATCGATACGCCTGAGATTTCTGAACACTCTGCCCGAGTACTGGTGCGCGGAACGATCGTCAACGAATCAACCAAGCGCACCGCTGTCGAACTGATCCACCACATCTTTGATGAAGAGAACAAACGGATCGCTTCCTTCCGGCGGTCGTTGACTCTTCTTCCCGGAGAGCGAAAACAATTCGAACAACGTAGCGACCGCATCCGAAATCCGCGTCTCTGGTCTCCTGATCATCCTTATCTTTACAAACTCCGCACAGAGATTCGGTCGGGAAATTGGCTACTCGACGTTGTGGAAGATCGGTTTGGATTTCGATGGTTTGGAATCAGCCCGGAGAAGAAATTCCTCCTCAACGGCAAGCCATTCAAGCTCATCGGCACCAACCGGCATCAAGACAGAGCGGGAATGGGAAATGCTCTTCCCGACTCCTATCATCGGCGTGATGTTGAGTTGGTAAAGGCCACGGGATTCAATTTCCTCCGCACCGCTCATTATCCGCAGGATCGAAGCTTGCTGGAAGCCGCGGACCGGCTCGGACTTCTCGTCTGGCAGGAAACGCCCATCGTCAATATCATCTCGATGTCTTCCGCCTTTGCCGAGAACTGTGAACGAATGCTCGTTGAGATGATCCGGCAATACTATAACCATCCGTCGGTTGTTTTCTGGGGATATATGAATGAAGTGATGTTGCGGGAGCCAAATCCGATACCGGAGGGATACTATAAGCATCTCATCGACCTGGCGAAGCGTCTCGAAGCGCGACTGAAGAACGAGGACTCATCGCGCCTTTCCGTCACGGCCATTTCGTTTCACGAGATCGATAACGGAACGGGATTCGGTGACATCCCGGATGTGCATGGAATGAATCTGTACTTCGGGTGGTACTATCAGGAGCTGTCTTCGTGGGGACGTTTTCTCGACTCGCTCAAAATGAAGCGACCCGACCGTGTGTATATGGTGAGCGAATACGGTGCCGACAGCGACGAGCGTGTCCATACCCTTCAACCGCGTGCATTCGACTTTAGCTCCGAGTATATCCAGGATTTCCATCTGGCCACATTCCCACAGTTGATGGAGAGGGACTTCATCATCGGGACAGCAGTCTGGAATCAATTCGACTTTGGCTCGAACCATCTTCAGGATACGAAGCGATCACTCAACCAAAAGGGGCTTTTCTTTTACGACCGCACACCGAAAGATGTCTGGCACTACTATCGAGCGAAACTTCTGAAGCAACCCATCCTGCACATCGGGCGTGAATGGCTCCTTCGTGCGGGAAGTCAGCAGGGGGATGAACGGCAACCGATTCGAGTTTTCACCAACTGCGATTCTGTTGCTTTTACGCTCAATGGAGCATTGCTCGGTCGAAAGAGTCCTGTCAATGCATTCATTGAACTCGTGCTTCCCTTGCAAGCCGGAGCGAATAGACTTGAAGCCGAAGGAGGTTCAGGTACAAGCACGATCCGAGATGGCGTTACGGTTGTCTATGATGATCGGACTTCTCTCTTTTCTAAGAACGCTGCCGCGGGATCACATATTGCGGTCAATGTCGGTGCACATTACTCCTACACAGATGCCGCGGGAGTGGTGTGGGAATGGGATCGCGCCTTTGAGGAAGGAGCGACAAAATGGGGGTATGTTGGCGGACGCGCGGGGCGAACACATCGAAGCATTCGCAATACAGAGGATGATCCGCTTTTTCAGGCCTATCGGGAAGATGCTCACTCTTACCGTTTCCTCGTTCCGCCGGGCACCTATCACGTTGAATTGGGATTCGTTGATCCGCTGCTTGAGGGAGCTGGAAAGCGGGTCTTTGATCTCCACATCAACGAAGAAAACGTTTTCGCCGCCATCGATTTAGCAGGACAGTATGGTCGTGACAGAGCTGTGCGCATTTCAACGACGATCGAAGTGAAAAACAGAGCAGGCCTGACGATTGAATCCGTTCCGCGCATCGGGTTACCGATACTCAGTTCCATTTTTGTTCGGAGGAAATAAAAAGGAGTACAGAGTGCAGAAACGACTGCGGGCGTCGGCATCATAACCGCGGCGGAGGGTGTGAACGGTTGGAGCAAGAGGAAAGCGTCAGTTGCTTCGATGATACGGTTTCATCGTGCAGAGATTGTCGGCCTCCAGGAGGCGTTCAAGATTCAACCGTGGGATGGGATGCCGCATTTCCCCGCATTGTTACGCGGGCGCGCATGCTGGATCGGCGGACAAAGAGAGAGTTCTATTTCTTTACGTGATGTTACGCAGAAATATCGCTTGCTCTTTCTTGGGGATGTATCATAAGAACGGCCTTACAACTCGACGAAGAGCAGAGTGCTATTGTCTGTGGTGCGAAGGCCCCCGAAATCGTCGGCGGAGCGGGGGGAGGGCCTTCACCCGTGCGTTTTGATTTCGGTCAAGTACACTCCTGACAATCAGTTGCAGCGCTCTCCGAGGCCGAAATCAATGGGTTGAGGGGAGGCTGCATTCTCACGTGCGTTACGATTTCGGAAAGCTTTCTTTGGTTACTTTCTTTGGCATCAAAGAAAGTAACACCCAGATATAATCCCGAATAGAAGAAAAAGCCTCTTTGCGTAACATCAGCGGTCATGAATCCGGGCTTCACCACGCCGGATGAAAAAAGTGCCTACGTATTCCAAATTTCAAAGACTCACTCTTTTTTCATAGCAGTTCTTTAATACTCATTTCGATCATCGGGGGGAAGAGGCTCGACGTCGGAGTGCGCAGCTTCTGAAGTCGAACATTGCCCAGCTGACCGGAACGATGCCGGTGATCATCACGGGCGATTTCAATTTCAAACCTGACTCTGAAGGCTATAGAATTCTCACGGCAGATGGTGAGGATCGGTGGATAAGGCACAATCAGTAAATTCAAAACAAGAAAGCAATATGCAAAAGCGAATACGCTATCATTGTCGCACGCAACTCATTACTCTCTGGTTCATCGCTGCTTTTGGTTGGAGCGATCTCACCGCAAAGGTCGTTTTCGGACCAGAAGCCAATCCCAAAGCACGACCAGAAGCCATCGTTCAACATGGTGATACACGCTTCACGGTCTTAACTCCCCAGCTCATTCGGTTGGAGTGGTCGGACCAACGGCAGTTCGAAGACCGTGCCTCGCTCGTCTTCATCAATCGCCATCTACCGGTCCCCCAGTTCACGGCAAAAGAAGAATCGACGCCAGATCGAAGCACGTGGCTTGTCCTTCAAACTGACAGGATAATTCTTCGATACAAGCGCAACTCGGGCGCATTTTCTGCCGAAAACCTTTCTATCCAGTTCTTGATGAACGATTCGCTCGTCCTCTGGCGCCCGGGTATGAGCGATTCAGGAAATCTGCGCGGAACCATCCGCACGCTCGACGGCATCGATGGTGCAGCGCCATTAGAACCGGGTATTCTATCGAAAGATGGCTGGACGCTCGTGGATGATTCGGGCCGACCCTTATTCGATGATAGCGAGTGGCCGTGGGTCGTTGCACGACCGGAAGGAAAGAGGCAGGATTGGTACTTCTTTGGTTACGGACGCGAGTACAAGAATCAGCTGCTCGATTTTGTTCGCGTGGCGGGCCGCATTCCACTTCCACCGCGCTTTGCGTTCGGATCGTGGTGGTCGAGATACTGGAACTACACCGACGAGCAGCTGATCGACCTCGTCCGGCAATTCAACACCTATGACGTCCCGCTTGATGTGTTGGTGGTAGATATGGACTGGCACGAGACGCATCAGGAGAAGTGGGATTGGGGGAAGCGCGATCAAGCGGGACAGGCATTGGGCTGGACGGGCTACACGTGGAACCGCGATTACTTTCCCGATCCGAAAAAGTTTCTGGATTGGACGGAACAGCAGGGTTTGAAGGTCACGCTGAATCTCCATCCGGCCTCCGGTATCCAGCCGCACGAAGAACGTTACGAAGAAATGGCTCGTGCGATGGGAATCGATCCGGCAACAAAGAAATATGTCCCCTTCGAAATCACTGACAAGAAGTTTGCGCGCAATTATTTCGATATTGTGATTCGACCGCTTGAGCGAATGGGGGTCGATTTCTGGTGGCTCGACTGGCAACAGTGGCACACGACAGCGATTCCGGGTGTTACGCCGACGTGGTGGATCAACTACGTCTTCTTTACCGATATGGAGCGACAAGGGAAGCGGCCGCTTCTTTTTCATCGGTGGGGTGGATTAGGAAATCATCGATATCAAATCGGCTTCTCCGGCGATGCGTATTCCACCTGGAAATCGCTGACGTTTCAGCCCTATTTCACGGCGACGGCCTCGAATGTTGGCTTTGGGTATTGGAGTCACGACATCGGCGGACATATGCCGGGGGAAGTCAGTCCGGAGCTCTACACACGGTGGGTGCAGTTCGGCATCCTGAGTCCGATTCTTCGAACGCACTCCTCAAAGAATCGGCGGGCAGAGCGGCGCATATGGGGCTATCCGTACGAATATTTCAGAATTATGCGTGAGGCATTTTTGTTCAGGTATGCGCTTGTTCCCTATATCTATACCGCGGCGCGAGAGACATACGACACCGGTGTATCGCTCTGTCGCCCGATGTATTACGACTATCCGAACATCGAGGAAGCGTACGCATTTCAGGGACAATATATGTTTGGCTCCGATCTACTCGTTTCGCCGGTCACAGCTCCCGTTGATACAACGAGCCTCCTTGCCGAACAGAAAATTTGGCTCCCTCCGGGCGTATGGTATGAATGGTTTACCGGTGCAATCGTTAAAGGAGCTCAGGTGATCAAGCGAAGATCCCTGCTTGATCAAATCCCACTCTATGCAAAAACTGGAGCTATCATCCCAATGCGAGAGCAGCGTGGAAGTGCGGAGCTTCAGCCTCATCCACTTGTGGTTACGATCGTACCAGGAGATTCAGGTTCAACGACGCTGTATGAGGATGATGGACGATCGTTGGGATATCAAGGAAATGAATCCGCAAGAACAACCATCAAACATACAAAACAGGGTCAACGACAAACTATTGAGATACTCCCCGCGAGCGGTACGTATGATGGGATGTTGAAAGAACGGAGTTACAAGATCGTGCTCCCCGGAATCCTGCCGCCAAAGGAGATGCTCTGCAATGGAACGAAGCTTCATTGGGAATATGACGGGAGTCGTCTCACCGTCTCGGCGAAGACACCGATCTTTCCACTGACGGCAAAGGTGGTTGTAACGGTAGTACACGCCGAACAAAACGTGACCGAGATCGTCAACGGATTTCCGGGTATGCTCTCAAGAATGAAAAATGTAAAAGACTTTCTGGATACCGGTTGGCCTGAGATGTGGAACGTCTCGATTGTTATTTCGACAGCTCAGACGGGGAGACGTATCACCCTCGACCCATCTTCAGCCCTTGCGGAATTGCAGTCGTTTCAGCATCGACTCCGGCAGGTGCAGGGGAAGTTGCTTTCGCTTGACTTACAGCCGGAAGTCAAACGACGCGCGCTGGCGCATCTTGAGGATCTTTTCGAATAGCGTTTGAAACAACGTCTTCACATTCAACACAAAGGAGTGCTATGAGTAAGTCTGCAGGAATTCGACTGATCTGTTCTCTCCTGTTCATTGTCGTTGTCTCGACAGCCTTCGTTACAACGGCCGAAGCGCAGGCTCATCGCTTAGAATCTCTGGTTGAGCGTAAAATCGATTCGCTGCTTGCACTGATGACCCTCGAGGAGAAGCTTGGGCAATTGAATCAGCCGGCGGCGCGGGGGGACTGGGTTAATGGAGAGAAAGGCATCTCCGAAGAGCAGAAGCAGATGGTGCGTCGAGGGGGGGTTGGGTCATTCCTCAACGCCACCGGCGCGAAAACGCTCAAAGAGATTCAGCGCATCGTCGTTGAGGAATCGCGACTGAAGATACCCTTGATCTTTGCATACGATGTCATCCACGGCTTTCGGACAATATTTCCCATTCCCCTCGGAGAGGCGGCGACGTGGAATCCTGAGTTGATCGAAGCAGCATCGCGCGTCGCTGCAATCGAGGCCTCTGCTGCCGGACTTCACTGGACATTTGCCCCCATGGTCGACGTTGCCCGCGACCCGCGATGGGGGCGTATTGCCGAGGGAGCGGGTGAAGATCCATATCTCGGTTCAGCGATGTCGGCAGCGCGCGTACGCGGATTTCAGGGAGAAGGTCTCGGCAAAGTTGGTACACTCCTCGCCTGCGCAAAACACTTCGCTGCCTACGGCGGTGCAGAAGCGGGACGCGATTATAACACCGTCGATATATCGGAGCGAACGTTGCGAACGATCTATCTTCCCCCATTCAAAGCTGCTGTTGATGCAGGAGTTGGGAGCTTTATGAGCGCTTTCAACGAGATTGCCGGTGTTCCGAGTACGGCGAGCGAGTTCCTGTTTACGAACGTGCTGCGTGATGAATGGAAGTTTCCCGGAATTGTCGTAAGCGATTGGACGGCAATCATGGAGCTGACACGACACGGCGTTGCAGCAACACAAGGGGAAGCAGGGGTTCTCGCGATTCGGGCAGGAGTGGATATCGATATGGAGAGCAAGATCTACTTAACAGATCTTCCGAATCTTGTTCGCCAGGGAAAGCTCTCAATCGACGTTGTCGATCGATCGGTGCGGCGTGTGTTGCGGATGAAGTACCGGCTCGGTTTATTTGATGACCCGTACAGATTCAACGACCCTGACCGAGAAAAGGCTGTCACGCTGACCGCCGAACACCGGTCACTTGCTCGCATGGTGGGTGCGCAATCGCTTGTTCTCTTGAAAAACGAAAACCGTCTCCTCCCGTTATCGAAGAATCTCAAGACCATTGCTGTTCTCGGTCCGCTTGCCACCAGCAAACGCGATCCGATTGGAGCGTGGGGCGCGGTTGGAAGACCGGAAGAGGTCGTCACCGTTCTCGACGGAATCAAGAACAAAGTCGCTGCGGGCACGAAGGTTTTGCATGCCGCCGGTTGTTCGGTCGATTCGCTTGACCGGCGTGGCTTCGATGAGGCGCGGCGTCTTGCAGAAGGATCCGATGTTGTCTTGATGGTCATTGGAGAATCGCACCGCATGAGCGGCGAGGCTTCGAGCCGGACGAACATCGGCTTGCCCGGTGTGCAGGAGGAATTCGTCCGCGAAATCGCCAAAACCGGCAAACCGATGGTCATCGTGCTCATGAATGGAAGACCCGTAACGATGCCATGGGTGTATGAGAATGTTTCTGCCATTCTCGTGGCATGGTTCGCAGGAACGGAGGCAGGAAATGGCATTGCGGATGTTCTCTTTGGCGATGTCAATCCCGGAGGAAAACTTCCCGTCACCTTTCCACGAACGCTCGGACAAGTTCCGCTCTATTACAATCATAAGAACACCGGCCGGCCTGCTTCCGATCACGACTTCTTCACATCGAAATATCTGGATAGTCCCGTCACACCGCAGTTTCCGTTCGGCTACGGTTTGAGTTATACGAAGTTTGTGTTGAGCAATCTGAAAGTCGTTAACGAGAAGATCCGACCGACCGATTCCCTTCGTGTAAGCGTGCGTGTGAAGAACGATGGTGACAGGAAAGGGGATGAGGTGGTGCAGCTCTACATTCAAGATCTGGTTGCAAGCGTCACCCGGCCCGTCAAAGAACTGAAACGCTTTCAGAGGATTACGCTGAATCCGGGAGAAACGAAGACAGTGGAATTCACGTTGGGATATGACGATCTTGCATTCTACAATCAAGAGATGAAATTCGTGGTCGAGCCGGGAACATTCAAAGTCTTTGTTGGAGGCAACTCCGTTGATGTTTTGGAGAAAACCTTTGAAGTCGTCGAGCGATAAGTACGTCCTTCTCGTGTGGTTGATTGGGCTCGCAATGGGCTTGGTTTCATTTGCCGGTTGTGGTGATTCAAACGAAGAAATCGTAACCCTTACCTTTTGGGCGATGGGGAGCGAAGGAGAGAATGTTCAGAAGCTCATCCCGCTCTTTGAGTCTGAACACCCCGGCATCAAAGTGAAGGTGCAGCAAATTCCGTGGACTGCGGCGCACGAAAAACTGCTGACGGCCTTTGCCGGCAATTCGCTGCCGGATCTTTTTCAGCTCGGCAACACGTGGATTCCTGAGTTTTCTTTCCTGAATGCGATTACCCCGCTCAACCCGTTTCTTGGGGAGTCGACAACAATACGGCCGCAAAGCTACTTTGAAGGTGTATGGGAAACGAATGTGATCGATTCGACTGTCTACGGTATCCCGTGGTATGTCGACACACGATTGATGTTTTACCGAACGGATCTCCTCGCGGCAGTTGGATTTGAACGGCCACCCTCGACGTGGGATGAATTGAAGGAAGTGTCGAGGCGGATTGCCAGGACAAGTGCGTCAAAAAAACGGTATGCCATCTTTCTTCCAACGAATGAATGGCAACCGGCGGTTGTGTTCGGACTCGAAGCTGGCTCATCCTTGTTAAAAGAGAATAACACCCGTGGCGATTTCTCCGGAGAGTTGTTCGCGCGAGCGTTCCGCTTCCTTCGGAGTTTCTACGAGGAGGGGCTTTCTCCGAAATCCTGGATGGATGTCCAAAACGTCTATCAGGCATTCGCGGAGGGATACATTGCAATGTACATCACCGGTCCTTGGCAGATTGGAGAGTTTCGCCGTCGGCTCCCGGCCAACGTGCAAGACAAGTGGATGACTGCTCCGTTGCCGGCGAGTGCGCCTGGCAGACCAGGTTATTCCGTGGCTGGAGGATCGAGTCTCGTACTCTCACGTACCTCTTCACGCCAGAAAGAAGCTTGGAAATTGATTGAATTTCTCTCCCGGCCTGAGACGCAGGTGGAATTTTTCAGGCTGATGGGAAACTTACCTGCACGACTCGAAGCCTGGAATGACCCGCTCTTAAAAGAAGATCCGTACCTTCAGGCATTCTTTCGACAACTGGAATACGTTACCGCCACTCCGAAAATCCCGGAATGGGAGCAAATTGCTTTTGCGAAGGTGATCGAGCATGTTGAACGTGCTGCGAATCTTCGTATGACTGACAACGAGATCCTTCACGCGCTTGACCGTGACGTTGACCGCATCCTCGAGAAGCGGAGATGGATGATGCAACGGATGCTCACTGCGAGAGAGCAATGAACGTCGCCACGAGAACTCACCCACAGATCATCACCATTACGCTTTTTCTGTCACCGTCGCTGATTGTCCTTGCGGCGTTTTTCTTCGTTCCGGTTCTTGGTTCCTTCCTGCTCGGCTTCACTGATTTTGATATTTATGCCCTGGGCAATCTTGATTATCTCCGCTTTGTCGGATTGAAGAATTACGAGTCCCTTCTGAACGATCCTCTCTTCTGGAAAGCTCTTCAAAACACCTTCTTCTTTGTCTTTGTCGGCGGGCCCCTCTCGGTACTGTTCTCTCTGGGCACCGCACTTCTTCTGAACGCGAGGCTGGCACCGTGGCGAAGTTTCTTTCGTCTCATTTATTTCGCGCCGGTTGTGACGACGCTCGTGGCGGTTGCCGTCGTGTGGCGCTATCTCTATCATCCGCGGTCTGGACTTTTGAATTCCCTCCTTGACCTGTTCGGACTCACGCCAGTCGATTGGTTGGGCGACCCCACGTGGGCCATGCCAGCCATTATCCTGTTGGCGGTCTGGAAGAATTTTGGCTATAACATGCTCATCTTCGTTGCGGGACTTCAGAACATCCCCGATGAACTCTACGAAGCTGCGCGGATCGATGGTGCCGGGGCCTTGATGCAATTCTGGAACATCACCCTGCCGCAACTTGCGCCAACGTCCCTCTTTGTCGGACTCACGACGATGATCGGATATTTCCAACTCTTTGCCGAGCCGTACGTTATGACGCAAGGGGGACCAATGAACTCAACGCTCAGTATCGTCTTGTTGATGTATCAACATGGATTCCGATGGTGGAGCATCGGCTATGCGGCATCGATCGCGTTCATCCTGTTTGCGATCATCTTTATCGTCTCACTGATTCAATTGAGACTGCAAAAAGGGATGCGGGAATCGTGAAAAAGAGTGCAGCCAAAATCGTTCTGATAGCAGTTTCAGCCATCCTGGCCCTGCTGACGGCGAGTCCGCTTGTTTGGATGGTCCTGGCCTCAGTGATGCCTGCGGGACAAGCAAGCTCGTTTCCCATTCGTCTCCTCCCTGATCCTGTAACCTTTGATCATTATGCAGCCCTCATTGATCGATTACATATCGGTCGCTATTTCCTGAACAGTTTGATCGTATCGACCTCAATTACTCTGATCTCGCTCTTTGTAAATTCGCTGGCAGGATATGCGTTTGCGAAGTTCCGTTTTGGCGGGCGCGATCGGTTGTTCCGTATGCTGCTCGCTGCTCTGGTGATTCCTGCCCAGGTGACCATGCTCCCGCTGTTCTTGATGCTGAATGCGATGGGGCTCGTGAATACGTATTTGGGCGTCATCGTTCCGGGGATTGCGAGCATCTTCGGCATCTTTGTGATCCGGCAATTCGCGCTGTCGATTCCCGATAGTCTCATCGAAGCAGCACGCATTGATGGCGCGGGCGACTTTCGAATTTATGCCACCATAATCTTGCCGCTGTGCAAGCCGATATTGGTTACCTTAGCGATCTTTACGTTTATGGGGACGTGGAACGACTTTCTCTGGCCGCTGATTGTGATGACCGATGACACGATGTACACGCTGCCGGTGGCGCTCGCAAGTCTCGCGGGAGAACACGTTCAGGATACAGAACTGATGATGGCAGGCTCCGTGATCACGGTGCTTCCTGTTCTCATTCTCTTTATGGCGCTCCAGAGATACTACATTCAGGGGATTATGATGGGAGGAGTAAAAGGATGATTGCCCGAATCTTGTTTTTCGCCCTTCTCTGTTTGGTTGGGCAACCGATCAATGCCCAGTACGTTGTCTCTGATTTTCGATCGCTCGATGAATGGGAAGTGATTGCGTCTGACGGCGTCGTTGTCCGTATTGTTCACGATACTGGAACCTACGACAAAAGCCTTCGCATCGATATCGAGTTTGTTGCCGGCTCGGGATATGGCGGTGTGAGAAAAAAGCTTGACCTTGACCTTCCGCCCAACTATCAGTTCTCCTTCGAGGTCAAAGGAAATCTTCCTCCCAACAATTTTGAGTTCAAGCTCGTCGACACAACGGGGGACAATGTCTGGTGGGTCAATCGCCGGAATTTCGAGTTTCCGCGCGACTGGCGCAATCTGCGTGTGAAGAAGCGCCACCTTGAATTTGCCTGGGGACCACGTCGTGGTGAAGACCTTGAACGCGTTGGATGGGTAGAATTTATCGTCGCCTCCGCTGAAGGAGGAAAGGGGAGTGTTTGGTTGCAGAATTTCCTGTTTGAGCCGAGGTCGGCAGAAGGATCTACGGGAACTCCGACCGTCACAGCATCGTCGTTTCTCGATATGAAAAGTGCGCCGGAGTCGGTTCTTGATACACTTTCTTCGACAGTCTGGAAAAGCGCACGTACGCCAGAGAAACAATGGCTCGAAATCGATTTTGGACGGCCGCGAGAGTACAGTGGAATTGTCCTTGAATGGGAACCGGGGCTGCGCGCTCAAGATTTTGCCGTTGCGACTTCGGACGACGGAAAACAGTGGAAGGAAGCATTCAGGACCCGCAATGCCCGGAGTGAGAAGGCATACATTCCGATGTTCGAAACTGAATCCCGCTTCCTTCGTGTCAACCTGCTCAAGAGCGTCGGTGGAAAGGGATACGGAATACGAAATCTGACACTCAAAGATGAAGGGGTGTGGAATAATCAGACGGACGTTTTCGCTGCAATGGCTCACGATGCGCCGCGCGGTTTCTTTCCCAGATACTTTCTGAACGAACAAACCTACTGGACTGTCATTGGAGTCAGCGGCGACGAGAAAGAGGCGCTTATCAATGAAGAAGGAATGATCGAGACGGACAAACTTGGATTCTCGTTAGAGCCGTTTCTTTCAATTGATGACAAACTTTTGACCTGGAATGACGCCAATATTTCTCAAAGTCTTCAAGACGAGTATCTGCCTATTCCGAGCGTCCACTGGAAACTGGAGCAGATTGACCTGACCGTCACCGCATTTGCCGATGGCGAAGCAGGGAAATCGGTTCTCTATGCAGTCTATGAAGTGCACAACACATCGAAGCGGCGCATCACGGGGAATCTGTTTGTCGCGTTGCGGCCGTTTCAGGTGCTTCCTCCGACGCAGTGGCTCAACATAACCGGCGGCGCGGCGAACGTCCGTTCGATCGTCCGCAAGGGAAAGACCGTTGTCGTGAATGAGACGAAAGAACTGGTGTCGCTTACTCCCCCCAATGCTTTTGGCGTTGGGGAATTCGCTCAGGGAGACATCACACTGTTTCTTCGCGACGCCGGTTTGCCAAGACTTGTCGGGGTAAACCGGCTCAGCGACGGCCACCACCACGGGTCGGCCGCGCTGGAATATGCTTTTGATCTCGCGCCGGGGAACGGGCAGCGATTCATTCTCGCTGTTCCCTTTTATCGACGAAAGGAAGTCCGTGCGATGCTGGAAAACGCGCGTGATGCTGAACGATTTGTTGAGACCGCACGATCCAGAGCGACGCGCTTCTGGAAGACAAAGCTGAACGTGATGCACATCGAACTACCGCCGTCCGCGCAGAAGCTGATCAACACGGCGAAGTCCACGCTCGCCTACATCCTGATCAACCGTGATG
>JBGFRO010000007.1:0-50256 GCA_041695085.1 Bacteroidota bacterium | reverse complement strand
ATGACCACAAACCGGCTGGGTATCACGCGGTGGTGTGGAACGGACAAGATCAATCCGGCCACGCGCTCCCCAGTGGGATGTATCTGTTCCAATTCTCTGTCTTGTCAGCCGAAGCGGGTGAACTCTTCCGTCGCTCAGGCAAGCTGCTTCTTACAAAGTAGCTGCTATGAAAATAATTCTACATACAGACAACCGAAAGTTTATTTTCATCCGGCGTGGTGAAGCCCGGATTCATGACCGCTGATGTTACGCAAAGAGGCTTTTTCTTCTATTCGGGATTATATCTGGGTGTTACTTTCTTTGATGCCATTGTCAGGAGTGTACTTGACCGAAATCAAAACGCACGGGTGAAGGCCCTCCCCCCCGCTCCGCCGACGATTTCGGGGGCCTTCGCACCACAGACAATAGCACTCTGCTCTTCGTCGAGTTGTAAGGCCGTTCTTATGATACATCCCCAAGAAAGAGCAAGCGATGTTTCTGCGTAACATCTCAAAGTAACATCCCCCCTACAACGACGAAGCGCTCTCTGATATCCCGGGGAGCGCTTCGATTCTGTCGAACCTCTTTTTCTTAGATCTTAGATCGAGAGCATACCGCTGTTTACTGTGTCTTCTTCGCAATCGTCGATGCGAATTCAGGTTCGGTGGCGAGTGAAAGGAAATCGACGTCGAGAACCTCCGACATTCGGTAATCTGCGGCAATTGCTTTCGCGAGCGATTCAAGCGCGCTCCCCTTGTTTTGTTGAATCGCATACATCCGCGCCCTCCAATAGTGCAGGCGCGGGTCGTTCGGCATCAATGTCTGCGCTTGGTCCATCTGCTTCTGCGCCGCCTCGAAGTTGCCGCGTCGTGACAGCAGCAACGCGAGACGAGCATGGATGACAAAGTCGTTCGGATTGACTGAGAGGATTCGATCTGCAAGCGCAATCCCCGCGTCATACTCCTGAATCGACCGCTCCAGTTTTCCCTCAAACTGATAGGCACGACCAATCCAGTACTGCAGCAGCACTTTGTCCGTATCATTTGCCAGCGGCAGAAGCTTTTCGCAGGACGTGTAGACGCGCTCTTCCAAATCTGCCCCGATCAGTGCGCTGTACTTGAATTTCATCGAGAGAAGAGAATCCTCCGCCCCTAACTTTGCCGCGAGATCGTACGCCTTGACTGACTGTGCGTATTCCCGACGATAATGATGGAGCAGTCCGTTCAACAGTTGTGTGTCTGGATGATCCGGGTCAATCCTTGTTGCGAGGGCGGCCGTTTGAGCCGCTGCTTCAAGATTTCCTTCCACTAAAGCGAGATATCCCAGGTGCCGGTGCGGCTCGGCCACACCCGGCTGGAGCGCGAGACTTTTGTTAGCCATCTCTCGAATGCTCGCGAGCCGTTCACGATAGCGATACGCCTCGCACAACACATCGTACGCGAGCGGGATGCCGGAATTCAGGCTAACAGCAGAACGGGCCAGCGTTATTGCTTGATCGACCAGATCGCCAAATTGTTCGCCGGTATACTTATACCGCGCGAGATATCCTTTGCCCAATCCAGCCAGTGCATATGCAAACGCCGAATCGTATTGCAGTGATACCTGTAAGTATGCAATGCCATGTTCGATTGCGGTGAGATTCCGCTGTTCGAGATAAAACATTCCTTTGAGGTAGAAATCATAGGCGTCTGCGCTGGGGGAGAGCCGGATCTCGGGAATGGTTGGAGGAGGAAGGTCAAGCGCGACGAAAAGCCCCTCGGCAATCTTGTGAGTGATACGAGGCAATTCCAACAAACTGCCGTCGATTGTTGTTTCCCAAACCACCTCGCCATTTTCAGTGTTGGTCAATTTGGCACCCACGGCTATGCCGAGATCAGTGTTCCGTACCGAGCCGGTGACGACGTACTTTAATCCGAGTGTGGTAGCGAGTTCGGGTAAGTTGGCTCGCCGCGCATCTGTGCGGGTTGCCGTGGAAGGAGAGATCACAGTAAGCTCCGGCGAACGAGCTAAGGCTTCGGCGATAAGCGCGCTGACAGCGGTTCCCGAATAATTCTCCTCGGGCCGCACATCGTGATGTTCAAAGGCGAGAACGGCAATACCAGGGGGCGGCGGAAAGAAGATGTGGGGTGCAAAAAGCATCACTGCTGCAAATGCTACCATCAACGTGCCCACACCTACAGCGACAAAGAGTTTGAGTTTCGATTTCGGTATTTCTGTTGCACGGGCGGCACGCCGCTCGGCGATCGCTTCCGCCTTGGCGCGTGCCTGCGCTTCTTCCGCTTCTTTCTGTCGTCGTTGGTCCTCCTCCTGCAGACGCTGCTCGGCCTCAAGTGCCTGAAGGCGTTCCAGCTCAGCCTTCGCCTGTTTCGCCTGACGAACCTGTTCTTCGAGTTGTTTCGCCTCGGCGTTGCGCGGATCGATGCTGTACACCTCTTTGACGGCCGCAAGGGCCTGATCGAACTGATCTTGCTCGACGAGCGAAAGTGCGCGCTCCAGATGGTTCTGAATCTTTTTTTGTCGTTCTTCCTCCTTCCGGCGTTTTTCCTCTTTGACGCGCCGTTTCCGCTCTTCCTCTTCGCGTCTTGCGCGCTCTTCCTCGATCTGAAGCGTCAACATCTGCGCGCTGTAATGCATCGGCATGATGCGGAACACTTCCTTCAGCAGGACGTCGGCCTTTTCGAGGTTCCCTTCGCGGAAGGCCTCATCAGCGCGCTGGAAGAACTCGTCCGCTCGTCGTTGTCGATCCAGTTCCTCCTTCTTTTTTTCCTCCTCCGCTTTCTGACGGGCTTCTTCAACCGCCTTTGCCTCCTCCTCCTCTTGTTTGCTGATCGATTCAGCTTTGCGTTTGTTCAAAGCGCTCTTGGCTGATTCAGAGGGTTCGGAAAGGGCGGGGATGGAGTCGAGGAGGATTTCGTACACCTCGACGGGATAGGCGATGTTCTTCAGCTCGATGGCGCCCATGTCATAGACGCGCACCTGCATTTTATTGCGGATCTGCTTGTAGACATCTTCCGAAATGCAGATGCGGGTCGGCTCGGCGATGGCTTCGATCCGTGCTGCAATGTTGACGCCGTCGCCGAAGACGTCGTTGCCGACGGTCACGACATCGCCGAGATGAATACCGACGCGAATCTCGATCCGCTCAAATTCCGACTTCCCGTCGTTATACTTCCAGAAGTTCTCCTGCGCCTCGATCGCGCATTTGACGGCGTTGACGGCGCTCGGAAAGTCGACCATGAACGAATCGCCGATTGATTTGATGACGGTGCCGCCGTGCTTCCGCACCACCTCCGTCATCATCGCGTCGTGGGTACGTAGAATCTGCATGGCCGCCACTTCATCTTCTCCCATTTTCTTGGAGAAGCCCTTAATGTCGGTAAACATGATGGCGGCAAGTTTCCGCGTGCCGGTCTCTGCGTTTGCCATGCGAGAGGGTCTTAGACGCTCTTCTGTTCGATGTGCGATCGTTGATGGGATGATCCCTCGGAGCGCCGGGAAAGCGGATGGAACCGCACCACGGGCGCAACGGGGGATTGTGTTGACCCGTGCGGACTCACAGGTGCCGCAAGATATTCAGTCGTTGCCGGAATGTCAATATCGGAGTCGCGGAGATGAACAAAGATTTACGTGCGAAACGCACGAGGCAACGAAGTATTCGGAAGATAATAGGTCCGCACATACTCGCTCACCATGCGGTCGGTGTTGTACACGGGAATCAGGGTTCGCATGGAGTTCCGGATGCGTTGAATCCATCGTTCGGGGATGCCGCGTTCGTTGCGCGTATAGTAATCCGGAATGACTGACCTCGCCAACGCGGTGTACAGGTTCTCGAAATCCATTTCATCCTGCGCTTCAATGTCGGCCAACGAAGAATCGTCGCCGATAGCCCAGCCGTTCAAACCGTTGTACGCCTCGCGCCACCAGCCATCCATAATGCTGAGGTTCAATCCGCCATGGATGATCACTTTTTGCCCGCTTGTTCCGCTTGCCTCTAATGGACGGCGCGGATTGTTTAACCAGACGTCGGCACCGGCAACAAGGGTCCGAGCGACGTTCATATCGTAATTCTCAATGAACACGACGCGGCCCGCAAGCTGTGGATGACGCGTCATCTCCACAATCTTCTGAATGAACTTCTTTCCTTCCATATCGCGGGGATGCGCTTTTCCCGCAAAGACGAGTTGAACCGGCCGTTGTGAATCGGTAAGCAGCGGAAGCATGCGGTCGAGATGATGGAAGATCAACGGAGCGCGCTTGTATGTCGCAAACCGGCGCGCAAAACAGATCGTCAATGCATCGGGGGAAAGGATGTGGTCGACCGACATGGACCCTTCACCGCCGGTACGAAGATATTGCTCGCGCAATCTCGTTCTGGTGAATTCGATCAAGTCGCGGCGGAGTTGATAGCGCAGTGCCCACAGCTCCTCATCCGTTGCAAGTCCATCGTTCTCGATCTTCTCCCAGTACGAGGTATCCATCAGTTTCGCCGTCCAATCGACGCCGAGTCGTTTGTTCCAGAACGTGTGAGCCGTAAGCGTTGCCCAGCCGGGGGTGTGGACGCCGTTCGTAATGTGCCCGATGGGAACCTCCTCTACGGCACGTCCTGCGTACAACTCCTTCCACATGTCTCTGCTTACCCTGCCATGCAGTTCGCTCACACCGTTGGCTGAACGTGACATCTTAAGCGCCAACACGGTCATCGTGAACAATTCTCCCTGGTCGGCAGGATTGATGCGTCCATAACTCATCAGCTCTTCATGCGAACGCCCCGTCTCACTCCAGAACTTGTTGAAGGAGTGATACATGAGTTCCGAACTAAACCGGTCGTGTCCCGCTGGAACGGGGGTGTGCGTGGTGAAAATGCATTTCGACGCCACCGATTGCTCCGCCTGGGCAAGGTTTCCCGTACGCCGGAGTTCATGCCGGAGGAGTTCAAGTGTGAGGAAGGCCGAGTGGCCCTCGTTCATATGATAGACGCTGGGCAAAATGCCGAGTGAACGCAAGAGACGTGCACCGCCGATGCCAAGAACGATTTCTTGTCCGATGCGCGTATCGATGTCTCCGCCGTAGACGTGTCCTGTCAGCCCCTGAAAGTGCTGGTCGTTCTCCGGCAGGTTTGTATCGAGCAGGTAGACAATTGCCCGCCCAACGCGTAACCGCCACGCCTGGACGTACACCACGCTATGACCGATCTCGACCGAATTCAGCAGTCGCTCGCCATGCTCATTGGTCACCAGCTCCAAGGGCAGGTCTTCCGGATTCTTGAACGGATACAGCTCCTGTTGCCAACCGGAGGGATCAATCCGCTGTTGAAAATAACCTTGTCGATAGAAGAGCCCGATACCGATGAAAGGAATGCCCAAATCGCTGGCGGATTTCGTGTGGTCGCCGGCGAGCACCCCCAACCCTCCGGAATAGATGGGAAGAGATTCATGCAAGCCGAATTCTGCACTGAAATAGGCAACCGGTTGGGTCAACGCCGCAGCGTGTTCCGATCCCCACGTCGAAGTCGAATTCATATACGATTCGAATTCCTCAAGGACTTGTTCCACCTTGTGGGCGAAATCGGGATCGTACAGGCGAGCGCGAAGTTCCTGAGCCGAAAGCTCGTTCAGAACTTCAATGGCATTGTGGTTTGTCCGCTCCCACGTCAGGGGAGAGAGCTGTCGGAAGAGTTCTTGTGCTTGTGGATTCCAGGTCCACCACAGATTGTAAGCGAGAGTTCGAAGTCGAAGGGAGAGTGATTTGTGTCCACCGTTCAATAATGGCATTGTTGCCTGTACGTTGTGAAACATTCATTAGCGATGGCTGAAAGGATGCGATTTTTTTTCAAGAAATGCTACCTATGGTTTGGAAGAGAATGGAAGAACGTCGATCAGCGAAGTCTGGCAGCGACGACAACGACCCCCTTGGCTGTGGCGATCGTTGCATGCGCAGCATCAAGGGCTTCGATGAAAACGACATACGGCCCGATCAACACGCGCTGTCGTTCGTCATCGAGTCCGTCCCAAATCACCTCACCGGACGATGATGCGATCTCGTGATCAGCCAACCGTCGAATAAGTCGCCCGCGTACGTCAAAGATGCTGAGGCGGATGAGAGATGTCGTGTGCGGAAGATTGTATCGAATGATGCAGAAATCGTCTTGACCGTCACGATCGGGTGAAAACGGATTTGGGTGAAATGACAGCGATGCAGCCGCAGGTAGACTTCTGGTAAAGATCGAATTCGTCTCGCCCGGCGTTCCCCCACTTCGGGAAACGGAACTGCTCCAGTTTCTCGCGTCGTTCGATGGCATGTTGGGATTGATCCGTTCGAGCGATCTTCCCTTCGTTTCGTCAAGATCCGGGTGGTGCCAGCGGGGGGAGTAGGATACGCTGTCGATCGTCTTGCCGGTGTGATCGGTTAGCACTATATCGTCCCCCTCGTTACCGAGACTCAAGCCGCCGGATCGGTTAAGAATAACGATGTGTTGGTGGGGGGAAGGAGAACGAAGTGACGGGAACTGAGAGAACAAGTTTGAGTCCGCCGCAATCACAACGAACGCTCCCGGACGGACCGTCATACCCGATCTGGAAATGAGAAAGGAGTTGACGTTCCCGCTTGCCGTGGGTCGGTCGGAGATGCGCCATTGGGAGATGTTGAGGTTGAGCGTATCGCGGTTGAAGAGTTCTACCCATTCATTCTGACCGGTGGCAGGGTCGAACATGATTTCGTTGATGACAAGGGAATGAGTGGGAGCCGGAAGCGAGAGGATTGTTGTGAGTGTGTCGTTCGAGGAATTCTCGTCTTCCAAAGACCGAACGACAGCGATGAACCGATGCTCGCCGGCGGAAGTGAGGAACGTCTCGTGGGTCATCCGCACGACGGCTTGCGGGAAAACCGGCGGTCCGACAAGCGAGGCGAATCGTTCCTCCACATCCGCACGTCCGTTGTCGTTCTCATCACGAAAGAGCATGAGCGTGTAGTCACTCACGCTTCTCGCGCCAAGGTTCGTAATCCCGACCTCCAACAAGATGGAAGTCGGATTTTTTCTCATCGCCGTTAAAGTAACTAATGCGAGATCAACTGCTGGTTGGACGGTGAGCACGACGTCGTCCAGTCTGAAGGTTGCCGTCGAGCCGCCGCTTCCTCCAACAATCCGCCAGCGAAATCGTACGCCCGTTTGGTTGGCAAGACTCGTCGGCAATGCAAGCGAGGTAAGTACGTATCCCGTTGGGCCGGGATGATACAACGTATCGCCGAGGCGAACGCTAAACGTATTTCCATTATCGAGCGAAGCTTCAACCACAACACCTGACGTGTGGGTACTGGAGCGTGAAAGATAGAACTGCAGATGTTCCGGAACCTTGCCAGTGAAGTCGAACCTCGGAGTTGTAAGGAATTGGGAAATGTTTGAATTGGTCGATAGGACGGCGTTCGGTGATGAGCGCGGGGAGGAGATGGTGGTGACAAAATCTCCCACCGTGCTCCGATTCGTGCTCGTGACCCATCCCGGAGGAAGGCTGGGGACGGTCGTCGAATCGAAACGCTCGATATACGGAAATGTCGTGATCTGGCTATGTGCCAGACTTGTGATAAGAAGGGAGATCCAAACAAGCGGTCTCATGATCCACGATACTCTCCGTCATTTTCCATCGTGCTCGTTTGTCTTTTGGTGTGAGTTAATGCTCGGAACTTATCGCGATTCGTTCCATTTCAGTATTGCGTCGATGGTTGAGGTGGAAACAGCGTGATATCCTGGCCGTGCTTTTGCATAGATCTTCCGAGCGCGTTCGAGGCCGGCAGGTGTCTCGGCAAGTTTCGCATAGAGTGGTTTGAGGAATTTTCTCCGGCCGACCTCGATGAGAAATCGCTCCAAGGCCGGATATGCAGGTTGATAATCGTTGGCGATGGTGTGCAGCAACCACGCGCTGAGGATTTCGGCATTTCCTGAGCGCGTAAGGCCGAACGCACGGTCAAGCTCCTCCATCTGTTGCATCGAAAGCTGAGGGGGAAGGTTCCGTAGAAAATGCAGCCAGTGGTGTGTCGTCCAATCGTCCGTCGAAAGCTTCGAGGCAGGGATCCCTTTCTTCCATGCTTCAAGTTGTGATTCAACGCGCGCGAACTCTTTCGAGAGAACTTTCGGGGCGTTATCCGGTAAGCCGGGACCGTACACCCACTCCTTTATGCGGAGTCGGTCTTCGAGTGTGCGGTCACCTTTGATAAGGTTCGCGTGCAGATACTCAAGAAACGCTTCCGTTGTCATCGACTTGAAGGCGTGCGTTTCGAAATATGCCTTGAGAAACGCGTCCCAACGTTCGCGCCCCACAGCTTCTTCGATCATGCGAAGGAAGAAGTATCCTTTGTTGTAGGCGATGTCGGTCACCCCTTCATCAGGATCGCGGCCGGTGAGGTTTAACTTCAAATGCGTATCCGTGCTCGTTGGTCCAAGCTCCTTGATGGACGCTTCGAGGTCTTGAAGAGCAAGGTGCGCAAGCATTTCTGAATACGTCTTGCCGTAGACCTTCTCCATAATGCGGTGTTCAAAATAGACCGTGAATCCTTCGTTCAACCAGAAATCGTTCCATGTCGCATTGGTTACGAGATTGCCGGACCACGAATGCGCCAGCTCGTGTGCGACAAGTGAAACAAGCGACCGGTCTCCGGCGAGGATGGTCGGTGTCGCGAAGGTAAGCCGCGGATTTTCCATGCCACCGAATGGAAAACTCGGCGGCAGAACAATCAGATCATAGCGTTCCCATCGATAAGGCCCGTACAGTTCCTCTGCGGCGGCAATGAGTTTCTCCGTATCAGCAAATTCCCATGCCGCTTTCCTAACGACGGATGGCTCCGCGTACACGCCGCTTCGTGGGCCGAGCGACTCAAAAGCAAGATCCCCCACAGCAAGAGCAAGGAGGTACGACGGGATCGGTTGCGGCATCGAGAAGCGATACACGCCGTCCGGATGTTTGGCCGTCGGGTTGGTAGCGCTCATCACGGCCATCAGGTCGTTTGGAATGCGGATCGTTGCATTGTACGTCATGCGCACGCCGGGACCATCCTGGCATGGCACCCACGTTCGTGCAAGAACGGCTTGCGATTGCGTGAAGAGGAACGGCTTCTTTTTGTCTGCGGTCTGCGCGGGGGAAAGCCACTGCAGCGCTGCTGCATGCGGCGCCGTCCGGTAGTGCACCGTTACAGATTTCGTTTGTGGCGTGATGTCGATAGTAAGAGATTGGCCGAGAAATTTCACCGTGTCGCCGAGTCGAAAGGTTGTTTCATTTCCCGGCGGCTCCAGAGTGACTTTTTCGATGATGAGATCGCGGGTGTCAAGCCACAGGGTATGCGCGCCGGTCTTATTCTGGATCGTCAGTTGCGCGTGACCTGCGAGTTCCTTCTTTACAAAATTGACGGCGAGATCGAGTTCCAGATGCGTCACGACGACCTCGTCCGGTCTGGCAAATGAATGTGGGTCACGTTCAGTTGTCACAGACGCATCCTTTATTTGCTCTTTCTGCACGCAGCCCGACAAAAGAGGAAGGGTAACAAGAAGCGCTGGTAAGAATCGCATAGTCCTTAAGGGGTTTGAAATGGCATGATAGATTCTTCGATTCGATGGACATCTTGTGATAAGGATAAGAATCTCTTTCCTTCACTTCCATTTCAGCGCATCGGCTTGGACGGCAGCATCGAGGGGGATCACGATTCGCGGTTCAGAAAGTCGAGAACAATTCCGAAAAATTCCTCCGGCGCCTCAACATGGATCCAATGCCCTGTGTTCAACCACACAAATTCCGCTCGGGGGAAAAGACGCTTGATGGCTGGAACATCCTCGTCAAGGACATAACCCGATTTCTTACTTGCTACAAACAATGTTGAGCCTTCATAGGGTCGATCCGAGACGATCTCCTCGGAAATTCGATCATACTGTTGGGCAATAGCAGGAAGGTTCATCTTCCACATGAATCGCCCCTCTGCATCACGGCTCACGTTCTTCATCAGGAATTGTCTGGTGGTTCGATCAACGATTCCCTCCGCGAGCGCACGGTCAACGTCCTTGCGGGAGGTATAGAGACTGAGTTCGATCGAGCCGAGTGTTTCGAGGATTTCATCATGCAGACGCGGATATCGTTTGGGAGCAATGTCGACAACAATGAGTCTCCGTACCAACTGCGAATGGGAGAGGGCGAGCTTCATGGCGGTCTTGCCTCCCATCGAGTGCCCGATGATGTTTGCAGCGTTAAGTTGCTGTGCGTGAAGGAATTCCATGACATCTTGCGCCATTACATCATAATTGAAATCAGGCGTATGCGGTGACCGGCCATGATTGCGCGCGTCCAGTGCGAACGTGTGAAAGAAGGTACCGAATCGCTTTGCAAGCGTATGCCAGTTGTCGGATGAGCCCATCAGACCGTGCAAGATCAACAGAGGAGAGCCGGATCCATAGACGAGGGAATGGAGCTTCATCTGGTACGGCCAAATGAGCGGATGATCGTTACGATGAGCACGGTGTGGTGGAACGCGAGGTCGAGGCGCCGTTTGGGCTCAATTTGACATGGCACGAAGGATGAACCGCGGTATGGTCACCCGAAAAAGCTCGCCGGTGGGCCGCTGCATGAGATAGGTTCCTTCCATGCTCCCTTCCATTGTTTCGAGGATACAGAAGCTGTTGTACTCGTGATGGTGCCCCGGCATAATGATCGGTTGTTTGCCCACAACTCCCTCCCCCTCTACTTCTTCGCGGCGACCGTTGGAATGCGTGATGAACCAGTGGCGGCGAAGGAGTTGCACGCGCTCGCGAGAGTGATTCTCGATCCGGATGAAATAAGCAAAGACAAATTTCCGTGCAAGCACATCCGACTGTCCATCAAGATAGATCGGCCGCACGCTGATACGAATTCCTTCCGTGGTGGCGGTGTAGGTTGTCATAGACGGTGATCCTTCAATTCCATTACGGGCATCGATCTCGGGAGGCCGTTGCAATATACCAAAAATCGTGAAGACAGACATAGTCCGGAAAGAAAAACTTTCACCGTTCCGGAGAAGGTGAACGCGCTCGGCAATGCCCAAAAACCGGCGGTTGATGGCGAGAACATTTTGCAGCACATTTGCATCGTTTATAGGGACAATTCGAATCGGAAGCCCTCGTGGTTGTGACTGGGGGGGACTCTCCATTCACCAGCTGGGGGCAACGAATATCGCCTACACAAAAAAGAGGATGAGAACATCGCCTGAGCATCTGGTAGATCGAAAATCGGGTGTGATGATGAGACCGACCTATTCGTAGCGGAGGGATTCGACAGGATCGACGCTTGCTGCTTTGCGCGCGGGAAAGAATCCGGCCAACAGGCCGATGGTGCCGAGAATAAACGTCGTCGCGAGCATGGTGGTCATTGATAGAACGGGTCTTCCCAGGAACTGCATCGGTCCATCCTCGGCGGGGAGCATCCTGACGAACGAAACGACGGCGTACGAGAAGAGCATCCCGACCGCTCCTCCGATGAACGCGAGCAAGAGTGCTTCGAAAACGAACTGCGAGAGAATATAGCTCTTGCGTGCACCGATGGCTTTGCGGATGCCGATCTCTTTTGTCCGCTCCTTCACCACCACGTACATCACATTTGCCACACCGACGCCTGCAATGATGAGCGTGAGGGCTCCCACCGAGAAGAGAAAGATTGACACGCCCAAGGAGATTCTCCGACTGATCTTTTCTCCCTCAATGAAATCCCAAAATCGCAGTGCTCGCTCGTCCTTCGGATCAAACCGGTACTTTCTCCCCAGAACGCTATAGAGTTGGGCCTTTACTTCTTCCTGCATCGAAGGATCGACGGGCCTCACAACGATCGAATTCACGAACTTGCTACCGTACGTCGTGCGAAAGGTGGAGGAGGGGATGATGGCGCGTCGGATGTCCGGGCCGTTGTTGCTTCCGGTTTGCAGCTTTTTCTGCATCACGCCGATGACCGTGAACGGCACACCATCCACCATCACGGTCTTTCCCATGGGGTCTTCGTCTTTGAAGATCTCCTTCGCGATTTCCGCGCCGAGGAACAGAACGCGCCGTTGGAGCTCCACATCGAGCTCATTGAGGAACCGACCGCCTGCGATCGGATACATGCGGCGCATTTCTTCGAAGGCCGGATTGACGCCTTCGCATTCGGTACGTGTCGAAAACTTTCCGTAGGTAAGGCTTACGTTTTCACGATATTGCGGAGAGATCAGATCGATGCCGCTGATGCTTCGGCGAAGAGTCTCCACGTCCTCCTCCACCAGACGAATGCGGCGTCCCTTCGGGAGCCCCTCAAACGCTAATCCCGTCTCTCCTCCATACATAATCATGATCCGATCGCCGGCGTTCAACAATCCCGTCATCATCTGCTTGCCAAGACCTTCGCCGAAGGAAAGGAGCAGCACGACTGCCACCGTCCCCCACGTAATGGCAACGAGCGTTAAGATGGCACGGGTGCGGTGGGCTTTCAGGTCCTGGAAGAATTCTTTGAGGAGTCCGAGATACATGCCTTGAGCAGCGTTGAAACTTGCGGTGATGAAATGTGAATAGGAGAAAGCAAACAGGTAAGAGTGAACCGTGAATTGTAATCTATAAGATCGTCAGTTTATGTGCGGAGGCATTCGACGATGTCGAGGTTTGCAGCTTTGCGCGCGGGCATGAAGCCGGCGATCAGGCCGATGATCATCAAAACCGCGACGGTGACCGCAACAACCTCCATCGAAAGCTCCGGGGTGCCGACAAACTCCTTGATCGGGATGAACTGTAATCCCTCGATGATGCCGACGGCGAAAAGAAAACCGACGGTGGAGCCGAGAAAAATGATGAAAAACGTCTCCAGAAAGAATTGGATCAGAATGTTTGAACGCTTCGCTCCCACGGCCCGTTTGATGCCGATTTCCTTAATCCGTTCTTGCACGACGATGTACATGATGTTTGCTACACCCACACCGGCTACACCGAGAGTAAAACTGCCGATCAGTCCCAGAAAGAGATTGAGGCCGAGGAAGAAGTAGAAGATGAACTTGTCGAACATCGTCGTGTCCCAAATCCACACCGCATCCTTGTCGGTTGGATCGAATTTATACTTTTTGCCCAACACCTCCCGTACCTCACGCACGGTCTCTTCCCCTAAGGTGGGATCGTTCACCTGATAGATGATGTTCGAGAGCTTCACAACCCCGTACACGGATGCGTATGTGGAGGCCGGAATGTAAATGCGATCCTGGTCTCGCGCATTATACGAGGAGTTCTGTGTTTTCTTCTGCATCACGCCGATGACGGTAAAGGGGACTTCACCGATGTACACCAGTCGTCCGACGGCATCGGTTTCTCCGAAGAGGAATTCCTTCACTTTATCGCCGATGAAAGCAACGCGGCGGCGCTGTTCAATATCAAGGTCATTGATGAAGCGACCGCCAGTGACGGGAAGCACGTTCCGCATCTCGCTATAATTGGGCATGACACCGGCGACGAGAGGATTGAGGATGTTCTCGCCTACGCGGGCAATCGTGCGACGGGAGTATTCTGGACTGATCGATTTGATGTTTGCGACCTGTGTCTTCAGCATCTTCACGTCCTCTTCGACGAACGACATCTGCCTTCCAGTGCCGAACCCTTGCCACGGTTTGGTGGTGCGGCTGGGATACATGATGGCAATGTGTTCGCCGATACCGTGCATGTTGATTGACATTTGCCGCTTGAACCCCATCCCGAAAGCGACGAGCACGACAATGGCAACCGTTCCCCAGATGATGCCGAACATCGTCAAAAACGCTCGCAATTTCTGCGCACGCAGATCGACGATAAACTCGCTTATGATGGTTCTGATCTTGTCCATAAGTCAACTTATCACCTTCCGAAGGTTCTCTCTGCATTACCTTTAATCTTCGGAAAGTTTGTCCGAAAAAATGAATAGCACTTCACAACATGGCGCAACCTCTCGAGATCGAAAGCACGTGATAGGTTGCGCTCCACTGGAGGTCTGGCTCGCCGTCGGATGAATCCGACGGCTGGTACTGGAAACCCTCCGGGTTCGGTAGAATGCATGTATCTGCTGTCTGTAGCCTGCAATCTGCCATTTCGCGTCTGATCTACTTCCTACTCAAATACTTACATACTCACACACTCACAAACACCCTTCACACCTTCCTCAACTCTCCCATCCTCCAAACATCTGCACTCTGCCGTCTGCAAGCTGCCACCTCATCATCACTCAATCTTTTTTACCGGCTTTTCCAGAACCTCGTCCCCAAGCGCAAGTCCGGATAATATCTCAACATGTATTGCGTCGCTCAGTCCGGTTTTGATGAACCTCTCTTCCTCTTTCCCGCCGGCAAGAGGAATTTTGACAAAGGCCGAGTCGTTCCGAAACGTCACCACCCGCTCCGGAATCGTGAGCACATCAGCTTTTTTGTTGATGATGATGTTTGCATTGGCCGAGTAGCCGGCGCGCAGGACGGCGTTCTTTGACGCAGGAATCAGAATCTCGATGGGAAAAACGGTCGCATGATCTTTCTTTTCCCCCTTCAGCCAGATCTTCCGCAGAATACCGCGCACAGTATCGTTGGGCAGGGCGCCGACTTTGATTTCGACTTCCATCCCTTCTTTCATCTTTCCTACATCGATCTCATCCACCGTCCCTTTGAAAAGAAGCCGTTCCATGTTCGCCATTTTCATTAAGATGGTTCCTTCCTGGAATGAAGTCAAAGGCGCCACCGGATCCCCCACCTCTACCGTTCTGCTCAACACGTACCCGTCGATAGGAGCCTTGATCATCGACTCGATTTTCGTCTCGCCAATCGTGACCTTGCCGCTCTCCATTAATGCGAGTTTCTCGTTGGCTATCTTCAGACGAAGTTCGGCTTCATCGTACTTCTTTGTGAAGTCCTCAAACTCTTTGGCGGAGATGAGATTGTTCTTGTAGAGTGATTCTTGCCGGATCTTTTCTTTTTTCAGATTGTCGAGATCGATTTCGGCCAGTTGAACTTGACGTTTCGCCTCGGCAAGCTCCAGCGGTGTGGGATCGGGTTTCACTTCGAGCAAGGGTTGACCCGCCCGCACGTACGTGCCGACGTCCGCGAAAATGCGCTTCACAACACCCGAGACTTTCGATTTGACAGAGATTTCGTTCTCCGGTTCGATAGTCCCGACGGCGAGCGCCTTGTCGACGATTGTTCCCTTCTGGACTTTGACTCGCGGAGGCTGTATGTCTTCGGATGATTCCGACGTGCCGAAAAAGAGAAAAGCCGCCGCGCCGATGATGGCAAGAGCAGTGGTAGAGAGAAGAATTTTCTTTTTCATGCTCATACCTTGTCCAGTGAAAAAGTAAGATGTAATTCGAGCAAAGGGGGCTGAGTCTCTTACGCCAGGCCCGCTGAAATGTTGCGTGCCGGTGTCTTTGGATGAAAGAGGGAATAGAGCGTGGATGGCAGACCTCGCCGCCGATGCTGACAAAGGATTAGACTTAGAGAAGAAGAAAAGGTTACCGCCCCGATGATCGGGGATGGGGGATGTGGGGTAGCGAAAAACGCTGTGTGAGGGCTGATTGAATGAATTGCCTCACTTTCTCAAAGTAGGCGTCAGCGCCAACGAGGTAGGTATCATTATGATCGGCGCCGACGATGGTGTAGAATTCCTTTGGCTCTGGAGCGGCTTCATACAGCTTTCGCCCGAGTTCTATCGGAATGATGGAGTCTTGATCACCATGCATCACCAGAAGAGGAGCGCGGACCTTCCCGATTTTTCCGATCGAATCGAACTTCGCCCGAATTACGAATTTGACGGGAAGAAAGGGATAGGCGACGCGTGCCACGTCGCGAGCAGAGGTGAACGTGGATTCGAGTATCACTCCTGCCGCCGGACGCTGTGTGGCGACCTCCACAGCCACTGCTCCTCCAAGACTTGTACCCCAGAGAATGATTTTCGAAGAGTCGACCGTGGAAAGCGAGGCAGCGTAGTCAAAGGCCGCCCGTCCATCTCGATAAATGCCCTCCTCCGAGGGTGTTCCTTCGCTGCGACCGTAACCTCGATAGTCGTACATCAAAACGTTCAATCCGCTCCGCAGGAGATGTCGCATCAGATAAATGCGGTGGGAGATGTTTCCAGCATTGCCGTGCGAGAGAACGATCGTGGCAAGAGCACTCTCCGCCGCCGCATACCAGGCGTGAAGCCGTACGCCGTCCTCTGTCGTAAACCAGCAATCGATGCGGCCGGGAACGATGTGCGAATCCTCATAGATCCCTTGAGGATATTTGGAGGGAAAGTAGATGAAGTGATCTTCAAAGATCATGATCGCACCTGTCCAGAGGAGGATGGCAACGACACCGGCAACAACGACACGCCGGCCAAAGGTGAGAAGAGTGCGCGCCTGTGCATTCACGGCGCGAAACGTACGCAATCCTCTTTCCAATCTCAACTTGCTTCACTTTATCTTGCGGAATGCGTACCTTGTTCCCGTAAAACCATGTTGCGACGACTTCTCCTGCTCATGCTCCTTTCATCGACCCCGCTTCTTGCTCAGAGTTATTACGACTTTCGGGAGGGCTTTCTCGATCGAAAGGGAAAAATCACTCGAATGGATCTTGTGCCCGTCGAAGAGTCGGCAACGACCATCACGTTTGATTTCCGGCTTGAGTCGTCGACGGAAGATTCGATCACCGGCCGCATTCGATTTCCGAAAGGAACCGGACCCTTTCCCACCGCCCTCCTTGCAGTAGGAATTGAAACGGGAAAAGAGGTGATCGCTATGATCGAAGGTCAGGATGACGTTCTCCTGATGGCCGTGGATTATCCGTTTGAGGGGGAGTGGGACTTTCGGGGATGGGCGGCGTTCGGGACAGCCTGGCGTCTACGAAAGATGGGTTTTCGCACCGTGCCGCTTCTCCTGAACTGCATCGATTGGTTGTCTGAGCAGAAGGAAGTGGATCGCAACGATCTTGCCCTTATAACAGTGAGTTTCGGCGCGTTCACCGGCATTCCCGCGGCGGTGATCGACGAACGAGTCAGCCGGCTTGTTGTTGTCCAGTCGGGTGGGGATGTGCCGTTGGTCGTTGCTCACAACTCGAAGAAATGGGGAGCAACGATGCCGCCGTGGCTGGCGGGTTGGTTAGGGGGTGCACTGTTAGCTCCGTTTGAACCGCTTAAGTACATCGCGCATCTCTCACCGCGTCCCCTGCTGATGATTGTCGGCACCGGTGATTCGTTCTTCCCACCGGAATCGTCCGAACGCCTCTTCAACCGCGCCGGTGAGCCGAAGGAGATCATCCATCACCATAGCGACCATGTGATGCCGGGAGAGAAAGAGATGATTCGTGAGCTCACGAATGTGGTGGCAAGAAAGATGTATGGCTCCAACAAGACGCGACGATGAAGAACGACTACACGCGCTGATGTTGTGGGACGTGTGTGGAACGCGAGAGAAGCAGCGCGGAGACTATTCCTCCTACCAGATATCCTATCCAAAGAGCTCTTCCTCCAAACGTCCATCATTTGACGTACGAATCGATCACCCGTTCAATCGCGGCGCGGCACACGGGATCGAAACCGACGAGACTGAGGGAAAACATCCGGCAATTGAGCGAAGGACGATACAGCCCTTGCGAAACGTACCCTGCTCCCTCATAGGCACCGACCTTTCCTGCATGAGCGGGATCCTGGAGAATTGCCATGGCCTGGCGGTACAGCGGTTCGCGTTTTTCATAGTAATCGGGAGCGAGCCGATCTAATTTTCCACGCAATGCTTCGAGACTGTCGTACGCCGATTTGTTCCATGGGGTTGGGATGGGAATATTCGGCGTCAGGAACGCTTTCCATTTGACGTTTGCCGGATCGTTCAGGGCGGTGATGTTCGGCTCCCACGGTTCAACTCCCTTCGAATAGAAATCGACGTAAGAGATCTGCGATGAGTAGTACTCGTCCCCCAGCCCCGCGAAGGAATGTCCCAACTCATGCACGAACACGTAGTCCATCTGCCACTCCTGACCCTTCGCATCGACTTGTGTGTAGCACGTGGTGTAGAGATTATAGATGCCGCCACCGCCGTACCGATTGTCGTTGCAGAGGATGGCGAGGGCATCGTAGGGGAGGGCGCCGGCGATGTCGCGTATGATTCGATTCTCCTCGGTCAGGATATAGCGTGCGCTGCCGAAGGTGTTATACATCGTCCCCAAAGCGTTCTCTTTCCATTCGTTCTTATCCGGCTTATCAATGCCGGATTCGCGCGATTCAACCTCGATGATCCAAACGTTGAAATCTTTCTTTCGCTCTTTGAAGGGACTCACACTGAACAACGCGTCTGTGAAATGCTGGGCATCCTTGCGAAACTTAGCCATATCGGTCCTGGTATAACCATCGCCGAGGATGAGAAGATCGACCTTTTGATGCGGCACCCCGTTATCAAGGATTTTGGATGACGCAAACGGAAGAGTTCGTTTTTGTTTGTTCACCTCCGTTGGGTCGCTTGGGTCGATGACCGTAGAGAAGATCTGGTGAAAAATCATCTGCTTGTCGCGGCGAGAGACGGTCACTTGAACACGGTTCTTGGGGAAGGGGATACGGACCGTTTCGTGGAACGTCCGGTAGATGCCGGCCAGAGCCTCTTCGGTGGTTTGCCATTCGTTGAACATGGTTGAATAGCCGCGCGAATAGATCATCATTGCCGTCGCAACGTCGTACACGCGCAGCATGTATTCGCCCAGGTTGAGGCGATCGAGCAGTTGTGTACGACTTCCGGGCCAGGGGCCTTCTTCGTACACTTTATCCAGCGCGAGCGTCTCGGTTCCCTTGGTCCCTGTATGATGGAGATCGATACGCATCGTTTTGTCGACGAACGAGCGATCGAATTCCTGAGCGACCACAACCTGTGTGAAGAAAAGGAGGAGGGAAATGGTCGCTTTCAGCGTCGAATCAGCAAACAAGTTCTCTGGTTGGGTAGTTATTGAGATCGCTCCTCATTCATAGGCATAGGAGTCAACGACTGTATAAACGTACTTTCAACCAAAAAGTTTCAGAAAAACCGATCGCGGATTGATCTTGTTTCTCGTACTTTTTCCACAACCTCGATTTACTGCACCGGCACATCCACGTCCTCGAACGCTTTCATAGCCTGCTGGAGAATTCGCGTCACGTACAAGAGCCGTTTCCCAACCCACCCCCAACGTACTCCGATTTTCCCATCGATACAACCCTTTGGGTTTCTTCCTGATATATTTTTGCGAATCAATGCAGATCGTAGCATGGAGTAGGTTTTGACAAATAGTACTTGACTTTATTGTGTGGAAGTATTATACTCCGCCCATACTGATGTTAGCGCTAACATAATATCAGCCTCAGGCAGAACTTCATCTTAAGGTATGCGCCGATGAAACCGATCCCCCCGATTGCGGTTGTCGTAATGATATTTCTTGAACCCGGTTGCCGCACGGAAGAGGACCAGCAGTCCCCAATGACGCTATGGCGACAGTACCCGAATCAGTTGCTCTCTGACCAGGAAATCCGAAAAGAGGTGGATGAGAAGTTGGTTCGTGTTAAGCAATTTCTGCGCGATGAACGACTTTCAGGTGTTCTCCTTACGCAAGTTCGCAATGTGTACTGGATAACTGCTGGCACTGCAAACAACCAAATAGTCCTAAACAAGGATATCGGAGCGGCCTCCGTGTTAATCCGGCAGGATGGCTCAAGATTCTTAGTGTGCAACGCAAGCGAATCGGGCCGCTTGATGGAGGAATCGCTTCAGAAGCTGGGATACGAGCTGAGATTATACCACTGGTATGAAGCTAATCCTGTGAAGGATGTTCGGGAGTATGTTCTCAAGGAGATTGTGGGCGACGCAAGAATCGCAAGCGACGTTTATTATCCGGGTACAATTCCACTTTCTGACAAGTTCAAGCGGTTGCGCTACCGTCTGACTGATACTGAGATCAAGAGATATCGCTGGCTGGGACGGCAGGTCTCAGAAGCCGTTGTAGAAGTCTGCCGAACTATCCGCCCTGGAATGGATGAGTATGAGATTGAAGCCCTCACCAGTGCCGCGCTTCGATCCCGGGGGATTATGCCGACGGTTTTGCTAATCGCTGTTGATGATCGCATTCACAGATATCGTCATGCACTTCCGGGTGGGGCACGGCTACACAAATATGCAATGGTCAATGTGGTAGCGGAGAAGTGGGGAATGCCAGTCGCTGTGACGCGCCTCGTTCACTTCGGCCCGATTCCAGAAGAGCTGCAGCGTAAACTGGAAGCTGTCATGCGCGTGAGCGCACGCTTCCAAGCCGCCACGGTGCCCGGGAACTCCTGCAGCCAGATCTTTGAGGAATGTAAATCCTGGTACGCTGAGGTTGGTTATCCTAATGAATGGGAGAAGCACCACCAAGGTGGGGCGATCGGGTACGAGGACCGAGAGTATATCATCTACCCTGAGATTAAGGAAGTCGTCCACGAACGCCAGGCTTTTGCATGGAATCCTACGATCACAGGTGTGAAAGTTGAGGACACGATTATCGCTTTCGAAGATTACATCGAGGTCGTGACGAAGACAGATGACTGGCCGACCGTCAAGATCCAGTTCAATGGAAAAATCTATGAGCAACCTGCGATCCTCCTGAGATAAGAACTCATTTGGAGGCGGTTTTGGTACAACAATTTCAACGAGAGGACCTCAATTTTGTTCTGATGGAAAACAGTGAGATCAGTGCTGTGTTCTTGCCTGATATTGGAAGCAAAATGGTTTCGCTCGTCCATGCGAGAACAGGACGGCAGTTCTTGCTCGATCCGCAACCACGAAAACCGTTGTACTGGCATCCAAAATTTGGTGAACGCTTTGCCCAGGATCATGCATACGGATTCGATGATTGTTTTCCCACGGTAGCACAATGTCTTTATAAATCTCCGGCTCAGAACGGCGAGGAGGTGCATTTACCCGATCATGGGGAACTCTGGTCGCGGCCTTGGAAATTTGTTTTGAGCGACGATGAGGTTGTCTTTTCCATCGAGGGAGTTTTGGTCCCATATAGGTTCGAGAAACGGGTGCGCCTCGCCGGTAACAGACTGATTTTTTCTTACACGGTGCAAAATCCTACGAAGGAACCAGTCAGATATCTATGGTCGGCTCATCCACTGCTCCAAGTCGCTCCAGGAACGCAAATCCTTCTTCCGCCGGCCGTGGACCGAATGTTATTGGAGTGGACATTGAATGAATCGATTGGGACACATGGCGATGTCGTTCCTTGGCCGTATCTCGCTACGAACGGGGAGCACATCAACTACGCCGAGGTACAGCCGAGAAGTTTAGGGCAGGCTGTGAAGTGCTTTACTGATGTACTCGAGGAGGGCTATGCTGTGGCCTATTACCCCGACACGGCCGAATCGCTCCAGTTTGAATTTGACCCGAAGCAGATTCCCCACGTCGGTCTTTGGCTCAGTTATGGTGGATGGCCGGTCGGAAGCCGGAACCCCCATCTCACGGTCGCCCTTGAACCATCGACGACACGGTTTGATTCGCTTGAGGAAGCAATCGAGCGTGGGGAATACTCCGAGGTTCCACCAAACGCAACACGAAGTTGGTCGATGGGCATCAGCGTATGGAAGGGCGTCCCGCGACACGATTCGATGAAATGATTTTGTTCGCCACGAGCATCCAGGAATGATACATTGACCCCTATTCCCCTCGAATTCGCCGACTGGTTGATCATAAGTATCTATTTCGTGTTCATCCTTGGCATCGGCGTGTATTTAAAGCAGTACACGAGAACAGAAGATGACTTCTTCCTCGCCGGGCGCAGGAACAGTTCATGGGTGGCTGGTCTTGCGTTTCTTTCGGCAAATCTGGGAGCGCTCGAGCTGCTTGGAATGACGGGCAATACCTTCAAGTACGGGATGTACGTGGCCCACTTCTACTGGGTCGGTGCGATTCCCGCTATGCTGTTTCTCGGAATCTACATGATGCCTTTTTATTATAGTAGCCGCATCAAGTCTATCCCCGGCTATCTCAAGCTTCGCTTCGATGAGAAGACGCGGGTTCTAAATGCAATCACGTTCGCCGGGATGACGCTGCTGGTTTCGGGAATCAACCTGTATGCGATGGCCCTTGTGCTGCATACCTTTCTCGGTTGGAACTGGGATCTCAGCATGTGGGTGTCTGCGGCCACTGTTGCTGTTTACGTTGCGATGAGCGGACTCCTCTCGGCGATTTTCACTGAAATCATTCAGTTCTTCCTGATCTGGTTTGGCCTCTTCCTCGTTTCGATTATGGGTGTTATCGAAATCGGAGGACTGAACGAAATTCTCAATCGTGTTCCCGAAGCCTATAGCACACTGTGGTCAACCTCCTCCGACCCGTCGGAAAACGGAATGCTAGTCACTTGGGCTGGGATTGTTCTCGGTTTGGGTTTTGTGCTCTCGTTCGGGTACTGGACAACCGATTTCCTTGTTGTCCAGCGGGCATTTTCGGCAAGAGATCTTCGTGCAGCTCGCATGACACCAGTTCTGGCTTCTTTCTTCAAGATGGCGGTCCCGTTCATCGTCATCGTTGCGGGGTTGGTTGCGATCATCCTGTCGCGTGACCCCCATAGCGGTTTTGCGTTGCTGCAGGATGGCGACAAAGTGAACTATGATTCCGCGCTTCCTTTGTTGATCGCTCGGTACTACCCGAATGGATTGTTAGGCTTGGGAGTGACGGCACTTCTGGCAGGTTTCATGGCTGGCCAAGCCGGTAACATCAGCGCTTTCAACACAGTCTGGACATATGACATCTATCGGTCAGTCTTGAACAAAAGCGCCCAGGAGACGCAGTTGCTTTGGATGGGACGCGTGGCGACCGTCGGTGGCGTTCTGATCAGTGTCGCTACGGCATATTGGGCAAAATCGTTCCCCACCATTATGGACTACATGCAAGCAATATTCTCATGGGTCAATGCTCCTTTGTTTGCGACGATGCTTTTGGGAATGTTCGTCCGATGGATCACACCCAATGGTGCCTTCTGGGGCCTCCTCGTCGGGATGGTCTCGTCGTTCACAATGTTTCTTGCGGTGAAGTTTGACTGGATCAGCGCTGGTGTTATCACCCTCTCCGACGTGTGGAGCGAGATGGCGGTGAACTTCTGGCGCGCCTGGTGGGCATGGCTAATCTGTTTTGTGGTCACGATTATCGTGAGTCTCTTCACAGCCAGGAAGTCCGAACAAGAGCTTGTGGGACTTGTCAGAGGCCTAACGCCGGTGGCGGCAGCACGCGGCTCTCGTTTGACTACCCGACCCGAGTTCTATGCTGTGATCTCACTGATCGTGTTGCTCGCGCTCAATGTGTACTTCTGGTAATCCAAATCGCGGGTCCTGCAATGGCTGAACAAAGGAAAATGAAGACGATCTGGTACCTGAGCGGACTTACCCTTGTCGTGATTGGATTGGTCGTGTTGGTGTCGGGGCTGTATTACTTATTCTATCCAGGAAACCACCAGACGGTGCTCGCCCATCTGTATCCGAACCTCTGGTGGGGGCTTATCATCCTTCTTGCGGGAATGATTTTTTTGCTAACTAACAGGAAAGCAACGGTTGAATAGATCGGATACACTTCGAAGAGTGGCTGCTGCTTTCCGCGAACAGTGTGGCTCCACGCCCACGCTGTTCAGGTCCCCTGGACGGGTTAATTTGATCGGGGAACATACCGACTATAATGAGGGATTTGTCTTGCCAGCCGCGATCGACAGAGCGATTGTTTTCGCACTCTCGCCGAGAGCTGACAGGGGCTGCAGAATGTTTGCAGTGGATTTAGAGCAATCGCACGAGTGTTCAGTCGATCGCCTTGAAAAGACTGACAAGCGCTGGCCGAATTACTTAATGGGTATCGTTGATCAGCTAAACAAATCGGGCGCCGTGATTACCGGGTTCGACTGCGTCTTTGGTGGCGACATCCCCATAGGTGCGGGAATGTCGTCTTCAGCAGCGATCGAGGCGGGACTCGCGTTTGCATTGAATGAAGTGTTTGAGCTCAATATTGATCGGCTCGACCTTGTCAAGCTCGCCCAGAGAGCCGAGAATGAGTTCGTCGGAGTTCAGTGCGGGGTCATGGATCAATTTATCAATCTCTATGGCCTCGAGGACAATGTGTTGAAGCTTGATTGTCGAAGTCTTGAGTACGAATACTATCCTTTTGTGAGAAACGACTTGCGAGTCGTTTTGTGCGACACGCATCTGCGACGGTTCCTTGCTACATCCGAGTACAACGAGCGTAGAAGCCAATGCGAGGCAGCGGTGCAGATCATGCGGGCGCATTTTCCTGAGGTGAAAAGCATGCGGGATCTGAATCAGGAGATGATTGACTACCACAGGGACGAGCTCGGGCCATTGCTGCATAAGCGCAGCACGTATGTTATCAGCGAGAATGAGCGTGTTGTGTGTGCCTGCGATGATCTGAAGCGTGCAGCGTTCGAGACGTTCGGGAGACGGATGCATGAGTCGCATCGTGGATTGAGGGATCAGTATGAGGTTAGTTGCGGTGAACTCGATGTTCTCGTTGAAATCGCCTTGACCATCCCCGGTGTTTTGGGTGCCCGTATGATGGGTGCGGGATTCGGGGGCTGCACGATTAATTTGGTGGAGGAGAAGAGGGTAGAGGAGTTCGCTGGATTGATTCAGACAGAGTACAGTCGCAAATGGGGGAAGGACATCTCGGTGCATCAATGCAGAATTGGAGCCGGGACCGCCAGAGTAGTGCTCGACGAAGTCAGCGCGCAATTGACATCTGAGAAAGGAGGTGATTGAGGGTTAGATACTGAATCAAATGACACTGTTCAGCTGTAAAGTTGGCAGTGTCGGGAGTCGGTATCGTCTATGCTCTGGGGAAACAAAAGAAGTTACACTAATCGATTCATATTCATGAAAGGAGCAAAAAGCGATGAAATCCTTCCTATCCTTTTTGGTCTTAGCGCTTACTGCGGTGCTACACCCTCGTCCGCTGTTCGCCCAAGCGCTGGAACCTATAGGCGGTCCATATACGGTGGACACCAATACGGTGGTTCTATTTCACTTTGACGGCACACTTACGAACGAGGCCGCCGCTGTCAGTAGAACAGGACGAGCTCTCACCCCACATTCAACCAATATCGCCGCAAAGATCTCCTACTTCGATCATGCGGCTCCGTTGACTGCGTTGAGAAAATGCATCCGTCTGGATAACTCCTCCATCAATGATTCCACGTACCTGACGCTGGACGACACGACGGCGCTGGACTTGAGAGGGGAATGGACAATCGAAGCGTGGGTGAACATCTTTACGTTTGGGATGACCTCGGCTGACTACCGATGGGTCCCGCGTGTTGTCATGAAGCCCGGCGACGACGTGTTCTGGCGTCCCAACTATTGGCTCGAGATGTGGGGCGACAACCGCCTGTTCCATGCCGGGTACTATACGACGGGCGAGCGACACATCAGTCTAAGTTCCCCAAACAACATGTTTGTCCCTGGTGAATGGGTACACTTGGCGTTCATTCGGGATACTGCCCGTGCCTTTATCGCTTGCATGGTTCACGACCAAAACAGAAAACTCAGAGGATTTATAACGCGAGGTTTTGACAAGGCCGTGGACATTCCGAAGACGAACAATCAGAAGCTGCACATCGGATGGGCGGGTGCGATTGGCCTTCCGAGTCCGAGCACGGATTCATGGTTGGACGGCTTTGTGGACGAAGTCCGTATAAGTAAGGTGGTCCGCAATTTTGCTGGCCCACCAGTTATCCAGAGCGCGAAAGTGCTTCCGAACCAATCGGCGACACTTCCAAACTACCCAGTCGAGATCACTGTGTTCCCCTTAAATGCAGGGGGCCGCATGGCGAGCGTTCAACTGAAATACAGGGCAGATACCGTTGGTGCATTTACCTCTGTGGATCTTGCTCCGGTCGGGGACAACAAGTACACTGGTGTTATTCCGCGGCAAGCATTTCGCACAAGAGTGCAATATTACTATAAGTGCACAGACAACAACGGGATGACCTCGTTCTCTCCGATTGGTGCAGAGGACCCAACACCCACGTTCTACTCGTTCTGGGTTTACCAAGAAAACGTGAAGACGCTCGACGTAACGTTTGAAGAGATGCCCCCTGTTGACCACTCACCCAACAAGGCAAAGATCATTACCCGCAAGGTCCTGGAGTATTCCTCGGATGTGCCAATTGGTGGCGGGAGGCATTCACTACTTCTTAGAAAACTGCCAGATGTGGTTGTGGATTCGAACTGGGTTGAAGCCGAATCACCATTCCTCGCCGCCGAAGAATTCACCCTCGATGTATGGCTAAAAGCTGATTCGGCAGATTTGCCGTTTGGTAGAATCATTATTAACCCCACGGCTGCCAATGACTGGAACAACGCCAACTTTGAGCTCAGTTTCCGGCCCGGACCGCCTGAAAATAAGCCGGTCTACACTGCCAGGTATTGGGATCAAGCTGGGGGAGTTACTGTTTTGCAGGACAACCAAACTGCCGCGACCCATCACGTTGGCAAATGGCGCCGCATTATCGTGGAACGGAACAAGACCAATGGCGTATTTGCGATGGCGATTCGTGATGAGAACGACGCGCTGATCTTCCGGACCTCGAAAGTTAACATGTCCCCCCCACGAATGGCAGCAGCGCCCTTACGTATCGGTCGATCGCATTTCCTAACCGACAGGCCCTGGTTTATCCCGCCATTCAGAGGAAAGATCGACAACGTGAAGGTCTATAACTATCCCGTCACAGGCATCACATCTGTTCCCGGCAATGAGGAGTTGGGTATACCGTGGGAATTTTCCCTTGCCCAAAACTATCCGAATCCGTTCAATCCGGCCACCCAAATCGAATTCACGCTGCCCAAGTTTCAGCATGTGTCGCTTGTCGTATACGATGTCCTTGGTAGAAAGGTGAAGACATTGATCGACGAAGAGCGTCGCGCGGGTCAGCACCGCGTAACGTGGGCTGGGACAAACGATCTTGGGCAATCGGTTTCAAGCGGAGTATATTTCTACCAGCTCAAATCTGGCGATCTCATGAAGATTCGCAAGATGATCTTGGTCCGATAGTGCCCCTGCCGTGGCGGAGGTCGGGAATCTGCCGCCTTCGTTCACGGCGTGGAGAAAACGACGAAGGCTTGTATCATGAGAAGGCTTTTCCTCACGATGGTCATAACCGTGCTGGTCGTGGTATGTTTCCTTCACGGATGCACGACGGGCGTTGAACCCTCTCCAGAAGCCGGTATCATTCGCGTCACGCTGAAGTCGGATGACGCAGATACCGTCCTGGTCATCCTCGGTGATTCGACTCGCTTTTCACGCGTAGATTGGTTTTACGTAGTCGTTTCCGAGGGAAGGCTCTTCAAAGGTGCTAATTATGCGGACCTCTATAGGACTCCGAGTCTCGAACGGATCTCGAGCGACACGGTCAATCTCCTCCAGAGACAGTGGTTAGATGGACGTCTTGTCACTCCAAGTGACCCCCTCTTTGAGATTCCGGCTTATCAGACGCGGTACGCGAAGAAAACGATCTTCGAATGGTACGTTCCTCCAGGATCGTACGATAGACTTCAATTCGGTCTCACCGGGATCGAAGTCTTTGTGGCCATACCGAGGCGTTTTCGCAACCCGCTTGAGCGGCCAAAGGGAGTTTCTCGCATTTTGAATTTCCCTTCTCCAATTACTATTGAGAGTGGGAAAACGACACAAATTGATATGGAGATCTATCCATTTCGCTCCATTCGTCGATTCCGGGATTCATACCTGTTCGATCCACAAATCAACATAGAACGCGTGAAGATTTTCTGAGAAATACATTTCAAGAAGGGGCAAGAGTACTCGTGAGAAGGAGCTACATCATCCGGTATTTAGCTACCAGTGCGCTGATGGCGGCGATCTGGTTATCGTGCGATCGACCAACATCCCCGCCGTTGCCGAATTCCCCTCCACACACAAGGCTTTCCAATGTTCCGGTGGAGAACGATACGCTATTTCCTCTGGTGACTTTGTACTGGACAGGCGGCGACAACGATGGATACGTTGCGCGCTATCAGTTCAGATACATCACTTATCACCTATTGTCCGGCTCAACGACGCTCTGGGCAGCGGTCGATTCCACACAATGGAAAGACACCACTGCGACAACTGTCACGATCGCTTTTAACTCGAGTCAGGATCTTAACCGCCAAAGATTTATGGTGCGCGCTGTCGACAATGTGGGCGCGCTTGATCCCAATCCCGCAGAAAGGACGTTCTATACCACAAAGGCAAGCCCGCCGATTACGAGAATTGTCTCGCCAAGGAGAAACGATACCCTCTTTGCCCTTCCTCATCAGAACGACTGGTGGTCGGGGGTACGCTTGACGTTTACCGCGACGGATCAAACAGCAGGCGGCCAGATCGAGGAGTACGCTTGGTCGGTTGACAAAGGGCCGTGGTTTTGGGGGAAAGAGACAACGGTAGAAATTGGGCCTGAACATTTTAGCCGTCCACTGACGGGCCCTCATACCATCAGAGTTACATCTCGCAATAATACAAATCTCATTGATCCGGTCGGAGATTCAATCTCCCTGCATCTTGTAGAACCTTCGTTTGAAAAGAGGATTCTGATCATCGATGAAACCGACGAATTCAACGTACCCTTCGTGGCATTAAACATTCCTGATAGGGTAGTTGATAACTTCTATTCGAGAGTCTTCCCCGGTAGCGACCAGTGGGATATGAAAGCCAATAGGGGAAGGATGCCGTCGCGCAGTATTTTGGCTAAGTACAAGGCAATCATCTGGCATGCCGATGATCGTCCGGTAAGCGTGCCTCATGAGATAGCCGACCCCGTGAACATCGAAATCTTTACAGATTATCTCAACGTTGGCGGCAAATTCATTATGAGCGGATGGGGTATATTAAAGTCCTTTGCATACTACAGCAATTTCCCCGCCACCTTCCAGCGGGGGAGTTTTGTCTATGATTACTTACACATCCGTACCGTGGATGAAACTCCGCTCATTGGGGATTGCATCGGCGGATTGGGTACCTCTGCATCGTTCAGCAACTTCCGGGTTGACTCAGCTAAGCTCGCTTTTTTCCCCTTCAGCGGCAAATTAGGTCAGGTAAATCTCATCACGGTCCCCGCTGGATTCACAGAACCCCTCTACGTGTACACCAATCATCTCAACAGTCCATATGTCCAATATCGAGGCAGGCCGATCGGACTGCGATACTACGGCACCGTTTATGATGCGGTGGTGCTGGGGTTCCCACTCTACTTTATATTGGAGGAAGACGCGAAAGTTATGGCAAGCCAGATTCTACGCAGCTTGCACATTCAGTAGAGACGTTTATGAAAAAGCAATTGAACGTAAGACATTGTGGCTTTTCAGTCATCGCTATCAAATTCTTCTTGTTACTGATGACGACGTTTGCTGACGCCAGCACAACAGGAAAAATCGCTGGGACGATCAGAGAACGAGGGACTCGCGAACCTATTGTTGGTGCGAACATACTTGTGAAAGGAACCACCCTCGGCGCTGCCACAGATGAAAACGGTTACTACTTCATCCTTCGTGTTCCTCCTGGAACTCATAGTCTCCGAGTTTCCATGGTAGGATACAGATCGGTTACCATCCAGGGCGTGCGCGTCCGGGAAGATCTGACAACAGAGATTGACGTCGAGCTGGAACCAACAGCCGTTGAAATTGGTGAAGTCGTGGTTACGGCCCAACAAAAACTTGTGCAGAAGGATGTTACTTCGACAAGGAGGACCATGTCAAGGGAAGAAATTCGGGAGTTGCCGGGCATGGAGACCACGAGGGATTTTTTCCGCTCGCAGGCCGGCGCTTTTCTCTCTGGGAGTCCGCAGAACATACGACTGGCTGATGGAGCTCAACTCCAGGTGAGGGATGAGAGCTTGAGAGATATTCACGTCCGCGGGGGCCGCGGGGGCGAAATCCTCTACGTGGTTGACGGGATGCCAGTGACACATCCAATTTACGGGGGACGAAGTGTTGTGGATTTGAATGTAGTTGATGTGGAAAGCGTCGAACTGTTGACTGGCGGATTCAATGCGGAGTATGGACAGGCCCAATCTGGGGTTGTGAATATCACCACACGAAGCGGCGGTGACCACTACCAAGGGGGGGGTGATTACAAGACCGATCGATGGGAAGCCCTCGGGGAATCGTACGCCAGTGAATACTCTTCCTTATATCTTGGCGGACCGGATCCAATTACGCGCGAATTACTGCCGGCGTTTGGGATCGAGGTTCCTGGAAAGGCGAGTTTCTTCGTCTCGGGCAATCTCACCAGGACGAATACTCCTTACAACAATCACCGCGATCGGGGAACATTCTCTCTCTTCGGAGTGAGTCTCACCGAGCGGCAGGATAATAATTTGAACCTGAACGCGAAACTGAGTTGGGACATTACACCGTTGAACAGATTCGTCCTTAGCTACCACGGATCGTTCAAACAGTGGAGCAATTTCGATTGGCTCTGGAGAGATGCAGCCAACCACGTTGCAGGCTATACGAGGGATAACATCGCAGGAAATCTTCAGTACACCCATATGATCTCAAAAGCCGCCTTCTTTAGTCTCAACGTAGGGTACCTTGCCGTAAAGTACAAAGGTTCCTTATACGGTAAGACGCCGGCGGATTTCTGGACGACTGATACGAGAGGTAGACTTGTATCGACAATTACCTCCCCCGAGGTGGATCATCAAACGGGATTCTACAGTACCCGTAGCTATCAAAACATTTGGCGAGACGACAACACAAAGACATTGACGTTCAAGGCAGACTACACTTCCCAGGCTCACCGCGCACACTTGTTGAAGACCGGTGTGCAAGTCCAGGTTCATGACCTCAGTTACGTCGATATTCAAGATGGGGGCGTGAAACTCTCGCGGTATGCGTTAGGATTAGATTCCATTCCTCCTCCAGGGCCGTTTCCCCACTTTGGGCAGATGCGGTGGGTCTTCAGAGCCAAGCCAACGATTGGAGGTGCCTACCTCCAGGACAAATTCACGTTAGAATACCTCGTAGTCAATGCGGGGGTACGGATCGATTGGCTCACTCTGGGTTCGACTGTTCTGCAGAATGATTGGAAAGAACGTTGGGAAGCCGCGACCGGTTTAAAGGCGGACTGGAAGCCGTACTTGTATTGCGTTAGCCCTCGTTTCGGAGTCTCGTTCCCGATCTCCGAGGAAATGGTTGTCTTTTTCTCCTACGGACATTTCAATCAACTGCCGGAACTTCAATATTATTATCGTGATCCGTACAGTGGGGGAGCAACTGGAAATCCGAAATTGGGATACGAGCAGACGATTCTCTATGAGTTCGGTCTCACACGCCAGATCTCAGACCACTGGGCGATCGATGTGAAAAGCTACGGAAAAGACATTTCGGGTCAAGTGGGCACCACCCGCCTTCGGGCGGCACTCGGTATCCCCGTCGACTTGTTCGATAACAAGGGATATGCCCGGGCACGTGGACTGGAATTTGAATTGACGAAGGGGTACTCCCATTTCACATCGGGTAAGCTTACATACACCATGCAGTGGACGAGCGGCTATTCATCGTCAGCTTTTGATGATTACATCCGCTCTCAGACTGATATCCCATACCCGATTCGCGAACGGCCGCTTGAATGGGACGTCCGGCATCAAGTCATTTTTCAAGGTACGATATCCGTAAGCGGGCAGCAGGAGCCGAGAGTGTTTGGATTGAAGCTCCCCAATACCTGGAATCTCACCGTGCTCCACCGTTTCTCCACAGGTACACCGTACACTCCCGGGAGTGCGACAAGAGATCCGGCGGAGGCGCAACGACGTGAGAACAGTGCAATCGGTCCTTCAAATTCCTCGACTGATTTGAAGTTCGAAAAGGGATTCAATCTCGGCCGCGGCGTCGTACTTGCCTTCACAGTAGACGTATTCAATTTGTTTGGTCAAAAGAATGTTCAGACCGTCCGCGAGGACCTCGGATTCAACACGTGGACGGGCAGGCCGTTCCGCTATGGTGATGTCGAGAATCCCCAAGACAATTTCTACGATTACTACATCATCCAGAGTAAGATGAACCCATACGTTTTTTCGGGTGGTCGGACAACAAAGCTTGGAGTGAGAATTGATTTCTGACAGAGCGAGATGGAATTATGAACAAACAGCAATTGATAGTTCTTTTCCTGACAGTGTGTAGCACAAATCTCCTGTTCGCTCAGTTGGCGCGGTTGGATTGGAAGCTCCATGACGTCGGCAAGATCAGGCAGGTCATAACAAACCAAGGGGCGATGAACAGGGCCTCAACGAACTACCCCGGATACATCATGTCTGAGTTTCCCCCGGGAAGTGACGAGGAACATCTGTATCAAGGCGGGATCTGGATTGGTGCGATTACACCTACGGGCGATACGCTGGTATCTGTCACCCAGTCCCATTTTAAGAATGAATTCTACCCGACCGCTGACCGTGGTGACACCATTTGGGTCGTGGGTCGAGGCGATACCGCGCATATCCCGTATTGGCCGAATTACGTTGGGATTTCCGATCAGGACTTCGTCTGCCGCTATAGTGATGACAATCTCTTGCAAATTGAAGGTCACACACCGCTGCACGTAGAAATCATTCAGGCAAGTCGCGCTTGGAGTTCCCCCCCCGTGGACGAATTTATCATTTATGAATACAAAATCATTCCCAAGAAGTTCCCTCTCCGGGACGCCTATATTGCGTTCTGGATGCACAGTGCAATCGGCAATGCTTACACTGTAAACTTCATCGATGAGCTTATACGCTACTATCCGGGTCATCAGATGGCTGTGGCGGAGGATATGAAGGGGGGGGATGACGGGGATGCGATCAGTCCCATAGGGTTTAAAGTCATTCGGCCGACCGGTCCCGGGTTGAAATGGGCATTCAAGTATTACGAACATGAAACGCTTCCTACTCGCAACCAAGATGAATATGCGGCGATGACGGGCGGCTGGCTCGGACCGCCGATTATGGAGGATCGTCTGGATCAACCTGCCCGAGGCCACATCATTCTTGCGTTTGGTCCATTTCAGTTGAGCGTGGGGGACACACTGACGGTCGAGATGGCGCAAGTGCTTGGATACGGTCTGAAGGGGCTGCTGAAGAATGCCGAGTACATCGATTTTCTGAAAACGAAAGGTTTTAGAGTTCCATCACCCCCGCCGAAGCCGATCGTCCAAGTGACGCCGAAGAGCCGCGGTGTCCATCTTTCCTGGTATCCGCCCAAGGACCCCACCAAAAACCCGGAAAGATACAGAGATCCGAATCGTGGCGACACAATTCAATATCCCTTTGAGGGATATAGGGTCTACAAGAGCACAAGAGGCAAGGATGGTCCGTGGACGCTCATGGCTCAGTACGATGTCATCAACGATATTCCGCCCAACACCGGTTTGACGACCTACGAGTATGAGGAAGACGGATTGTTGAACAACATCGAATACTATTACGCCGTGACTGCGTATTCCATGCCGGACAAAACGATCAATTTCCCATCCCAGGAAACGAGCATTTCCGCTACGGCACTGACGATCACGCCCGGCCCGGTGCCGCCTGCGACAGTAGGCCAGGTGAGTGTTGTCCCGAATCCCTACCGCGGTGACATCGCCTACAATACCTACGACCCTCCGTGGGAAAGACCGGGAGGCAGACGTACCCGCTGGATGGAGCAGGATCGGCGAATCCAATTTACGAATTTGCCTGAGCAATGCGAGATAAAGATTTACACGTTGGCGGGTGATTTGGTCTATACGATCTGGCATGACGATCCGAGAAAAGGATACGCAGATTGGAATCTCACCTCCAGGGTGGGGCAAGCCGTTGCAAGCGGCTTGTATCTCTTTACTGTAGAAGATAAGAGGAACGGGAAGGTGCAAGTTGGGAAATTCGTCATCATTAAGTGAGTCATGAGGTAAGCGCGTCATGATGAATAAAATTGTTTTGTGCATAGCGGCGATCGTTACAGTTGCGCCGATGGTTGTTCGCGCTCAATATGATCGTCCGGGAAGTACTGACGGACAGTTCCTCAAAATCGGCGTCAGCCCGAGGGCGGCTGCAATGGGCGATGCCTACATTGCCGTGGCAAATGGGGCTGAAGCGACTTACTACAATTCGGCTGCTCTTCCGTGGATCAAGGGAACGGATATCGTCTTTAACCACACTCGATGGTTTGCCGGCATTCATCATGAGTTCGCAGCAGCCACGCTGAATCTCGACGCCTTTGGTTCCTTCGGCATTTCTTTCACTGCATTGTATACGGATGAGATGCAGGTGACAACCCCTCTCCAACCTGACGGAACGGGCGAGACGTTTTATGTAGGAAACTACCGACTGGGTGTCACCTACGCGAGATTTCTTACCGATCGCGTGACCTTGGGAGTGTCGTTGAACTACATCGCAATGTCGTTGTACGCCGGATTCAGTGCGGAGGCCGTAGCTGTCGACATAGGTACGATGTACGTTTCAGACTTTCGGGGGTTTCGCTTCAGCATGCAGATCTCAAATTTCGGCTCCAGCATTCAGTACGTGAATGAGGCATACCCATTGCCGACAAATTTTACATTTGGACTTGGCATGAATGCCCTGGAATCGGACAATCAGACGCTTCTCTTCTCTTTTTCTGCGGTGAAACCAAACGAGGGAAAGCCCATAGGCCAAGTTGGAATGGAGTGGAATTACGACAACATGTTATTCCTCCGCGGCGGTTACCACCTCAACCATGCCGTGAGGAACCACTCCTTCGGCGGGGGCGTCAAATTCGGATTAAGCGAATACGAATTCCGTTTCGACTACTCGTACAGCAACTTCTTGTTGCTCGGCGCGGCTCACCGCATCGGTGTAGGGGTGAGACTGTGAGCAGCGCAGGTGGCGACGTGAAGTTTCTTCCTGTGTGACGGCGTTCCCCCCTTATCTAAAGGACTTACGATTCCGTTACCCGACTGATCTTCAAAGGGAGAGTTTTTTTATGAGACATCCTCTTTACTTTCTTTTGGTTTTCCCTTCCCTCTTGAACGCACAAACAACGCCGCAGGAAAAACCTTTTCTTTCAACTCTTGCGGCAACAAAGAATACTCCCCTCTATACAACCTACGCCGCGGCAATGAAGCGTTCAGAATTTACGCTTGATGAAGGGTACCATTTCCTTTTCTACGACTCGACGCGAGGGGCTGAATTCGTAACCGATAATGCCGGAGACTGGGCGCTTGGATTTCGGAAGGGATCGAAATTCGTCTATACTCTGAGCGACATGTTCCAAGAGCCGGTCATCACACTCTCCTACCCTGACATTGTAAAGTATTTCTTCTATCCTTTCGAAAACATCAAAGTTGACGTCACATTCCTCGTGCACAGTTCGCACATAGCCATACAGGATATCAACTTGAGGAATCTTGGCACTCAAGCAGTCCTGATTGATGTGCTCCCCTTCATTCAAAATAATGATCGTGCATTCAGTGATGTCCAGTTTATGAAAGAAAAATACGCTGTCGCCTTCTCGCACGAAGAATTCCCCGATAACTGGACCTTGAGGCATGGGGTTCCGTATGTTGATAAGGTGCACAATATCTATATGTTTTCCGAAGCTCCGGACCGCATGTCAAGTTTCCGCAGCTTCAAATGGGGCCCGGTTGAGATCCCTCAAGAAGTAGATATCAGTAAACGCCCCGTCTATGTCGCGTGGGGAACCCTTTCGCATAAGAACAAAGAACGATGCCGTCATCGGCCGCCTTCCGTTAAAATGATGGTGTTGTTAAACAATGATCCGCGGCGTATCCTCATCGAGAACGCCCCGCGATGGGGAAGCGCAGAAGCCAACATCAATCCGTACGGGGTGTTTGCTGTGGAACTTGGTAACTTCGGCCGTCTACGTAATCAAGATGCTTTTACCGTCATTCTCTCTTGTTCCGAAACGGAACAGGATGGGATCGTTACGGGATTCGTGGGCGACACAACAAGCGGGCGCGATGTTCGCATCGATGCGATCCTCTCTGATGTGTCTCTACCGAAACCCCCGGAAGGATTGAAGCGGGATATTTGGGGAAGCGGGAGAGAGCTTCGCCTCTATTGGAAGGGGGACCCTCAAATGAAGTATAACGTGTATCGGCGCGACTACCGCTCGGGGGGCATCTACGAGCTGGTCGGTTACGGAATCGAACACAATTTCTACACGGACAAGAATATTCCAGGAGACAAGATTTACGGCTATGTTGTGACAGCCATGGATACACTGGGACGAATGAGCATGCACACCAACGAAGTGAATAATATCGAAGGGAGCGATTTTCTCACCGATGTGAGGTATCCCGGACAGGTGAAGGGTGATGCGAGGGACCTTTCGCGGGTCATTTCTGCCTCAAAGCGATATGAAATACCATGGGGAGGAACCGCCCACCTCCGCGTGATTCGGGGAGTGCGGCGGGCTGAGGAGGCTCAGGAGAAACTCATCGCGAAAGCAGAGAAGCTGATGCGTGAAGATTTAGAGAAATATGTAAAGGACAATGAGAATATCTTTAGAGCTGTGCCCGATCCCCCCTTCACCGATCCAGACAAGAGGACGCTGTACTGGAGTGCGTTTGCGCTCATGCGTCAGGTGATGCTTCCGCCGGAGGGAAAGTGTTCATTCAATTACTATGTATTCTCGCGCGAACCGCAATGGGGCTGGGGTCACGGTGGACAGGTCTTTCACGAGAGCATCACGATGCTTGCGTACGCCCTGATGGATCCCATCAGCGCGATGAACTCCCAGCGCGTTTACCGAGAACGTCAGCACAAGGACGGGTACATTAACTATCGCACCGGCCCCTACCTCGATGAGACAATTCCCCACGAGGGTCAGCTCACAACGTCTGCGCCGTGGTATGCATGGGAGAACTGGGAAATCTACAAAATTAGCAAGGACAAAAAATTTCTGCATGAGATGTATGAATCCAGCAAATTACTTTACCACTACTTTGTGAAAAACAGAGACCGCGATGGTGATGGATTATGTGAATGGGGCGGTGAAGCTGTGCTTGAATCGGTGAGGGATGGAAGGGTAGCCGTGTGGGATCAAGTCGGCTATCCGAGCAATTTCGAGGCGTTGGATTTGAATTGCATGCTCGTTCAGGAGGAAAAAGCTCTCTCCGCGATGGCGCTGGAGTTAGGACTCGAGAGCGATGCGAAGGAATGGAGCCGCAGAGCTGCCGATCGGGCAAAGAAGATTAACCAGGTCATGTGGGATGAAGAGTCAGGCTTCTATTATAACGTCGATAGGAAGACCCACACATTCACCTTCAAGAAACCGGATGATCTGAAAAGGGAAGAAATCATCGGGTTTCTCCCTCTCTGGGCCGGCATTGCGGATGAACAGCAGTCGAGGCGCTTAGTCCGGAAGCTGAAGGACCCGAAGAAGTTCTGGCGAACATACGGTGTCCCGAGCCTTGCGGCGGATGATCCTTACTATACTGCTAAGGGATATTGGAACGGTCCGGTCTGGGTCCAGTGGAACTATCTCATTATGCGCGGTCTTCTTGACTACGGCTACAAGGCAGAAGCGAAGGAATTGGTCGAGCGCGTGGCAGCTAATATGATTGCACAGCTGAAAAGGGATCACAACTTCTGGGAGCTTTACAGTCCGGACGACCAGTGGGCCGGTCATCACAAGACCTACATCTGGGCAGGGATCATCAGTCGGATGATGCTGGATGTGTACGATGAAAAATGAACAATGCAAAATGGGAAAAACCTTACCACTGTCGCTTGCGATTCTTCTTGTTCAATGCATCGTTTCAGCTCAGTCCATAAAATCTGTTGAGCTGACAACGGGGCGCGGATTGGGAATTCACGCATATAGAATGGGCGACGGCGCGCTGGTTCAATGCAGAGATAACCTGCCACTTTTCACATTTGAGTTGAACGATACCCCTGTCAGCTCTCTTTCAGCGGCCTCGAAGATCGAGGGAGAGAGCGTTCGCTGGGCGTTCCAGTTGGGGATCAGCGGTTCGGTGAAGGCTGAGAAGAGTTTCGACCGCGGCTGGAAGGCGGTGGTAACATTTCGCAACACGTCCGACGAAAAGAAAAAGATTTCAAACGTTGTTCCGCTCGGAGAAGGGGGTGATCGCGTTTTTATCAAGTCGGCAGGTCCCCAAACGTCTATTCATAGACTGAGCCGCTCTCAACTCTTCCGGCCTGGAGTGGGTCCCATCGGTGTGGTTCTTCCCGATAATGCATGGGAAATGGGATTCTGCGATGTCAATGTTGGTTCGAATCGATCACTGACGGCAATTGCGCGTCGCACGGAGACAGATAAAGCCGATGTCCGGCGATTTCATACGACCCTCGAGCCGGGCGGTTTTGTCTGTTATGTATTCTATGTGGACGGCCACGACGGTGATTGGCAAGATGGCCTTCGGATGATGTTTCAGGATCGATGGATTTACGATGTGGAGAGTTTTGACAATTCATTGTTCGAGCGAAACGATCTCAAATGGATCCGCCACAGTTATTTGCTGCTGCTGCAGTTTGCATGGGATCGTGAATACTATGACGCGATGACCGCGAAATATAACTTCGATGAATTTCTTCTCCGGTACAACCGTCTGCTCGGCGGCTACGACGCATACATGGTCTGGCCAACGTGGCCGCGGCTTGGTCTCGACCAGCGCAATCAATGGGATATGTATCGCGATCTACCCGGCGGATTGCGTGAGTTGCGCCGTCAATCCGATTTTGCACGTTCCCACGGCACGAAGTACTTCATCGCCTACAATCCGTGGGACGAAAGCACGCGACGCGAGGATCACCTTGCAGGAATGGAAGAGATCCTGCGGACCATAAATGCTGACGGCGTCGTGCTCGACACTTGGGGAAAATCAAGCAAAGAATTTCAAGCTGCGGTGGATCGGGTGAAACCGGGCATTATCCTCTACAGCGAGGGAATGGCGGTGCCAAAGGACATGCCAACGATCGTCGCAGGCAGAGTGCACGACGCCATCTACATGCCCCCACCGTTAAACCTCAACAAGTTTATGAAACCAGAGTTTGCGATCTTCAGGGTTGCACAACTTGCTGAAGGAAGAATTCATCGCGAAACTGCTGTCACATTCTTTAACGGATACGGCACAGAGATAAACATCATGCGGCCGGGTAGGCCGGATTGGATCGAGGAAGAATTTACCTACCTTGGTCGAACAACAAAAATCCTTCGGGAAAACTCCTCAGCATTTCTCAGCAAGGGCTGGGTTCCACTTCTGCCAACATTGACCGACAGCATTTGGGTGAATAAGTGGCCTGCGCTGTCAAAGACGATCTACACGGTGTACAGTCTGAAGCCTGAAGGGTGGAACGGACCATTATTTGAAGTGCCCGTGCTCGAAGGTTTTCACTATGTGAGCCTGTGGAACCACAAGGAACTGGAACCCGTGCAAGTGAATGGCAGAACCTACATTCCCGCAACCGTAGAGGGTTTCAGCAGGGCCTGGCTTGGTACCCGTAGGGAGGGAAACGTTGATTGCATTGTGCATTTTCCAAAACTGTTGAGTGTTTCTCTGGATCACGACTCTCTTCGCTTCGAAGCATCGAAGGGCAAGAAAGTTGTCGTGTGGGCAGGCACTCCTTCCTATGCAGGAAAATTTGTTGAGTTCACCATAGAAAGTCGCACGATCTCGCTCATTGAACATTTCGGGAGACAGGAAGGAAAATTCGTCGTGCAGTTGTTTGACGACCACGAACTGCTCGATCAGAGAGTCGTTTACGTTCCGCTGGCCACACCGCGGCGTATTTCCCGCGTCGAGCGCACGGCTCCCGCCCGAGAAGTTCCGGATGGAATGGTGGAAATTCCGGCAGGCACGTTTACATATCGACCGACCCGAAGTTTTTTCAGTCCGAACGAGTTTATCCCGTACCCAGGCGACTCCGGCGGGCGCACAGTCCACATGAACAAGTTTTTTATCGACAGGTATCCGGTGACGAACGAGCAGTTTAGCGCATTTCTGAAAGCAACGCGCTACATGCCCAAGGATACAACAAATTTCCTCAAGCATTGGGTAAACGAAGAGCCACCCAAGGGGTTTGAGCAACATCCGGTGGTATACGTGAGCCTGGAGGATGCAAGAGCGTACGCAAAGTGGGTAGGTAAACGATTGCCGACGGAGATTGAGTGGCAGTACGCCGCACAGGGCACTGATGGGAGAAAATACCCGTGGGGTGATACTTTCGATTCGACAAAATGTAACAACGGTTTGGGCACCACGACTGCTGTTGATGCCTTCCCCCAGGGCGAAAGCCCATTTGGCGTAATGGACCTTGTGGGCAACGTCTGGCAATTAACAAATGATGTGTACGACAACGGAACATACTATTTCGGGATGATTCGTGGGGGAAGCTATTACAAGCCGACCTCGAGCTGGTGGTACATTCAGGGTGGACCGCAGCCAGTCAACAATCCTCAAATTCTGCTCATGGTATCGCCAGGATTCGATAGGAATGCAACGGTCGGCTTCCGCTGTGTGAAAGACTCGATATGATTGACGATTCATGCTGGTTTGATCCGAAAACGATTATCAACGAACCATCAGCAAACGATGAACCGCAAACGGCTTTTGTAGTTGCTCCTCTTCTGGGTGACGATTTCTTCCCACGATAAGTACTTCCTTCGGAGGATACTGTTGCGAATGTTTTGGGATGATGAGGCGGATCCTTCGGTTGAAGTTCCTATTGGCGATTTCTTCGGAGCAGGATGGATCTCTCGTAAGTATGATCCGTACGAGTTGGTTGTCGTGTACGTGCTCATCTATTTCTACTCCCCCATAGGGCAGATAATTCCTCTAATGTTGAAGATTGAGAACAACTTTGGTGGCTACAATTTCTATGCTCGTTTGCTTGACGTAGAACATTCGCTGGTTGTTAACCCGAAGCGAGAGAAAGGAGATGCAAAGTGAAATTTCCGCGTTACGTATGGCCGGCATTCTTTTTGCTGGCGACCGCCGAGGTAATGCCGCAAATTGTCATCAAGGATGAATTCTTGAGGTTAAATGCGAAGGCAAACGACCCCCTGTTCACAACCTATGCCGCTGCGATGAATCGCTCGAGGTTCTTTGCCGACAAAGCGTACTTCATGGATTATTTCACTCCGGACAAGCCCATTACCTATTCGAGCCAGTATGCCGGTGATTTCGCGGTGGTCTGGAAGGTTAATAACATCGTTATCAATCAGACGCGCGATTTTGCAAAGCAGCCGGTCGTAGTGGCATCGTTCCCCGACATGGCGATTCTCGAATATGAACCTTTCACAAACATAAAGGTGCAGGAGGTCTTCTTCGTTTTCAGCTCCGGTTCGGCCATCATCGACCTTCGCGTGGAAAATACCGGCGCGAGACAGTATACAATTGTGCTCTATCCGCTTGTGCATTATCCTCAGGATTCGATTTGGGTTGTTCGATACGACTCGCTTTGCCATGGATATGTTTTTACTCATCACGAGTCTCTTGTTCGTTTGCACAGCAACCTGCACAAGGATTGGGGCTACCCGACGGAGTTTCGGAATATGCTCTCGTCTGATACTGCGCCGGAGAGCTACGGTACCGAGACCTCATGCGGTCTCGAGGATTTCTATTTCAGCATCAAACAACTGAGCAAGGTTCACGAGGATGTAACAGCTCTCAATGAGAAAGACGCTGGTCTGGCGAAACTCGTTGCCCTGCAAAAGAATCTGACACTCGCGCCAGGAGGCAAGGCGTCGATCCGCTTTGTGCGCAGCGTTCAGGATGCGGGGAATACGGAATCTGAATTGCTCGACGACGCGAAAGCCGCTTTTGCTGCAGATATTCAAGCATACGTAGATGAGAATGTGGCTCTGTTTCAGTCGGTGCCCCGGCTGAAGTTCAAAACTGAAAAGGAGCGGTTCGTTTACATCAGCGCCTTTAACCTGGTCCGCCAATGCATGCTGCCCCCAAGCGGACAGACATCGCACAACTTCTACGTGTTTTCCAGAAATCCTGTCTGGGGATGGGGTCATGGTCATCAGGTCATGCACGAATCGCTCTCGATGATCCCGTACGCGTATCTCGACTGGAAGTCGGCTCAAGAATCACAGCGGGTCTACATTGAACAGCAGTATGAGGACGGGCTGATCGCTTATCGTCACGGGCCGCGGGGACCGCAGGTCTACCCGCACGAAGGGAAACCAACGACATCGGCACCATTTTTCTCTTGGACGAATTGGGAGATCTACAACGTCAGTAAAGACAGGGCATTCCTGCAAGAAGCCTACGAAGCAGGTGCGAAATACATTCGCTACATGGAATCGGAACGAGACAAAGATCGTGACGGAATGTTCGAATGGGGGCCGTACGGCATCATCGAGAATGTGCGAGATGGATGGAATGTCGTCTTCCAGCTCTTTTCGGAAGGAGAAGATGAGGGAAGAGATATCTCTGACGAGCTTGATGCGCTGGATCTGACTACGCAAATGGCAAATGAGATGTATTATCTACAGCTCATGGCAAAGGAACTCGGGGATCGCGCAGGGGAACGCGAGTGGTCCGAGAAGTTCAAGAAAACCGCAGCACTCATTAACAAATTCATGTGGGACGAGAAGAACAAATTCTACTATCACGTTGCAATGACGGATGATTCATTCGAGTTCGAAGGACGAAGTCTCAAACGCGAGGAGATCATCGGCTTTCTTCCGATGTGGGCTCGCGTGGCATCGAAGGAACAAGCGAAGGAACTGGTCAAGCATCTCCAGAATGAAACATCCTTCTGGCGGAAATACGGAATCCCCACGCTCGCTGCGGATGATCCGCACTATACCCCGTTTGTGGATGGCTGCTGCCGCTGGAACGGGCCAGTGTGGCTCTTGTGGAACTACATGGTTCTCGTGGGATTGAAGAACTACGGCTATGATACCATTGCGCGACAGCTTGCTGAGAAGATGATGCTCGCCGTAACGACACAGCTTGAAAAGAATCACCGCTTTTGGGAATCGTACAGTCCGGATTATCCTGTTCAGGAAAGTCCATCGAACTACATCTGGGATTCAATCATGGCGAAGGTTCTTATCGACATCTATCAACAACAGCGTTGACTGGATCATACTTCGGCCTCAAGTCCCAATTTTTCATTTTGACTTTGTCATTTTTTATTAGGAGCGTAGTATGGGCAAGGCGATTTTTGTGGGCAAACACTTTCTCGGTGCCGCGTTCCTCGTTCTGTGCTATTGTGGACTTATGAGCGCCCAAATCACGCAGGTTCGTCCGATTGATATCGCGGAGGGACTTCGGGCCGGGACAGTGCACATGACGATCGTACCGGCGTACAGCGGGGACACGCTGAAGCCATTCGACGGCAATCGTCTCAACGCGCTGGAAATGGTGGGCAGCGATACTCTCATCTTGACGCTGCAATTTCATTCGCTTCTATCATTTCAGAAGTCGAAGGTGTTTTTCTGGAATTCCTCACAGTGGACAGTAGAGGTCGCAAAGAGCTTGCAAGATTTAGATTCACGGAACGGTACGTATATCAGACTTGTGGATGGCCGCACTGCGCCTGGGTTCGCATGGGATTCAGTCAGCTTCTCGACCCAGAATGTGCATTACGTCCGACTTCGGGTGAAGAATCCGAGCGGACCGGGAATCCGGCTCGGCGAATGGACTCTTGAGGGTATCGTAACCTTCACACAACTTCTGATTCTACCACGTCCCACCAGATTGTTGCCCGGTACGTCCCTCCAACTGAGTGTCAAGATCCTGGACGATCGGGGAAGGATCTATCCCAATTTTCTGAACGCTCCAATCTTGTGGAGATCTGCTAACACCTCGATTGCCATCGTCGATGAGACGGGTAGATTGACTGGTGTTGCGCCAGGCAGCACAACGGTGACCGCAGAAGCTGTGGGACAACCAATGAGTGGGGCGAACAGCGTAAGTGTGGAATCGGAATTTCGTTCCCAAAAAGTGGAGCCAATGCATCTCAAAGTCGCTCTCGTGGTTCTGAATCCGCGCATCCCCGCGGAAAACTACAAACGCATCCACGAGATTTTTCGCTGGAGAGACCCAATGGTGCTGACCCACAGGCTTGTTGAACTGTTTAAGGAGGCGAGTGACGGGGTGGTCAATTATCAGATAGTGGATACCATCGACGATATCCGGCTCTTCACGTACATAAACGACACACTCCTGACAGCGACCAGATACTACAACTTACTCAAGGAGCCCGGGTGGACGACCCTGAGGAATACGATTCAACGCTTTGACTACGTGCAAATGGTTACCTCCTATGGGTTTGATCGCGCGCGGAATAATGGGGTGATCGACGAGGTGTGGGTTTTCGGAGGGCCGGGCATGGGCATGTATGAGTCACAGCTCATAGGTCCCAACGCATTCTGGTGGAACTCGCCTCCCATCAGAACTGGAACTGCGCTGACAAAGCTGCTCTCGGTTATGGGACTAAACTACGAGCGGGGGGTAGACATGGCTTTCCACAGCTTCGGTCATCGGTTCGAAAGTGCGATGACGTACGCGTACTACCAAGCTCACGGAGTCAATTGGAACCCTCTTCGCCCGAACCCAACCCCATGGGATCTCTTCACGCGTATCGACAAACATATGCCTGGTCAGGCACATATCGGCAATATTCATTTCCCGCCCAACGGAACGAGAGACTATGACTATGGCAACACGAGATTGGTGACATCCCACGCTCAGAACTGGTACAGATACCCACACCTCTTTGACCAGACTGCTCAAGTAAATGTCGACACGTGGGTCTACCGTTCGGATCAATATCCGAGGGGCGATCCACTCGCCGAGACGCAAGACCATCTCGGCTACCTACGTTGGTGGTACGATCACATACCTCGGTACGTCGGTGTGACGGAGGGTGTATTGAACAACTGGTGGCATTACTTCATCGACTATGAAGCCGCGGTCGCATTGGCAAAGAGAACACCACTCGTGGGCGTGGATGAACAAAGCTTTGGCGGGTTCCCGCGTGAGTTCGATCTGAAGCAGAACTTTCCCAATCCATTCAATCCGGCAACGACAATTGAGTTCTCGCTCGCCCAGCGCAGTTTCGTGACAATCAAAGTCTTTGATGTACTGGGGCGCGAAGTGCAGACTGTCGTTCACGAAGAGCTAGAGGCGGGGCCACATGCGGTAGTCTGGGATGCCTCAGGGATGCCGAGCGGTGTGTATTTCTATCGGTTGTACACAAGGAATCATACGGCCGTGAAAAAGATGGTGCTGACCAAATGACTTTTCTCAATTCCGGCAGTTTGAAGAAGATCCCACATATCTTGTTTTTGTTGGGCTTCTTCATCTGCAGCGCTGCCACTGCTCAACAGTATCGAGTTGTCTATCTCACGACCTCATATCAATTGTCCAAAGAAGACAGTGCTGCAATCCGATGGCTGAAATCCAACATAAATTTTTCCTCTGAAGTAGTTCCTCTGGATAGAATCAGAAATGTGAAGCATGTGCATGTTGTCTGGTTTCATCTTCCCGATTCATTGACATACGAGGCGGCGAAGAAATCGCGAGAATTCGGTTACTTGCGCTCGCTCTACGAGAGCGGAACGAATTTCCTATTCACGAACTATGCTGCCTTTCTGCCGTACGATCTCGGCGTGGAACCGAGTAAGCCCTCAGTTCGTGTCGACACAATTCAAAACTACTGGCTTTTCGATAAGAGAGGATTTCAGGGATTCCGCGGGCATCCGTTGTTCTCGGATCTCTTTGGAGGGGAGTTTGTGTGGGACCCGGATTTCGATCAAGTTCTTCGGTCCGTGGGGTATTTCGGAAGCGATTTTCCGGAGAGCGGAAAAGTTATTGCGGTCGAAAAATCGTACATTGTTGTTCGAGGCGAGCGGAAACTTGTGATTGAACATTCCTCCGAGAAAGCGAGAAGTGTTTCAGTCGGTTCAAGCATCTACTTTGCCCCTCACAACAATTCGCGCGCAAATCTCAACAAATTTATTGAGAATGCTTTGTTGTATCTTGCCGGGAAGCAATTCGATGAGCCATTGACGTACTGGCAGAAATTCAGCAACACGCCCAGGGTGTTTAGAATCCATTCTCCTTCCATCAGCAAGTCGTCGAATCGGACTCTTTCGAGTCTCCCTCACAGCGGATTGCTTCTCACCCGCAAAGACCCACAGAACGATTTCTTCGACGTCGCAGGTCGCCGGGCTCTTATCATGGGGAAAGAAAACGGAGGGATCGATGAAATATGGGTGCACCCATTCCGGGTGCTTCGTGATTATCAGGCAGGAATCGTGACCGGAGATTCTGTTGTATGGCTTCAGAATTTTCCAGTGCGGATCGAAGTCCGACCAGAATCCTTTCGACGGATTTATTCAATCAGGGATGGCGAACTAAGGGAAACGATTTTTTCGTCCTTGTGGAGAGGCGGCGGAGTTGTGCATTACGAATTCGAGGGGGATGTGCCGATTCAGTTGGTCATTCGGTTTCGCACCGATTTGCGTTGGATGTGGCCGTTCGATGCAAATGCTTTGGGGGATGTACACTATGCATTCGACGATGGAATGCAGGCGCTGCACGTGAAAGACACAACGGGCTCTTTTTATTGTCTCTTCGGAGGTGATGTTCCTCCTCTTTCCTCTCTTTCGGGACGGTACCAATCAATCGACTGGACGGTCCAAGGATTGTCGGGAACCCCGACGGAGGCAAACCAGGTCTCCCATGCTGGCGTCTATCAGCTTGGTAAGGAGAACGACGGGATCTTGAATTTCGCAATCGTGGGGACGAATGAAGGGAAGGAAAAGGCAGAGATGGACTTCCGTGCTTTGCTTGGAGTCCTAGAAATAGAATATCGTCAGGTTGTCGAACATTACAGTCGCTTGCTCTCCTCCAAGGTTCAGATCGATTCTCCCGATAAGGAATTTAATGATCTCTTTCAGTGGGCGATCGTTGCGACAGATCGATTTTTCGCTTACACTCCTTCTGTGGGGAAAGGGTTACTGGCGGGAATGGGGACCACCGCGCGCGGCTGGGATGGCGGCCAGAGGATCAGCGGCCGGCCCGGCTATGCCTGGTACTTTGGCCGTGATTCGCAGTGGTCGTCATTTGCCATCAATGACTATGGGGACTTCGATATCGTAAAGCAACAATTGGAATTTCTTCAGCAGTACCAAGATCTCTCGGGGAAGATTTTCCATGAGATTTCCACGAGCGGTGTAGTACACTTTGACGCGGCGGATGCAACCCCATTGTATCTCATCCTCGCGGCGCATTATCTTCGCGCATCCGGTGATATCGAATTCATCAAGATAAGCTGGCCGCACCTCATAAAAGCGATGAACTTCCTGTATTCAACCGACACCGATGATGACGGCCTCATCGAAAACACGAACGTAGGGCATGGGTGGGTGGAAGGAGGTGCCTTGTTCGGCGTCCACACAGAGTTCTACCTTGCGGCATTGTGGGCACAGGCACTCAGTGACATGGCATTTCTTTCCTCGCACGTTGGAGAGTCTGATTTGAACGCACAACTCGAGAAAGATGCTGATCGGGTCCGTGTTATTCTGAATGAAGACTTCTGGAGTGATTCCACCCGCTTCTTCCATCACGGCAAGTACAGAAACGGAACCTACAACTCAGAAAAAACGGTCTTTCCTGCAGTCGGGGCGTATTTCAATCTCTTGGACGACGAAAAGGTCAAATTCATCTTAGAGGCGTACGCCGGGAACGGATTCACGAGCGACTGGGGAGTAAGGATCCTCAGTTCAGCATCTCAGCTGTTTGACCCGCGAGGATATCATTACGGAAGCGTTTGGCCGCTGTTTACCGGATGGGCGGCCCTCGCAGAATACGAATACGGCAATTCGAACCAAGGTTTCATGCACATCTGGAATAACCTTTTCATCAAGAATCATTGGGCACTGGGTTTTGTGGAAGAAGTGATGAACGGTGCAGTCTACAAGCCCGCCGGTGTTTGTGCCCATCAATGTTGGTCCGAAACGGGCATCCTGCATCCCGCCATAACAGGAATGATAGGATGGAAACCGAATGCAGTCACAAACATTGCGACGTTAAAGCCCCGCTTGCCGCTGAACTGGGATACGGTAACCGTTCGTAACTTAAGAATGGGTGAATCGGTGATCCGCTACAGTATGAAACGGGGGATCGATCGGACGGAATATTCTTTCCATCTGCTGAGCGGACCCGAAGTGCAGGTGCACTTCCAACCCGAGCTGCCGGAAGGGATGGAGGTGCGAAAAGCCGTGCTCAGCGGGAACGAAATTGTTGTAGATTCCGGCAGACACAGAGGATTGCTCGGAACGCCAATCACGTTTACTCTTGATGGGACAAAGGAGATGATTATTGAGCATACGAAAGGGATCGGAATGGTGCCGGTAATGCCTCGGCCCCAGCCTGGCGACAGCTCAGCGGGGTGGCGAATCATCTCCACCCGCCTGATCGACAAGGAATACACGATCGAGCTGGAAGGAACGTCCGGCGAAGTGGGATCTTTCACGCTTCATATGTTCGACAATGCGATTGCAGACATTTCTAATGCTGAAGTAGCTCCGTCGACGAAGCCGGGGGTAATAAACCTCAGGGTCACCTTTGACCAATCCACGCTGCGGTTTTCCAGAAAGACCGTAACGATTGTGCTGCAATAAAGTTAGGGCATTCAGATGAAAGGGAAATCGAAAATGTCCTCTAAGAAGTCTCATGCATCGTTCCGGCGAGTGACGGCGACAGATGTTGCTGCGAAACTTGGGATCTCGGCGATGACGGTATCGAGAGCGCTGAATAACCGCCCTCATGTCGATGAAGAGACACGCATGAAGGTCATCAGGACCGCACGTTCATTGGGATACAGTCCGAATCACATCGCCAAGAGTCTGGTATTGAAGAAAACCCAGACAATCGGCGTCGTCGTGCCGGAAATTACCCACTCTTTTTTCCCGGAAGCAATACGAGGCATCGAAGAGATCACCTACAGGGCTGGGTATCATCTTATTCTCACCTATTCCGCAGAAGATGCACGACGGGAGCGCGATGCGATCCTCACGCTGGAATCCAAGCGCGTGGACGGGATCCTCATTTCGATGGCGCAGGGCGTCGAGGATTACGAAGTGTATAAGCATCTCATCCGCGTTGGTATCCCCGTCGTTTTCTTTGATCGATGCGTGCATCGTATCGGTGCCAGCTGCGTGAGTATTGATGACGAGGAGAGTGCGAAGCGGATCACTCTGCATTTGATCGATCACGGTTACAAGCGTATAGCACATCTCAGCGGCCCGCAGCGGGTTTCGATCGGCCGCGCTCGGCTGCGTGGTTTCAAGAAGGCCTTGGTTACAGGGAAACTCGAATATCACAAAGAGTTGATTGCTGAATCGGGATTTCAAGAGGGGGGAGGATATGAAGCGATGAAAAAGCTCTTGAGTCTACCGAGGAGGTTATATCCGCGGGCGGTGGTGTCAGTCAACGATCCGGCGGCATTCGGGGCGATTAAGGCAATCGAAGAGCACGGATTGAGGATCCCCGACGATATCGCCATTGTCGGATTTTCCGACGATATCAGGGCGAGCCTCATGCCGACGCCTTTAACCACAGTTCGACAGCCTGCCTACGAACTGGGGAAACGGGCAGCCCAGAAACTCTTGGAGTTAATCGAGGGGACTTCAAGGAGAATCGACGAGATCATCGTGAACACCGACCAAGTGATCCGGAAATCGTGTGGGTGCAGCGGTGACATTCCGGCTTGAATCGATGCCGCGGCTCAATCTTTCCGGTCGTTCGCATCGTCGCTGCAATTTGTTGACGGGGGAGTGGGTTCTAGTCTCACCGCGCAGAATGGAGCGACCGTGGCAAGGCAGGGTGGAGGAACTTCCAGAGGAGTCCCACCCCCATTACGATCCCACGTGCTATCTCTGCCCGACCAATGCGCGTGCAGAAAACCGGAAGAATCCAAACTACACTCATACATTTGTTTTTGACAACGACTTCAGCGCCCTTTTTCCCGAGACGCCCGAAGAAGAGCTGGAGCGACAGAATCTGTTGATCGCGAAGAGCGAACGAGGCATTTGCCGCGTCGTCTGTTTCTCGCCGCGGCACGATCTCACGCTCGCCGAGATGAAGGTCGAGGATATCCGAAGAATAATAGATGTTTGGGTCGATGAATACACCACCTTGGGCGGCAAGCCCTTCATTAGGCACGTTCAGATCTTCGAGAACAAAGGGGAAATGATGGGATGCAGCAATCCCCACCCACACGGTCAGATTTGGGCTCAGTCGACGATCCCAGTTGAGCCATCGAAAGAGATGGTGCGATTGAAGGAGTACT
>JBGFRO010000017.1:0-187408 GCA_041695085.1 Bacteroidota bacterium | reverse complement strand
CGCCCTACATGATATGCGTTCGGTGGAACACAACGTCAGCGTCTATGAATCGTGGTTGGCTAACGCAATCATCAACCGACCCGAAGGATCGACTTTGAACAGAACGAACAAATCCTAATCAGTCACCGACCCCGTGAGGGGTCGGACATTTGTAGAACAAGCAACCAGAAGCACAATCCAACTCCGTCAGGAGTTGAACAACATCGCATCGGCAGTTCGGATCGAGATATGAGCGTCCATCCCGACCCCGTGAGGGGTCGGACATTTGTAGAACTCCTCGGGGTTGGACAATTGTAGAAGGAACATTTTCACCGCAACAAAAGGAATTCAACGCATGGCGAACACCTACACGCAAATCTACATCCAGATCGTCTTCGCTGTACGAAATCGTGCGACATTGATCTCGCCTCAGTGGAAAGCACGTCTCCACAAATATATCACGGGGATTGTCCAAAACAAGGGACATAAACTTCTGGCCATTAACTCAATGCCGGATCATCTCCATATCTTCATCGGAATGAAACCAGACGAGGCTCTGTCTGATCTCGTACGGGATGTAAAGCGCGACTCCACCAATTTTGTGAACGAGGAGATCAAACCGAAGACCAAATTTGGCTGGCAGGAAGGGTTTGGGGCATTTTCCTATTCTCGTTCCGCCATAGACGCGGTCGTCAAATACATCCTCAATCAGGAAGAACACCACCGTCGGAAGACATTTCGTGAAGAATATGAGTCGTTCCTGAAGAAATTTGCTGTTGAGTACGATACACGATATGTCTTCGAATATTTTGATTGATTGCTCTTGTGGAACTCCTACGGAGTTCGATTCTTTTTTGGTATGCAGTTCTAGAAACGTCCAACTCCTACGGAGTACTCCGCTTACGCTAAAGTGCTATCTGTGGCTGTGCAAAAGCAATTCCACAAGTTGACCGGCGAGATAGAACGCAGATTACCGGTGAAAAAGGGACACGAAAAACCCCTTCGGAGATGTCCGTAGATCGAGGCTGAGAAGTCTCATCAGCGCAAATCCTTTTTTGCAGGCTTTTTCTGCGTCCTATTCCTCTGCAGACCAGTCAACTTGAAAGGATTAAGAATCCGTAATCACTCAGCATGCAAATGGAAGGATAAAGAGAAACGGAATTGCAGGAATCCTAAACAAGCCTGACGCGATGATCGAGCCTCTTGTACGGCCACATCGAGGGGGAGGAGCAAGGGAGCGCGTTGAATGGAAGTCGCGCGATCTGAAAGGTTGTCCTTGACACATTGAAGATAATTTCAGCACTCGAAGGAATTGGTTAGTCCTAGCCCTCCCCCCACCCCCCTCGGGGAGGGGGACGGGTGTTGCCGCAGTGCTGTCGATTTGAAGAATTCAGACGTTTTTGCAACACCGATGTGGGCGAGAAGGCTTCTCGCCCTACATTTTGGAGAACCACGAGAATTCAACGCGATCGCGGATTCCGAAATGTGATTCACTTCAAATCCGATTTAGAGAGTCGTTACAACTTAAGTGGAGCAAGCGGGAGGATGTCGAAATCACGGCACGCGGGTTGGAAAGCGATGGTGTGCGTTCAATTCTTGGCGCACTCCCGTGTCACGTCCATCACCTCCTTCCGCAGATGCGCCAAGAATTGTGGGAAGCATAATTCTAAACCCATTACGATTTTGAAGCTCACGTCTCTTGCCATCCTCTCTCTGTTGTTGACACCGCTTCTCTCACGCTCGCAAGAAGCTTCGGCTCAGCGAGCGAACGGGCAATATCGGATGAAGATGGATTGGGGTGAGGTCGTGATTTCCAGAGGGGAGGAAGCCAGAAGCATCCAGCTCAAGTTTTCCATGGATGCCCTCTTCAATCAACTCCTCGCGGAAGGAGCTGGTTCGGAGCAATCGGTCGAGCACCGCCTTGACACTCGCCCACCCTCTCTTCTCTTTTACTATGCTGTTGATCCCACAGAGAAGGTCAGCTTCACCGTCGCCAGAGCCGTTCTTTCCGATGCAGAACCTCGCCGAGCGCCGGCACTCATCGGTTTCCGTCAGGCGACTGATACGAGCATGCTGCTGCCGGTCTACTCACCGCGCGTATCTCAACTCCCCCTCCACGGTTTTCAACTCGTTGCCCACGAAGGATACGAATGGTTCCGTGGATATCGACTCGCACGCTTACGGGTAACGCCCTATGAGCTTCGCGGTGATGGATATCTACCGTACCGCGAAGTTGAGATCACAGTGAAGGGAGGAACATCCCGGACTCTTCAATCGCGATCCAACATTACGGCGTCTTCCAACGACCCGTTTGATCTTATCACCAGAAAGCTCATACTGAATCCTGAGGAGCTTGCTCATCTTCCACGTGCTTCATTTGAGTGGTATGACTCAACAGGCAATTGGTGGAAAGAGCATCAGGACTATATCAAGCTCTCCATACCGCAAGATCGCATCTACCGATTGACGAGGGATGACTTTCAGAACACAGGGTCGATCGATCCTCGGACATTCCGTCTCTTTCATCGAGGCAAAGAGCTCCCGTTGTATGTTCACGGCGAGGAGGATGGCCTCTTTTCCGAGGGGGATTATATAGAGTTCCCGGCGCTCCGCAACTATGGCCATCTCAATCCGCGATTGTTGTATCATGATGAAGAAGAGTATCCTGAATTCCTCAATCGCTATACCGACACATCCTACTACTGGTTAACGTGGGGGAGTGAGCGTGGCCTTCGAATCTCTCCAAATGATTCGGCGCTGCAATCGCACGATACGCTCCGCTGGTACACTCATTTCGAGCATATCGAGCAGAACAGTTTTCTGCAATTCATAGGGGCGAGACTCGATTATCATCAGGATCCGCGATGGCTCAGGGGAGATATGTGGGGTTGGGGATGGTTGGGGGCCAACGGGAATTTCAACGTGAACTTCAATGTCACTCACCTCTCGACAGCATTTCCCTTCGCCCGCGTGTGGAGTCGCTTTGCAAGTTGGGGGGCACAGAACGTGTTTCCCGCTCACGTCGTCTGTATGCGCGTCAACAACTCGGATTCTCTCGCCGGAATCGCAATGGCTCCGTATGAACATGCTGTGCTCAACGCATCTGTTCCCATCACCGCGCTTCGTTCCGGAACAAATACGATCCAGGTCTCTTCGATGCCTACTGCCTCATCAGTGAACTGGATTTTATTCGATTGGGCCGAAGCCGAGTATCCTCGAAACCTTGTGGCGACGAATGATTCACTTCTTTTCGCCTTTCTCGATATTGAAAAACCCGGTCTCCGCACGATTCGAATTGACGGGTGCACATCAAGGGACATCGTCATCTACAAGTATCAACCCACATTCAAACGGATCGCCCATTATTCTGTCTCCGGAACGGGGCCGTACTCTGTTACCTTCGTTGACTCCGTCTCTCGCGGTGATCACTATATGCTCTTTAGTACGGAGCGCGTTGCTCGTCCACAAATGGTCAAGAAGAAGCGGTTTGCCAACTTGCGGAGCAACGAAAGAGGAGCGGACTATCTTCTCATTACACACCCGGCATTTTTGACCGAATCTGGATCGTATGCTTCTTTCATACAATCCACCTATCAGCTTCGAACCGCCGTTATCAGTGTGGAGGATGTGTTTGATGAATTCGGCTTTGGGTATCCGACTCCTGAATCGATTCGCGAGTTTATCAGAGCTACAACACGCTGGCAAGCTCCAATGCCCTCGTATCTTTTCCTGGTTGGTGATGCCACGTACGACTACAAGTTTGTTATGGTCGACCCGGCGATGAGAAACCGGCCGATGAATTTTGTCCCCTCCTACGGCCACCCGGTGAGCGACGTCTGGTATGCAGTCTTGGGAGACTCCTCACTCATCCCTCAACTGCTTGTAGGACGTCTCGCTGTCAATTCGCCGGACGAGTTGCGGAGATATCGGGAGCGTCATCGTTTGTATCTGTCGATAACAAAGGATGACTGGAACAAACGATTTTTGTTCTTCGCAGGAGGCGATCCAAAAACGCCGGGGCAAGTGGAGTCATTTCGATCCGCCAACGAACGGATCATTCAAAACCTTATTGTGCCGCGGCCGATTGGAGGAAAGGCAACAAGTTTTTACAAAACCGCTTCTCCACAATCGGATTTCGGCCCCTACACGAAAGAGGAGATCAACGAGGCACTCGACGCAGGGGCGATCTTCATCAATTATATAGGACACAGCGGAACACAAACGTGGGATAACGGCATCGGCGCACCGGCTCAACTCCAAAACACTCGCGGCCGGTTTGCCCTGATCACCGACTTCGGTTGTTCGACGGCCAAGTTTGCGGAACCGACCATTCGCGCTTTCGGCGAACTCTTCACACTCGATCCGGACGGCTCCGCCATTGCCTACATCGGCAACTCATCTCTCGGTTTTGTCTCGAACGCTCTCTTACTCCCCGAACATTTCTCCAGGCAGTTCCTTTCAGAAGGTGTGCGCGAGATCGGTGCGGCGCATCTCTTGGGGAAGCTCAGCCGATGGAATCAAACCGGTGGAGGATTCTCGTACATCAATCGCTCGATGATGCTCTGCAATCTGCTCTTGGGGGATGCAGTGGTTCGGCTTGCGTTGCCCGAGAAACCGGATCTCCGTTTGCGAGCGGAGGGGATTCGGACAATACCGGCAACCATCAACGAAGACGATGAGCATTTTGTATTAAACGTTCCGTTCGAGAATGTCGGACTCGCCCCAAGCGACTCGTTCGTGGTGCAGATTCAAAAACAGTATTCTGCAACGAAGCAAGAGTGGGTGGAGAGCCGACTTCTCCCGACGTTCGCTGATACGCTCCGCATCCGGTTCCCCTCGCACCGGATGCCCGGAACTCACAGGATCGAGATCAATTTGAACTCTGATCGGCGCATGAGCGAGGAAGAATTTGATCGCAATAAGATTCAAACAGAAGTGCACGTTGTTTCGCGATCGCTCAAGATTCTTTCGCCTCGACCCGGTTACGCACAGGATGTACGCGAAATCGCCTTTCTGAATCCCACCAATGTACCTGAGGGGGATGGCCAGAGCATTGAACTTCAAATCGATACGACAGAGACATTCTCCTCCCCAAAGGTCTTCACAAAAGAGCTTGGGATGGTCGTGACGAAAATCCCGATTGGCCAGACAAGACCTCAGGCCCTCTATTATTGGAGAGCGCGGCTCGTCCCAAGGGGTGGGGAGTGGGTCTCGGGTTCATTTTTGTCAACCTCGACTCCCACACCTCGTTGGATTCAGTCGAGCCCAGAAGAGCGGGGAATGAATGTTGCGCGAGATCTCGCTTATGAGGAGGGGAAAGGATATGTCCTTGCAGCAAAAAGGATGCACGTCCAAGTGACCTCCTCCGGCTTTGACGATGGTGGTTTTGGGGCAGTCGAAATAGACCGGCACAACGTGCTTCCGAACACGTTTGCCGTCGGGCACAGTGTTGTGGTGCTCGATTCGACCGAACTCAAGGTCAAGGGCGTGCGGCAGTACGATACGTGGAATTCAGCCGCTCAAGCAGAGTCGTTGCGCCTCTTTCTCAATGGTGTCAAGGAAGGGGACCTCGTGGTGCAGTTGATCATCGACGAAGGCTCACAAAACGTTCGGGGCAACGCAGCGAGGATCAACGCCATTAAAAGTATCGGAAGCGCCTTGATTGACAGCGTCCGGTTTCGGGACTCCTGGGCAATCATTGGCCGTAAGGGGGCGAAATCCGGGACGGTTCCGGAAGGGTGGAGAAAGCGGTTCAGCGGAAGGGTAAGGATCGACACGACATTGAGCCGAATCGCTCGAGAGGGAGAAATCGCAAGCCCTGGAATCGGACCCGCCGGAAGATGGCACGATGCGAAATTAGAGATTGGCGGTGGAGCGGGGGAGGTTCAGATGAGTCTGCTCGGCATCCGCAGAAATGGTGGAGTCGACACTCTCGTGTTCAAAAAACCAACCTCTACCCTTGATCTCTCTTCTGTTTCATCTGAGCTGTATCCCCACATCCGACTCATTGCTCATATTAAAAGATCAGAAGATACGAATCCTGTTCTCAGGAGCTGGAGCGTAGGGCTTGAGTCGCCTGCAGAGCTTGCTATCAACAGCCAGACGGTTTCCGTGAGCAAGGATTCGGTGTTAGAGGGTGAGACGATCCACGTTCTTGGACAGGTTCTGAATACAGGTGGTCAGGTGGCGGAACAAGTGAAGCTGCTGGTGATAGCGATGAATGAAGTGAGAGGAGAAGTGGTTCTCGATTCTCTCATTATCCCCCGTTTTGCCCCCGACGAGGTGTTTCGGTTTGAATCACGATTCGAAACGACGGGTATGCGAGGACTCAACCAGCTCGCGATCAGAGTCGACCCGGACGACCGCATTGTGGAGATGTATGAGAGCAACAACTTCTTCACTTTGCCGGTGAGGGTCAGCGTCGATCGGGAATCACCCACCTTCGAATTGACGTTTGACGGAGAGCGCATCTTGGACGGGGATCTTGTCTCGGCGCGTCCGGAAATTGTGGTGCGCGTCTTCGATGCGAGTCCACTTCCCATTGCAGATCCTGCATTGATCGATGTCATTCTTGATGGCAGGCGTATCAACATCGGATCGGAGCCGGATAGTCTGTTTGTGCGCGGGACGGGAACGGAGAAAGCGAAGGTGATCGTGCGTCCTTCATTGGCAAGTGGTTTACACTCCTTGGCTCTTCGTGTGCGTGATGCAAGTGGAAATGAACTCGATACGGCTCGTACGCGCATCAGCTTTCGTGTTGATCGCGCATCGCGACTTCTGAACGTCTTCAACTTTCCCAATCCGTTTTCTGAGACGACCCATTTCACCTTTCAACTTGGAGGGGAGAAACGACCGGATGAGTTGATCATTCGCATCTACACTGTTGCTGGCAGGTTGTTGCGTGAACTTCGGGTGAGCGGGAGCGAACTCCGTTTCGGGTTGAACAAAGTCTGGTGGGATGGAAGAGACGCGGAAGGTTCGGAGATCGCGAACGGAACGTACTTGTATACTACGACGCTCAAAGTGGATGGTGAAGCCGTGGTTCAAAGACAGAAGCTTGTTAAGCTGAGATGAGGCGGTGGGTAGTTAAAAATGAAAAATGGAAAATGAAAAAATGGGTAATTCTTCAGGATAGAAACGGAAGAACAAATTGAAAGTTTAACCACAGATTCACGGATTGGAGTAGAACGATTTGGACAATAATTGAAGAGGGTCGTTGTTTGAAAATGTAATCTGTGAATCTGTGGTCAATCTTTTCGCCGAGTAGTTACAAACTTAACACGAACCGCTCTGCGTGATACCGCGCACGCATGCGCCGTGTCCTCTTGACATCGCTGAGGGCAATGGGTATCTTCGGACGGGTCAAGTAAAAATTAAAAAGGGGGGAAATCACAAATCCCAAATGCATAGAGATAAGTGGTTGACTCAACATTTGCCATTTGGAATTTGCCATTTGAAATTTGGCCATTTGGAATTTGGAGCTTGGAATTTTGATCTTGGAATCCTCAGAAATCGCGCAATTTGGGCAGATAAGGGGAAAATGGTGGTTCAAGAGGGTGGAAGGCGGCTGCTTTATACCTGCAACGCATTCATAAATATGGAAATTGCGAGACGTTCCTTGAAAAAGTGCTTGACAAAAGTCCTGATTGTTTCTATCTTTGCACCACATCTTTTGAACCCGGAGAGCTTCAACTCCGGGATGCACCGTGGTCAGAGAAGCACGCGGTCGAATTAAAGGCGGAGATCCAAGGCGGATTGTCGCGTCTGTTCTTTTCTGGTCGTAGAATTTCCCAATACTTTTCACGTAGCAGAACTGCTCGGGGAAAAATCAACCACAGATTCACAGATCGGATGTTGAAAGAACATTTCGTTTGTGGCGAACAAAATCAGTGAATCAGTGGTGGATCGACAGCCGTTTGTATGGTGAGAATCTTTAGACTGAGTAATTGCTGCGAAACAAAGAATTTGAATCTCATATCCACGCGAAGAAAACCTTAAACAAAAGGAGACACGGCATGAGAGACACGATGAATACCAGCTAACTGTTTTTGGTTTTTCTCGCGCGATGATGTGCGAGAAGTTCTTGAGGAGTTCCGATGTGCGTGGAAAAGTGATCGGAACCCTGCAGGGAAGAGGGGAAGGATGGATGGTGAAGTTCAAACAACATATCTCTAATCGGAGGAAACAATGAACTCAAAGACAATCGCAAAGCTAAGCGCTCTGTTTGTCGTTCTGTTGTTCGCGGCGGTGAGCGCTTTTGCTCAAGGTTTGTCAACCGTATATGTGGACGTGACGAACGGTTCGGATACCTACACAGGTGCGAACCCGACGAATAGTCCCGCAGGCTCAGGACCGAAGGCCTCTATTAATGCGGGCTTGGGTGCGCTTGCCAACAACGGCACGCTGGTCATCTTTGCCGGCACATATAACGGCGGAGACAATGCAGGCGGTGACGTCAATATCAACACGACGACATACACACGGTTGACTACAGGATTGACGATTGAAGTTCGTCAACTCGGTGGCAACAACGAAGTGCTCCTGTCAGCCGGAAATTTCATGTATAATGTATCCGGCGGCACGCTCACTGTGACCTCAACCGGTGGTACGGAATACTTCAACATCGCTGCCGGTAACCTCACGCTGGGTTCTGCAACCAACAACTCGACTGTTGCAATCGCAAGCAGTGCGACCTTCAGAATCCGGAGCGGAGGAACAATTACCATTTGGGGCACGAGCGGGTTTAGCAATCTGGCACCGCAAAAGGGAACAAACTTGTCGCTCGTTTATAACGGCGGTGGTAGCTTTACGGCCGGACCGGAAGCTGCGTATGGCAGCTATGGAACAGGCACGTTGACAGTTAACAAATCGGCCGGCACGAGTGTCACGTTCCCGGCCGCTATGACGTTCACTGGATTTGCGACTGGGACAGGAGATGGTGCGGATAATGTCATCGTCGTTTCGGGCGGTGATGCTGTATTCAGTGGAGCAGTCACGATAGGTGCAACAGCCACAACAGGCGGCGGTCCATTTGCTGGAGATATCATCGTCTCCGGCAGTAGCAATGCCAGATTCAATGGTCCTGTGACGCTGACTGTTTTAGGTGGAGCTGCTGGAGCGGCTGGTGATATCTCGAATATTGAGAATTCTGGCACTGGCACGGTGGCATTCAACGCTGGAGTTACATGGAATGCGGCCTCCAATGCGGCGACACGCACATTTGCATCAGGTGCTGGCACCTCGATTGTGCTCAATACTGCCGGTGGGTCGGTAACATTTGCTTCAACAGTTACTCTTTCTACTTCCACCGTATCAACTTCCACTGATGCTGATGTTATTCTCACTGTAAATATTGATAACACTGCAGCTGGAACCGTATCGTTTTCACAGCCAATAGCAGCAGCGAATACGACTGCAAGCCCCACTGGAACGACGCGAAATCGCAACTTTGTGATTTCGGGGACTAATAGTGCAGCGGGCTCCTTGACGATCAGCGGTACGCTCCGAGGGAGTGTTACGAATGCTGCGGGTGGTTCGGTTACAATCAATGGTGCAACAACAATTAGCGGCAGTCTTGTAAATGCTTCGACTGGAACTGTTGCGATTAATGCTGCAACCACCATTACCGGAGCTTTGACCAATACCGCAGCAGCCTCGGGGTCTATTACTATCACGGCTGCAACGAGTGTTGGTGGCGTGCTCACCAACGGTGCCGGAAAAACCATTACGCTCGGCGGCAATGTGCTTACACTCAGCGGCAATGTTGCTCACCTCACAAACGGTGGATCTATCACGGCTTCAACCGGTGGTGGCCTCAATCTGACGAATACGGGCGCTGCCTCTTTCAACGGTGGTACGCTGAGTAATGTGACGATGAGCGGCAGCGGAACGACAACGTTTGGCACAAATGCTATTACCGTGACGAACCTCACGGCAAGCGGTGGAACGCTTACGGTCGCAATCGGCACGGTGGCGAGTTCCGTTACCGTCAGCGGCGGTACGCTTACGGTTTCCAACGCGGTTACTCTACGCACGACCAATTTCACCCAGAGCGGTGGCACTGTTACCCTCGGTGGTGGTGCCAGTGGCACATTGCGCGTGGATGGAGATCTGAACCGTACAGCGGGCACGTTCACGGCAGCCGCCGGTTCGACGCTCTCCTTCCAAGGCTCAAGCACTCAGAATCTCAATGGCGGGCCATTATTCCAGGTTGTCAATTTGACGTTTAACAACACTGGTGGCACGATTACTCTCGGTCAATCCATCCGAGCCTCAGGAACTGTCACCATTGCCGCCGGAACGAATCTGGCATTAGGGACGCTCAATATCATCCTGAACTCCGCCGCAGCCTCGATGTCCAATTCTGGAACATACACTGCGAGTGGTGGTGGTGGTGTCGTCATAGGTGGAGCTACGACAATAGGTTCCGGTGGATTCGCGGGTAATGGCATTAACATTGCTGCAGCTGGGACCGGTCAATACTCTTTCATAACGGTTGACGTTGGCGCCGGTAACTGGGCAAGCGTTTCAGGCACGGCCGCTCGATTCACGGGTAACCTCACGCTTGTTACGGGTGAATTACGAATTACCGACGGCAGCGACTTTGGACCGGCCGGGAGTTCGGCAAGAATCATCCGAAATGTTGAAAGTTCTGCAGGCATCACGATTCCAGGTACAGGTACTTTCAATACTGCGAACGTGCAGTACGACCTCGAATACATCGGCACGCTGACGGCAAATCGCGCAACTGGATCCGAACTGAACGCGAATGCCCGTAGCTGGACGATCAATGTCAACGGCGACCCGGACGGCGATGGTGATATCTCGACGGGAGCCCAGCGCTTCGTTGAGCTTCCGGGTGCGACAAGCACCGTCTTTGCTGGTCCGCTCACCATTGGGCGGCTCGCATCTGTCAGGATCGCCACAAATGCTGCGAACGTTTCCTTTGAATTGAGCGGCACGGGCATCACACATACCATCGCAGGCCAATTGACGACGGCAGATGCAGGAGACGACATTCTTGTGAGCGGTGCTTCTGTGACCATTAACGGCAGTACGGCGACAGCTGATTATGCAGCAATTGGGAACATCAGAATCAGCTCCGCTACGGGTTGCACCATCTCGAACGTTCAAGCATTCCTCGGAACGTTTACAACAATGGCTGGAAGCGTCGTAAGACTCGGCATGGGTTCGACCAACGCGACCTCGGCGGTGTTACCGACTGAGCAACGAATCGCAGGCGCTGTTACTCTGGGTGGTTCAAGTCTGACATTGACGAGCAACATTGAAGCGCGCGCTGGCGTCGCATTCAACGCTGGAGCGCTCAACTTCGGTACCTTTAACCTGCAACTGACAACCGCTGGTGACTTCACTCAAGGTGGCGGCGCTGCGGGCTATACAAGTGGCGGTGGCTTCCTCGTTATGAACCGGGCTGGTGCTGCTCTGACCATCGGCAATGCGGCAGCAACGGCACTTCCAAATCTGAGAGTGTTGGCAAACACAACGCTTGCAGCAAGCGGACGCGTGAGCGGTCTGCTCGATATCGGTGTCTCGACAGCAGCCATGCCGACACTCACGCTCGGCGCCAACAACTTGACCTTTACCGGCACGGCAATTAATGTCGATGCAACCGGCGCCGGAACCGCTGTAGTTTCTGATGGTGTGGCCGGAGATGCCGGAGACCTCATTATTACAGGCTCGGCCGTGACGATTACCGCAAACACCGGTGTCACAATTGAGGAGCTCGATTACAATCCGGGTGGAGCGGGGACTGGCACAGGTACACTTACCTTTGCATCTACCTCAGCAACGACTGGCCGTACGTTCATCATTAGCGATGAGTTTACAACGGTCGGTACGTCGGTGACAGTTGCGACCGGTATTAACGTTCTCTCGCTCGAGGGTGATGCTACGACGCCGCACGTTCTCGGAGCTAATACGACGGTTACCTCGACGGGTGATGGATGGCTCCAGTTGAACGGCACGGCGGCGGGAATCCTTTCATCGGTAACGAGTTCGACTACTCGACCTGTGGTACAGAAGCTGAGAGTAAGCGCCGCGGCAACGCTGACAGCTACGCATAGGCTGCGCGTTACCAACGCTCTGGACCTCACAGCAGGTGCGTTTACGGTGAGTGCGAACTTGCTTGAACTTGGCGATGGTACCAATCCGATTACTATTACACGTCGCCTCAACAGTGCCACACTTGCGAACGCCGCGACATTTACAAGCGGATCGGCAGTCGATGTGGTCTACGTTCAAGTTGATAACACTGGTAACGCGGATATCGTAATGGGTAATGAAGCCCCCGCAAGCATCCGCAACTTGACTATCAATAATCGGGATGTAGATGCAACGCAAGATAACGTCACCTTGAACGCTAGCAAGACGGTTACGGGGACGCTGTTCTTGGTTGCTGGGGAATTAGACGTTGCCGGCTTCACGCTTACAATCGGTGCAGGTGGAACGATCAACCGGAGTGGAGGTCGTTTTGAAACAACCGGTGGCCAAACGGATGCACCGACGGTTACGAGCTATAACCTTATTTACAGCTCCGGCACCGGCATCACTCCAGGGACAGAATTCCGGACTGGCATCATCAATCTGACCGTTCAAAGCAGTGCCGTCCCGGCTGCAACGACGTTGAATCTCACCTCGTCCGCAACCCTGACCGGTAATTTAACGCTCAACTCGGACGGCGGTGGGATCAACTTGTCCGGTTTCAACTTGACAGTTCAAGGTAATGTCACGGTTACTGCCGGCAGCTTCACAAATAGCTCGGCAACAACAACTTCTGAGTTGCGTCTTGCCGGGTCGACGGCTCAAACGATAACGGTGCCTTCTGCTGGTTTGACACTTCCTTATGCGACTCAAGCAGTGAGCCTCCGTCTGAACAACGCAGCGGGCTTCACTTTGACCGGCGGAAATCTCAGCATGTCAACCAATACCGGCAGGACGGCAGGCGGCATTATTTACTTTGACAACGGTGTTCTCAACGCAGGCACGTTGAGCGTTGTTCTCGGACAGACGACCACCGGCCAAGGTTTCCAAAGAACAAATGGTTGGGTCCTTGGAAATGTTCGTCACTCCATTCCAGGTGGTGCCGGTAGCCCAACTGTGTATGCGAACGGACGGTTCGAGTTCCCGGTCGGTTCGGCGACTCAGTATCGTCCTGCAGCTATTGTGTTTACGAGTAGCTATCCGGCGAACAACCCGACGACGATCGACGTTCGTCACGTCGACGCGAGCCCCGAAGGCAGCAGGGGCTTACCTGTTCTCGATCCGAGCACGAACAAGCGCATCGGTGGGTATCCCGGGTTCTACTGGTTGGTGAGCACAACGACCAGTATGGGTGCTCAAGCGTTTGACGTCGAAGTTGTTGGAACGAATCTTGGTCGGCCATTCACCGACGTGAGCGATCTGCGCATCATTCGTCGATTCGACGGAAGCGCTGATATTAACACTTGGTCAATCCAGGGTTCGGGCGCGAATTACAGCAATATTCTCGCAACCCCAACCCCGGGAGACTCAATCGTGACCGTCCGTACAACTCAATCAACGGGTGGTATTGTGACGCAAGGCGCGCGCTTCACGATCGGTATTCCGACGCGTCCCCCCTCATTCACGCTTGCGCCGGCAACCGCTACTGTGAACGAGAACAGTCAGTTGAGTCTCCAGTACACGGCCATTCCAAACGACGTTGGTGAGACGATCACCTATAGTCTGGTCAATCCGCCAAGCGGAGCTTCCATTCACCCCAGCACGGGTGTCTTTACTTGGACGCCGACGTACGCACAAGCCGGAAATTACACCATTACGGTTTCTGCGACAGATGGCGAGTTCACAGTGACGACTACCACTGCTGTTACGGTCGTGAATGTGAACAGGAAACCAGTCTTTACTGCAGTTTCGGCTCGTACTATTACTGATAAAGATACGCTGAAGGTACAACTCCAAGCCACGGATCCTGACGGCGATGCTTTGACCTATTCATTTGTCAGTATTGTTCCAACTGCTTCTGCAAATCCGACGGTTTCCGCCACGGGTGCTCTGCAATGGAAGCCGGTCTTTGCCGATGCAGGTAGAACCTACACGATCCGAGCGCGGGTAACTGACGGTGTCAGTACTGGCGCTGGCGAAGTACCTGGCGTCGATACCGTCTCCATTTCCGTCACCGTCAACCGCAGCCGCGTACGCGGTGATGTGTCAGGCGACGGTACGATCTCTGCCTTCGACGCGTCGCTCGTGCTGCAGCACGTGACGGGTATCGCAGTTCTGACGGATCCCGCGGCGCTGTATGCTGCGGATGCTTCGAACAACGGTACCATCTCTGCCTTCGACGCTGCGTTGATCCTGCAACACGTTGCAGGCATTATTCGAATTCCTCCGGTCGCTGGCGGTCAGTCAGGCGCCTCACTGAGGAAGGTCGACGGCTCCACGATTGATGCAGCACCGCTCGGCAGCGTGAGCTGGACCTCGCCTGCCGCCACGGAGGTACCCGAGGTCATCACGATGGGTCTGAAGACCTCATCTGATGCCTCCGGTGTGTATGCGATCGAAGTAGTGAGCGCCATCAACGAATCAATGGTCTCCGTAGAGAATGTTGCATCCAAGCTTCCTTCAGATTGGCAGCTCTTCTATCACGTTGCCAACGGCGAGTTGCGTATCGCGATGGCTGGCGTGACGCCAATTGCAGGGGGTGAGTTTGCAACGGTGACCTTCCGTCTGAAAGACAAGGCGGCTCGTGTGAACTTCACATCCTCCACGATGTTGAACGAGCGTGCGAGCAGCACGGATGCTGTTGAGTTGGCTGCAGTTCCGACGGTGTTTCAGCTTGAACAGAATTATCCGAATCCGTTCAACCCAAGCACCACGATCAAATATCAGATCCCGCAGCAGTCTTCTGTGATGCTGGTGATCTACAACGTGCAGGGCCAGAAAGTCCGCACGCTGGTGAGTGAAGAGCAGAAGGCGGGCTTCTACTCCCTGCAATGGGATGGAAAGAACGACGCTGGTGTTCTGGTCTCGTCCGGATTCTACATCTACCGCATTCAGGCTGGAACGTTCAACGCAACTCAAAAAATGCTCCTGATGAAGTAGGGAATCGAATGGTGTGTGGGGTTGTGTGACGCCTCACACACCATCTCTCAAGGACGCAAGCTATACTTGACCAAACAACAAGAGGGAAACGATGCAAAAACTAAGATTTCACATAGCACGTCGACTGGTGTTTGCGTTTACCCTCCTGGTCCTTGGATTCGCGGTGAGTGTGGCACAGATCGGAGTGAGTTTACCGACTGTCCAGGGGCAAACAGGAGCATCGCTTACAATACCAGTGACGGTAGGAAACCTTTCTGGACAGAATGTGTTTTCCTACCAATTCACGGTGACGTTTGATACGACCATCGTGAAGATAACCGGGGCGTCCATTTCCGGGACGCTCTCGGCGAACTTCAGCACGTCGGTGAACACCAATGTGAGCGGACGGATCACCGTTGCCGCGGCGGGTTCAGTGGCGCTTTCGGGAAGTGGTACGTTGATCAACTTGAGCGCGAATCTGGTGGGCAAAGGAAGCTCAAACCTGACCTTCACTGCCTTCCAATTCAATGAGGGTTCGCCAGCGGCAACGCTGACGAATGGTAAGGTCGTTGTACCGCAACTTGCGGTCACGATTCCGACCGCTACTCAAAAGCTTCTGATTGGTTCAGCTATCACCATCCCCGTAGCAACGGAAAGCGTAACGGGTCTCAATGTCGTCGCGTATCAGTTCTCCGTCTCGTTTGATACGACAAAGATCAAGCTGACGGGAATCTCGACGCAGGGGACGCTCTCTTCCGGGATGACCACCACCGTGAACAGCCAGGTTGCAGGCCGTTTGACGGTGGGGGCGGCGAGCTCGACAGCCCTGACCGGGTCCGGCACGTTGATCAATTTGACGGGAACGGTTACAGGCTACGGCACCTCCGATATCAAATTCCTCAGCATTCAATACAACGAGGGAACGCCTGCTGTTGGAGGTGTTGACGGAGCCGTGACGATCACGCAAAATCAGAAACCGGTGCTCGTCTCGCGTACGCCGGCAAGCGTGAGCCAGGTTTCTTTCAACAGGCCTTTCACCTTTTCTGTGAATGTGAATGACCCCGACGGGGACCCCATCACCTACACGTGGAAGGTGGACGGAGTTGTTGAGAAGACCGGTTCGGAGAATTCTTTTACGAGAACCTTCCCTTTCACTGCCGGTATCAGAAGCGTGGTGGCGGTATTTCAGGATTCATTCGGTCAGAGGGATTCAACAATCTGGCAATTCACGATTACCAGCGTAGAGGATGGTCTGCCGCCAACGGAATTTGCACTTGGACAGAACTATCCCAATCCGTTTAACCCGACGACAACAATTGCATTCTCCATTCCGACAGAAGCAAATGTGACGTTGGAGATCTTCAACGTCCTCGGTGTGAAAGTGCGAACGTTGGTAAAAGATCAGCGCATGACGGCGGCCGTTCATCAACGCGTCTGGGATGGAAAGGATGATGCTGGAATGAGTCTCCCCTCCGGTATCTATTTGTACAGAATCCAGGCCGGGTCCTTTGTAGCATCGAAGAAAATGACCCTGATGAAGTAACGCGCTTTTCGTGAGTTCATCCGAGAAAGGCACCCATAACACGGGTGCCTTTCTCATTATGATGGGAATCGATGGTGTGTAGTACGAGACGCTGTCTCGCAGTGAGGATCGTTCTTTGAGGAATGCTCATCCGTGAATTTGTGTTTCATCTTTCGTTGAGCAGTCACGACGAGAAACGGAATTGGTTAGGCCTAGCCCTCCCCCTAACCCCCTCGGGGAGGGGGACAGGTGTTCACGTAGATGCATCCCGAAGAAGTTGTTTTCGTTATGCTTGTCCCCCTCTGGAGGGGGATGAAAGGGGGAGGAGCAAGTGAGCGCGTTGAATGGAAGTCGCGCAATCTGAAAGATTGTTCCTGACACGGGGACAACTGTTGCCGCAGAGCTTTCGATTTGAAGAATTCAGAGGTTTTTGCAACACCGATGTGGGCGAGAAGGCTTCTCGCCCTACATTTTGCACACCTCATCCAAATTATTCCTCCCTATGATTCCACCTAACGATGCGTGTCGCGAAATGCTTGCTGGGTTTTCCTGATGAATGTACGCCGAACGCTGTTCTCCAGATCAAAATTGCTTGAACATCCCCCCTTGCACCAACTCTTATTGCTCTTCTGCAACATGAGGACGAGTTGTTTTACCTCTTTCCTTGTTCCTTGCGCCGTTCTACTTTGGACGATCGTCTGCATTCCGAGGGAGGCGTCTGGTTATCAGAGTGGAAGGACGTGGTATGTGAACAACGTGATCGGATCGGACGGGAATGATGGCCAGAGTCCAGAGCTTGGCATTCCGGGACGCGGTCCAAAACGCACGCTCACGCGGACACTTCCCTTGACTGCAAATGGTGACAGAATCGTCCTCGTCTCCACCGGTCGACCGTACGGGTCCCCTTCAGGAGAGGACGCGATTATCCAAATCAAGGATCGCGCAATATCCGTTGCCGCCGCAGGAGGAGAGGTTCTCCTCGAAGCCGGATTGGAGATCAATAACGATGCGGGTTTTGCATCCGGAGCTGTGAGGTTCGAGGGAGCGGGAGTTCGCCTCCAGGGCGGACTTTGGTTGACTGCTGGTGATGTAGAGGTAACGCGTGGATCGTTAATACTGTTGAACTCCGTGGCGCGCGTCAGAGGCACGCTTCGAGGATCCCCCTCATTTGAAGGCCCCATTGACTACTACTACAATCTCGTTGCCTCCACGATAATGGGGGATGAACTTCCTGCTGACACGGCTGGGATGATTGTGCGAAACGTTCTTGTTTCGGGATTGTTCCCGCTGACGATGTCGCGATCGGTCGCGGTGCATGGCGATTTTCTTCTTCGATCTGATCTGAACCTGGCCGGCCACAGGCTCAAGCTGGTCTCTCGAGAATCTTCGAGCGTTTATCGTTTTCATCGATCTGTATCGAATGGAATTATCGAATGCGTCGTCGGCGATACGATGTTTGTCGATGCTCAGCCGAGTATGCTTCCCGAGCTTGTCGTACGATCTCGTCAGGCAGGAAATCCCGCTCATCTGATGGTGCGGGCGAGCGCAGTTGGAGGTGTGCGACTCTTCGATGAAGTAAGTGCTACGGTGCAGCTCTCCGGTGCTTCTTCGTTGGCGCAGCCAAATATCGATGGATCGATCGTGAATGCGAGCAGCGGTTCGCTTCGTCTCGATCGGACTTCGCCCGGCATTCTCTACGTGAAAGGGAACATGACGCTCGAAGGGAATGGGAGCATCGAAATGCCCGCAACGCATGCCACGGAAATCCTCGTGGAAGGAGAGGTCGCTCTCAATACAACCATCAATCTGTTGGGAGGGCAGGTCGTTGCGGGCCGCGGAATAATCCGTTTTGGCAATATGCGAACGACGGTGACAGGAGCTGTTCGAAATGCGGCGACCATCACTGCGACGGCTCTCAATAGCAGGTGCGATAGCTCCGGTCTCATTCTTTTCGATGCGCAAAACTACGGTCTCTTTCTTGGCCGCCTTGAGAACGACGTACGGATCGTGAGCAATGTTCAGTCTGCTGACGCCCTCCCTGTACGCTCGAGCGGCAACATTGTCGTTCGCTTCGTAGGCGATCAGGGGGGATCTCTTGTTGTAGGTTCGGTTCGCCATGGCGGCCGGCTTGAGAATCGCGGTTCCTTTGCTCCCGGCAATACTCTTCTCGGAACAATCGCGTTCCCCAATCCCATTGTGGGTCCCCTCGAAATCGGTGATCTCTCAACTACGGCAGAGCTGATCGGACCATTCGATCCCAAAACGGCAGGATCGATTGTCATGTCCGCGGGAGCAAAGGGAGAGATGGTCGTGCGATCTGTGACATCGGCGGGACATCGCGGAGGAATTATCCAGCTCTCGGCAAATTCGCTGGTGGTGAATGGAGACATCCGAAGCAAACGGACAGCTCCTGGAGCCGATGTCGGTTTGAATCTGATGGGGCCTGGGGCACGTCTCGTGATTGGCGGATCGCTCGCAATCATCGGTGCATCAAACGTCCTCTTCTCTGCCCGTACGCCTTCCGTGACGCGGTTTGACAAAAATCTGTTCGTTGGCGGACCTGGATCCTTGCTTCTCACTACGCAAGCTCTCCTCCCTCACTTCCAGGGAGTTGTTTCTCAAACTGAAAATCGAATCCCTCGAGCAGAAAATTATGTCAGGGAGGGAGAAGATTCGCTCCTGCCAGATACTCTGCTCGTTCGCGGCGATCTTGTCATGGAAAGAGGAGGGATCGATTTCGGCTCGAAGGAGGTCGTCCTGATGGCAAGAGGATCCCTCGCGCATTTTGAAGGTGGGCCTTCCGGTATTGAATTGAAGCGAGGCGAAAAGAGTACGATCTGGTTCTCTCCCCAACTCGGCGGCTTTATGGAGCAGACGGTCCAATTCGAAGGGGGGGAGACTATCGCTCCCGGAAATCTCATCGTCGGAGGTGGGGTAGGCTCTCTTGGAAGTGTAAGGGTGCGAGGCCGCAGTGTGCTTGTGAAAGGATCATTACGGTTTGGCGATGCACTTGGCACTCCGTTGGTAACAGTTGATGGATTGCGGCTGATCGTTGAAGGGGGCGGGGGCGTGACGAATTACTCCGGCTATCGAACGGAACGCACCGGCATCCTTGTACTTGCTGGAACGACCAGCGCGCTGGATGGTGGTGGGATGTTCTCGGAACTTGAAGTGGCTGTCGCCAACGCAGTGACGATATCTCAGAATGTCGGACTCTTTACCGGCAGCCTCGTGCTGACAAGGGGGGTACTGCAGCAGAGTCAATTCATACGATTTCGTGAAGTCTCCTCGCCTCTCCGGATCGTCAGAAGGAAGGGGCAATTTGATGCGGAACCGTCGTTCCTCTCTCCTGTGAGCGTTCTCTATGAGGGGGGGACGACGGTGGGATCGTTCGAGTTGCCAACCGACTCCACAAAGCTCAACGATTTGATTGTGCGTTCTCCTTGGGATCGACGTGAAGACCGGACAACCGTCGTGCTAACACGACCCGTAACCGTGCGTGGACATCTTCGCATCGATGCCGGACAGGTTCTGGCGCTCCAACGCTCTGTAAATCTGATGATGAGCGGTGCAGAGATGGTCGTGGACGGCGCACTGGTTGTCCCCCGACGAGATGCGGGTTCCTTCGTGATTACTTCTCCACAGGGACTGACGATCAGAGGACAAGGGTATCTCCCTTCACTTTCTATTATGACCGAGAACGCCACGCATCGAATTCACGGAATCAGAGCACTGGTAGAAGGTTTGTATGGCGATGACCTTATGGTCGGAACGTCCGATGATCTTGTTCTCGGCGCGACGACTGAAGCAAGCGGCAACATTCGCGTCTTCGGTGGAAAAAATCATATCGAGCTTGGTTTCGGAATGGGTGTCGGCAGTCGCGGCTCTCATCTGCGCGGCGCCTTCGAGTCCGGAACGATGAATACAATAAACCTGAAGGCAGACCTCACCGTTTCGGGATCGTGGCGTTGGTCTCAAGGACCCGTCGACGTAGGAGCTTGGAGACTGGCTTTCTGGGGGAACGAAATCGACATGCGAGGCTCTCGCATTGAATCATCTGGCGGAAAGATAGCCTTTTGGCCGAGAGCATCAACCATGAAAGTGATTGGCGAAGTACGCTCAGTGCCGGGGATGCCAATTGAGTTGAAAGCGACCGGGCCTCATGGTTGGTCGGTTGGTCAGGTCGTCGCTTTAGAGGGCTGGGGCAATCAAGCACCACTCAAAGATGGTGCTTACCGGATCTTCTCCGTTCCGACAGATGAATCGATTACCCTGGAAACACTGGGGGGAGAACCTCTCCTCGGAGAAGCGGGAAGTATCGCGCCGGGGGGACGGGTAAGTTCGATTCAATTGTTGAACCTCTCAGCAGGACCGGTCAAGCGCGCAGAGTTCAACTCTGTACTTCAGATTCAAGGCGACGATACGTCGAGTCGACTCTTTGTGCTCGGCTCGGAGACCGGTGCAGAGCTCGTGGCAAAGGGAATTTTCGTCGTTCAGGATGTCCATGTTGCCGTCGGTGTAAGTCGTCATACCGCCAATTTCGTTTTGAGGTCCGATTCCGCGTATTTCGGACGGAATGTCGAATTGAAAGGCGACGGAGCGCTGGTCATCCAACGGAACATCCCTTCTCGATGGTCTCTTACTGATACGTTGAGATTGGGAAATCTCATCATCGATGGTGATGTGGAAATGAACCAGTCGAGCACGGTTCTGACGGTTGACGGTCGAATCACCCATCATCGTGGAACAGTCTCCCTCTCCGATACAAAGTTCATTGTCCTGGGTCACTACAAGCACGTTGCAGGCGACATCCGGGCAGCGAATGGGGTGCTCGTACTTCGCAATGCAACGGTGGAGCTCTCATCGAATGACCTCAACATTCCATTCGTCAGAATGGAAGGGCAGGGGACTACTGTGATGGGCGAAGCTTCGTTGATGATAGAAAAGGTATTTGAGATAGATATTGTGGGTCGGGCGCAGATAGGTACATCTTCGCGATCGTATATCGCTCTTGCCCCAGGGGCGGAGGTCCGTTATCGAGGAGGGACACTCAGCAGTTCGCCCCGCTATTCCTCTCCACTAAAGATGACGTTGGTGCCGAGGTCGTCCATAACAGTTCCCGAGACCGTCTGGCCTTCAGTCCCGTTTTCTCTAGTTTCAGTGCTGACTGTTCGGGCTGAGTCAAAATCAGATACGCTCCTCATCCCCGGATTCCGAACGGTGGGGTCTCGCATCCGTTTGAAGAGCGGCATCCTTGATGTTCGGGATGCTGGAAATCGAATCTTGCTCTCTTCTGGCGGAATTCTGGAAAAATTTGATGAAGCTAACTTCCTTGTCGGTCCCTCGACGGTAAATGCGGGATTATTTGGTGATTCAATTTCAGTCCGTTACCTACGAACCTCCCGTGATACGTTGGCGATGGGTGTGGAGCTTCCTGCAAGGGCCCGGTTCTTGTCGATTTCGGCAGGGGGCGAGGGAGGAACCGGCATGACTGTTCTGACAAGACCCCTCGTCATTTTGGATTCTCTTGTTCTCGAAAACAACCTCCGCACGGTACGGGGAGCGATACTTGCGGTTGAGGGGGATGTTCTGATTCGGGGCGTGCCGTTCCAACCTCGGGGGCAGAGTCCCCTTTGTCTGTTTGAGGAGCCGTTGCAGTTTGTCGGAGGCAAGGAGCAATTTCTCCGTGTTCCAACAGAAGGAGCGACAATCGGATCGATGCAGCTCGACAAAGGAGGGACAAACGCTGGCGTAAACCTCATCGGTGGCAATTTGACCCTAGCGAACGATGCCATCATCATCTTTCGAAATGGTTTGCTTCGGACCGGACAACATGCGCTGCGTCTGAACAATCCCTTAGGTGTTGGAACTGGGCCTGATCAGGGATTCCTTCGTATTGTTGGACAAGGACAGAGGAGTCATATCGTGGGTTCCGTCAGGAAGAACTTGAAGGTGGGATCAACCCCCGCAGGTGGGAGAACGGAGTTCCCTGTCGGCAGTGACCGACACTATCGACCGCTTGCCTTGGTTCTGCAACAATCAACGACAGGATTTCCGGTTGGAGATATGGGAGTTTCTCTCACGGTCAGTCACGATGATGAAATGCCACGCGGAGTTGCAGGTCTTCCCATTCCAAATGGCGTTGCAACCAATGTTCCTCTTACAGGACTCGGTCCATTTTATTGGAGGGTCGAAGCAGACCGAGACCTTGCTGAAATCCCTTATGTACTCTCACTCACAGCTGCAGGGGCGTCCTCTGCTGTGATACCCTTGAGTGAAGTGCTGAACAACCGCGTCAAGATTGTACGGCGAATTGGGCCACCTGATGCCACACAGAATCCGTGGACGTTGGTTGCCGGGGATTACGACAATTATGTTATTAACGATGAACCAACTGTTGTCGTGGTAAACGCGAGGGGAGGTTTGATGAAGGAAGGCGCGCTTTTCGCTTACGGACTCAAACGTTCTCTATTTATTCAAAATCCGATTGTGCCACCTGGCCTCGTATTCATCATCACGTCCACAAGACGGGATACCGTCATTGATTTGGAAGGTGATCGTCCCCTTGTTGGGGGACGGGTGGGCGCGCTCACTTATCAAGTGAGTGTCTCTGATCTTTCTGTCCTCGCTGCATCGATCGTTGACCGGTCGAAACTCCTCCTTCGTGCGCAATCGACAAGAGGGAGCGCTCAAGTTCGGCTTTTTGTGAGCGACCAAGATGGAAGTACGATCACGTATGAATTCGCTGTTCGCGTCGATTCACCCACTGGAATTGAAGCAGAGGCTGTCCGGCCGACTGACTTCATCTTGTCGCAGAACTATCCGAACCCCTTCAACCCGTTTACGACGATCAAGTTTGGATTACCCAAGGAAGCTCCGGTGACACTCGAAATCTACAACGTCCTCGGTGTGAAGGTCCGCACGCTCATTGCCGGCGAAACCATGAACGCCGCCCTCCACAGCGTTGTGTGGGATGGCAAGGATGATGGAGGTGTACCAGTGCCAAGCGGAGTGTATCTGTATCGCATGCACGCCGATCAGTTCCAGGCTTCCAAGAAGATGACTCTCGTCAAGTAATCTTCAAGTAATCTTCATCGAAGCGAACGAACCGTTGTAACGCGAACCCCCGCTACGAGCAATCGTGGCGGGGGTTTTGTTTTCATGCGTAGACCACCGTTTCTTCGATATTGTAGCGCCACAGCGACAAAGGCGTGACCGGGCCATTATTCAACCCCTTCAGGGTTGGTAATTGATTGGGATTTGTTTGATCTATCCAAAATCGACCCTTCAGGTCGGTTGGTTGTCGCGTTAGTCGACCACGATTCATAGACGCTGACGTTGTGTTCCGCCGAACGCACATCATGTAGGGCGGGACGCCGTCCCGCCAACCAAGGTTGGTAATCGATTGGGATTTGTTTGATCTATCCAAAATCGACCCTTCAGGTCGGTGATGATTGCGTTAGTCAACCACGATCGTTTGATTCTCAATCAGATTCGCACTATACTTACGCCGTCTGTTTACCCTCCACACCATACCGTAACTCCCCTATGCCACGGAAACCATCCTCTTCTACCAAGAGTCGTCGCCACGTGAAGCGACTCGAGACCCTAATCGAAGCATCGAAGATTCTCAACACCACGCTTGATCTTGAAAAGCTGCTCGGCCTCATCCTTGACCTCGCGATCAAAAACCTGAAGGCCATGCGTGGGACGATCTACCTCATTGACTGGGAAAAGAAAGAACTCTGGTCGAAGGTTCTGAAGGGAAAGGAGTTGGTCGAGATCCGACTACCCGTCGGAACTGGAATCGCAGGTCACGTGGCGAAGACGGGGAAGACGATCAATTTGAAAGATGCGTGGAAGGACAAGAGGTTTTTTTCCGGCTTCGATGTACGCACCGGATTTCAAACGAAGACGATGCTCTGCATGCCGATGCGGGATCGGAACGGGAAGCTCATCGGGGTTTTTCAAATTCTGAACAAGAAACGTGGCACCTTCGATCACCATGATGAACAGTTTCTTGAAGCGTTCTCGGTTCATGCGGCGCTTGCGATCGAGACGGCGCGACTCCATCAAGCCATCGTCGAAAAAGAGCGCATTGAAAAGGAAATAGAAATCGCTGCAACCATTCAGCGTCGATTGTTGCCCAAGGAAATACCGGCCTTACCCGGGTATGAAATCGATGCTGTCGCGCGTCCTTCGCGACTGGTAGGGGGGGATTTTTTCGACATCATTCGGCTGAGCGACCGTACATTCGCTCTGGTCGTCGCTGATGTGTCCGGCAAGGGTGTGCCGGCTGCTCTCCTTGTATCGACGCTGCACGCATCGCTCCACGCGTACATCGAAGGGACTGTGCGACTTCCCGAACTTGTAAAAAAACTGAACGGCGTCGTCTACCGGAATACCGAACCGGAGCGGTATATCACCTTCTTCATAGGAGTCCTCGATCTCGCGGAGGGACGATTCACGTATGTGAATGCGGGACACAATTTCCCGTTCGTTTTCAGTCCGTTAAAAAAAACGATCGATCCACTTAAGGCAGGAGGATTGCCGCTCGGCATGTTCGATTTTGCAGAATTCCAGGAGGAAACAATTCAGCTCTCACCCGCGGAAGGGATGGTTTTGTACACCGATGGCGTGACGGAGGCGATGGATCGTACGTTCTCAGAATACGGCGAAGACCGGCTCCGGAAGCAGATCCTCGAAGCTGCAAGTGGTTCGGTCAACTTCCTCAAGGAAAGAATACTTACCGACATCGAGAAGTTTGTGGCGGGAGAGCCGCAATCGGATGATCTCACCTTCATGGTGTTGAAACGGGTTGCCTGATTCATCTTACTCAAACGCTTAAACCTTCTTGGCAAGAACTTGTCTAAGGAGCGTAGGATTTGGGCATGAATGACCGACGATAGAAGTGACCTTGAGCTTGTTCGACAATTCCAGTCTGGTGATGAGTCGGCGTTCAACCAGCTTGTGCTCCGCTATCAAGAAAGAATCTACTGGATCGCTCGCCGCTTTTTGACGGATCATGAAGGGGCCGACGATGTGACCCAAGAAGTCTTCGTCAAGGCGTATGAATCGCTCAAGGAGTTTCGGGGAGATTCATCCCTCTTTACTTGGTTATACCGCATCGCAGTGAATCTTGCCCTGAACGCCTTACGAAGGCGAAAAGTGCGGGAGTTTTTTCACATCGATGAGATCCTTGATGCGATTGATTCGGAAGCAGAGCAGCCGGATGTCACTCTGGAGCGTCGCGAGGAACGGAGCTTGATCGAGCAAGCCATAGAACAACTCCCCAAGAAGCAAAAGGCGGTCTTTCTTCTTCGCTACTATGAAGAAATGCCTTACGACGAAATAGCAAAGGTGTTGAATACATCAGTTGGCGGGTTGAAAGCAAATTACTTCCACGCAGTTAAAAAGATTCAGGGGTATATCCAACGTGCGCATGGATCACGTTGACATCTTGTTGCCAGATTATATTAGGGGTCGGTTAGAAGAAGAAGCGCGAAGAGGAGTGGACGATCATCTTCGCCTGTGCAGTCGGTGCCGGCAAGAGGAGGGTGCGTTACGTGAGGTGCTCCTCAGGATTTCTCAGATTCCGTTGCCGAGTGTTCCCGATGCCTACTTTGCGACGCTGTTGCCACGCATCCGTGCACGCTTAGAAAGCCATCAGGTGTGGCGGCCAAGGTTGACGCCGTCCGTTGCGCGGGTTATCATCCCACTTGCAGCAGCGATGCTGATTCTTGCAGTTGTTCTCCGCCTGGAATTCCGAATTCCATCGGCCCAGTCCGAAAGCGAGACGAATCCTTTGCATCTCATCGCAGAGGAAATCTCCGCCGACGAGCTTCGACTTGTGTTGGCCGACCAACTTTTACGCCAACCGTTGTTTGGGACCACACTTGATCCGGAAACGATTCAGCAACAGGTTCTCCGTACACGGGCAGCCGATTTAGAATTGTTGGAGCGCTCGCAACCCCAATCGATACTTTTCGACAACGGGGTATCGGTCTCCGAATCACTCAACGAGCTTTCAGATGCGGAGGTGCAAAGGTTGCTTCGTCTCCTCGGAGAAAGGAGTATTCTATGAGTCGAATCAGAAGTATCGTCGCTGCCGTACTGATCCTTTCCGGCGCGATGGTGGTGGAGGGTGCCGCCCAACGACGGTCTCCCGGGGACGGACCGATGCGCGGCCCGGGCGCCGAACGCGTGGAACAGTTCAAGAAACTGCGCTTGATGGAGGTCCTTGACCTCGATGAGGAAACGTCGATCAAATTCTTTGTGCGCTACAACAAACATGCAGAGACCGTCAGGGATATCCGCACCAAGCAGATGAAGTTGTTCCGGGAAATTCAATCGCTCCGCCGTTCGAATGCCGGGGATGGCGAGTACGGAAAAGTGTTGAAGGAGCTGTTACAGCTTGAAAGTCAGTTAAATGAAGCAAGGCAAGCGTATATCAATGAGCTTTCCGGGGTCCTCACGCAAAAACAATTGGCAGAGTATGTCGTATTTGAAGTCCGTTTTCAACAGAATCTCAGGGAACTTCTTCAGGACGTACAAAGGGAGCGCGAAGAGAGGTTGAAGGAGTGAGAAAGATCGTTTCAGGCACGGTAGGATCAACTATGAAGCCGGCGTTCATTGGCCGGCTTCTGTTTTTAATTATCAGCTGATGTTACGCAGAAGCTCGATTTATCCCCTCTGGCAGGTCTGTCCTTTGTTGGTTACTTTCTTTGGCATCAAAGAAAGTAACAGCCAAAAGGAACCCTGAGAACATCGAAAAAGGCTGTTTGCGTAACATCAGTTATCAGGTACCGTCGGGGACAGAATCATCTGAAGTGTTCAGAATTGTTGCCAGTTGAATCTCCCTCGGAGCCCTCGTATATTAAGGCCGTATGAGACGAGTCTATTTGGATCATAGTGCAACGACGCCATTGGATTCTCGCGTTCTTGAGGCGATGGCACCTTATTTGACGGGGGTATTCGGCAACGCGTCGTCGGTACATTCATTTGGAAGAGAAGCGCGCGCAGCGTTGGAGGTGAGCCGCGAGCGCATCGCCACGTTGCTGAATGCTCGTGTGGACGAGGTGTTCTTTACAAGCGGCGGCACAGAGGGGGATAACTACGCGCTCAAAGGCGTTGCTCGAGCCAATGCAGGTCGAGGCAAGAACCATATCATTGTGTCTGCCATTGAACACCATGCCGTCCTCCATCCAGCCGAATCATTGAAGGGGGAAGGGTTGAAAGTAGATTTCGTTCCTGTAAGCGGGCACGGACTTGTCGATCCGGATGAGGTGTTACGTTTCGTTACGCCGGAAACGTGTCTTATTTCTATCATGCACGCCAACAACGAGGTTGGAACAATTCAGCCCATCAGGGACATTGCCAGGCTTGGTCGGGACCGAGGCATTCTTGTGCACTCGGATGCCGTACAGTCCGTCGGCAAGCTGAGAGTCGATTTCCAGGAGATGGGAGTGGATATTCTTTCCATTTCGGCGCACAAGTTCTACGGTCCGAAGGGGATTGGGGCGATCGTTATCCGGCGAGGAACTGAGATTCTGCCCTTGATCGAAGGTGGAGCACAGGAGAGCAACCGCCGCGCTGGAACGGAAAATGTAGCACTCGCCGTTGGATTTGCCCGAGCGTTAGAGCTTGCCGTTGCTTCGCTTGATTCTGAATCAACTCGCCTTGAAATCCTCCGATCGTATCTTCGCAAGCAACTTGCGGATAGATTTGATGGAGTGATGTTTAATGAACATCCGGATCTTCATCTTCCTCACATATTAAGCATCTCGTTCGATTCAAGTCGGGGGGATGTTGATGGCGAGGCCCTGATTATGGGGATGGATTTGCGTGGCGTTGCAGTGACGAGCGGCTCGGCGTGCACGTCGGGGAGTCTCCAACCGTCTCACGTGCTTCTTGCTATGGCGAGGGATGCAAAGACGGCCAAAGCGACAATTCGGTTCTCGATGGGTAGATCGACAACGAAAGAAGAGCTCGATTACGCTCTCGATGCTTTGGATGAAGTGCTCAAAACCATGGAGAATCGGAACGTGCTCTCTCATTGAAAGGTTGTTAGAACCTTGTCCTGAAAGCACTTATCGCTTCGCGCTTGATGCTGCTTGGAGTGCCAACCCGTAACGAAGACCTCGATCACTTACCGTAATCTTCATCGCTCCCACTCGCCTCATCACTGCCACGAGGATCAAAACGCCTGCGAGAAGGATATCGGCCCGGTCTTGGTGAATCTGCGGGTACGCTCGCAGTTCATCAAGATTCTTGAATCGAAGCTCATCGAGCAATTGCTCAACGCGCATCAACGTCAGGTTGTGCCCTGCGAGCTTATGTCTGTCGAAAGAGGTGAGTTTTAAGTCGAGACTTGCCAGAGTTGTCATCGTGCCCGCAACGCCGACCAACCTTGTCGTCTCGTCAAGCTGGGGATAGTTTTTGAATGCGTCATCGAGAAGGAGTTCAGCTTCTTTGAATGCGTGACGAGTAGGGGGTGAGGTCTTAAGAACTCGCTCAGTCAGTCTCACGCACCCCATATCGACGCTCAGCATTGTTGTTGGCACCCGGCCTTTCCCGATCGTCAGTTCCGTGCTGCCTCCCCCAATATCAAGCACCGCAAATGAATGACCCGTATCGGCTCCAAAAAGTCCTGAAACGGCTCCCAGATACGTGAGTTCCGCCTCTTTTTTCCCGTTGATGACCGAAACGGTTATACCGATTTTCTTTTTTATCTCTCTCAGAAATTCCTCGCGATTAGAAGCGTCACGCACGGCGCTTGTTGCACAAGCAACGATCTGGTTGACATCATACCATTCGGAGATCGTCTTGTAGTGAGTGAGAATCGCCAGAGCGCGTTCGATGGATTCACGAGAAATCTTCTTCTCTTGATCCACGCCGCGACCAAGTCGGGCGATCTCGTGCTCCTCGTGGACAACATGCAACAATCCGCCAGCGCGGATGTCGGCGATGAGCATGAGAATAGTGTTCGTTCCTATGTCAATTGAACTAACGCGCACGAATTTTTGTCAACACCAGAGCGGACCACTCGTTCTCAGTAAGAACCTCAAGGGGGAGGGCATTCTTGTGTGTCAATCGGTCCATCAGCGCCGAAAGGTCTGTTGTCAGAAGGCCTGAAAGAATGAGCTTTCCATCGAATCGAAGTGATCTGAGAAGCCGGGAGAGATGTGCAGTAATCGTTGGCAGATCGATGTTCGCGATGATGAGATCAAATGACCGCGACGGAATCGACGATGCTCCCCCTTCCACAATCTTCACTCGCTGGCTTGCGTGATTGAGCCGGACATTCTCCCTTGCGTTCTGCACTGCCCAGCTATCGTTGTCTACTCCGATCGCTGATAACGCGCCGAGCTTTGCAGCAGCAAGGGCAACGATTCCTGTTCCACATCCAAAGTCAAGGACGCGCGACCCCGGCTGAAGATGATCCCGCAAAGCAAGGATGGCGAGTCGGGTTGACTCGTGATGCCCCGTGCCGAACGACATCTTTGGATCGATGGTCAACACGATTTTTGTTCTGTCCTTCTTGCGTCGTTTCATCCAAGAGGGCTTGATGATAATCCGGTCTGTGACCTCGACGATGCCGACGCTTCTTTCCCAGGCGGCATTCCAATTCTGTTCCTTCACCACTCGCAGATCGAACTTCGTACGAACGATAGGGAACTCTCTCCGAAAGCGCCCCAGTAGATCATGGAGTCTCTTTTCAATCTCTTTGTCCCAGACATCTTTGGGAATAAAGCAATCGAGCGTGTGCTCATCCTGCAGGAATCCTTCAAAACCGATTGCAGCGAGCTGGCCGACCAATAGGTCTTGATGAGAGGAGGGAAGAAAGAGTCGCGCCTGTATCCACGTTCGACGTTTCAAGTGAGTTCCTTCCGTTTTGCACCATACTTCTTGCGCAGGAGACCTTCGACCAGGTCGTCGTTCATCTCAAGCCAGTAGTTCTGATCCTGGAAGCGACTCGTCATTGCTTTGCTCCTGTATAGATGATGTGCAGCAAGACCTGTCCGACTGCCGCGAGACTTTCCGGACTACATTTATCGGGGGTATCTTCAAGCGTGTGCCAGTAGTTTGTCGACCGGTTGGGGTACTCAAAGTCAATCAGATTCGCCGTTGGAATCCCAACGTTGTTGAGAGGAATATGGTCGTCGAAAACCTCATGCCCCGGCTCGTTGATGAATTGTGGGAATCCCAGCAGTCGTGCCGTTGAGTACATCAGATCCATCACGTGACGTGCATATCGATCGGAATGGACCTCTCGCCGCAGCTCCAGCACTCTGTCACCCACCATGTCAATGTTGATGCCGAAACGAGGACGAAACCCTGCCGGCTTGTGCGCGGCGAAGTACTTCGAGCCTGCGGAGAAACTCTCCGGATTCCCGGTCTTGCCGAGATCCTCTCCATCAAACAAAACAATATCCACTCCAATCGGAGGGGGAGATGTTTTCAAGTGATGTGCGATTTCAAGAAGAACGGCCACACCGCTTGCGCCGTCATTTGCGCCGAGGATCGGTTCGCGACGCTTCCTCTCGTCTTGCTCCTGATCCGCCCAAGGTCGCGTATCCCAGTGGGCGGAAAGCAGAATGCGGTCGGCTGCCGGCAGCTGAAATGACGCGATGATGTTCGTTAGCCGGTATTCCACTCCATCGGCACCGCGATGAGTAAACGACTGAAGGTTGACAGCATCTGCGAGCGCCGTGAGTTGGCCGTGAAGAAATTCTAGGCAGCGTTGGTGACCGACGGTATTGGGGGCACGGGGTCCAAAATCAGTTTGCCGAGTGAGAAGTCGAAAGGCACGTACGCCGTCGAATGCTGGAATGTCGATCGGAACGCGGGTTGAAGATTTTGCCTGCAGGGTATCCGGGCGGGGATTATCGGATCGTGCAGAGCGATCCGCGCACGACCAGGAAAGAAGCGCAAGGCCCAGAAGAATGAGCACCATGGAAGCTTTATTGTGCATCTCCGGCACGTGCCACAATCGTTGGAGTTAAGCGATGTCGGGAGAAGGAAGCGAGCAGCACGCCGATGCGATCTTGCACTCGTTGATACAGCCGGGTGGGTAGGAGGAAGTTTTGCATGCTCATCGAGAAAGCCAATTGCTCCCCGTCCGCTGTGGTGACATAGCCGGAAAGGCAGCTCACGCCGCTGATCGTTCCGGTCTTTGCTCGGAGATTCCGTTCCGCCGGCGTTCCTTTCATTCGGTTAGCAAGTGTGCCGTCGACTCCCGCAATCGGCAGAGAGGCGTAGAAGAGTGGAAATACGTCCGTTCGCTTTGCCATCCGCGATAATAACTTCACAAGCATGTCGGCAGTAAGGAGATTGTAGAAAGAGAGTCCCGATGCGTCGGCCACCCTGATCGTTAATGTATCAATGCCGAGGGAATTCAGAAATTCATACACGACGCTGATTCCGTTTTCTCCTGAACCTGGGATTCCCCGCCGCTCCGCAGCGAGGGTCTTTAACGTCAACTCGGCGGAGAGATTGTCGCTGATCTTGTTGAGGTTGATCACCATCGAATCGAGTCGTTGGAAATGAACGGCCATCACTTTTGCTTCGGGGGGCGCTTGTTGCGTTGTCGACTCACCCCAGATGGTAATTGAATCCTGTTCCAATGCTTCTTTGAAGAGGGTCGCCGCGTACAGCTCAGGTCTCCACACGCTGATCGTTCTCTCGGCAACATTTGCTCCGCTCAGCATTTCGCCTTCCACGACGATGGTATTCGACCGTTCCAAGAACAACCGTGTGACACGCAGTGGAGCGCGAACCGAGTCGCCCACAGTTTGTCCACGATTGATGACTTTCACGAACGAAGTGGAGGGTTCGGTTGCGACCACCAACGGTCCCCCGATGTTCTCTGCAGGAGCCACCTTCACCCGAATACAGTTGTCGTTGATTGAAAGTGGACTGATGAATGCAGCATATTGAAATGGCTCGTCGTCCCAATTCCATCCAAATCCCCAATAAAGGCTGTCGAAATACGCAACGTCTGCACAAACTCTTCCTTGAACTTCACGGATTCCTCGATCCTTGAGGGGTCGAAGGAGGGTCTGCAGGTCGGCTGTACGGAGGTCAGGATTTCCGTAGCCCTTCAAATAAATATTGCCATACAGCACCCCATCTCTGAAGCTGGTGTCGATCACAACCTGCGTTTTGAACGAGTAATCGGGTCCGAGTATTGAAATTGCTGCTGCCGAGGTAAGCAATTTCATGTTGGAGGCGGGACGCATCAACAATTGACTGTCGCGTTCATACAGGACATCGTTTCGGTCGAGCGAAACGACTTTGACCGATGCGCGGGCCTGTGTGAAGATGGAATCGGCGAGGAGTCGGTCGATATCGTACCGAAGTGCTTCGAGCGGATCGGTGGGACGCGTGACAGATGCACCTACCGAACAACCAGCGAGAACGAAGAGAGCGATTGCCGGAACAATGAGCGAGATGAATTGCCGTTGTAGAGAAAACATGCTGTAGGTTGAAAAGAATATAGGATCCGCGGAAGAGCGCTAAGAATGTGGAGCGAAAATGAATGAAATGCAACTGTGTGTGCAGTGAACGGTCCCGGGTCGCTGGTTGCATTCACTTTGAAAAAAGGGTATATTGGCCTGCAATTTTTGCGCGGAGCACTCGTGTGTGACTCAACACGTCGCTCGATGCGATTGCTTCTCTCTTCGTGCAAGGGAAAGTGTGACTCGCACGCAAGATGTGGGAGCGAGGCTGCGTGCGGACTATAGTAGAAGGAACAATATGTTACAGTTTCTGAAGAAGCTGTTCGGCGATAAACACGAACGTGACATTAAGGCGATCCTTCCGATTGTCCAACGGATCAACGAGCACTATGAACAGCTCGCTTCCCTCACGGATGAGCAATTGCGTGCGAAGACCGATGAATTTCGCGCACGCATCAAAGAGGCCCTGCGAGAATTAGAAGAAGAGAAAGCCTCTCTTCAGGAATCCCTCAAACAAGACCTCCCCTTCGCCGAACGCGATGCAATCTACGCCCAGCTCGATGAACTGAACAAGGAAATCGACGAGCAGATCGAGGCAACGCTTAACGAGCTGCTACCGGAAGCCTTTGCCGTTGTTAAAGAGGCATGCCGTCGATTGGTTGGTCAGTCCTGGGAAGTAACGGGGACGAAAATCGTCTGGGAGATGGTCCCGTTCGATGTTCAGCTTATGGGTGCCGTTGTTCTTCACCAGGGGAAGATCGCGGAAATGGCCACGGGTGAAGGAAAGACGCTCGTTGCGGTCCTCCCCTCGTATTTGAATGCGCTTCCCGGTCGCGGTGTACACATCGTCACGGTAAACGACTACCTCGCTCTTCGCGATAGCCAATGGATGGGTCGGGTCCACGAATTCCTCGGACTTAAAGTCGGCTGCATCCTTCAGCACATGGATTCCGCTCAACGGCGAGCACAGTATGCAGCAGATATTACCTATGGAACCAACAACGAGTTCGGCTTCGATTATCTGCGTGACAATATGGTCACGAATGCGGAGGACATGGTCCAGCGAGGACACAACTACGCGATCGTGGACGAAGTCGACTCTGTCCTCATTGATGAAGCGCGAACGCCCCTGATCATCAGTGGTCCGGTGGAAGTGGATGACCACAAGTTCAACGAGATGAAACCGTACGTGGAGCGGCTGGTCAATGCCCAGAAAAGTCTCGTTGCGAAGATTCTCGCTGATGCCGAGGCGCTTCTCGAACAAGGCAAGAAGGATGAGGCTGGAGTTCTGTTGCTTCGTGCACAGCGGGGTCTCCCCAAAAACAAGAAGCTCTTGAAACTCTTTGCCGAGCCGGCGAACAAAATGCTCGCTCAGAAGACGGAGCGGGAGTACCTCCAGGATCAGGCGGCACGGATGCACGAAATCGATGACGAGTTGTACTTCAGCATCGATGAGAAGTCCCACGCCATCGATTTGACGGAAAAGGGGAGGGAGTTCCTCGCACAGTCGTACCCGGGCCGGGACAAGGAGATCTTTGTCATTCCGGATATTGCGACGGAATTCAGCATGCTGGAGGGGGACTCATCCCTCACACCGGAACAAAAGCAATTGAAGAAGGACGAGATCAACAAACTCTTTGCTGAACGAAGCGACCGCATCCATACGATTCTTCAGTTGCTGAAAGCCTACTGTCTGTATGAAAAGGACGATGAGTACGTCGTCCAAGATGGAAAGGTGATGATCGTTGACGAGTTTACGGGGCGACTTCTTGCAGGTCGTCGTTACTCGGAAGGGTTGCATCAGGCCATCGAAGCAAAAGAGGGTGTGAAGGTCGAGCGCGACACGCAGACGCTTGCCACCGTCACGCTTCAAAACTACTTCCGGCTCTACAAGAAGCTTGCGGGCATGACCGGTACGGCCGAAACCGAAGCGGCGGAGTTCTTCGCAATCTACAAGCTTGATGTGGTTGTCATCCCGACAAACCGTCCGATGATTCGGCAAGATTTCGACGATCAGGTGTACAAGACCAAACGAGAGAAGTACAACGCTGTCATGGATGAGATAGAAACAATGCGGGAGCAGAAGCGACCGGTTCTCGTCGGTACCACCAGCGTGGAGGTTTCTGAAACGATCAGCCGGATGCTCAAGCGGAAGGGGATTCCACATAATGTCCTGAATGCAAAACACCATCAACGGGAGGCGGAGATCATTGCTCACGCGGGACTCCCGGGCGCGGTGACCATTGCCACGAACATGGCTGGCCGGGGGACGGACATCAAGTTGGGTCCGGGTGTCAAGGAGGCAGGAGGATTGCACATCGTCGGCACAGAGCGACACGAGGCGCGTCGAATCGATCGGCAGTTGCGTGGACGCGCAGGACGCCAGGGTGATCCCGGCTCATCTCGCTTCTACCTTTCACTTGAAGACGATCTGATGCGACTCTTTGGAAGCGAAAGGATCGCCCGCATTATGGAGCGCATGGGTCTTCAGGAGGGGGAGGTCATTCAGCATCCGATGATTACTCGTTCCGTCGAACGGGCACAGAGGAAGGTGGAAGAGAACAACTTTGGCATCCGGAAGCGTTTGTTGGAATACGACAACGTGATGAATCAGCAGCGCGAGGTGATCTACTCTCGCCGCCGCCACGCGTTGTTGGGTGAACACCTGCGGGACGACATCTTCGATATGGTGCGCGAGGTCGCGAGGAAACTCGCTCAACAGTATTTCCAGGAAGGGGATGTTGAGGGGCTCAAACAGGAGGTGCGGTCGCGCTTCCTTGCAGACCTGCACATCACGCCTGAGCGATTCCAGTCGCTGGGTGAGGACGGGTTGGCCGATGAAATTGTTCGAGTTGCCGAAGAGTTCTACAAAAGGAAGGAAGAACGAATCGGTCGGGAGATGATGGGAATGCTCGAACGCATGGCGATGCTCCAGGTCATCGACTCGAAATGGCGCGACCATCTGCGGGAAATGGACGATTTGAAAGAGGGTATCCATCTGCGCGGTTACGGTCAAAAAGATCCCCTGGTGGAGTATAAGACCGAAGCGTTTAAGATGTTTATGGACTTGATGGATTTGATTTCCGACGAGGTGATCAACATCGTCTTCAAGTTCTTTCCGGAACGGCCGGAGCAATTACCCGTTCAGCGTCCCCGCCGTGCGGTTCGCGCGCAGGATATGGTGCTTTCGCACGAATCGGCTCTCGGTGCCGGCTTCCAGGCCAATCGCGAACCCATTCCCGCCGGTCCGGCCGAACGACACGGCGCTGGACCTCGTGCACCGCAAAAGCCTCAGCCCATTCGGGTTGAACAAAAGGTGGGACGTAACGATCCATGCCCATGTGGCAGCGGCAAGAAATACAAGAACTGTCACGGGGCATAACGCCTTGCTGCCACGAGTGATCGCATCTATACCATCACTTTTCCGCGGAAGAGAGGACGGGGCATGAAGAAAATCGAAGCCATCATCCGACCATTCAAACTTGACGATGTGCGGGAGGCGTTGTCGGAAATCGGCGTGCGCGGCATGACACTGACGGAGGTCAAAGGATACGGCCGTCAAAAAGGGCATACGGAATTGTACCGTGGTTCCGAGTACAAGATTGACTTCCTCCCAAAGATCAAGATCGAAATCATCGCAAAGGATTCGATGGTTGAAACGATTGTCTCGACAATCGTGAAGGCGGGCAAGACGGGACAGGTGGGGGATGGAAAAATCTTTGTGACGCCTGTTGAGGATGTCATTCGCGTTCGGACGGAAGAGTCGGGAGAAGATGCGATTTGACGATCAGGGGTGAGGGAATTTCGTTGGCCATCGAACGAACGTTGTTGCGCAACGCGTTCCGTTCTCCATCAAACGGAACGTTTTTGTTTTGAGGGATATGGGAGCAGAAGCCTCGACCTTTCGGGCGGGATACGTTGCTATCGTCGGTGAGCCCAACGTGGGAAAATCAACGCTGCTCAACGCGCTCCTCAATCAGAAGATCTCGATTGTGACACGCAAACCGCAGACGACGAGACAACGGGTGCTTGGCATCTATACCGACGATCGGATGCAAATTGTGTTTCTCGACACTCCCGGTCTCCTCCAGCCGAAGTATCTTCTCCACGAGAAAATGATCAAATCCGCCTACTCCGCGATGAATGATGCCGACATTCTGCTGATGATGACGGAAGTGGGTCGGGGCATTACCTTGCCGGAACTTCTTGATCGTGCTGTTAATGAATGGAAGGGGAAGAAGCCGATGTTCTTGGTGATCAATAAGGTGGATACCGTTCACCGCGATGAAGTGCTGCCCATCATCGCACACTTTGCTCAGACGAAACAGTTTGATGAGATTATCCCCGTTTCCGCGCTGAAGTCTGAAAATCTACAAGAGCTTCTTTCCACCCTTCAGACGTCGCTTCCGGAGCATCCTCCGCTCTATCCGCCGGATATTGTCAGTGAACAGCCGGAGCGATTTTTCGTCGCTGAGTTGATTCGGGAAAAGATCTTTGAGAGGTTTCACGAGGAGATACCCTACTCAACGGCGGTTGACGTGATCGAATTCAAGGAACGAGAAGCGGGAAAAGTCTTTATGCATGCCGAAATTGTGGTCGAGCGTGAGTCGCAAAAAGGTATTGTCATCGGCTCAAAGGGGAGTGCATTGAAGGCGGTTGGTCAGGCAGCTCGAGAAGAAATTGAGCGCTTCCTCGACCGCCCCGTTTTCCTTGACCTTCACGTCAAAGTAAGAGAAGGATGGAGAGAGAATGAATCATGGCTGAAGCGGCTTGGATATGGACCGTGAGGAACGGTAAATTACAGATTGGAATTTTGAATTTGGAATGTGATCACTGGTGATTTCACTTTGTAGGAGGTCTCACTTGGAAATTGCGCCATTACGAGGGGTACTGTACAATCAAGAAAAGGTTCATATCGACGACGTTGTAGCTCCGCCGTACGATGTGATATCGCCGGAACAACAAGCCAAATTGTATGATCGAAATCCCTACAACGTTGTGAGGTTGATTCTGGGGCGAGAAGAGGACCGGTACGCGTCCGCCGCCCGGCACCTGTCCGATTGGCTGAAGGCCGGAATTCTCGTGAGGGATGAACAACCGGCAGTGTATCTTCTAACCCAGTCGTTCGATGAGGATCGTGGCAAGACGGTCGTCCGGAAGGGTTTTATCGCACTCTGCCGTCTTGTTGAGTTCGAAGAGCGCATCATCCTTCCACACGAAAAGACGCTTGCGAAGCCGAGGGAAGATCGCTTCAGGCTCCTCAAGGCTACAAACTCGAATTTCAGTCAGATTTTTTCCCTCTATTCGGATCCGGAAAAGCAAGTCGATCGCCTTCTCAATGGATACTTGCAGGAGCCGCCCGTCATTGATGTGACGTTTGAAAATGTCCAGAATCGCCTCTGGCGATTGCTGGATCCCGAAAAGATTCGTCAACTTCGCGAGCTGATGTCATCCAAACAGGCACTCATCGCCGATGGTCATCACCGATATGAAACGGCCCTCGCGTATCGAGAGTATTGTCGCACGAACAATCCGCATCATACCGGCAATGAACCGTACAATTACGTTATGATGTTCTTTACAAACGTGGATGACGAAGGCCTCGTGATCTATCCAACACACCGCCTCGTCCATTCTGTGAAGGGATTGATGGCCAAGGATTTTCTCGGACGGATCTCCGAGCATTTCATCTTGCGGGAATTCAAAGATAACGACGCACTCCTTAAAGCGCTGCAATCCACATCTGTGCGCTCATTTGGCATGAAGATTCAGGGGGAGCCAACCTCCTACCTCGCGACGCTCAAGCCGACCGTCACGGCTGCACAGGTCGTCAACGACGACCTTCCGGAGGAAGTGCGAGAGTTGGATGTAACGTTGCTCAACAGTCTCGTCTTGCGCGACTTGCTCGGTATCAGTGTGGAAGCGCAGGAGCAGAAGTTGAATATCGACTATGTGAAGAGCGCGCCTGAGGCTTTCGCTGCCGTCGAATCAGGCGCCGCACAGATCGCGTTTGTGATGAATCCAACAAAGATTCAAGAGGTGCGCGATGTAGCAAAGGCTGGCTACACGATGCCGCAGAAGTCCACCTATTTCTATCCAAAACTCCTTTCCGGTCTCGTCATCAATCTTCTCTCCGATTGACATCTATGATGAAGGGCATCGCTCATATTGGAATTGCGGTGAAGGATCTGAAGAAGTCGAAGCGCCTGTTCGAGCAGTTGCTGGGTGTTCCGCCGGATCACGAAGAGATGGTGGAGGGTCAGAAGGTCAGAATTGCAATGTTCGAAGTCGGAGGCTCGCACCTTGAACTGACGGAAGCGCTGGACTCCACATCCCCCATCGCGCGGTTCATCGAAAAACGGGGCGAGGGAATTCATCACATCTCCCTTGAAGTGGATGACATTCACACCGAGCTACTCCGTCTCAGCCGGCTCGGCTTCGTCTCCGTCGATCCGAATCCCCGTGATGGAGCCGGGAACTCACTCGTCGCGTTCCTTCATCCCAAGTCCACCAACGGCGTTCTCGTCGAGCTCTGCCAGAAGAAGCCGGGATAAGCCCGCTTATGGAGGCGCCTGAGCAGATGAGTAGAATGAAGAATGTGGATGATCTTTCCTTGCAAGAAAAACTTGATGCCCTTCCAACCAAGCCCGGGGTTTATCAGTTCAAAAGCCCCGAGGGGAGGGTCCTCTACGTCGGTAAGGCGCAGAACCTCCGTTCGCGCGTGCGGCAGTACTTTCAAGCCTCCCGTTCCTCCGATCCAAAATTAGACGCTCTCGTCTCCAAGATCGCTGACACGGAGGTCATCGTTACCGATTCCGAAGTGGAGGCGCTCATCCTTGAAGCCAACCTCATCAAAAAGCTGAAGCCGCGCTACAACGTCGTTCTCAAGGACGACAAGAGCTATCCGTACATCGTCATTACGAACGAACCTTTCCCCCGCGTTTTTGTTACACGCCGTATCGTTCGTGACGGTTCCCGTTACTTCGGGCCGTATACCGATGTGAAGACCATGCGCTTTGCACTGAAGACGGTGAGGGACATCTTTATGATCCGGAGCTGTAATTACGACTTGACCGACGAAGCGATTGCGAAGCGCAAGTACAAGTTATGTCTCGACTATCACATCAAGAAGTGTGAAGGACCGTGTGAAGGACTGGTTTCACGGGAGCACTATAACCGGATGATCGACAACGTCGCACGTGTTCTGCGCGGCAAGACGGATGAGGTCGTCGGAATGCTCGAGCGTGAAATGCAGGAGTTCGCTGAGGCGTTGAGATTTGAAGAGGCTGCGCGTGTGCGCGACCGCCTGCGCGCACTGACAGTCTACAACGAGAAGCAAAAAGTGGTCGATCCCCATCGACAGGATCGGGACGTGGTGGCGGTTGCGGTGAAAGGAGATACAGCTGCCGGGGTCATTTTTAAAGTGCGAGAGGGGAAAGTTTTGGGGAGCCAACATTTCTACCTGACCAACACCGATGAAAAGCCCGAAAGCGAAGTTCTGGAGGGGATGATTGAGCGCTACTATCTCGATGCAGACGATCTCCCATCTGAGATCGTCCTCTCGGCCTCCCTTGAGAACTCTGATGTCGTGAAACGGTGGTTGGAGGAGAAGAAGGGAAGAACGGTTCATCTCATCGTGCCGAAAGCAGGGGAGTTGTATAAATTACTCGGCCTGGTCCGGAGAAATGCTGAATTCCTGCTGGAGGAATATGAGCTACAGAAGGTGAAACGGGGTGAAATCGTGCCCCATTCTGTCCGTGCGCTTCAGCGAGACCTTCGCCTGACCGTTCCGCCCCGACGAATTGAATGCTTCGATATCTCCAACATCCAGGGCTCGGATGCTGTTGCCTCCCTTGTTGTGTTCGTCGATGGGAAGCCCAAGAAAAGTGAGTATCGGAAATTCAAGATCAAAACGGTCAAAGGTTCGGATGACTTTGCGAGCATGCAGGAGGTCATCGAACGACGGTATAGGCGAATTCTTCAGGACGGATCCACCATGCCCGACCTGATCATGGTTGATGGAGGAAAGGGACAGCTTTCCAGTGCGATGGAGGTTTTGTCGAGGATCGATCTCTTGAATGTTCCGATTATCGGATTGGCAAAACGATTGGAGGAAGTTTTTATTCCATGTCAAAGTGAGGCGGTAAGCATACCACGAACCTCCTCCGGGTTGAGATTACTGCAGGCCATACGCGATGAAGCACATCGTTTTGCTGTTACCTATCATCGGAAGCTGCGATCGAAGCGGATACTGCAGACGGAGTTAGATCTGGTGAAGGGAGTGGGAAAAGCGCGCGCGACTGAGTTGTTGGAGGCGTTTGGATCGGTGCAAGGTGTGAAGTTCGCGACGGAAGAACAGATTGCGGAAATCGTCGGTCCAAAGGTTGCGGCGAAGATCGTCGAGTACTTTGCCCATGAGTCCGGAGATGCCGGGGCGCAACCTTGACTTTCGGTCATCCTTTGGGTACATTGGGGCGGTTTTTTTGGGCGCTTAGCTCAGTTGGTCTAGAGCGTACGCCTCACACGCGTAAGGTCACTGGTTCGACTCCAGTAGCGCCCACTCCTTGATACACCTTCTATGTTCTTTGAGCAATTCCTTTAATCCTATCCAGCGAGGTAGGAAAGGAAGTGAAGAGGAGAGGGATCGGACCTGCTTCCGGTTCAGGTACTCACCCCTTCCCTCACTCAACGCAAGACTTGCGAAGTTTCGGCACGTGCCTCCTTTCCTTTCGGACTGGAGGCATTTTTGTTTTTCCAATGGAGCATACCGTATGAACAAAATCATCGACAGTGCGGGGTTTGGCAGAACGGTCCGTCGGCTCGCACACGAAGTCGTGGAAAGCCACAAAGGGGGGGAGAATCTGGTGTTGGTCGGCATTCGCACGAGGGGGGAATTTCTGGCGCGCCGACTCGCCAAGACGATCGAGGAGATTGAAAATCGGCATATCCCTGTAGGGATCCTCGACATTACCCTGTATCGGGACGACCTCCGGGGCAGGCTCGACCAACCACATCTCAAAAGTACGGAGATTCTGTTCGACATCACCGGCAAGACGATGGTGCTTGTGGACGACGTGTTGTTTACGGGAAGAACCATACGTGCCGCTCTCAACGCCATTATGGATATCGGCAGGCCGGCCGTGGTGGAGCTGCTTGTGCTGATTGATCGCGGACATCGCGAGCTGCCGATCAAAGCCGATTTCGTGGGGAAAAACGTGCCAACGTCGCTGCGGCAAGAAGTCCGGGTTCATATGACGGAAGTTGACGGTGAGGATGCCGTCTTTTTGGTCGATCCTGCAGACCAACCGAAGGAGGCGCAGCGATGAAACTCCAAAGTCGTCATCTGCTTGGCCTTGAGGGGATGTCGAAAGAAGAGTTGACGCTTATTCTCGACACCGCGGTTTCCTTTCGGGAGATTCTCGATCGCCCTATCAAGAAGGTGCCGCCGCTGCAAGGTAAGACGGTCGTCAATCTCTTCTTCGAGAGTTCGACCCGTACGCGCATTTCCTTTGAACTTGCGGAGCGCCGTCTCTCCGCCGATGTGGTAAGCTTCGCAACAGCAGCGAGCAGCGTGAGCAAGGGAGAGACGCTGAAGGACACAGCGCGCAACATCGAGGCGATGAAAATCGACATGGTGGTCATTCGGCACTCGGCACCCGGAGCAGCTCACTTCTTGAGCCGCGTTGTGGATGCCAACGTTATCAATGCCGGTGATGGGGGACACGAGCACCCGACGCAGGGATTGCTCGACATGTTTACCCTGCGGGAAAAATTCGGATCGCTGGAGGGTCTGCGTGTCTGCCTCGTTGGTGACATTTCCCACAGTCGCGTTGCGCGATCGAATATCTATGGACTCCGCACCATGGGGGCAGAGGTTTCAGTTTGCGGTCCGAAGACGCTCATCCCGCGTGACATCGAACGGCTCGGCGTGCGAGTGTACCATCGCCTCGAAGATATCATTCCGCACGTCGACGCGTTCAATGTACTGCGCATACAGCTTGAGCGACAGAAGAGCGGCCTGTTCCCATCGCTCCGTGAATATCATCGCTTCTTCGGATTGACCAAAGAACGGATCGATCGAGCCGGCAGGCCAATTACGATTATGCATCCCGGACCCATCAACCGCGATGTGGAACTGTCTGCAGATCTTGCGGACGGTGAGCATTCGGTCATTCTTCAACAAGTCACCAACGGAGTTGCCATACGCATGGCGGTGCTGTATCTGCTTGGTGCCTCAAACTAAGAGAGTGCACATCATGAAACTACACCTGAAAGGGGGTCGCATCATCGACCCCGTGAGCGGAAAAGATGAAATGATGGACGTTCTCGTCCTCGATGGACGTATCGAAAAACTCGGAACGTCTCTTACTGCCGACCCATCTTTCACCGTGCTCGACCTCAAGAACAAGATCGTTGCTCCCGGTTTTATCGACATGCACGTTCATTTGCGTGAGCCGGGGTATGAGCATAAAGAAACGATCGAAAGCGGTTGTGCGGCTGCCGCAGCCGGCGGATTCACGGCCGTTTGCTGTATGCCAAACACCAATCCGGCAATCGATGAGGAATCGGTGGCAAGATATGTGAGGGAAAAAGGGCGACAGGTATGCGACGGAATCGTCGACGTGTATCCAATCGCCGCCGCGACAAAAGGGAGGCAAGGTGAAGAGCTTGCTCCAATGGCTGAGCTGGTGGAGGCGGGAGCGGTGGGATTCTCGGACGACGGGAGTCCGATTGCCAGCGCAGAGATGATGCGGCGTGCCCTCGAATATGCATCGATGTTCCATCTCCCCATTATCCAACATGCCGAAGAACCGACAATGACAAAAGGGGGATGTATGAACGAGGGGTTTACTTCGACGCGATTAGGAATGCCGGGTATCCCGGCTGTAGCCGAAGAATTGATGATCGCGCGTGATCTCCTCCTCCTGCGTTACGTTCGCCATGCGCGGTACCACGTCGCGCATATCAGCACTCGAGGAAGTGTGGAGATGGTGCGAACGGCGAAACGGGAAGATCTTCCCGTCACCTGCGAAGTGACCCCGCACCACTTCACGTTGACCGATGAGGCCGTGTCGAGTTTCGATACAAACACAAAAATGAACCCGCCGCTTCGAACAAGGGAAGATGTCGACGCAATAAAGGAAGGACTCCGAGACGCAACGATTGACGTGATTGCGACGGACCATGCGCCTCATACGATCGACGAGAAGGAAGTAGAATATACCCAAGCACCGTTCGGCATTATCGGGCTGGAGACGGCGATAGGGCTTTCCATCACCGAGCTTGTCCAGACCAACGTGCTGATGCTCTACCAACTCGTGGAGAAATTCTCTACCAATCCGCGTAAGATTCTTTCGCTTCCCGCCATTAAGATTGCGGAGGGGGAGCGGGCCAACTTTACTCTTATCGATCCTGAAGTACGGTGGCAGGTCGATGTTGCCCGGTCTCGCTCCAAATCAAGAAACACCCCCTTCCATGGTCGCCAGCTGCGAGGCAAAGCGATCGGAATTATCAATAAAGGCAAGTACGTTCTTTTCTAATTCTCTCTGTGGTGGTGGTGCTTTGAGGAGGCTCACCGCTCCGCTCGTTCACAATTCTGAACAGCAACTCTGTTTCATAAGACAGAATTGGACTTTCCAGAGCATCATTCCCGAATGTTCTGGGGATAATTGGATATGGCACGCGGCTTGTTCCTCGAAAAGCGAAGTTGGACGAAGCGAAAAAGGAGCAACCATGAAAGCGACCGTTCTCATTCTTGCCGCATTCTTCGGTCTCGTCGGGTGTCAAGAAGCTCTCTTCATCGACACAACGCCTCCATCGCCGCCCAAGGGGATTTTTGCCACGGCACGGGATAACGCGGTTGAACTGACATGGGAGCCGAATCCGGAACCCGATGTTGCAGGCTACGGCGTTTGGGTGAGCGACCGTTATGATGGAACGTACCGGCTGATTGCCTCGACCACCCGTCTGAGTTTTACGGATGTCGGTGTCCGAAATGGCGTGCGCGTGTACTACGCGCTGACGGCATACGATTTTGAGGGAAACGAAAGTGAATTGAGTCGGGATGTCGTATATGCGACGCCTCGTCCGGAAGGGTATGGTACCCGCATCAATAACTATCGAACCTCTCCGAACACAGCTGGATACGATTTTTCAACGTATTCCGTTGGAAAGTACAACGACGATTACACAGATGTCTTCTTTGAGTACGTCAACGGTCGCTCCTATCTCAATGTGTGGAACGATACCGATATCCGTGATATGGGGTACACAAATTCCTTGTATGACATCTACGAAGCGCCTTCGGGTGGATGGTCGCCGACAAAATCGGTGCTCGCGATCCCGGGTCATACGTATGTCATATGGACATGGGATGACCACTATGCGAAAGTGCGCGTGCGCGACGTTGATTCGTACACTTTGAGATTTGATTGGGCCTATCAGGTAACGCCGGGAAATCCCGATCTGAAGCGTCAACGATCACCCGATGGTCAGAGGAAAATCGACCGAAGTGCTCCTCCGGATTTTGGGCGCTAAAGGAAACAGACGAAAAATCTCTGCAGCCGCCAACGCGACATGAAGGCGGCTGTTTATTTTTCGATAGATCGGAAATCATGAGGATGAGTGGAGTATCGTTTGGTTTACTCTGCAGCGGACGGGAATCAGGTTGAGAAGATCGCGTACTCGGGAAGAAGATGATGGTAAAGGAGGAAGAAGAGATGCGGTTGATTTTCAGCCGCTTTTCCGATACTTTGGGAACAGCTATGAGAATTGTGTTGATCATATTTTGCATTCTGATAGTTCAAGACTCTGTTGCACAGAGTCGGGTGCCACAGCAACGTAAATTCAAAAAGGACTCCCTCGTGGGAGAGGAGGTAACGTCCCTCTCCCGGCAACAACGTGATGTTCGCGCCCTTTTCGGACAGATCCAACACGGTCTTCTGAATCTCTCTTTGCTCTCTAGCCCGTCGCTCTTTGCAAATCAGGTATCCGTTAGCATTCGCGGCGGGGAGACGGGCTACTATTCGGCCAATCAAGTTCTTTCGGTTTTGCAAGAATACTTTGCCGGCAAGAAACCCTTCTCGTTTGAGTTCTCGCGATTTGAAGACGAAGGTTCTACTCCCTATGCAACCGGTCGCCTCACTTATATCGCCAAAGGGAATCGCGAGTCTGTTCAGGTGTATGTATCCTTGGTACAGCAAGAAGGCAAGTGGCTGTTGGGTCAGGTGAATATCTATTAGCGAGATATGTTCACAACTTCCTCCGGACTCACACCGGCTTACCGCCCCGCGTTGTGGGGCTTTTTCATTTCGCTTCCTCTCCTCGGGCTCTTGCAGCTGCTGCAGGTGTGGAAACAGAGGTCATTGGTCGACACGTGGCCTGACCGCGAGCGCGAAGAGGTCGCTGTTCTTACCAGCGAGATTCAGGCGAGCTTCAGTTTGCGCGCTGCCAAGGCTATCGAGCAAGCAGGTATCGTCTCGACAAATGGATTCCTGTTCGAGTCTATTCGTGAAGGGGGATCCGAGAACGTCGCTTCGGCGTTTGCGCAACTGGAAGAAGCGCGAAACGAGAATATCGCGAGTCTCGAAATCACCGACGCACAAGGGACGATTCTTGTGTGGTCCGGCCGGGGCAGCCTCCCTTCATATAAATCCCTCCTCCAGAACGAAGCCAGTGACTCCTTCTTTGTGATTACCAGCGTCGGCCTTCACAGGTATCTCACCTTCATTCAAGCGATGCAGGATCGGCAGTTTTACGTAGTTGTTAATCAGACGTTGGAAATGAACTATCCGATTTCGAATCGGTTCATTTCGCGCTTCAGCTTGAGTGAGGAGTTATCGCAGGTGGTCGGGAGGGAGGTTCGCATCGCTTTTGATTCTTCCGATGTACATCCTGGGGAAGGCTGGGGAACGGTGCCGATTCGAACACCGGATGGTAAGACACTCACCTCCGTGCATTTCCGGTTTCCTCATCTCGAGGAGGCCGTGCTCGAGGTGCAGTACGCATTCGGCGTGTGGAAGGCGGGGCTGATCGCTGTCATCTCGGTGCTCGGGTTCATTGCTTTGATCCAATTCCCTCGCTTGCGAGGCCTTCGTTATGGGCACACCGCGCTCGTCATCGTTGCCATATGGGGAATCCGCATTCTGTGGCGATACGTTGAGTTTCCTTCAGTGCTTCTCGGTGGATGGTTGTTCGATCCAACGCTCTTTGCTTCCCCTTTTTTGTTCGACTTGACCTCGTCGGTTGGAGAGCTGACCCTTTCCGTCGTGTGCCTCTTCATGACTGTTGCGGTGCTGGCAAGGCGCACCATCGTACGTCTTGTCACGGGTAACCAGGAACGGCCATCAACCGCCCCGCTCCCTGTCGCGGGCATCGTATTTTGGATTCTCGTTCTTCCGATCATCGTTCGCTCATTTGGGGCTGCTGTGAGAGGGTTTGTGTTCGATTCGACACTCTACTATCAGGATCCCGCCAGCTTGCTACCCAGTGTTCCGGTTCTCTTGATGATAGGCAATCTTTTCTTCCTCACAATGGCACTTGTGGGCATCACGATGGTGGCTTTTGTGCAAGTAAAGGAAACGGTTAGCCGATTCACCGCCGGTTGGTCCTCTCGTTCATTGCATCTGATAACGACGGGTCTTTTTGTTGCCGGTTATCTTACGTTTTCAGCTGTCGACCGAGAGCCGCAGGTACCCGTGAGTGTTCTGGTTTTGCTCCTTGTGGTGGGAACGAGTACCGATATCATACGAAGAAAGGAGATCCACCCGCAAAGTTCTCATCAGAGAGCGCTTCGTCTTGTGGGAGTGGCTGCCATTGTTGCATTCTTGATTGCCGCGGTCGTGATGGATGCCAAGGTTCACGAAAAGGAAAGACAACGGCTGCAATCATATGCTCAGGAGCTGCTTCGTCCTGTCGATTCCTGGATCTCACTTGTCGTTTCGGATGCGATTAATACCGCGCAAGAACAGCTTCGCGCGGTCTCACTGTCTGCTCTTCAGCTCAGTGCGACGGATCCTGCCTTCAACGTCTGGGCTCAGACGCTGTTGAGTCGTGAGGGATACAACTCCGGTCTCTTTCTGTATGACGAATTCGGTCGGGAGCGGAGCAGTTTCTTTGTCGGGTTAACGTCCTATGAGCGGTACGAGCTTCTTACTCGTATTTTCGACGAAGAGGAGGAAGAACTCGTCGTATTTGATCGAACGGTACGCGGTGAGCAGGTGAAATATTACGGCATGTGGAGCACTGTGCGCGAGGAAGGGGGAAGGTCGGTTGGAACGATAGCTGTTGGGTTATCTGCCAGCCGGCGAGCGTTGTTTCGTGGCGATAGTGGAGAATTCCTTCGGACGTCCGCTACACATCCGATCGATCCTCGCATTCGAAAGATGACGGTGGACGAGTTTGATCGGGGAATACTTGTTTCCTCGACGTCTCCCAACGCCCGACGTGGAGATCTTCTTCCTTCCACTATTGCTGAACGGTTGAAAAGCGAGCCGGCGAGATTCCTTTGGACAGAGCAGGTAGAAGGTGCCACATCGGCAGAAGTCCTCTATGCCCGCGATCCATCGGCCCCGGAACGCATCATTCGTCTCACTCTCACCTCGTTGGATGTTCGTTGGCATCTGTTCAACTTGATGAAGCTTCTCATCTCTTTTGGTCTTTTAGGAGTGATTCTCTTCGTCGTCTCTGCGGGATGGTTGGTGATGAAGGGGAACCGGGTGAATCTTGGTTTTCGAGGCAAGCTGGCGATTGCGTTTGCTGTTCTTTCGATCCTGCCACTCATCTTTCTTGCATATTACAATCGGCAGCTTGCCATTGATCGGCTCAATGAATCGATCGAGCGTCGGCTCGGCCAGGAACTGGAGCTTGTTCATCAACGGGTGGTCTCGGCGTTACAGAGTGAAGAGGATTTCGCTTCAGGTGTGAATGACGATTTCTGTGAAGCGGTGGCCTCCGATCTTGGAATCGATTTCACTGTCTACAATAGAAGAACAGTGCAAGCGAGCAGCCGACCTGAATTGTACAGAGCCTCGCTACTCGACAGCAGGTTGGGGGGCTCCGCCTATACAGAAACGGTGCTGCGGCAACGTGGGTTTTTCCAGCAGACGGAGAGGATTGGTGAGGTAGATTATGTCGTCGGCTACAGCCCGATTATGTTGGAGGGGCGCTTTCTTGGTGTTGTCGCGGTTCCCGCTCTCTATCGTCTGCACGAAATTGATCAGGAACTGGCTCAACGAAACGCGTATTTGTTAGGTGCCTATGCGTTTGTGGTGGCAATTACGACCGTCATTGCCTTCGTTCTTGCGGGACGTTTGTCTCGCCCTCTACGTGAGCTCTCTCAAGCAGCGCGGCGCATCGGACGGGGCGACCTTGATCTTCAACTGACACCACGCTCCTCGGATGAAGTTGGTGAGTTGGTGAAGGCATTCAACGAGATGGTGCAGGAACTGAAAGCCAATCGTGAGCATTTGGCGCGCGTAGAACGAGAGTTGGCATGGAAAGAGATGGCAAAGCAAGTCGCTCACGAGATCAAGAATCCGCTGACTCCCATCAAACTCTCTATTCAGCATCTCCAACAGGCATATAAAGATAATGTGCCTCAGTTCAAGGAGATACTGGATCGAGTTGCACGAACGGTGGTTGACCAGATCGAGACGCTCTCTCGCATTGCCACTGAGTTTTCCAATTTCGCACGAATGCCGATGCCGCGTTATGAGCGGATAAGTCTCAATGAGATTCTTCGTGAAAGCGTCACGCTGTTCAGCCAGGTAGAGGGGATTGCATTCAAGACGAAATTTGACGAAACTCTCGTCCCCATCGTCGCCGATCGGGATGAATTGCGCCGTGTGTTCATCAATATTCTTCGCAATAGCGTTCAAGCGATGCCAAAAGGGGGTACCGTCGAGATGAGCACTCGACTTGAAGATGGCAGCTGCGTGATCACTCTTCGCGACAACGGACCTGGCATCCCTGAGGATATTCGGTCAAGAGTCTTCCAACCAAACTTCTCGACGAAGACAGACGGTATGGGTATCGGTCTTGCGATCTCGAGAAAAGTGATCGAGGATCTCAACGGCACCATCGAGTTATGGAGCAAGGTGGGAGAGGGAACGACGATTGAAATACGGCTTCCCATGAGTCACCCCGCAACTGTATGATCCCGACTGTTGAGTCTTCGCTGTTCGCGTCCTATCGGCAAATTCGCTTTGCCATGAGCACGCGCGAAGGTGGGGTCAGCCCCAAGCCCTTTGGGATGAATTTGAGTTTTCACGTGGGGGACACTCCGGAGAACGTACGGGAGAATCGTCGACGCTTTTTCGATTCCATCGGGATCCGACCAGAGAGCGTTGCTTTCGCGGGGCAGTGTCATTCGAATCGGGTGGAAGTGGTCCACATGGGAGGCTTCACTCCGAAGTGTGACGGATTGCTTACCGATCGTTCCGGCATTGCGCTGGCGGTCTCGGTAGCCGATTGTCTCCCTCTCTTTTTATTTGATCCCGTACGAAATGTCATTGCTGCCGTCCATGCCGGTTGGCGCGGGACGGCGGCTCAAATCGCTTCTGTTGCAGTGACGAAGATGATCGATCATGGTGGGAGCACACCTTCTGATGTCGTCGCTTACATGGGACCTTGTGCGGATGTCTGCTGCTATGAAATTGGCGAAGAGGTTGCAGAACAATTTAACGAGAGGTGCATTGCGCGTCACAACGGCAGAACTTTTGCAAATCTCAAACAGGCAAACTTCATACAACTTCTGACTTGCGGTGTGGCTTCATCCAACATCGAAGTGTCGGGTGACTGCACAATCTGCGCCGGAGATCGCTATCACTCGTATCGCCGTGAGAAAGAGAAGTCAGGTCGAATGTTAGGTGTTATCACACTTGTTTAGGAGGAGCGAACCATATGTGCGGGATAGTCGGTTATCTCGGACGACGTGAAGCGATCCCTCTCGTGATAGAGGGGCTCAAGCGTCTCGAATACCGCGGTTATGATTCGGCAGGAGTGGCTGTCTGTTCTGACGGCTCGATCGATGTGATGAAGCGGGTCGGCAAAGTCTCGACTCTCGAGGAAGCTCTGCGCGCAAGCAGGTTGAAAGCGACGGTTGGAATGGGTCATACGCGTTGGGCAACGCATGGGGCGCCGAGTGAAATCAACGCACACCCTCACCTCGATTGTCATTCTGATATTGCGGTCATCCATAATGGTGTTCTGGAAAACTATTCCCTTCTCAAGAAGCGATTGCTGGAGCACGGACACCGGTTCGTATCCGAAACGGACACGGAGGTTGTTGCACATCTGATCGAGGAGTTGTACACGTCGGGAACTTCGTTGGATCAAGCAGTTCGTTTCGCTCTTCAGCAGGTGCGTGGAACGTACGGTTTGGTCGTGATGAGTCGCCGTGAGCCTGATCGGCTCATCGCTGCCCGGCGGGGGAGCCCGCTCGTCCTCGGCTACGCGGACGATGGTTATTTTATTGCCTCGGATCCTTCTGCGCTTATTCAGCACACGCGCATGGTGAGTTATCTTGAGGATGGAGAGCTGGCCATTGTATCGCGCGATGGCGTTACCACCAAAACACTTGACGATGTTGAGATTCGCAAGGCAGTGGAAGAGTTGACGTTCGAACTTGAGCAAATCGAGCGCGGCGGATACGACCACTTTATGCTGAAGGAAATCCATGAACAGCCTGAGACCATTCGTAATGCCATGCGGGGTCGATTGTTAGTGGAGCAGGGGGAGGTGAAACTTGGGGGACTTGAGCATGCGCGGGAAAAACTTGTCACCGCGCGGCGTATCATTCTTCTCGGTTGTGGAACGTCCTGGCACGCAGGCCTCGTCGGTGAATATATGTTGGAACAAATTGCCAAAATTCCGACAGAGGTGGAGTATGCGTCGGAATTTCGCTACAGAAATCCTGTCATAACGCCGGAAGATGTTGTGTTTGCAATAAGTCAGAGCGGGGAAACAGCGGATACCCTGGCGGCGTTGCGAGAGGCGAAGGCGCGTGGCGCGACCGTGTTGGGTATCGTCAACGTTGTGGGCAGTGCCATTGCCCGGGAGACGGACGGGGGTGTCTACATCCACGCCGGTCCGGAGATCGGCGTGGCTTCGACGAAGGCATTCACCTCGCAGCTCACCGTGTTGGCAATGATAACACTTATGCTAGCTCGATGGCGAAGTGTCGTTGGGGTTGATCAGAAGCTGCTGGCTCGGGAGTTGGCGTCGTTGCCCGAAAAGGTTGCGGGGGTTCTTTCGAGTCACAGTTTGATTAAGAGCATTGCAGAAGAATTCAAAGATGCCCGAAACTTTCTTTATCTCGGACGCGGCGCGAACTTCCCTGTGGCGCTAGAAGGTGCACTGAAGTTGAAAGAGATCTCATACATCCACGCAGAAGGATATCCTGCAGCCGAGATGAAACATGGACCCATCGCGCTGATCGATGAGCACATGCCGGTGGTCTTCATCGTTCCAAAGGATGCGATTTACGAGAAAGTAATCAGTAATATCGAGGAGGTACGCGCGCGCCGAGGGAGGATCATCGCGATTGCCAATGAAGATGATGAGGAGATACACAAGTTGGCGGAGTTTGTCGTGCCGGTTCCTCGGACGTATGGATTCTTCGGCCCCATCGTCAATGTTGTCCCTCTGCAATTACTTGCTTATTCCATCGCTGTCGCGCGGGGAACGAACGTCGACCAGCCGCGCAATCTCGCCAAGAGCGTGACGGTCGAATGATGACGATTCTTGATTTTCGGTCAAATGTTGCTAACTTACGACGTCTCGATTCGACAATTTTGAGAAAGTATGGATAACAATCCCTCACTGCGGTTTGAGAAAACAGACTGGGCATTGATTTTAGGTGCCTCAAGTGGGTTCGGTGGTTCGACCGCTGTCGCACTGGCACAGCACGGAATGAACATCTGCGGCGTTCACTTTGACCGAGCAGCGACGATGCCTGCAGCAGAGGAGATTAAAGAAAAGGTACGTGCCACAGGCGTGCAGATGATGTTCTTCAACGTCAATGCAGCTGATCCGACCAAGCGCACGGAGGTATTGGATGCACTTCAGAAAGAGTTGCAGAAGGATGAGAAAGCGTATGTGCGCGTGCTGATGCACTCGCTTGCATTTGGCACGCTCAGGCCGTATATCGCCGATAAGCATGAGGACATGATCTCCCAGCAGCAAGTTGAAATGACACTAGACGTGATGGCAAACACTTTGGTATACTGGACGCAGGGCGCATTTGTGAGGAAGCTGCTCCGGCGAGGTTCAAGAATTTACGCGATGACCAGTTCCGGAGGCCGTACTCAAATTCCGCACTACGGCGCTGTGTCGGCTGCGAAGGCTGCGCTCGAATCTCACATCCGGCAACTTACCATGGAGCTCGGAGCCTTCGGAATCACTGCGAATTCGATTATGGCCGGTGTAACGGATACGCCGGCCCTGCGGAAAATTCCCGCGGCGGTAAAGCTGCTCAACACTGCAAAGGCGAAGAATCCTCAGTTGCGACTCACTACACCGGAAGACATCGCTCGTGCCATCGTGCTCTTGACGCACGAATACGGCGGATTCATTTCCGGGAATGTGCTGGGTGTTGATGGAGGAGAAGAGGTTGTCAGTTACATCGGGCAGAAGAACGCCCGCGAGCTTGAATAATTGCGGCTTGCTTTTCGCTGAAATCTTTGCTAAAATGGCGCCGGTGCGGGAAGTAATTCCGCACCGATTTTTTTGATTCCGAGCGCCTTCATAAGCCTCGGCAGTTCTTGGACAGGTAGCTCAGTTGGTAGAGCAATGGACTGAAAATCCATGTGTCGGCGGTTCGATTCCGTCCCTGTCCACTTCAAGCCCGCAGACGCGGGCTTTTTTCTTTGGGAAAACCCATCCCAAAGCCTCCCTCTCCATCAGACGTGGCAAAAAGCGGTCGCGGCGATTCTCTTTTGCTACCTCAGTCTTCTTTGTGAGTGATTCCCTTGGCGGAACGAGTCCCTTTTTTGCGCAAGCATCCTTGCATCGCGGTCATTTCTTTAATACTATCTTCCTCAACAACAACAGCTGACGCACCGTACGATGTCAACTCTTCCTCCCGTCGTTCTTGTCACCGGGGCAAGCCGGGGATTGGGGCGCGGTATAGCGATCCATTGCGCTCAACTTGGATATTCCGTGGCGATCAACTATGCTGGAAATCGAGCCGCCGCGGAGGAAACGGCTGCTGCCTGTTGGCGTGTAGCAGTGCAAGAATCACAGGTCTTTCTTCCACTTCAGGCCGATATATCCAACTCAGAGCAACGTCGCACACTTGTTGACTCGGTCTTTACCGAGTTTCACCGTCTTGATGCTCTCGTCAATAATGCAGGGATTGCTCCGAAGGTTCGAGCGGATATAACAGAGGTGACAGAGGAATCCTTCTCGGAAGTCTTGCGGACCAATCTCCAGGGTTCATTCTTTCTCACTCAGCTTGTCGCGAAACGGTGGTTGTCGGATAAATCCCCATCGCTGCTCCCACATGGCTACAAGATCATCTTCATCTCCTCCGTCTCGGCGGAGTCGGTGTCAGTGAACAGGGGCGAATATTGTGTTTCCAAAGCGGGACTCTCCATGGCAGCGAAACTCTGGGCTGCGAGACTGTCGGCCGAGGGGATTCAAGTGTATGAACTCCGCCCCGGCATCATGCTCTCCGATATGACGAGCGCAGCCAAAGCTAAGTACGATGCGCTGCTGGAGACAGGGCTTGTTCCTCAACGGCGGTGGGGAACACCTGAAGACGTTGCGTTGGCCGTCGGTTCTCTTCTTTCAGGACACTTTCCCTTTTCCTCCGGCTCCGTCATTACCATTGACGGAGGACTTCATCTTCATCAATTCTGAGACATTGTAATCAAGATCAATCAACATATCGACCCGTCTCAGCTCCTTCCTGCCATCGATCGCTTGTATGAACTGGCCGGCAGAAAAATCATACATCTCCACGCAGCATGGGATCCAAGTCGAGGCACACCGGTATTCACCGTTCAAGGCACCTACACATCTCGGGGCTGGACGGAGTGGACACAGGGCTTTCAGTTCGGTGTGCCACTGCTCCACTATGATGTCACTGGCGATACGAAGACCCTCTCCATCGGTCGTACGGGAACGCTCCGTTTCATGGCCTCTCACGTAAGTCATATCGGTGTTCATGACCATGGCTTCAACAACATCAGCACCTACGGCAATTTGCACAGACTCATGCGGGAAGGGAAGTTGCCGGAGAACGAATGGGAGCGGAATTTCTACGAACTTGCCCTGAAGATCAGTGGGGCAGTGCAGGCATCGCGGTGGACGCAACTTGGTCCCGAAGCGGGTTTCATTTACTCGTTTAACGGGCCCCATTCGCTGTTTGCCGATACCATCCGTTCTCTCCGCGTTCTGGCAGTTGCTCATCAACTCGGACATGTGTTGATGGGTGAGAGGGATCAGAAGATCGATCTCCTCATGCGTCTTCTGCAACACGCCGAGACGACTGCGCGCTATAACGTCTATTTCGGTGAGGGGAGGGATTCCTACGATATCCGCGGACGCGTCGCGCACGAGTCGATCTTTAATTTGAATGATGGCTCGTACCGATGTCCGAGCAGCCAACAAGGATACTCGCCGTTCACGACCTGGACGCGCGGGCTTGCATGGATTCTCCTCGGTTACGCAGAGGAGTTGGAGTTTCTTTCGCTTCTGCCCGCGTCGGAGCTTGATCGATTCGGAGGAAGAGGTCGCATTCTGGAAGCGTTTCAGCGCGTTGCTGAGGCGGTTGCCGATTTCTACATTGAACAAACGCCAACGGATGGTATTCCGTACTGGGATACCGGAGCACCTGGTCTCTCCCGGCTCGGTGAGTATCTCGAGAAACCCGCAAATCCTTTTAATGATGACGAGCCGGTCGACAGCTCCGCTGCTGTCATCGCTGCGCAGGGCCTGATTCGCTTAGGAAGATACCTCGGTCTCACCGAGCGCGGAAAGAAATACTTTCAAGCCGGATTGACGGTTGCTCAGACGGCCTTCAGCGAACCATACCTCTCAACCGACCCGAAACACGAAGGACTTCTCCTCCATACCGTCTATCACCGACCGCACGGTTGGGACTACATTCCACCGTCGAGGAAAATACCGTGCGGCGAATCGTGCCTCTGGGGAGACTATCATATGTTGGAGCTTGGACTGTTGATCCGGCGCTTCGCAACAGGTGAGCCCTACTATTGTTTCTTTATTCATGAAAATGAAAAGTAACTGCTATGAAAAACCTCACAGGATAGGTAATCAAGGAAGAACATCATGGCACCACCAAAAGTGGTAACGTTCGGTGAAATTATGCTCCGGCTCTCAACGCCTGGATTCCTGCGATTCAGTCAAGCAAGGCAGTTCGATGCAACGTTCGGAGGCGGTGAGGCAAACGTGGCAGTCTCCCTCGCCGAATTCGGTTTGGATGCCCACTATGTGACGCGCCTCCCAAAGAATGAGATTGCGGAGACATGCATCGCTGAACTGCGACGGCGCGGCGTTCAGACCGGTGCCATCCTGCGTGGCGGCGAACGCATGGGGATCTATTTTCTCGAAAACGGTGCTTCTCAGCGTCCGTCAAAGGTCCTGTACGACAGGGCCCATTCTGCCATCGCCGAGATTGCTCCCGGTATGGTAAAATGGGAAGATGTGCTTGCCGGCGCTTCGTGGTTCCACGTCACCGGCATAACCCCTGCCTTGAGCCCAACTGCGTCGGAGGCAACGGTGGAGGCGGTTGCGAAGGCGCGGTCGGTGGGACTCACAGTCAGTTGCGATCTCAACTACCGGAAAAAACTCTGGAGCCGGGATCAGGCTGAGAAGGTAATGAGCCGCGTTTTGGAACTTGTCGATGTCGTCATCGCCAACGAAGAAGATGCCGAGATGGTCTTCGGTATCAAGGCCGGATCGACGGACGTCCAGGCTGGCAAGTTAGAGATCGAAAAGTATCGCTCCGTTGCAGAACAGCTCATCCAACGCTTCCCGCAAGTAAACAAAGTGGCGATTACCTTGCGGGAAAGTCTATCGGCATCGGACAACAATTGGTCGGCTGTGTTGTGGGACGGGAAGCAATTCTATCAAAGTCGTAAATATGCCATCCGCGTGGTGGATCGAGTGGGAGGGGGGGATTCCTTCGGTGCAGGATTGATTTACGGATTGGTCACGGGCAAAGGGACACAAGATGCGTTGGAGTTTGCCGTGGCGGCCTCGTGCCTCAAGCACTCGATCATCGGTGATTTCAACGACGTCACGGTTGCGGAAGTGGAATCACTCATGAGAGAAGGGGGTTCCGGAAGAGTTCAGAGATGAACATCCACGCGACCCTCAGCACCGCGCAGACGTTCAAGTGTCGGTTGTGGGCGAGTCGCGGGAAGGTCGGGGAGGATTTCGAAGCGATGCTTTGAAATCGTAAGGTGTGTTGATGTTTGTAAGAAGCTGAGGTGTGTAGAAAGGGAGGTGGGGCGTGATCGGGATGTATTGCGTCCGGAGACGTTGAAGGAGATCAAGCAGCCGGAGCTGCTGGCGTTGAAGATGTTCCGTGATTGTTGGGAGCGACCGCCGCGCATAGATTGCACAAAGCGGATGGAGACGTCCTTCGCTCGTCGGCACGGCTGCATCAGCGTCATCTGTCGATGAGGCCACATACGTGAGAAGATCCTGTGTAATGTACGGCATGTCGCATGAGACAACGAAGACCCGATCGGATGCAGTATGTACCAATGAGGAATGGATACCGCCGAGCGGTCCGCAGCTGCGGAAGATGTCGGGATAGGTTGGGAGATTGAGAAAGCTGTATTTGATCAGAACGTTCGAGATCACCACCACGCGTTGAAAAACCGACCTCAGCGCCTCCGCCACGTAACCAATGAGTGTTGATCTTCCAAGTTCCAGGAGAGCCTTATCGGTCCCCATGCGACTGCTATCACCCCCCGCAAGAATCGCGCCCACCATCTCCCGTTCTTCGATCATTTTGAACGTCTCTTTTTCGGCGATTGTTGGACGATGTCGTCAATCCAACTCATCGCAGCCATGGAAGAGGGAAAGCCGATCGTTTGTATCGCGAGAAGTGCGACGTGTCGTAACTCTTCTACTGTTACTCCTGCTTCCAATGCCTTTCTGATGTGTGAATGCGCTCCCCCCTCTAACCTCGCGCCGATGGAGATGGCAAACTTCACGAGCGCCCGCTCTTTGGTGCCGAGCGGTCCGGATGCATGCACGGCATTCCCCAGCTCCTCGTACGCCTTCGCTACCGTTGGATAGTTCTTCGTGAAATCGGTGAACCGTTTGGGGAGTTTAGACATTGAACAGCCTCCTTAGGTTGAGATGATGAGCAAGATAGGCAAATGTCTCCCAAAAAAAAGTCTGGCATTCATGTGCATGACGGTATTTCACGGCAAGCATTGAGCTCGCTGCAATCTGACTCAACTGGCCGGGATGTTCTTTCCGGAAAACGAAGCGCTTTCACAATGAGATCAGCAAGGGCCATCACCCGTACATTCAGCCGATAATGATCATTAAGCTCGCCAAGCTGGAGTCGGCAGTTTTCACACGCCGCCGCCACAACTTCAGCTCCGGCATTTCTGATCTGGTCCGCTTTCGGTCTTCCCGCCTTCAATCGCTTCTCCTCATATTCAGGCAACGCAACCAACCCGCCACCACCGCCGCAGCAGTAGTTTTCCAGTGCGTGCGGATTCATTTCACGGAAGTTTTGAGCGACAGCTTTCAGGATAACACGCGGCTCACGATAAATGCCGCTTGTGCGTGCGAGGTTGCAGGAATCGTGATACGTGATTACTTCCGGATTGGCTGTCGGATCGAGCTTCAGGCGCCCCTGCTCGATGTAATCGGCAAAGAGCTCAATCACGCTGCGAATGCGGAAGGGAAACGTTTCGCCAAACCAGTTCGGCGCTTCCCAAACGAGAGACGCACACGCATGCCCGCACTCAGCCACAACGACCTCGTTCACCTTCAGCCTCTTCGCCTCTTCGATAATCCTCCCCGCAATTTGTTTTGCTCGGTTCGGGTCTCCAAGAAAAACACCGTAGTTCGCCGCCTCATAGAGACTCAGTGTCCAATCCTCTTTAGCTGCATGGAAAATCGTCGCAGGAGGAAGAATGGTATGCGCACCGGCGAGGGCAACGTACAGCACCCTCGCTCCTTCCCGCTCAACCGTGATGTGAGCCGTCGGATCTCCAACCATCTCTTGTAGCTCTCGCTCCATCTCTCGAATTTGTTGAAGGAAAAGCTCGCGAAACATCTCCGGATCTTTTCCTTTTTCAATAGCCGCATCCGCAAGCATGACGAGCATTTCAGGAGCTTTGCCGGCGGCAGTGGCCATTCCGCGCACAGCTCGCATCATCAATGGCGTGTCGACACCAAGCGGACAATTGAAGGTGCAACGACGGCAAAGCGTGCATTCGCTAAAAGCGATTTCCGCCAAACGCTCGAGCATCGTCTCGTCTAAGTCAGCAGCCTTCACCCACTTTGGGAATACTTTGCCAAGGAGATTATGCTTCCGGCGGTAAATCGATCGGAGCTGCTCGCCCCGATAGGCCGGAACGTGCTTGGGATCAGGATCGGCAACGTAGTAATGGCAGGCCTCAGCGCAGATGCCGCAGCGGGCACAGACCTCGAGCGCCGTGGCCAATGGCCGATTGAGCTGTTTCTCCAGGAATTCCAACGCTGTCGTGATTGTCGTGTCAGGCATGGTGTTCCTCCAGTCCCCGAACAATTCCGCGGCGACCAATATGAATGCCATAAAACAGTCGCCCGAAATAGACAAAGATACAGTGTCGAATCTTGCTCGCCGGCGCATAGACGAGGAGAACAGAAGAAGCAACGTAAAACGCTGGCAACCATTCAGAAGACACCACAGCCACGGATGCGCTCAATAAGACAATCGACACCAGCCACACAGAAAGATGATCATCCGGTGTGCTAAGAATTCTGAGATTGCGTTCGGTAATGCGCTGTATCGCTCCGATAATTCCCATGACGGCACCGACAAATGCGAGTACCGCTGCACCCCAGCGGACGGAATCGCTGATGGAATCCAACCAGGGACTTAGCAGAAGAACCGCCAGTCCGACGAAGATGCCGAGATGGAAAACCACGCCTCGAAGATAGCCAATCATGTGCAGCCGAGTACTCTCTTTTGCCCACGACGCCATACCGGTCGTGAAGGCATAGCGAATACCTCGCGCCACCGAGTCCTTCGGCACCGAGCGGTCAACACCGGACGCCCGCCGTTGCATTCGCCACCACATTCCGCTGAAAGCCGCTATGGAGAAGAGGAGTGAAGCAGAGGCAATCCACTGCGTTATCGTGAAAAGAGTCATGGCCGCCTCACTTCACGCGTCGGACTGTGAAGAAGTACTCTTTCCCCTTCTGCTCGATCGAAACAAGTTCATTTCCCGTACTTCGGCACCAGGCAGGAATATCCGCCATGACGCCGGGGTCGGTGGCAATACCCTGAATGACCTGTCCGATTTTGATCTTCTTGATCGCCATCGCAAGTTTCACAACCGGAATGGGACAGAGTAGTCCTTTGAGGTCAAGTGTTTGATCGATTTTTGGTTCCTGGATCGTTTGCATTGGTGGTCTCCTTAGATGAACATCGTAAATGTTGATTGCTGTGCTTCTTCGAGCATCGCTGCTACGCCGACGACTTCGGCCACCTCGTCGATGAGGTCTTTCTTTTCAATCTCCATCACATCCATACTCATCTGGCAGGCCTCCATCTTCACTCCTAATTCGATGGCCATCTGCCGTAACTCCGGCAGCATCGCCACGTTCTTTGACCTCATCATTTTTTTGAACATCCAGCGACCGACGCCGCCGAAATTCATTTTGCTGGGGCCGATGCTGTCGATGTCTTTCAGCATCCATCCCAACATCTTGCCGAAGAAGCCCCTCCCCGTTTGTACCGATTTCTTGATGGTCTGCAATCCCCAAAACGTAAAGAACATCGTTACCGAGATTCCTGAAGCAGCGGCACCCGTTGCTATGATGAACGCCGCCATCGCTTTATCCATATCGCCGCTGAACACGATCATCGTTATTTTTTTCTTCTCGTCCATTTGGTCCATCTCCTTACCGTCGAAGTGTGCTCTGAATGATGCTCGATTTGATTTGATCGCAGTTCGATATAAGCTGATAGGCCGGACATTCCCGGCACTTTCTTGAAGCACAGATATTGTCGCTGTGGGTGTATGACCAGCACGGCTGTTCGTGCCCTCTGTAGGCCGGACAGGCGGCACGCTCCTCGTTGGTACAACCGACGATCTCCCAGCAAGGGATCATAGCATACAAGGTCTTGATGGCCGAGATTGTGAACCCTTGCTCTTGAATGGCTTGACGGATGCAGCGGAGCCGCTCGACATCCCTTTCGGAATATCGGCGTTGGTGAGAATGTGATTTCTGAGGGAGAACGAGGCCTTCGCGTTCATACATCCTGAGGGTGTACACGGAGACACCCAAAAGACGCGCAACTGAACCGATGGAATAGATCGGGAGATCAGAGGGAGCAAGCGTCCGTGTTTGATCGTGCATAGGATTTCCTGACAATGTCCAATCTCAACTATTATGCCAGTGAATTCTCTTAGAAAAACAATGGGATTGTGAGGAGTGGAAATTGAGAGCTTCGCACAGAGGCGAAAAATCGGTCGACAGATTCCAGATTCTCAGACTTGCGACGCGTGGGGGGGTGGGATTTTTTTTGGGCTTTCGGTAGATTTAACTTGACATCAAGTGGGGAGTTCAATACATTGCGACAGTTAGTTCGGTTAACTAACTAACCGATTCCCCAGTCTTCCTCGGCTCCGAGGAACCACTCACTGGCGAGGATCCCTACGTGTGGACACGCTTCCGGCGGCGGTCTGAGTACTTCGACGAACCGAATGAATATCGCATCCTTCGGCTCGTTCGCGACACACAGACCATTTCCCGTACAGAAATCTCCCAACAAATAAAGCTCTCTAAACCAACTGTCTCGGACATCGTGGGACGTTTGCTCCGGGGCGGATTCCTTCTCTCCGTTGGTGAATCGACCTCAACGACGCGCGGAGGGCGACGCCGTGAACTGCTTCGGTTCAATCCCATTGCCGGCTATGTCATCGGTATCGACATCGGCATGACATCGTGTCACGTCGCCGTGAGTGATCTGAATGCAAAGCTTCTTGCTCGCGACTCTTTCTTGTATCGTGCCGGTAGCACAGCAGATGCCGTGTTGGGAAAGGCTGCTGATCTGATAGACGATCTTCTTCGATCAAAGGGATTTGAGAACGAGAAACTTGTCGGTGTCGGCGCCGGTTTGCCTGGTTTGATTGAGCGGAAGACGGGCATCATCCGTTTGGCGGACACGCTGGCGGGTTGGCAAGGAACCAATATTCGTGCATTTTTCGAAGAACGATTTCGCGTCCCCGTCTATGTGGAGAACGACGTGAAGGCACGCGCACTGGCGGAGTATCTTTTCGGAACGGGAAAAGGAATTTGGGATCAGGTATTTGTCTGGATCGGTGACGGCATCGGCGCGGGTATCATTCTCGATGGCAAACTCCATCATGGTATAACTGAGAGCGCGGGGGAGATTGGATATAATGAGCTTGGATGCGCTATTGCCGATCGGAAGCGTTTCCCCCTCCTTTATCGGGGCCAGCGAGATTTTGGCGACATTCTTTCTGATTCGGTGATGGTCAAAGCGTATCGCCGTCACCGGAACGGTCGGAAACCAATTGATGTCGGGTCCATTCTTCGCGCAGCATCTTCTGGAGAGAAGACCGCACAGCAACTTCTCGATGAAGTAGCTTCGTTGACAGGCATCGTTTGCATCAATCTCATTAATACGCTCAATCCCGAACTCATTGTCATCGGTGGAAAGATCGTGGAAGAAGATGGAGTTGTCCTGAAGCTTGTGCAACAAAAAGTCAAAGACGATATCCTGAGTGTACCGGCGGAAGCGACGAAGATTCGACCGGCATCGCTGGGTCGTGATGGCGTTGTGTTGGGAGCGGTTGGACTTGTGTTGTACGATCTTTTCAAGCCGGTACGGAATTGGAGCTATTCGGCGCAGGAGCTTGTTCTCGAACGGTCGTAACTCACCGGTGTCATTCTTGTCAACCACACTCACCCAATGGGAGGTAGCCATGAAACGAATTGTGAGCGGTTTGCTGTTTCTCGTGTTCCTGTCAACGCAGGCTCTGGTTGGGCAGAAATTTACGCAGCGTTGGAAAATCGATCCGGGCTCGCGGCCGCAGTTTCCAGCTTCAGGTGATGTCTATCGCGGTGCGGCCTATAATCCTGTAACGGATCGCTATCTGGTCGTCTCACGTGCAATCGGTTTAAAAGTGTATGTCTTAAGTGCCTCCACTGGGGCGCTGCTCGATTCGTTGAATGTTACCGGAATCACGGGCGGCACGTTTGCCCTGAACGAGATCGAAGTAGCGAGGGACGGGGTTATCTATGGTGCGAATCTTACCATTCAATCAGGCGCTGATACGGTTTATAAGATCTATCGCTGGGCAAATGAGACTGCAATACCAACTGTCGCGTTTTCGGGCCGACCCGGTACCGCGCGCATCGGTGATAGCTTTGATGTGGCAGGTACTGGTACCAGCACGGTCATCTATGCAAGCGGAAACGCAGCAACCTCAGTAGTCCAGACCTTTCGAACAACGGACGGCGCGAACTTTACGCTTGGTAGCCCAATCAACATCGTCGGCCAGGAGGCTGGCGCAGGTATTGCTCAGATTGCACCAGGAGGCAATGCTTACGTGAGCCGATTTGTAAGCGGCAATAAGGTTGATCTCATTAATCTCGCAGGAGCTGTCGTTGGCTCTGTGCCCGACACGATATTCGGGGCGTCCGTGGCTGACATTCATTATTTTGAAGTTGGTACAAGAAAATTTCTTGCCGGTGCACCTGCGGGAGCCACAAACCATGATCCCGCGCGACTGATAGATGTGACGGCAGGCCCTGATAAAGCGGTTCTGGTAGATTCCACGGCCGATCTCGGCAACAATGCTAACGTGAATGCGACCGGAGATGTCGATGTCAAGGTCAATCCTGACGGAAGCATTGTCCTTTTTGTGCTCGTCGGCAACAATGGTCTTGCAGCATTCGTGACAAATCGGCCGGTCTCTGTAGGAAGCGATCGGAACTTGCCTACGCAGTTTGTTCTTGAGCAGAATTATCCTAATCCTTTCAATCCAACCACGACAATCCGATATCACATCCCTCAGAGCGGCAGACTGTCGCTCAAGATTTTCGATATGCTTGGCCGTGAAGTTCGGACGCTCGTCGATGGAAATATTGAGGCGGGGTCGTATCAGGCGAGTTGGGATGGGAAGAACGAATCGGGATACGATGTCCCATCTGGTATCTATTTCTATCAACTTTCCACCAATGGTGGGTGGCAGACCAGAAAAATGACGTTGGTGAAGTGATGTCATACACTTCAATATCTTTCGAGATCACAGCTGAGAGAGCGCACGAGATAATGAAGAGAGAGATTCAGAAGATGAAGGCGCTGATCGCTCTCCTTCTGCTCGCGTCGTTCGTGAGCATCGAGTCAGGCGCCCAAGATAAGGAGTTGCGCGGCGTTTGGTACACGCCGCGTTCTTCGGGCGGATTCGTCAGCCAGTCTCAAATTGCGGCGGCGATGGATACGATTGCAAACAACAACTTGAACACGGTCTTCTTCCTTGTCTGGAGTCAAGGTTATCCGCTCTGGCGCAGCAAGGTGTTCTATGATGCTACCGGTGGAAAGTACTGGACCGACCCGCGCGCCGGCAATCGTGATCTTCTTGCAGAGGCAATTGCGGAAGCACATCGACGGGGATTGGAGATCGAGGCGTGGTTTGAATACGGATTCGTCGGTGGCTACAGCGGAAACCGTCCCGCCGGTTCAGAGCGCGGTCCGCTGCTTGATCGCAATCCCTCGTGGCGGGGAAGAACGAGGGGAGGTGGTGACACGATCTCCATCGGCGGCGGCCAACATCACTACTGGATGTCACACCTGCACTCCGGCGTCCAGCAGTTTTTGATAGGGCTTGCAGCCGAGGTTGTTCGCAAGTACGATGTCGATGGCTTTGAGCTGGACCGCATTCGCTACCCACAGCTTGATTGGGGCTATGATAGTGCAACGGTCGCCGTCTATCGCGCAGAACGGGGAACCGATCCACCCGATCCACAAGATGCAAGCTGGAAGCGGTGGCGTGCAGAGAAGTTGAATCGCTTCCATCAGGCCGCATATGATACGTTGAAGCGCATCAATCCGAAAGTTCTCGTTACAAATGCTCCCTCGCATTATTCTTCGAGCAGCTACTATTCCTCGTACGAATCGTTTTGCCAGGATTGGACCACGTGGCTGAGCGACGGAGCCGTAGACGCACTTCATGTGCAGATGTATGTTGGGAGTAGTTTTTTCCCGAGCTACCTCAATGCTCTTTCTCAATATCGTGTGACAGATCCCATTAAGCGTCAGAGGATTTTCCCGGGGATCGCGCCTGCACCGGCCAGCGCACAAATGTCGGCGTCCGATTTTCTCTCCATCATCTCTGCAACGCGAAATGCCGGATATCGGGGAAACGCGATCTGGTATTATGAAGACCTTGGATTGACGGTAGGGGGACGGACGTATTGGAGTCATTTGAAGGGCTCGGTGTACCAGCAACCTGCTCATAATCCGTTGCGGGCACAGATGGATTGGCGAAAACCGGCCATCCTCATCAACGATCTTGATGCTGCGCAGGTTGATACGATCGGCGCGTGGTTCAGAAACGTCAACCTGCCCGGGTACTTCGGTCCAACCCTGCAAGCCTCCGCTTCAGGTTCGAGCAGCATTACCTATTACGCTTCCATTGAGGCGGCTGCGTGGTACGACGTCTATGCATACGTTGTGGGACATCAATTCCGGACGACACGCGCCCCCTACGATGTGTTCGATTCGAGCGGTGTGGCGAGCCGGGTACTTGTCAATCAGTCCGATCCTGCGACAAGGGGATGGGTGCATCTCGGAACAAAGTTTTTGCGTGCGGGGAGTCGCCAGAAAGTCTTTCGCCTTTCGAATGAAGGCATCGAGTCGAATCTTGCTGTCGCGGGCGGAGCTGGAATGTTGATCCTCAACCGTCGATTGAGTCCCGATGCCCTCACAAGTGTCAAATCGGAATCGTGGATGCCGCCACTCCGGATTCAATTACTCCCTGCATATCCGAATCCCTTCAACTCATCAACAACGGTCTCCTTCCGATTGCCGAGACCGGAGATCGTTTCGCTCGATGCCGTTGATGTGTTGGGAAGGAGGGTCGCGTCTGTACTGCATGGGGTGCCACGAGGAGCGGGGGAGCACGTGGTGCATTTTGCAGCTTCGGACCTGACTTCCGGCATCTACTTTCTTCGCCTGACAGCGGGTGATCAACAGATGACAACGCGTGTGGTTTTGATTCGATAATAAGAATGCGGATTGTTCACTTCATCACAGAGCATCTCTTCACAAAGATGGCTCGGTACGAAAGGAGGAGAATTATGCGGACGAGGAGAATGAGTTTTCTATTCGGACTGTTCTTGGTCGCTATCGTCTGCGAGCTTTCAGCTCAGTTGAGTTTGACCTTCCGGAGGACGATCAGCTTTCCCGCATCGGATAGCGCCAAGGTGCGGCCATTTTTGTGTGCAACGGATGCCTCAGGGAATCTATGGGTCATTTCCTCTCGGGCAACCGACACGGCGGCATCCAACGCGTTATGGAGGCTGCGTCCCAGGGACACGCTGTTGACCAAAGTAGTCGATTTCACAGAACCGAGAGACCCGATCGTCGCTTCGTTGCGCGGCGTGGCGACGATCGGCAACGACGTATTCGTTACCGGCTGGCAACCAGGTGTTGCGCCACAAATCTCCTTTCTGTATCGGTATCCCAACGGCGATCCTGCAAGAAAAGAGTCATTTGGGCAAAACATCCGGGGAGCGGGTTACGGAACATATTTGAACGGGATTGCTGCAACACGTGATACATTTCTCTTTGCCGGTATCACGTTCAACACATCGATCCGTGCTTATAATTTCAACCGTTCCTATGCCGCGGTTGCTTACGGTTCGTGGGTGCCGCTGACAGTGTATCCTCTGGAGCCCGGAGGTCCGCACCGCGATGGTGTCGATGTTATTCGTGATGTGGCGACCATCCCAAACGGCAATTATGCCGATAGCACGACGGTTTTCTACACCTCGCGCAATAGCAGTACGGCCAATCCCTCAAGCGGCGGCATTGCACTCTGGATTCGCGGGAAGCAAACGAATCCCCAGGGTTACTTCGGTAAACGGGTGACCGACTTCTTTGCCGATCTTGCTCTCGGCACATTTATTCCGTATGGCATCACGGTTGATAACGCAGGTCGACTCTACGTCGCAGGAGCGGATAGCATCCGTCGTTGGGTGAAGACGTTTGCTGTTGATACATCTGGCACGGCCACTCTGCTTGCAGAATTTCCGAGCAGAAACAATCCCTCCAATCCCGATCCCGCCGGGGCACCCTTCCTTGCACCGTGTGATGTGGCGCTCTCACCGGACAATGGTCAGGCATATGTCATCGACCAGTTTACGAGGAAGGTCTACGTCTTCTCCACCGGTTTGACAAGCGCCAATCGGACTGAGTCTCTTCCCCAGTCGTTCGAGTTGTATCAGAACTTTCCGAATCCATTCAATCCAAACACGACGATCGTTTTTGGCCTGCCAAGAAGTGAGCACGTCACGTTGAGTGTCTTCGACTTGCTGGGGAGAGAAGTCGCTCATCTTGTGGATGACGTACTTCCGGCGGGAAGGCATCAGAGGAGTTTCGACGGTTCGGCTTATCGTCTCTCCTCCGGTGTCTACATTTATCGCCTGACGTTTGGTGCACAGTCGCTGAGTAAAACGATGCTGCTGCTGAAGTGATCTGAAATTGTTGTGAGAGGAGAGGATGAAGTGATAGCCTGTTCCCGACATACCTTCATGGAAAAAGGCGATTTCCAACGCCGACTTGAGAGAAGACGAATTCGTTGTGTCTTTGGGCATCTACGAATCGTCATCCTTCCGCTGTTGATTGTGTTGACGACAACCAGCGAGATGCTCGCGCAGGGACGGGGCAAAATTGCGGGTGTGGTGCGTGATGCGGAAACGAAAGAGCCGCTGATCGGAGCGAACGTGTTCGTTCAGGGAACCAACCTCGGCAGCGCAACGGATGTTGAAGGTCAATATGCTATCCTGAATGTGCCGCCTGGTCGCTATACCGTTCTCGCAAGCATGGTAGGATATGGCAGGGTGGAGGTGAATGAAGTTCAGGTCAACATTGACCTCACGACATCTCTTGATATCGAGTTGAAACCCGCCGCTATCGAGCTTGGAACGGTCGTGGTCGTTGCGAAGCCGCCCGTTGTTGTGAAAGACCGAACCGAGACATTCACGAGCGTCAGCGCGCGTGAAGTGACGACGGCTCCCGTTGAGGGTTTGCGACAAATTCTCGAGCTCAGTTCGAGTGTGCAACGCAACCCGAATGGAACGATCAGCATTCGGGGAAGCGGTTCGTACGAAGTGAATTTTATGATCGATGGTGTGAGTCAGATGACCTCGAGCACGGGGATTCCGGGATTTGCGGCGGCGCTGGGGGATAAGGCAAACAATACCTGGAAGTACGACTTCAATCCCCTCGGTGTTCAACAGCTTCAACTCATCTCAGGTGGCTTCAGTGCAGAATACGGCAATGCACAAGCGGGAGTCGTCAAGGTGGTGACGAAAGAAGGAGGAGATCGCTTGCGGGGGGAGGTTCGCGTTGAATATCGGCCCCCCGGCCAATATCATTGGGGCGACTACATCTACAACACCAACTCCATCGAATGGCAGAGGTGGGGAACGCTGGAGCAATGGAGACGCAATATCGATTCGCTCACCATCGTCCAAACATATCAAGTCCCACCCGATTCCGTCGACATCTGGCGTCGACTGATGCATCAAGTGTGGGTGCAAAATCATACACCGGGCCCCGCTAATCAACTCGGCGCCTACGACTATCGAGCCTTCTCCTATCGCCGAATCATTTTCGGCATTGGCGGCCCGTTGGGAAATGATGCTTCGCGCCTTCGTTTCCATTTGTCTGGTGAACACCGCGAGAATCCCACACGGATTCCTACCGTTGAAAAAGTGCAGGTGTACGACAACTATACGCTTACCCTCGTTTATCAACCGGCAATCGGTCACAAACTTAAATTTGGTGGTTTGTACCAGTACTATCGCGGCGGACTGTATTCCGGTTCCGAAGACATTCGCTGGGCAGGGCGTGATGCTTCCTACAAGTATTATCTCATCACCGATTCGCCTCGCGATGAACATACCCTGTCGCAAAGCGTAACGTGGACGTGGACATTTTCTCCGCAGGCGTTTCTCGAAACTCAACTGACACACCAATACGAGCGGAATGTGTTGTTGGTCGAGCCGGTACCGCAGAGGGCAAGCACATGGCGCGACAACGTCTATCGAAACATCTGGTATCAATTCCCCGGTCCGTGGGATGAGGGATACCGGACGATCTTTTCTTTTACCACCTTCAATCAGCAAGATTTCCGGTCTCACTTTTATGGATTGACCTCCAACTTCACTGCGCAGTTGACGCGCAACAATATGCTCAAAGCCGGCGTGCAGTTGAATTATTGGGATATGTTTAACAGCGCGGTCTACTCTAGTTTTGCGGCGAACGCGTTCATCTCCCGCACCGGATTTGCCGAATACTACACCGCGCTTCCATACTACTTCGCCGCGTATGTACAAGATAAGATGGAGTATGAGGGGATGGTGGCCAATCTTGGCGTGCGTGTGGACGGCTACAACTTTAACACCGATATGCCGTACGACCGCTTCAATCCTCTCTATATCGCGGAAGGAGCTGAAGCGGTGGGAGATCCACGAACCACGCGCCCTAAAACCCACGTGCGCGTCTCGCCTCGTCTCGGTCTCTCGTTCCCGATCGGTGAAGCGACGGCGTTCCGGTTACAGTACGGGCATTTTGTCTCGATGCCCCTTTTCTCTCAGGCCTACACGCGGACAAACGAGTTGGGATGGGCATCGTATGGGAACGCGGATCTCGGTCCGAAGAAAACGATCAACTATGAATTCGGCCTCCAGCATAGTCTGGGGGGCACACACCGCCTTGACCTCGTCGCCTACTACAATGATCGCGTGAGCCAGATCGGAACGGTTCAAATAAGGGCGCAAAGCGGAGCCATCCGGAGGAACAAATTTTACACATCGTACGATAATAATCAGTTCGGATCCACGCGCGGAATAGATGTGACACTCGAGAAAGTTGCACCGGGAAGGTGGAACTATCGTGCAACTTACTCGTTCTCTCGCACCACGCTCGGCTTCTACGGACCGCGACGTCTTTTCAGTCCCGATCCCAATGATCCGCGCAATTACCAGGATCCCTATGCACCGAATGACTTCCTGTCGGGAGACGATCGGACGCACGGACTGCGGGCTCTCATTTCCTACTCAACCGAAAAGGATGAAGGGATGGAGGTCTTTGGATTGAAGCCGTTCTCGGAGATGACGATTTCGGCAACGTACACGGCACAAACAGGGACTCCGTATACCTACGTTCCGTCCTACGATGTCCTCTACAATGCCTACGTCAAAGATCAGGTGAACAACAATCGCCGGTTCCCCCTCGAGTCGAAGGTCGACGCGAACATCACCAAGTGGCTTCGGATTGGTTCGACATCGGTGCTCCTGGGGATTCGCATTGTGAACCTGTTTGACAATAAGTGGCTCACCCCGTTGGGGTACAAGACACCTGAGATGGTCGACTGGGTGGAGAAGAATATCACGGTTGATAATCCGGCGTATGATCCGACACGGCAGGCGTACAAATTCAATTACTTTCGCGCATACAGAAACGCGCCGCGACAGGTGTTCTTCACTGTGGGAGTTGCTTTCGAATGAGATCGCGAGTGAGATCATTGTTTTATGGTATGAAGATACTTCTCCGAACAAGGTGGATCGTGTCGATGGCATTGGTCATTCTGAGCGTTGACCTCTTCGCGCAGGTCGAAGCGCCAGTGTTGAATCTCCGTCGCGGAATGTTGTGGAGCTCGTACAACTACGCGAAGTCTTGTCCACCGTTTAGCAACTGGACCCGCATTGGCTATGGTCTCGACTGGCCCGGCTACGATCCTGAATGGGTTGGTGCAAATGTTGGGGGATATACTTCTTACATGACCACCGGCGGGATTTGGTTCGCGGCGAGAGATACAGCCGGTAGGGTTATGGGGATTGATGACTGGGCGATGTACGGAAGCAGCGTAACGCCCGGCGCGACCTCACGTTACAAAGTGTTGCGCCACGCGAAGCGATGGAAGAATGGCGAGAATTATTGGTTCAGGACCAATCCTGCAGAAGCGGAAGAGATCATCGAAACGGAGTTTGAAGCAAACCCTGACTATGTCCCGCAATTTACAGGCGACCTGCCTTTACCCGTCCGCGTAAGGAGGTCGGTGCGCCAGTGGTCCGGCTCGCAACGGGATGAGAATTTCATCATCGTCGAGTATGTCATCAAGAACGCGAGCGACTCCGTTCAGCTTCGGGGTGCCTATGCGATGGTAGCGTATGCCCTCGGAGCCAATTATCGAGGCTGGTCAACACTCTTTCCCAATCTGAACCAGGGTCCGCGTAACAACCGCTTTACGTTCGATCCGGTCCGCAGGATGATCTTTGGCTTCGCGGATGATTATCCGCTCACAACGACGGTCAATGAAAAGTATGATTACTATCCCACCGGCGGACCGGAAGGCAAAGGGGAGTATCTTGCCCCGGGATATCCCGGTATCAAGCTTCTGTATTCCTCTCCCGATACCATCAACCGGAGTGCCACGCGCGTTTCAAGATTTGCCTGGTCTGCCGCGCCCGATCAACAAGACCTCTACGGTCCATTCGGAACGGCAGCCGGCGGTTTGGATTTCCGGTATCAGGTCGTGTCGGATCCGACAAGGTCCTCCGAGGCGATCACTTCGCCCGGCGATCCAAGATGGGCGACGCGGCGAGTGTGGTCGCTGATGACTCTTGGGCCATGGACATTACATCCCGGCGATAGCGTCGTCATCGCTCTCGCGGAGTTTGTTGCCGGCGTGCCGTATGACCGCGCGGTTGATCCGAACGTTACACAAGCTCAAATAGGAAGCGGAGCTCTTGCGGCGATCAACAGCATTTCGGCACGCTCCCAAATGGCATACGACAATCGCTACCGTATACCGAAGCCGCCAGCAGCTCCGGCATACACGATTCGACTGAACGAAGATCCCGCGGTCATCGGCAACATCATTGAATGGACTGACGCTTCGGAAGCAATTCCCGATCCCGATTATACCGGACAGGAGGCATTTGATCTTGCAGGTTACAAACTGTATCGCTCTTCCTATCTCCCTTTGGGACCTTGGGTGCTTGTTGCGGATATTCCTAAAGGTAGTGCGAGGTATAAGTCCGGCAACCGATATACGTATCTCGATACGGCAGTGGCGATCGGTCAATCGTACTATTATGCGGTGACGGCGTATGATCAAGGTCACTCATCGTGGCCTCCTAATCGCTCTTACCGTTTCTTCGAGACCGGCAGCAATGCGGTGCCGCCTCTCGAATCGTCGATTTATGCCTCCCTGTACGCACGAAGCTCTGTCGATCAAAATGTGGTAATTCAGCCATTCAAGACCACCATCCCCGCGGCGGAGAATTTAGAAAAGATACTCGTGGTACCTAATCCGTTCGTTCTTGAGTCCGGCGCCGTTGCACCCGCCAGTTACAACGTTATTCAGTTCATCAATGTCCCGAATCCTTGCACGATCCGCATCTATACCATTCGTGGTGATTTGGTGAAGACTATTCGTCACCAGGATGGTTCCGGCATCGCGCTTTGGAATCAGCAGACGGACTATGGACAGTTTGTAGGAAGCGGCGTCTACGTTTATCACATTGAAACGCCCAATGGTCAGACGAAGATGGGCAAACTCGGAATCGTCCGATAGTGGAGATGAAATAGTGCGCGGAGGTCGTCACATACACAGGTTTTTGAGAAACGCACGGCGTGTGGGATTATTCCTCTTGCTGCATCTCTTGCTTTTAGTATTCAGTAAGGGAGCTTGGGCTCAACAGGACTTCAAAAAGGTGGGATCGGCAGGATATGCCTTTCTTTCCATTCCTGTCAGCGCGCGGACGGCGGCATTGGGTGAGACCTCAATGGCGTTGGATGGTTTGGGGGCTGAAGCGATCTTCAGCAACCCTTCGGCGATCGGATTTGCACACTCCAGTCATCTGTTCGTGGTGTCCTATTCACCATGGATTGCAGAGACCAAGCATCAGGCTGCAGCCTATGTGTTTCAACGTGCGGAAATCGGATTTTTCGGCGTGAGCGTGGTTCATCTGGACATGGGGGAGATGCAGGGAACGGTGAATCCCGATCCCACTCGAACCGGTTCATACATCATCACCGATTCTTTTACCGCCGATGGAATAGCGATAGGATTAACATACGGTCGAAGACTGACCGATCGTTTCTCGTTCGGTGTGACAGGCAAGTTTATTCAGGAGCGAATTTCCGTCTACAAGTCGCACAATGTCGGTTTTGATGCGGGCATTCTGTACTATACAGGGTTTCGCTCGCTTCGCGTGGCAGGAGGGGTGAGAAACTTTGGTGTCGATGCCAAATACCTTGAAGGTGTATTCAAAATGCCGACCGACTTTCGCTTCGGGCTTGCAATGGAAGTCTTTGAATCGAGCGATCGGGATCACGTTGTGACCCTCGCAGGCGAGGCCCTCCATCCCAGCGATAATGATGAGCGCATTAATGTGGGAGCCGAGTATTGGATCGCCCGGCTCGTTTCATTGCGCGGAGGATACAAATTCAATTATGATGAAGAGACTTGGTCGACAGGGTTAGGACTACGCGTCTCAACACTTAACCTCGATCTCTCCTACAGCGATCTGGGTCGGCTGGGCGGCAACGTCCGCGTCACACTTGCCTTTGCAATGGAATGAGCTTGCAAACCGCAATCCCATATCCTCCTTGGAAGGCAAGATTCTTTGTGGTGATGTTGGCTGCGGCTTTCGCTTCATCAGAAGCGCTGGCGCAAGGATGGCGTCTGACACTTGAATCAGTCGGAGCGACGGCCGAGTACCATGTCGGTCTGTCAAAACGGGTCGATGTCAGTTCCGCGCACGGGGTTGGTGGTGGGGCTGAGTTGCGCTTTCGGATGCACGATCACCTTGGACTGCATCTGAATCTTGGCTACAGTCGGTTCGACATCTCTGAACGTGATCCGATTACGAAATGGGACTGGGCGTATTGGAATCGCAACTACCGCAACTATGTGGTCAGCTTGCTGGGCGACAGCGCGTACTTCGAGGGCAGACTCGAAACGTTACGAGCTATTCCGAACGAAAGGTTGACTGCCGGCAAATGGACGGGGAAGGACAGTCTCTACTCGGTTCACCTCACGCCTGTTGTCTATATGCACGCAGTCCCTTTAACAGCGTCGCTCGCGTATCTTGCCTCGCTGTCGGATGATCTTCAAGTGGAAGCGTTCCTCAGCTCGTCGCTTTTCTTTTTTGAGAAAAACCTCTATCTAAACGAGCGCTGGGAGAAGCGACGCATTCCTGATGCCGGCCCCGATAGCGGCAGGGTGTATTATTTCTCGTACGGCTACTACAATTTTGCTCCTCCCAAAAAAGGAACGGTACTGAGCGTGGGGGGAGGACTTATCGGGCAATGGCGGATCGGTTCGCTCGTTTCTGTTCGTGTAGGAGCGGCGTACGACTCATTTACCGGCATCCTTCGGCGATCCGACGAAGAGTTTATTCCTTTCAGGAATCGCCTTGTGCTGAAGGCTTCTGTGGCGGTGAATTACTGAGCTGCGAGAGGTTCGCTCTTGAAATCGTTTTGGAATGGTGGTTTCTTTTGGGTGAGTTGTGAATAGTAAAGAATCATTGAGAATAAATCGAAGATTGGTTCTCCACAGTTCAGAAGGAATGGTTGTGAGAATCGCGTTCGGTTTCATTATCGCGTTCTTTCTTTCTTCGTCAGATCTCGTTGCACAACGGGTGGGTGAAGTGGCGGTTTCAGCCCGAACCTCTTACGTTTCCCCCGTCGGTAGTCTGCGCGATCTCTTCGTTTCTTCTCCCGGCTTTTCCCTTGTGGCTGGGCAGCGGGTCGAAAACGATCTTGTTTGGGAAGGAGTGGTGGAGGTTCTACAATTGACAGAGCCGAACCGAGATCGTCTGTATTACAAGGATTTGACACTGAAGTTGGATTTGTATGGAGGAGGGGTTCAGGCTTTGTATTACCCAGCGGGTCGTCAAGGACTCACCGGCGGGATGTTGCACCCGTATGTCACGGGTGGAGCAACCCTATATCGTTGGTTCTATCATCGCGGCGCATACTCGCCTGACACAACCTTTGCAGATGAAATCCCCGAACTGAAACTTGCCGAGTGGAGTCTTGGATTCCGGGCTGGAGGCGGAATGGAACTCTTCCCCACGCAAGCACTTTCCCTTTCCGGTCAGGTCTCATACAATGCTGTGATTGGGGAGATTTGGCCGACCCTTTCACTCAGAATCGACGGCGTCAGCGTTTTTCAAATGGCTGAAGTGTTTGTTGGAATAAAGTATTATTTTGGGCGCTGACGTTCACTCTTTTCTGATGACTTCATGTTCTCGCTGATCGTTCAATGGCCCTTATTTCTCGTCTCAGATATCTTTCCATCCTTATCGTCTCGGCGACGCTCTGTAAGAGTCCGACCGACACGTTCGCACAGGGTGTTGGACATGTTACGCAAGAGCGACTCCGCTCCGGACGCGTGATCGGCGATCCTCTCGCCGTTACCTCACTCAGCTCCACCTACGAACTGTTCCCCGACGCCTCCTTGGTTGATTTCAGTTCTCTGCTCGATCCGCCTGCCGGAAAGCGTGGCTTCGTGAGAGTGGGGAGCCAAGGACGCCTCCAATTTGAAGACGGCAGCCCCGCCCGATTCTGGGGTGTGGTGATCGATCAACAAAACGTCAACATCCCCAAATACCTGATCGATCACGTGCTTCAGACGCTTGCACGAGCCGGCGTGAATATCATCCGACTCCACTCGCTGGACAACCGGACGGGCGAACAATACGGCGTCGTGCGCCAGAACCTGATTGATGAGGCACATCCACGCAATGCAACCTCGCGATATCTCGATGAGGATATGCGTGACCGGATTGACTATTGGATAGCTGCCGCAAAGCGCCGCGGTATTTATACGTATCTCGGCTTTCGCGCGTATCGAACATTTCGCGAGGGGGACGGGGTGCCGAATGCCGACTCACTGGGTCGCGCTGCCCGCCCCTACGCCATCTTCAATAAGCGTCTTATCGAGCTGCAGAAGGAATTCATCGACTCGTTTGCGGTGGCACACATCAATCCCTATGCAGGACTTTCCTACGCTCAAGACCCTGCGATTGTCTGTTTTGAAATTGTCAATGAAGATGATCTCTTATTCCGTCCGGAAGTGTGGAGGGGCATGCCGCAGCCATATTGGACAGAGTTCAACAAACTCTGGAATGAATGGTTGTTGGAACGGTATGGTTCGACGCCTCGATTGAAGGCGGCCTGGACGAATGCCGCCGGCATTTCGGCACTCTCTGCAGGAGAATCGCTCGAACAGAAAAGCGTTCGTTTACCCTCGATGGACCTGATGCCGTTTGAACAAGCCGCGTTGACGCCCTATTACGATCCTCTTCGCTCGCCGGCACGACGAAGCGATGCAGTTCGCTTTGCACTGCATCTCCAAGCCCGATACTTTGAAGCCATACGCGACCATTGTCGCTCTCGCGGGATTCATGTGCCCCTCAACGCCGTCGTACGCACAGACCTCAAGCCGATGACGTTCAGTGTGCGTCGCAGTTTGGATATGACGGCCGGCAATGCGTATTTTGATCACCCATCATTTCAGCCGGGTCGAGAGTGGTTGGGTCAGGAGTTCTTTACGAACAAGAATTACCTAATGGAAACCGGAACCGGCAGTTTTGCCCCGTACGTATCGCAGATTCATTGGTCGGGAACGCCGGTGGCAATCCGCGAATGGTCCACGTGCTGGCCAAACGAGTACCGGGGCACAAGTATCCTCGAAACTGCCGCGTATGGTCTCTTTCAAGGTATCGACCTCGTTACTCACTTCAATTACACAACGACGGGTGGATTTACACTTCTGGGAAGTTTTGGACTTCAGGCCGATCCGGTTCGCTGGGGCATGTTCGGTCTGGCGGCCAAGATGTTCCTGGGCGGCGATGTTCAACAAGCACACAGGACTGTAGCACTGCTGTATTCGGAAGATGACCTCACGGCGTATGCGAGGTACGAAAGCCCATTGTACGAACTCGCGTGGATGCACCGCGTGATGAATGCCTCGGTTGAGGACTCGACACACGTTGATTTCACTATCACTTCCGGACGAAGTCATACGACATCCTTCAGCGGCAGGAATGGAATCATCTTTTCCTTGACGCCGTTCATCGAGACGCAAAAACAACAGATCGCAACGGAGAAAAACAGCATCTACGCTCGATCGGGCTATCCGCTTCCGATGGTGATTATGCGAAGCGATACCATTGTCGCTTCGCTCGGCGGATTTCAATCGCAGACCCCCGCCCGGTGGGGTTTCCGGCTTGAGGACATTCGTGCGAACGGCTATCTGCCGTTAGGAACAAACCGCAACAACACCTACTCGGCCGGCTTTCGCGATACCAATCGGAACGTGTTGGCATTGGGGGGAATTCCCGAGAGCCAAGTCCTGCCGCTCGCAGCGCGCATGATGAACGAAACGTACCAAACGCCCACTCTCCCTGAGATGTTCGATCAGCGTATCTACCAATCAGACACGCGTGAGTTGATTCGAAACGCAGCGCAAGGGATGATGTTGATCAACACTCCTTCGTTTTGTGCCGTGCAGGGGGTGTTCGTGCCGGGACGCCGGTACGAATCGGGCGCGCTTGCGGTCCTCTCACAATCTCCCATCGCCGTGGTCGCGGCAACTTCACTTGACGAAAAACCACTCGCGGCTTCCTCCCGCTTCATCGTGAAAATGGTAACCGTGGCAGAGAATCATGGCCAGCACATCGATACCGTGGAAGTGGGGGGAACGGGAAGAAAGGTTGTACTTCGTTCAAGAGGTGGATTTCCCGTTCTGACACGTGGGAAACCTTCGCGTCAGCCCACATCTGTCTGGTTGAATGGAAAGAAGCTCGTGGATGTCTATTTGCACAACGGAACATGGGAGTTGCTTGTTGATCGTGAGATGGGGACCTACGCTCTCGCGAGTGATACCCCCAATATCCGATTTCACCTTCATCCCGACGAACCGGAACGCCCTGTGATGCAGACGCGCTACCTTTATGGTCGGGAACCGCTGACCCCTTCGGAGGTCACAACCAACGTAGTGTATCCGGGATTCAGCAAATACGTTCTGTTGACACACACGAGAAAATGATCTGGCGAGTCATCATAGCTCTTTTTGGTTGCGTCCTCTCTCTCACCGCCGCAGTGAAACCAAAGCTCTTGTGGTTTGATGCAACGGCAAACTTTGCGCGTCTCAGTTCTCCTGACTCGATCCGGTTGTATCTAGACAGAGCTGTTGCCGTTGGATTCACGGATGTTGTTCTGGATGTGAAACCGATCACGGGAGAAGTCTTATATCCGAGCAGCATCGCGCCGCGGATGACGGAGTGGCAGAGATTCGTTCGTCCGCCGCATTTCGATTTTGTCGGGATCTTTCTCGAAGAAGCGAAGAAACGTTCACTCAGGGTTCATGCAGCTCTCAATGTCTTTGTAGCCGGACACAATTACTATGATCGTGGGGTGGTATATTCGAGCCGTCCGGACTGGCAGTCGATTCTCTACACAGACTCTGGCCTTGTTCCAATTACGCGGGTAAAACACAAATACTCGGCGATGACTAATCCTGCTCACAAGGAGATTCAGGCCTATGAACTCTCCATTCTCCGCGAACTCCTCCATCGCTATAAGTTTGACGGTGTCATTCTGGATCGCGTGCGCTATGATGGTATTGAGGCCGATTTCAGTGAACTCTCCCGAAGTTTGTTCGAGCAGTTCCTCGGAAAGAAACTCAGCAGGTTCCCGGAAGACATTTATAAATGGCGAAGAGAGCCGACCGGCAAGTCTGTACGCGTAGAAGGACCCTTTTATAAACAATGGCTTGAATGGCGGGCGCGGGTGATCAAGGAATTTATGAACGATGCGCGAGCGGCAGTGAAAGCTGTCGATTCCTCTATCATCTTTGGAGTCTATACAGGATCGTGGTACCCAATTTACTATGAAGTGGGTGTCAATTGGGCGAGCAAACGCTACGATCCGGCAATTCAGTTCGATTGGGCCACTCCGACCTACAAAGAAACGGGTTACGCCGAACTGCTCGATCTCTACACTTCCGGAAACTATTACTTTGAAGTGACAAAAGAAGAGGTCCTTTCCAAGAAATCGCTCTCGACAACGGAAGCCGGCGGTAGGGGTGGAAAAGAATACTGGTACAGCGTCGAAGGATCGTGCGAAATCACCAAAGAAGTGTTGTGTGGAGTTGTGCCCGTCTACGGAGGTTTGTACGTTGAGCAATATCGCGGCCATCCGGCACAATTTAAGCGTGCGATTGAAATGTGCCTGAGGAAATCCGATGGTTTGATGATCTTCGATCTTGTTCACGTCATAAACTTTGGTTGGTGGGATGTGCTCGAACAAGCCGTCAAAGCAGGCAAACAGTAGGACGATGAGATGTTAACACTCGAACAGATGCAGTCACAATCGATACCCGTGATTCGGGAGGTTGACATTCTCGTTGTCGGAGGGGGAACGGCTGGGGCCGTTGCGGGCATTGCTGCGGCGCGATCCGGAAAGAAAACGCTCGTTATCGAACAGTTCGGATTTCTCGGCGGCACGCAGACGGGAGCATTGGTGACGCCGATGATGCCCAATCAGATCGATCAAAAGCCGCTCAACGGCGGCATCGATTATGAGATCAACACGCGGCTCATCGATCGTCTCGAGTCTGGAGTGTGGCGGGATGGCAACCGCGGCTGGTTCAATCCGGAATACCTCAAGTTCATGCTCGAGCAGATGAATCTCGAAGCGGGCGCAGAACTCTTGTATTACACCTTCTTCGAGGATGTCGTGATGGAGGCTCAGAACCTGCGCGGGATTGTTGCCACGAACAAAGCGGGACGAGGAGCGTATCTTGCAAAACGGATCATCGATTGCACCGGCGATGCGGACGTTGCCTTCAGAGCCGGCGTGCCGTGCGAATCGGGTGATCCAAGCACACAACTCAATCAGCCTTTTTCCGTCCGCTTCCACCTGGGTAACGTCAACCTTCGCCGGTTTGCCGATTTCCTGAAGTCTTTGGGGAAGCACGATGTAATGGAGGAATCGGAAGGAAGCGGAGTTCCTCTGATCCACACTGCGATGGTATGGGGAAAAGGGTGGACGCTGGAGCCGATCTTTCGAAAGGCAGTAGAGGATGGTGTACTTCAGCAAAGCGATGGTAACTACTTTCAGGTGTTCTCGATGGCCGGACGACCGGGAGAACTGGCCTTCAATTGTCCCCGCATCAGTACCAACATCAACGGCACCGATCCCTTTCATCTCACCCTCGCACAGATCAAAGGGAGAGAGATTATTCAACGCTATCTCCGGTTCTGTCGCATGTACCTTCCGGGCTGTGAAGAAACCTATCTTGTCTTGACGGCGCCGATGGTCGGTGTGCGGGAAACGAGGCGTATTCGTGGCGAATATTATCTTACGGTGGATGATGTATTAGGGGGCAAAAAATTCCCCGACGCGATCTGCAGGAACAACTATCCGCTCGACATTCATCGAGATACGGAGGAAGACACGCTCAAGCTTGTGAAACTCCCGCCGGGAGAATTTCACGAGGTTCCCTATCGTTGCTTGGTGCCTCTGAACGTTGAAAATCTGTTGGTGGCAGGGAGGTGTCTTTCCGCATCCTTTGAAGCACAAAGCTCCGTGCGTATCCAGACGAACTGTCGCGCGATGGGTGAAGCGGCGGCGGTGGCCGCAGCAATGTCCCTCGAACGCGGCCTCACTCCACGCGCGCTGGATGGCAGGGAAGTCCGTAGCCGATTGATCCAGCAAGGTGCGTTTTTATCATAACTGTCGATCTCAGTGATCCTAAATACATAGCTCGTTGATTCAACCAATTCAGTTCCTTCCTTGACCATTAGCATCCTCATCATCTGCATTTTTCTCCTTGCCGCGGTGTTGATGTTTTTCCGCAAGCTTCCCGCCATGCTTGCACTGCCGCTGATGGCTGTGTCCATCGTTCTCGTCGAAATCGCCTTCGGCCGTCTGACGCTGCGTGACCTCATGACAGCGGTGATCGCGGATGGAGCGCTCCGTCTTGCCGATCCGATGATCATTTCCCTCTTCGGAGGGATGCTGAGTTATTACATGCAGAAAACCGGCGTGGCCGAAAGCTTCGTCCGGCGCGGGGCGGAGCTTTCCGGCGATAATCCATGGGTGGTTGCGGTCTGCATGCTGGCAATGATCGCCGTGCTGTTCACCACCATTGGAGGTTTGGGCGCCGTCATTATGGTGGGTACGATTGTGCTTCCTATTCTTGCCTCCATTGGATTGCGAGAGCACGTCAGCGCCGGCATTATGTTGTTCGGCATCAGCCTCGGCGGGCTTCTCAACGCAACGAATTGGACCATCTACAAATCGGTACTTGGGCTGGAGGGGGATGTTGTTTCCTCCTTCGCTTTGATGGTCTTTGCCGTTGTCGCGTTGGTATCGCTCCTCTTTATAACCGTCGAGTTGTGGCGCTCGCGAACAATCCGCCTTCAAGCACAAGTGCTTTTATTCTCCGTCGGCATCGTGGCTGTGCTGATTCTCGCACTTTGGGGTTTGTATGAATTCTCGGAAGGGCTCGATGTTACTCCTCTGAAAACCGTCGCGAGATCTGTCACAAGCGTCGCCTCAATCGGCATTCTGTTATACGCTCTTCATGCTGCATGGCGGAACCGTGGTTCGGTACATCCCCCGCAGGTGAGATGGTATGCATACTTGATTCCGATTGTTCCGCTCCTTCTCATTCTTGTGTATGATGTGCCGTTCGTCGCGGCATTCATGGGCGGATTGATCTATGCGCTGATTGCAACCTATCGCCGCGGAATCCTCAACGTGACAACGCGCTCGCTTGTTGAGGGGAGTGCCAGCGTCATCCCTGCCGTGGTGCTGATGCTCGGAATCGGTATGTTGTTGAGCGCGATTCTGGGTCCGACGCGCACCGGACCCGGCCAGTATTGGTACAATCCGGTCGCTTCGCAGGAGTGGCCAGTCCTGGTCGATATGAAGCCGCTTCTTGAAACCATTGTGCCAGATTCCTTCTTCTCGTACGTCTTTACCTTTTCACTACTGGGGCCGCTTGCGTTGTATCGTGGCCCGCTCAATGTGTGGGGACTCGGTTATGGAGTTGGAGGAATTCTGTTGGCAACCGGTGTTCCTGCAGGAGCGGTGATGGGTATCCTGATGTCGCTGGGTATTATTCAAGGCGTAAGCGATCCGACGAATACCGCAAACGTCTGGATTGCAAATGAAGTACGTCTTGACGTCAACACGATCCTCTGGCGTACGCTTCCGTACTCATGGTTGGTGGCTGTTGGTGGACTCATCGTTGCCGGAATCCGGTTTTTCTGACGAACCGATGCTCACGCTGGGGCAGGACACGCAATGAGTTCTCGAAGAATAAAAATTGGAATTGATGTTGGCGGCACATTCACGCACGCTGTTGCTGTGGATGCCGAGTCACTTGAGATCACCGGTACATCGATGGTTCCAACGACGCATACGGCAGAGGAGGGGGTGGCGCGAGGCGTCGTCGAGTCAATGCATCGGCTACTTGACCAGACGCACATTGCCCCCGATGAGGTTGCCCTGATCGCACACAGCACGACGCAGGCTACCAATGCACTCCTCGAAGGAGATGTCGCCGCCGTGGGAATCATCGGCATGGGAAAGGGAGCCGAGAAGTTGCGCGCCCGCGGGCAGACTCGGATCGACCGGCTTGAACTGGCCCCAGGGAAGTTCCTCAAAACCCACCATCGCTTTGTGGACACAGGAGGACCGCTCGATCTCTCGCGTCTGGAAAGAGTGTTAGAGGAGCTGCGAAATGAAGGGGCAGAGGTCTTCGTCGCAAGCGAGGCATTTGGTGTTGACCATCCAGAAAATGAAAAGAAGGTCGTCGATCTCCTCACAAGCAAGGGATATCTCGGAACGTCGGCATCAGAGATTTCGCAGCTCTACGGCTTGCGGGTTCGAACCCGCACGGCAGTGATCAATGCCAGCATGATGCCGAAGATGCTGGAGACGGCGAACATGACGGAGCTTGCAGTGAGAGAGAGCGGTATCGGTGCTCCTTTGATGATTATGCGGAGCGACGGCGGAATCATGGATATCAACGAAATGCGACGGCGTCCAATCCTGACCATGCTTTCGGGTCCGGCAGCCGGCGTCACTGCCGCTTTGATGTACGTCAAAATCTCCGACGGCATCTTTTTGGAGGTAGGAGGTACGAGTACCGATATTTCAATCATCAAAAATGGCCGACCGATCGTTCGCACGGGGGAAGTGGGTGGACATCGGCTTCATGTCCGTACGCTCGATATACGGACCGTCGGTATCGGGGGCGGATCGATTCCACGGATGCGCGGATCAAAGGTGATCGACGTCGGGCCAAGAAGCGCGCACATCGCAGGATTGCAGTATCTTGCTTTTTCTGAAGTAGGGGAGGGCGATCGCTGCTCCATCAAGTCGATTCAACCAAAGCCGGGCGATCCGGATGATTACCTCTGCATCGCATCGGAACATCAAGGCAACTTTGCGTTTACCACAACAGAGGCAGCGAATCTCATCGGATTGGCCACATGGTATGCTAAAGCCTCGGCCCGATCATTTGAGCGAATGGCACGCTGGCTCGGAGAACAATTAGGCGTTGAGCCCAAAAGGTTGGCGGAACAAATTCTGGAGAAAGCTTCATCGAAAGTTATCCCTGTCGTCCGTGATTTCATCGAAGACTACAAACTTGTGCCCGAGCATCTCGTCCTTGTGGGAGGAGGCGGTGGGGCAGAATCCGTTGTGCCACATACGGCCAATAAACTCGATGTCGAGCATCGGATCACGCGTCATGCGGAGGTCATTTCGGCCATTGGAGTTGCGCTCGGAATGATCCGCGAAACGATTGAACGCAGCATCGTGCAGCCAACGGAAGCGGATTTGTTGGAGGTTCGACGCGCAGCAATGCATTCGGTCATACGGATGGGAGCTGCACCGGAGACGGTGGAGGTGCGCGTTGAGGTCGATCCCAAACAGAAGCGGGTCATCGCAACGGCAAGCGGGTGGCCGGAGATGCGGACCCGATCCCTTACGGCACCGAAACTCTCGCAAGAACAGCTCTCGGCTCTTGCCGCAAAATCGACGGGCGTTCAGGACGGCGTTGCGTGCGTTGGCCGTACCGAATTTCTGTATGTCTTTCAGGCACAGAAAACAACATCGAAATTGCTTGGGTTCGTGAAGAGTACATCGTTACCAACCCGAGTTATCGATACGGAGGGTGTCATTCGTCTGAAGTTGAGCGACGCGGTCGTCCAGGTGGGAGTGGTGGGGACGATTCAATCGAAGCTCAACCAACTGGTCGATGAATTCACGATGTATGGAGATGCCGGTGCACTCCAACCGGACGTCTACGTCCTCGTTGCGGGTCGCATCGTCGATTTGAGCGGCTTGATCAGTAAAGAGCAAGTTCTCTCTCTCCTTCAGGCCGAAACCGAGTCGTTCTCACGAGACGAACCGGCAATAGTGCTTGTGTCGAAAAAAGAATAGATCGAATATGTCATTCTCTCTATGAACTACTTACCCCCGGCAGCAGAACAATTCAACTATCTTCGCCATCTCATACTGCTCTACGGCAACGCTGCTCGGCCGTGGACGGAAGAAGAACTTCTCTACTACGTCGCTCACCTTGACCGGCATGGGAATCCCGATGACTGGTTCTTCGACTCTTTCCTTTTTCTGAACGTCGCCGCTGCCTCGGGAAACGACTACTGCGCTGACATCAATGTCGGAACGACCATGGCAGGGGAGGGGGATTTCTTTGCCCAATGTTCTCCTCGGCCAGCCAACAAGGCCGATTGGGAGGCACTGCTCCAGTACTACCTTGGTCCCAACGGGGCACTCCGCGCGCTTGATCAGACCATTGAGCGCTGCAGCCGGATTCTCACACAACCACGCGGCCCAAAGCGCAATGCCGTCCTGATGCTCCCCTATCCACACATTACGCAACACGACTTTGGATCGCTGGCTGCGGGTTCTGGCTCGCTCGATTTCTCAACGCGACGTCAGAAACTTTCCACAGCAACCGAGCAACGGCTCACGGCGCAGAAATGGATGGTCGACGAGATTGTCCGGCGCTTCAAGCAACAACGTTTTGAGCATATCCAATTGCTCGGTGTCTATTGGATGTTTGAGACGGTGTATCGCAGCTGGGAGGTCGACGATCATTGGTTGCTCAAAGAATTGCGTCGTCACATCCACGCACGCGGCCTAAAGTTTCTCTGGATTCCATTTTGGAGCACATACAATGTGCATTTGCTCGACAATTATCAGGACTATTACTTTGACCTTGCTTTTCTGCAGCCGAACTACATGTTCTACAAGACAGGAAAGTCACTTGAGGAGGCGGCGCGTGCAGCGCGGGAGCGGGGAGCCGGGATTGAAATGGAGTACTATCTCGAGCTACCGGAGCCCATCGCAATTCAGGAGGAGCGGCAGGCGAGGTTTCGGGAGTATCTCAACGCCGGCGTCACGTATGGTTACATGACCCAATCTGCCTGTGCCCACTTCCAGGGAACGGGATCTCTCGCGCGAATGTATCGCCATGAAGACCCGATCGAGCGTGAGTTTTACGAAGACATCTACCACTTCGTCAAAGGAGTCTATCGCCTTAAGCCCAACATCACGCCAAAGCTCGCGTCAGAGAAGGGCAGGGAAATTCGCGCTTAGACGACAAAGAGTGAGAAGATGGAGTGAAGGCGGATGAGCTGTTGCTACTGCTTGGGACGGATCTTGAGTTTGAAGGTTTTGATTTCGAACGGCGAAAACTTCACGCTGAACGTGGAATGCGCTACCTTGAGCGGAGTCGGATTCTCCTCCAAGAGATCGCATTCAACGAGTTGATCTACTCTCCATCCAACCTCGAATGTTGCTCTCGTCGTCTGTCCGTGAGCTTCGTACGCCCGGACCACCACCTCATCGCTCTCCTCCGCTTTCTTGATAGATTCAATCAATATGTTTTTATCCTCGGTCACAATGAGCGAGGGGGGGGGTTGATAGTGTCCTGAAAGCACGAGCACGGGGTGATTGAACTCTCTTGCCGCTCGTACCGTTATCCCGTCTCGCCAGTTTCCGGCATGAGGTAAAAGAGCATACGAGAACTCGTGCTCACCCTGATCTGTCAAGACGTCGTCATTAAATCTCCAGGGCTCGACGGGATGAGGATAATAAGGCGAGCGGAGCAAGGTGAGGCGAAGGACGTTTTCCTTCGCGTCGTGTCCATACTTGCAATCGTTTAGCAAGCTTACGCCGAACTTGGCCTCAGACATATCCGCCCATTGTTGCGCAGGAACTTCGTACTTCGCTTTCTGATGAGGATCGCTTGATTTCGTTGGCCGTTGCACTGATCCGAATTGGATCTCGTATGTCGCTTGATTTCCTTTTACGTTCAACGGAAAGGCCACCTTCCACAAAATCTGACGCTCCTTCCAGACTGCATGCGTCTGGAAATCAATGCGCTGGAGCGTATGGTAGAAGGTGATGTCCTGGGTAACCTTGGAGCCCTTATCCGATTGATGCTGGACTCGAAGAACGGCGCGGAGGGGACCCTCTTCAATGACCTTGATTGACCTGAACTTGAGCGTGTCGACGCTCTTCTGGCTGTATTCAGGATCAATATCCCACGCATCCCACTGTTTCGGTTGATCTTTGAACGTCTGGAACTGATTCCCACGGCTCTTCGGTGCAAGCAGTTCACGTCGAAGCGTTTTGTCGTAGACCGAACTGAATTGTCCTTTCGCGTCGAAGTGCACCTTAAACAAAGAGGTTTCAACGAGCTTTGGGGTAACTTTCCAAGAATGAGGGTGCTCCCCTTTCTTCTTTGTGGGCACCACCATCAACTGTCGAAGTGAGAGGGGAGGAATTTGATCAACATAGCACAGAAGGCGCGTCCGACCGGAACGACGTTCAAGAATCTGAGTTTCCAACTGACGTCCCGACTGATCGAGAACGAGGAATCCGGGCTCTTTCGATTTCACTTCGAGCGTAACGTACGCGCTCCTCCCCCACGGAAGGGTGTTGAAAATCGTGAAGTGAAAATCTTTCTCCTTCTTTTTGGGCTTACTCATGACACTTTCGAGATATTGCTTCTGAAGTCGATTGCACGCGGTTCGAAGTTCCTTAAAATCTTTCTGGATATCCTCATATGCCGCAGCGATGAATGTGCCGGGAAGGATGTCGTGGAATTGATTGAGGAGAAGAAGTTTCCAGGCCCGTTCCAACTCGAAGGCTGGATAACGCCGGGCAGTCGGTTTCTTCCCAACCAACATACCGAGAACAGAAAACAACTCGGTTGTGTACAGAAGCCTTTCTGCGTTTCTGTTTTCGCGCTTTACCCAGCCGTGCGTCGTGTAGGTACCGCGGTGCTTTTCGAGATAAATTTCGTCTTCCCAGATCGGAAGGTGCTTTCCTTCCAGCGCAAGTTGCGTGAAAAACTCCTGCAGTGTCGAGAGGCGGGAAGAAGGTAGACCGGTGATCGTCTTCAGAAACCGCGCAGATTCAACGTGTTCCCGAGTTGGTCCGCCACCGCCATCCCCGAAGCCGAACGTCTGGAGAACGTTTTCACTCTTCTCTTTCTCCTGATAGGCTTCCCAGCTCTTTTTGATGTCCTTGGGCGTGACGAGTCCCTCCAGCCCAACCGGTGTGAGGTGGGTGAGGATCTTGGTGCCGTCGAGTCCGCGCCACCAGAAAGAGTTGTGCGGAAACTTTGTTGTGTCGTTCCAGGTAAGTTTCGTCGTGGCGAAATACTTGATCCCCGACTTTTTCATCATTTGTGGAAGAGCCCAGCTGTAGCCGAAGGTATCGGGGAGCCAGAGTATGTTGGAATCAATCCCGAATTCTTGTTGAAAGAATCTCTTCCCGTACAAGATTTGGCGTACCAACGACTCGCCGTTTGGCAGGTTACAATCGGGCTCGACCCACGTTGATCCGACCGGAAACCATCTCCCTTCACTCACCCGCTGCTTGATCTCTTGGTAGATATCGGGATATCTCTCCTTTGCAAATTCGTACAGAAGGGCCTGAGATTGTGTGAAGGTAAATTCGGGATACTCGTCGATCAACCGGAGGGCCGTGGAGAAGGTCCGGCCGCATTTCTTTTTCGTCTCACGAATTCGCCAGAGCCATACCACGTCGATGTGAGAATGACCAACAAGGTGGACGAGTCCGGCGATGTCTGTCTTGTACTGTTCATCAAGCGTTCGCGTGAGAAAGTTGAGCGCACGCCCAATGGCGTTCGGATATTCTTCTCCCTCTGGCTTGAAGTATTTCAGGAAGATCAAGGTTTGCCGGATGATCTCTTTGATGTCTTTTGTTTCGGAAGCGGATGGACCGAGCGCCTTTTCGAGCTCGTGCAACGCGTTGAGACCGTAGTAGAGCGATCTTGCGGTCGGGTTCACGACTGCTAACATGGCCTTTGCGAACGTGCTGAGCTCCTTTTTCCTACCGCTCGATGCTTCGATTGCTACAAAGAATGGTTGGTTCTTCCGTGCTCTGTCGGTTAGAATGACCTCCGGGTGGTTGATGTCGACGCCCTGACGAGGAGTGCCGTTGACGTAGACGAGTCCTTCTTGAACATCAATCAGAAGGGCAACTGTCTTACCAGCGAACTCTGGTGGAACAGCTACCAGCCTGCGAAACCATACCGTTTTGTCATACCCAGCCCAGTGGGAGGGGAGAGTAATCGCCTTCCAAGAAAAGTCTGGGAGCTTTTGAAGAAATGCGTTTTTTAGCTCTCCTTCCCGCATTTTCCAATCAGAAAGAGGAATGGAGGAAGGATAGATATGCGCTTTGACGTGTGGGAGTATTTGAGGTAGAAGGTCGACTGCCATTTTGACGGTGTCTCTCTGCGAATTCGAACGACCTCGGCCAGTTAAAAAGCAGGTGGAAAATAGGGATTGTTAGGAGACTTGTCAAGTGATTTTCTTGCAATGGACTGTCCAACTCGGTGGAAGAATTGGTTCATCTCCCGGTTCGTAACCATTGAGTCCGATAACGAAGGGATGAAGCGAATCTCGGTTCTCAGAAGCACCAACGTGATCGGACTGAACAAGTCAAACAAACGGGACGCGCGAAAAAATCGGGCTATCAGAACAATGAATGATTTTTGTCGATGGGAAAAAACGATGCTGAACGAAAACAGATGTTCACCGATCCACTGGAGGGAATAACAAATGTTGAGTGTTGTCGTGTTTGAGTGTCTTAACGCAAGACATTGTACTTTTACGCGGAATCTGACAATGAGTAACATGAATTGACCGAAAAGAGAATGAATCATGAGTTTTTCGTTTGCAATTCCTACAGTCATCCGCTAAATTAGTCGCCGACTGAATGCAACCCTCCTTTCCATCCGTCGCGACGATCACTTGAGGACTCACCCTTGCAATTCATCGATTGGATCATCGTCGGTGTGTACTTTCTCTTGAGCGCCGGTCTCGGTATTTATTTTACCAAGCGGGCCGGGAGCAATATCCAGGAATTCTTTCTTTCCGGTCGCAATCTTCCGTGGTGGCTTGCGGGTACATCGATGGTCGCTACAACGTTTGCGGCGGATACCCCTCTTGCCGTCACGGAACTCGTCGCCAAGAATGGAATTGCAGGCAACTGGTTTTGGTGGAACTTTGTCTTCGGGGGAATGCTGACCGTTTTCTTCTTCGCCCGTCTCTGGCGACGGGCGGGGATCATGACCGATGTGGAGTTTGTCGAACTTCGTTACTCTGGAAGAGCAGCAGCCTTTCTGAGAGGCTTCCGTTCGCTGTATCTCGGTATCTTCATGAACTGCTTTATCATGGGGTGGGTGAATCTTGCGATGGCGGCCATCCTTGAAGGGATGTTCGGCATATCCCGCAGTGAGGTCATGCTCTACGTTGCGTTGGCGTTGATACTGACTGCCATCTATTCTGCTCTCTCTGGAATGTGGGGGGTGGCTGTAACGGATGCTTTTCAGTTCGTGCTTGCGATGTTCGGTACCACAGTACTTGCGTTCGTTGTTCTCGATCTTCCTCAGGTAGGTGGCATCAGCGGTCTGACCTCCCAATTACCAGAATGGACATTGCGCTTCACCCCCGTTGTCGGTGAGGATGGATCGGAAGCCTCGGCGGGTGGTGCGTTGGCGTTGACGGTGGCAGCCTTTCTGGCGTTTGTTGGTGTTCAGTGGTGGGCCTCGTGGTATCCGGGTGCGGAGCCCGGCGGAGGCGGCTACATCGCTCAACGAATGATGTCGGCGAAGGATGAAAAGCACTCTCTCTTTGCTACACTCTGGTTTACTATCGCTCATTATTGCGTGCGTCCTTGGCCATGGATCCTGGTGGGACTTGCCACTCTCGTGCTCTATCCGGAACTTTCGCCCTCTGACAAGAAATTGGGGTACGTGTACGCGATGAGGGATTATCTGCCTGCTGGCTTAAAAGGAATGCTTGTCGCCTCCTTTTTCGCGGCCTACATGTCGACCATCGCCACGCAACTCAATTGGGGAACTTCCTACGTTATCAATGATTTCTACAAACGTTTTGTCAATCGTTCGGCAGAAGAGAAGAAGCTCGTGTTGGTGTCTCGCATTACCACCATTTTGCTGATGATTCTATCACTCATCATAACAGGCATGCTGGAAACGATCTCCGGGGCTTGGGCATTTATCATTGAGGCCGGGGCAGGTTTGGGACTTGTCTTGATTGTGCGCTGGTTTTGGTGGCGCGTGAATGCGTGGAGCGAAATCACGGCCATGGCGACGCCTCTCCTCGCTTACGCCTACATTTCGACCTCTACAACAATCGAATTTCCCGAGACGCTCTTCTACATCGTGGGGAGCACGACGTTGGCATGGCTTGCGATCACGTTCCTCACAAAACCGACTGAAATGGAGACATTGAAAGCGTTCTATCGTCGTGTGCATCCCGGAGGAGTCGGTTGGAAACCCATTGCCGAGCTGGTTCCCGATGTCCAAGGCGACAGCGGTTATCCGGCGCTCTTTTTGAATTGGGGAGCAGGAATCGTGCTCGTCTACTGCATGCTCTTCGGTGTCGGGAAGTTCATTCTTGGAGAGACCGGAATCGGAATTGCCTTTCTGGCGGTCGGATTTGCCGCGGCCGGCCTCATCTACCGGGATCTCTCGAAACGCGGCTTCGAGAAACTTGTGCAATAATCTCTTGGCCGATGCACTCGCAACTGAAGTTCTTTCTCGTATTCCTTCTTTTCACGGCATTGTTCACAGTTCTCTTCTTTTCGATGTTGGATCAGAGTGTTGATGCCCTTTATCTGAACGGCAACGTCTACACGGTCGACGCGAAGAATTCCCGCGTCGAAGCATTCGCGATCAAAGAGGGGAAGATCGTTGCGACCGGTTCCACGACTGCAATGAGGGGACGCTTTACGGCAGGCAACATCGTCGATCTTGAAGGGAAGACTGTTGTTCCCGGTTTCATCGATTCTCATGCTCATTTCTTGAGCCTTGGATTCGCGCGGCTCACACTCGATCTGTCCGGCGTTGCATCGACGGCCGAGATTGCAGAGCGCGTACGGCGGCAGGCTCTCCGCAGTCAGCCGGGTCAATGGATTCGTGGTCGGGGTTGGGACCAAAACTTGTGGCCGACAAAATCGTTCCCCACCCATCGAATCCTCGATGGAGTAGCCCCTGAACATCCTGTGTACCTCGAGCGCGTCGATGGACATGCCATCTGGGTCAATGCCAGGGCGATGGAGATTGCTGGAGTTACTCGCGAGACGAAGGATCCGGAGGGAGGAAGGATCGTACGTGATGAGCGTGGGCATCCGACTGGGATTTTCATTGACGAGGCGATCCAGTTCGTTGCCCGTCATCTTCCACCCCCCACCGAGAGCGAAGTGGATGAAGCTCTCCGGATTGCCAGCCAAGAATGTCTGAGCTATGGCATAACGACAGTGCACGATATGGGAGTTGGCTTGAGCGAGCTCTCACATTACATCAGAGCAATTGACGCAGGACGATTTCCTCTACGGGTCTATGCGGCTATTGATGGCCCCGGTGAGACGTGGGAGCATTATCTCCAGCGTGGTCCGCTCATCCAATACGGAGACAGATTGACGGTTCGGGCGATCAAAGTTTATTTGGACGGAGCATTGGGTTCGCGCGGCGCTGCACTCATCGAACCCTATAGTGACGATCCGACAAACCGCGGATTGACGTTGATATCGGAGGAAGAACTTCAGAGAATTGTGGAGCAGGCACTCGATCACAAGTTTCAGGTATGCACACACGCCATTGGAGACAGGGCAAATAACATCGTGCTGAACGTCTATGAACGAGCGACGCGAAAGAAGAACGTTCGAGATCATCGCCTGCGGGTGGAACACGCTCAGGTCCTCTTTCCGGGAGATATTCCGCGATTTCGTCAGATTGGCGTGTTGCCATCTATGCAGCCGACTCATTGCACCTCCGACATGTATTGGGCGGAGGCGAGACTGGGCCCGACCCGCGTGCGCGGCGCATATGCGTGGGCTTCGTTACTCTTTACGGGAACCATCATTCCTTCTGGCTCAGACTTTCCTGTAGAGAATCCCAATCCCCTCTGGGGCATCTATGCGGCCATAACGCGTCAGGACCATCGTGGATTGCCACGTACGGCTGAAGATGTGAGGAAGTATTTTCAAGTCTCAAAAGAAGGCATTGTTGATCCGACGGCATTCGAGGGTGGATGGTATGTTGGGGAGCGTATGACACGCGAACAGGCATTGCGGTCCTTTACAATATGGGGAGCGTATGCGGCATTTCAGGAACATCTGGTTGGATCGCTCGAAGCTGGAAAATGGGCGGATTTCGTTATTCTCTCGCACGACATAATGAACGTGGCGCCACCGGAGTTACTCACAACAAGAGTCGAGCGTACTTACATCGCGGGAGTAGAGGTATACCGCAATTTGTTGTCTCTGTCAGAACGATTCCAGCATTGAAAAGACGAGAGTTGTTTTTCCTCCGAAAAAATAGTACGTTCTCGCGCCGAAAAATCGATTCGAAAAGGATCTGATTCTCAATGCCATATAAAGTTCTCGTTGCCGATGATGACGAAGGGCAGCGGAAATCGCACGGATTTGCACTTGAAGTCTGTACGGCCATTTTAGAGGATGAGATTACAATCGTCGAGGCCGCAACGAGCGTTGAATCGTGGGAAAAAATCAAGTCGGAAGTCTTCAATCTGATCATCCTTGATAACGACTTCAAAGACACCAACTTAAAAGGACATCTGCCGGGCATAGCGCTCCTTCAGCTGGCCCGCCGTGAAGGGGTGAACCGCAATACGCCCATTTTCTTTTGTAGCGCTGACGCATACGATACGTTGAGATCAATGGTGGAGAAATTCAATGGCGTCTACATGCCGAAGGTAGGATATGACATTGAGAAGGCGGCTCAGCTGTTCGCCGAGAAAATGAAGAAGAAGTAGGCACCGACAAAGTTGGAAAAACAGAGGGTCACCATTCGTGACCCTTTTTTTATCGCCGCGATGCGTGATGACGGAACTTGCGCTTTCCTCGAATAAGGTTTAACTTCCTCACGTCATCTTGCACAACATTTCGTGGAGGTCATCGTGTACGAACGTTGCTTGAACGAGGCCGAGCGTATTCTTGCGTCGGATCGCGACGTCATCGTGCCCGTTAAGAAGGTGTGGAAGGAAGTCGAAAAACAGGGAAGGGAACAGGGATTTGAAGTCCCGTCGTTGGGGGATTTCTCCGCACTGCTGGAGGCCGACAAACGCTTTGAGTTTGTCTCCACACCAACTGATGACGAACTCGACAGCGAGGACCGGTCGTTAGAGGACGAGCAGGAGGAAATGGAGCTTGAGCAGCTCGGATTCTACGCGGGAGACCGTGTCAAACTCCGACGCATCGATTTGACACCGGAACTGATCGGGAGTATGATCCGGAGAAAAGTCGATCTTACGATGGACGCGCTGACGAAGGCATGGGAATTGAGACCGGAGGGAGATCAGGAGGCAGAAGATCAGCTCCTGGAGATTCTCGCCAAAACGCAACGGCTCCAACGCGAAGTGAAGAAGACGTTTTCCGAGGAGCGGATGAAGGAGTTGACCGAATCGATCAAGAAAGCGCCGCCTGCCCCCAAGGCGAAACCGATATCCAAGAAATCTCCCAAACGGACGTCCAGAACGAAGAAGCGCCCCGTTGCCAAGTCCCGTACCCATCGATCAACAACATCCCGCCGACCACAGCGAGGTCGGCGTAAGTAATGCTCGAAGAAAAAACGCGTGTTTGGACGATTCGGGATTTGATGCTGTTTGCGATCAATCACCTCCAACGTCGCGGCTTCGACGAAGCCAGACTGACGGTGGAGCTCCTGCTTGCCCACGCCCTCCAATGCCCTCGCATTCAACTCTACTCGAACTACGATAAACCGCTCACCCCTGAAGAGCTGAAGGAGTTCCGGCATCTCTACGAGCGCCGACTGAACCGCGAACCTGTGCAGTATATCGTAGGCTCAACGAGTTTCATGGGCTTGTCGTTCCAGGTCGATCCACGCGTGCTCATCCCACGGCCGGAGACTGAGACGTTGGTGGAACAAGTTATGATGCTCTGTAGAGATGTTCAAGGATCGCAGGGTTGTTCCATCCTGGAAGCGGGTACGGGGAGTGGTAATATTGCGATTTCGGTCGCGAAGTTCATCAAGGGCTCGAAGGTATGGTCGATCGATGTGAGCGAGGATGCGTTGGAAGTAGCCCGTGCAAATGCGGAACGGCACGGCATCACCGATCGGGTTGTCTTTCACCATATGGACGTTTTCGAGCCTGTCGACCAACTGCTTCTCAAGCGGTTTGATCTGTTTGTGAGTAATCCGCCATATGTGTCTGCAGCGGAGTGGGAGGGGCTTCCGACGGAAATCCGTCGCTTTGAACCTCGCGTCGCGGTCAGTGACTGGAAGGATGGATTTGAATTCGCGAGGCGGTTCATTGAACTCGCTCCCTTTGTTCTGCGAAATGAAGGATATCTCCTCATGGAGATTGGATTCGGCCAGGCGGACCATGTTATGCAATTGATGCGTGACGCCGGATTTTCCAACGTCTCTGCTGCGAACGATTTGGAGGGCACACCGCGTGTTGTCATTGCAACGGTTGCCTCGAAAACGCGCAATCAGGGATTTGTCAATTAATCGCTCCGCGCATGCGAGCTCTCATCCAACGTGTCAAGCGCAGTTCAGTGTGGATCGATGGAAGACTGCATAGCAGCATCGGTCGAGGACTTCTCATTCTCTTGGGAGTCCGACAGGGCGATTCTGATGCGGAGGGGGAGTATCTGGCAGAACGTTGTGCCTCCTTGCGAATTTTTGATGACGGCGAAGGGAAGATGAACCTCTCGGTGAAAGACGTTGGAGGAGAAGCGATGGTGGTTTCGCAATTCACCCTCTACGGCGATACCCGAAAAGGTCACCGTCCAAGCTACAGCGATGCGGCTCCGCCCGCTTTAGCTGAAGAGCTCTATGACAGATTTGTCGATCATCTCAAATCGAAACTTGGACATGATCGGGTTGCAACCGGAGTGTTTCGCACGATGATGGATGTGGAACTGGTGAACGACGGTCCGGTGACACTTCTCATCGAGTCAAAAGACACTTCCAACATACCTCAACCGCGTTGAGCGTTGTGCGCGTCCTTCTCTTGTTTCTCGACGGCGTCGGCATCGGCAAAGCTGATGACCGGATCAATCCCTTTTTCTCCGCTCGCCTTCCCAATATGAGCGACTTGCTCGATGGAGAGGTGCCCCATCGTGGTTTCAGACGTTTCCATAACAAACGTGCGACGCTTGTGCCTGTCAATGCGACCCTCGGAATACCGGGATTGCCGCAAAGTGGAACGGGTCAGGCTTCAATTTTCACAGGTGTGAACGCCGCCGGGATGATCGGTCGGCACTTCGGACCCTATCCCGCCACATCCCTCCGTCCGCTTCTCGAGGCGAAAAACATTTTTCGACAGCTTCAGGATCGCGGAAAATCGGTCTGCTTTGCGAACGCTTTTCCGCGTCAGTTCTTCGAGTATGTTGAAACGGGGACGCGACGTCTCACGGTGACGACGCTCTCGTGTCAGTTTGCGGGGGTTCCTCTTCGGCGTCTGGCTGAGTTGCGCGCAGATCGCGCCGTCTCCGCCGATCTCACGCGTCATCGCTGGCTGGAAGGTGGTGAGCCCGAACTCTCAACGATTCCAGCCCAGCGTGCCGGACAGCATCTGGCAAAACTCGCTGCCGACTATGATTTCACGCTCTTTGAATACTGGCTGACGGATCACGCCGGTCACAGCCAAAAGATGGAAGAGGCTGTCGAAGTACTGGAACGATTCGACGAGTTCTTAGGAGGATTGTTGCAGCACCTCGATTTCGACAAGACCTTACTGGTTCTGATCAGCGACCATGGTAATATCGAAGATCTCAGCACAAAGTCGCATACAAGAAATCCGGTGCCCTGCATTGCGGTCGGTCGCGGTCATCACGAATTCAGCGCCCGCATCAAGAATCTCACACACATCACGCCTGCAGTCGTTACGGCAATCTGCGAACACGATGGATCGTCAGCGTAGTTCCCGTCCTGCTTTCTATGCATCGATCGCACTGAGCGGCGGAATTCTGTTGCAAGATCGTCTCTCGCTCGACCTCATGTTTCTTTTAGGTCTCTCGGCCGGTCTGTTCGTCCTTGCGCTCTTTCTTCGGTGGAGAGGAAAATCTGATTTTGTGAATTACGCTCTGTATGCCGGTGTGCTGTGCGTCGGTGCATTGAGTTATGGTGTGGAAGTGCGCACCGCAAGCATGCGCGCGGTGCTTCCTCGCGGAAGTGAAGAACCCGTTCAACTCGAAGGAATCGTTGACGCTGAGCCGATTCCGAAAACAGCTGCGGTACAATTTCTCCTGACGACATCGAAGTTTGTTCAGCAAGGCCGAACAATCGATGAACCTCGCAGGATGATGATGCTTGTTCGCACTCGCAATCCTGATTCCCTCGCGTCATCTATCGAGATGGGCATTCATCTGCGTGCGACCGGACTCCTCGAACCGCCACCGCGTCCCCGCAATCCCGGCGACTTCGATTACGGACGTTATCTCAGGTTGAACGATGTCGACGGCGTCGTCCGCGTCTCACACGCGAATGAGCTTCAAGTTCTGGAGGTTGATGATGATGTGGGACTTGCACAGCTCTTACGGAGGACAAGATCGGCTCTCCTCGCAATGATCGATCGCTATCACAGCGATCGGGAGGCCAGTTTCCTGAAAGGCGTCCTGCTTGCCGAGCGGGGCGAGATCCCGTTAGAGGTAAAGCAGTCGTTTGTTGACACCGGAACGATCCATATCCTTGCCGTTTCGGGTCTCAATGTCGGTATCGTTGCAGTTGTGCTGCATGTGGCGTTGGGTTTGCTACGCTTGCAACGCAGATGGGTAACGATCGCTACGATCATAAGTCTCCTTTTCTACATGGAGCTTACCGGTGCACCCGCTTCTGTTGTGCGGGCTACGATCATGGCGTTGGTTGTACTGACCGGTACTCTTTTTGAGCGGAAAGCAGATATCTACAATTCGTTGGGAGTCGCCGCAATCCTCATGCTCGTGATCGACCCGCGTCAATTGTTGGATGTCGGTTTTCAACTCTCCTTTGCCGCTGTAGTGTCGATTGTTGCGCTGTATCCCATTCTGGAAAATTTTCTCCGTCGGCTTTTCGATCGATTCAAGCAGATTACGTTTGTCGATTGGTTCCTGAAACTCTTTGCCGTTTCGCTTGCGGCGCAGATGGGAACGCTTCCTTTCACAGCGTTTTACTTTGAAAGGGTCTCACTCATCGCCCTTCTCGCGAACCTGTTCGTGGTTCCGATCTCGACCGCCAATATATCGCTGGGGATGATGACGCTGGTCTTTTCATTTGTCTCTGACTGGATCGCGTCGTGTTACGCGATCTTGAATGAACATCTCACCGCTTTTCTGCTGAATCTGGTTGCAGTTGCAGCGAAGGTCCCATATGCATTTTTTGAAACAGCTGGGCTCAATGGGTCCTTCCCACTGGTCTACTATGCGGGCGTCGTGGCCCTCTTTGGTTTGCACGGGCCGCGGGGTTTCTTTCGTTCAGCTTCCATCGTTCTGCTCACGGCCAACGCGTTGTTGTATGCCAGTTTGTTCGAGCCGATACAGCGTGGCCTGAAGGTCACGGCGATCGACGTTGGACAGGGCGACGCCATTTTCGTCCGCTTTCCAAATGGTAAGAACATGCTCATAGATGCCGGACCCAAGGGAATCGGCTACGATGCGGGGGAGCGGATCGTCGGCCCCTTCCTGCGTCGTCAGGGAATTAAGAAGCTCGATGCGGTCGTTCTATCCCATGCACAGAGCGATCATATAGGAGGAATTCAGTACTTGCTTGAGCACTTTGAAGTTGGTACACTGGTGGAGGCCGATACGGCCGCAAGTTCGACGATGTATCGTGATGTGATTACCGCCGCTTCAAAAGCGGGTGTCCCACGACGCATCGTTGGGCTTGGATCGATACTGGAGCTCGACACAACATCTCGTGTCTACGTTCTGCATCCTCTTATGCCATCTGATAGATCACGCAACCTCAACAACACATCTATCGCAATGAAAGTCGTGTACGGCCACACGTCGATGATCCTCGTAGGGGATGCTGAGCGTGAAGCCGAGGATGCGATGAGGAGGAGGTACGGCAATTTTCTCAACGCTCATCTTCTGAAGGTGGGACATCACGGAGGCGCCACGAGCTCAACGAGTGAATTTGTTGATTGCGTTGCGCCACGCTTTGCCATCATTTCCGTGGGAAAGAATAACAAGTTCAAGCATCCGTCACCTGAGGTTTTGCAGCGACTGCGCGCACGCAAGGTCGAATATTACAGGACGGATGAGGAGGGAGCGATTATATTTTTTGCCGACGGTTCCTCACTTCACCGCGTCGATTGGAGGAATCAATAACAATGTCCAGGGTAAGATTCCCGAATACTTCCTTTTGCTCTCCTTTCGCTGGAGTAACAAAGCAGCCATGTCTCTGTCAGATCGCCTAAAGGAGTGGGAAAGCAGCAAAGTCGAGCCTGCTCTGAAGAAGATTCCGGAGCGGAAAAAGACTTTTCAAACCGATTCCGGCATTGAAATAGAAAGACTCTATCTTCCGTTCGAGGATGAGTATGAGCGACAGAGGGGGTTCCCGGGAACGTTCCCTTTCACACGCGGTGTGTATCCCGCAATGTACCGGAACCGGCTTTGGACTATGAGGCAGTACGCCGGATACGGGACGGCAGAGGAATCCAATGCTCGCTATCGGTATCTCATTGCACACGGCACAACCGGTCTCTCCGTCGCGTTCGATCTCCCCACGCAGATCGGCTACGATTCAGATCACGTGCTTGCCGAAGGCGAGGTGGGGAAGGTGGGGGTTGCGATCGACTCGTTGGCCGATATGGAAACGCTCTTCGACGGAATCCGATTGCAGGAGGTGACCACCTCCATGACGATCAATGCGACCGCCGCGATCCTCCTCTGCATGTATGTCGGTGTGGCGAAGAAGCAGGGCGCAGACCTCAAGAAACTCTCCGGAACTATTCAGAACGATATTCTCAAAGAGTACATCGCTCGTGGAACCCACATCTATCCGCCCGCCGCGTCCATGCGACTCGTGACCGACATCTTCGAGTGGTGCGGCGACCATCTGCCTAAATGGAACACGATCTCCATCAGCGGTTATCATATCCGTGAAGCCGGTGCCACTGCCGTGCAAGAACTTGCCTTCACATTGACCAATGCCATTGCCTATGTTCAGGCAGCTATCGACCGGGGATTAGATGTCGACCGATTTGGTGGGCAGCTCTCGTTTTTCTTCAACGCTCACAACAACTTCCTGGAGGAGATAGCAAAGTTCCGGGCCGCTCGCCGTTTGTGGGCTCGCATCATGAAGGAGCGCTTCCACGCGAAGGAAGAAGAAGCAATGAAGCTCCGTTTTCATGCACAGACGGGCGGAGCAACGCTGACGGCTCAACAGATCGATAACAACGTTGTGCGCGTGACCCTCCAAGCTCTTGCTGCCGTGTTGGGAGGATGTCAATCGCTCCACACAAATTCCCGGGACGAGGCTCTCGCTCTGCCGACAGAAGAGGCGGCCCGACTCGCCCTCAGAACCCAGCAAATCATCGCGTATGAATCAGGGGTGACAGATAGCGTCGATCCGCTCGGCGGATCATATTGTATCGAAAAGTTGACGGACGAAATTGAGGAACGTGTCTGGGACTACATTCGGAAGGTGGACGCACAGGGGGGAGCGGTCGCCGCGATCGAAAATAAATTCTACCAGTCGGAAATCACGGAGAGTGCATACGCGTACCAGATGGCGATAGAACGAAAAGAGAAAATTATTGTTGGCGTGAATGAGTTCAGTGTTGAGGAAGAAGTCGCTCCACCCCTCCTGCGAATCGATGAGGGTATTCGGGCCAAACAGATTGAACGTTTGAAATCCGTGAAAACCAGGCGCGATGATACGATGGTACGGCGAACGCTCGCACAGCTTGCTCAAGATGCAGCGACGGTAAGGAACGTTCTTCCCTCGATACTTGCAGCTGTGGAAGCATACGCGACGCTCGGCGAGATCTCAGATACGCTCAGGAGCGTCTGGGGTGAGTATCGGGACTAACTGCAAATGATCGTTGCATCCATCGACCATGCGGATAACAAGGAACGAATTAAGATACATTCAATCTCTCCGCCTGAAGAAGATGCGCCAGGCCGAACGGAAATTCCTTCTCGAAGGTTGGCGCGCGGTCGGAGAAGCGTTAAGCACGCCGGCAGTCATCGAGCTTGTCGTTGTACAAAGTCGCTATCTGGACGATCCCGACTATCGCCGTTTTATCCGGGAATTTGAAACGCGAAAGGTCGATTTGCGAGAAGGGACGGAACAAGACCTCGCAAGAATCGCGGAGACGGTGCATTCTCAAGGCATTGTCGCTGTGGTGCGGCAACGTCAGTGGTCGTTGGATGAAATACTCAAAAAGCGTCCTTCATTGTTGGTCGCCTTGGATGCGGTGAGCGATCCGGGAAATATGGGAACGGTGTTGCGTTCGGCTGATTGGTTTGGTGTCGATGGCGTTTTGTTGGGGAAGGGATGCGTCGAACTTTATAACGAAAAGGTCGTTCGATCAACGGTCGGCTCCCTCGTTCGGATTCCCGCTGCGGAAGGAATCGAGCTGCCGGGGGCGATGGAACGATTGCGTCGCGAAGGATTTCGCTGCATCGGAACGGCAGCCGAAGCAAAAGATCGAGTAACGGACATCGATCGTTCTTCCCGCACGGTGCTCGTGTTTGGTTCGGAAGCCCACGGCCTCGCTCAAGACCTTCGCGCTAAAATGGATCAACTGGTCAACATACCTAGGTATGGGAGAGCTGAGTCACTGAACGTCGGTGTTGCGGCAGGAATTGTGCTCGCTTTTTTTCGAAGTAACTCATCCACTTGATGCCGCGGCCGGATGCTCGGTTCTCCTCTCGAGAATTCCCGATCAATATGAGGCCAACGAGACAACGGTATGCGAAAACTTCTTGAAGGATTTCGAGTCGGTCACTTCACAGATCATCAGGCCCTGACGGGGTGCACGGTAGTACTGTGTCCTGATAACACGTGCGCGAGCTGTGAGGTGCGCGGCAACTCGCCCGGGAGTCGAGAGTTGGCGCTTCTTGCACCTGAAAAGTCGATGCAGGAAGTGCATGCGATTCTCCTCACCGGAGGAAGCGCGTTTGGATTGGCAGCCGCCACCGGCGTCGTGCAATGGCTGGAGGAACGAAATGTCGGGTACCAAACCCCGTGGGGCAAGGTGCCAATCGTGCCTGCGGCGGTTGTCTTTGATCTGAACGTCGGCGACAATTCCGTCCGCCCAGACGCCCTGGCCGGTTATCAGGCGTGTGTCAACGCCAGAGAGGGAGATGTAGAGCAGGGGAGTGTTGGAGCCGGGACTGGCACCACGGTGGGGAAGTGGAAAGGGATAGAGTACTGGATGAAAGGAGGGATCGGCTTCTCGAGCATTCAGCAAAGCGACCTCATCGTGCAGGCGCTTGCCGTAGTAAATTCTGTTGGAGATGTGATCGGATCAGATGGTCGAGTTCTGGCAGGTGCGCAAAAAGATGGAAAGTACTTTGGAGACGAAGAGCCTCATCGACCTCTTGCCCGAGGAAAAATCCTCAAACATACCAATACAACACTCGTTGTTATTTGGACAAATGCGAATCTCTCCAAACTTCAGCTCTTTCGCATCGCCCAGCGAATGCACGACGGCATGGCTCGTGCGATCGCTCCTGCCCATACGTCCTACGATGGGGATGTCACGTTTGCCCTTTCGCACGGGAGTGTGTCCGTCGATCTCGACCTTGTCGGTGAACTTGCCGCTCTTCACACTGCTCTGGCCATTCGTTCCGCAGTACGTTCTGCAAAGAGTCTGAACGGTATTCCCGCCCTCGGGCCCTCGAAGTAATTCCCTTCTTCTTGGATGTTGCTCTGACATCAATTGTTCATTGGTGATGTGTGATCTGGTGCACAGACCTTTTGAATCCTCGTTGAGATTGTCGTATATTAGCGCTGCATTTTTTTACAGTAGCATAGAAAGGAACTTCCTCTCTTGAAGAAAGTATTCCAGTGGCTCGGCGAGTTGAAACGATGGGTGGAAGATGCGGCCCAGAAGCCGGGGGCGGGATGGACACTCTTTGGTATATCGTTCATCGAGTCGTCCTTCTTTCCTATACCTCCCGATGTTCTGCTCATTGCTCTGGCGATGTTGACGCCGACGAAATCATTCCGGTACGCCCTTGTCTGTTCCGTCGGTTCTGTGTTGGGCGGGATGTTTGGCTATTTGATCGGCTATGAGTTCTTCGAGCTCTTGGGAAGAAAAATTATTGAGCTGTATGGGGTTGAAGCACACTATGAACAGGTTCGCGTGCTGTATCAAGACAACGCGTTCAACGCGATAGCAATTGCCGCATTCACCCCCATTCCCTACAAGGTTTTTACGATCGCCGCGGGCGCCTTTGAGATTTCATTTGCAACACTGGTGTACGCATCGATCTTGGGACGTTCCGGCAGGTTCTTTTTGGTTGCGGCGTTGTTCTATTGGTTTGGTCCAAAAATCAAACCGTTCATCGATAAGTATTTTGAAATACTCTCGATTGCATTTGTTGTGTTGCTGATTTTGGGTTTTGTCGTAATCCAATATCTTCTCTGAACAGATCATCACTACACTTAAGAGGAGGTCAGAGTATGAGAACGGTAATCTTTCTCATCGTACTGGGATTGTTGCTTGCTGCGAGCACGTTCGGGCAGGAATCGAAGGAGGAGACGAAGCAACAAAAAAGCTCCAACCTGCGACAATTCTACAGCGGTAAGTTTGGGCTCTATGCTGGCAGCGATGGATTGAACAACGGATTGATGATCGGCATTGACGGGATTACGGAGTTCATCCACTACGATTTCTTCCTGAGTGGAGCAATTGAACTCTATCCGAAACAGACGATCGGTATCTTCAAAAACGCACCCCCTTCCGATTATCAGCAATCGCTCTTCTTGCTGCCGCTTCATGTCAACTTCGGCTACAAACTCTTTGAGGTGGGTGATGCTGATTCGAGAGGATATATCGGTGCCGGAGCTGGATACTATTTCTACTTCTATAATATTGATTATGCTTCCGGCGCAGGAGGGATTTTCGGAGGCTTATCGCGCCGAAGTGAATCGAAGAACAGCGGCGCAGTGTTCGGTTCTGTTTTTGCCCGAATTTTGATCGGTCAAATCTTTGTGGAACCACGCTTCTACCTCGCCTCTCAATCCGAAGGAAATGTGGAGCAGTACTCGTACATCATCAACCCTTCCGGGTTTGCTATTACTCTCGGATTCCAGTACCATTGAGGCGTCGGCTTCGCGTCGTTCCGGCACAAATCGTCGTTCGAGAAATGATTGCATGAGACGCTCGTTCACGATGTTTTGTGCCATCATTGTTTCGTGCCCGCTTCCCAGTATGAAAACATCTCGCGGCCCCAATCGCGTCTCGCTCCCTCGGGCCATCTCCAAGTTAGGGTATGCATCGAGGTCGACCGCCATGCAATTGATCATCCATGGAAGAGTTGAAGTGAACGGAAGGAAGGAACACAATCCTCATCGATGGATCGACCTTCTTCACGACAAGATTTCCATCGATGGCACCCGCTTGCAAGAGAGGAAAAAGATCTATCTTTTGCTTCACAAGCCTCGTGGCGTCGTCACGACGGCGTCAGATGAAAAAGGAAGACAAACGGTACTTGATCTTGTCGGTCCAGCCTCCTCTTGGATGTTTCCAGTCGGAAGGTTGGACAAAGAGAGTTCCGGACTTCTTCTGGTGACGAACGATCATGAACTTGCCAATCGACTAACGGATCCGCACTCTGACATTGATAAAAAGTACATCGTCGAGACGGACAAGCCGATTCAGCGTGAACATCTCGCGAAACTCGGTCAGGGTGTTGTGATCATGATAAACGGTCAGCCATATCGAACGAAGCCAGCCAGGACGCGTCTGCTTGGGAAATCGCAGGTTGAAATAACCATCACTGAAGGAAAGAACAGGCAACTGAGGCGGATGTTCGAACATCTTGGCTACGAAGTCGTCACGCTTCACCGGGTCGCCGTGGGCCCGTTGAATCTTGGCAACCTGCGTGCGGGTGAGTCTCGGCCGCTCTCGGAGCGAGAGATATCGGAGTTGTCTCATCTCAAGGAGCGCGCACTTCCGCGTCAGTACCGAGATGTTGGAAAACATTCACCGCGCCATGCCGAACATCATTAGCGATATTGTTGAAGTGTGTGTTTTTCGTCGCGTGAACGGCGTGCCACAGTATCTGATCCTTCGTCGCGCCCAAAAGGATCAGCTCTATCCCAACATTTGGCAACTCATCAGTGGAACGTTGCACGCGGATGAACACGCGTTGCAGGGAGCTGTGCGTGAGGTGAAGGAGGAGATCGGTCTTACACCTTTCAACTTTTGGGTTGTTCCTTTTATGAATTCCTTTTATGTTGCGGTCACCGATACTGTCCATCTGAGTTGTCTTTTCGCCGCAGAAGTATCTTCGGATCTTGAGCCGACCCTCTCCTCCGAGCATCAAATGTTTGGGTGGTTTTCGTGTGAGGAAGCGGAGCCTCTGTTGGTGTGGCCCGGCCAGCGGCGAAGTCTGCGTTTTGTACACGAGTATATCATCGGCGGTACGGAAACGGCTCGCTTGAGTAGAGTCGATCCACCTGTTCTGTAACGAACCCGTACGCGCTCCCCACGTTGAGCTTCAGGAGTCACAGGCTGGCGTTGCTATGTGAAGAAGAAGGTGCCTTCGCGTAACTGAAAACGATGTTAAACAAAGGAGTTGAGATTGGGTCTTCTCGTGGTTGGTTCCGTAGCGCTTGATTCGGTTGAAACGCCGTTCGGACGCGTCACCGATGCGCTTGGGGGTTCAGCTGTGTATATCTCCGTTGCCGCAAGCTACTTTACAGCCCCGGTACGGCTGGTAGGTGTTGTGGGGAGTGATTTTGCCCGGTCACACATCGAGTTTCTTGAAGATCGACACATCGATCTTGACGGCCTGCAGATTGTAAAAGATGGAAAAACGTTTCGTTGGGGAGGACGATATCACTACGATTTGAACTCGCGCGATACGCTGTACACGGAATTGAACGTGTTCGAGAAATTCGATCCCGTTATCCCCAAAGGATATCTGAACAGTGCATACGTTTGTCTTGGCAATATCGATCCCCTTCTGCAACGTAAGGTGCTCGAACGACTTAGTAAACCGCGACTGGTGGTGGGCGACACCATGAATTACTGGATCCAACATCGTCCGCGCGACCTCGCCGATACGCTGAAGGTGATGGATGTCTTGATCGTCAACGATGCGGAGGCTCGCCTGATGACACAAGAGCCGAATCTTGTTAAGAGCGCAAAACACATGATAGAGATGGGGCCGAACATTGTGATCATCAAGAAGGGTGAGCATGGAGCACTATTGGTGACCCGAGATACGATTTTTTCCGCTCCGGCCTATCCGCTGGAAAGTATCTACGATCCCACTGGTGCGGGGGACGCGTTTGCCGGAGGTTTCATTGGTTGGTTAGCCCGCACAGACGATCTGTCGCCTGAGAATCTCAAGCGGGCCGTCATCTACGGCAGCACCCTTGCTTCATTCTGTGTGGAGCAATTCAGCGTCGACGGCATTCGCGAACTCACGTATCTGAAGATTCAGGATCGTTATCGTTCCTTTATGGAGTTATCCCGGTTCGACGAGAGGTAAACGAGGTATGAGGGCGATTGAGTGGACAGAAGGGAGAGTGCAGTTTCTCGACCAGACTCGACTCCCACTCGAAGAACTCGTGGTGACGACCGATGATGAGTCTGTCGTCATCGACGCCATCAAACGACTTGCGATACGCGGGGCGCCCTTGATCGGCATCGCCGCTGCGTACGCGCTGGTGCTTGCCGTGCAGAGAGTGAAGCAGCCGGCAGACCTGCTTCCTGTTGTCGAACGTACGGCGACGCTTCTCGTTTCCACACGTCCCACCGCCGTCAATCTTTCCTGGGCAGTCCAGAGAATGAAGCGCAAAGCCCTTGGACTTCTTCATCTTCCACCGAGTGAAGTCCGGTCTGCGCTCATCGCCGAGGCGATTGCCATTCACCAAGAGGATGAGAGGATGTGCGAGGCAATCGGACGGCACGGGGCATCGATCTTGCCGTTGGCAGCGACGGTGTTGACACATTGCAATACGGGTTCGTTGGCGACGGGAGGCAGGGGCACGGCCTTGGCTGTCATCGTCACGGCGTGGGAACAGCGTATCTTGAAGCACGTCTATATTGACGAAACTCGCCCGCTCTTGCAGGGAGCCCGCCTAACGGCTTGGGAGCTTCAGAAGATAGGCGTTCCATGCACATTGATCACCGATGCAACGGCACCATTCTTGATGCAAAGAGGGATGGTGAATGCGGTCGTCGTGGGTGCAGACCGCATCACGAAGCTTGGAGATGTCGCAAATAAGATCGGCACATATGGTCTTGCTGTGTCGGCGCGTCATCATCAGGTGCCGTTCATTGTCGCGGCACCGACGACGACCATCGATCCGAACCTCGAACATGGGTCACACATTCCGATCGAGGAACGATCACCGGAGGAGGTGACTCAGTACGGTGGTATCCGAATTGCTCCGAAAGGTGTAGACGTGTATGCACCTGCCTTCGACGTGACTCCACACGAGCTCATTACGGCAATTGTGACCGAACGCGGCGTGGCGTCGCCTCCGTTTTCTGCTTCCCTGCCTCGCATGGTTGAAGAGGCGAAGGCAATACATCGTGTCGAGGAGGGCGCAGGATGATAGCGAAAACGGACGCGGTCGTTCTCAAATCGATGAAGTTTCGTGGTTCGAGCAAAATTGTCACCTTCTACACGCGCCGGTACGGAAAACTAAAGGGCATTGCAAAAGGGGCAAGGGAGTTGAAGAGCCAATTCGGTGCGGCCCTCGAACCGATGACGTGTGTGGGTCTGGTGCTTTACAAGAAAGAGACGAGAGACCTTCATCTCATTTCACAGTGCGATATTCTTCGTTCCTATAAACGAATTCACTCGGATATTGAACGGATGACTGTGACGCTCTCCGTTCTCGAACTCGTTCACCAGCTTGCGCACGAAGAAGAAGAGAATCCGCTTCTCTATTCGCTCTTGCTTGAGACGATGGATGCTCTTGAACTGAGTGAAGGGCCTCCGTTGAACATCCTGTTTGCGTTCGAGCTCCGCTTGTGTCATCTCTTTGGATTCGGTCCGTCGTGGGATCGGTGCATGCGATGCGGAAAAGCGAGCGAAGATCTTACCGGCGGAGATGTTGTACTCCAGCTGATGAAGGGAGCCATGTTCTGCCCCGCCTGTGGTGCAGAACAGCCTGCCGTAGAGTATGAACGACTTTTGCGGCAACGGCACAGGTCGGTTTCTCCGGCCAACATTGCGGAACGCCTCGGGAATCTCCGCATTCCCTTACGAACCCATCAGATTCTCAGACGGCTCTCGACGGCTCCTCTTGAGAGTGTCGGCACCATCCGGTATCATGGAAATACCGGGAACGAACTCGACGCAACTTTACGTTTATACTTGCGTTATCACTTTGAAGATTTGAAACCGCTTAAGTCTCTCGACATTCTCAAACAGATCACCACGTCGTACATCTGATTTGACACATTCGTGGAGGAGAAAGACATATGTCAGTACGATTCGTTGTTGTTGCAGTGGCTTTGATAGCGCTCGGTATTGTGTTTGGTATAACGCTTGTTTCCTCGTTCAAAGGGGTCGATCTGACTTTTGCCGAGCAGGATGTGAAGATCGGAGCCCAACATCAAGCTCCAAAGGCACACTCGGCTCTCACCGCTTTGAACGAAGCAATTCAGGCAATTGCACGGGAGGTAACACCCTCTGTTGTGTACATTGAAGTGATATCCCGTGCAAAATCGGACTCACGTAACGATGCCAACCGATTCTTTCACTTCTTCGGTCCTGACTTTCGGTTTGAAATGCCGCGACCTGAACGAGGTGCCGGCTCCGGCGTTATTTTGACTCCCGACGGATACATTCTCACCAACAACCACGTGGTGGAGAATGCGCAAGAGATTGAAGTGACTCTTTCGGACAACCGAAAGTTCAAAGGCGCGCGCCTTGTGGGGACTGATCGATATACTGATCTCGCCGTTATCAAAATCGATGCCTCCAATCTTACGGTGGCACACATTGGGAATTCCGATCAGGTGGAGGTCGGTCATATCGTTTTCGCGTTCGGCAATCCGCTCGGTCTCACATCGACCATGACACAAGGTATCATCAGTGCAACAGGACGTGGTGGATTGGGAATTATCAACGATGAGCGCGGATACTCGATCGAAAATTTCATACAATCCGATGCGGCGGTGAATCCGGGCAACAGCGGTGGTCCGCTTGTCAACATCAACAGCGAGGTGATTGGCATCAACACGGCGATCGCAACCACAAATCAGCGCTATCAAGGATACAGCTTTGCCATCCCGATCAACCTCGCCAAAAAGGTCGCAACCGATCTGATCCGGTACGGGAAAGTGAGACGAGGATATATCGGCGTACAGATTCAAGGCATGGATGCGACGATGGCAAAAGCGAATGGTTTCGAAAAACCAACCGGCGTCTTCATTCAAGAGGTGACGAAAGGAAGTGCCGGCGAAGAAGCGGGTTTGCAGCCGGGTGATATCATCCTCTCGGTCGATGGGAAGGAGGTGAATTCTGCAAATCAGTTGCAGACTCTTGTTGCCTCGAAGTACCCTGGCGATGTTGTGACCCTCAAGGTATTCAGAAAGGGAAAAACCTTCGATCGCAAGGTGACGTTAAAGGCGCGGGACGACGACGAGGAAGTTATCCCCGCCCGTGATGCGCCACGAGATCGATCTGATCGACGAGATGCATCGGCCCCTCAGAAACTGAAGTTGGAGAACATCGGCATAACGATCAGGAATCTCGATTCGAAAACAAAGACAGACTACAAGGTGGACAACGGTGTCCTCGTGGAATCGGTTGAACCGTTGAGTGAGGCACAACGACGAGATCTGCGACCGAACGACGTCATTCTAAGCGTTGGGGATGAAGCCGTGAACTCGGTTGCCGAGTTCGAATCACTCATCAAGAGCAAGAAACCGGGGGATGCTGTGTTGATGCGTGTCAAAAGCGAAAATGGCATAACACGATTCGTGGCTATTGAAATACCAGTGTCAAAGAGCAACAACTAGATCCAAGAACGACAAAAAACGAGCGCGAGGACGGTAGAATACCCCTCGCGCTTTTTTTTTGCCCGATTTGATAATCGGTCTATTTTTGATTTAATTGCTTCTCGCTGAAAAGTCCTATGATGGTGAGTGATGAATTGAATTCGAGCGTTCTACCAGCTTTAAATATCCGTTTCCGTTGGAGCCGCGTTGGGTAGAATGGAGGGAGACCCCCATTGTACGTTCACGATGGCGCTCCCGGACAGATCGACAGCACTCGGCATCTTATTATAGTATGAGGAGACATCGTTGATTCGTTATCTCACAGCTGGAGAATCGCACGGTCAGGCGTTGGTCGGCATTGTGGAAGGGATTCCGGCAGGATTAGAAATTTCTTCCGAGTACATTGATCACCAACTCTGGCGGAGACAGCAGGGATATGGTCGCGGCGGAAGAATGCGAATCGAGACGGATAGGGTGGAGATTCTCTCCGGTGTCCGATTCGGCAGGACCCTCGGCTCACCAATTGCCTTGTTGATTCGAAACAAGGATTGGGAAAACTGGAGGGATCGAATGGCAGTGGAGGGGAAGGGAAGTGGCGTCGAAAAGATAACGGTTCCCCGTCCGGGCCACGCCGATTACGTCGCTGCAGTGAAATACGGCTATGATGACCTCCGGAATGCGATCGAGCGCGCGAGCGCCCGGGAGACAGCAATGCGAGTGGCTTGTTGCACGATTGTCCGAAAATTCCTTGAAGCGATGGGAATCTTTATTGGAAGTCACGTTTTGAGCATCGGGACGGCAGTGGTGAAGAATCGGTCAAAAGTCGATCGGTCAATCGCCCAGTACATGAAGGCCTCCTGTGCCGCCTACAAAGTAACAGAGGAGGCCGATAAGTCACCGGTGCGGATGCTCGACGATTCGGTCGAACGTAAGGCAATCTACAGCATCAAGCGGGCAAAAAAAGCGGGGGACACGCTCGGAGGCATCTTTGAAGTACTCGTCACGGGTGTGCCAATTGGTCTTGGTTCTTACGTTCAATACGACAGAAAGCTCGACGGCCAGCTTGCCCAAGAATTGATGTCGATTCACGCAGTGAAGGGTGTGGAGATCGGCGAAGGTTTTGCAAACGCTGGCCGTTTTGGATCGGAAGTGCACGATCCCTTTACCTTAAGGAAGGGCGTCATTGTGCGCACGTCGAATAAGGCTGGAGGATTAGAGGGGGGAGTGACAAACGGAGAGATGATTGTTCTTCGCGCGGCAATGAAGCCCATTTCCACGTTGGCTCATCCACTTCCCTCCGTAGACCTGAAGTCGATGAAAAGGGTGAAGGCGCGCTACGAACGCTCCGATGTGTGTGCCGTTCCGGCATGTTCTGTGATCGGCGAAGCCGTGATTGCTCCCATTCTCGCCAATGCATTTCTCGAAAAATACGGGGGTGATTCGATGAGAGAAATTCAATCACGCTATTCCAAGAAGGGGATTGATCTGTCGCGTTGACTTTGCCTTGCAGGCGTGGTCAATTTGTGGAAGAGATCAGGGCAAGATTGGCAATTTCTTCCAAATGACCTTGCCCGCCGAGTCAAGTGAAGCCAAGACTTCGGTTCGGGAATGAGAGCTCTGAATCTTCCCGCGGTCGCAGGTATGATCAACCTTGACTCTCACTCCCCATTGTGCTATATTTTGCAAGCCTTAACCGAATGGGCGTTCAAGAAACTGTTCAGTTCATGGCGTTATTTGCCTTTGTAAGGAGGTGCTAAAGACTTCAGCGCGGTAGCTCATCCCGGTCCGAACGGTAAGATGAATCGCAAGGTGCTCGTTCTCAATCACAATTACGAGCCCTTGAGCGTGTGCAACGTCAAAAAGGCTGTCATTCTACTCTATCTTGGAAAGGCAGAGTTGATCGAAGCCTCAGATGGTCGACTTCTCCACTCCGTCTCGATGACGATGCCCTTCCCGAGCATCGTTCGCCTCTCTGTCTACGTCCGCGTCCCCTACAAAAAAATCGTTCTCTCGCGCAAGAACATCCTTCGTCGCGACGGCCACCGCTGTCAATATTGTGGGCGAGGGGACGTTGCGCTTACGGTCGATCATATTATTCCTCGCGCTCGGGGGGGAGAGGATTCGTGGGAGAATCTCGTTTGTGCATGCGTTCGTTGCAACAATCGCAAAGGAGATCGACTGCCGCACGAGGCACAGATGCAATTGCTGCGGCGGCCGATCCGACCCAATCACGTTATGTTCCTCCGCGACTTCGTTGGAACAGTTGACGACCGCTGGAAGCCCTATCTCTTTATGAATTAATCGTCGCTTGATACAGATCGATACGGGCTGACGCGAACCACACCACGAATATTTGAAGGGAGTAGTTACGTTCTGGGAAATACCAGTAAGAAAGTGATTCTCAGCGGCATGCGGCCGACAGGAAAGCTGCATCTCGGACATCTTGTCGGCGCCCTCGAAAACTGGGTCTCACTCCAGGGAAATTATCAAAATTATCATCTCATCGCCGACTATCATGCCCTCACTACCGATCCCGACACGTCTCAGCTCTATCAGAATTCACTGGAGATGGTGATTGATTGGCTCGCTGCCGGCATCGATCCAAAGCAGAGCCCCATATTCCGCCAATCTCAAATCAAGGAGCATACCGAGCTTCACCTTATCTTCTCAATGCTGATAACGACGGCGAGACTCGAGCGGAATCCGAGCCTCAAGGAACAAGTGCGGGATTTAGAGCTTGAAACCATTTCCTACGGCCATCTTGGGTATCCGGTGCTTCAGGCCGCAGATATTCTTATTTACAAAGGTGAGCTCGTACCGGTGGGCGAGGATCAACTCCCGCATATTGAAATTACTCGGGAGATTGCGCGAAAGTTCAATACGCAGTATCGACCGATCTTTCCGGAGCCGGAGGGGAAGGTGACCCAATTTGCCCGTCTTCCCGGACTTGACGGCAGGAAGATGAGCAAATCCTTGGGCAATGCCATCTTACTCTCCGATGACGCCGAGACCATCACCAAGAAGATGCGGACGGCAGTGACCGATCCGCAGAAAATCCGAAAAAACGATCCGGGGAGACCCGACATCTGTCTTGTCTTCGCGTATCACAACAAGTTCAATACGCAAGAGGTCGCTGAGATCCGGCAGGGATGTGAAAGCGGAGCCTTAGGGTGTGTCGAGTGCAAGTTTCGCTGCGCCGCTCGCATCAACGAATCGATTACTCCGCTTCGTGAGCGTCGACGGCATTATGAAATGCATCTTGATGAGGTGAAGGAAGTGTTGCACGATGGTGAACGTCGCGCGCATGCCGTCGCCCAGCAAACGATGAGCGAAGTTCATGCAGCAATGGGATTGGGGTAGCACCATATCGGTGTGAGTACTCGATGAAGCACGTCGCTTCGTCGTCAAAAGAATGATTCTCAACGCACGTGTAAAAAATGTACATCGTTAAACTCCAGGAATTTGAAGGTCCGCTCGATCTTCTCCTCTTTTTCATTAAGCGAGATGAGTTGGATATCTACAATATTCCCATCTCACGTATCGCGCGAGAGTTTCTGGAGTATATCCATTATATGGAGTCGCTCGACTTAGAGGTAGCAGGTGAGTTTCTGGTCATGGCGGCAGAGTTGATGCAGATTAAAGTGAAGCTGCTGCTGCCCCCCGAGCCGGGCGAAGAAGAGGAAGTCGATCCGCGTGCAAATCTTGTCAAGCGTCTTGTTGAGTACAAACGCTTCAAAGAGGTTGCAGCAGAGATGGTGAAACGCGAAGAACAACAACGGAAGATCTTTTATCGCGGCTACTACGATGCGGACGAGAAAGTGGTGACGGAAGAGGAAGGGCAGAATGTGCTGCGCGACGTGTCGCTGTTCGACTTGATTGCATCCTTGAAATTTGCCGTTGATCGGATGCCGAAAAAGCTTGTGCATGAGATCGTCAAGCTCAACGTCACGATCGATGAACAAATCGAGTTTTTGCTCGATTATTTTTCGCGGCGTTCGGAAGCGACATTTCAGGAGATCGTTGCCGGAATGCAGGAAAAGATTCGAGTCGTCGTGACGTTCATGGCGTTGTTGGAATTGATACGTGCAAGAAAGGTCATCGTTCGGCAACCTGAGCCGTTCGGGGAACTCGCAATCGTCCGTAACATCAACTAGGGATTATGGCAGAGCATCAGCTGAACGCCACAGAAGAAGCGCGCGTCGAAACGGCGGAATCCGGCGCGGCGGCTCAACAGCCAAGCGTGCTCGCCCTGCCTTCTACGCTCAAGGCGCTCATCGAGGCACTCATCTTTGCAGCGAAAGAGCCGTTGACCGTGAAGCAGATTCAGTCGATGTATGAGGGAGAGGAGTCGGACGGCAAAGATCGGCGCATCGACCAGGCAGAAATCGTTTCGATTGTCGAAGAGTTGAACAAGGAATACGAGGCAGCTCAGCGACCGTATCGAATTCTAACTCTTGCAGGCGGCTACCAATTCGCAACACTTCCGGACTATGCCGAGTGGCTTGGCAGGCTGTATAAGGAACAGGCCCGCCGTAAGCTTTCGCAATCGTCCGTTGAGACGCTGGCAATCGTTGCATACTGTCAGCCCATTCCGAAGCCCGAAATTGAAGCGATCCGCGGCGTCAATTGTGATTATGTGCTGAAAACATTGCTCGAAAAAGAGCTTGTGACGATCGTCGGCCGCGCTCCCACACCGGGGAGGCCGTTGCTCTATGGGACAACGAAGGAGTTCCTGAAGCACTTCGGTCTCAATGATGTAAGCGACCTCCCGCGCCCAAGAGAGATCGAAGAGATTCTCGGCGAGAGCCAGTTCGAGGCTGAACGGCGTATGTTGGAAGCGCCACAAGGTCTGCTTGAGGCGAAAAAGGAAGAAGAGGACTTCAAGTCTCGACTCCCCCATATTCCTAAACGGAAGCCGGAACTCGATGAAACGGTCAAGATCGTTCCTAAACGGAAGAGACGCGAACTGAAGATTCGGGCGGAAGAGAAACAGGAACAGGCAACTCTTCCCTTCGGAAGCTCCGAACCACCGCAGAGCAACGTTGCGGGCGAAGTTGTACCACCACAAACCATTTCCTCTCCGCCGGCGGTTGAAGATCAAATCGATATACTTTCTGTGGAGGAGAAAGATGGAGAGATTTCTCCCGATCAGCTCTCGACCGGAATGCAAGAAACGGAAGAACAAAGATTGGTCGAAGCTTTACCCCCTGCTTCTGAAGAACTCACTCAACCTTCAGATGTTGCGGTTGAGGAGGGGGAGCAAGTGAGTGAGAGGGGCGAAAAGGAGGAGGTGGGCGAATCGCTCATGGATGATAAGACCTCGACCCAGGCGATTGTTGAAGGTGCATCGCGCACCGCCGGAGCAGCCGAGGAGGGTGGCGCACATCCGAAATCGAAATGGCAAACGTGGAAAGAGAAGATTCAAGGGTTCATCAAGAAGCTGTTCGGCTGAACCGTTATCTCGCGCTGGCAGGCGTTGGGTCGCGCCGGAAGAATGATGAGCTGATTCTTTCTGGCGCAGTGAAAGTGAACGGTAAGGTTGTTCAGCAGCTCGGCGTTCGGGTTCGGCCGAATCGAGATCGTGTTACTGTTCACGGAAATCCAGTCGGGATAAAAGAGAAAGCCTACTATATTCTCTTCAACAAACCTAAAGATTGTATCACAACGTTGAGCGATGAACGGGGCCGAACGACGGTCATGGATTATGTCCGGGTACGCGAGCGGATCTTTCCAATCGGTCGACTTGATCGCAATACGGTGGGCGTTTTGCTGTTGACGAACGACGGAGAGCTTGCGCACGGTCTGATGCACCCCCGACGCGCTATCGAGCGGGTATATCGGGTTCGCCTGGACCGGTCAATTAGGGCGGAGGATTTCAGAAAGCTGAGGCAGGGAGTTCGCCTCGAAGATGGAAAAGCGAAGCCGAAAGGGGTCTCTCTCGTTCCGCAAACGCGACATACTGAGCTATTGTTGGCCCTGGAAGAGGGGCGAAATCGTGAAGTGAAGCGAATCTTTGAGGCGCTTGGTTACGATCTCAAAAAACTGGAGCGCATTGCGTTCGCAGGTCTGACCACCGAAGGTGTGGCCCGAGGGAAATGGAGATTTCTCACCCAACGCGAAGTGAGCCATCTAAAAGAACTAGCCGGACTCAGCCACTGACTCATGCGTTTTCCTCGAAGTAGTGGAATTCTCCTCCATCCCACCTCGTTACCCGGCGTCTACGGCTGCGGCGATTTTGGATCGGTTTCTCATCACTTTGCCGATTGGCTCGTCGTTGCCGGGCAGAAGCTGTGGCAGGTTCTCCCGCTCGAGCCCACCGGGTACGCCAACTCCCCTTACATGGCGCTCTCTGCGTTTGCCGGCAATCCTCTCCTCATTGGATTCGAAGACCTCATCACGCGCGGTCACTTGCGTCCGGACGAACTTCTGCCCGTACCACTTTCCGCTCCTCATCGTATCGATTACGACGCTCTCATTCCGTACCGCATGGAGCGATTGCGTCTAGCGTCGGACCGTTTCTACGCCAAAGAGAAGGATGGTGAGCTTGCGCAATTTGAGTCATTCTGCAAGAAGCACGCCGCTTGGCTGGACGATTTCTCGCTCTTTAAAGCTCTCGACGATCATTTCCGCGGAAAAATCTGGTCACAATGGGAGAGCGGTTACGCACTCCGGAAACCTGAAGCGCTCAAACGAGCACGCCAACAGCTTGAGAAAGAAATCCGGTTTTGGAATTTTACGCAGTGGGAGTTTTTCCGCCAATGGGCGCGCGTAAAGAAGTATGCGAACGATCGGGGCATCAAGATTGTAGGTGACATCCCGATCTTCGTCGCACATCATAGCGCAGATGTGTGGTCACATCCGGATCTCTTTTATCTCAACGCTGATGGCAATTCAACCGTTGTTGCGGGTGTGCCGCCAGATTACTTCAGCGAGACCGGCCAGCGGTGGGGAAATCCGCTCTATCGTTGGGACAAGATGGAGCAGAAGAAGTACCAATGGTGGATTGATCGGTTCAAAAGGACATTGTTGCTCGTCGACATCGCGCGGATCGATCACTTTCGCGGCTTCGCGGCCTATTGGGAAATCCCCGCCACCGAGAAGACCGCCGTGAAGGGGAGATGGGTTGAAGGTCCGAAAGAGAAGCTCTTCCGAGCGGTGCAGCGGAAGCTTGGGAAGCTTCCTATCATTGCGGAGGATTTGGGACTCATCACGCCGGATGTCATCAAGTTGAGGGATGAATTTGAATTTCCCGGCATGAAGGTGCTGCAATTTGCATTTGCCGGTGGACCAGAGAATGGATTTCTCCCACATCACTATGAGCACAACTGCGTCGTGTACACCGGCACGCACGACAACGATACGACGAAGGGTTGGTTTGAGAAAGCAACGGATCGCGAAAAGGAGTTTGTGCGACGATATTGCTGTAACGGAAGCGGCCAAATCCATTGGGACATGATCCGACTTGCTTCACGGTCCGTTGCGGATGTGGCGATCTTTCCGTTTCAGGATGTGCTTGGGCTCGGATCGGAGGGAAGGATGAACTTTCCCGGCAAGGCACTTGGGAATTGGGAATGGCGGTTCTCGTGGAATCAAGTTGGGCCAGAGCACGCGGAGAAGATGTATGAAATCTCAGCGCTCTACGGACGCACGAGTCCAGAACGGTTACAGTTGCCGGCCTATCCGACTGATCGCAGACTTCCTTCGTAAAGCGATTGTCCCAAAAAGAATGAACGACGAACAAGATAACACATCGAAACACGCCGACCTCCACCAGCAGGAAATGGAGGAGCTGAATGTTTTGATGCTCCGCCGGAGGGAAGAACTGGAAAAACTCCGGGAACTTGGATTTAATCCTTATCCGTACGAATTCGACCGGACGGATTTTTCTCAGGAAATCATCAGTGCATTCAAGGACGATGCTCCTCCCCGACAGGTTTCCATCGCCGGGCGTATTATGTCGATTCGCAGAATGGGGAGGGCCTCCTTCTGCCACGTGCAGGATTCGAGGGGAAAAATACAGGTCTACCTCAAGAAAGATGACCTCGGTGCAGTGTACGATGCGTTTCGACTGCTCGACATTGGAGATATCGTCGGCGTCAAGGGATTCGTCTTCCGCACGAAGATGGGCGAGATCTCTGTCCACGCACAGGAGTTCGTTCTTCTCGCAAAGTCGTTGCGCCCCCTTCCCGTTGTGAAGGAGAAGGTGGATGAGCATGGCAATAAGATTGTTTATGATCCGTTCTCGGATAAAGAGCTTCGGTATCGTCAGCGATATGTCGATCTCATCGTCAATCCGCAGGTGCGCGAGACATTTGTCAAGCGGGCGAAGATCATCAGCACGATGCGTCGTTTCTTCGATGAACGCGGATATCTTGAAGTGGAGACTCCCGTTTTGCAGCCCGTGTATGGTGGGGCGTCTGCACGACCGTTCAAAACGCACCACAACGCTCTTGATATCGATCTCTATCTCCGCATTGCAGATGAATTGTATCTGAAGCGGTTGATTGTAGGTGGGTTTGATAGTGTGTACGAAATCTCCAAGGATTTCCGGAACGAAGGGATGGACCGCACGCACAATCCGGAATTCACCATGATGGAGCTGTACGTCGCCTACAAAGACTACAAATGGATGATGGAACTGACGGAACAACTCATCTACGAGGTGGCGTTGGCCGTGAACGGATCTGCGAAGGCCACGTTGGGAGGCACGGAAATCGATTTCACTCCGCCTTGGCGACGGATGACGATGTTCGATGCAATTCGGGAGTACACCGGAAAAGAGCTGCGGGGCAAATCTGAAAGGGAACTGCGCTTCATCGCAAAAGAGATGCATATTGAGGTCGATCCCAGCTGGGGGAGTGGTGCCATCATCGACGAGATATTTGGGGAGCGCGTCGAACCGCATCTCATCCAACCGACATTCATTATTGATTATCCCCTTGAAATGTCTCCCCTCGCGAAGAAACATCGGTCGGAGCCCGGCTTGGTCGAACGCTTTGAAGGAATCGTGAACGGCAAGGAAATCTGCAACGCCTTTTCGGAGCTGAACGATCCACTCGATCAACGTGCGCGGTTTGAAGAACAGATGCGGCTCCGGGCGCGAGGAGACGAGGTAGCGCAGGTGCTGGATGAAGATTTCCTGCGCGCTCTCGAATACGGCATGCCGCCAACGGCCGGTCTGGGCATCGGCATCGACCGGTTGACGATGCTGTTGACGAACAACGACTCCATTCGCGATGTCATTCTGTTCCCGCAGATGAAGCCTGAAAAATAATCCTGTTGCCGCAATACGGTAACGGGAGGAGGATACGGTATCGGATGTTGGTATCGCGTTCCGTCGTTTCTCATACAAGGAGATGTACGACTCGAGGGCTGCGCCTCCCATGGAGCCAGCGCTTCGTCACTTCACGGATTCGTACACTTCAGGTGGTTCTTCTTCCGGTTCTTGTACTCTCCTTTTCCTGCAAGGAAAACCTGCCGCCCTATCAAGACCCCGCTCAGGTGTTTGAGGGCTTCGTGAGGGCAGAGTACCTCTACTCCCTCACATCAAATACGATCGCCATTCAGCTTGTTGTTCAAAATGTCTATGACGAGACCTTTGAAGGGAGGGCAATTCTCGAGGGGACCGTTGAGTTGACTCTGGCCCGCAAACCTGATGTGAAACGAATATTCTTTCTTTCCGATGCGAACTTGATTCAAGGACGGTACCAACCAAATTCCAGAACACTCACAATCGATCCAAAGGATTCGGTGAGGCTTCGTGTGTTTTGGAACTTTGACGACGACCGAGGCCGCAACCTTCGTCAAGATGAATTCCGGTATAACCCCGATCCAAGCTGTCCTGGCCGGCGCATCGCTGCACAAGAGACTATCGTCATTCGCGGCAGTGTGAAGGTGTTTGAACGGACCGAAGAGGTTAAGCTCGGACCCGTCTCGTTTTCCTTCTGTCACATCAATGCATATTTCGTGGGATGCCCGAGCGTCTCGTCCACGGCATGCCGACCCCAATAATCGTCAAACGCGTGCCTCTCTGGATCAAATGGCTTCGTATGCGGACTGTTTGGGAGCTGTTGCATTCGTCGAGGTTTCTCGCTTTTGCGGCACTGTTCGGTTCTTTCAGCTGTCACGAGTCCTTACCTCCCTATCAGGATCCATCGCAGGTGTTTGTCGGAGTTCTTGTCCCGACCTATCTCTTCTCCAACACCCTCAATGCCTTGGGTGTACAATTGGTGGTGACCAATGTATATGACGAGACTTTCGAGGCCAGAACACAGTTTGAAGGTTCCATCGAGATCACGCATGCAGTGGCGCCGGAATATCGGAAAACCTTCTTCCTGAGTGCTGCGAATCTTATCCAAGGAAAATACAACACTGGCTCGCGCACGCTCACCTTTGATCGGGGCGATTCCGTACGGCTCGGTGTTCAGTGGAATTTCGTCGACGATCGGGGAAGGGATCTTCGTCAAGAGCTCTTCGCGTATCGGGTCGATCGTACTTGTTCACCCGATGCCCGAAGAATCAGTGTCGAGCAGAGTTTCGTCATTCGGGGGCGTGTCAAGCTGTTCGACCGAACGGAGGAAGTCAGTGGAGGACCAATACGTTTCACGTTTTGTCACGTCAGCAGGTGGGTGGACCCGCGTGCCTGTCCGTCCATATTGCCGGATCGTTCATGTTCCTTTGGCCTCTGATGAACAAGGGAGGACATATGCTGCGACTCTTCTTGAGCAGCCTGGTCATAACGATGTGTCTGATTTCCCAAGCCGCAGCGTATGGTGTCACAGGCATACTCGAAGGCCGAGTAAAAGATTCACGCACACAAGAACCGCTGATCGGCGTCAACGTTGTGATTGTCGGGACAACATACGGTGCCGCAACGGATGCGGAGGGTTATTACCGCATCAACAATGTGCGGGCGGGGGTGTATGACGTGCGCTTCACGTTCATTGGCTATAAAACTGTCGTGATGAGAAGCGTTACGATCCTTGCCGATCTGCGTACGCGCGTCGATGTCAGTCTCGAAGCAACGGCCATTGAACTCGGCGCGGTGGAGGTGCGGGCTCAACGACCCCTCATTCAGCGTGATCAAGCGGCAACAGCTTTTTCCGTCGGAGAGATCAAGCTGGAAAAACTTCCAATCTCCTCTTTTCAAGATGTTCTCATTCTCCAACCGGGAACGACTCTCGAAGGCAATGTTCGGGGAGGTAAAAAGACGGAAGTTGTGTATTTCGTCGATGGATTGCCCGTGCAGGACGTAATCGGAGGTGGCCTCGCAGCGAATCTTCCCCGAAGCTCGATCACAGGGGTGACGATGCACACGGGCGGGTTCGAGGCCGAGTACGGCAATGCCCTTTCGGGTGTCGTCAATGTGATCACCAAGAGTGGCGGGGACATTCATAGCTTCAACGTCCGGTACGAAAAAGATAATTGGTTGCCCGACAATCTTAACAAGCAACAAGATCGGGCTACGGAAATCGAGTTGACGGCGGGAGGACCGTTACAGAGGGGCTCTTTGTACTATTTTAGTGCCAACACCTACACAGCGTCAGACACAAGATGGTGGCAGGATTTCCGTTACTTCTTCCTCTCACCCGTCAGTCAGGAGCTCTCGGGTTTTGCGAAGCTCGAATTTCTCGCAACGCCCGACATACGATTGACGCTCCAGGGAATCTATTCCTTGCGTGATTGGCGCGACTATGAGTTTAGCTGGCGATTTAATCTTGATGGACTCCCTCGGCGGGGGCGGGACTCATATCGTCTCGCCTTGATTCAGACGCACACCCTTTCGCCGTCAACTTATTATTCGGTCAGTCTTAGTCGGTTTTATCATCGGTCGACCATTGGCGAAAGAGTCGACGAGAACGCACCGCTTCAGCCCTACGAGTACGATTTCTTCCTACGTTATGTCATTGCAGGAACCCGCTATTGGTGGGCGGACACGCGGCAGGTGATTCATTCCATCAAAGCCGATTTCACCACTCACATCGCGAATATGCACATCCTGAAGATCGGTGCGGAATTTAACCAATACGACATCCATTCCGAGGTCATGAAGTACGAACCGCAAACCACGTACTTCGGTAAGCCGATTCTGGACGCTCCACTGCTCAACTACAGCAACTCGTATTTCTACAAGCCGCGGTCCGGCAGCATGTTTGTGCAGGACAAAATGGAAATCGTCCGGGATGGCTCCAACGTCAGTCTTGGTGTCCGTTGGGATTTTCTGGACCCGACGGCGGAGCGACCTCTCGTCGAATTTATCCCAGTCCGCCTCAACGAGTACCAACAGCGTGTGACAGGACACGCCAAGGTCAAGTTTAAACAACAAGTGAGTCCGAGAATTGCCGTTGCGGCCCCCGTTGGACCTCTTAGCTTCTTCTTTGTGAATTTCGGACATTACTTTCAGTATCCACTCTTTGATTACCTCTATTCCGGTGTCAATCCGTCACAGCTCCGCGCGGGCACGCGAAGCGTTTTGGCCGGCAATCCTGATCTCGATCCGGAACGCACGGTCGCGTGGGAGGCGGGATTCAAGCATGGAGTCACAGAGCACGAAGTCGTCTCCATTACGTATTTCAGGAAGGCTTTCAAGAATCAGATCGATGCAAAAACCTTGATACCGTTCGACAGCAAATCTGCGGGGGACTATGGTTTTGCGTCGTATGTCAATAACGCGGAGGCGAGTGCCACCGGTTTGGAATTTATGCTGAGCCGCGAGCGCGACGAGCGACTTCAGGGGAGTATCTCTTACTCCTACATGGTTACGGAAGGTATCAGTGAGTACGTCGACCAGTCGATTAATTACGCGCAGTGGGGATTTGAAGCGCCGGCCCGTGCGTTTCCCTTGAGTTGGGATCAACGTCATACAGTAAAAGCTGACGCGGAGTTTCGCCTGCCGTTTGACGTTCACGCAAATCTTGTTCTGCTCTACAATTCGCCCCGGCCCTACACCTATTATCCAACGCGAGATGGGTACACCCCGATCGATACAAACAAGGTTTTTCTGCCGAACAACAGCCGAATGAGGAGTGTTCTCTTTCTCAACATGAAGCTTCAGAAGCAGTTCACTCTCGAAGTCCCACAAAAAATTCTTCTCACACTCTTTGCGGATGTCAGAAACTTGCTGAATACCAAGAATGTTCGCTGGATTGACTCGAACGGCCGAATTGGCGGGGAGCTTGGCGATCCGAGTGCTTATTACGATCCGCGACGAGTTCGCATCGGTCTCCGCGCCGAGTTCTAAGTCGCCGTGGACGAAATAACGGATTTAACACAGCAAACCGTGTGTGCTCCACATCCTTGCTTTTGTGCCGATTTCCGGTATTTTAGGGGCACTTTCAGAGCGTGTCTGTCAGCTCTCAATTATGTATAAGAACAATGATAGTAAGGCTATGAAGAAACGGATTTCGCTCAGCGTCGTCGTTGCGTTAATGGCGGTGAGCCTCCTCGCAGGGTTTGGAATCAACCATCTTATTTCCGGTGATCCCCTTTACGACCAGGTCAATAAATTCCGCGACGTCCTGAGTCTCACCGAGAAATACTACATCGAAGAAGTCGATACCCCCAAGTTGACGGAAGCTGCCCTCACCGGGCTCCTCGACAAACTCGACCCGCACTCGGTCTACATTCCTGCCGCTGCGTTCACGCAAGTAAGAGAGGACTTTCGCGGGAAGTTCGAAGGCATCGGCATTGCCTTTCGTATCTTGAACGACACGATTCTTGTTATGGAGACGATCGGCGGGGGACCCGCAGCACGGATGGGAATTCTCTCGAACGATCGGATCGTCAAGATCAATGATAGCTCCGCCATCGGTTATTCCAACACCGAGGTGATGTCCCGCCTGAAAGGGCCGAAAGGAACAAAAGTCAAAGTCACCATCAAACGTCCGCACGTGGACGAGTTGCTCGACTTCGTTATCGTTCGTGATGAGATCTTGCAGAACAGCGTCGAGGTGGCAATGATGGTGACAGAGGATATCGGCTATGTGAACGTCAATCGATTTAGCGAACGGACTCATCTCGAAATGGAGCAGGCTCTTGCGAAGCTCAAGAAAGAAGGGATGAAGCGACTTATCCTCGATTTACGCTCTAACCCCGGAGGCATTCTCGAAGAGGCATTCAAGATGGCGGATATGTTCCTGGACGGAGGTACGAAGGAGCAACCACGCAAGATCGTCTACACGAAAGCCCGACGGAGCGAGTTTGATGAGGCATTTTTTGCGCGGACGGGACAAGCATATGAATCATTGCCGTTGATTATTCTCATCAGTAATTATTCGGCGAGCGCCAGTGAGATCGTTGCGGGCGCGATCCAAGATTGGGATCGCGGTCTGGTGGTCGGTGAGACGAGTTTCGGGAAGGGATTGGTCCAACGTCAATGGCCGCTTGCGGATGGGTCAGCCCTCAGGTTGACGATTGCTAAGTATTATACACCGAGCGGTCGATTGATACAACGTGATTATGCAGGGAAGGAGAAGGAGGAATATCAGCGAGAAGCGTTCCAGCGACAGGAACAAGAAGGTGAGAATCTTGATCATAAGGTAGAAGGCGACTCATCACGGCCAGCGTTCCGGACCTATGGCGGACGTATTGTCTACGGCGGCGGGGGCATTACGCCGGATTACGTTGTGAAGAATCCGGCTCTGACCAACCTGACGCAGACGATTTCGCGCCGGGGCCTTCTGGAACAGTTTGTCATTTCCTATCTCGACGCGGAAGGGGCCAAGATCAGGGCAACATTCGGCAAAGATTTCAAGTTGTATCGTGATTCCTTCGTTATCTCCGACGCTCTCATCAGAGACTTTCGCAACTCGCTTCAGAAGAATGATGTAAAAATCGATGAGGAGGAGTTCAAAAAGGATTTGGATTACATCAAGGTCAGACTCAAGGCTACGATTGCGCGAAGTTTTTGGGGAAGCGATGGATGGTACCCCATTATGCTGACCGTCGATCATCAATTTCAAAAAGCGCTGGGCCTCTTTCCCGAGGCTGAGAAGATTGCAAAGCTGAATTAAGGTCGACGCGATGCGGTGTGTCTTCGTGAATACCAGCCGGTTGGTAAAGTGTGGTCTCTTTCTAACGTTGGTCTTCACGGTTTTGCTGGTTTTCTCTGAGGATCACTCGGTTGTCGGCGAAGAGCTCAGGCCAGCCGCGGAATTTCGACGCAGCACAATGATGCAGGTGGGAGAGGAGCTCGAGTACAAGGTGACGTACTCGTTCTTTAATCTTGGTACCATCAGATTCCGTATTACAGACCGTTATAAGAAGAATGGGCGGCCGGTCTATCGGGCCGTGGCCTGGATCGATTCCAACCCAAGTCTTCCGTTTGTCGACCTTCATATTCGCTTCGTCAGCGAGATTGATGAAGAGATGTACTCACACAGCTGGGTAGCGGACGACAGTACGAAGGATGAGATAGTCTCGCGCGTCTTTTCGTTCGATTATGAGAATATGAGAGTTCTCGTCGAAAATGGCCGGAAGAAGGCAGGGGGAAACCGCGTGGTCGAACGAGTCGATACATTTGCGATCAGCGATCGGATTCAGGATGGACTCTCACTCTTTTTCTACGCGCGCGAACACGTGAGGCAGAAGAAAGATGTGGTTGTCCCGACGTTCATCGACAAGAAGCAGGTGAATACCAACATCAACTTCATGAACAAGATTACCGAAGAGGAAGTCGACGCCGTTGAATATCCGATCGAGGTGGTTCACTTCGACGGAAGGATGGATTATGAAGGGGTGTTCGGTCTCACGGGATATTTTCAGGGATGGTTCAGCAATGATGAAGCCCGCATTCCCATCGTAGCCCGGATGAAGGTGCTTTTAGGTAGTGTCAAGATCCAACTCCAGAAGTGGAATCGCAGCGGTTGGCAGCCTCCGCGTTATCAAGGAAAAGAATAACCTGTGCTCATCCCGTATCGTGGTATCCACCCAAAAGTGGATCACTCGGTTTTCATCGCCGACGGCGCGAAGATCATTGGGGATGTGGAAATCGGAAAGGATAGCAGCGTCTGGTTTAACGCTGTCATTCGAGGCGATGTCAACTACATACGCATAGGTGACCGGACGAATGTGCAGGATAATTCTGTACTTCACGTCACGCACAAGAAATATCCGCTCATCATTGGATCGAACGTAACGATTGGTCACAGTGCCGTGGTGCATGCTTGTACCATCGAGCACACGTGTCTCATCGGGATGGGGGCGATTATTCTTGACAACGCGCGCGTCGGTCCCTATGCGATTGTTGCCGCAGGTGCGTTGGTGACGGAGAACTTTGTCGTGCCGGAGGGGGCGTTAGTAGCGGGCGTTCCTGCAAAGGTGAAGCGCCTGCTGACGGACGAGGAGAAGGCCATGCTGGAGCGGTCGGCGCAGAACTACGTCGACTACGTCACTACCTATCGGTCCTGAATCAGGGGGAAGTTATGAAACTCAGATTTTGGGGGGTTCGCGGCTCCATCCCCACTCCCGGCAAACATACCGTTCGTTACGGTGGCAATACTCCCTGCTCCGAACTCCGTTTGGATGACGAGAAGCTGATCATCCTCGATGCCGGGACGGGGATTCGAAACTTCGGTGATGAGCTGATCAACAACGGCGAATCGGTCAAGGCCCATCTTCTTATCACTCACCCGCATTGGGATCACATTCAGGGCTTTCCCTTTTTCAAACCGGCGTTCATTTCCGGCAATGAACTCACGATCATCGGCACGGAACGGCGGGAAAAGTCTCTGAGCGAGATCATTGCCGAACAGATGAACCGTATCTATTTTCCCGTCCAGTTGCACGAGCTGAAGGCGAAGATCAACTTCCATCCAATTCGGGAAGAAGAAATGCTTCAGGTCTACGATGTGACAGTCAGAACGATGTACGTCAATCATCCGGGATTCACCGTCGGTTACCGTCTCGAATATCGAGGTAAGACGCTGGTGTATATTAGCGACAACGAACCGTACGACCGAGCGGCGTCAAATTCGCTGGTGAACTTCGAGGAGAAAGTGAAAGAAAAATACAACGCTCAATCTGGTGATCCGAATCAACGCGTCTTCGAATTCTGTCACAACGCCGACGTTCTGATCCACGACGCCACCTACACGCCCGAGGAGTACATCGACCGAGTCGGTTGGGGACATTCGCACTACCTGTTCACGCTCCGTGTGGCCGCGGAAGCGAACGTCCAGCGACTCTATTTGTTTCATCACGATCAGAACCACAGCGATGACAAGGTGGACGACATTTTGAAGAAGTGTAAGAAGGAAGTAAAGACCCGCGGCTATCGGTTTGAGTGTGAGGCGGCGGCGGAAAATGCCGTCATCTCGATCTGACCTTGACAATCACCCGTGCCGTGGTTATATTTGTCGCAGCGTTTTACCAGTATGTGGAACAACGAGAAGGTGTAGGCGTAGCGAGCCTGTGCACATTGAATGATCCGTCCGTACAAGACGAACATCATACTCTCTCGCCCCGAATTGCTCGGCACAGTTGGCATCCATCAGAGGCAATCGGGGTTTTTCATTCTTGCAAAGCTCAATGAAAACTGCTTCTAGGGAATTTCAGTTTAAGGCATCGGATATCAAGAAGATCGCGCATGTCCTCGGCGTCGCTCCGAAGCACAAGGGGAGCAATTATCGTTTCGAAATCGAGAATAAATCCTCCCAGCGGAAACTCGCGTTGGAGATCTATCCCAACATTCCCATCGGCCGTCGACGCGGGAACCTCATCTCGATCTACACACCCACAGCTCACTTGCAGCTCCACTTTTGTACGGGCTACGTCGTCAGCAAACTTTTGGGCGAAATTACGTTCGTCGCCGAGTCGAACGGAAAGCTATCCGGTTTGACGGTCGAACGCGAGGGAGGGTGTTCGCTTTATGCACACGTGGACCGAGAAATCCTTTCCGGCGATTTCACAACGCTTGGACCCGAAGTAATGATGTCTGGTATCGCGCTCTCGTTGACGGAAACCATTCTGCCCAAGACGCAAAGTCCTCTACCACCGCGAGAACGACGATCAACCAAGCGGTACCGTAAGGCGGAGGCTGAAGGGTGAGGGTGACGGTGGTGAATGCGCACTCCAGACGGCGTTTTTCGAAGAGGGAAACTTTCCGAACCATCGCCGGTGTTTTACGGGGTGAATCGCAGCGTCATCTATCTCTCTCGGTCGTATTCGTTGGGAGCCGGAAAATGCGACAGATCAATAAGAGATTTCTGAACCACGATGACGTCACCGATGTTATCGCGTTTCCGCTCGAGGACGGAATGGGAATGGATGGTGAGATCTACGTCAATTTAGATCGAGCGAAAAGTCAAGCGCAAGAATACAGAGTGAGTCAACTCGAAGAAACGCGGCGCCTCCTCATTCACGGTGTCCTCCATTTGTTGGGATACGACGACGGAACAAAAAAGGATCGGGAGAGAATGCGCAAGAAAGAAGACGTGTATTTGTTGAAGGGAAGAACGTTCAAGAGGAAGCATCATGCATGAACGAATAGTCGAAATCATCCTTTTCCTCGTCAATGAATTGCGTTCCAACAAGCAGTTGAGCGAGGTGGATGTATCGTTGTTAACACAAAATGGATACACGCAAACCGAGATTTCAACGGCGTTTTCGTGGCTCTTCGAACGTCTCTCCGTCGGTCAGACGCTGATCCCGACGACGGACGAGTCGCATCAATCGGTCCGTGTCCTGCACGAGGCGGAGAAGATGGTGATCTCGCCCGATGCTTACGGCTACCTGCTTCAGTGCAAGGAGCTTGGTCTGTTGACGAATGCAGATATTGAAACGATTATCGAGCGTATTATGGCTGCGGGCTTCTCGGTGGTTGGGGTGCCCGAGATGAAAAGCTTCATTGCAGGGATGTTGCTGGACAACGATGTTCCGCCCGGGACGAGTGGTCGCATCTCCCTCAGCAGCGACGATACCATCCATTGAGTTTGAAGGTTCATGAGTACATCCTTAATCATCGTTGAATCTCCATCGAAGGCGAAGACGATTAACAAGTACCTCGGCAAGGAGTACACGGTGGAGGCCTCTGTGGGCCACATCAAAAACCTTCCGAAGAGCAAGTTAGGTGTGGATGTGGAGAACGGCTTCGGCGTCATCTATGAGAATATCAGTGGCAAGGACGAAGTGATCGAGCGACTGCGCGAGAAGGCAAAGAAAGCAGAAGCAATCTATCTTGCGACCGATCCCGACCGTGAGGGGGAAGCGATTGCGGCGCATCTCGCAGAAGAGATCAGAGATGTGAACAAGAACATCAAACGGGTCCTCTTCCACGAGATCACCGAAGCGGGCGTGAAAGAGGGAATGGCACACCCGAAGAAGATCGATCAGCATCTCGTTTTGTCACAGCAGGCACGGCGGGCGATGGATCGAATCGTCGGCTACAAGGTAAGTCCGTTTGTCTGGAAGACAGTCTATTATGGCCTCTCTGCCGGTCGTGTACAGTCGGTCGCTCTGAGGTTGATCTGTGAAAGAGAAGAGGCGATCCGCAATTTTGTTCCCGAGGAGTATTGGTCCATCACCGGCGAGTTTCGGACGCTTGAGAGCGGGCCGTTTCTCGCCAAATTGGTCAAGGTCGGGAGTGAGGAACCGCGCATACCCGATGAAACAACGATGCGCGGGTATGTTGCGGATATCGAACGCCAACGGTATGAAATCAGAAACGTCGAGCGAAAACTGGTCAAAAGAAATCCACCTGCTCCTTTCATTACCAGCACACTTCAGCAGGAAGCGGCACGGAGACTTCGCTTTTCAGCGAAACGAACGATGATGTTGGCGCAGAAGTTGTACGAAGGTGTCGAAATTGGAGAGGAGGGACTAACAGGTCTCATCACATATATGCGTACCGATTCTACGCGTTTAAGCGCCGAGTCGGTGAATCAGGTTCGGGAATATATCTTTGAGAACTACGGCAGGGAATACATCCCGAAGGAGCCGCGTCTGTTTAAGAAGGGGAAGGCATCGCAGGACGCTCACGAAGCCATTCGTCCCACTTCGGTCAAGCACACCCCCAAGAGCTTAAAAAAGTATCTGGACAAAGATCTCCATTTGCTGTATGAGTTGATCTGGAACAGATTTATTGCGTGCCAGATGTCGGCGGCCGAGTTCGAGCAGATGTCGGTCGATGTTGTGGGGGGAGAATACCTCTTCCGTGCCACCGACCAGCGACCAACCTTTAGGGGTTTCTTGCAGGTATACGATGACATGATCGAAGACAATGGCGGAGACAAAGAAGACGAGGATCCCGTGTCGCGTCTCCCCGAGCATCTCGCTGCCGGTCAGCACGCGCAGCTGACGAACCTTTTGCCGCGGCAACATTTCACGAAGCCCCCTGCACGCTACACGGAGAGCAGTCTTGTAAAAGAGCTCGAATCGTTAGGGATCGGACGGCCGAGCACGTACGCGTTGATCGTCAGCACGGTTATCGACCGAAAGTACGTTGAGCAGCAAGACCGCAAGCTGTATGCGACAGAGTTGGGGATGCAGGTGAACAAGTTGCTGGTCGAGCACTTCCCCAATATCTTCAATGTAAAGTTCACGGCGAAGATGGAAGAGGAACTGGATACCATCGCCTCCGGCAGACAAGAGTACGTGAAAGTGATGCACGATTTCTATGATCCCTTTATTCGAGCGCTCGAAAAGGTGGACAAGCATGCTGCGAAGATCAAGAAGTCGCTGCAGGAAGAGACGGAAGAAACATGCGAGGTGTGTGGACGCAAGATGATTATCAAATGGGGTAGAAACGGACGCTTCATGGCCTGCACGGGATATCCCGACTGCAAGAACACGCGCCCGTTGGCAGAGGATGCCGAGAAAACGCAGCATCTCGTCGGCATCAAATGCGATTTATGCGGTGGGGAAATGGTCGTGAAGTCGGGGCGCTTCGGGACGTTCTTGGGTTGCTCCAACTATCCTACGTGTAAGAATACGAAGCCCATCTCGATGGGTCTGAAGTGCCCGAAATGCAAGGAAGGAGAAATCCTTGAGCGCAAGACGAAACGCGGCAAGCGCACGTTCTATGGATGTACGCGGTATCCGGAGTGTGATTTCGCCTCGTGGGACAAACCGGTTGACCGGCAATGCACCTCGTGCGGATCCCTGTATCTTGTCCTGAAGTATAGCCAAGCAAAAGGAGAATATTGGAAATGTCCTGAGTGTAAAGAGGAATTCGTGAAAGAAGAAATGGCCGTGAGCGCCTAAGGCTCCGTCTGACTATTTTGCCACTCTTGTTGTCGATCGTATGCAGCCTCTCATCCGTGGGTTCCTCGAATATCTTGACACTGAACGCCGCTACTCCTCGCACACGATCCAATCGTACGAAGGCGACCTCCATCAGTTCGCTGAGTACCTTTCAACCCAGAAGGTCTCCCCTGTTGAACATATCGACAAAGAAGTGCTGCGAAGATTTGTGCACTTCTTGTTCCAATCCGGCTACTCCAAAACGAGCGTTGCACGAAAAATTGCCGTTCTCCGCTCCTTCTTCCGTTATGCGAAACGCAGAGGGTATCTCACCGTCAATCCCGCGCTCGCATTGAAACCGCCACGACGCGAAAGACGCCTCCCCACTTATCTCGACGAAAGCGCGATCCAGGCTCTGTTCACCACCTCCGGCGACGATTCTCCCAAGAGGCTTCGCGAAAACGCTATCCTTGAACTCTTCTACGGAACGGGCATCCGGTTGAGCGAGCTGATCACTCTTCGTCTTCAGGATGTCGACCTGCATCAGGGCCTCATCAGGGTTCGGGGGAAGGGAAGGAAGGACCGTGTGGTGCCAATGGGACGCTCGGCTCGGCGCGCGATGGAACTCTATCTCAACGCACGAGGAACATTCGAACGACGTGCGACATTTCATCCGGTGCCGGAGGTAGCCTTTCTCTCAGATCGTGGAAAGCAGCTCCATCCGTCCGTTGTTGCCCGAATGGTGAAGCGGCGCATCGACGCTGTAGCGGAGGTCAGGAAGAAATCGCCTCACGTTCTTCGCCATTCGTTTGCCACACATATGTTGAACCGGGGTGCAGACCTACGTGCGGTCAAGGAGCTCCTTGGGCACGAAAGTCTCTCCACCACGCAGGTGTACACCCATGTCACAACCGAACGTATGAAGAAGGTCTATCGTCAAGCACATCCCAAAGCGTAAGCGGCGTTCGTGGAGAGCGATCTTGTACGCATCGAGAAAGGACAACAACTATGAAAACGATCGTCACCTCCCGCCATTTCAAAGCTCACGATTCGTTAGTGGAGTACGCTCAACAGGCTGTTGCCAAGTTGGGTCGCTACTACGATGGCATTATCAAATGCGAGGTCATTTTGAGTTACGAGAAACCGAGGCGAAGCGTGAAGATTGCCGAGATCATCGCTTCGGTGTATCGCTCACGACTCGCAGCCGTCGCGCAATCGGGCGATTTTCACGTTTCCATCGATGAGGCTGTGCAGAAGGTTCTTGTCCAATTGAAAAAGTACAAAGCGAAGCTCCGGGCGAAAGACCGTGTACGCGTTCGGCAAGTCCGGGCAAAAGTCTAAGTAGGACATCCTCCAATGACTATGGCTCTTGAGAACTTGAAAGAGACAAGGAAGCAGAGTATTACGGTTGGCTTCCTCTACGAACGCAACCGCGAGCGTTTAAAGATGCGATGCGTGAACGGCGAAACAGGATTTGAAAAAGAGATACACGACAAGAACATCCATCGTCCCGGCCTCGCCCTTGCGGGCTATACTGAACTGTTTACGTACGACCGCGTGCAGGTGTTCGGGAACACGGAGATCCGGTATCTGCAGCACCTGAGTTTGGAGGAGCGGGTACGGGCATTGGAGCGCATCTTTCAGTTCGATATTCCGTGTATCATCATAACAAACGATAACCAGATTGACGACGAGCTCATTCGCATCGCGACGGAGCGTCGGGTTGCGATTCTGGTCACGCCGTTTGAGACGACGAAGCTGGTGTATTTCGTCGGCGATTTTCTGGATGATCAATTCTCGCCGCAAACCGTCATCCACGGTTCGTTTATCGATGTCTACGGAATCGGGGTCGTGCTGGTGGGAAGGTCGGGCATCGGTAAAAGCGAGGTGGCCCTCGACCTGGTTGAGCGGGGTCATCGATTGGTGGCGGACGATGTCGTCATGATCACGAGAAAGGGAGAAGGGATTCTCATCGGTGCCGGTACCGACGTCGTGAAGCACTTTATGGAGATACGGGGGTTGGGTTTGATCGACATCCGTTCGATTTTTGGTATTCGTTCGATTCGTTTTCAGAAACGCGTTGAAGTCGTTGTCGAGCTTCAGGAGTGGAGTCGTGATATGGAGTACACACGAACCGGTCTCGATCACGACAACATCTCCATCCTTGGTGTTGAAATACCGCACGTGAAACTCCCCATCTTTCCCGGGAAGAACATTACCGTCATTGTCGAAGTGATCGCTCTGGACTATCTGCTCAAGCATTATGGATATGACGCCGCCAAAGAATTCTCGAAGCGACTCGACGCTGTGATTGCCGAGAAATCGAAGGGGAAGAGGTCGGTCGATTACTTCGAGCACGATTTTGAGTGATGCGACCTGGTTGCTTGACAAAAACTCAAATATTTTATATGTTCGGGCACGTTTTTTGGAGTTTGCGGCACACCGCCGCATACTACGCACCGAAATCCAACGATTCATAAACCACTCAACGGTGAATGGACAAATTCAAACTGTACTACTTCTCTCAGCGGACGCTGACGTTTGTGGAGGCGAAGTGGTTCAAGACGAAGTTCGCGTTGTTGTCGGTGATGTTGGGAATGGTTCTGCTCGCCGTCGTGTTTGAGGTGAATCAGGCGCTTGATGATGTGTTAGGGCTCGGAATTCAACGACGCAGTGTTCTGGCTGCTGAAAATGCCTTGCTCCGGGATCAGATGCGGCTCATTGCTGGTCGGCTGGAGGCGCTCCAGAAACGGCTCGTCGATTTACATGAGCAGGGGAACAGCCTCCGGTTGCTTGTAGATCTTCCAAAGATCGATGAAGAGACGCGTCAAGCCGGATTTGGTGGGACGGACGAGCGTTTGGAGTTTGGAGTCTCCACAAGTGTCAACGACATGTTGAATCGATTGCGATCGACGGTCGACCGAGCCGAGCGGGAACTGCAGCTGCAGCAAGTCAGTTACAAGGAAGCGATGGCGGCGTATGAGGCAAATACCGTCAAGTTCGATCATATCCCCGCCATCAAACCGATGGAAGGGTTCTATTCGATTCACGGATTCGGGATGCGGAAACATCCGATCTTCAAAGTGTGGAAGCCGCACGAAGGGATCGACATCGCAAACGAGATCGGCACTCCCGTCTACGCAACGGGCAACGGTGTTGTGCAAGCTGCAGGTCGTACGCAAGCGGGATATGGGAATATGATTATCATTGACCATGGATTCGGTTACACGACCCTTTATGGTCATCTGAGCAAGGTCCTTGTGCGTGAAGGACAGAAGGTGAAGCGGGGAGATTTGATCGGTCGTTGTGGAAATACAGGAATATCCACCAATCCGCACCTTCACTACGAGGTTCGGCTCAATGGTTTGCTCCAGAATCCGGTCGACTATTTCTTTGACGATATCGACTATCAGAAAATCAAACAAGAACTTGGACTCTACGACTGACTTAGTCGATGGAGCGAGATGTATGATGCTGTTTGTAAGGAGTGATGGTAACGATGATTTGGACATTGGAGCTGGCTTCGTACCTCGATGATGCACCATGGCCTGCGACAAAAGACGAATTAATCGATTATGCGGTGCGCACAGGCGCACCTCTGGAGGTCATCCACAACCTCGAGGAGCTTGAGGATAGCGACGAGCCGTACGAGAGCATGGAAGAAATCTGGCCCGACTATCCGACCGACGAAGATTTCTTTTTTGAAGACGAAAAGGACTATTGATCCTCAAGTGTGAACGGTCGAAGGGGAGAGGGGACTCGTTCTCCGTGTCGGGGGATGCACGATGCTTTTCTGAACCCAGCAACATGCGGCTGGGTTTTTTTATTGTTGACCGATGACGTATCCGCGTATTCTTGCCTGTAGCTTATTGTTCATCTCAGTCGCCGCCGCACAAGATTCCATGAGGGAATTTGAGGTGGCAAGCATACGCTTTGTGGGTAACGAGACCCTCCGTGACGATGTCCTCCTCGGGGTGATGCAGACCCGCCCAACACCCGCCGCGATTTGGAAATTCCTCTACAAGATCAGCGAAAAGTTAGGTGATAAGCCAGAGTACTTCGATCCTCTCCTCTTCGACGGAGATTATCAGCGCCTCAAAACTTTCTACTATGACCAGGGATTCTTCCTTTCGAAGATCGATACGAGCATACACTTCGACTTGGATGCAAAGGCTGTCGAGCTCACGTTCCACATCGATGAGGGCCCCCGCTACGTTATCGATACGATCCGCTACGTCGGTTTCGAACATCTCCCTTCCATCTTCATGGAGGAGATCGAAGCCGCGCCCCTCGTGAAAACGGGCGATCCGTTTGTGATGGAGCAGGTGGTAGCGGAACGGAGCAGAATCGTCACCGCCTTCTTTAACAACGGCTTCGTTGATGTTCGGATGGACAGCGTCGTTGCTCATCGCTACGATGCGACAAAGAGCATCACGCTCATCTTTGCCTTCACCCGCGGCAACCGGTTTGTCTTCGGGCCGATTACGGTGCTCCAAGATACAACGGTGCGCGAACGGGTGGAGGAAGAGGTGGTTCTGCGACATCTTGATTTCAGACAAGGGGACTTCTACAGCGAGGCGAAGCGAATCGAAAGCGAGCGCAATCTGAATCGGCTCGGCATTTTTGAAGCATCGCGCGTCGAACCAATCGTTGCGGCGAAATCGGATACCCTTCTCGATATCCCGATGAGCGTCTTTGTGCGGCCTCGTCCCTTTCAGGAACTCGTTCCCGAAATCGGCATGAACGACGAGAACAATGCTTTCAATATTCAAATCGGACTCGGTTACAACAATAGAAATTTCTACGGCGGCGCCCGTAATTTCTCGACCAGACTCCGTCTTCAAATACAATCGATTCAAGACGTCGAATTTTCTCGCGTCTTCGGCGGCTCGGGGGTTCGAGATAGCAGTTTGTTAGGGAGCGCGGAACTTTCCATCCGCCTGGTTCAACCCTATTTCATTAACAACAAGACTACGTTCACTCCTTCTCTCTCCTATCTTCTCGAGAAGAAAACGCCCGGATACTATAATCCGGTCCTGATCGGTCGGTTGGGCGTAGCTTCTCAACTTGCGCGCTATACAACTGGATCCATTGAGTGGAACTTGGAGCGGGTCGCGTTCGAAATCGTCGACCCGGCAGCGCGTATACCCGCGCCGGATTCGTTGGAGCGCGACCGTCGTCCTCAATTCAACTCCATCATAACCTTTACGCTCCAGCGCGACAAGCGGAACGATATCTTCAATCCCTCAGCCGGATTTGTTCATTCAGGTTCGATTGAAGAGGCGGGACTCCTTCCCTCGGCATTCGGTGGTCTTTTTGGCTCGAAGCTTCCGTATTCGACGTACTACAAACTCTCCGGTTTTCTTCAATGGTATTGGGACCCCTCCGGTCACCGGGATGTGATTTGGGCCTTTCGCGTTCGCGGAGGTATTGCGGAACTCTACGGCAACTCGCCTGCACCGGTACCCATCACGCGCCGCTTCTTTGCCGGAGGGAGCGGCAGCATTCGTGGATGGAAAGCAAGAGAGCTCGGTGCATTACCCGATCGGTCGGAAGGTGGGACTGCTCTCTTCGAGAGCAACCTTGAGGCTCGCTGGAATCCATTACAGGAGGCAGGCAAGTTCGCATTCATCGAGTTCAATCGACTTTCGTTTGTCTTTTTCTATGACATTGGAAATGTCTGGACGGAGGTGAAACGTGTGCGGTCGACGGAGTTTGCCATGGCAGCTGGTGTCGGATTCCGCTATGACACAGTGGCCGGTCCGGTACGAATCGATCTCGGTTTTCGCGTCTACGATCCCACCGCACCTCGCGAGCATCGATGGATCACGCAGAAGCGTCTCTTTGGGGAGACGCTGGCGAACATCGTGCCCCACATCGGAATAGGACACGCCTTTTGAGCATGGGCTGGGATCGCGTCATTGGCCAAGAACGTGTAAAGGAGCTTCTGCGCCGGACCATCGCCGGACGCAAAATCGCACATGCATTCCTGTTTACAGGGGGAGAAGGAGTAGGGAAGGAAGCGATGGCGATTGAGTTCGCTCGCGTCCTCAACTGCGCAAGCCAAGGAAGCGAAGCGTGTGGATCGTGTGCGAGCTGCAAGAAAGCCGACGCGCTTCAGCATCCGAACATCCGGCTCATCGTACCGCTCCCCGTGGGAAAAGCAGAGAAGGCGGGAGACGATCCCTTGAAAGGTCTTACCGAAGATCAGGTGGTAGCGGTGCAGGAACAATTCGCGCAAAAGGCAAGGAATCCCTACCATCGCATGACGATCCCCAAAGCCAACTTCATCAAAGTCAACAGCATTCGCGACATACGTCGTGAAGCGGCGCTCTCTGCGTTTGAAGGGGGGAAGCGCGTGTTCATTATCACACCCGCCGATGCGATGAACGCCGAGGCAAGCAACTCACTCTTGAAAACGCTCGAAGAGCCGCCGTCTGATTCGGTCTTCATCCTTGTTGCATCTCAAAAAGAACTGCTTCTTCAGACCATTCTTTCCCGATGTCAACAAGTGCAGTTCGATCCGCTGGGGGAGGAGGAGATTCGCCGCGCGCTGATCGAGCGCTACAGCGTCGACGAGAAACAAGCTTCCTTGATCGCGCGTCTAGCGAATGGAAGTTTCACCGCGGCGCTCGAGTTGCTCTCCTCTGATCTCCTGACCGAACGACAGGGAGTTGTACAATTTTTGAGGATCGTTTTGTCGGGGCAACGTGTCGCGCTCGCCTCGACAATCGAAAACATCATCGGAGGAGGTGATCGTGTCGCGATGACGCGATGGCTCCGCATGCTTCACATGTGGCTCCGAGATGCACTCGTACTGCGCGAGCATGGCGAAGATGGTGTGTTGAACGTCGATCACTCGACCGACCTCAAGAGCTTCATCTCCAAGTTCCCGAGCGCTGATCTTGTCACCGCCATGGAGAGCGTTGAGCGTTCGATTGCTCTTGTAGACAAAAATGTCTACCTTCCTCTCGTTCTTACGGGACTGGCAATCGATTTACGCCGTTCCCTTTCATCAACGTAAAACTCCGTGAGTAAAGAATTCAAGAGAATCCTTGTTACGGCTGCACTCCCGTACGCAAACGGCCTGCTGCACCTCGGACATCTTGCCGGCGCCTACTTACCTGCCGATATCTACGTTCGCTATCAACGGGCAAGAAAACGGGATGTCATCTTCATCTGTGGATCGGATGAACATGGCGTCGCTATCACCGTTACAGCCGAAAAGGAAAAGACAACACCTCAGGCAGTCGTCGATCGCTATCATCCCCTCCATAAGGCGGCATTTGAGAAGTTCGGTATGAGCTTCGATCATTACTCCCGCACGTCCCTGCCGATCCATCACGAGACGGCACAGGAATTCTTCAAACGATTTTACGAGCAGGGCATACTGAAAGAGAAAGAGGAACAGCAACTGTACTGCGAGAGAGACAAGATGTTCCTTGCAGATCGCTATGTAGAAGGGACGTGTCCCAACTGCTCGTATCCGCAAGCTCGCGGCGACCAATGCGAGAGCTGCGGTACCTGGCTCAACCAAACGGAGCTGATCCATCCCATCTGCAAGATCTGCGGCAGCACACCCGTCGTGCGGAATACGACGCACTGGTATTTTCCCCTCGGAGCGTATCAAAAGCGACTCGAGGCGTACATACGCGAGCGGTCGGAGAGGGATGGATGGAAGGAGAACGTTCTCCGCTACTGTGAAAGCTGGTTCAAGGAGGGGCTGCAGGATCGAGCCGTTACGCGCGACTTGAGCTGGGGAGTGCCTGTTCCGGTAAAGGGGTATGAATCCAAAGTAATCTATGTCTGGTTTGATGCAGTCCTAGGCTATATTTCTTCAACGAAAGAATGGTCGGTGCTCCAAGGAGATCCGGAACGCTGGCGAACATACTGGCAGCGGGACGATACGAAGTACGTCGCTTTCATCGGCAAGGATAACGTCGTCTTCCATTGCATTGTATTTCCTGCGATGCTCATGGCCTGGAACGATGGCAGCAAGGAGCGGTACGTTCTTCCGGAAAATGTTCCCGCTAACGAATTTTTGAATTTTGAAGGCCAGAAGTTCTCAAAGAGCCGTGGGTGGGGGATCGATGTTCAGGATTTTCTCAAGTTTTTTCCTGCCGATCCATTGCGTTACGCGCTTGCCCTCAATCTTCCGGAGTCCCGCGATAGCGATTTCTATTTAAAGGATTTCCAAGCTCGAACAAATAACGAGTTGGCAGACATCCTCGGCAACTTTGTTAACCGCACGCTTGCATTTGTTCAGAAGCAGTTCGACAACGTCGTTCCGGCGTGCGCCACGTTAAGTGAACGCGACAAGGAGATGCTCGCAAGTCTCGCGAAAGCGCCTGAATCCATTGCTTCGTACTACGAACGGTATAGATTCCGTGACGGCGTGACGGAGACGATGAATCTCGCTCGTTCCGCCAACAAGTATTTCAACGATAGCGAGCCGTGGAAAACGATCAAATCGAATCCTGAACAATGCGCAACCACCCTCCACGTTTGTCTCCAGATCGTACGGGCTCTGGCTATCCTCTTTGAACCCGTGGTGCCCGAAATTGCACGGCGCATGTGGCAGACGTTGAACCTGGAGGGTAACCCACGGGATGCCGGCTGGGAGAGTGCAGGCAAGACCGTTCTCATTCCGGGACATGCCCTCCAACCGCCACAGATCCTGGTTTCAAAAATTGACGATGCACAAATGGAACAAATGGCACAATCGCTCCAAGAGTCTTCCACCTCGGCACCTTCCACGGTTCCCATCAAGTCAACGATCACGCTGGATGATTTTAAGAAGATCGATTTGCGATTGGCGAAAGTTCTTGCAGCAGAGCGCGTTCCAAAATCGGACAAACTCATAAAACTCCAGATCGAAATTGGAAACGAGAAGAGACAAATCGTTGCGGGGATCGCTCAACAGTATGAGCCGAGCGATCTTGTCGGCAAAACCATCGTCGTTGTCGCAAACCTGCAATCGGCGAAACTGATGGGATACGAATCGCAAGGGATGTTGCTTGCCGCGAGCAATCATGACGGGAAGCTCTCACTGCTCACCGTCAGTTCGGAGTTGGAAAGTGGTAGTGTGGTGAAGTGAGAGCGTCTTCGTGGCTCGCATCTTTGGAACGCTCTGAGGGGCGATCTTCAGGGCGTTCATGGTGTACGGCGTGCAGCCGCTTTCTTGCTTACCGAACCAAATTCTGCTATATTGGCGCACAATTTTCCCAACCAACCGTAGGTCTGGCGACTTGTCTCGAGGATTCAAGAAGTTTTTCAACTTTGTCAAGATCGAGCATACACTTTTCTCGCTGCCGCTGATCTATAGCGGCGCATTTCTCGCTGCCAAGAATCCTCCCCCGATTTCTTTGCTCGTTCTCATTCTTACAGCGGCGACGGGTGCGCGTACAGCCGCATTGGCTCTCAACCGAATCATTGATCGAGAGATCGATCGGCGCAACCCACGCACCGCTCTCCGCGAACTTCCAAGTGGAAGGATGAACCTCCGCGAAGCTCTTATCGTCTTAGCGATAGGTTGCCTCCTCTACCTCGTTTCGGCAGCTCTCATTTCTCCCTTCTGCCTCGCACTTTCGCCATTGCCGCTGTTGGTTTTCACGGTGTATCCCTATATGAAGCGGTTCACGGCGCTCGCACACTTTGGAGCAGGTCTCGGTCTCGCTATGGCTCCATTGGGCGGATGGTTTGCCGTTCAGCAATCAGCCGAAAACATGGTGCCCGGACTTCTTCTTTCGCTCTTCACCCTGTTGTGGGTGACGGGTTTTGATATTATCTATTCAACGCTGGACGAGTTGTTCGACCGGGAGAACAATCTCTACTCATTTGTTGCACGCTATGGCAAGTCGACAGCATTGAAGATCTCCGGTGCTCTGCATGTTCTCTCCTTTGCTGTGCTCGCACTTCTTTTTGTCCTTCACATCCGGGCCGTTGCGGCCTTACCCTTTCTCGGTCTTACGGGCGTTCTTCTTTATCTCGAACACCGAAAAGCTGAGGATGTTGAGCTTGCCTTCTTCAAGATCAATGCAACGCTTGGATTTGTCGTACTCGGCATGGTGGTGATTGGAGTGTACTTTCCATGAGGATTGTGGTCGGGATCACCGGTTCGTCGGGGGCAATTTATGTGGAACGATTTCTCAAAACTTGCGGAGAAGAGAAGTTTCTCATTGTCAGTAAGTGGGGGAAAGTGTTATTGAAGGATGAACTGGGGATTACGACGAAGGATCTTCAGCCGTACGTTCGACGGGAGTTCTCCGACGACGATCTTACGGCTCCCATCGCTTCCGGTTCGAACCGGTTTGATGCATACGTGGTGCTGCCATGCTCCACGTCGACGCTCGGCAAGATCGCGTCTGGAATTGGAGATAGCCTTATCACACGCGCAGCGCAAGTAGCACTCAAGGAACGGTACAAACTGATCCTTTGCGTGCGTGAGACCCCGCTCTCGACGATCTCGCTCGAGCAATGTGCCCGACTTTCTCGAGATGGTGCGATCGTTATGCCGATCTCGCCGCCGCTCTATTTTGTGCCAAAATCGGTCGATGAGTACGTGGATGCTTTCGTCGATAAGCTTCTTGGTGTTCTCGGCGTACGACAATCGAAAGGTTGGAGATCGGAAGAGCTCACTTAAGGACCCATTGATCGCAGAGCACTATGACCTTCCCAGCCCTTGGTGAGTTTGTCCGCTACCTTGAATTGATCGGTGAGCTTCATCGGGTGCGTGTTGAAGTTGATTCGAAACTGGAAGTCACGGAAATCGCGACGCGTGCATTGAAAGAAGGAAAGCCTGCACTTTTCTTCGAACGCGTCAAGGGAGCAGAGTTCCCGCTCGTCATGAACGTCCTTGCGAGCGAGCGACGCATCGAGTTGGCGCTCGGCAGGCATCCGGATCAAATCGGTGGAGAGCTTATTCAGTTTTTCGACCGCGCCATGCCGCCGCAGTTAAATTATCTGTGGAAGAACCGGCGTCTGGTGCAACGCCTCGTGCGATCACGTGTGACGCACCGCTCGCACGGAATGTCACAGGAGGTAGTTGAAGAGCCACAGCTCGGTCGTCTTCCTATTCAGTGGTGTTGGCCGAAAGATGGCGGACCGTTTATCACTCTGGGTCAAGTGATCACGGAAGATCCCGAAGACAGAAAGCGAAATGTCGGAATTTACCGTTTGCATGTGTACGATGATCGAACAACCGGCATGCACTGGCAAATTCAAAAAGGGGGAGGGTTTCACTATCATCGGGCACAACAACTCGGTCGGGATCTCGAAGTAGCCGTCGCGTTGGGAACCGACCCGGCGCTGCTGCTCGCAACCGTAGCTGCTTTGCCAGAGGGTATTGATGAAGTGATGTTTGCGTCGTTCCTTCGAGGCGAACCGATTCCGATGGTCAAAGGGCGGTCCATCTCCGTGTCGGTGCCCGCGGGGGCGGAGTTCGTGCTGGAAGGAATTGTCCCGCGCGATGAACGTCGGTCGGAAGGACCGTTTGGAGACCACTTCGGTCATTATTCGCTCGAGGCTCCGTTTCCGGTCTTTCATATCAAGCAAATAACGCGTCGGCGCAAGGCGGTCTATCCGGGCACCGTCGTTGGCATACCGCCGATGGAGGATAAGTACCTGGGGGACGCGACGCAGCAGATTCTCGGCCCGCTTGCACGCCTCATCCATAAGGAGGTGCGGGACGTATGGGCCTACTACGAAGCGGGTTTTCACAATTTGTTTGTGGTTTCCGTCGAAGAGCGCTACAAGAAAGAGGCTATGAAGGCGGCACTCGGACTTCTGGGCACGGGTCAACTATCACTCACGAAATGCTTGATCGTGGTGAGTGCCGGCGTCGATGTTCGCTCGTGGCGCACTGTGTTACGGGAGGTGCGAGACCATTTTGATCCGCACCATGATTTTGTCCTGTTGCCGAAAGTCCCACTTGATACCCTTGATTTCACGAGTTTCAAGATGGAGTTGGGGAGTAAGATGATTCTGGACTCGACCCGTAAGCGGAGCAACGGATCACTGCCGCGGAGGGACGTTGCACCGCTCACTTCCCGGGCTCTTGCGAAGATCGACGGTCGAATCCTTGACGTACGTTTGATGGAAGACGCGCTGCTCATGGTAAAAGTCTCGGGAGACGGCCGTGAGGTGATCGAGCGATTGGTGCGGCGCCCGGAATTGGAAGGTCTGCGCATCGTTGCGGCGGTCAGTGATGATGTTCAGATTCACGACGACGAGAACGCCATCTGGGGAATGTTCACAAGATTTGATTGTGAGCGCGATGTAGTCTTCACGGAACAACGCTTGATGGGGATTTCTCCCATCTATAAGGGCGTTATGGGTATTGATGCGACGTGGAAGAGCGGCTATCCCGAGCCGCTGCGTATGCCCGAAGACATTCGGCGGCGAGTCGAAGAGCGTTGGGACAGTTATTGGAAATAAAGCTAAAGCAGAGAACAGGCATGACTGATCACAATCACTTCCGAGATAAGCACCTTATTCCGATTTGGGAAAAAGTCCTTCGCGGTGAGCGATTGAATTTTGAGGACGGAGTGCGGATGTTCCACACTGCCGATCTCCTTTCACTCGGCAAGATGGCTCATCACGTCCAGCGACAGAGAAGCGGCGATGCGGTATATTACGTTCTGAACCAAAAGATCGAGCCGACGAACATCTGCGTGCTGGCCTGCAAGTTTTGTGATTTCGCCACGAAGAAGGGGGCGCCGGAAGCATATGAGATGACGATTCACGACATTCTCCACAAGCTGACACCGGATATCCACGAAGTTCACATCACGGGAGGGCTCCATCCCGATTGGGATTGGGAGTATTATCTCGATATGCTCCGTCAAATCCGTCGCCACTTTCCGAATGTTGACGTTAAGGCCTTTACGGCGGTCGAGATCGACTTCTTCCACAAAAAATTCAAGCTCCCCATTGAGGAGGTCCTTCGCCAATTACAGGAGGCGGGATTGCGTACCATGCCCGGCGGTGGGGCAGAGGTGTTTTCCGAGCGCGTCCGGAAACGGTTGTTCGGTTCAAAAATCGGTGCCAAAACGTGGTTTGAGGTGCACAAGACGGCTCACCGTTTGGGAATTCCAACGAACAGCACGATTCTCTACGGCCATATCGAAACGATCGAGGAGCGCGTAGATCATATGCTGAAGTTGCGGGAAGCACAGGATGAGACCGGCGGATTTCTGACATTTATTCCGCTTGCATTCCAACCAGGGGATACCGGTATCAAGCCGCGACATCGGTTCACCTCGGCCATCGATGATCTCAAAATGATCGCCATCTCGCGATTGATGCTCGACAATTTCCCCCACATTAAGGCATACTGGGTGATGTTGACGGAGGAGGTGGCAGCCGTCGCTCTTAATTTCGGTGCAGACGATATGGATGGTACGGTTGGAGGTGAGAAAATCGCGCACGACGCCGGCGCCATCACACCGGAGAAACTTGCAAAAAACCAGCTCGTGAAAATCATTCAGGATGCAGGCAAGATCCCTGTAGAGCGGGATGTGTACTACAATCCGCTTCGCATTGAGGCCGACCGTGTCATCGGAAAAATTCCGTACTTGAATTCCGTTCCATTCTATACCTATCTCGAACGCAGACAATTCCGCATTCTACCGATCACTCCGCGAAGAATGGGAGTGCTGGCAGAGGAAGGTCAGATTGATGCGGGTCTTTTCTCGCTGGTTGATTATCTGCGTTTGCGTGAATCGCTGGAGCAACTCCCGCTGTGCATTGCGACGCGTGATCAGGTGAAAAGCGTTATGCTTTTTTCGAAGCACGGGTGGAAGGACCTCGACGGAAAGCGTATCGGCATTGTGGACGACACTGCAACTTCCGTGAAGCTGCTCAAGGTCTTGCTGGAGAAGAAATACGGTGTTCGGGCGCAGTTCGAACGTCTGCATGCCGGCGTGAATAACTATGAAGCGTTTGACGCTGTGCTCCTCATTGGTGATGAAGCGCTGCGGTATCGTAAGGCTGGAAGCGCGGCGTACGATCTGGTGTACGATCTCGCCACCGAATGGTATGAATGGCAAAGGCTGCCCTTCGTCTTTGCCGTGTGGGCAACGAAGCGATCGCTCCCCACCGAAACGAAAGCAGCTCTGGCAAGCATCTTGATCGAGTCGTTAGCGCGGGGGGAGGAGGATGTTGCCGGCATCTCTCGAGCGCATGCAATTCGTCTCGGTTGGACAACGGAGGAGGCGGTGGAGTATCTTGAGGGATTCAATTATCGGCTTGGCGAACGTGAACGCGAGGCGGTACAGGTGTTTGAACGCATGCTAACGGAGGTGGAAGGAATAGCGGTTCGGAATTCGTAGCAGCCATGGCTGAAAATCTTCTACAACATCTTCAGCAGCTTGTGGCCGAGGGCACGAAACTCGTCCCCCTCGGTGGATTTGAGTTTTCGGGCTACAATGCGCGCCTCCAGAACAAATATCTTGAATGGCGCAAAGGATGTCTGGAGGCTCTTGAGCAGGCGGGTCCAATTGGCTTTCCATACAAGAACAAAATTCTTGAGGACGCGAACGGCGGATATTTCTTTCAGGCTTCGGCGCAGTTGATTTTGACGAATGTTAAGGAGTTGTTCGAAAAGCTGAAGGCATCGCCTGAGTTAGCTGCTGCTCAACAGGCTACTGCACAACCAGCCCCTTCGTCCCCGCCGCCAGTTACGACGCAGGCTCCAACGGGTGGTGCACGCGTCTTGAAGCCGCCTCCCAAGCCCGCTACGGCCGCCGCTCCGGCACCGCAACCCGTAGTAGCTTCTACCGTTCCGCCTGCACGAAAAAAAGTGTACGTGATTGGGGAGGTAAACGACCCGTTGCGCCAACAGCTCGCTCAGTTTCTGGATGAGATTGGCTTGGAAGAGATCGCGATCGACCGGAATCATGGTGAAATGATTGACTTAGAGCGCATTCCAAACGCTGCCGACGCGAGCTACGCATTCTTTATTTTCAATTCGGATGACCTGACGTATGCTATGTTCGAACTGGGCCACTTCGTCGGGAAGCTGGGAAAGAACAACGTGTGCATCTTACATATGACCGACGTTGCGGTGCCAAAGAATATCCCGGGCGTTGTGATTCGGCCGATCGTTGTCAAGCTGGAAGAAGCGAGCCTTGGCATATTAAAAGATTTGAAAGCATCAGGATACACGATCTCGTTGTGAGGAACCCATGACACTGCAGCAGATATTTGAGAAGGTACGGACCGGGATTCGTATCACCCCGGAAGAAGGGCTCTTCTTGTTCAGGAATGCCGAATTACTCGATCTTGGCGGTGCGGCAAATGAGATTCGCTTTCGAATGAATCCCCTCCCGCACGTTACGTTCGTCATTGATACGAATCCGAATTATACCAACATCTGCAACATCGACTGTATCTTCTGTGCGTTCTATCGCCATCCGGGTGAAGAGGGGGAATACACATATAGCGTCGATCATATGATCCAGAAGTTCAAGGAGTCGGCTGAAAAAGGTGTGACGACGGTTCTGTTACAGGGAGGAGTGAATCCTGCATTGCCGTTTCAGTACTATCTGGATCTCGTCCGTCGTACTGTGCTGGAGGTTCCCCGCATCTATCCTCATTTCTTCTCGACGTCGGAAATCATCGGAATGTCGGAAGTGTCGGGGCTTTCGGTTCCCGAGGTACTGAAGCAATTATGGGATGCCGGATTAAGATCGATCCCCGGCGGCGGTGCAGAAATTCTTTCGGATCGCGTGAAAAGGAAAATCAGCAACAAAAAAGGGACGTCGGCGGATTGGCTGATGGTGATGCGCGAAGCACACAAGATCGGCTACCGATCGACGGCGACGATGATGTACGGACATCTCGAAACGGATGAGGATATTGTGGAGCATCTCGAACGTCTTCGCGAGCTGCAAGATGAGACGGGGGGATTTACCGCCTTCATTCCGTGGTCCTTCAAGCCCGGCAACACTCCGCTTGAGAAAATCATTCCGCACTACGCGACTCCCACGCGATATCTCCAGATCATTGCTTTTTCGCGCATTTACCTCGACAACTTCCAGCATATCCAAGCTTCTTGGTTTTCTGAAGGTAAGAAGACCGGTCAGATTGCCCTCCATTTTGGTGCGGATGATTTTGGCGGGACCCTGCTCGAAGAGAATGTGCATGCCGCGGCAAATTTTGTTAATAGGACCAACACCGACGAATGCATTCGGTTGGTCCATGAAGCCGGTTTCGCCGCTGCGCAACGAACGACCCTCTACGATATCCTTCAGGTGTACGAAATTCCTCGCGTCGAGAACGCCGCGTAGGAAGCGCGTTCGACAACACCGCTCAAACTTGTGAGGACGTCCGGAGTTTTCGCTCCGATCTCGCGTGCACAATGTTCATTGTTGTGATGATGCTTCTCGATCCGCCAGAGCTCGTTACGAAGCGCCGCCTGGTGCAATCCTGCTGAAGTGGAATGAATGCGACTCGAATGAAAGGGAAGAGAAGGAAAAGGTGTGGCTGAACTACGATGCGGTGCCGTCTACCAACGCTGCAGCGTTTTCGTAGAAGATCTTCTTACCGTCGGCGATGGGAACACGCATTTCCTGGACGAGCTTCGTTTGATTGTCGACGATATCGTACCGATATCCCCGCGGGAACATGCCGGAATCGGACCCGAAGAGAATTCGCCCCGCTCCGAACACCTGCAACGTCTTTTGTAGCACCTGACGAAGATCGGGCTTCGACGCGTGCTCGGCCATCCAGGAATTCGACCCCGCAGTGTCCACGTAGACGTTTGGACAAGCCTTCCCGACTTCCAATGTTTCCTCAAATTTTCCGGCGCCGAAGTGAGGTATGACGAACCGGATCTTCGGATACTTCTTTGCAATCGGAATAAGGTCTTTTGGATTGGAGTATTGCTCATCCACCACTAAGGGAATGCCTGCATAGTCACGCGTCTTCATTGTCAGTCGACCGAACTGTGTAAAGACGACCGCTCCTGTTTCTTCACAAAGCTGGTAGAGCGGATCGAGCCATGGATCGGCAACGCTGATATGATAGAGTGAAGGGTAGAGGAGAATGCCGCGCAGCTTATCCTGTTTCAAGCGCTTCTCCGCGTTTTCCATCAACACGTTCGAATTCGGATCGACCGTAAAAAAACCGGTGAAGCGTTGGGGAAACGCCTGGACGGCCTTCACCACGGCGTCTTCGTCTCCGGGAATGCTTCCGAAAAGAATCAGCCGTTCGATTTTCCACTTCTCCATCACCTCGATCCAGCGTTTTGCGAGCGCGATGGGATCTTCACCCGGAATTTCGATGTGACCGCGCGCAGCGAGGTTCTTCAACTCCGTATTGATGTCGAGCCGATTCACCTTCTGCTTCACAAGAAAGCGAAAGTAGGAGTTGGAGTAGAAATGGACGTGCGCGTCGAATATTTTGAAGAGTCCGATCATTCCCGATCAATAGAGTTGAATGCCGGGCACGTGAGGGATCACCCCCCGGTCCGCACCGAGTCGGTAAAGAAGCTCGAGTGCGCGCTTTCCTTTCTCACCCATATGAACGGTCAGTTCGCTGACGTACATCTTGATGAACTTTTTACCGAGCGATTCGTTGATGCCGCGGCCATATTGCAGCGCATACGAGAGCGCCTCCCGCTGGTGCGTGTAACCGTAGTGGATGCTTTGCTGAAGACCGCGTGAGAGCGCACGGGCGGTCTCTTCTCCTACATCACGCCGTACGACGTCGAGCCCGAGGGGAAGAGGAAGACCATCATACATCCGCGCCCACAACTCCCCAAAATCGACGACCTTGTGATATCCTTGAGACTGGTACGTGATCTGACCTTCGTGTATCAAGAGGCCGGCGTCGAATTCGCCGGTTGCAACGCGATCCATAATTTGATCGAACGGGATATCGACATGCTCGATCCCTTCTAGGAAGATTTTAAAAAGCAGGGTCGCAGTCGTGAGCTTCCCCGGCGTGGCGATGGTCTTGCCGCGGAGTTCATCAAGCGTCCGGTAGCGTTTTGAGACAATCACCGGTCCGTACCCTTCTCCCATACTTGCCCCCGTTGCCATAATCCAATACCGGTCCGCGACATAAGCGTAGGCGTGGGCCGAGATGGCGGTGACGTGGAGCTCGCCTCTCAACGCGCGCTCATTGAGCGTTTGAATATCCTCCAGTTGATGCTCGATGATCATGCCATCGAGCTTCACCTTGCCGCTTGAAAGTCCGTAAAACATGAACGCGTCATCGGGATCCGGACTGTGTCCCACGCGGATGATGCGGTCTGCCATTCTTACTGTACTTCCTTTACCGGTTTGTAACCAAGATAGATGGTCGCGATACCGAATGTCAACGGATAGAATGCAATACGAGCGAAACCGTGATTTTGAAGGAGTGAAGCGAATTCCTTGCCGTCGGGAAATTCCTCGACCGTGTTGGGAAGATATTCGTACGCCTCGCGACAGTTCGAGATCCATCCCCCGATGCGGGGGAGTAGCGAGCGAAAATACCAGTTGTAGAGCTGTTTCAAGGGAGCCTTCTTGGGCTTGGAGAACTCAAGAATAAGTGCCACACCTCCCGGACGCAACACCCGATACATTTCTGCCAAACCCTGATCCAACTTCGTGAAGTTTCGAACCCCAAAAGCCACCGTGACCGCGTCGAATGATTCGTCCTCAAAGCGCATCGATTCTGCCGTGCCGAGTTCGAGGGAGATGAGGTGGGAGAGGCCGCGTCGAGCGATTTTTTCTTTGCCGCGCTTCAGCATTTCCGGCGCGATGTCGATACCGACGATTGTTGCCGTTCGAAGTCGTGCCGCCTCGATTGCCAGATCGGCCGTGCCGGTTGCGACATCTAGGATTGTTTGAGGATGGTGAGATCGAAGCAATCGGATCGCCTTTTTGCGCCAGACGATATCGATGCCGGAGCTAAGGAGATGATTGAGCAGATCGTAGCGGTGAGCGATGCTGTCGAAAACCCGTCGAACATAGGTATGATCATAAGTTCGACGGTGTGCTGCGGCGGAATGGTCTTCGCCGCGCTCTGCTATGTCTGATGTCATAGCGGGTGAATACAACGTTGGTTCTGCGTGATTTTTTGGCTCGCTAATATACGTAAGAGAGCCAAGATTTCCAACCTCATTCTCGGTGGAAGAATGTGAAGAAGAGGATCGAGCGCACCCGATGAACGACGCGCCGTCAACAAGACGGCATCGTTCGTTGAACTGACGTGCGGTTGCATTTCAGAGGGTCGCGTGCTATCTTCTTCGCATCTATGAGAAGAGTTGTTCTAGCAGCGATCGCCTGTGTTGCTCTCGCATGTGAGCCGGGACTCACTCCTCCACCGGACGTCGAACCCGGATTCGGAGGCGTTGTTCGATTCGAGCGAGGGACATGGCCTCCGCGAGATAGTCTCGTGAACCTGTGGATCTTCGCTTCTCAAATCTATCCTCTCGATTCGGCAAAAATCTTTTCAGGCCTGTTCTCCAATCCGCCTTTCATTTATATTTATCCATCGTTCACCGAAAACATTTCATTCTACGTCGACTCTGTTGCATATGCATTCAAAGTGCCGCCCGCAACGTATCGGTACGTTGGAGTGCTGCAGCGGTTTAAGGATGAGATTACACCACGAGCGCTCCGGGTCGTCGGCGTCTATGTCAATGGACCGCATTCCACGCAACCGCGCGAGGTGCACGTCCGTCCCTTCGAATTTGTGCGCAACATCAATATGAACGTCAACTTTCACAAACTCCCACCACAGCCATTTTGAGAGCCATTGCACATCTGATCCTGGTCCTCTTGTTGACCTCTACTGCGTGGACGCAATCCCCCTTCGCAATCCTGTCGGGAGTGGTCCGCGATGATGAAAGCAAGCAGCCGTTGGTAGGTGCGAACGTCATCGTGCGCGGTACCGTGGTAGGGGCAGCGACCGACCGGAGGGGTGAATTTCGACTCTCCCGTGTACCCGCGGGGAGGCATGCGCTTGTCGTTTCGATGGTCGGATATGAACGAAAAGTTGTGGAAGACCTTACGCTCACCCCGGGTCAAGAAGTACGGGTTGAGATCGAGCTTCGCGCAGTTCCCATCCAAACGGAGCAAATTGTGATTACAGCGAGCAGGCGTGAACAAAGTCTCCAGGATGTGCCTGTGAGCGTGTCCACGGTGACCGCCGAGATCATCGCGCTCCGGAACCATGTGACTCTCGATGACGCGCTTCGCTACGTGCCGGGTGTGAATCTTCTGCAAGACCAAGTCAATATTCGCGGGTCGACGGGTTATAGTCGTGGTGTGGGAAGTCGCGTCCTCCTCTTGCTTGACGGCCTGCCGTTCTTGACCGGCGATACGGGTGAAATCAACTGGGAGGTGATACCGGTGTATGAAGTGGAACGCTTGGAGGTGGTGAAGGGTGCCGGTTCGGCGCTCTACGGATCAAGCGCGCTGGGCGGAGTGATTAATGTTTTGACGCGCTCAATGCAAGAAGGGATGAATGTACGATTTCGATTGTATAGTGGCATGTACGATAAGCCTCGTTTTCGAGAGTGGGAATGGGATTCAAAAGCGCGCTTCAATTCAGGAGTTGCGCTCAGCCTGAGCCACCGCACGGGAGCTTTCGGCTATCTGGTGAGCATGCATCGCTCGGTGGATGAGAGCTACCGTCAAAACGACGCATCCCACCGCTGGAGTCTGTATGGAAAGGTTCGCTATGATCTCTCCTCATCGCAAACGATCACTTTGTCCGCGAACCTCCTTCAGCGTGTTCGTGGTAATTTCTTCTGGTGGAAAAGCCTTCGCGACGCTACTCGACCGCCAGAGAGTCAACTGGACGGAAGGGTGGAGTCGCTGCGTGGAAACGTCGGCCTGTCTTACAAAGAATTCATCTCGGAGAAATTTCTGCTGACTGTGAAAGCTATGTACTATGGAAATGACTGGGAGGATTATAAAAGGGAGATAAGGAACTACTATTCGCGATCGCATCTGTTTCAGGGAGATGTTCAAGGGACGTACGAGTTCTCACCGAAGAATATCCTTACCTTCGGTGTCGCGGGTAACTACGACATGGTCGATGCAAATTTGTTTGGAAAGCACCCCGGAGCTGGTGCTGCGCTGTACGTTCAGGATGAACTTGAGATGGTCGATCGATGGAAAGTGACCGTGGGAGCGAGACTCGATTGGCAAAAAGTCTCCGTTCTCCCTTCGACGACACAACTCGATCCAAAAATTGGAATCGTCTATACGCTTTCTGCAGAAACGCGACTTCGCGCCTCGTTCGGGTCGGGATTTCGTTATCCATCGATCAGTGAGTTGTACATCGAGAGTCCGAAAAACATTTCGCAGATTCCCATTGTGCCGAATGCTCAGCTCAAAGTTGAACAGAGTACGTCGGTGGAGGTAGGATTCAACAGTCGAGTCGGTGCGCATCTTGTCTTGGACGGGGCGGTGTTCTCCAGCAGCTTCACCAACCTCATCGAGCCGGCTGTTGCATTCACCGAGAACAACGAGCCTTACATTCAGTTTGACAATGTGACGAGGGCGCGCATCCAGGGTGGCGAGATGGCCGTGAATATCGATTGGTGGAAACGTGTGTTCACGACGCAGATCGGCTATACCTACATCTGGCCGCGCGATCTCACGGAGAACGCCCTCCTCAAATTCAGGCCGCGCCATATTTTGTATGCAACTGGTTCTTTTGTTGCGGAACCCTTTCAAGCAGGAGTTGATTTTCGGTATGTGTCACGAATCGACCGCATCGACGAAAATCTCGTTCGCTTTGCACCGATACCACAAGGCGAACAACGTGTTGCGATCAAGGTGGTTGATGTGAGATGTCTCTACACGACCGCCATCAGTTCACTTCCCTTTCGGATCGGGTTCAACGTTAACAATCTTTTCAACTATCATTACGTTGAATTGATCGGCAACCTTGCACCGGTCCGTACCTACTTCTTGACCATCGAAGGGGCAATAGAGTAACTTCGATGTGAGCCTTGTCTTGCAAGACACGCAAGATTGGCGTACCTTGCGCCACCTCAAACCACAGCGAGCCGTTCTCGGATGTTTATCGATTCTCACGCTCACATCTTCTATGCAAACTACAAGGATGATCTCGACGAGGTCCTGCGTCGGGCGGAGAAATCGGGCGTTACGCACATCGTTGTTCCGGGAACGAACGTTGAAACGAGCAAAGAAGCGATCCGGCTGGCTGAACGCCGTGAGGGCGTCTATGCATGTGTGGGCATTCATCCTCACGAAGCCTCTTCCGCGTCGGATGCTCTCCTGAGGGAAATCGAGGGGCTGAGCTTCCATCCCCGCGTCGTTGCCATCGGTGAAATCGGCCTGGATTATCACTACAACTTTTCGCCGAAAGACCGCCAACGAGAGGTGTTTCAGGCACAGATAGATATTGCGCGGCGACGGAATCTCCCCATCGTGGTTCATACGCGCGAATCGATTCACGAGGCCATCACCATGGTGCGGGTTGCCGTCGAAGCATCGCCGGCTTGGCGGACCTCAGGAAATGAGAAGAAACACGAAGATCTAACTCGTCGCGGTGTGTTTCATTGTTTTACCGGATCCGCGGAGCAATGTCGTGAATTGTTCCGGATCGGGTTCTTTGTTTCCTTTCCCGGCATCGTGACGTTCAAGAACTCCCCCGTTGTTGAAACTGTCCGAGAGATTGGAGTAGAAAACATCCTTCTCGAAACCGATTCACCCTACATGGCGCCCGTGCCTTACCGGGGGAAAAGAAACGAACCGGCACACGTTGTGCTGATCGCACAAAAACTGGCGGAGCTTCTGGCCGTCACTCCACAGGTCATTGCCGATCGAACCTCGCAAAACGCGAAACTTCTCTTCGGCATCCCATAACTATGTCCGAACATCCGTCCATTTTTGACATCCTTGGTCCGATCATGATTGGCCCATCCAGCTCGCACACGGCGGGGGCGAGTCGTATTGGGTTGATTGCCCGCCAACTGCTTCGGGATGAGCCGATCAAAGCCATCATCACACTCTATAATTCGTTTGCGAAGACACACAAAGGACACGGAACGGACAAAGCCATTATCGGGGGTATCCTAGGCTTTGGTCCAGACGACGAGCGGATACGCGACTCGCTTGAGCTTGCCAAAAAGGCGGGTTTGACATGGGAGTTCCGCTTTGTTGGTGATTTTGTGAAGTTCCACTCTAATACTGCTCGCGTCCACCTTTATGGAAAGAAAGGGGGAGAAATAGAAGTGGTCGGTGCGTCGTTGGGGGGAGGAAGGATTAAGATACAGGAAATTGCCGGATTTGCAGTCGACTTCACCGCTCAGATGCACACGATTGTGATTATCGCTGATGACATTCCGGGAAGCATCCAGAAAATCAGCGGAGCCATTGCCGAGCAGGGGGTCAACATTGCGAACATGTATGTTTCGCGCAATGACAGACTTGCCAACATGATCATCGAAGTCGATCAAAACGTCGAGCCGTATACGCTGGAGAAGATCGAGTCGTTTTCATGGGTTCGATTTGTTCGGCTCGTCGAGCCGATGCTTGAAGGAAGTTCGAGGTACGATAAATAAACAGGAGGAAGGAGACGCGGAATGGAATTCAATCTTTTGACCGATATTGTCGAGTACTGCAAACGGGAAGGGAAAGATATGGCGGAGGCGATGCTGGAGTATGAGATGGCCAATAAACATCTCACCCGTGAGCAGATCTCTGCGGGATTGAAACGGGTATTGTTTGTAATGGAAGAATCGATTGAGCAAGGACTGACCCAGCAAGTTATTACACCGAGCGGCATGTTGCAGAATTGGGCCAAGCAGGTCTACCATGCGCGCGTTGAGACGTTAGGAGCTTCATTGAAGAAGGCGACGGCGCGAGCGATTGCCGTTGGCGAGGTGAATGCTTGCATGGGCAAAATCGCCGCGGCTCCGACGGCCGGCTCGGCCGGAATCTTGCCTGCCGTGTTGGTGACAATGATGGAGGAACATGCCATCCCGCGCGAAAAAATCTTGAACGCGTTGCTCGTCGCCTCTGCGGTGGGACTGATTTTCGCGAAGAATTCTTCTTTTGCAGGCTCCGAAGCGGGATGTATGGGTGAAACAGGGAGTGCGGCTGCGATGGCGGCAGCATCCATCACCTATTTGCTCGGCGGATCGAACGAGCAGATTCTTGAGGCAGTAGGCTTCGCGCTCAAAGCTTCCATGGGCCTCGTCTGCGATCCCGTAGCAGGACTGGTCGAAGAACCGTGCACAACAAGAAATGCCGTTGGTGTGGCCAACGCATTTGTGTCCGCCCAGATGGCGCTTGCAGGCATCAAAAGCCTCATACCGGCGGACGAAGTGATTTTCGCGACGAAAGAAGTAGGTGATTTGATGTCGCCGCGGCTCAAAGAATCAGGTCAGGGAGGACTGGCCAACACGAAAACCGGCCGCGAAATTCAAAAGCGGGTATTCAAAACCTCCGACTAAGGCCATCCGATTGGCAATTACTCCCGTCTATTGATTCAATTCTCCAACTGTTTCCTTTTTCTCCTGAGGTGTAACGGTATGCTCATGAATAAAATATTCTACCCTATTTTTCTTGTTGGGTGCATCACGATGTCGGTATGTGCCCAGCCGCTGTCTTCCGTGGAGCGAGAGATTCTACAATTACAGGATGAACGATCACTCGGCAATGGAAAACTCGTCAGTTACTTGTCGCACGCCGATGCCCACATTCGCGCCCGCGCTGCACTTGCCCTTGCAAACATTCAGGACACGACGACGACTCAGCCCCTTCTTCCCCTGCTATCAGATCCTTCACCGAAGGTTCGACAGATGACGGCGTTTGCCCTGGGACTGATCGGCTCTGCACGTGCGCAGGCTTTCTTGCTTGCACGACTTTCGGCGGAGAGCGATTCATCGGTTCTTGGCCGTATCTTCGAAGCGCTGGCTCGCCTTGGAGATGAACGGGCGCTTGATGCGGTAACGGAGTTCGTACCATCCGACGGTCAGCCAAATCTCCACGCCGAACGTGCTTTATCAATTGCTCGATTTGCGCTGAGAAACATCAAGAACGAACGTTCGATGTGGTACTGTTTCGACCGCGTGAGGGATGTGGATGGGGGTGTTCGATGGCGAGCATTGTTTGCACTGTGGCGGGCTGCTCCTCACGGATTGATCGACATCGAAATCGCAAAGCGGATGGATGACCTTAAGAAAACGGCGGTTGACGCGAATGCCGATGTCCGCATCAACCTGGCTACGTTGCTTGGACGCACCAAGGCGTCGGAAGCCATCGAACTCCTGCATGCGATGAAAGGGCATGAGCGGCAGAATCCGGAATGGCGAGTTCAGGTTCAGTTGGCAAAGGGCTTCGCTGCGTTTGTTTCCACGTACCCCGAGCTGCTGCGTGATCTGCTCGACTTGCTGGAAGAAGGCTCCGACCATGTTCAGATCTCGGTGCTTCAGTCCCTGCAGGGCCTGCAGAGGCAGGTTGTTCAGCAGAGTAGCGATTCGGTGCGTGCAAGAACGCTTCTTGTTCGATTCGCGACGACGAAACCTGCAACGGCCGAACTTGTCCGCGGTGAAGCAATCGTTGCGCTGGCGCGATTTTTTCCAGAAGAGTTTACCCGAAGGAACTTTCTGGCTGACAGTGGACTTTCCGTGCGAGAACGTGCAAAGGTGATCGAAGCGCTCAGTACCATTCCGACGGTGCGGAGTCTGGTGACGGTTATGGAATACCTTGAAAGTGATACCGTGCGAGTGGCCATGGCGGCATGGGATTTCATTCGACGATTTCTCACCGCATCGACCGTTTCGAGACTTCGCGCGCAGGATCCGGATCTGTTCGAAATAGGGCAGATGTTGTATCGAAAAACTTTGCGATCACTGGAACGTGGGGACATGGCGATTACACAGCTTGTCGCAACGGCTCTGAGCGATACGGGCTTCTATCGTTCGCTGGGGGGATATGGAAGTCTTGATTCGATTGCGTATGCCGTCGAATCTGCCTATCGCAAACTGACCTCTCCCGATGATGTAGAGTCGATGCAAGCCGTGCTTGCGGCAATGGGCCGGATAGGCGAAGCTCGATTTATTCCTGTCATCGAAGAGTCTCTCAAGGATACCGACAAGACGGTCGTCACAAGCGCCGCAGCTGCCTTGCAGCAACTTACAGGTAAGGATTACTCATCGCACATCCCTCAATCGACAACGCCCGCGCATCGCGATTACGATTGGCCGATGCTCGAATCGATTTCCGGCAGCACACGTGTAACAATTTCGACCGACAAGGGAATCCTCCGTCTGCAATTGAACAAGGAGGAAGCGCCATTTACCGTCCTCAGTTTTGTAAAGTTAGTTCGGAAGGGATTCTATAACGGCCTCATCTTTCATCGCGTTGTACCGAATTTCGTCGTGCAGGGGGGTGATCCGCGTGGGGATGGCTGGGGCGGACCCGGCTACGCAATTCGCACCGAAGTGGGATTGACGTACTATGAACGGGGGAGCGTCGGCATGGCAAGTGCGGGTAAAGACACGGAGGGATGCCAGTTCTTCATCACCCATCTTCCCACACCCCATCTGGATGGTCGCTATACGATCTTCGCGCGAGTCGTGGAGGGAATGGACGTAGTCGATCGCTTGCAGGTGGGTGATCGAATTCTTCAAATCAGCATCGAGTAGGTCAGTTTCTTCGTCGATACTCGTCGTATGTGCTTTGATGTGATGGATCGGCCGCGATGAGCCGGTCGTATACGGAGCGATCCGGATAAGGCAGGAACGCATCTGCAATTTCCAAATACTTTGCGTCGAAGAATACTTTCACGAGGACGCTACGAGGATCCTGGCGTTTGCGGAGATCGGCAATCGTTTCGATCGACTTGAGGATGTTTTCAAGCCCTTTTTGAGTCTCCGTGGCAAGGAGGTCGATGCCGTCGAAATGGTAGGTGTGGAAGGCGATACGGAACGGCTGGTAACGGAGATTCATCAATTCATCCGCCATCGCGAACCGGCTGTACGTTCCCGCGGTCGTTGACTGCCAGTCCTTGGCAAACGCGGTAGAACTGGCAAGGTTGCAAACGTTGAGCGCCTTTTGGAGATAGCGTGTGCCCGAGAGTTCGTTGTACGTTTCAAGGTCCATCCCCACAATCAAGTAGGCGTAGTAATCGAGGAACCCGGTCAGCGGCTCGAAGCGATAGTCATCGCGCACCATCTGCTGGTTCGGTACGTAGGTGAATTCCCATCGTTCATCGAGCAGTCGGAGCACTTGTGTGCTGCGACCCGTTTTCTGGTTCGTTGTGCTGTTGTAAACGGGGCGTTGACTCACGATGGCGACTTGAGCGGTGTACCGGTTCTCTGCCGGAGCGCTCAAGAAGAAGATGGCCATACTGCAATCGATTTTCTCCCCACCGAGATCTTCATCCGACCAGCGGGTGTTGTTCAGATAACGCTCAATTTCTGCCTCGAAGTTCATCAAAAAATCTCTCTGGGTTGATGGGATATTTTCGAGGTTGACCGTCACGTCGCAGTTCAGTTCCTGTGCGAGAGTACCGCCATCCAAAAGGGAGAGTATCAGCGCTCCAACCAACGCCATTCGCTTCGTCATGTAGTGCTCCTTAAAAAACTTGAAAAAATATAGCTATTTTCTTATCTACGGTCAACAAACTTTCCGCCCCTCCACTCAATACTTCCTCCGCCCGTCGCAGGTGAACAATGTTATTCAAGCGAGTGATATTTTTGCTTGCGGGAATTTTCCTGCCGCATTTCATGGCAGGACAACCACACGTCAGTGGTACCAAAGCAACGGCGATGGGGAACGCCTTCGTTGCCTATGCCGACGACGTGTGGGCTACCAACGTCAATCCAGCTGGACTTCAACAACTCTCTTCTTTCCAAGCGTCTCTCTACGTTGCTCCCGCACCTTTTGGACTTACGGAACTGAGGACATTCGCATGCGCTGCCGGTCTTCCGCTCGATCATGTTGCCCTCGGCATTGTGATCGAGCAGTTTGGATTCGACCTTTATAAAGAAACAAACCTCCGTCTCGGTTTGGCGCGGAACATCGACTGGGGCGTCTCTGCCGGTGTCACCATCAACATACGGAGGTTCGACATCGCGAGGTACGGATCTTCGACAATTGCGCTGATCGACGTAGGTCTCCTTGCAGAGGCCCATCCGACCTTGGCATTTGGTTTTTCGATGAAGAATCTTAATGGTGCGAGGGTAGGGGCGGATGCTCAGCGACTGCCACAGGCCTTTTTCCTTGGAGCGCGCTATTTTCCCTTGGAGTCGTTCACTATGGCGGTCGAGCTGGAAAAGGAGGCGCGCCACCAGCCGATGCTCAAGGTCGGTTTCGAACAGAAAGTATTCGGCTTGTTATCTCTCCGAGCAGGTGTGACGGATGATCCAAACAGCATATCTGCCGGATTCGGCGCGCGAACATCCCTCTTCGAGTTTGGCTACGCGGGATCAAGTCATCCAGAGCTCGGTTGGTCGCATCAACTCGAGCTCGTCATCCGACTATCTCAGGAATGAAACAAGCGAGCATTCTCTTCTGTGTTGTGGTCTTGGCATCGATCCATCCAGCGGCAGGACAGACGAAGCCTGACACGTCGCGCCCCGAAGGTGAATCGGAGTTGGAGCGGCTCCTCGAAGAATTGACGCAGGACACGGAGGATTCTGAGTTAGTTGAGCTGTTGACCGATCTGCTCAACAATCCGCTCGACCTCAACTCCGCAACGGCGGAAGAGTTGCGACAGCTTCCCGGTATTACTTCCATTCTCGCCTTTCGCATCATCCAGTACCGGTCAGAGAAGGGCTTTGCGGATGTTAGCAACCTGCTCGATATTGAAGGAATGTCTTGGGAGCTGTTCCAAAGAATCCGCCCGTTTGTTCGAGTTCAACCACTGCTCACACCGAAGCCAAGTGTTCGATTTGGTGCACTGCATTATCGGACGCGATCGTCCCGGGATCTGCAAACACGGAGAGGATTCGCAGAGGGAACGTATGTCGGCTCGCCCTGGAAGATATATCACCGCTTGATTGCGCGATCCAACGACCTAAGCGCGCTTCTCGGCTTCGAACCGGCGCGCTTGGTGCGACACGAATCATTTGTAGAAATCGGTCTGGTCGTAGAAAAAGATGCAGGCGAGCGAAGTTGGAATGACTTCACCGCCGGTTACCTCAGGTTCCAATCGCCTCCGCTTGGGAGTCGACTCATCTTGGGTGATTACGTCGTGGAAGCGGGTGAGGGACTCGTGTATTGGCGAGCAACGTGGCTTGGGAAGGGGAGCGAAGTCATTTCGAGTGTGCAAAAAGGGGGCGGAGGGATTCGACCCTATGCATCGACCGATGAAAATTCTTTCTTCCGAGGGATTGCGGCAGAAACGCGATTGTTCGGCCTTACGCTTACCGCTCTCTATTCTTCGAAGTCTCTACATGCTTCCGTCGACGAAGCGGGTCGTATTACGAGTTTGAACAGCAGTGGTCTTTTTCGAACGGAGAGGGAGTTGCGCACTAAAAATGCTTCGCGTGAGAAGATGTTTGGCTTCTTGATCACATCGTATCCTCTTCCCGGCGCGAAGATCGGTCTTGCTTTTACACGATCGACGTTCGACCATCCGGCTTGGTTCAGCGGCGATTTCGGACTTCGTGGAACTGAAGCTGGTGCATATGGGATCAATCTGGCCTATACACGTTCGACTGTTGGTGCGGCGATGGAAGTTGCGCGCAGTCTACAAGGATCAGTTGCGGGAATTGGTTCGGTCGTCTTTCGACCGGCTCGCGGCCTCGATGTTGCCATACACGGCCGGTATTATCCGGAACGGTTCGTAAGTTTGCACGCCTTCGCCTTTGGTGAGTCGGGAGGACCGCCGACCAATGAGAGCGGCCTCTATTTCGGTTTCCGCGTACGCCCGTTGTCATCTCTCACTGTTTCAGCATACGCAGATCACTTCCGATTTCCCTGGCGGACGTTTCGTACGGGATTCCCATCTTCAGGCCATGATCTCCTGACCATTCTTGACATGCGACTCACAGAAAAACTTTTTGCCTCTCTTCAATATAAACAGAAGAAAAAAGGGACGGGTGAAAGCATTCCGACGATCACCGGGGGCTTGCAACGACGTTCAGGTTTTCGAAGCCAGCATAATTATCGTGCATCGTTTGAATTGAATTCATCCATCACATTCCGATGGAGAAGTAGGTTCGAATGGGTGAATGTGGGATACGCTGCGTCGGGTGTTCGTGAGCGTGGATTTCTGGCGTATCAAGATGTGCGACTGTATCCTGCCCTTAAATGGCTTCTCCATGCACGCGCGATTGTTTTCCACACCGATTCGTTCGACTCGCGTCTGTATGAGTTTGAAACGGATGTCCCCGGATCATTCTCTAATCCGGCGCTTTTCGGGCGGGGACTTCGCTGGTATGTCGCGACGCGTTATGAAGTGACTGACTTTCTCGACTTGTGGATGAAGTACTCCATCACCGTGAAAGAAGGAGTAAAGTTCATCAGTTCGGGAGCAAACGAAATCAGAGGGGATGTCGATAACCGGCTCACGCTTCAACTTGACATTCAACTCCAATAAGATCATTGCATCCGAGGCGTGAAATAGGTAGATTTTCGCCATTCACTCCACATGGAATGATGCTCAGCGGTAGTTTTCGCACCGCCACCTTGCCGTGAGTGAGTGCGTGTGAAAGATCCTCCGCACTCTTTCACATTCATCTGAAGAGTATGATTACCAAAATGGCACTTCACAGCTAAGTAAGGAGTAGAGCTATGCAAGCTCGCCGGCTTTTCTTGTTGTTGCTCTTCGTGACTGGCAGTCTGTCTGGTCAGACCAAATACAAACTTCCTCCAAAGGAAGTTGTGGATATTCTGGATGCGCCGCCGACCCCATCCGTTGTCGTGAGTCCAAAATCGGATGCCATGTTGTTAGTAGAATCTGAACCCCATCCACCCATCTCACTTCTCGCACGGCCCATCTATCGTCTGGGAGGACTGAGGATCGATCCTGACATGAAGTCGCGCCAGCGTACCGTTCGGTACACCGGCATTGAGGTGCGCTGGTTCGAAGGAGATAAGCGCGTGCGCATCTCATTGCCGTCGGACTCCCGGATTGGTCTGCCGGCGTGGTCGAACGACGGATCGAAAATAGCTTTCACGAAAGACGCGGATGATGGAGTAGAGCTTTGGATTGCAGACATCTCGTCGGGAGTGGCGCGACCTATCGGTTCCCTGAAAGTCAATGACGTGCTCGGATCCCCTTATCAATTGATGAACGACAACACGCGCTTTCTGGTAAAATTGTGGCCGCATGGAGATCGACTTCCGCCTGCTCCCCCACGTGTCCCATCCGGTCCCCATATCGAAGAAACTTCGGGCAGGGTTTCTCGGCCTCCCACGTATCAGGATCTCCTTCGCACGACCTATGATGAAGATCTATTTGAGTATTTTGCCTACTCTCAGCTGGCGATTGTCGACGCTCGTACCGGACACGTCGAGCATCTTGGTGAACCGGGCATGTACTTGAACGTCTCTTTTTCTCCAGACGAGAACTACCTGCTCGTTACGAAGCTCAAACGACCGTTTTCATTCCGTGTTCCTCATTTCTATTTTGCGCGTACAGTAGAAGTCTGGAACCGGTCCGGCCAAAGAGAAAAGCTCATTGCCGATCTTCCCGTTTCGGATGATGTACCGACACAAGGGGTTCCAACCGGACCTCGTATGGCGCAATGGCAACCACTTCATCCAGCGAACCTGATTTGGGTGGAAGCGTTAGATGGTGGTGCTCCTCTTCGCAAGGTTCCTTTCCGGGAATCCGTGCGAACGCTCGCGGCGCCGTTCCGTGGCGAGCCAAGAGAGGTGATGAAGCTTCAGCACCGTTCACAAGGATTTGAGTGGACGGCCAAGAAAGATCAGATCTTCACCCACGAGTATGACCGCGATCGTCGCTGGAGAACGACATCGCTGGTCGATCTCTCCAATTCTGCCAAGTCCCGGAAAGTGGTTTTCGATCTGAGTACACGGGATGCGTATAATCATCCCGGCAATCCAATCTACAAGACCCTTCCGAACGGGGACAAAGTGTTTCTGCAGGACGGAGATTGGATCTATCTTGCCGGTCAGGGCGCTAGCGAAAAAGGAAATCGACCCTTCCTGGATCGCATGAATCTGAGCACACTCAAGAAGGAACGCCTTTTTCAATGCGACGAAAAGAGCGTGGAACAATTTGTCTCATTTGTGAAAGAAGGTCGAACTTCGATCGTCACACGTTATGAATCGCCGACAGAGGCCCCTAATTATCACGTCCTTCATCTCAAGACGGGCGAACGCAGGATGCTCACTGCGTTCAAAGACCCCGCTCCACACTTGACAGGCGTGAGGAAAGAGCTTGTCAAGTATGCGCGGGAAGATGGCGTTCCACTCTCCGGCACGCTGTACTTGCCGCCGGGATATCAAGAGGGGACAAAGCTTCCGCTGCTCGTCTGGGCGTATCCACTTGAGTACTCCGATGCGGGTACGGCGGGACAGGTTCGAGCGTCGCCGAACGCGTTCACCTTTTTCCGAGGTGCATCGCCGCTCTTTTTTGTAACACAGGGATATGCAGTTTTGATGGACGCAACAATGCCGGTGGTGGGTGATCCGGAGACGGTGAACAATACCTTCGTCGAACAAATTGTCGCATCCGCAAAAGCTGCTATTGACAAACTCGATGCCTTGGGAGTCATCGACCGTTCGCGTGTTTTTGTCTCCGGTCACAGCTACGGCGCGTTCATGACGGCTAACCTGCTGGCACATTCGGACCTGTTCGTTGCAGGCATTGCCCGGAGCGGTGCCTACAACCGAACCCTCACCCCCTTCGGATTCCAATCTGAACGACGGTCCTTCTGGGAGGCGAGGGACGTCTACATACGGGTTTCGCCCTTTACCTATGCCGACAAGATCAACGAGCCGATTCTCTTGATCCATGGTGAGGCAGATAACAACTCGGGTACATTCCCGATTCAGTCGGAACGTCTCTTCCAGGCCCTGCGGGGAAATGGCGGCACCGCCCGGCTCGTTATGCTCCCGCACGAAAGTCATGGTTATATCGCAAGAGAATCCGTCCTGCATGTGCTGGCTGAGATGTTTGAGTGGGCTGAGAAACACGTCAAGAACAGGGTCGTGGTGGGGGACAAGTAGTCGAACCACAAGTTGGTTGAAAGGTGAGAAATGAAGTCCAATCGTCTCTCTCTATCTCAAATAATTCGGATGAAGATCTTCTGTTCGTTCATTGCCTCGCTCTTCCTTCCTTCGTTGGTTGCATTCACCCAACAAGGCGATCCTTTACGCTCCAAGTATGAGCAGAGGATTAAGAACATCGTCAACTCGGCCGATGCGATCGTAGGCGTGGCGGTCAAGAATCTCTCCACTGGCGAAGAATTGTTGATCAATGGAGATGAGGTGTTTCCCCAGGCAAGTTCCATCAAGATCCACATCCTCGCCGAGCTCTATCGTCAGGCAGCAACGGGTCGTGTGAAACTCGGAGAGCCTCTCCCTCTTCCAGCGCGATCGAAAGTGGGCGGAAGCGGAGTCCTGGCGGAGTTGGGAGACGGAACCGTCTCCATGAGCCTCCGCGATTATGCAATCTTGATGATTGTTCTCAGCGACAACACAGCCACAAACCTCATAATCGAAACGGTGGGGATGGAGAACGTCAACGGCTTTCTCTTTTCTCACGGAGTGCAACAGACGAAACTCCAACGCATCATGATGGACATGGAAGCTGCTCGATTGGGCCGAGAGAACATCGGTACGCCGCGTGAAGTCATGATGATTCTTGAGAAGATGTATAATGGTGAACTTGTGGACACTCCTTCCTCTCAAGAATTGATTTCGATCCTGAAGAAGCCAAAAGGAGGATCCATTCGATCCGGCATTCCTTCCTCCGTCGAATTGGCGAACAAGGAGGGAGAAATCGATGGAGTGCGGTGTGACGTCGGAATCGTGTATTTGCCGAAGTCGCCCTACGTCATCTGTGTGATGACGAAGATGTTGGCTACACCGCGAGACGGTTCCCTGATCATCACGGAGATATCACAGGCGACGTATCGATACTTCGAGCGTAAGGCGAACTCGAATCGTTACGGACGACGGATTGCGGATTGACCGGGGAGAGAATTGCCGTCTCTTTGCTCCTCGAGCGGAATTTTTGTATCTTGAGTCCGCTTATGATAACAGGAAAGAAGAAAACGGTCGTGGTTGGGATGAGTGGAGGGGTCGATTCATCCGTTACAGCGGCACTCCTGAAGGAACAGGGATACAACGTCATTGGAGTGACGATGAAAACGTACGACTTCGACGAGGTCGGAGGCAACGTTGCCAATGAAACGAGTTGCTGTGGTCTGGGAGCGATGTACGATGCACGCATGGTGGCAGCGAAGTTGGAAATCCCGCATTACGTCGTGGATTTTCGGGAAATATTCGGCCGCGAAGTGATCGGCAATTTTGTGGAAGAATATCTCCGGGGCCGAACCCCGAATCCATGTATCATCTGTAACCGAGAGATCAAATGGGGGGAACTGCTTCGAAAAGCAGAAGCCCTTGGTGCCGAGTACGTTGCCACGGGGCACTACGCTCGTCTTCGTTTTGACGAATCGCTCAACCGGTATGTGATTTCAAAAGCGGCTGATGAACTCAAAGATCAATCGTATGCGCTTTGGGCTGTATCACAACAGGCGCTGAAGAAGACGATGTTTCCGCTGGGAGACGTGGCCAAGTCGCAAGTGCGCGCTCTCGCGATGAGGTACGGTCTGCGCAACGCGCAGAAGGATGAAAGCTATGAGATCTGCTTTGTGGCAGATAACAACTATGAACGGTTTCTGAAGGAGCGCGTTCCGGAACTTGAAAAGCAGGTGGCCGATGGGGAGCTGGTGATGGAGGGGGAGGTGGTCGGTCGCCATCGGGGTTATCCCTTTTACACAGTTGGTCAACGAAGAGGACTTGGTGCGTTCGGCCGTCCCGTCTACGTAACCGAGATTGATGCCTCGACCAATCGGGTTATGATCGGTGAAAGCGACGCGTTGTTGAAGCGAGTGCTCGTTGCTCGTCGATGCAACATGGTAGGTCGGGCGAAGCTTGAGGCTGGTCAAGTCGTTCAGGCCAAGGTGCGGTACAAGGATGGGGCGACGTCGGCGCGCGCCTATCCCGAAGATGAAGAGACATTTCGGCTTGTATTTGATGAACCGAAGCGCGCCATCACGCCCGGCCAATCCGTGGTGCTCTACGACGGCTCCGACGTGGTTGCCGGCGGTATTATCGACGGGTTGCTTGAGTAAAGGCGGAGGCGCTCGGTAAGCAGTATTTGAGCCCAGCCCCCTTCGCAGGGGTTGGGCTTTCGCATTTCTGACCTTGCCGTTCCCGGATTGAAATCCCAAGCCTGTTTTCGAATCGAACGGTCACAACGAGAAACTTTTCCCATCTATGTTCGTTTACTGCGCAGGTTCATGTGAAACAGCAGAACGATGACCTCCAGCTCATCGAACGATTTCGGAGTGGCGACGACCGAGCCTTTGAAGAACTGGTTCGCCGTTACCAACGGCAAGTGGCGAATGTGATCTACCTGACGATGGGGAGCCGCGAGGAGGTAGACGATTTGACGCAGGAAGTCTTCATGCGCGTCCATCGGTCGCTCTCCCGCTTTGAACGCGGCGCGTCGGTCTTCTCGTGGATCTATCGGATCGCCATCAATCTGTGCATCGACGAAATCCGGCGCCGGAAAATCCGGAAGACAATGTCGCTGGAGTTTTTCACGGATCACCGGTTGGAGCGCGAACGACAATCGAAAGCAAGGCCGAGTGCCGACGAGCAAACGCTGAAGGAAGAAAAGAACCAGATGATCCGTGATGCGCTTCAGAAACTTTCGACCGTACACCGGCAAGTCATTATCTTGCGTGAGTATGAGGAGATGTCGTATGACGAGATCGCGAAGACACTCCGCATCTCGACACAAGCGGTCAAATCGAGGCTCTTCCGCGCTCGGGATGAATTAAGAAATCTGCTCAAAGACTACTTCAAGGAGCGGACATGAATCATCAGCACAACTTCGAACTTCTCTCACGATACGCAGATGGGGAAGTCTCAGATGCCGAACGGAGCCACATGGAGCGCTCTCTTGCCGAATGCCCGGTTTGCCGGGAGCGCTTCCAGCAAATTTCCACGCTGCGTGCCGGAATTCGAGGGGCGGGGGACTATGAGTTGCCTTCGACCTTTACTTCCGATCTTCTGCGAACAATCCGATCGCGTGATCAGGTATTTGAGGAACGCGTGGGAGTGGAACGGTTTGCGTGGCGGGTGGTGCTTGCTCTCTCTCTTCTCGTCATCGTTGTCGTGGGTTATTCGAACGTATCGCAGCCTGAGCCGGTCGTAACGGTCGATCGTGTGCTGGAGGCAGAGGCTCCCGATTCTCTCACACGGCGAGTGATTGAGCCGCAGCACGAGCTGTCGAAAGACGATATCGTCTTTGCCGCGATCTCCAAATAAAATCGCGCGCTGAGGAACCTTTCGGGGGTGCTTGGGGTATGCGCAGGAGAAGGTGTTAGCGTCACAAAACGTCTTACAACCAAAGGATGTCGGTATGGAACTGAAAACGAAGACGCTGCTGATTATTGTTGTGAGTTTTCTCTTGGGAGGTGTTGGCGGCTGGTTTGCGCGGATGAACTTCTCCCACCCGGACGGTGGACAACGTCACTCTCGCTCGGCGTATCAGAAGCAATTTGTAGAGCGTTTGAAGCTTGACTCGACTCAAGCTGCGCAGGTCGACTCGATCTTTGAAGTCCATCGCACCAAATTCAACGAAGTCAAAAAGCAGTATTCGGAGACGATTCGACTGAAACGCGACACATTGCGGATGGAGGTCAGGCGAATACTGACTCCTGAACAGAACAGATTGTATGACGAGTTCATCAAAGAGCAAGACGAGCGGCAAAAGAGAGAGCGTGAACGTCAGGGTAACCGATAGAATCGGCAGGCGCCTGCCTCACGGGAAACTGCATGTGAAAAAGGAGTTCGACGTATGAAAAAGACTTTCATCTGGATCGGAGTTTTCGTGGTTGCGGGGGGTGCAGTAGGATATTACCTTCTCGGAGACAACGAAAAGATCGAGGCCGCATCAGCCAGTCAAGTGACGCGGATCGTCAGAATTGAGAAAGGCGACCTCAATCTCACGGTCTCCGCAAATGGTGTTGTCCAGCCCATCAATCGGGTCGAAATTAAATCAAAGGCGAGCGGACAGATCGAGCAGTTGAACTTCGAGGAAGGCCAGTACGTCACGAAAGGTTCTTTGTTGATCGCACTCGATCAACGCACGGCCCGCAACGATTTCGAGCAGGCGAAGGCAGACCTTGCACTTGCGGAGGCGAACGCGAAGCAGCAAGAAAACAACTATAAACGTGCTCTGGAGCTCTTCGAGAAGGGTCTAATCTCCGAACAGGAACGCGATCAGGTGAACGTCGACCACGTCCGCGCCAAATCTCAACTCCTCAAAGCTCAAGCGGCGTTGGCTACCGCGGAAGAGCGACTCACGGATACGCGCATCGTAGCCCCGACCTCGGGCATTGTTCTCACGCGTAATGTTGAGCTTGGACAAATTATCTCTTCCGGTGTGTCGAACGTGGGAGGCGGAACGCTGCTTGCCACCATCGCCGATATGGCTCAAGTGTACGTCGATGCGAATGTGGACGAAGTCGATATCGGCAAGGTCCAGGAAGGTTTGCGTGCTCGCGTTGTTGCCGATGCGTTTCCGGATGACGTCTTCCGAGGCGAGGTCATTCGCATTTCCCCTCTGGGAAAATCGCAACAAAACGTCACCACCTTCAGTGTGATTATCCTCGTTCGGAACATCAATAATAAGCTGAAGGCAGGCATGAGTTGCTCGGTCGATATCGAGATCTTCCGACGGCAACAGGTTGTGTTGGTGCCGAACGAAGCACTCAAAGATCCTAACAGCGAACAGGGACGGGCCATGCTGGCTTCTTTTAAGAAGGAGGGGGAGGAAGAGGCAGTGATTGGCACATCCGGGGTGGATACGGTCTCGGCTCAAGCGACCCAGGCACAGAACGACCAGCCATTTGATTTTCGTTCCATGCGCGAACAAACAAGGAATATGTCGCCCGAAGAGCGACGCACATTCTTCCAGGAACAAATGGCAAAACTTACCCCTGAACAACGCGAACGCTTTATGCAAATGCGTCAGCGAATGATGGATCAGGAAGGACAGGGCGGAGGCATGATGTTCTTCGGTGGAGGGCTTGACGCGGGTTCGTTCCGTCCGCGTCGGAGCGCGCAGATAGGAAGCGTCAGCGAAGTTCGCAGGCGCGTGGTGATGGTAAAGGAAGGGAATGAGTTCGTGCCGCGCATAATCCGGGTGGGAGCGAGCAATTTCGACTACTCGGAAGTGATCGATGGGTTGAAAGAAGGAGAGGAAGTTCAGATCACGACCCTATCACGCGCAAAGATGGCGGCGGAGCAATTCACGGAGCGAATGAGAAATATGAACAGCATGGGGGGGCTTGGCGGTTCGGCGCGCGTGCCGCGACGTTAATCGTTTTGGGGTGGTCAACGTATGAATTTTCGAGAAAGCTTTCTGACCGCGCTCTCGGCTCTTTTCGCAAACAAGTTACGCGCGTTGCTGACGATGCTCGGCATCATCATCGGCGTCGCAGCGGTCATCACGATGATCGCAATTGGAGAAGGAGCGCAAAAAGCTGTTATCGAGCGGATACAATCGCTTGGTTCAAACCTGCTGTTCATCTCGCCGGGTGCACAGCGCGGCGGCGGTATGGTCGTGGTGCAGTTCGGAACCAGTGTTCGATTGAAGAACTCGGATGCCCAAGCCATCCTGGCGCGAACCGAGGCCGTCGAGGCGGTGGTGCCGGAGTTTTCGCGCAATGCTCAGGTCAAGTATGGCAACCGGAACTGGAACGCTCGTATCGTCGGCACAACGCCGGAATATGAGACCGTCCGGAACTTTGGCGTCGTCGCAGGTCGCTACTTCACTCATTCCGAAGAACGGGGAGTGGCTAAGGTATGCGTTCTCGGACACAACGTGGTAGAGAATCTCTTTCCCGACAGCGATCCTGTGGGAAAAACGATTCGGATTGCTGGTCAATCATTCGAGGTGATCGGCGTTCTCGAGCCGAAAGGACAAAGCGGGTGGCAGAATCCTGACGACCAGATCATCATACCACTCTCGACCGCCCAACGCCGCATCTTTGGAGTCGACTACCTCTCCCAGATTACGGCCAAGGTGATGGATGATAAGCTGATGGATCACGCGTTCCTGGACATCGAACGCATCCTGCGGCGTGAACATAAGCTGCGGGAAGATCAGGACAACGATTTTACGATTCGAAACCAAGCGGACATCATCACCACCTTTCAGGAAACACAACAGACGTTTACGTTTCTGCTTGCCGGGATAGCCGCAGTGTCGCTGCTCGTCGGCGGGATCGGCATCATGAACATTATGATAGTCTCTGTCACGGAGCGGACGAAGGAAATCGGTATTCGAAAGGCCATCGGCGCGCGGCGACGGGACATCATGTGGCAGTTTCTCATCGAATCAGTTGTTATGAGCGTCGTCGGGGGATGCATCGGCATCGCCACCGGCATTTTGGCGTCGTATCTTATTACCACCTATGGGAATCTCACCCCGCTCATCTCGATCGACTCCATCGTTGTCAGTTTCATTTTTGCATCGCTCGTCGGTATCTTCTTCGGAATGTACCCCGCGTGGAAAGCGGCCATGGCGAATGTCATCGATGCACTGCGATATGAGTAGAGGCGCTTCATTGTGAGTATTCATCATCCTCAACTTCTGAAAAAGGTACAGTCTGCATGAAAAACCGGCTTGTTCTTGTTGGAAGCGTCGTGTTGGTCGTAGTAATTGCAGTGTTGGTGTGGAAGTTCTCCACTTCCCCTCCTCCCGCTCAGGCAACGCTGAGCGGACGGTCCACCGGTGCGCCGAGAACGGAGTTAAGAATTCCTGTTCGAGGGGAGGTACTGACACCGCGTGTGATGGACAACAAAATCTTTGCCACCGGGAATGTGCTGGCGACTGAAGAGGTAGAACTTCGAAGCGAAGTGTCGGGCAAAGTGGTGGAGATCAGGTTTAAAGAAGGATCGCATGTGAAAAAGGGGGAATTGCTTGTCAAGATCAACGACAGCGAGCTTCAGGCACAACTGCGGAAGGCGCTTTCGAGAAGAAAGCTAACCGAAGAGAAAGAAGCCCGGCAACGCAGGCTTCGGGAGATCAATGCGATCAGTCAGGAACAGTACGATGAAGTGCGCAACGAGCTAACGGCCATCACGGCAGAAGTGGAGCTGCTTCACGCACAAATTCAAAAAACCGAAGTACGTGCACCGTTTAACGGTGTCGTCGGTCTCCGCTTCATCAGCGAAGGAAGCTATATCAGCCCCGCTACACTCATTGCTCGCATGCAGGACCTGAGTTCGGTCAAGATCGATTTTTCTATCCCTGAGAAGTATGCGACGTTGGTCGACAGGGGAAGCAATGTACGTTTCTCGGTTGAAGGATCGAGTAAGCAACATGAAGGGACGGTGTATGCCATCGAACCGAAGATCGATCCCGTCACACGAACGCTTCGTTTGCGTGCGATCGCACCGAATGACAAGGAATCCATCCTGCCCGGATCATTTACGAAAGTCGATCTGATTCTCAAACGCGATTCGGGCGCCATTCTGGTACCGACCCACGCTGTTGTGCCGGATATCGATGGTCAGAAGGTCTTTGTTGCGCGAAACGGGCTTGCCACGAGTGTGCCAGTCGAGACTGGAATCCGGACGGAGGGCTACGTGCACGTGCTGAAGGGCTTAAGCATCAACGACACGGTCATTACGACGGGAATACTTCAGCTGCGTCCGGGTCTCCCCGTCACTGTTACGATCGATAATTAGGGCGCTCTCCATGTCGAACTTCACCACGTTCAGCTGATATGTCCCTCTCTTCCACCTTCATTGAACGCCCTGTCTTTGCCACGGTCTGTTCCATAGTCATCGTGCTCTTCGGAGCGATTGGGTTCACCTTCCTGGGTGTTCGCGAGTATCCTGCCGTCGACCCGCCGATCATCAACGTCTCGACGAGTTACGTCGGGGCAAATGCGGATGTGATTGAATCGCAAATCACGGAGCCGCTCGAAGAGTCGATCAACGGAATTGCAGGCATTCGAACGCTTACTTCCTCGAGCAGTGACGGGAGAAGCAACATCACGGTGGAATTTGAGCTGGGCGTCGATATGGAGACCGCGGCGAACGACGTACGGGATCGAGTATCGCGCGCCCGTCGCAGTCTCCCTCCCGATGTTGATCCCCCCATTGTCACGAAACAGGATGCGGATGCTTCCCCTATTCTTGTCATCAGTTTGCGGAGCGACACGCGCCCGCTCCTCGAAATCAGTGATTTGGCCAATAATGTGTTCAAGGAACGGATTCAAACTGTTCCTGGTGTGGCAGAAGTACGCATCTGGGGTGAGAAACGCTACTCGATGCGTCTGTGGATGGAACCTGCCCGACTCGCCGCCTTTCGTTTGACCCCGGTTGATGTTCAAAACGCACTGAACCGTGAAAACGTCGAACTTCCTTCCGGGCGTATCGAGGGTAATACGACGGAAATGACCATTCGCGCACTCGGAAGGATGAACGAGCCTCGTGAGTTCAATAATCTGATCATTCGCGAAGAGGCTGGTCGGGTGATCCGGTTCGAAGATGTGGGGTACGCAACCCTGAGTGAGGAGAACGAGCGAACGATCATGCGCGGCCCCGGCGGTGTCCCAATGGTCGGCGTTGTCGTCACCCCCCAGCCGGGAGCCAACCACATTGCAATTGCCGACGAGGTGTACAAGCGGCTGGATCAGATCAAAAAAGACTTGCCTCCAGATATCATCGTGGAGCGCATGATGGACGTCACGACGTCGATCCGGAAAGCGATCATCGAGGTGGAGGAGACGATCTTTATCGCATTTGCTTTGGTGGTGATGGTCATCTTCTTCTTCCTACGTGATTGGCGAACAACGTTGATTCCGGTCCTGGCGATTCCGATTTCGTTAATCGGTACATTTTTCATTATGTACCTGGCTAATTTCTCGATCAACATCCTGACCTTGCTCGGAATCGTTCTTGCGACGGGCATCGTTGTTGATGACGCTATTGTCGTTCTGGAAAACATTTATCAGAAAATTGAACGGGGATACCGTCCCCGGCAAGCTGGTCACAAAGGTGCGCGCGAAATTTTCTTCGCGATTATTTCCACGACCATTACGCTCGCTGCTGTCTTCTTGCCAATCATTTTCTTGGAGGGATTGGTTGGTCGTCTTTTCCGGGAATTTGGAATCGTCGTTGCCGGCGCGGTGCTCATCTCCGCTTTCGTTTCGCTCACACTGACTCCCATGATGAGTGCTCGACTCTTGCGACGGGCGGAGGAAGAAAACTGGTTCTACCAGAAGACCGAACCATTCTTCAACAACCTGACGTCAACCTACAACAATCTCCTGAAACGATTTATGAGAGTCCGTTGGGTTGCGGTCGTGATCATGGCTGCTTCCGTCGGTATGATCTTCGGTATTGGTGCGCTCCTGCCTTCAGAGCTTGCACCTCTGGAGGACCGATCACGGCTTCAGATTTCGGTGACGGCGCCCGAGGGCGTTTCATTTGAGTTCATGGATGCCTATATGAACCGCGTGCTGTTTGCGGTGGAAACGATGGTTCCGGAACAAGCGGGAGTTCTTTCCGTAACGTCGCCCGGCTTTGGGGGAGGAGGCGTCAATAGCGGATTTCTCCGGGTGGCATTGAAGGATCCGGATGAGCGACCGCGCTCACAACAAGAAGTGGCAGATGACCTCTCTCGCATCCTTCAGGAATTCACGGAAGCTCGCGCCTTCGTTACGCAAGAGCAGACGATCGGCATCGGTCGACGCGGCGGATTGCCCGTGCAGTATGTGATTCAAGCCGCGGATTTCGACCGTCTTAAAAAGGTGTTGCCGGAGTTTCTCGAAGAGGCACGTCAGCATCCGGCCTTTCAGGTGGTCGATCTCAATCTCAAGTTCAACAAGCCTGAACTTCATTTGGAGATCGATCGCGAGAAGGCGCGCAATCTCGGACTCTCCATGATGGATGTTGCACAGACCCTTCAGCTCTACTTCAGCGGCCAGCGGATGGGGTACTTCATTATGAACGGAAAGCAGTATCAAGTCATCGGTCTGGCAACGCGGGACAACCGGAATGAGCCCCTCGATCTTCGTTCGCTCTACGTGCGCAATAATGCGGGTGAGCTTATCCAACTGGACAACATCGTCCGTTTGAAAGAAGAAAGCGCTCCCCCGCAACTCTACCGCTATGATCGGTATGTCTCGGCGACGGTCTCTGCCGGTCTGGCAAGCGGATACACCCTTGGCCAGGGCATTGAGGCGATGGATGAGATCGCGCAGAAGGTGTTAGATGAATCGTTTCACACCGCCCTCTCCGGTCCATCGAAGGATTATGCAGAAAGCTCATCGAGCCTCGTGTTCGCCTTGTTGCTTGCGCTTGTTCTCATTTATCTTGTGCTCGCAGCACAATTTGAAAGTTTTCGCGATCCCTTTATCATTATGTTTACCGTTCCCCTTGCCCTCGCTGGGGCTGTTCTCTCGCTCTGGATCTTTGGCCAGACGTTAAACATTTTTAGTCAGATCGGGGTGATTGCGTTGATCGGTATCGTGACAAAGAACGGGATTCTCATTGTTGAATTCGGGAATCAGCGTCAGCAGGCAGGTCTTTCGATTCGTGATGCCGTGATTGAAGCGGCAACTCTCCGCCTCCGACCAATCTTAATGACCAGTCTTGCTACGGTATTGGGAGCTTTGCCGATTGCCCTGGCGCTCGGCGCCAGTGCCCAAAGCCGTGTGTCGCTTGGCATTGTTATCATCGGCGGACTGCTCTTTTCGCTGGTGCTGACGTTGTTCGTCGTGCCTGCATTGTATACTTATCTCTCAACCGTCAAGCGGCGAGTCGAGTTGCCGGTGGAACGACGTGTCGAACCATCCGAACTCGAAGAGATACTCGCAAAGTAGTCTTCAAGCCCTCCATATGGCTGCGGGAAGTTGGAGTTCTTGCCGCCATTTGCTTTTCCTTTCCTTCCTTGTATAAGCTTCGCAGCTTTCCTATATTGGCACAACATAATTCCAACTTTTCCTACCTAACGAGATCAGAGAGCCATGAGTCATACCAACAGAGATCGACTTCTCTATCTGAGAGAAAAGGCGCTGGAGGGGGGAGGAGTACAACGGATCGAAGAGCAACACAAGAAGGGGAAACTGACTGCCCGGGAACGGATCGATCTCCTCCTGGACGAAGGGAGCTTTGAAGAAATCGGCATGTTCGTGCAACATCGTTCGACCGATTTTGGTCTCGATAAGCAAAAATACCTTGGCGATGGAGTTGTGACGGGATACGGTACGATCGACGGAAGACGCGTGGTCGTTTTTAGTCAAGATTTCACCGTGTTCGGCGGTTCCTTGTCGGAGGCACACGCGGAAAAAATCTGCAAGATTATGGATCTTGCACTGAAGCTCGGTGTGCCGATCATCGGCCTGAACGACTCCGGCGGCGCTCGAATACAGGAGGGAGTTGTCAGCTTGGGAGGCTATGCAGACATCTTCCTCAGAAACACGTTGGCATCGGGAGTCGTGCCTCAAATTTCGGCTATCCTTGGACCATGCGCAGGAGGAGCGGTCTATTCACCCGCTATCACGGACTTCATCTTCATGGTAAAAAATACGTCGTATATGTTCGTGACCGGTCCCAACGTCGTTAAGACGGTAACACACGAAGAGGTGAGCTTCGAGGAATTGGGAGGTGCGACGACGCATGCAACGAAGAGCGGCGTTGCACACTTTGCACTGGAGAACGAAGTGGAGTGCCTGACAACGATTCGAAGGCTTCTCAGCTTCATCCCGCTCAATAACATAGATGATCCGCCTTTCGTTACATCGAAGGACGACCCGGATCGGAGGGAACAGGCATTGGACTCAGTTATTCCAGACAATCCCAATAAGCCGTACGACATGAAAGAGGTCATTAGGCATATTTGTGACGACGGCGATTTCTTCGAAGTCCACGAGATGTATGCTCCGAATATCATCGTCGGTTTTGCGAGACTGGGGGGATATCCGGTGGGCATCGTCGCCAATCAGCCCGCAGTCTTGGCAGGTGTGTTGGATATTGATTCATCGCTGAAGGGGGCCCGGTTTGTGCGATTTTGTGATGCATTCAACATCCCACTCGTTGTCTTTGAAGACGTCCCTGGTTTTCTTCCGGGGACCGATCAGGAATGGCGAGGCATTATCAAGCATGGGGCGAAGCTCTTGTACGCCTTCTGCGAGGCTACTGTGCCGCGGCTGACCGTCATAACGCGTAAAGCGTATGGCGGGGCGTACGATGTAATGAACTCAAAGCATATCCGGGGAGATATGAACTTCGCCTGGCCTTCAGCAGAGATTGCCGTCATGGGTCCGAAAGGAGCGGTCGAGATCATCTTCAAGAAAGAGATTACATCTGCACCGAATCCGGAAAAGGCATTGGAGGAAAAGGTGAACGAGTATCGGGAGAAGTTCGCTAATCCATTCGTTGCAGCAGAGCGCGGATACATCGATGAGGTGATCTTGCCGAGTGAGACCCGACCGAAGCTCATCCGCGCACTACAATTCCTGGAAAACAAAGTCGACGCGAACCCGAAGAAGAAGCACGGCAATATTCCTTTGTAAGCCTGCTAAAAGCCAAACGCCACACTTTTGATCCGTGGTGTTGCGAAACTGCAGTGTGCCTTGCTCCCACAAGCTTGCTAACGGGGAAGACGGGGGTTCGCGTGTGCCGCGTCACCGGGCCGGAGAATTGTAGGATAAGTTCTTGATTTTCTTTGCGTAGTGCCTTATCTTCTTAACGAAATTTTTAATAATTCGCCGAGGGAGGTTGATGTTGAGATATTTCGCCGGATTGATATGCCTTGTCTTTGCCGCTTGTTCCTCCGGCAGCACGAGCCGGGTGGACGATTTCTTTGCTCGTCTTGAACAGGAATCGAGCCGTCCCTCGGCTTCTGATTCCCTCCAACCGACGAACGCGGGCCTTTTCGGGCAAAGAGATACTGCCTTTTTGAAGACGACCGCTTTCGACTCAACGACGACTGATTTAAGGTTTGAAGAAAACGACTCCTTGATAGATGAGTCTGCTCTCATCGCACAGAAATTAGAACTCGCTCGCCAGCACTACCTCGCGGCGCTGAGCGCTCAGGGGGCAAACGACTCAACACTCTCTGCGTACGAATTTGAACGAGCCATCGATATCTTGAACGAGCTGAGTTATTTTCCCGAGATCGAGACAAACAAAGATTTCACAGACCTGAGCAAGAGCGTCATCGAAGATTATGAGAAATATATCGCGTTGATTAACGACCTCGGTCCGGAGGCCTCAATTTTCGCCTTACGAGAAAGGCTGAACATTGAAATTGAATCGCCTCAGCTCTCAAGAGGTGAAATTCCCAGATATGACATCTTCGACACCGAAGTTGCGCTGCCCTATAACGAGTATGTGGAGCGAGTCATCAGCTTCTTTATGAACAGAGGGCGTGAACACTTCGACCGCTGGCTCTACCTTTCCGGTAAGTACTTCCCGATGATGCGCCGCATCTTCCGTGAAGAAGGAGTACCTGAAATCCTTGTCTATTTGTCGATGCCGGAAAGCGGCCTTCGACCCGAAGCACGATCGTGGGCCAAGGCGGTTGGCCTCTGGCAGTTTATGAAGGGGACCGGACATCTCTATGGATTGCGGAGTAACTGGTGGTATGATGAACGTCGCGATTTTGAGAAATCGACTCGTGCGGCTGCTCGGCATATGAAGGACCTGTATGCGGAACTGGGTGATTGGCACCTTGTCCTTGCCGCCTACAACTCCGGTGCCGGAAGGGTTTATCGTGCTATCCGCCGGGCCGGTTCAACCGATTTCTGGACAATTCGGCCCTACCTTCCGCGTGAGACCCGCAATTACGTTCCCCAGTACATCGCTGTGGTACGTATGGCCATGCAGCCGAAGGTGTACGGCTTTACGCGCACCGACATTGCTGATGAGTTGAAGTATGATGTTGTTGAAATCGATGATTGTGTCGATTTGAAGGTGCTCGCTCGGTGTGCGGAGACCGATGTCGAGACACTGAGAGAACTGAACCCCGAGTTGCTCCAATGGTGCACGCCCCCCGGAGTGACGGGATATCGGCTTCGCATTCCTGAAGGTAAAACCGATTTATTTGCGGCGAACTATGCTGCGATTCCGGCCGAACAAAAGCGCGACTGGGCTATCCACCGTGTCAGAAGAGGTGAAACGCTATCCGCTATTGCTCGAAGATACGGACTCAGCACCAGTCTTCTGAAGGAAGTGAACAACGTGCGTGATGAGCGACGTTTGTCGGTCGGCGCCACCCTTGCGATTCCGGTTCCGGCGGACATACTCGCCGGTACCAAAGTCCCCTTTAGCTATAACACCGAGCGTAAGCCTGTCAGATTCGGCAAAGGAACGGATGCTGCTCTTGCTGCGGCTCGAACCGGGTTTGCGCGATCGGCTCCAACGCGTCCTTCCGTTCGTTCTCGTCCCTTGAGGACGCCGGCCGGAAAAACACGCCTCGTCTATTCTGTTAAGCGCGGGGATACGATCGGACACATTGCGGAGTGGTATGGAGTGCGAGCAAGCGACATCAGGAATTGGAACAACATCGCCTACGGAAGCTACATTCGAACCGGCCAGGAATTGACGATCTGGGTGGATGATGCCAGGGCTCCGCTGCTTGGAAGGATCAACTCGATGTCGTTGCAGGAGAAGGAGGGCTTGAAACGGGGGGAGGTGGAAGAGGGGACTCTGCTTGCGTTGCGCCCGGTTCCAAATGTTCGTCGAGGGGTCCAGGGATGGATTCAGTACACCGTGAAACCGGGGGACGCTCTGGAGAAGATTGCTCGCGAGTTTGGCGTCAGTGTGAAGGACCTGAAAAGTTGGAACGGGTTGAGGTCTCATCGTATTACAGCCGGACAGGTGCTCGACATCTACGGGGAGCCGGAAGAACGGACGAAGGTTATAGCGGTTCCTTCACCAAAAGCTGAAGGGCTTTCATACCGTAGCAATGGTGCAAGAAATGGAAAAACCGGACTCCGCGATCAGGTTCATCGTGTGAAACGAGGAGAGACATTGACGACGATCGCGCGTCAGTACGGCGTTACCGTGAAAGACCTTATGGAGTACAATCGACTGAGCTCATCCAGAATTCGAATCCACCAGCAACTGAAAATTCCTACCAGTTCAAACGCCACCTCCTCCCGTACCGCCACTAGGGGCACGTATGGTGGCGGCGGGAGCCAGAACTGAACTGGGAACGTCCCCCCTTCGCTTACTTCGACACTCCAAGAATTCTTTTTGCACGAACCGGCAGAGGCAGTCGCAAGCCCGCTCGTCGTAGAATTCCCTCGCGCTCGATAAGTTCCTGAACGTGACCGGAAAAAGAAACGGAGCCGTTTTCCAGGACGACTACGCGTGCTGCGCATTTGAAAAAGAGCGGCAAGTCGTGGGATACGACAATCAAGCCCTTTCCTTCCGTGAGAAGAGATTGGATGATGTGCTCCAGCAGATTCCGTTCGATATATGAGAGTCCCGCGCTCGGTTCATCGAAGGCAAGGTAAGGGGCATCGGATGCGACGGCGCTTGCCACGGTGAGCAGTTTACGCTCTGCCGGCGGTAGATCGTAGGGGTGAGAGGATTTGCGATGCTCCAACCCGCAGAGTCGTAGTGCTTTTTCTGCAATCGATTCTGGATTGGTCCGCTTCAGGTTCCGAGGCGCGAAGGCTACTTCTTCGGAGACCGTTGGGGCGAAGATCTGGTCCGCCGGATTTTGAAACGTCACGCAGATCTTGCCCGCCAGCAAAGCCACGGGATGCTCTCTTGTGTCCAAGCCGTTTATTAGCACTCTTCCGGATGTGGGCTTCAGTATGCCGTTCAAGAGCTTAAGCAACGTGCTCTTCCCGACGCCGTTCTTCCCCACGATGAGAAGAAACTCCCCTGGCCTTGCCGTGAGCGTCACAGCCTTCAGGACATAGCGGTCCATCGAATAAGAGAAGGAAAGATTGTGGACCTCTATGCTCATGCTAACCCAAGTGCTTTGAAAACCCGTTCAGTTTGAGGATCTCTCCGCTCTCGCAGTCTCAACACTTCGCGCCAATCTTCGATGGGGAGAAGCTTGCCCAGTTTAGGCAGATGATTCAGAAACTCTTCTTTGGAGCACGAAAGGACACAGGTTCCTTTGTCAAGAACCACAAACCTGTCAGCTACCTCCAGAACGAAATCGATATGCGTGTCGGTCATGAGAAGAGTTGTTTTCTCTTTGAGATGCCGGAGGGTCGATATCAGTTTGGTCTGTGCACCATAGTCAAGGGCCGTGGCAGGTTCGTCCATAAGAAGGAGCGAGGGATGCGCAACGAAGATGGTTGCAAGCGCCACTCGTTGAGTCTCGCCGCCGGAGAGGGTGTTCGGCTGGCGATGCGAAAGCTCAGAGAGACCGAGCTCGCGCAGGGTTCTTTCCACCTGGGCATCAATGTTCGACGTATCCGTTCCGAGCAGTTCAAGCGTAAGAGCCACTTCGGTATGAACGGTTTCCCGAATGCCGGAAAGCTGAACGTAAGGATCCTGCAGCGTCAATCCGACCGCCGGGAACAACACCTCCTTTGGTGCCGGCTGATATTGGACGTTGTCGATCACGACCGATCCACGTACAATGGAGGAGGGATGATGCTTCAGGAGTGAACCGGCGATAAGGTGGAGGAGCGTTGTTTTTCCGGAGCCGGTAGGACCGAGGACGGCACAGCATGAATGGGATGGAACAGTCAAAGAGAGGTTTGACAGCACAGGTGGATTCCCATCGGCGTACTGGAACGTGAGATGTTCGATGGTCAAGGAAGCAGCCATACGAGAATCCGATACGCGATAAGCAATGCTGAAATGCCGAGAAGCACAAGGGTTACATTTTGTGGCGGACGTGCGTGATGGATCCGATGCGAAGGGGGTGAAACGAGAAATCCCCGCAGCTCCAATGCTGTACCGCGTTCGACGCTTTCCGACAGCGATGAGAGTAAGAGGGGGGAGAGGATCGTAAGGAGAGCTTTGAATCGTGAGGGAAGCGATGCGCGAACGGCTGCGCCTCGTGCCTCCTGTGCCACAAAAATCCGTTCGATTCGATCAGGGAGTGATTCCACAAAGTAGAGTGCCAGCAACAGGAGCATAACAATGTTGCGGGGAAGGCCGGACTCCTGTAGTCGGTCGATTATTGAGCGGATCGGAGTTGAAACGAACAGAAGGAGAATCGAAAAAGAGATGAGCAGTAATCGAGGCGCAGTTTCAAGTCCGAAGAGAATGCCTTCCGTGTACATGACGATTGGTCCAAGCTCATACGTTATCTCATCACCTCGGATCAATATCCCATTCACCACTACGATCACCGTGCCGAGGGTGGAGCTAAACCAGATAAACCTGAAGAAAGTCTTCGCGGCTCGCTGTGAGATCGGATGCAGCGGTGGGGCAATAAAAGGAAGGAGGACGACGATGCCGAGAAGAACCAGTTGGATTTGCCACGGTAATGTGAAGGCACACGTGGCAAGAAGCAACGTTAATGCGGACTTCGGACCGAGATGAGAGTTCGTCACGTTGAAGGAGGCCGGTTCGGAAGGTTGGCTGCACCGCTGAATCTTGAGGTCAGTCGCTTTGGCAGATTCCGAAGGAGGAGAAAGACGATTGAATAGGAGATAATCTTATCGACGGGATCGGAGGCGAGACCTTGATAGAGGACGCTTTCGAGGATGGAGTTCCCCACCGAACGAAAGTACATCACGAGGAAGTCCGTTCCCGCCATCATCACGCCGCTGAAGAGGTAAGCGGAAATGGGTGCAGAGCAGATGGCAGCGAGGATTCCCTGAAGCATTCCTCCGATCGCTACGAGATACCAGTGTTTGAACCAGCCGCGTTTGGCGAGGAAGCCGGTGAAGAGTCCGATGACGATGGAGACAGGTGCAAAGAAGGCCATGGTAGGACTTCCCATCGCCGAGGCGAGCAAGTTCGAAAATGCGCCGGCCATCGCCCCAGCGAGCGGACCGACGAGGACAGCGACCATGACCGTGCCGATGGAATCGAGGTAGATTGGAATTTTCAATGCGGCCGTGAGCTGTCCCGACACGATGTTCAATGCGATGCAGAAGGCGAGGAAAGGGAGGGCAGGACCAGAGGTCTCGACCCTCAATTGTTCACGGATGGACATTGAGCAACTCGTGTGATCGGAGGCAAAACAAATGAACCCGACACGAAAGGTCGGGTTCTTCAGTTCAGTAAGTCATCGATCCCGCCTTAGAGGGCGAGTGAAGCAGGATTTTCGAGAATCTTCTTGAAGTCCTGCAGGAATCGCGCAGCCACGGCACCGTCGATGATCCGATGGTCGGAGGAGAGCGTCACTTTCATCGTATGACCGATGGCGATTGCTCCCTTCTTCACGACCGGCTTCTCGATGATGGCACCGATGGCGAGAATAGCGCCTTCGGGCGGATTGATGATCGCGACGAAGTCTTCCACGCCGAACATGCCGAGGTTGCTGATCGTGAACGTGGCACCGGTGTACTCTTCCGGCTTCAGCTTTCTGTTGCGAGCCCGCTCGACGAGGTCGTGGAATTCCGCATTGATGGTTCCGATGCCTTTCTGTTCACAGTTCTTGACGATGGGAGTAACCAATCCCTCCTCCAGCGCCACGGCAACTCCGATGTGAGCATAGTGGTACTGGCGCATCGTATCTCCGAGGTACGTGGCGTTCACCTGAGGATGCTTCATCAATGCAGAAGCGACCGCTTTGATGATGATGTCGGTGAAGCTGATCTTCGTCTCCGAGGCAGCGTTCAGCTGTTCGCGAAACGCCATCGCCGGCTCCATGTCGATTTCGACGGTGACGTAGAAATGTGGAGCGGCGTTTTTGCTTTCCCACATCCTCTTTGCAATTGTCTTGCGGATCGAGGAAAGGGGTACTTCTTCGGCAGTACCCGGGAGATACGTGCGCTGCGGCGTCGCAAGTACAGGTGTCTTGCCCGAAAGAGCTCCCTCGATGTCGCGTTTGATGACGCGACCCTGTGGACCGCTTCCTGGGATGCTTGAGAGATTCAGATTGTGTTCCCGAGCGAGGCGTTTGGCGAGCGGAGAGGCTTTCGTCCTGCCGTCCGTCGATGCCGTCACATCGGCGATCTGGGACGGCTGAGGAGGAGTTGTCACCGTTGGGCTTGCGGCGGAGGATGTTGGCGCCAACTTGGGTTCTTCCTTTTTGGCTTCCGCCTTTGCAGGCGCGCTCGTTTCTGAAAGAAGGGAGGAGATATCCTCATCCGGTTCGCCGATGATGGCTATGAGCGCTCCAATTGGTGCCTTCCCTCCTTCGGGCACGACGATCTTGCGGAGGACGCCTGTATCGTACGCCTCCAGTTCCATATCGGCTTTATCGGATTCGATCTCGACAAGCGTCTCCCCCTGCTTAACCTTCTCACCTTCTTTCCGAAGCCACTTCAGAATGACACCTTCTTCCATTGTGTCACTCAGCTTCGGCATCATGATTTTGGTTGCCATGGGTGCGGTACTTTCTCAGTCGATGTAGAGAACCTTTTTCAAACCTTGCCGGATCTTGTCGATGTTCGGCAGAGAGTGTTTCTCCAGATTGCGGGCGTAAGGAAGTGGGACGTCCTCTTGCGTCACGCGCTCAATGGGAGCGTCGAGGTAGTCGAAGGCTCTCGTTGTGATCTCGTGCGAAATCTGAGCGCCGACGCCTGCGAAGGGCCATCCCTCTTCAACAATCAGGAGGCGATTGGTCTTCTTGACGGACTCAGCGATGAGGTCGTAATCCATCGGCCGAATGGTGCGCGGGTCGATCACCTCGATGTCCACGCCGAGTTCCGCTTCAAGCGTCTCGACCGCTTTCCAGACGACGTGCGCGAGGACTTTCGACCAGGAGACGAGGGTGACGTCTTTTCCTTCTTTCTTTACTTCACCGACGCCCAGAGGAATCGTGTACTCACCTTCGGGAATCTCTCCTTTGTCCCCGTACATCACCTCGCTTTCGATGAAGATGATCGGATTCTCATCCCGGATAGCGGTCTTGAGAAGTCCCTTTGCATCTCTGCAGGTTGAGGGCATGACCACCTTGAGACCCGGAATATGGGCATAGATGGCTTCGAGGGCCTGAGAGTGTGTGGCGGCTAATCCGTGCGCTGCCCCGCCGGGTCCGCGAAAGACGATGGGAACGTGGAAGTGTCCCCCCGACATCGAATACATCTTCGCGGCGTTATTGACCAGCTGATCGTAGGCGACGAGGGAGAAATTCCACGTCATAAACTCGACGATTGGACGCAGGCCTACCATGGCGGCGCCGATTCCGAGTCCTGAAAAGCCCGCCTCCGCAATCGGTGTGTCGAGCACCCGTTTGGGTCCCCATTTGGCAAGGAGGCCCTGACTCACTTTGTAGGCGCCGTTGTATTCGGCAACTTCTTCTCCCATCAGGAAGACGCGCTCATCGCGGGCCATCTCCTCATCCATCGCCTGATTGAGAGCTTCACGCAGACTTACTATAGGCATCTTTCGATTCTCCGGTAGAAACTCAGCTTTCAAAATTCATTCCTCACTCCACCGGCGCAACGCGATCCGGAAATTGAGTTGGGGGGTGAGGGCTCCAGGGTTGCTTATTTGTAGACCTCGTACAGCTCCTCGAGTGGCGGTTCGGGACTCTTCTCCGCGAACTCGACACATTCTTCGACGATCTTCTTCACTCGTTTCTCCTCTTCATCGAACCACTCATCGTCCGCAATGCCTTCGGCGCGAAGGATGTCTGCGAAGACCGAAATCGGATCGTACTTCTTGTGCTCTTCAACCTCTTCTTTAGTACGGTAGTGGCCGTGGATGGGGTCGGACATAGAGTGTCCACGATACCGGTATGTTCGGATTTCGAGAAGGCTTGGTTCGTACGTCGCGCGCGCATGATCGACGGCGGCTTTGACCTTTTTGTAGACTTCGAGCACGTTAAAGCCATCGACAACATCGTTCCGCATATCGTAGGCAAGGGCTTTTTTGTAGAGATCTTCGACAGCTGATGCACGTTGAACGGCCGTCCCCATGCCGTACCGGTTATTCTCGATAATATAGATGACGGGGAGCTTCCAGAGAGCGGCGAGGTTCAGAGCTTCGTGGAATTCGCCGATATTTGTTGCCCCATCCCCCATAAAGCAGAGGCACACTTTTTTTTCGCCACGATACTTGATCGCAAACGCTACTCCCGCGGCGAGGGGAATATGGCCACCCACGATGGCGTGACCACCAAGGAAGTTGGTCGCTGCATCGAAAATATGCATCGATCCGCCCCGGCCCTTGGTGGTGCCGGTATGTTTGCCGAGCAGTTCGGCCATGATTGCTTTGGGATTGACCCCCTTCGAAATAGCCTGGCCGTGGTCACGGTAAGCAGTGATTACGTAATCGTCAGGGTTAATGGCTCCCTTGATGGAACCGGTCGAGACCGCTTCCTGACCGTTGTAGAGGTGGCAGAAACCCATAATCTTTCCCATGCCGTAAAGTTGGGCGCATTTTTCTTCAAAGCGCCTGACCAGCAGCATGTCGTGAAACCAATCGAGGAGCGTTTCTTTGGAGAGACCTAGGAGCCGGGAACTCTGTCCTGTTTTCTTAGGAGCTACAGCAGTAGCGCCATTATTCATCTTTTTCTTGCTCACTGTTCGTTGTTTGGTATGAAAGAAAGGCCCGGCAGCCCCTCATCCAGATCGGCCCGACAGAACGGCGTGAAGGTGTCAAAAAGGCTTGGATGGTTGGTGTGGCGTCATCCGGGTTTGAAAAACACGGAGCGAATATAACAAGAAGTTGGACAAAATCAAAAGTAGAGCAGGCAGACGCAGAGGAGCGGCTGAAGCGGCGTGGGGAAATAGTACTCAGCCGTTATGATACGAATCGATCATAAGCCGATAAGAAAACGGGACATCTACCGGCGACGGTACGGCACAAGTGGGGGAGAGTTTTCTGTCTGAATTGAAAACCGCGTTCGACCATTAGCTCGACTTCGAGGAAGGGGAGGCGATTGCAGAAGGAAAAGTCTGTCAGTGAAAACACGGACATGAAAATTGCACAATTTCCTGACAGACAAACGTTCGGAGAGATTCATATCATGAAACGGGGTGAGAGAACGCCCCCATCAAGTAGCCGGCTCGGGGCCCCTTGTGGGGAGAGGCTCCGGAGTCGGTCTATTTTTTTTGCTACCACACGTATATGAACCAGACGGGAAAGATGAGGAATAGTTTCGATGCAGCAGGACCAGCTCGATAGGAAAGTGGCCGTAGAAGGGAGTTGATTATCGCGTCGCGCCGGCTCAGGATTCCTGAAATTCAGGTTTTTTTCGCGGTAGCTTGGCTGGCGGAACATCGTCCCGCCCTACATGTTGGTGCGCCCGGCATGGCGCAATCACTGGAGGGTGCAAGTCCCTTATGAGCCCTTGTAGGGGGAATCATTAGCCGGACGGCAAGGGTGTTCGTTGCGAGACGAAATCCGAAGGAAGCCGCAGGCAAAGCACTGGTCTGACGAACAGGAAGCACATAGAGGCAGTGGTGCGGGACAAGAAGGCCAATCTCTTCAAAGTCCGATACCTACCCGGAACGCACGGCTGTAGATGTGCCAGACATAAGTGTGAAGGTGAATGCGCAATACCCGGGGAGGTCTGTTGCTCTGCCACAGGCTACCGACGCTGGAAGGCGTTGGGAAGGGGCAGCAGAAGTCAGCCGAGAGCATAGTAGGCCAAGCGATGACGGCCGAAGGCTCGAACGGGACGATAACTGATGGAGACTTGAATTTCGATGATGAAGGAGACGCAGAGTCGTATGACTGAGATGTCCGAGACCGGTCGTGGCGACGCCAGT
>JBGFRO010000020.1:0-195495 GCA_041695085.1 Bacteroidota bacterium | reverse complement strand
TTTCTACCTCTGTTTGTTTAGGGTTTGGATAGACGGTGTGCCCCTGTTCCTGGAGGAATTCTGTAACCGGCAGAATGGCATCGGATTCCGTGTAGAGAAAGGTTGTGAATCGGCTCATCAGATGGTGAGCAAATGGCTGGAGTTGTTCTGTGCTCCAGGCAGAAAACTGGAGTTGCGGAAAGCGTTTTTCAACCTGCCTGACAATGGCTTTTACAGGATCATAGTGTGGTTTGAACGGGGTTGCAATTGTGGAGTACCACGTTCTTCCAGCATCAAAGAGTATTTTGGACTTTATCAGACGGTTGAGTGTGGTGTACAGGGACGCCGGAGGTATTTTGTTCTTGGTGCCGAGCCTTTTCCTCAGTCCTTGAACGCTTGCGTATTTCGCTGGACCGAGCGCTTGAATTAACCTGTCTTTGAGGGTCTTCGTGGTAGTATCTCCTGGCTTCAGGCCAATCAGCCTTTTTCCGCCTTCGTCTAGACTTCGGCGGACAGGTCGGCAGATAAGCCTGTATAACTGCGGCACATTCGTTTCTATGTGCCGTAATTATACAACAATCGTAAGATTGTTGCAAATGGCATTTTGTCGTATAGAGATCGCGGGCGACTAAATGGTGTAAGCGTGCGGGAACGAGGAGCCTCACAAGGCCTAGTCATGGGACAGGCTGTGCAAGTGGAGGTAAAGGCTTGATTCTCAGCTGGCCGTTTGCTATAGTTGAATGAAGTTAGTAATTGCTGGGACAGACGAACTTACTCCAATGCCATTTCAAAGATCCGATAAAAAGGGGTTGTGTCTGGAGTAAAGGGTGTGCCCCCGCTACTAACGGCAGTCATAACCTCTGTGACTGCCTTATTTTTTTGATGTTCTTTTAGCAGGGACTCTATCTCTGCAGTCATAACCGGGATTCTGCGGACAGAAAAGCGGACAACTTTTCTCTCCCGGTCGACCAAGATGTCAGAGATGCATTGCTTGAGGAGGGCTTTTTTGCGGTGAGGGTCCGACCTCTCGAACTCTTCTTCAAAGTTTAGGATGAAGTTTGCTACCAAATGTGAGGTTTCGTTGCAACGTGAATCAACACTTCTCTCGTCCTTCAACACAGTCAGCTTGCCTTCATTTTCATTGTTCTCTCTTTCTAACTCTTCCAAACGCTCAAGAATTGTCTGAGGATTCGATCCAACCTTTCTGACTTCAAGAGCTTCAATGAGATTCCTCCGCTTCATTGAGGCAATCACTTAATGGCGCGGAATGCTCCACGTAGAGCATTTTATATTGATCGGGACGAATGCGAACACCAAGTTGACTGGTCAGTTGTGCGATGACATTGGCCGAGAATTCTATGCGTTTTGTCCTGCCTTCAAGGATTGCCTTTGCTTCCATCATCAGTCTGCTTTTGCCGATGCCTTTGGGACCGAGAACAAGGGTGTGCCTTCCTCGCTGGAGGTTCTTGACCAGTTGGTAAAGCTCGTCTGTTCTGCCGAAAAACGTTGTGTCATTTCTTAAGTCTGCATCCATTGTCGGTATGTTTGACAATCGTTGTGTCGAATACTATATTTGTATTACAGTGTAATACATAGGGAATTTAGAGCTATGAGACAAAGTAAGGTTGTAACGGTTTCAATTCCGCCGCGTCTTTTGCGTGAAGCCGAGAAAATGGCAAAGAAGGAGCACCGAACAAAAAGCGAGGTGGTGCGTGACGCGCTTCGGCTGTATTTGGACCTCCAAAGCGACAAGGGATTTCGACGTGCCGTGCGGGAGCGTGCTGCTGCGCTGAAGGTGGAGACGGAAGACAAGATCGAGCGTCTTGTGGATGAAGTCCGCAAATAGTCCCCGTTTGAATCAGCGAACTTTGTAACGGTGCAAAGTGAATGCGAATCACGCTCGATACCAATGTCATCATCTCGTCTTTCATTGTTCCCGGTGGATCGGCTGATCAAGTGATGGAGTTGGTGCGGCGGGGAGAAGTGGAATTGATTCTCTCGCCGTTTCCTTATCAATGATCATCACCTTGTTGTGAGCAATGGCGTGTGCAGCATCGATTTTGACTGAGATGCCGGCGTTGACCAGAAAGTCGGAGGAGGAGTATTTCCCTGTCCGCTGGCTTTTATCCAGCAGCACTTGGACTTTGACACCCCGCCTATATGCGTTGACCAAAGCCTCGGCGATGGGTGCCGAGGTGAAGGAATAGGCCTGGACAAGGACGGATGATTTTGCGTTGTCGTGTGCTGGCCGGATTGCAAACGTGGCTCCGCCCCGGGGAGAGAAGTAGACGTCCCAGGGGGATGCTTGTTGGGCATTACCAATCCTCGCGAAGCCGAGGAAGAAAACGATAATAAGGGCAATCTGAAGGTGGATTTTTCGTATTTCTACAATCAACCTTAAAGCAGTCCAAGAACATTCTGGTCAACAAATTGATAGGCCTTATGGGGATCGTACTCGATGCCCGGTCTCAAGAGATTGTCCGTATCGGCTAAGAACGCTTTTGTTTTCATCTTCTTTGCAAGGTTGTCACGATATTCTCTTTGGGAAACCTTGAGGCCTTCTTCCTTCATATATTTCCGGAATATTTGAACGACGTTTTTAGGATTTGCTTTTCCATCAGTTAAGCCTAACCAGAGATCGAAGAGGTCTCTTCCTTTCCGTCGCTGATACAACGCGCGGAGTTTCGTACCGAGCAACTCATCCAACCCATAAGTTCTCAGCACGCAGGCACCGGAATACCATCTCGACTCGATAGAAAATGGATATTCCTTGTATCCAAGCACACTGAAGTGCTCGCGAGTGTTGATTTCAACCTTGAGCTTCAAAGGTACCACAGGCGGAATTTCCGATTCCACTCGGTACGCCAAGGTTACCGAGTCCTCTCCCCGCTGGCGTCGCGGCTCACCCAGTATAGTGTCAAGTGCCTCGCGTACCGCATCTATCATAGGACCGATGGCACCAGCTTTCATTTGAACAAGATCGATGTCCTCTGAGTATCTCGACGGCGGTTTTAAGAAAAGCTTGTGGAGAGCAGTGCCGCCCCGGAACGCAAGATTTTCTGCTATGAGCTTGTTCGAGAACAGAGAAATCAGCGCTCGACAAATGATGAGATCCTGCTCGAGCTGGGCATCGGAAATCCATGGAGCGAATGAACGCCACTCCACGATGTAGGCACGCGGGATCAGAGTTCACCCTCCACTTCGGTGTTGATAACGACATTCCAGCGTGAGTTCCTTGGAAAGCCCTTTCTTGAAAGGGCGGGGTCAAGTGGTGTTCGCCTGGGTTTCTTCTTTGAAATCCAGTTCGCCAGCTTGCTGACGAGATCTCCTTTTCCGGCTTTCTCTAACAACCAACCCAAACGTTGGACAAACGACATTTGCTTTTCTTTGTTGGCCGCCTCAACTAACATATCGGGTGTGATCTTCTCGCTCAGCTCTTGAAGAACCGTCAACACTCGATCTAATCCCCCCACACGTCCTGAGTACGCGACAAGATCAATTGCTGTGACAGCGGGATTCGAAATGCGCATATAGCCCGTCGACGTTTTCACCTGATCGACCGGAGAATTTCGCATCCCTGCTTTCTTGAAGAATTTTATTTGAAGTCCGTCAACCCGAATATCTCTTTGTGGAGTTGGTACCACAACGTGAAACTCCTGAGGCTGCTGGTGTGCAGCGCCATGCATTGCTGCTGCAGAGAGGAGCCCGACATAGTAAGGCTGGCCCATGAACTTCATCAAGTCAGCTATGAACCACTCTGGCGGAATGATACCCGAGCGCAAGTATTCCAACGGTACGATGACGTAGAAGCCGCGCTTGATCATTCTGATTCGATTCTTGTCTTCCATTCTCCACAGTGCCTTTTTCAGGGCGCCGTTATCCAGGCCCGTCTGACTCTTGGCTTCTTCTTTTGTGAAGCAATATCTGCCCGCGCTTTGAAGGTGGTCGACGAAATCGGGTAAATCTTTCGGTTCCATATGAGTCCGTGTTTGGTTCTATCAGTAGCAGAAGTGGACATTTTCTGTCCCCTTTTGCGACTGATAGATACTTTTTTTTGGAATGAAATGCAACTCGGAGGGGGATAGGAAACTAAAGGCGATTTGACCGGTTTCTTCTTCATCCAACGATGGCCTTTACATATTATGAGACGGTTCCTTTCACCCGGCACACCTGCGCGAACTTCATCAGTTTGTTCAGGTCTCGACTGCGTCGTTTGAGGTATTCCTTGAGTCCCTCAAGAGCGATATCCTCACCGAGTTTGTTCCTGAAACGAAAGAGATCACAGAGGGTCTTCTCGGGACCATAGACTCGGATATGTCCTTCCTTTGTTTCGTGATGCTCGATGCCGGCTTTGTACTGGTTTTCGGAAAAGAAATACGGCTGGCTTGGCGGATACGAGAGATCGATCGGTTTATCCGACGCTGGAATAGCAAAAGAGATCGCCGTTGGAACAAACGTCGTGAGTCCGTGAAAAGCCAGGGCCGAAGTGAGACAAATGACAGCCTTGGGCATGGCGAGGCAGATCTCGACGAGTCCGGTTGTTTCTCCCGGGCGAATGTCGGCAAGCCGGTAGAGTCCCGCCTTGACCTTAACCAGCTGGCCGTCCTCAACGAGTTTTCGGATATCACGGGTTTGGAAACCGCTCGCTTTCATGTCTTTCATACGGCCATAACCCTTGTGATCCCGGAGGTATTTGATAATGGCTTCCATAGGATTGAACACCACTTATGGGGTGAATCGAATTTTCTGGAGTTAATGTAAAGATACAGAAAAAAAGAGTCATGCGGTCGGTTCCAACGCTATTGTAACTGAGAGCGGTGCCTCATAGGACAGTGGATACCGGAATGGCAGGTGCACTGTGCACCCATGATGTGGAAGGGCCCAGAATGATCATTTGCTGGTTACTCGAAAATCTCGAACAAAGGAACGAGATAACAGAGTGAACGGTAAGTGGATTCGGAGAGGTAAAGATAGATGGCCGGAGATGCTTATATCAATGGCACGTTGACCGTGAATGTGCCGAAAATATCATCACTGTTGGAATATTACAATCAAACGTTTTTTACGTCTCATCACGTATATGTGGCAGATAGGCATAATATCTGCCCCAACTTTTGATGTTCTTTTAGCAGGGATTCTATCTCTGCAGTCATAACCGGGATTCTGCGGACAGAAAAGCGGACAACCTTTCTCTCCCGGTCGACCAAGATGTCAGAGATGCATTGCTTGAGGAGGGCTTTTTTGCGGTAAGGGTCCGACCTCTCGAACTCTTCTTCAAAGTTTAGGATGAAGTTTGCTACCAAATGTGAGGTTTCGTTGCAACGTGAATCAACACTTCTCTCGGCCTTCAACACAGTCAGCTTGCCTTCATTTTCATTGTTCTCTCTTTCTAACTCTTGCAAACGCTCAAGAATTGTCTGAGGATTCGATCCAACCTTTCTGACTTCAAGAGCTTCAATGAGATTCCTCTCGAACCAGATAGATCTCACTTCTCTTGAGAGAAGACGAGGCTGTTGAAGGCCCACCAAAGGAACATCACAACGCGAATGCAGGAATTCTTCATGAAAGTAACCTCCCTTCGTAGAAGTGGCAAGAAGATAAGAACGAACGGTTAAAAATCATTTCCTCATCTGATAATCATATAATACAGCCCTGTCTATCAGTCGTTGGTCTGATTGCCCTCTGCTAATAAACGCGACGGGACCGAGACCAGGAAAATAATACTCATAGTAATCCCAACGTTCTAAGACATCATCCGCGGGCTTCCTGCTGTACTTGTAAACGTAGCACTTAAACTTTCCTGCGGGGGTCTCAATCTCTTCATCCGTGGCAATCACGTGGAAGGTAAGCGTATCACGTATGTAAAACCGCTCATCAGAACGAGAATAGGCGAGGATCGGAACTAACCATGATTCACCAACCTCGGCGGGATATTTGAAACCAAGCTTTTTGATGAAGAGTGAGTCTCTTCCAGAAACTCCACCCAGCCAATAGAGGCCGTCGGCACCGTTCCAGTGGAGCCATTCAAACTCGGGTTTTGTTCCTCCCTGTCGATAGTAGATATATGCCGAAGCATCGTATGTCACACTGTCAATCGTTACCGGCATCTTCCTCGTGATTTCGAATATCGTTGTGTCGGGCGGATTGAAAAGACCCGATAAGTACCTCCATTTGTTTCCCACGGTCAGCGGCATAAGTTCCTTCGGAAGCTCTGTCACGGGTGCAGTAACTTGCGTGCAGGTAATTCCAAACAGAACCGGCACGAGCACTTGTACAAGAAACACCACCAAGCGTCGTTGCCTGTTTGTCGGCTCATAAGAACGGACAATACGGCCTGAAGTATTCATGTGAAAAAAAACAGCGCTAGACTTTCAGCGGATTCCTCCTCCTTCCATATAAATTGCAGTGAAAAACTTTCGTACAGAAGTTAGAAGAAACTCAGAGGTAGTTAAGGTTTGACCTGAAAATCATAGAGAATTATCTTGTCCTTAAGATCCCCCCTAGTTTCGCTCTTGATAATTTCTGCAACCGATCCTATACCAGGTGAGTAATACAGAAGATAGTTCCAGTAAGCAAAAACGTCTGGGGCTGGTCTTCTTCTGTACTTGTAAACATAACACTTGAACTTTCCTGCGGGGGTCTCAATCTCTTCATCCGTGGCAATCACGTGGAAGGTAAGCGTATCACGTATGTAAAACCGTTCATCAGAACGAGAATAGGCGAGGATCGGAACTAACCATGATTCACCAACCTCGGCAGGATATTTGAAACCAAGTTTTTTGATGAAGAGCGAGTCTCTTCCAGAAACTCCACCCAGCCAATAGAGGCCGTCGGCACCGTTCCAGTGGAGCCATTCAAACTCCGGCTTAGTTCCTCCCTGTCGGTAGTAGATATATGCCGAAGCATCGTATGTCACACTGTCAATCGTTACCGGCATCTTCCTCGTGATTTCGAATATCGTTGTGTCGGGCGGATTGAAAAGACCCGATAAGTACCTCCATTTGTTTCCCACGGTCAGCGGCATAAGTTCCTTCGGAAGCTCTGTCACGGGTGCAGTAACTTGCGTGCAGGTAATTCCAAACAGAACCGGCACGAGCACTTGTACAAGAAACACTACCAAGCGTCGCTGCCTGTTTGTCGGCTCATAGGAACGGACAATACGGCCTGAAGTATTCATGTGAAAAAAAAACAGCGCTAGACTTTCAGCGGATTCCTCTTTGATCGACCCCTTTAGCCAAGGCGGTCACAAGTATTTTATCGACCCTAAGCCCATCCATGTCAACAATCTCAAACCGATACCTACCCCATTGAATGGAGTCTCCTTCTGACGGGATACGACCTAAAAGGGCCATAACAAATCCGCCTGCAGTCTCGTACGAGTGACTCTCTTCGGGCAACTGGCTCAATTTGAGTACTTCCTTGAACTCGTCGAGGGGAAGCATCCCATCGACGAGCCAGGATCCATCGGGCCGACGCACAGCCTTAGGGAGGGCAAGGTAAGATACCTCTCCGACGACAGCCTTCAAGATATCGGTGGCCGTAATGAGACCCTGCAGTCCGCCATACTCATCCAGAAGAAGTGCAATATCCTTACCGGTTTTCTTGAACTCTTTTAAAAGCTTCAGGCTTTGCACCGACTCTGGAAGAAAGAGAGCTTCGCGAACAATGGCCTTGAGATTGATCGGTTTGCCTTCAACAATTTGCCCAAATATCTCTTGGATGCGCACCACACCGAGAACGTTATCGAGTGTTTGTTCGCAGAGTGGAAAAACCGAGTGACCACTCTGAACTATCTTCTGCCGGACCTGATCCAGGGAGTCAGAGACATACAGAACCACAAGCTCTTTTCGCGGGGTCATGAGAGTACTGGCCCGTCGTGCACCAAGGCGAAACACTCGTTCGATGATGTCCCGCTCATCCCGTTCGATCGCACCTACTTCAGCCCCCTGTCGGAGGAGGATCTTTATCTCCTCTTCAGTAATGGGGGGTTCGGAAGTTTGTCGTAAACGGAAAAGCCAAAGAAGGGTGCTGGTTGAGGCGCTCAGTAACCAGACAACGGGGGCAGTCGCCCGCGAAAGCAAACGCATAGGCCTTGCCATAAACGCTGCAATGCGTTCAGGATTGTTCAGCGCGATGCGTTTTGGTACAAGCTCGCCGAGAATGAGCGACAAATAGGTTATGCTAATGACCACAAGACCAATAGCAATCGTTTCGGCATAGGGAGCAAGAATGGGATACGTTGCAAAAGTCGTGGCAAGGTTTTGAGCGATTGTTGCACCGCCGAACGCCCCTGCCAGTACACCCACCAGCGTAATGCCGATCTGAACAGTTGATAAGAATTCTTCCGGCGCATTTGAAACCTCAAGCGCAAGCCGCGCATTCTTGTTGCCGCTTTCGGCCCATTGTTGGAGTCGAGCCTTGCGGGCTGAGACGACGGCGATTTCCGTCATCGCAAATATGCCGTTCAATATGGTCAGAAGAATTATGAAGGCGATTTCAAAGGTTATGAAAGACATAGGAGTCTCCATCTGTGAAAGCGATTGTGCATTACTACTTCCGAGTCGCTTTTGGGTCAGCGATCGCAGTCATATCGGTTCTTTGTTCGTTTTCCTCCGGCGGTCGAATGTCATTGAACGCCTTCCAGAGGGAAACATCGTAAATGATTTTTAGCACTCCGGCAAAATACAACGGCGCAGAGAGTGAAAAGGTCATTGCCCAACCGGCCAACGTCGGCCCCACAACCCATGAAGCATTTCGGGCCATATTCACAAGACCGGCCGCACTGGAGCGTTCGTGCTCGCTGACAATAGCCGCCAAGTACGATTGGCGTGTCGGCACATCCATCGGCGCGAAAAACTCCCGGAGGATGAACAAGACCACAGCGATTGAGAATGTCGGAGCTAAAGGAACAAGTATCAAGAGGAGATGCGATGGTAGGTGCGTGAAGACCATGGTATTGACGAGTCCGAATCTCCTTGCCAACGCAGCGGCAACGAAATAGGCGGCGGCATTGACAAGCGCCGCTGAAGCAAAGAGAGGCCCGATCCAGATTGGCTCTACATCAAATCGCAGGACAAACCAATATGTAAGCAAGGAACGCGTAATGAATCCACCCCCAAGGCTGTCGAGTGTTGAAAGAGCGGCAAAGGTAAAGATGCGTTTACGTGTTTCTGGAGAGAATGCTCGTTTTGATTCCTTCAGCGGTAACGCCTCGACGTTGTTGCTGAGTAAGTAATACACCGGGACGAGACAACCGAGCGTCATTGCATAGACGAGGATCGCTGTTCGGTATTCATTGAGCGACTGTGGGATGCCTGCAACCAAGGCACCGAACGCACCGCCGATATCCATGATAAACGTATAGCGTGCAAACATACGGGTTCGTTCCTCAGGCGACACGCACTGAGCAATTACTGCTTGATCGAGTGCCTGGAGCGCGCCCCTATCCCGTCCCATCCCGTTTACCATCCCGATGAACGACGCCCCGATGAGGAAGCCGGGCTGCGACGAAAACGCCAACAAAATTCCCCCCAACGTCATAACCGCGGTAAGAAACGTAAGACTCTTTCTTCGTCCCGTTCGGTCCGCTATTCTTGTCACGAGGAGAGTCCCAACCGCCATTCCAAGCAAACCAGAGGCAATGAGAAATCCGATCTTCACTTCATCCAACCCAAGCGCAGCGAGGTACAATCCATAGAAAACACTCAGAGCACTGATAGCGAAGGACCGAATGAAAGAGGTCCCAAGAATAATCTTAAAATCACGATTCATTCAACAGACTCAGAAACAGGTCATTCTCCTCCAAGTTATACTTCCGCTTTCTTATCCGCAAATCTCAGAAACAACGTAGGAAGGGCGGCCAAATAGAGCTCCGTGGAACTGAGCAATCTGCCAGAGTGACAATCACTATGGAAATTTTCATTACATTGGAAGATCTTTATCTTTATTGTTCAATAAAGAATAGACAAAACAAATATAACACAAGATTGCTAACTTATGGAATCAACATAAGGAGGATTTTTCCATGAGATTATATATCACTTGATAGCAGCGGTCTTGTTATTTTCAACAACGATAGCGCATACTCAAACCGGAACTATGACGGCAGAGTAACGAACAAGGATGGATTCGCGCTGCCGTCGGCAAACATTTGCATTGCTTCCCTTCGAATCGGTGCAGCGGCAGACCTGAAAGGCTCGTACACGCTTGTGCGCGTCCCCGCCGACGAGCATCAACTTGTAGTTTTTCGCTTTCGTTATGTAGAGAGCGTCCGCGCTGTCACAGTACGAGGGGGTGAGACGACCGTGCCGAATGCGGATCTCGAACAGGGCATTATTGAAGAAGACTCATTGTCGTAAGGAGAGAAAGACCATGGTATCGTTTCAATCTTTATCCATTCAACTCATTGCGTTCCTTGCCGTTTCAATCGGCCTTTCATCCGGACCGCCGACCACTCTTGCCTCAACAGCGTTCGCGGAGAACGGAGGTAATCCACCTTCTGTCATGCCGGATCGTATTATTCTTACTTTTGCCGGTGACCCGTCAGCGAGTCAAGCGATTACGTGGAGAACCGATACGACAGTAACCAACCCTGTTGTTCAGATTACTGTTGCAACGCCCGGTCCTAATCTCGAAAAGAACGCAAGAACGCTGACCGCCGAAACCGTTCTTCTTCGAACGCCGCAGTATCCAGTGTTCCACCACTCGCTCAACATGACCGATTTACAACCATCGACTCTTTATGCTTACCGGGTCGGGGACGGAAAGAACTGGAGCGAATGGTTTCAGTTCAAGACCGCAAGCGATAGAGCAGAACCCTTTTCCTTTATTTATTTAGGAGATGCGCAGAACGAGATCCGTTCCTTGTGGTCGAGGGCAATTCGAGCAGCGTATAGCGATGCACCGAAGGCGCGATTCATTATCCATGCCGGCGATCTTATCGACCATGCAAATAGCGACGGAGAGTGGGGGGAGTGGTTTAACGCGGGAAGTTGGCTGAACGCTATGGTGCCCAGCATCCCGTCGCCCGGCAACCACGAGTATGAATCTACACTGTTGGGGTTGGGCAAACAGCTTTCCATCAACTGGCGTCCTCAGTTCACGCTACCCGAAAACGGTCCAGCAGGACTCGAGGAGACCGCGTACTTCCTTGATTACCAAGGTGTAAGAATTGTCAGTTTGAACTCCAACGAACGGATTGCCGAGCAGGCGGTGTGGCTGGATCAGATGTTAAAGGACAACCCCTCCCGATGGACGTGTATCACATTTCATCATCCGGTCTTCTCAACTGCGAAGGGGAGAGATAACAAGGAACTCCGGGAAACCTGGATGCCGGTGTTTGACAAGCACAGAGTCGATCTCGTACTCCAGGGACACGATCACACCTACGGCAGAACCAAGAACGTCCGAAGCGGCGTGAGTGTGAGAAATGACCAGAGCGGAACGGTTTACGTTGTTTCTGTTTCCGGACCGAAGATGTATGCGGCAAGCGATTCTCCGCTGATAGCTCGTATGGCAGAAGATACACAGCTTTATCAAATCATCTATGTATCGCTTGATACCCTGCGGTATGAAGCGAAAACGGTAACAGGCGAGTTATATGATGCATTCGAGTTGATCAAACAGCCGTCGGGAGTTAATCTGTTGGTTGAAAGAGCACCTCAAGGAAATACAAGAAGAAGGGTGACCGGTTCGAATTAGAGCAGAGGAGGTTGTGTTAGCTTGAGCAGCGCGGCGCCGCAAGGTCCGAGGGGAGCCGAGCGCAACTTCCTTGCGCTCGGCCTTCTGCTCATGAGGGCGACTTGGCCCGAAGGCTACGGAATGGATTCGGACTCGATCCGGTCGCGAATGTTCTGCTTGATCTTCTCTATATCGGCGTCGTTCGTGGTGCGGGGATCGATCAGCGTGAGGTCAGCCCGCCGGAACCACATAGCGGCGTCGAACTCGACGGCGAAGTGAAAGCTTACCTCCTTATCCTCAGAGACTACGAGCGGCGGGTTCAACACCACCTCCCGATCACCTCTCACATCTGTCTTGAAGGTAAACGGTTGCCTGTTGAACGTGCCGATCACTAACACACTCGCATTTGCCATGTCCGGATTCGCGGCGATGTACGCCTGTTCCGCCGGGTCGCCTCCATCCGGTACGCTGATATCGAAGCTGATGACGTCGTAGGTGCCTTTCTGGAGCGGGATACTCAGTGTATGGCCTTTGGTCGCGTCCGTAAGGTTGAGGTTCACGCGGATCGGGCCATCCACCCAGTCAGAGCAATCTGCGTTCCCGCTGTTGACGCCGTCTTTGCATTCCACAGATTGCGTCGTGCGCTCCATGTCGATGTCCTGCAAGGTGAGCGAGACCTTTTCGATCACGAGGGTGTCGGTACGATGTACGACAATGATGCTCTTCGGGTTGACGGATTTATTCACGATCCCAACCCGTGCCGCCCGGAACGTGACGTTAGACTTGCTACTACCCTGTGGAGCCGTGCTCTTCTCACAGCCCGCAAGGGCCCCGAAGATGAAGCTGAACGTCAGTGGCGCTACTATGAGACGAATCCTTTGCATATATACCTCCAAAACCGGTGCTGTCCATGCGGAACTTCCGCTGTAATCGAGAACGCCCCGCATGCCCTTTGTCCGCCCAACGGCCAACGTTGGCCCGGCATCCACCAAGTGTTTAGCATTCAATCTGAATCACAGAGTGCCCTACCCCAAACTGTTGTTGAAGATACTCAGTCATTCTCGACCGCACCTTGTTCGCTTCTTTCAGCTTCATATCATCAAGGACAACGTGCATCGTCAAACAGACAAACGCCGAGGTAATTTCCCAGATGTGCACGTCGTGCACATCCCTTACCTCGGGAAACTCTTGTTTGAGCCCGCGTTGGAGTTTTGCTGAATCAATCGTATCGGGCTTGCGCTCAAGAAGGATAAGTACCGAGTCTCTCAGTAAGCCCCAGGACCATCGAGCAACGAGAAGGGCCACGACCATACTGAGAATCGGGTCGACAATAAACCAGTCGGTAAGCACAATGATGATGCCGCCGACAACAATTGCGGCCGATGAGAACGTATCGGCAAGCATATGGAGAAACGCACTTTTCGTATTCAGGTCTTCTAATCCGGCCCGGCGCAAGATGACTGCTGTTGTGAGGTTTACGGCAAGCCCTACGATGGCCACAGCGGTAAGCTCAGGTCCAAGGATGGCAACAGGATCGATCATGCGCACAATGCCTTCATAAATGATCCACACACTGAAGCCCGCAAGGCCGATTCCGTTGAACAGTGCCGCAAGAATCTCGACCCTATAGAGTCCGAACGGAAAATGCTCACCGACCTTTTTCTGTGCAAGCACAACAGCCAGCAGACTTATTCCCAACGCCGTCGCGTGTGAAAGCATGTGGATTGCGTCGCTGATGAGCATAAGACTGCCCGTGAGCAGCCCGGCGATGAATTCCACAATCATCATCCCCGTCGTCAATGCAACGGAGATCATCAACGCCTTTCTCTGCTGAGGGCGATGCACATCAAGCCCGTGCGCGTGCTGATGGTCGGCTGAATGATCAGTGTGAATGAGCAATGGCCTATGCTGATGACGGCATGGCAAAACAGCTTCATCCAATAAGTGCGACATACGCTTCGTCTCCTTCTTTACGTTTTTGGCATTCTCCGTCTCGCTGTCGAGCCATTCTACGATAGAGAAGTTACTTGGTTCCTTTTTTGCCTGCAAATTTCAAAAACAACGCAGGAATCACGACCAAGTTTAAGGCTGTCGAACTGACCAATCCGCCAAGGATAACAATTGCCATAGGAGATTGAATCTCGCTTCCCGGATCGCCACCTGCAAGCGCAAGTGGTATCAGCGCTAAGCCAGTCGAAAGAGCGGTCATCAGCACAGGACTGAGTCGTTCCATGGAGCCTTGCTTTACTGCTTGGTCAAGTGACTTTCCTTCGGCCAGCAGAGTCTGGTAGTGAGAGACTAAAAGAATGCCGTTTCGCGTTGCAATACCAAAGAGGGTGATAAAGCCGACGAGCGAGGCGACGCTTAGCACGCCGTCGGAAAGAAGCACAGCGACAATTCCGCCAATTAGTGCCAGAGGAAGATTCACCATGACAAGCAAAGCAACACGAATGGACTTCAGTTCAAAATATAGGATGAGAAATATGATGAGAACTGCGGCGATACTCAAGAGCGATATGATGCGGGTTGCCTCCTGCTCGCTTTCGAATTGCCCACCGTATTCTACATAATATCCTTCCGGAAGCAACACATTGCGCTCCATCCGCTGTTGAATATCCGTAATAACGCTGTGAAGGTCGCGTCCCGAGACGTTTGCCTGCACCACGATTTTCCTCTGCGCATTCTCCCGGCTGATGGTATTGATCCCTTTCTCCGAAACAATCGTGGCAAGCTCGGAAATCGGCACTTTTATCCCCGTCGGCGTGTCAAAGAGAGCCTGCTTGATTTTTGCAATGTTACCGCGATGGTCATCGTTAAAGCGTACCAGCAAGTCGAAGTGCTGTTGCCCCTCTAAGACCTGAGAGACGACCTCCCCGTTAAAGGCCACGTCGATTGCTTCTGAGAAATCAGCGATCGTCATACCATATCGTGCCATCTGTAACCTGTTTGCCTTGATGCGGATCTGGGGGACGTTCATTTGTTGCTCGACCGCCAGATCCACTACACCCTCGACCTGCTGGATCTGGTTCCGAGCCTGTTCGGCAATGGCTCGTAACCGGTAGAGATCGCTCCCAAAGATTTTCACGGCAATATTCGCTCGTGTGCCTGAAAGCATGTGGTCGATGCGGTGTCCGAGCGGTTGTCCAATCGTGATATTCGTGCCGGGAACAACGGAAAGCATCCTTCGAAGATCGTCGAGCATCTCCTGTTTCGACATGCCATTGAGCTCGAAACGGGCGTCGAGCTCGGCGGAGTTGACTCCTTGCGCATGCTCATCAAGCTCGGCTCTCCCGGTCCGGCGCGCCGTGGACTTAATGACTGGATGGCTTAGTAGAATTTCTTCTACAAGATTCCCAATCTTGTTGGATTCTTCAAGCGATGTGCCCGGGACCGTAACGACACTGAGCGTAAGTGAGCCCTCGTTGAATTCGGGGAGGAAGGCACGGCCAAGAAATGGGAGTATCGTCAACGCCACGGCAAGTGCACCGACCGCTCCAGCCAGCACCTGCTGAGGCCTGCGCATAACGATATCGAGCGTTCGCGAATATACTTCTTTGAGTCGACGAAGCACGAACGGGTCTTCTTTTTTCTCCAAGAATCGAGCTCGGGGGAGAAGGTACGCACATAATGCCGGTGTCACGCTGAGGGCAACGAGAAGCGACGCCCCAATGGAAGCGATGTAGGCAATTCCCAGGGGACGCAACAGTCTCCCTTCGACCCCACTCAAAAAGAAAAGCGGAAGGAAAACGACAATGATGATCAGCGTTGCATTGACAATCGAAGACCGGATCTCGCGAGACGCGTGAAGGATGACGTCGAGAGTTGGACGCGGGTTCTCGGCGTGCTTATTCTCTTTCAATCGCCGAAAGACATTCTCTACATCAATGATGGCGTCATCAACGATGGCGCCAACGGCAATCGCCATTCCGCCAAGCGTCATGGTGTTGATGGTGATATCGAAAAACTTCATCACGAAGACGGCAAAGATCAACGAAAGCGGTATTGCTGTCAGGGAGATGAACGTTGTCCGGAGATTGGCGAGAAACAACACCAGCACAAGAACCACGAGTATGGCGCCGTCTCTCAGCACCGCAGCGACGTTATCAATGGCAACCTGAATGAAATCCGCTTGACGGAAAATATGAGAATTGATGGCCATCCCCTGTGGAAGGGTTTTCTGAATATCCTCCAGGGTGCGTTCGATCTTTCGCGTGAGTTCGAGCGTATTGGCTCCGGGTTGCTTCTGAATCGAGATGACGACAGCGGGCTTTGCATTCACTGAGGCGTCCCCGATCTTCACGGCAGCGTCAATCTTGAGATCTGCAACATCCTTCACAAGGATGGGAACGCCTTCACGAACGGCAACAACGGACCGCCCAATGTCCTCCAATGAATGGACGCGACCGAGGCCGCGGATGAGATACTCCTGCCCTTTTTCCATAAACACGCCGCCGGAGGCATTCTGGTTAGAGCTTTCAACAGCGCGGAGAAGCTCCTGAAGCGAAATATCGTGTGCCCGAAGTTTGTCGGGGTCAACGAGCACCTGATACTGTTTTCTTCCTCCTCCGATCGGAATAACCTGAGAAACACCGGGAACGGCAAGGAGCCTGCGGCGAATCGTCCAATCGGCGACTGTCCGCACATCGAGCTCGCTATGCTGGTCGCTGGAAATGCTCACAAGCATAATTTCACCCATAATGGAGGAGATAGGGGCAAGCACGGGCGGGCGAATGTCGCGTGGCAACTGCGAACTGACAAGTTGGAGTTTTTCGTTGACGATCTGACGCGCAATGAAAATATCGGTGCCCCAGTCAAACTCTACCCAGATGATGCCGATACCCATGGCAGAAGATGAGCGCACCCGCCGAACGCCCGTGGCTCCATTCATGGCGGTTTCGATGGGAAACGTGACCATCGTCTCGACTTCTTCCGTGGCCATTCCGTGCGCTTCGGCAAGGATGACCACCGTTGGGGCTGTGAGGTCGGGAAAGACATCGACCGGAATTCTTGTGACAGTGAAGACTCCGATACCGAGAATAAGGATCGAGGCAAGCACAACAAGGAGCCTGTTTTGCAGAGACCAACTTATCATTCGATCGAGCATTTCAATTTCTCCTCAAGGAAAACTCCATCAGGTAAAATGACGATCCCCTCATGGTGGGATGACAAGTTTTTCCCGTAAGTAGTTGTGAGAGAATAGCGATGGTTTTAGTCACCGTTCGAATACATGATTGTGCTTCACCTCAGGTAGTGCGTAGGCAACCGAAATCGCTGGCGGTGTGCGGAGGCGACATTTTTCGTGCGTTTAATTTCGGTGCAGGTGCATACTCGATGTCGAAGCGACAACTCCTGAGGCACCGAAATTATGGCAGGTGCGTTGGTGGCTATCCCGTGCGTTGCGATTTCGGCGTCCTTTTACTTTTTCGCCCCTTTTCTTTTTGGACGAGCAAAAAGAAAAGGGGCATATAGCTCTTGGTACTCAAGCAATCTTCGCTCGTCGGTTTAAGGCGAAGCTTTGCTAGTGCTCGTGTCCGTGAGCAGGCACCTGCGACGATCGTGACGCGAGTCGCACCTGATATGCACCGACGGTGACAACCCGCTCGCCTTCGGAGATACCGCTTCGGATCTCGACCAAGTCTCCGTTGCGCTCACCCAGCGTCACGTCCCGCTTCACAAAGGCCTCACCTTCGATATGAACATAGACACTGTAACGGCCCTCCTCTTCGATCAGAGCGGATTCGGGAATGACAAGCGCTTCCTTTTCTTCTCCCGTCGCTATGAGGATTTCTCCGTACATGCCGATTCGAAGGCTTCCGCTTGGGTTCTGTGTCTCAAAGATGACGGGGAAGGACCGTGTTCGTGGATCAATCGCCTTTGCAATCGAGACGAGCTTGCCGTTGCGCTCATTGACCTCAACGGTATTTGTCAACCCAGCTAACTGAAGCCATGCGCGGCGGGGCCGGGTCAACGTGCCAATGTTTTCCGCCGCGACGTTTGCACGGACCCACACCGACCGTGCATCAATGATCCGGTAGAGCGGCTCGCCGGCATTGACTTGCCTGCCTGGGACAACATTCGTTTCGATGATCGTTCCCGAAATGGGCGCCGTGAGGATAAATGCGTCCGGAGATTCACCGCTCTCCTTGGATTGGATGAACTTGCTCAACAGCCGGTAGGTGGCGTCCGCCTGTTTGAAACCGATCTCAGCCTCGTGATATTCTTTCTCCGAAATGCCGTCGATAGCGCGAAGCTGCTTTGCTCGCTCAAATTCCTTCGCGGCAAGTGCACGTTCGGTTTCTGCCTGGATGAATCGGGAGGCGAAGTTTTCGAGACCGCTCGGTGTTTCAGCAGAAGGAACCATCAGCGCAAGTTGTGAACCCTTGCTCACCGATTGCCCAATGACGGGAAGAACTGCATTCTCTTCGGCTGGAATCACTCCGGAGAACGGCGCAGAGACGATTGCTTCGGTAGAAAGCTTGGGGATGAGCTCACAGGAGGCTCGAACAGTACCGCTTATTCGTCTTCGGACGGCGGGTTCAGTTCGGAAATCAATCTTCCACTGTTGTTCTTTGAGAAATGTGATCAGCTGTTCTGCCTGTGGGCTTTCCGTTTCGGGTGGTATCTCGCCGGCAGACGCAAACACGCGTATTCCGTCAACGTGGAGGATGTCGCGCGATCTTCCGTCTATGGTTAAGGTCATCCGGTATGTCCCGGCCTTGTCGAAGGTAATGGTCGGCCGAAAGATGCCGGGCGATGTCGGTTTGTCTGCTGAGGTCTTCTTCCGGGTCCCATCGCTCGACGTAAACTCCAAATCCAGCCGCCCCTCCGTAACGGGCTTGAAGTCCGAAAGCCAAGTAAGGTGGATGGCGAAGCGTGCTTCTTGTCCGACGACGAGAGCGGGATATTCCATAAAAAGTTCCGACGTTGACGTCCACAGCGTCACTGATCCACCCGGAAGTTCGGCTTGATTTTCATCGCCTCCTGGACCGCAGCTAATGAGGAGTGCGGTGATGAAAGCAATTAGGTGAAGAAATCTTTCCATAGGACAATTCCTATTCTGTTGGAACAACTTCTTTGCGTAAAGAACAAAGATGATAGATCACCCCAGCTTCAGAGAATGAGGAGTGAAGGTAGAGAGATGGGTATGTGCAAGGCGGGCGTATGCCCACCGAAAGGCTTCAGACCACGGGCGGGGAACGACCGAAGCGTGCAAGTACTGTCAGTGAATGAAGCGGTGGCGAAGTCTCCTGTGCAAATACAAAGAGAAGAATACGTGGGAGACTGAAGGATGGAGCGGATGGTATATCAAAAGAGGAAAAAGTGTTCTGCTGAACCGACTTGGAGAGTTTCGAATGTGGTGCACGAATCGCAATCAACTGAACTTGAGGAACCTGATGTCCATGTTCACTATCTGACGAAAATATATTCTCGCTGTGGGAATCCGCAGATCGCATCAGTGCCGTGATGTGAACGTGGACTACCAGTGAGTGCCTGTGGAAACCTTCAGCGTTGTGCTCGTGGCTCAATGCAGAATGGACGTGTAAGCCGCTCCCAAAGAACATGCCGATGAAATAGGAAGCGAGAACGCTCACACGGAGAAGAGTCCACGGTATGGTCAGCGTAGAAAGCATCGCGATTCGTCACCAATATACGAGATGTTAGATCAACTGGAAAGTATGGTCACGCGAGAGTCTGCTTACAAATCTGGGAACTCTTCAACGTCCCTTATCTGTTGGTTGCATCTGACCTCCGATTTCATTATTCTTCTTCTACCTTGAACAAGCGATTTCATCATATCGTTGCGCTGACCTTGCTGCTGTACTACCTGCCTGTCGTTGTAGCGGTAGGATGGCTGCATAGCGAGGGAGATTACCATCCCATCACGTGCGTTGCTTTTGCATCCTCTCAGGATGATAGCTCACCCCGCCTTCATCACTCCGACCTCTGCCATGCATGTAATTTCCTTACGGCGCATTGGTTCGCTCCGTCAACTCCTACACCTTTTACAAGTGTCGCGTTTACCCACGTTGAGCCACAAGTTTTTGCTCTCAAGCCGTATCCCTTTTCTGTTGCTGTTCCCCGCGCTCCACCCGCTGCATAAATCTTCTCGCTCTTGTTGAATTTTGCGCCATCCTGTTCATCGGGAGCGCGTAGCTATTTCCAATTGTGACTAAAGCACAAGCCTTATGCGATGCTCCTGCATCGCTCGGTTCGTGTTGTTTGCGAGAGGAGGATTGCACCGATGGTTTGGTTTCTACCACACGGTCGGTATGTCTTGCGTTTGGTTTGTCTCGGACTTTTCATAGTATCAAGTTTTTCGCTCAAAGCGGATCCCCCCGCCGCTGAAGCTCGGTTCATCTCCGCGCCGGTCGTTCTTGACGGAAAGTTAGACGAGTATGACTGGAGCGATGGTCGGGTTTTCCGCGACTTTATCCGCATTGATCCGGACGAAGGCACGCCCGCATCCTTCGACACCGAGGTCAAAATTCTGTTCGATGAGAGCTCTATCTATATCGCGGCCCTGTGTCGGGATTCACTCGGGCCGGCGGGAATTCGGGTACCGACAATGATGCGCGATTTCGATTTCAACAACACAGACCTTTTCGGCGTTGTTCTCGATCCCTTCGGCGATGGGAAAGTGGCTTTTGCTTTTCAAACATCGCCGTACGGTACACAGCGAGACCAGCTCGTCTTCAACGGACAGTTCCTGGATGTAGAATGGGATGGAGTATGGGAAGTCCGAACGGCACTGAGCGATTCCGGCTGGACAGCGGAAATCCGAATTCCCTGGACGACCCTCCGCTACCCGAACGATCAACGCCTGCTTGCTCACTCCGGACAAATTGCCTCAACAGGGTCAGACCCGTGGCGGATCAACTTCCACCGCCGCATACGGCGTTTGAACGAAATGACCGGCTGGTCTCCGTGGCCTCGTGCCTTCACTCCGTACCGCACCGAGTATATGGGATATCTGCACGGCATCCAGCCGCCGGCAGCAGCGTTGAATCTTCGCGCACAGCCGTTTCTTGTTACCAAGCGCAATCGATTAGGAAATGCCTCGGTGGTAACAACGCAGGCGGGACTCGACGCAAAGTGGGCGGTTACGCCGAGCATGGTCTTCGATGCGACGCTCAATACCGACTTTGCGCAGGCGGAGGTTGACCGTCAGGTGATCAACGTAACGCGCTTCTCGGTATTCTTCCCGGAGCGCAGGCCCTTTTTTCTGGAGAATGCAGGTCTGTTTTCTACCGGCATCAGCGGGCAAATTGAGCCGTTCTTCAGCCGGCGCATCGGCTTGGACGCAGCGGGACAACCGATTCCGATTGATGGCGGCGTACGATTGACCGGTCGGGTGGATCAACATCATTTCGGGGGACTGTTGATGCGTCAGCGCACCCCCGCTGGCTCAAGCACATTTGGTGTGGGGAGATATGTTCATCACTTCGGCGCAAACGACCGGATCGGCGCGATGCTCGTCAGCAGAGTTGATGATGGTACGGATGTTGTCAATCATGTCGGTGTTGTCGACAGCTATCTCCGCTTCGGGCAGACGACACATCTCCGGACGATGGTTTCCGGCTCAACGACGCGCGGTGCCGCAGGCGATGGTGTTGCCGCACTGTTCTATCCGTGGCACACCTCCAACGCTGGATACTTCGGCCATTATCAGGTGTTCATTTCGAAGAATTACCATCCCGCCACAGGATTTGTGTCGAGAAAAAACTTGATGATTACCAGTCCCGCTATTACACTCGATTGGCGTCCGGCGTGGAAGCCGAGGGGCGTGCGGGCATTTCGGCCCGGCTTCACGGTGTTTCTGTACCACAGCGCGGACTTTTCGGAGTTTCAAGAAGGATGGGTCACCATCCGCCCCGTCAACATCGATTTCGAAAACGGATCGGCTCTCACATTTACGATCCGACCGGACTGGCAAAACCTGCGATCGGAGTTTGAAGTACTGCCGGGTATTCGGCTGGCGCGAGGGTATTATCGGTTCGAACGATATGCAGTGACATACGAACCCGATGTCTCGAAACCATACTGGGCGTTCGTAACGCTTGGCGTTGGAAAGTTCTACAACGCACGGAATGCCTACATCGTCTTCCGCGCAAGTCCGATTCCCGGTCCGCACTGGAACCTCACCTTGGACTATACCGGCCAACAATACAGCGGACTCGGCATCAACAATGCGAATACGGAAACGCATCTGGTCGGGGCTTCGGTGCGATTTGCCCTGAACCCGCAGCTCCAGTTCCATACGCTTGCGCAATACAATACGGTTTCGAAGATCGCTGCTTTGAACGCGCGATTGTCGTATGAGTTTGCCCCTCTTTCGTTCGTCTATCTTGTGATTAATGATTCGCGGCTTGCAAAGCGAACGCCGGTTTCGTCGTTCGTGGATCAGCAGCAGGTTATTCTGAAGGTGAGTTATCTGATGCAGATGTAAAACGAAACGTAGGTCGAGCTTAAGCTCGACCTACAAGATGCTCCGGAAACAAATCCTATTCTGACAATTCAATGGCACACGTGAGAAAACCCTTGGCATTGGCCGCCGGCATCAACACGCTCATTTTTGTTGGTGAGGGAATTGCCGGCTTTCAGGCGGAAAGTCTTGCGCTCTTGATGGATGCCGTCCATAACTTCTCGGATGAGATGGCGCTTGTTTGTCTTTATCTCGTGTATGTTCTGCCCCTCAGGATGTCGAAGAACCTGCAGCGCACAGCGAATGTACTGAATTCGGCAGGCTTGGTCTCACTCAGTCTCTTTTTTCTCTACAGAGCAATTCAACGCATCATAAACCCTGTTCCGATTTCGGAGATTCTCGTCATTGTTGTCGGTATGCTCGCGGCTCTGGCAAACGCCGCCGTAGCACGGTTCCTCTGGAAAGTTCGAGAGCAGAACGCCGCCATTCGTCTCGCCTATCTCCATAATGTCGGGGATGTCTTTATGTCGCTTACGCCGATCCTCTCGGGTCTCTTGGTGGTCGCGGTGGGAAATCCCATCTTCGATCCCATATTGGCGGCAATTGTCGCTGTATGGCTGATCGTCTCGACGCTGCGGGAGGTCGTTTCATCTCGAGATGCTCTCATTTGGCCTGATGAAGCGGCTTGTAAACACGAATGGAGCGAGAACGCGCAGGGTGCTTCCTGATGGATGACGGCACGGACGGGTGTTCGGTGCCTAGCATGCTGTGATTTCGATTGATGAGCACTCAATGATACGACGAAAAAAAGATATCATCGCCTTGCTTGTAGCGATCCTGCAGGTGTGCACGGTTCCTCTTCTTGAGAGGGGCCATCTGAATTGTCTTCACGCTGGCTCGGTCAATACAACGCGCGTTTCCGGTACTGATACGGGGGAGCAACACAAACCTCTTGCCGCGTCGCCGTACTGTTTTCTCTGCCAGCGGCTCTACCAATTTGTTTCCGTGCTACCTTCCCTCTTTGTTTCGGGTGAACACCAGTGTGAGCCGTTGGACATTCTTCATACGACCGTCTACCCTCCACACAAGCGCGAGCGGCTCCACTTTAAACGCGGACCTCCTGTTCTCATCTCGTACTCTCTGCATTTTTAATACAACGCGCTTGGTCGTTGCAGATCTGCGCGTTAGACTCATCGCCTGTTATCCATAAAAGGAGATTGCCGAAATGAGAACGCTCATCATTTTCCTCTTGCTGATCGTTTTTGCTGCATCCGGAGTGCTTCAGCAAGCCTCTGCACAAAGTCTTTCTGGTATTGTCATCGATGAAAACAAACAGCCGCTTCGGCTTGTGAATGTTTCGCTTCCTGCCCTCCACCGGGGAACCGTCACCAATGAGCAAGGGCACTTTAGTATTTCCCCGCTTCCGGCGGGGGTCTATACCCTTCAGTTTTCCATTGTCGGATACAAAACAGAAACCCGAACCGTCGTCGTCGGGACGGATGATGTTCGAATTGAGGTTACGATGCGCCCAACCGTGCTCGAACTTCCCGGCATTGTAGTAACGGGGAAACCCCGACCAGCCGACGCGCTTTCATCATCGCAACCGATTAGTGTAACGGAAGGAAGGGAACTCAAGCGCTTGCGCGGCCAAAATGTCGTCCAGGCGTTAGAGCATACTGCCGGTGTCTGGATGTATACGACTGGTATGGGAATCTACAAACCGGTCATTCGAGGACTTACCTCTCAACGGGTTCTTGTCGTTGCCGATGGCACGCGACAGGAGGGCCAACAATGGGGGGATGAACACGCTCCCGAGATCGATGCTTTCGATGTTGATCGGATTGAAGTGCTGCGAGGTCCCAGCAGCGTACTGTATGGCTCTGATGCTTTGGGAGGTGTTGTGCACGTTATCCGACATGGCCTTCCCTCCGTCGCTGAGGGTTCACCTCTTCTTGGCGGCGAGATTACACTGAACGGCTTCAGCAACAATCGTCACGCAGCCGGAGCCATTTCCTTGCGTGGTGCAAGCGGTGCTTTCGGATACCGCGGCAACCTGAGCGTGCGGAACGCAGGCGACATTTCAACGCCCGAAGGAAAGTTGTTCAACAGCGGTTTCAACGAAATGAACGGAGGTGCCTTAGCGGGCTTTGCGGGAACCTGGGGCTCTGCGTTCGTCGGTTACGCACGCTTCAATCAGGAGCTCCAGATACACGAAGATCCAGCAGAGGACCCTACGGCGACCCCGTATCAGAAAATCGAGCATGATAAGATTCAGTTCCACGCTGACTTCCCACTCGAGGGAGTGCGTCTCGAAGCAGACGGGAGTTGGCAGCGAAATCTGCGTCGCGAATTTGAAGAGAAAGGGGCCCGGATTCCCGCCATCTACCTCCGCCTGCAGACCTCTTCACTCGATCTCAAAGGCCATCACGCTCCCATTGGCTCGCTCTTCGGAACGCTGGGGATCTCTTTAATGTCGCAGACCAATCAATCGTTGGCTGAGGAGAAGCTCATTCCCGGTTTCAGCCTGCTAAATTTTGCAGGCTATCTCTATGAAGAAGCCCGCTTCGGAAACGTGGTCCTCTCGGGAGGCCTCCGCTTCGATACCCGTAGTGTGGAACTGGAAGAGACGGAAGAACTTGCTGTTGAAGCCCATACCCGCAACTATGCGGCTCTGACGGGTACAATCGGTCTCGTGTACCGAGTTTCCGATCCCGTCGCTTTCTCCGTAAACGTGGGAAGGGCATGGCGTGCGCCGACTCCGTTTGAACTCTTCGTCGATGGGGTACACGAAGGGACTGTCCAATACGTCACCGGTGACAGAAATCTTGCCAACGAACGCTCCTTCAACGTCGACATCGCAACCCGCTACGTAACGAACATTGTGCAGGCTGAGTTGAACTTTTACCGGAATGCAATTGCTGGATACATCTTTGCGAGCCCGACAGGCGAAGTGGACAATGTTTCCGGTTTCAAGAAGTACGTGCTTAAACAAGCCGATGCAACCCTTCTCGGAACCGAATTGTCTCTTCAGGCACAGGTCACGAGTTGGCTCGTTCTCAACGGCGGCTTTGATGTCGTACGAGGGACGAACGACCAAACGCAAAGGCCGCTACCAATGATACCAGCAAATCGGCTCAGAGTGGGAGCCAAGGTTGTTGGCAGCGAACTGGGCACTCTTCTCAACCCCTATCTCTCGCTGCATCTGAAAACCGTCGCTGCGCAGGATCGTGTGGAAGAATTTGAAACTCCGACCGACGGCTACACGCTGGTGGATGTCGGCATCGGTGGTGAGATCGCACTCGGATCAAGCAGAGCTCAGATCGATTTTACCATCGACAACTTCTTCAATGTAGCGTACCGTGACCATCTCAATCGCTACAAGGAGTATGCTCTCAATCCCGGACGAAACATTGCGCTGAAAATGACCATACCGTTTTCGGTTCTTCATCGATAGGTATGCGATTGTTGTCTGAACGACCAAAATCCAAGTACACCGGGAACAGCTCGTGTTTTTATGACCAAGAAAACAAAAGGTGGAGAGACGTATCAATCTTTTCTTTCCAGAACGTTCTACAATTACAACGATGCTCTGGATCAAGCGCGGTGTGACCGTTTCACACACGTTACACACAGCGACGGCACAACGAAAAACATCCGTCTCCTCGACGGACAGTTATTCGTTTGCAAAGGTTGCTGCTGCGGCAATACTGAGAAGGGCAACCCTCCCGTGCCGCTGGAGGAGTTCAAAGCGCAATGGCGCAAACGCAAGCTGCGCTCTCGCGTTCACTTGACCGTGAGCGGCTGTCTCGGCCCGTGCCAGCTGGCGAACGTCGTGCTGATTTTGTTCGACGGGCATACGATCTGGCTGCACTCGATCAATACCTCAGCACACGTAACCGCAATTTACGATTACCTCGAAGAGGTATTGCTGACCGGCGCGTATGCTCCCCCCCAAGGCTTGCTGGCTGGTTGCCATTTTCAGCGGTTTGAGCGTGATGCGGTAACGCAAGCTCAGAACAGTTATCCGAAATCTTGACGGAGCACAATTTCTCATGTCCATTTGGTTGTCCGCGCTGGCAGCCGGCGCACTAGTCAGCGTGGTGTCATTCGTCGGCGCCTTCAGTTTGCTCCTGCGGCCCCGGGCGTTGCGAAAGCTCTTGCAGTTTCTCGTCGGTCTGGCCGTCGGCATGTTGCTTGGCGAAGCGTTCATTCATTTAATTCCCCACGCCGTGCAGGAGACCGGCTCAATCCGCACGGTGTCGTTGTTCGTCATCGTGGGCATCCTGCTATTTTTCTTTCTCGAAAAAGTGGTGCGCTGGCAGCATTATCATGAAGCGCCTCCGCCGGGTGGCAAGGTGTTGCCCATGGCGCCGATGAATCTCATCGGCGACGCGGCGCACAACTTTATCGACGGAACGTTGATCGCGGGCGGCTTTCTGGTCAGCCCGACGTTGGGTTGGACCACGACCGCGGCGATCATTGCGCACGAGATTCCGCAGGAGATTGGCGACCTGGGCGTGCTGGTCTATGGCGGCTATTCCCCGCGGCGTGCGGTATGGCTGAATTTTCTCTGCTCACTCACGTGCGTGTTCGGTGTTACGGCCACGCTGCTCTTCGGCACGTGGCTCCAAGCGCCGATGATCTATCTGCTGCCGATTGCCGCCGGCAGTTTTATTTACATCGCAGCTTCGGACTTGATTCCGACGCTGCACAATAAATCCGCGCTGAGCGCTCAATATGGACAAGGTGTGGTCATCGGCTTAGGCGCGGGGCTGATGCTGCTCGTCGGCGTCCTAGAAGGTATGTTACAATGAAAAACCGGAGGATCACATGAACATAAACCCGATGGTAACCCGGCGTTATGATGACAACACCAAAGTGTTGGAGTTGAAACGAATGGTGTCGGAATGTCTGTCGCTTCCCGAGGAGGCGACGATTATGGTAACGCAGTTGCAATGCAGCGAACCAGGCTGTCCGCCATTGGAGACCGTCATTGCGGTCTTTACCGGGCCTGGTAAGAACCGGCAGCTTAAAATTCACAAACCGCTCGAGGACGTGCGTCGTGAAGACATTATGCGCGCGGTCGCGTGAGCGGACAGGTACAATTGTTCACAAACACACGAGGAGATACTTCCATGAAAGTAGCTTATGTGTTAGCGACGCCGAGGTCAGCCAGCTACAAAGTCGGCCAGATGATCTTGCCGCAACTCGAAGCGGGCACGCACGGCGTCGATGTGGTGGGCATGTTCTTCTTCGACGACAACGTGTTCATGTTGAGGCGCGGCGACCCGCTCGGCGAGCGGCTGGCCAGCGTTGCCCGGGACAAGGGCATTCTGCTGATGATGTGCGACATGTGCGTGCTGGAACGAGGACTGGCCCAGGGGGCACCCAGATGGTGCGATCCGACCATGGGTCTTGGCCTGAAGGCGCCCGCGGATTGCCAGCCCAAGGGCACTGTGGAGGGTGTGTCGGTCGGCTGCTTCCCAGACCTCTACGCCGCCCTGGCGGGAAACCCGCCGGATCAGGTCATCACGTTGTAGGGGCGCCGAAATCGCTGTCGGGATTGCGATCGCGATGATCACTTGCCGATAGTCCATGCTTGATATGCTGCGGTCTTTGCCGGGCCAGGTAAGACCCGGCAGTTCAAAATTCAGAAACCACTCGATGACGTGCATCGCGAGGACATTATGCGCGCGGTTGCGTGAGCGGACAGGTACAATTATTCACAAACATAGGAGGAGATACTCATGACCACACATAATTCAGGCCGCGTCCCGGTGACGGTGCTCACTGGCTTTCTCGGCGCAGGCAAAACCACACTGCTCAATCGCATTCTCACCGAGAACCATGGCAAGCGCATCGCCGTGATCGAAAACGAGTTTGGCGAAGTTGGCGTCGATCAGGATTTGGTCATCGGCGCAGAAGAGGAGATTTTCGAGATGAATAACGGCTGCATCTGCTGCACCGTGCGCGGCGATCTCATTCGCATCCTTGGCAACTTGATGAAGCGCAAGGACAAATTCGATTACATCTTAATCGAAACCACGGGTCTTGCCGATCCCGGCCCGGTGGCGCAAACGTTTTTCGTCGATGATGAAATGCGAAGCAAGCTGGCGCTCGATGCCATCGTAACGGTGGTTGATGCAAAACACATTTGGCAGCACCTCGATGACAGCAACGAAGCAAAGGAGCAGATCGCGTTTGCCGACGTGATTTTGTTGAACAAGATTGATCTCGTCACTCCTGAGGAGTTAGACAAGCTCGAAGCGCGCATCCGCGGCATGAACGCCGCGACGAAGATTTATCGCACGCGCGACGCGCGAATCGAGATGGACAAAATCCTCAACGTAGGCGGGTTCAACGTCGCGCGCGCTCTCGAAGTCGATCCGAAATTCATGGAGCCGGAATATCCGTTTGAATGGGCGGGGGTGTACCTGCTCCAGCGCGGCGAGTATGAATGGATCATGCATCCCGGCCCCGATCCTACAATGAACGTGGCCCTGCTGCCGTTGCCGGAAGCTTCGGCCACAGAATTAGAAGCATTGCAGATGGAGGCCGTCTTGCTGTTTTCCGAGAAGGAACACGCCACGGCGGCGAATGATGTTTTGCGGCCGGAAAAGAAATTACGTGAGCTGAGGCTTGCCGAGGGTGAGACCCGTTTCAACATTCACATCGACGAACCCGGCAACTACGCGCTGTTCACGCAACATCATCCCGACGAATTTTCCGCGAAATTGCAGAGCGTGCACGGCCCGCTCGCTCCGCTGCTGACGCGCGAGTACAAGCCCGATCACGAGCACGACGAGGAAGTGAGTTCCGTCGGCATCACCACACCCGGCGATTTAGACGAGAAAAAGCTCAACGAATGGCTGCGAGAGTTATTGACCACGAAGGGCACGGATATCTTTCGCATGAAAGGCGTGCTCAGCATTAAGAATCAAGAAGAGCGTTTCGTGTTTCAAGGCGTGCACATGTTGTTCGACGGCCGCCCCGATCGGCCATGGGGCAATGAGGAGCGCCGAAATTCGCTGATCTTTATCGGTCGCAAATTGGATCGCGCCAAGCTGAACGAGGGGTTCCGGTCATGCCTCGCATAAAAAACGTGAAGCCGCTCACGGCAAGCTGGCACAGAGAAATCGAAGACCACGTCATCGATCTTATATGGTCACGCGACGGCCGCTCTCTCGCTGCCGCTGCGGTGAGCGGTCCAATCACAATCTTCGAGCGTGAGACCGGCCGTATCGTGCACCACTTCGCCGGCCACAGATTCGGCACCAGTTCGTTGTCATGGAATGCTGACGGCACCGTACTCACGAGTGCAGGCCAAGACGGCAAAGTGCGCTGGTGGGACACGCTACGCGGTGAGGAGTTGCTGGCGTGTGAAGGCGGCGCGGCATGGGTTGAACACGTCGCGTGGAGCCCGGCGGGCGAGGTGCTTGCTTCCGCTGCGGGCAAAGAAGTTCGGTTTTGGGATCGGACTGGCCAACTGCTCAGCTCGTTTGGCGATCATCCCAGCACGATAGCGGATATCGCATGGCATCCCCAAGACAAGGTGCTCGCTGCGTGCGCGTACAACGGCGTCACGTTGTGCCTCCCGCATCAACCGGGGCGCGCTGAACGTCTTGAATGGAAAGGTTCGAGTCTGGTGTTAGCGTGGAGTCCGGATGGAAGATTTCTCGCGACCGGCGATCAGGATTCCACGGTGCATTTTTGGATCATCGCCACGAGGCAGGATTTGCAGATGTGGGGCTATCCCACCAAAGTGCGCGAGCTGGCATGGGATTGTTCCGGCCGCTACCTCGCCACCGGCGGCAGCCCCGAAGTTATAATCTGGGACTGCTCGGGCAAAGGCCCGGCGGGAACGAGACCGATCTCTCTGAGGGGGCATGAGAATTTTATCAGCGCGCTGGCCTACCAACACCACGGCGCACATCTTGCTTCCGCGGATCAAGATGGTCTCGTGTTGCTGTGGCGTCCAGAGAAGAATCAACAACCAATAGCTTACGCGCGCGCCGACAGCGGGGTGAGCCTGCTTGCGTGGTCGCCGGACGATCGCCTACTGGCAACCGGGACAGAATCAGGACACGTGGAGGTGTACGTGCGATGAGCTGTCAAACTGATTCAGCTCGTCGGTGGATAATAAAGTACCCTTTACTCCAGCCACTGGGTCTGCTATCCATCCTGCTGGCGACCGACATCGCTGTGCCCGCCCAAGACCCGCTCGTTCTTTTGCGTGTGTCCGCTCCAATCGTGCTCGACGGTCTTCCCGACGAACCGGCGTGGCAAACCATACCTCCCCTGCCGCTCACGGTTACGCAGCCGGTGTATCGTGCTGAGGCGAGCGAGCGTACGGAGATCCGCGTTGCCTACGACGACAATTTCGTTTATGTCTCAGGCAGATGCTACACACGCGATCCTTCGACCATCCGTTTGAACTCGCTGTACCGTGACCGCTGGAGCGGCGATGATACGTTCGGATTTATGTTAGATACGTTTTATGACAGGGAGAATGCCGTCCGCTTTATTACGACGCCCGGTGGAATCCGCATTGATCAGACGATCTCGAACGACGGAGAAGGGGGCAGCGCCTCACGCGACAATAGCTGGAACACGTTTTGGGATGTTGCCACAACGGTGACCGATTCGGGATGGTTTGTCGAGATGCGCATTCCGTTTTCGAGTCTCCGGTTCCGTTCGATAAACGGAGAGGTAACGATGGGAATGACGGTCTATCGCTGGATTGCCGTATCCAACGAACGGCAGACCTTCCCCGACGTCCCGCCGACGTCTTCCATCGAGCGACCGTCCCGCGGCTACCCTGTTGTCTTCCGGGGCATTCAGCAGAAAACGCCGATCTATGTTACTCCATACGCGGTCGGTGGATTCGATAGACGCGCCGAACTTGATCCAACCCGAACGACATATCGCCATATCAGCTCGCTGAGTCGCGAGATCGGCATCGATCTGAAGTATCCGATTGTTAGCAACCTGACGCTCGACCTGACACTGAACACCGATTTTGCTCAGGCTGAAGCGGATGATCAGCAGATCAATCTCACGCGCTTTCCGCTCTTCTTTCCGGAGAAGCGGCAGTTCTTTCTGGAACGGGCGGGGATTTTCAATCTGAATATGGGAACGGCCCGCAGCATGCTCTTTCACAGTCGGCGGATCGGTTTAAACGATCGCGGCGAGCCGATTCGCGTCCTTGGCGGCGCGCGCGTGATCGGGCGACTGGGAAACTGGGACCTTGGAGCGCTGACGATGCAAACCGCACGCGAGAAAGGGCTTTCACCGGAAAACTTCGGCGTCCTCCGGGTACGCAGGCAGGTGATCAACGCGCAATCGTATGTCGGTGGGATGATGACCTCGCGCATCAACGCTGACGGCGGATGGAACTACGCCTACGCGCTCGATGGCATTCTCAATATCGTTGGAGACGAGTTTGTCACATTTACCTGGGCTCAAACAGTGGACCGGGCGCGCCTGAAGCCATCGTTCCAGAAACCATTCACTGCCGGACGAATTGCCCTCGAATGGCAGCGTCGCGTGTTCGAAGGGTTCAGCTACCTCACCAAAATCACCTGGTCGGACGCCGAGTTTGAGCCGGGCCTTGGATTCGACCCACGGCGTGATTTTTCGTTTGTCCGGAATAATCTCGACTACCAATGGTTTCTCAAAGATCACGAGACGTTGCGGCGAATATGGATTGGCCATTGGGGATTCGCCTATGTGCGGAATCCCGATCACCGTGCCGATTATGTTTGGCTTCATCCCTTTGTGCAGCTTGAGTGGCAAAACGCGGCAACAGTGCTCATCTCCACGGATCATTACTACGAAAACGTGCCGCAGGCCTTTTCGCTATCGAGCAGCGCTTCGGTTCCGGCGGGAAGCTATTGGTACCACGATGTGTGGCTTGCCGCAACACCGCCGGATCGGTGGTTCTTCAGGCCGAGTCTCGATCTCTTCTACGGGACATTCTACGACGGGAAGAAAACTACACTGAAGCTCAGCGCAATTTGGAATCTCTCCCGTCATTTGGAGCTGCGTCCGCAGTACGAGCTGAACGTGATTCGCTTCGAGAGGCGGCAACAGCGATACGATTCGCACCTGCTTCAGTTGCGCATTCAGACAGCGCTCAACACGAGAGCCTCTGCTGCTCTCTTTCTGCAGTACAACAGCGCCGCATCCATCGTTATCAGCAATGTCCGCCTGCGGTACAACTTCAACGAGGGACACGATCTGTGGTTGGTGTATAATGAAGGCATCAATACAGACAGAGACAGACTTATGCCCAGCTCGCCGCGGCTGCCATTGACCAATGCGCGGGCGATATTGTTGAAGTATCTCTACACGTTTGAAATGTGAAAGGAGAATCTGTATGCTTGAAGCCGTCAATCTCTCGAAGTCGTACAACGGTACACCGGCATTGTCCGATTTGAATCTGCGCATTCAGCCGGGAGAGATTTTCTGTCTCCTTGGCGCCAACGGCGCGGGCAAAACAACAACGATCAACCTGTTTCTCAATTTCATCGCGCCGACCGCCGGTACAGCGAAGATCAAGAATCTCGACGTTACACGATATCCGCTTGAGACAAAGAAATACGTCGCCTATATCCCGGAGCAGGTGATACTCTATCGCAATCTCAGCGGTTTGGAGAATCTCGAATACTTCACCGCACTGGCCGGTCACGATCATTACACGCGAACAGATTATCTGAAGTTCTTCGAGCAAGTCGGACTCGACCCCGCCGTTGCCGATCAGCGCATCGCCACATACTCCAAGGGGATGCGGCAAAAGGTCGGAATCGCCATTGCTCTTGCGAAGAAGGCCGAAGCATTACTGTTGGATGAGCCGACATCGGGACTCGATCCGAAAGCAAGCAATGAATTCTCAAAGCTGCTCAAGCACCTGAGCAATCAGGGCGTTGCCGTGTTGATGGCCACGCACGATCTTTTCCGCGCAAAGGAGACAGGCACACGCGTAGGCATTATGAGGCACGGAAAGTTAGTGGAAGTTCTCGACACAGCCGACATAGGTCACGCGGATTTGGAAAACATTTATCTCAGACATATGCTCGAATGAAAAGGAGTCACAAGGTGATGGAATTCGAAATGTTCCAGCCAAAAGCCTCTGCAGGGACTTCAGGCCGACGCATCAGCATCGGCGGAGTGTATGACCTGCTTGGCGTCTCGGCATCCACGCTGTGTGTTCTGCACTGCGGCTTGTTGCCGCTTTTGCTGACGGCGGCCCCCTGGTTAGCAAGAGGATTCCTTGCGGAAGAAACCTTCGAGTGGGTAATGATTGGCTTATCGCTGGCGATCGGGATGTTCGCCCTCACGCGCGGCTTTCGGTTGCATCACCGCAAATGGAGTGCGTTGTGGTATTTTTTTGCGGGAGCGGTAATCATCGTCGGCGCGAAATTTCTGCTTGTGGAGTCTGAACGGCTTCTGCTCCCTGCCGGAGCAATGATGATTGCCCTCTCGCACATTCAAAACTGGCGTTTGTGTAAGGAGTGTGTGAGATGTAAGTAGATCGGGATGTCTTCCCCGATCATACCGTAGGTCGGATTGACAATCCGACCTACAGCACTTCTCCTCCTTCAGGAGAAAAGGCAGCTGGCTCACGCTGGAAATTCCACTCGTCGAGTCCGGCCGCCTATCTTGTGATTTGATGTTCGAACATCTTTGTGATGATGTTTTCACACTCAACGATTATCCACCTCGTTAGTGTTTTCAGTCTCCTTCTGTCGTTGGAGCAGACGTTTCTCGCCGTGTTCCACCGGCATCCAATCTCTCTGCACAAAGAAGGAGGAGCTACGCTGTTGTTCGAGTCATCGGACAAGAACGCCACCGCTTCAGGCTTCCAATGCCCCCTTTGCACGGCACTGATGCACCGTGCATTAGACCAACCGCTGCAGAATAATAACGAGATTGCCCAACCTGAATCGTGTTTTCCCGTTCGTAACGATAACAACGTTTGTCAACTCTCGGAATGTGATCAACTTTTTGACCGCGGTCCCCCCGTAAATCGAAACTGCCTGCTCCTCAGGTAAGCGATGTTCAACTTGCATCACCAATAGTGAGAACAAACACTCTTAAAAAAGGAATGACTATGAGACTCATTCTTCTATCATTTGTTGCGGCAATCATTCAGGTTGCCGCGTTCGCGCAAACCACGATCACCGGTCGGGTGATCGACAACTATACGAAACAGCCACTCATCGGCGCGAACGTCGTTGTGCCGAACACCACAATCGGAACAACGACCGATGAGAAAGGGGAATTCTCGCTCAGCACCGGCACACGGATCGAACAACTCCGCATCTCCTACGTTGGCTATCGCACAGTGACCGTTCCGGTTGACGAGAAGACAAGCCGTTTAAACATCCTTCTGGAAGCCACACAAGTCTTGCTGAGTGAAGTTACTGTGGTTGGTTATGAAACAAACCGGAAACTCATTGAGACGGCAGGCTCAATCAGTATGCTGACCGCCGAACAGATCCGCCGATATGACAACAGTTCAATCCTTCCCGCCTTGAACACCATTCCCGGCGTTCGGATGGAATCGCAGATGCCGGGAGGAAGCAGTCGGCTCTCCATCCGCGGCAGTCTGCTGCGCTCCCCCTTTGGCGTACGCGGCATTAAGGCGTACTGGAACGACATTCCGATGACGGGAGCGGGCGGAAACACCAACTACGATCTGTTTGAGCCGTCGGTGATCGGCAATATTGAAGTCCTTAAAGGTCCTGCTGGAAGCATCTACGGCGCAGGAACGGGCGGTGTGATGATCTTGAGCGCGGCCCGTGCGTCATACGGCGACCGAAGCGTCGGACTAGGGGTACAGTCCGGCTCCTTTGGACTGCGACGAAGTGGTGTCTCACTCAACTCCGGACTGCAGGACGCAAATCTCTCACTGTCGTATGCGGATCAGTACTACCGCGGGTATAGGGAAAAGCAGAGCAGTACGTATCGCAAGCTTCTCAGCGCGAACGCGATCTTTTTCCCGTCGGAAAATCGGACTGTCTCCGCGCTCTTGCTGCACGCCGATGCCGAGTTCCAGTCTCCGGGCGCGCTCACAAAGGCGGAGTACGATGCGAATCCACGCCAAGTGCTTCCTGCTGTTCCGACACTCGATCCGCGCGTTACGCGAAAATCCACAAGCGTCGGAATCTCCCACCAGTACGACATCTCGGAAGCCGTTTCCAACATTACCTCCGCGTACAGCTTATTTGCAGATGTTGACCATCCGTACGGCACATCACAATTCAACAGTGGATACTTCCGCTCGACTTACAGCAGCTACGGAGGAAGAACGCGCTTTGTGTGGAAACCTGAGCTGTTCTCTTTTAAAAGCCGCATCACCGCAGGCGGCGAGTATCAACGCGACGTTACCACAGAGAAGGAGTACGCCAATGTGAACGGCAAGCCGGGAAATATGATGGTTGATACGGATGTTACCACCGTCCAGTACATTCTCTTTGCCCAGGCGGAACTTGAGCTGACCCAGGAGCTGCTCCTGACGCTCGGCATGAGTTACAATAAGCTCCACTACGACGTTCTCGACCTCTTCAACCCACCCGGCGATCCCGATCAATCCGCTTCGGTCTCATTTTCGCCCAAACTTGTTCCGCGCGTTGCCCTTGTGTACAAGATGAGTTCAACACTTGCCCTTCACGCCAGCATCAGTCAGGGATTTGGGCCACCGACCAACAGCGAAATCAGCACAGCCGTAACCGGACAGATCAACGCCAACCTGACTCCTGAGACGGGAACGAATTACGAGATTGGCATGCGGGGAACTGCATTAAACAACCGGCTGAACTTCTATCTCTCGGCGTTCCAATTTCTGCTCGACAACATCATCATCAGCAGAACGCTTGCGGGTGGAAAACTGACCTACGAAAACTCCGGCTCCGCAAATCAGAAAGGCGTCGAGGCGGCGATTTTGTACTTTGCGATCAACGATCCGCAGGCGACCGTCTCACTGGTGAAGCCGTTTGTCAGTTACACATACCATAACTTCCGCTTCGGCACGTTTATCAGGCGAAACGATGCGAATCCTGCTCAAACCCAAGATTTCTCGGGCAAGAAGATTCCCGGCATTTCTCCCCTCGTGCTCGTTGTGGGTCTCGATGCCACGACGAACTTCGGCGCATACACGCACTGGACATTCAGCTATTACGATAAACGGTACATCACCAACGCGAACGATGTGGACATCTCGGCGTACCGCCTGCTCAGCGGAAAAGCCGGCTGGAGAACGCGGGTGTTGAGCGCATTTGAGCTGGACGCCTTTGCGGGAGTCGAAAACGCGCTGAGTACGAAATATGTCTCGTTCCTCGCTATTAACGCTTTCGGCGGACGGTACTATCATCCCGCGCCAGCGCGGAGTTTCTACGGAGGGTTTTCACTGAAGTACGTAATGTAAAGGTAGGTCGGATTGACAATCCGACCTACACAATTTAAGGAGAACATCAATGCTGACTCGAATCGCAAAGAAAGAATTCACCGAAATGCTGCGCGACGGCCGCTTTCGATGGTCGGCGGCAGCAGTGCTGGGCTTACTTACGCTTTCGCTCATCATCGGACTGATCCATTATGCCGACATCAGTGCGCAACACGAGGCGGCACGCGCAGCGGAGCGCGAGCGATGGCTCGATCAAGGCCAGAAGAATCCCCACTCCGCCGCGCACTACGGCGTCTATGCGTTCAAGCCAAAGAACGTCCTTTCCGTTCTCGATGCCGGACTCGATCCGTACGTCGGCGTCACGGTTTGGCTCGAAGCGCATTATCAGAATGATTTTCTCTATCGTCCTGCACAGGATGCAACGGCTGTGCAGCGCTTCGGCGAAATGACCGCTGCCGCCGTGATGCAACTGCTTCTTCCGCTTCTGATTATTCTTCTGACATTTGGCGCATTTGCCGGTGAACGTGAGCAAGGGACGTTGCGACAGCTCTTGAGTCTCGGCGTTGACCGACGCGTGCTTGCACTCGGCAAAGCCATAGGCGTAACGAGCGGACTTGCCGTTATTCTCATCCCCGCCGTAATCCTTGGGGCTGCAGCGGTGATGTTGTATGCAGGCGGTGCGGAAGGATTGGAGGGATTCGTTCGCTATGTTCTGCTCGTCGTTGTGTATGTGCTCTACCTCGGTGTCATTGTCGGTGTTGCCCTTACGGTGTCGGCTGCAGTGCCCCCCGAAGGCGGGTCACGCGTTGCGCTCGTTGTGCTGCTCTCATTCTGGATCGCCAACTCGCTGATTGCACCGCGTCTCGCTTCGGATCTCTCCAGAGTCATCCATCCCCTTCCTTCGAGCATCGAATTCAAAACGGCGATGAAAAAGGATCTGGATGATCAGACTGAGCTACAAGCGTTGATCGAAGCCAAGAAGCAGGAGCTGTTTCGGCGCTACGGCGTTGATTCCCTTCAGGCTTTACCAGTGAACCTCAGCGGCTTCGCGCTGCAGGCGGGGGAAGAACACGGCTACAGGGTGTACGATCGTCATTACGGCAGACTCTTCGATCTCTTTGAGAGGCAGATGACAGTTTACCAAGTCTGCGGTCTGGTTGCGCCGCTTCTGCCGGTGCAATCGCTTTCGATGGGATTGGCGGGGACAGACTGGCATCATCACCGTCATTTCGTTCGCGCCGGGGAAGACTATCGGCGTGTCATTCAGAAAATTATGAATGACGACATCTTCCAGCGAGGAAAGACGGAGAGCGGCCAGTATCTTGCCGGACCGGAGTTGTGGCAAAAGGTTCCGGACTTTGTGTACGAAGGCCCTACGGTTGGATGGGTGCTGAAGGAGTACGTGCTGAGCATCTTCATCCTAACTGTGTGGTGTGGGATTGCGTTTGCCGGTGTGATTCTTGCAATACGAAAAATGCACATTGTCTGAATGGAAAAGCGGTCATGAATCGGGGGTTCACCACCCCTGATGAAAATGAACTGTCGGTTGTCTATTCAGGGATATTTTCATAGCAGAAAAGTGGCACGAGCGTTGCGGAGATGCAACACTTCCCCGTTCGATAACTGACGCTGAGCGCCAGTGAGTCTGTTCCCACGCAGAGCTTGACTGCCGTGCCCACCGGGAAGTAGGCATCGGGCAGGCGTGGGAACAAGCAGAAGACGAATGGAAATTACTTAGCCCAAAACAGATCGTTCAGGAGAATGTCCTATGAAGAAACTTTTCACGTATGAATGGAAACTCTTAACTTCCGATTGGGCAGTTGGATTGCTGCTTCTCATCTTTACACTCTGCGCAGTGTTTGCCATCTGGAACGGTGCGGAGTGGGTGAAGTTTCAGAATGACGCGATAGCCGGTGCGCTCGCAGAAGAATCTGCGCGCATTGATTCGATGAAATCGCTGATCCCTGCACTCGACCGTGGTGACCTGACCATACCGGCCTTCTTGGATCCGCGCGACCCCGGAGCAGCAGGAAGACGGATTGCAAATAGGTACGCCGTGTTACCTCCGGGACCTTTAGCCGTCGTGTCGGTGGGACAAAGCGATCTGTATCCGTTCTATCTCAAGATCTCAACAGATTCCAGAGAAGCCATTCTCACCGCACAGGAGATTGAAAATCCTCTTCGACTTCTCACCGGCAAATTCGATTTAGCATTTGTTCTTATCTTTTTATATCCGCTTCTCATTCTCGCGCTCGCCTACAACATTCCCGCATCGGATAAAGAATCGGGCACATTAGGTCTTCTTCTCTCCAATCCCGTTTCTCTGAAACGACTCGTCGCCGTCCGTTTTCTGCTACGGTTTGTTGTGCTGACCACCGGTGTAGCGGCGATTGCGGTTCTTGGCGTTCTTTTCAGCGGGACGGTTTCATTTACGGGAGAATCCATAACGAAACTTGCTTTGCTCCTGCTGTTTCTTGTCGTGTATGGCGCTCTGTGGTTCAGCATTGCGCTGTTTGTTGTCTCGTTCGGTCGCTCATCGGCAGCGAATGCCACGGTACTCGCCGTTGTTTGGTTAGCGGTCGTTATCGTCTTACCGACGGTCTTTAATCTCGCGGCGAAGACGTTGTATCCCGTTCCTTCACGCGTAGAGCTGATTGATGCGATGCGGCGGGCGTCGAAAGAAGCATCCGAGCAAGGAAGCATACTGTTGGCGAAATACTTTGAGGATCATCCCGAGCTTGCGCGCGGCGATAGCATTGACACGCGTAATTTCGCCGCGATGCGTGCGGTTGTGAATGAGGAGGTCGAGCGAATGATCGCGCCAGTTTTAGAACGCTATCGGAGTCAGTTGGAGCGGCAGCAGTTGGTCATCCGCGCGCTGCGGTTTCTCTCACCCGCCATCGTTGCACAGGACATTGTGAATGACATTGCCGGAAGTGGTGTTGACCGCTACAAGCATTTCCTGGCACAAGTGGAGGAATATCACGAGGAATGGAAAGACTTTTTCATGCCAAAAATCCTTCAGAAGGCGCAGTTTCGTGAGTATGAGAAGCTGCCGGAGTTTTTGTATGAGGAAGAGCCGTTGTCAGTCGTTACCGGTCGGGTGATCAGCGGCGCGGTGTTGCTTGGATTCCCGCTCACGGTGTTCTTGCTCGCAGGGATTCGATTGTTTCGGAAGTATATAGTAGTGTGAGGGGATTTTGGTTAACGTTGGGATATTGGATTGAGTTTGGTCAGAGCGAATCGTATCTTCCTTGTGCATAAAGGTACAAATGATGGAAAATCTCAACAAACAACCGATCACACAAGAAGCTATCTACGAGGCGTTGAAGGAGTGTTACGACCCGGAGATTCCCGTCAACATTGTTGACCTCGGCCTGGTCTACGGCGTTACGATTGTTGACGATTGGGTCGGGGTGAAGATGACTCTCACCTCTCCCGGCTGTCCGGCCAGTTCCATGATCTCTCAGCAAGTGAAGGATCGTGTGAAGAAGATTCCCGGTGTAGGTGATGCGGACGTGCGCATCGTCTGGCAACCGGAGTGGACGCCGAGCCGGATGTCCGACGCAGCCCGACAACAGTTGGGATGGAATAAGTAACTGATATTACGCAGAATCTCGATTTCCCCCTTCTCGCAGGTCTGTCCTTTGAATGACCGTGAGTTCGCGTCGGCAAACCGGCTAAAGAATCTTTTGCGCAGAGGCCTCCGAAATCGTTGGCGCTGTGCGCGGGCAGCCCTCTCCCGTGCGTTTTGATTTCGGCCACGTACACTCCTGACAATCAGTTGCAATGCTCTCCGAGGCCGAAATCAACGGGCTGTGGGGAGGCTGCTCGTTCGCGTGCGTTACGATTTCGGAAAGCTTTCTTTGGTTACTTTCTTTGGCATCAAAGAAAGTAACATCCAAAAGGAACCCCGGAGACATCGAAAATGGCTGTTTGCGTAACATCAGTTTGAAATAGTTGATCCGCGAGAATCCATTTTATCGGCGTTTTCAGCCTCCTACTTTGGAAAAGCGATCAACTTGAGTGACAAAGAGTGCTGTATTCTCCGCTGCGCTGCACTTCAAATTTTCCCCTTTCGCTTCTGAATATCCTTCGCCAGGCGCCCGGTTTTCTTCCAGCGTTGCTTCTCGATGAATGCCGCGCGTTGGTTCTGACGACGCTCGAGATAGTTGAGCTCACGCTGGAGTTTCAGGTAACTTTCAAATCGCTCCGGATCGAGGGAGCCCTCATCCAACGCCTTCTGCACCGCGCAATCAGGTTCTTGTTCATGCCGGCAATCGCGAAACCGGCACTGCGCTGCCAGCTCCTCAATATCCTCAAAGCTGTGATGCAATCCCTCACCACTCCACAATTGCAGTTCGCGCATGCCGGGCGTGTCGATCAACATTCCCCCGGATGGCAAGAGAAGGAGTTCGCGTCGGCTCGTGGTGTGGCGGCCCCGACTGTCGCTCTCACGCACTCCTTGCGTCTCCTGTGCGTCGTAACCGAGAAGATGGTTCACAATAGTCGATTTTCCAACTCCGGATGAGCCCAGCAACGCTCCGGTTTTGCCTTCAGGTAAGAACTCGAGCAGCGCGCGAACTCCTTCATCCTTGACGGCACTCATCGCCAAGACCGGCACGCCTTGAGCGATGGCCTCTACCTCTGCCACGCGTTCCGGAACATCGCTGCAGAGATCGGTCTTGTTCAAAACGATGACCGGTGAAGCACCGCTCTCCCAAGCGACCGTGAGATAGCGCTCAATGCGCCGCAGATTGAAGTCGTGATCCAACCCGCTCACGAGGAACACGACATCGACATTGGCAGCAACGACTTGTTCTTCTGTTTTCTGACCAGCCACCTTGCGCGAGAATTTCGTCCGGCGCTGCAACACATGATGAATGGTCGCCGTCCCCTCTTTCGGTCGCGCGTCGATCACCACCCAATCACCGACCGCGGGATAGCCTCCGGAATCTTTCGTCTCGAAGCGAAACTTGCCGGAGACTTCTCCCCACAATTCTCCATGCGTTGTATAGAGCACGTACCGACCACGGTGGGGAATGGCAACACGACCGACTTCTTTTCCCTCCTCGCGGAACGGTGCGAAGTACGCTTCGAAGAAGTCGCTCCAACCCAGCTGCTTAAGCGTCATCTCTGTCTCGATCTCTCCGTTTCTTCCAAACCGATGGAAAACGCCATCTCCAGATCATATTTCGAGAAGACGCGAAAGGCAATAAGCGTTTCGGAGCGCTCGATGCCGTCAATCGCGCGAATCTTCTCCGTCACCACTGCAGCAAGTTCCTCGTTTTCTTTGACGCGGATGATCGCAGCAAGGTCGTACCTGCCGGCAACGGAGTAGACCTCCGTAACGCCTTTGATGGCCGTCAGTTGCTCGGCAACGGTGTTCGTTCGCTCGCGTGCAACGTTTAAAAGCACAAGTGCTGTCACCATAAGGGTTTTTCCTTTCGTCCTACGTGCGGCCAAAATACCCAGCCTTGGATGAAAAAACAAGGATGGTAACCATCGCGTGGCGGTAGGAACGTTAACCAAACCGCCCACGATGGCGGCTTGACACCAAGTCGAAAAATACCTACCTTGATGTGCGACATTTCTGTCGTTTATGATTCATTTGCAATGACATAAATGTCTATCCCGTCCGACGAGGAGATCATACCCATGAAGCAGACGCTTGCACAACGCATTCGCGAGGCGCGAAGGGGGAGAGGAATCGATCAAGTGACGCTTGCGGCGAGACTCGACGTCGCGAGCCGTACGATCCAGCGCTGGGAGAAGGGGGAACAGGTGCCCGACAGCAATTACCTCATGCGTTTGGCGAAGATCACCGGTGCCTCGCCCCAGTGGCTGTTGACCGGCAAGGGGGAAATGTACCCAACGCGCAATGAGGCGAATGTCTTTCCATTGGCAACGGGGAGATACCGAAAAGTCGATTTAATCCAGCTTCCGCTCCTCTCTTCCGTTCCGGGCGGGGCGCCAAGCATGATCTTCCATCCCGACTATGTTGAGAAATACATCACGGTGGACGACGTGCGCGATCCGAGCGCCTTTGCGCTCGAGGTGAAGGGAAACAGCATGGCGCCACGAATCGAAGACGGCGATATCATCGTCGTCAGTCCAAAATTGGAGGCGCGCAGCGGCGACATCTGCGTGGTGCGGGTGAATGACGAAGACACGGTGAAGCGAATTAAGATCGACGATCAGTTCCTCCACCTCGTTCCGCTCAATCCCGAATACGAACCGATGGTGGTCCGGAAAAAAGACGTGGCCTTTATGTGGCGGGTGATAAAGGTAATTAAGACGATTGCATGAGGAGGGAACGAGGAGTGTGTCAACTTGGCTGGATGAAGACGGTTGGATTGATGCGCAAGACACGTCATCGCGGCAAGGATCGAGTCGGTTGGATGTATGTGTTCATAGCAGCGCTGTTCAACATTGTCCGCATCAACAATCTCACGGCGTTCGTATCTCCGTAAGAGAGACTTAGTTTTTGAATTTTTCAGAAGTCTCTGATACTCTCTTGCAGTGGACGGATCGCCTCTCGAACGACTGCCACCATCGTCGAGTCGTTCACGAACGACCAGTCGAGGCGCTGGTAGGTGACGGTGGCATCGCTCGAATTGTGGAAGAAGAGCAGCGCCTTTACGGCGGGGTAGCGCTCCGGCAGATTCGTCAACGCGGCACGATACCATTCCTCCCGATCGCCACCGACGGCCAACGAGCCAACTTCAGCAAGCATGATTGGCTTGTTCAGGGCCTCAAGGTAGACATACTTCGTCCCAACAATCTCCTCGAACGTCCACCATTTCGACCAGTTGGCAACAGTCCCGTAGTTCAGCGCTAACGTGGCGACCCAATCCACATACGCATCGCCGGGATAGTAGGTGTAGAACTCATACGCGAGGTGAGGCGACCAGACCCAGATCACGTTTGTGGCTCCGGCAACGCGGAAGCGATTCGCCACGTGCCTCCACGCGGCGATGAAATCGGCAGCGGAGTTGTTCTGCGGACCCCACGGGTAGCGATACGGGTCGTTCATTTCATGGAACGGCCGGACGAAAATCGCTTTCCCAAACGCCGCCGCATCCTTTGCCCATTGATCGATGTAAAAATCGTACTCGCCACGTGCGATCGCCTCCAATCCGTCCTTATCTCGCTGCTCGCGCAAGGGCAGATGCGGATGCTTCGTGTTCTCGAAATCCACCAACCACGGCTCCCAGGTGATGACGGGAACGGAGCCGAGATTCCAGATGGTGGTAACGAGTTTCTGCGGAAACTGCTGCTCGGGCTTATCTCCCCACGCTGTGTAGAAGTGAACAAGCGGGAAGGTCGTCCCCAACGCTTGCTCAAGCCGTAGCACCGTTTCCATGGAATGTGGAAGCCCATTGTCGTACGCGCCAAGCAATATCCGGTCCGGTTGTTGTAGACGCGAGAGGTCGTTCCGGTACGCGCTGAACCACTCCAGCTGCGCTTCACGCCCTTTACCGCGAAGGGCACGCGTGAACCAATTTTCTACCTCACTCACAACAACACCGGTCGCCGAAAGCAGACGGCCGAGCGGGCCCTCCGTTCGGGTTCCCACATAGGACAATCCCCAGAACGCAACGACAAGAACAAGAAGAAGCGCACCAGTAACCAGAATCCGATGCGAAGCTTTCATTGCCCTGGTTCCTTTGTAAGGTCGACGGCGTCCCAGGCGTTTCCTGCCGGCGGCCGCGTCGCTTCCCATGCAGCATAGAGCATGCCGCCGAGCATGAGCATGGAGAGCGTTTCAAAGCCAATCATCCCCCACACCGCTTCACTCGTTAACATAAGCTGAGCCTCGGATAGTTGAGTCAGTCGCGCCCATACAACCTGTGCAATGGTGACAAGATACAGAGTCATCACGACGAGATGCGGTGTAGCGAGGCGACCGAACGCTCCACGCCGTGCCTCCTTGGAAGTGGGGATGTACGGAACTGTCCGGTCCAAAATGGCGAGGATCGTACCGTAGAGATACACGGGCCAGCATCCAATTTTGAGCATCAATCCACGCCAGTGTACGCCGCGTTCAGTTTCAGGATGGCACATCCAGCGCTGAACGAATAGATAGATGACAACGCCCAACATACTGACCGGCAGGATGGAAATCAAGAACTCTTCGAAGCGCATGGCAGCAGGAAGGAATCCGAACCACAAATAGAGAAACGGAATGACGATGTAGATGAGCGTGGTCGTGCCGCAGAGATAATAGGTGCCGATCATCAAATAGGAAAGACGCTGCCGCCAGGTGAGCTTGGGGGCAAGACGAGGAAGCTCGGCAAAGAGAATTTCGAACACCCCGCGCGCCCATTTGAGCTGCTGCTTCAGGAATGAACCGAGGTCTTCCGGCACCAGGCCGCGACTCACAATCTCCGGCACGTAGACCGACTTCCACCCCGCCGCATGGAGGCGAATGGACGTAACAAGATCCTCCGCCAACCCGATGCCGTGGCCGCCGATGGATTGAAGCGCTGAGCGGCGAAACGTGCAGTTCGCGCCGATCGCCAAACTGACGCCGTGGCCGAACATCCCCATCATCACCGGGCCATAAAAGACATACGTCTGCTCTGCGGCACCGCGCGCAACAAACGAACGAAACTGATTGTAGTACGCCTGGCTCACCTGCACGAATCCCACCTGTGCATCTTCAAAGTACCCCAACACTCGGTCGAGAAAATTCGGGAACGGAATATGGTCGGGGTCAAGGACGAGGATGAATTCTTCGTCCGTCAGCTCCAATGCCCGATTGATCTTGCCCGCCTTTGCACCCGGTAATCCCACCAGCTCTAACCAGAGAGCGCCATGCTTCTGTGCAACCTCGCGAAAGCGCGGGTCCTGTGTGTCGTCTAACAGGTAAGTAGTATGCGGATACGTGATGCGCGCACAGGCGGCGAGCGTCGTCTCGAACATTGAAAGCGGCTCACCCGGCGAGCTCGTCGTGAAGATGGCCACACCCTTCCCCGCCGGCGCGGGCCATTCCTCCGGACTTGCCACGGCGATGTAGTTGAACCAACCAACGAGAATGCGACTCATGCCGTACCAAAACGCAACGGAGAGCAGAATAAAGAGCACCGGCTCGGCAACATGCGCGGGACGGAACCACCAATCGAACAACAGCAGGACTGCCGCGAGACCCGCTGTGATGAGCGCGCTAAGCATCAGGCGGTCTCGAGCTCGCACCGCCGGAACTCGGCGATGAACCCAGAGGGAGCGTAATGCTTCACGGTCCGGCGGATGGAACGAAGTCGAGTGAGCACCCACCAAGAGGTTACTCCGAAGGGATGAATCGGTAGGAGATGTTGAGCGTCAGTTGACGCGAATCGTAGTATGCTGTTGCCCAGTACGCTCCTTCAAGAGACCATATGACGTACGAGCTGAACGATCCTGCCAAAGCAACGTTAGCTTTCCATGGTCGAAATGTACGTTGAGAGAAGCTCCTAAAAACAGGTGGTGGCCCCTCCACGCTTCTACCATAAAAAAAATACGGCGCTTGCTCAACGGCATAGAGCGCGTAGGAGAAATTGATCCGAACGCTGAGTGACGACGAGAGCTTCGTTGTGAAGAATCCAAGAATATCGTGGATGGATTGTTCTTCCGGTGTGTAATACGGGGAATAGACGCCTGAGCGGAGATCATTCTGCTGCTTTAATGTGAAGCGATTTTCCTTCGTATCGCTCTGGCTAAAACCATAGCCTATGCTCAAGTGCGTCTCTCCATCGCGCAATACCGGCGCGAGAAGCCAGAGATAACTCCGCTGCATCGTGTTCTTGTCAAAAAACCTGACCGACTCGTACGCCGCCTGCCCCGTCCATCCGCCGGGTGAATTCCAGTCAACGAACGCACCAAAGGATGTCGTATGCACGGGCGTCTCGACACTCGCAGTCGTCCAATCATAGCCGTTGCGTTCACCGCGAAATCTAAGCTTCAATGATGCAGAAGGCCGAAGCCCCACTGCCGCGCGCCAGACTCCTGTAGACTTCGAAGTGAACGACCGCTGAAGGAGGCCGGCTCCAGCCTCGGTGTCAACCCTGAGCGACGCGTGATATTGGGAGTAACCAATCATGACCGTGGAGATGTTTGATGTCGATGTGGAGATTCGCACATTCTGCCTCTCGGCATGCACGGTAAAGGCTTGCAATGGCGTACGGTTCCAGACGGCCCGTCCGGTTAGTACCAATCGGTCGAGCGGCTGTGTGTCGGATTGGACCTCGGAGGAAAAGGAGATGGAAGGCGCCGCTGTGATGCGGATATCCCGAAGATGCCGACGCGCGTCGGCATGCTGGGGACTAACGCGACGCGTCGCTTCGAAATGCTCGACAGCACTCGTCCAGTCGCCGTCCCAGTACTCGATCAGGCCGAGAAGATATTCGGCCTCCGCTGCGTGGTCAGCGTTTGTGCGGAGCGGTTGCAGAATGTCCCGCGCAAGGCTCCAATTTCTGGTTTCTACTAACATCCTTCCGTACTCAAGCCGAAGTGAAGTATTTTCTGCTTCAAGACCGAGCGCGCGAGTGTAGTGAAAACGAGAGCGCTCGAAATCGTGCAGCCAATAGAGGAGCCTTCCCAAGAGTCGATGAGCAGACGCATCGTTGGGGAAGCGTTGGAGATGCTGCTCGAGAATCTGCCGCGCGGGCTGGAACTCTCCCCTGTTCATCATTTCTTCAGCGCGGGAGGGAAAATCGGTTTGAGCAAAAGAATGGAAAATCGGAAGAAGCAGGCAGGCGAGTAAGCCAGCCACCATTGCACAGCGGGTATCTGGAAAAAGGTAGTTGGTTACTGTCATCGTAATTACTCAGCGAGCAAACGCAAGACCAAGTTACAATAAGTGTTTAACCACAGATTCACAGATTGGAGAAGAAGATTTGGATAAAAAGGAATTTCCCTATACCTGAGAATCTCTGGCTGCAGGGTGGGATTGCTGGTGAACCTTGGAGAATCATCATTAACATGGAAAGGGGTCATCCTTTGAGGAATGTTAATCCGTGAATCTGTGGTTCATCCTTTCACTGAGTAGAATTTTATCAAACCTGCGGTTTGATCTATCTTTCGAATGAACCGATTCCTATGTTGGAAAGCGTTCTCCGGTAGACAAGTTCATTGGCAGTTACCTGTCATCAAGAATAGGTCAGGAAATTGAGTATCCAAAAAAAGATGCATTCCCCCTTCACTGTTCACCTCCCGCTCTCATCCGTTTTCCCTTCAGCTTCCGTTCCAAGAAATCTGCTGTCGCGTGAAACGCCTTCAGCCAGTTCGAGTGCAGCAAGAAGCTATGCACCTCATCGGGAAACACGAGCTGTTCAACCTCGACGCCCCGCTGGCGGAGCTTCTCAACTAAGGCAACGGTTTCGGTGAACGAAACGTTACGGTCGTCGTCGCCGTGAATGACGAGCACCGGCGAGCGCCAGCTATCGACGGAGGCCATCGGGGAGGACTCAAAGGCTATGCGCGCGCGTTCCGGATCTTCGAGTGGATTGTAGCTCGGCACGAATGTACGGATACCGACGTTCCAATCGTGCACGCCGTGGATGTCCACGCCCGCCGCGAACAACTCTGACGCACGCGCAAGACCAAGCGCCGTCAGATAGCCGCCGTATGAGCCGCCCCACAAGCCGATCTTCGCCGGATCGACATCAGGTCTATTCTTGAGGTAAAGCCCCGCGCCGAGCACATCGTTAAATTCGCTTGCCCCCGTCGCGCCATACCTGAGCGCCTCGCGAAATTCCATCCCGTAGCCTGTACCACTGCGGAAGTTAATCGAGAGTACAACGTATCCCTGGCTTGCAAGATACTGATTCAGCGCATAGGTATTGTGGTAATAGCTGAGGTAATGCCAGCCGAGCAGCATTTGCCTTCGGGAGCCACCGTGAATGAAAATGACCGCGGGATGCTTTTCGCCTCGACTCGCCCTCGGGGGTAGGAAGAGCTGTGCGGGAATCTTCATCCCGTCGGCGGCGGTGTAGATGACTTGCTCAGGTTCCACGAGAGCATTCGATGGAAAATTTTGGGGAATCGTCCCCGGCGCAAGCTCGCGCGGTTCTCCAGACCCAATGAGAATAGCCGCGTGCGCCGGTTTGCGCGCGTCCGACCGGAAGAAGGCGATCGCTTTGCCGTCGCTTGTAACCACCGGATCCCACTCAATGCCTTTGCCTTTCGTCACCTGTACGGGGCGTCCTCCAGCAACGTTCACGCGCCAGAGGTGTCTCCGGTCAATATCATCCTGGTTAGAATTAAAAACCACCTCGCGCCTATCGGGCGTGAGTGTTACATATTCCACCTCGAACTCACCGGGCGTCAATAACTTCGCTTCGCTGCCCTGTGCAGAGACGGCGTAGAGGTGCGTCCAGCCATTGCGTTCCCAGGGAAAGACAAGCAGATCCCCGGCACACCAGAGAAGCTGGTTCGAGGCGACGACACCGCGGAAGACACTTCCCGCGCCTTCCTGCGCGCGCCAGACGACTCGTCCTCGACCGGTCGCGACATCGGCGACAAGAATCGACCACGGTGTGCCGCTGCGTTGAGGACCAAACAATCCTACCCTCGTCGTTGATGGAGTGCGGATGAAGGCCACACGTCTGCCATCCGGCGACCAGACGGGATTGCTGTCCCGATCAACCGACGGCTCAAAGAACTGCACGGTCTTCGCAGCCACGTCATAAACACCGATGAAGCTGTGCTCACCTCTGCTGCTGACGAACGCGAGCTTCGAGCCGTCGGGCGACCAGCGAAGGGAGCCAGAGCTTCCACGCGCCTGCACTAATTGCGTCGGTTCTTTCACCGTATCCAGACGCGCCCAGTAGATTTGACCGCGCCGGAGAAACGCGACAGCATCGCCTTTCGGAGAAATTGCCGGACTGTTTCCCTGTCCGATCTTTATCGGTGGGCCGCCTTCAACGGAGATTCTCCAGATCGCCTGCTCGGCTCCTGCGGGATTGCTGGTGGGGTTGGGAAACTCACCCTGCCGGTTGGGACCTCCACCACGCACATAGACGATGGTTGTTGCATCGGGCAACCATTCAAGACTACTCAAGTCCTGCCCATCATCAATAGTGTATTGTGTGAGTTGACGGCCGCGGTACTCCGGCGATTCAGCCACCCAGATGTTGCGCACACCCTGAGCATTGTGTACCCACGCAACCTTCCCGCCCATTGGCGCGGCGGACAAACCGCTGGGAAACGGCGAGCTCATAATCTGTTCGAGAGTGAACGACTGGCCGTGCAACGCAAAGGATAGCCACACCGTGACGCACCAAGCACTAAGAATTCTCCAGACTTTCATCGGTACCTCCTTTCGTAGATTCACTTTTTTATCAATATCTACCCTCATGTACACAAAAGCAAGCTCACAACAGTGAAACCTTTTTGCCACAGCGCGAGTATAACCCCCGTGTGATGTTCCCTCGAAAGGAGTGACTTCATGCGGCTTGTTGCTACGACGACGTGTTTGACGGTTCTCGGTGGTATCCTTTTCGCCCAGCTTCCTCCTAATCAACAGAACTTCCGCGTTCGGGCAACGCGCATTGACGGGCCGATTGAATTGACCGGACGCCTGAGCGACCCGAGGTGGAACCTTGCACCTCCCATCGATATTGCGTACGAGGTTACACCCGGCGAGAACATCCCCGCACGGCAGCGAACGATTGCCAAGATCCTTTACAACGATGACTACATCTATGTCGGCTTTCTTTGTTATGACACCGACATCAAGCAACTGCGTGCTCGTGTGACCGACCGCGACAGGATTTTCGACGATGACTTTGTCATCGTGATGTTCGATACGTACGCCGAGAACCAGCGTGCGTTCAACTTCTTCGTCAACCCGCACGGCATCCAGGCCGATTTGCTTCGGTCGGGCAACAACGAGGATAGCCGCTGGGATGCGATCTGGGAGTCCGCGGCGTTCATTGGCGATTCGCTCTGGAGTGCGGAGATGGCCATTCCATTTCGGAGCTTACGGTTTCCTGAACAGGAGGAGCAGTCGTGGGTGATGTTCATCGGACGGAATTATCCTCGTTCGAGCAGGATAATTTTTTCGTGGACGCCGTTCGACCGCAACAATCCGTGCTTCCTGTGCCAGGGCGGCATGCTGGAAGGACTGCGCGGTATTCGAACATCCACAGCCGTTGAGGTTTTGCCGTACATTGTTGGACTGCAGAGCGGTGCGCTGAACAATCGGAACAATCCCGCCGCCGGATTCACAAACGGCGATATCCGTGGTCGGGTGGGAGCGGGCTTCAAAGTCGCCCCGTCATCGGACCTGACCATCGAAGGAGTTGTGAACCCCGATTTCAGTCAGGTCGAAAGCGACGCAACGCAGATCGACGTGAACACGACCTTCGCGCTGTTTTACCCCGAGCGGCGGCCGTTTTTCCAAGAAGGGGCCGACCTATTCGACACGCGCATCGACGGCTTCTATTCCCGCATGATCAACAATCCACTCGGCGCGGCGAAACTGATCCACAAGTCAGGCTCGTGGTCTGCAGCGTATCTCGCTGCCTCCGACCGAAACACATCGTTCATCGTCCCGGGTGAGGAGAGCAGTTCGTTCGTCAACTCCGACCTCCGTTCGTTTTCCAACATCACGCGCGTGCGGTACGATGCTGGGAATGAGTCGTTCCTCGGCGGCCTCGTTACAACCCGCAATCTCTCGGGTGGACACAACTACGTTGGCGGCGTTGATTGGAATTATCTCTTCTCCGGAAATTACTACTTCCGCGGTCAATTGCTGGCATCGCGCACTCGGGAACTGAACAATCTTTCGCTCTTCTCTGGTAGTCGACCGTTTCGCAACACATCCTTCAACGCGGCTTTCAACGGAGAAACCTATACCGGCACTGCTGTGGAAGCGGACATATCCTATCGCAGCCGGGAGTATAACGCTTCGCTTGAATACGCGGATTTCTCCCCCACGTTCCAAGCGCACAACGGTTTTGTGACGGGCAACGATGCGCGCAAGGTGTCGTTCAATCAGACATACAACTGGTACCCGAACGGCAAAGTGGTTGATGTGGGCTTTGTGTTTTTCGACGCAGGGCTCCGGTTTAACTACTCGGGGATTCGAAAGAGGCGCTGGATTCTACTCGGCAGCGGGTTGAACATGAAGGCGCAAACCTCTGTGAACGTGGGGTTCTTGTTGAACAACGAGCGGTTCCGAGGCGTGGAGTTCACCAACCTGCCCAACATGTTTTTTAATTTCAACACACGACCGATTGGCGAGGTCTCGGTGTTTGTGAATGGAGATATTGGGCGGTACATATTTCGCAGCGGGACACCGCGTGCAGGGAAGGGGCACAATCTGCGCCTGACAACGACGCTTCGGCCGACAGACAAGCTACAAGTGGATCTCTCCTACCGCCGCTCCCAACTCCACAGTGTTCAGACGGGCGAGTTGTTCTTCGACGGCTACATCGCGCGTGCGGTCGGTATCTACCAGTTCTCGCCTGAGTTTTTTGTCCGGCTGATTTCGGAATACAACAAGTTCAGCAAATCGTTCCAGCTCTATCCCCTCATCAGCTACAAGCTGAATCCCTTTACTATCTTCTACGCCGGCTCGACGCATAACCTGCACAACTTCGACGACCCGTACGGCATCCAACAGACCGAGCGACAGTTCTTTGTGAAGCTGCAGTATTTGTGGAGGAACTGAGATGAGAAGTCCGACTTCTCCATTTTGAAGACAAAGCAGGAGGACAACTCCAAAAGTGACCAAGAAAATACCCGCAAGGATTTGCTCCACGTTCATTTTAGTTCTTGTATTACAAGCTTGCCGGGCATATAATTCCTCGGATCTCTCCTATCGCCCTGAGAGCTATTCAATAAACTACTTTTGATCTCGTACAACATCGCAAAAGTATCCCCGTCCAAGGCGGCTATTCCATCAGGCGTTACCGCATAGAGAACCTTGCCATCAGCTTGATACTGAAGTTGTGAAACTTTGACGCCAATGCTATGCACAGCCTTCATTTTTTTCTCGCTCAGATCAAATACGGCAAGTGTGTTTAACGGGCCGTATGACTCTATAGTAGGATCGGCCAGAGACGCAACCAGGATGCCTCGGACTGGATCTACTGCAGAACTAGGAATAACAAGTTTATTCGTAATCACAGAATTCCTCACAAGCGGCATACGAGTTAAATTCCGGTTTTGAATGTCTATGAGCAAAACGTCCTCCATTGAAAAATCTTGGATGCACAATCGAGAACCGTCTGGTGTAAACACCGGGTTACCTGGGGCAGCGTCAAGTGAAACAACTGATTGAAGAGACCGACTTCGAGTATCCAAAATAACAAGTGAAACATTGTCGTAATAGTTAGTATCGCTCGGGCTAGTGCCAAGAACGGCCAGATATTCTCCGGCAGGTGACAATGCGACGTGAGGAAGAGGCTTTTTAAAATGAGCTGCAAGATTTATGGTTGCGACAACACTATTAGAACTCGTATTCAATTCCAAGATCTCTGGGTGTCCCACGACGCTAATCCAAGCGATGTCCTCACGAGGGGCATAGACGCTTACGCCCAGCATAACTCTTTCAAGAAGAGTTGTTCTTTCCCAGGAGTGGTTACGTAAATCAAACTTATAGACGTTCCCTGGAACTTCAAAAAGAGTCAAAATACCGCGAGGCTCAGATGGAGAAATTGCAATAGCACCTATCTTCTTTTGTTCATCTGGAACGATTGTGCCTATTGATTCTTTGGATTCCAGATCAAAAACCTCAATGGTATTTCCAAACGCACCGGTGTAAAATGCATGGTAAGCGTACCTCCCCGGAGATGATACTGCCTTTACGAGTCTAAAAGGGTCTGTTCTCACCTTCTCTTCTTGCTGCAGTGAACACGAATATAGCAAAGCGGCACTCAAAACAATAAGCGCCGCTTGCGCCAATAGTCTATTGCGCTGTTGAGTACCGTCTCTCATTTAAGCAGCGAAATCTTGATCATCTGAACAAGCTCTCCTACTTCTAATCGCACGAAATAAACTCCGCTTGAGAGGTTTGTGCCATCAAGTGTGACCGAGTAATCCCCGGCAACCTCATTTCTGTTTACCAGAGTTCGAACCACTCTACCAGAGAGATCATAAACTTTCAGCGTAACAAATCCATCGGTTCGCAGAGAGTACCGGATTGTGGTGCTTGGATTGAACGGATTGGGGTAACTTTGCAGGCGAATTTCTGAAATGACGTGTTGATTCTCAGGAGTTGACGACGAGCCTTCGATAAGCTCTTTTAGTGTTTTGCCTTCCGCTCTTTGCAATGCTCTCACCCAACTGGCAACTTGTGCCGATGCGGCGCGCCATTGCTTGCCTTGAGCTCGACTGTTCGTCTTTTTACTATCAATCTCTCGTTGTAAGTCTGTAAGAACATTTACAAATTCTTCTATTTCTTTCCTCGTGAACAGTCTCGCATTTCCAAAACCCTGGCTGAGAAGAAACTCGAAGTTGTTTCGAACCGCAGCGACCGCTCGATGTGGAAGGTCTTTAGAGCCTTTAAGCGCTTCTCCTTACCATTTTTTACGCCGGCTCGACGCATAACCTGCACAACTTCGACGACCCGTACGGCATCCAACAAACCGAGCGACAGTTCTTTGTGAAGCTGCAGTATTTGTGGAGGAACTGAAACTCCTGTTGTTTGGATCTCGTCTCATCTTACTTCAGCAACGTTGCCGGATCAAGGTGAGGTGACTCAATGTCCTTGAAGTAACGGACCGTCCCCACTTTCAATTCAGCCGTCGATTCGTCGTCACAGACGATGATCCCGTGCGGGTGGAGCTGGAGCGCACTCACCGTCCACATATGATTCACCCCTCCTTCTACGCACATCGCCAAGGCACGCGCCTTGTTATAGCCGCTAATAATAATCAACACCTCCTCCGCATCAAGCACCGTTGCCACGCCCACTGTGAGAGCTGTCTTCGGAACTTTGGTCACATCGTTATCGAAGAAACGAGCATTCGCGAGAATCGTGTCGTACGTGAGCGTCTTGATGCGCGTGCGCGAGGAGAGCGATGAGCCCGGCTCGTTGAACGCGATGTGGCCATCCGGACCGATGCCCCCGAGAAAGAGGTGGATCCCCCCGACACGTTTGATCTTCTTTTCATACTCGTCACATTCCTTCTGCAGATCCTTTGCGTTGCCATTGAGGATGTTCACGTTCTCTTTTTTGATGTCCACATGCTTGAAGAAGTTGTTCCACATAAACGAATGGTAGCTCTCCGGATGATCCTCCGGCAGTCCGACATATTCGTCCATGTTGAAGGTGATCACGTTCTTGAACGACACGATTCCTTTCTTACACATTTGAATAAGCTCTTTGTAGGTGCCGAGCGGCGAGGAACCGGTTGGCAGCCCCAAGACAAACGGCTTCTTGGGAGTGGGATTGTAGTCACGAATCTTTTTTGCAACGTAATTCGCCGTCCACTTGCTCACCGATTCGTAGGTCGGCTGGATGATGACGCGCATACATACTCCTTTTCGGGGTTAATTCTTTCTGTATTTGTTGTAGTACTCCGGCAGATGAATCTTTACTTGTTCTTCCAACTCTTGATCGGTAATCGAGGACATCCGTCCTTCCTTTTCATACTGATCCATCACCCAGCGCTGAATCTTCGCCACCTTCATCACCGAGAGACGGTCGTCTCCCTTCAAACCTAAGAACTCGTTCACCCAGAGCGCCACGCCGTCGGTGCCCGACTTGTCCGTGATGGCGACGCGCGGCGGACGGTTGAGCAACTTCGCTGTATCGAAGATGTTGTAAATTTGTTCGAACTTACGCAATCCGCCCGCGTGAATACCGGCCCGCGTCGTATTGAAGTCCCTGCCAACAAACGGATAGTTGGCAGGCAATTGCGTGCCGATGACTTTTTCATAATACTCCGCCATCTCCGTCATCATCGCGAGATGGACGCCATTCAGGTTGCCTTTGAGCGAAACGTATTCGATGATGGCTCCTTCGATCGGTGGATTGCCGGTGCGCTCGCCGAATCCGAAGAGGGTGCCGTTGAGCGCGTTGAGGCCGTAGATCCACGAACTTGCGGCGTTGATGTGCACCTTGTGAAAATCGTTGTGGCCATGCCATTCGAGCCGCTCCGGCGGAAGACCGCATTCGTGCCGCAGTCGCCAGATGAGTTTCGGGATGGAGCGCGGCTCGGCAACATTCGGATAGGCAAGCCCGAATCCCATAGTATCACACAGCCGGATTTTCACTTTCATGTTCTCCGGCACCTGTTCGCTCAGTCGCTCCAATTGCTGAACGAACGGAAAGACGAATCCGGCCAGATCGGCGCGGGTGACATCTTCGAGGTGACATCGCGGCCGCACCCCCGCTTCAAATGCCGCCTCCACCACTTCGAGATACTGTTGCATCGCCTCCTTCCGCGTTTGGTTCTGCTTGTAAAAAATGTGATAGTCGGATGAAGAGGTGAGCATCCCCGTTTCCTTTAGTCCCATCTCCTTCACAAGGCGAAAATCGCCTTTGTTCGCTCGAATCCAGCCGGTAATCTCGGGATAGCGGAGATTGAGCGCACGACACGCATCGATTGTCTCCCGGTCGTTTTTCGTGTAGAGGAAGAATTCCGACTGCCGAATCACGCCGTTGGGTCCCCCCAATTTCGAGAGCATCTCATACAACTTCACCATGTGCTCTTTCTTGTATGGAGGACGCGCCTGCTGCCCGTCGCGGAAGGTCGTGTCGGTAATGTGAATATCGCGCGTTTTGACTTCGTTTGGATCAAACTCAACGATCTTGCCATCGATCAATTCATGAATTTTCCCCTCAAACTTGATCAGCGGTGGGAGCGAATAGGGAAAGATCTCTTCAATCAGGTTCGGCGTTGGCACGTCCTGCAGCTCGTAGGTACGCATGGCTAACTCTCCTTCTGTTATTTCGAAAGATTGAGAAAGAAGTCGATGGCCCCACCAACGGTCTGCACTTTCAAGGCTTCTTCTTCTTTTACGGAGATGCCGAATTCTTCTTCATACGCCGCAACGAGCTCAATCGATTTCAGCGAGTCCGCTCCCAGATCGGTGGTGAACTGGTCGGACTCCTTGATCTCCGACGGCTTCATCCCAAACTCCCGTGCCGTAACGTTGATGACGCGTGTAGCTACTTCTTCTCGTGTCATACTATCCTCCTTTGTGATGGATACGCCCGAAAAAAAATCAAATAACGATGACGATGGGAAACACTCCTGTTACCGCGATGCAATCGAAGCGGTTCGTTTCGCGAACCCTTTGGTGAAGCCGCGGTCCGCATCGAAATCCCTCTTGATATCCGACTCTCGTTGGGCGGACTCCTACCCCCGTTACGAGGCGTTCTCTATCAGCCGTAAAACTTCATCTCGCCGATTCGCGATCGCGACCCCCTCTGCCAACAGCTTCTGCACCACGGGGTTTGTGTCGATGGTACCGCGCACAGCTTCGAAATCTTTCCGAGCATGCTCATCAGATTGGTCCACGCCGTAACCGATATGCGCGAATGCTCCAAATTCCTTCTTCGAGTCCTCGAGAATCATTCCGTGCAACGACGTAGCAGCCTTCTCCCATTCCTGAACTGCATGCGCCGCTTGTTCTTTCGTCATCTCGTTCGGCTTCACGCCGTATTCGGAAGCGTACGTCTCGCAGACATACTTCCATTCATCTTCCGCATAGCGACCGAACATTTCTTGAAATTTCTTTCGTACCTCCTCATAACCTGTGATCGAACCGGAGGCGACGTCCGATTCCAGCGCTGCCATTCGCTCGCGTGGAGTGAGCAGTCCCGATATGTCCGTCCATTCACCAGGTGCGCGCAGATCCGATGTAGGCGTGAGACTGCGGAGCAGCTCATCCCATTGTTTGCTGGACTTCCTGTATCGCATCAGCGCATCGAGCACCTTTCCGTGCAGATAACGGTCGATGGCAAGGGAATAATACTTTGCCCCCTTTTTGAGCAGCAACCGGCTGAGCTGAAGTCCGCCGTATTGGACAAACGATTTTTCTTTGGGTACGATCTCACTCAGTTTGAGCAGCTCGTCGCGACCTCGCCGCATCTTCTCAACCGTATAAGGTGAAAAGATGTCGAAGACAATGAGATCGCGCTTGTCCGTAGCTTTGCGGTGATCCCGCTTCGGCCACTTTTCACCGTCGCGCACCATGCCAACGGAGAACAGATTCATACCCGGTATGATCTTCGAAACACCTTCTTCTTCGTGAATGTACGAAAAGGGGAGATGTGGGACGTTCATGTTCGTGTAATGTTTCCCGATCACGACACTGAACGCGCCGATGTGATTTTCATGAAGCAAGTAAGAAAAGGAACCGGTTTTGCACCCTCGCTCAAGAATGCCCTGGTGCACCGGCCCTAGTTTGTACATATGATTGCTCTGATTGCTGCCGCTGCCCGCATTATAAAAAGAAAAGACACCGGCGATCAACAGCGTCGATTTGTGATGCGTTACGGTGTAGGGTCCGGCAAAAACCGCCACCGCCTCACCATGAAACGCTTCGCAGTTGGCGAAGAAGAGTGAGTTCTCCGCTGAGAACTGTTTCCCCATTTTCACCCCCTGACCGACAAAGACCTTGTCGAGAATCGCACCGCTTTCGATCCTCGCGCCTTCGGCGATCACGAACGATTTCGCCTGAACATCCGCGCCCACTTCCGACGTATGTTCTTTGCTGCTGTTGATCGTTCCGTTGTCGAGCGATCGGGCGCCGTGCAGGTACGCATAGGGACCGATGTTCACATTGCGAATCGGACCGCAATGGAGGAGCCGCGCGCCGGTTCCTACCTTGCCCCGGTCGCTCACACTGCGCTGAGCATGCTTCCGCAGAAGCCCGCTCAATCTTCTATTGAATTCGTCGTTATGTCTCATCATCGCCTGGGCAAAGGCAACCTGCGCGGTGAGATCGTTGACCAGCGTAACGGTGCGACCTCCCCCCTCGTTGATCGTCTCCACCTCCACGCCGTTGCCGAACGAGGCACCCGGCGTCGCCGTGAGGGCCGCAACATTTTGGATGACGACACCATCTTCCACAACGTAGTTCGCGATGGCCGATCCGATGTGCGCAACGCGAACCTGGTTTCCTATGACGCAGTTGGAGATCGAAGCGTGATAGATCCCGCAACGCATTTCTACTTCATCGACGATGTGTGAACCGCTGAGATCACCAACGACGACCGAGCCGAAGAAATGGACACGTTGAATGCGTTGAAGATCCGTCGAAGGCGAAATGTTGACTGCTCGCCAATCGGTGGCCGTGCATCCCTGGTGGAGGAGTTGTTGAACTTGCTGTTCGGTAAGATGGGGAGAGGTCATACGTCGGGATGTACCATCGAATGTCAGTGTTGTGTTAAATAGATTTGGAGAATGCAAGATTGTTGTATTTCAACTTTTTTTTCGCAAAACCTTGGCTGGCGGGACATCGTCCCGCCCTACATTTTGTAAGGCCTCAGTATCTATCAAGATCGGCTCTCTTCGCAAGAGAACAGCCACATCCGATTCTACCAAATACGTTTACGAACATCAAGGGAATTTTGAGAGCAGAAAATGGGGGGGAGCAACCGGCGATGTTCAAGAAAGTTCCGGCAGGCCAAGATGATCTCGCTCAATGTCCTTGAAGTAACTGACGGTCTCTACCTTTAACTCCATCGTCGCCTCATGGTTCAAAGCGCTTCCAAGCCCCAAGATCGGATGCGAAGTTGGCTGTTGGTGTGATCTCCTTCGGATCCACTTTCAGGACGGCTGCAGTGACTTTCTCGACTCTCTTCCGAATTTCGTCTCTCTCCATTGTTAGGCCTCTTCAGTGAAAGACAATGGCCACTCTCAGCTTTGGGAAGAGCAGATGACACTCCACCAATGAGAAAGCTACGCAAGTTACGTACCATTGGAAACATCACAGAAGGAGAAGGATTTGGGGATGAGATGGGCAGAAAGTTCGCAGAAGTTGGAAAAGTTTTGGTGGAAATTCAGTGGCAGGAAAATCGTGTGAACCTCCCCCTCATTTGAGCCAGACACTCTTGTGCTTTTGGCGCAGATGATACTGCACGGCACACATAAAGCAAGCAGCTGCAAACGACGGAGCTGCGCAGAGTGTCGTTGAAGATGCGTGAGTTTACAGTCTACGTTGTTCTGTCCATCCCTATAGGACGAGTTGAACTCCTGCGTTTAAGGTGTACGCGGAAAGATTGGCTTTGAAGCGCCCTTCATATCCGATAGTGGAAAATGCGACAATCCAGCAGATATGCCCACGGAGAACTTTGATTCCTGTGCAATCAAACGCTCGTACCATGCAACCAAAAGCATGCCGAACAGCATCGCAAGAATACGCCCCTTTCTGATCGCAAGCGTTTGCCTTCTCATTTATTGGTTCGTGCTTGATGTCGACTGAAGCTCTCGCTGGACGAGCTCGCTCTCATTTCCAGTTCGATCGACAGCGCTTACGGCTATACGCATCAACCGCTCGGTTCTTGTCGGCACCGTTGTATCTCCGGGTCGCATCCTCGGTGGATCCTCCACCACGCGGGAGACAGGCAACATCCACGTCCGGTCACTCTTGTTGCGTATCGTATATTCCCAACTATTGTTGTATTGGAAATAGACAACCCAGCGGAAGACATCCGCGGGCTGGCGGTGCGACCAGTTCACGCTGACAGTATCGTTCACAACGCTGCACTCCACAATCGGCGCGAGCGGCGCCTCATCATCCAACCACGGGGAGGGAGGAACAAGCGCTGGCTGATGATAGGGACCACGGCGCAGTTCATCCCTGAGCACGGTAGTGTCACGCAAGAACGACCTCATGCTGAAGTGTATGTGCCCCGGCCCCTCCGGCACAAATCCGCGAGCGATCATGATCTGATTGAGGATCTCATCCGCGCTGCTATCCCTCACCATCCTGCCCGTGAACATGCCGGGCCAGAGATTCCGGCCTCGCGTGTTCTCGCGCGTCCACCATCCTAACAGAACCGGAAAACTCTGTGGAACCTGCTTGATCGGCCAGTACAACTGCGGCGACCAATAATCGACCCAACCCTTGTTGAACCACAACTTAGCATCTGCAAAAAGCCGGTCGTACTGATCGAACCCTTGAATAGACGGAGGATGGCCGGGCCTCCAGATGCCGAAGGGACTGATGCCAAACTTCACATGCCGTTTTTCCTTCTTGATGCCGGTATACACCCGCTGAATGAACGTGTTCACGTTCTCGCGTCGCCAATCGTTGCGCGAGAGCGAGCCGCCCGATTTCACATACTCCCCCCAGCTGTCGTCATCCGGAAAATCCCCATCGCCATACGGATAGAAATAATCATCGAAGTGGACGCCGTCGATGTCGTACCTTCTTACCACGTCCATCACGACATTGAACGAAATGTCCTGCACCTCCCGTTTCCCCGGATCGAGCCAGTAGGTTCCTTCACTGGTCTTCTTTGCGAGATCGGGACGCTTCTTAACAATCGAATGCTCCGTCGGCTCGCCCCCTCGCGGCAAATGCGCGCGATAGGGATTGAACCAGACGTGCAGTTCCAGTCCCCGATCGTGCGCCTCCTTCACCCAGAATTGAAGCGGATCGTAGAACGGTTCGGGCGCCTTCCCCTGCTGGCCTGTCAGATAATACGACCACGGCTCCAACTCGCTATAATACATCGCATCACAGTGGGGACGCACCTGAAAAATGACGGCGTTCATCCGGAGGTTGGCCACAGAATCAAGGATTGCGCGCGCCTCCCGTTGCTGATCCTCCGGAGAAAGACCCGGCTTGCTCGGCCAATCGATGTTGCTCACAGTGGCCACCCACACTGCGCGGAATTCTCGTTCCGCCGACGGGACGCGTCGCAGCTCAGAAACCCGTGTGCTGGGAGGAATGACGCCACAACCGACAAAGATCAGGATGAGAACACGATGGATGGAGCGATTCATGGGAATGAGTTTCATGAAGGTTTCCTTCGATCAAAACGACGGATGAATGCGGCCGTACAAAAAGGTCTCGTATCGTGTTGTGCCGGTTCAAGTTTCTCGCAATTCAGTTTGTGGGCGGGAGGGGCCTCCCACCCTACATCTTGTACGGCCGTCGTGATCGCGTTGGAAGACGGTTTTTAAGACGTTGAATGATAGCAAAGCGAAGATTGAATAACAAGGAACATTGCCTGAAGATGATCTCAGACCTCTCGCAAAAGCAAGAACGCGTCGCGGGAGACTGGAGTGATATCCAGACTCATCAATTCAGATCTAACATCGGTGGGTTTACAGAGGGCTTTGATTGTCGCGTCACGACAGCTCATCACCAATTATGAACGCGACAACCATGCATAAAAGTCAAAAGAGGCTGTGCGAAAAGTTCGATCGACGTGATGTGCGAGTTCAAGATGTGAGGAATTCAGACATTTTTTCGCAACACCAATGTGGGCGAGAAGGCTTCTCGTCCTACATGTTGCACAGCCTCTTTCGCTTGTCGGTGAAAAATTGAAGTCACTTGCCCATGACCGGCTCGTTCTCGGGCATCATTTTGATGAAGCGACCGATCAGGACTTTGAACTTCTCGGTCCACGACTCAAGCAAGGAGTAGAACGTAGGTACGATGACAAGTGTGAGGAAGCTCGAGACCGTCAAGCCGGAAATGACCGCCACACCCAAGGGACCCCAGAATCCGGCACTTTCTGCGCCCACAACGAAGTGCAGTTCTCGCCAATCAAAGTCGAAGCCGGTAGCTAATGGAAGGATACCGAGCACCGTCGTGGCAGCCGTCAAGAGAATTGGGCGGAGGCGCGTCCGGCCAGCTTCGATCAACGCCTCATCCAGCGGCATCCCTTCGTCTCGCTTGCGTTTGGCAAAGTCGAGCAAGACGATGGCATTCTTCACTACAATCCCCGCTAAGGCGATGATTCCCACACCGGTCATAATGATGATGAACGGTGTTCGCGTGACAAGGATGCCGAGCATCACTCCGATCAACGAGAGAATAACCGAGAGCATGACGACGAACGGCACCTTCACCGAATTGAACTCCGTGACAAGAATCAGGAACACCAACAGCAAGGTGATGTTGAAGGCGCGCTGGAGAAATGCCTGCGCCTTCGCTTGCTCCTCATCCTTCCCCGTGAACTTCACCATGTATCCCGGAGGAAGCTCGATACCGGCGAGGCGCTCTTTGACGTCGTCCAGCACCTCCGACGCGACGCGTCCCTCCACGTTCCCTGTCACGGTCATGACCCGCTTCAGGTCTTTTCGCCGAATATCGGTCAAACCGGAAGTCATTCCGATCGTTGCTACGGATGTCAGCGGGATGGAGAGCAGCTGACCTCGTCTGTTCATAAATGTGATGTTGAGCTTCTCGAGATCTTCAATAGACGTTCGTTGATCTTCCTTCAACCTGACACGAATCTTGTACTCATCTTCACCCACACGGTATTTTGAGGCCTCGGCGCCGCTGATAGCGGAACGGACCGTTCCTGCGATCTGACCCGTGCTTGTCCACAACATACCCGCTTTTTCCCGATCCACGATGATCTCCACCTCCGGCCGTCCGATGTTATAGTCGTCCTTCAGGTCGACGAGGTTCGGCACCGATCTGATTTCGTCTTGGATGCGCTTGCTGATTTCGGCCAATTGGGTGTAATCCTCACCCGAAATCTCAATGCTGACAGCGGCACCGACGGGGGGCCCCATCTCCTGCTTCGCGACGCGCACATCGGCACCTGCAATGCCTGTGAACTTCGAACGGATGCTCTCGAGTATGTCGAACGTGTTTGCATCACGCTTCGATTTCTCATAGAAATTGATTGCAATTGAACCTTTGTTCGTCGTTCCCTGTCCGCCAAAATCGAACGGATCGTCCGACGTGCCGATGCTGGTTACGATGAATTCGATATTATTCCTGCCGTACACCTCCGACAACCGCTGTTCCAACGAAGCGGCAATGCTGTTGGTAATGTCGAGTGACGTCCCCGGAGGCGCTTCGATGCGGGCCGTCACCTGGTTCGGCTCGACGTTCGGAAAGAACTCCACGCCTGTATTGAAGAGGCCGAAGAGAACAACCACGAGCACCAACAGGACGATGGACCCTGCAATGGTGATTCCTTTCCGCTGGAGTGTCCAACGCAGCGTGGACACATACTTCTTCTGCATCCATGGAAAGACCACGTCGTCCATTTTGTGGTAAAGCACCGTGATGGGATTATATTTCTTCCACCATTTCGGGTGCTCGAGGTTTTTCTTCGCCTTCAGAATCTCGCGCTTGTAGTTGATCCACTGCGCTGCTTGCACAGGGCTGATGACAAACGCGACGAAGAGCGAGGCTCCCAGTGTTGCGATCAACGTCGTCGGCAGGAACCACATAAAGTCGCCCACCACTCCCGGCCAGAACAGGAGCGGGATGAAGGGGGAGATGGTGGTAATCGTGGATGCAAGCACGGGGATCGCAACCTCCGCCGTGCCATCTTTGGCGGCCTGGATCGGACTCTTGTGATACTCCTGTTGATGCCGATAGATGTTCTCGATAACCACAATGGCATCATCCACCAAAATGCCGAGGACCAACACGAGCGCGAAGAGAACCACGAAGTTCAACGTTACGCCGAAGGCGCTCAGCAAGATAAATCCGATGAACATCGAAAGAGGGATCGCTGCGGAGACAAGCAACGAGTTCTTGAATCCGAAGAACATAAAGAGGGACAGGACCACCAGAAACATACCCGTGAAGATACTGTTCTCGAGCTCATTGACGGAGCGTTGAATCTGCACCGATTGGTCGTTGGACACCAACAGCTCGATGCCGCTGGGGAGCGTTGCCCGGGTCTCTTCGATGATCTTCTTCACCTCGCCTGCAATGCGAAGCAGATTCTCCCCCGCCCGTTTCCGGACCGCCAAAGAAACGACCTCCACACCGTCGAGCCGGGCATAGGTCTGCCGGTCTTCGAAGGAGTACTCCACCGTCGCCACATCACGCAAATAGATCGGCTTTCCGTTTTGGATCTTGATGACGATGTCTTCCAATGGCCGCACGTCTTTGAATTCGCCCGGGACGCGGATCGACAGGTTCTTTTCTTTGGTATCGATCGTGCCGCCGGGAACGGAGAGGTTCTCATTTCGGATTGCCGTCACCACGTCGTCAAATCCAATCTGATAGCCGTTCATACGGTAGACATCCACATTGACCTGCACTTCGGGCTCCAGACCGCCGCTCAGATCCGCCCGCAAGACGCCGGGAACCGATTCGATTCGGTCCTGCAAATCCTCCGCAATCTTTTTCAGGCGTGCCAGACCGACATTCCCACCGACGTTCACGAACATGATAGGGAATTCGCTGAAGTTGATTTCGGATACGATGGGTTCGAGAATGTCCGCCGGTAGGTTGGGTTTAGCGGAATTAACCTTATCCCGCACGCGCCGCAATGCGTCGTCGATGTCGATGCCTGTGTTGAATTCTACGCGGACGGTCGAAAGCCCCTCTTTCGAAACGGAGGTGATCTGCTTGACGTCTTTGAGCGATTTCAGATCGCGTTCAAGCGGCTTCGTGATCAGGCCCTCAATATCGAGAGGCGACACGCCCGGATAGGGAGTTGAGACGATGACCAGCGGAATGCTGATATCCGGCGCCGCTTCCTTCGGCATCGCGTTGTATGCACCCCACCCGATGACGAGGATCAACATCACGAGGATGTAGACCGCCACTTTGTTATCGACTGCTCCGTTCCATATTCGCATACCGTTTTTTCCTTGTTGGCCGCGGAAGCGCTGGCTACGCGGCTTCTCGTTCATTGATTCGTTAACCGGTCACCGATACGCGTTGTCCATTGACGAGCCGCTGGAAGCCGGCGACGACGACGCGATCTCCCGGTTTCAAACCTTCCAGAATTTCCACCTTATTTCCTTGTCGTCCGCCGATCTTAACTACCCGCTCTTCAACGCGGCCATCTTTTTCGACATAGACGATGTACTTCTGGCGGTCCACTTGCTGAATGATGCTCTCGCTAATTAAGACCGCATCCATCTTCGCCGCGCGCATGATGCGCACGCGCGCGATCATCTCCGGCTTCAACTTGCTGCCGGGATTGGAGAGCAGGATTTCCACCGGCAGCGTACGGTTGTTTGGATTAATCGCGGCGGCAACGTATGTCACCCTCCCGGTCAATGTATCCTCTGGAAACGCATCGATCGTGATCATCGTGCGACTCCCCACGTCGAGGTGAGCGGCATGCAGCTCCGGAACCTCTGCCGCGATCTTCACCGTACTGCTGTTGACAATGTGAGCGATCGGAACGGCAGGGGGAGCGAACTCTCCTTCATCAAAGAACCAGTCGTTGAGAACGCCGGAAATAGGACTTTGGAGGCGGGCTCGCTCAAGCCGGGCGCGCATCAGGTCGGCGTTCGCCTTGGCGGCGTCGCGACCAAACTCCGTGCTTTTCAACTGCAGTTCGCTGATTGCCTGCTCCTCGAAGACCTTCGCCTGCTTTTCATAGTTCAGGTCGGCAATCTTGTACTGCGCGGCAGCGGCGTCGTAGCTTGCTTGAAGGAGGTCGTCCTTCAAGACTGCGATCACCTGACCCTTTGCAACCCGCTCCCCTTTCAAAACTTTCCACTCTTTCACAACGCCCCCCTCCTCCGGGCTCAGCATCACATCTTCATATGCCTTGACGATGCCGGTGACCTGAATGGCATCGATAAACTCGGAGGGATGGATCTCCTCCACTTTCACATGTACGGCTGCCTCTTTCGAAGGAGTGGTGGCAGTCGTATCTTCCATTGCATCAGTCTTCGAGCATCCGATCAGTACGACTCCCAAAGTCAGAACGAGGAAGATTCCAGACACAACGTGTTTTGCTTTCATGGCGCTTATGCCTCTTCAAATAATGTTAAATGAATCTCTTATTCGAGTGATGATTGAAGATACTTGGGATAGATCCCAAGGAGTTGTTCAAAATCTGCGGCGGCAACGAGATATTCGTAGACCGCCTGAAACCGGTTGACCTGTGCTTGCGTCAGAGCAACCTGCGCGTCATTGACTTCCAGCTGAGTGCCCGAACCGCTGACAAACCGCGTCGTTGCGATCTTATATCCCCGTTCGGCCTGCTCGACTGTCTTGCCTTGCGCTTCGATACGCTTGCGCGCTTGTCCGAGCTGAAGTACGGTGGAGTGCATCGCGGTGCGGAGGGACGTCTCCAGGCCGGACAGTTGCTCCTGAGTCTTCCTCACGTCGATCTCAGCTTGTTCCACACGGGAACTTGTTTGAAAACCCTCAAAAAGGTTGAACGAGACGCTCAGTCCTACCGTGGAGCTTCCGATGAAATCGTTCGTCGAGATATTGAGCGAGTTCTTTGCCGCTTGATACTGGTAGTTTCCGAAGGCGGCAAGGACGGGGAAGTAGTTCGAACGCTGCGCGCTGACGAACGCGCGGTTGACATCGACTTGATGGCGCAAAGCCCGCAGATGATGGTTCGCCTCCAGAACCCGGTCCACTGCATCCACGAAAAGAGCTGTGTCGATCGGTTCGAAGGTGAGCCGACCCTGCACCTCCACCGGTTGGCTCGGCGTCAAACCCATAACGGCGCGCAATCCGTCGAGGGAGAGCGCATAGTTGTTCTCAGCCTGAATGACGGAAGGGCGCAGGTTCTCGACGCCAACACTCGCACGAAGCTCGTCATACTCCGAGAGAAGACCCTGACGGCGAAGCAGTTGCACATTTTTCAGATTCTCCTCCGCGTTCTTCAGCGTCGAGCGCATCATCTCACGCACCTCCGCAGCAAGAAGGGAGGTGTAGTACGCCTTGCGAGCGTTTGCAATCGTCTCGTGCTCGCGTGCTTTGAATATTTCCTTGGCGACGCTTTGATAGATACGAGCGGCCCCGACACCCACAATGACGGTTGCATTAAACAACGTCTGGCGTGCGGTCACGGAAAACGTCATCGCGTGATTCGAGCCGATTTCAACCGGCACGATCCGGCCGGTGTTGGGATTTTGAAAATCCGGCAAAAAGAAAACCGGCTTCTTGAGCGCACGGCTGTATTGTCCTGAAAAGTCGACCGCAGGAAGTGCAGAGCCCCACGCCTCCATCACACGCGCATTCGCCCGCTCCACTTCCAAGCGTGATGCCGCAAGCTCAGGATTCTTTTGTAGTGCCGTGCGTACAACCTCGTCTAACGTATAGACTTTTTTGCTGAAGGACTGAGCAAATGAAAGCGATACGCCCAGCAAGAACATCAGCGGTAATCCGAGTATCCGGTGCATCCTCACTTCCGCCATACAGTTCCTTTTCGTGTTGAAATGAGAGCTTACGAGTGTTGTTCGTCATTACGTGTGCGGGAGAACGACATCTTTTCCCTCACTTCATCCGTCATCATCGATTGAAGAAGAAGTTCGCTCGATTTGTCGATCAGCTTCTCAAGGTCGACTCCGAAGTTTTCACGGAAGTACTCAAGCTGAGTATCCATCCGGACCATCAAACCGTACGAGTTCGACCAAAGCATGATGGCACATTCCGCAGGATCAAGGTCGTCTCGAAGAAATCCTTGCTCGATGCCCCGCTTGATGATGCTGATGACTTTCTGCCAGATTTCCTGATTGCGCGCGTGGCAGATTGCCATCATGTCTTCGCTCACCTGTTTGTGAAACTGCGGGTGCTGGAAAAAGCTAAACATGCGGAAGAAGTTCCGGTGTTCGTTGAAGAATGTGCGATACGCCTGCCCCATCTTTCTGATCTGATCCAATGGCGAATCAGCCTCAGAGATCGCTTTGTCAAAAAGATCCTGCAACAGTTCCATTCCTCTCGTCATCACAGCGAGGTAAAGGTCTTCCTTGCTTTTGAAATAGAGATAAAGGGTCCCCTTACTCAATTCAGCCGCTTCTGCAATTTCATCCATTGTTGAGGCTTGAAGGCCTTTTTCAAAGAACACCTTCTGAGCAGCATTGAGAATCTCATCCCGGCGATGCTCCTTCTCTCTTTCTTTTCTTTCCTGAATTCCCATCTTTATACTCCATTTAAGTAAATGACTTACGGTCAGCTGTTACGCAGAAGTATACTCAAAAGTTGCACTCCCACCCATAATTTTGTACCAATTAACGAAAATTAATATGAATTTGAGCTCTCACAAGCAAAAATCCCCTACATTTGTGATGTCTGATGAGCCTGTAGACAGTTCACCGAGCCGGGGTTTCCACACCTCGGCTTCGCTTTTTTTTCTAACGAATGGGGAGGTTTTAACTGCCTGTATGGCACCAAGTAGTGGGGCGACCGTGGAATACGCGACGAGTCGTCCCCGTGTGTTGGGTTGGTTGCGTAGCGCGGCACTGCTGGATGGTGATTGGGGAACGAGCATCGCCTATGTTCTGGGCATCGGTTTCGCGCTCGCCTTCTATAGTAGCTATTTTCACCTTCTCCTGATGCTGGGGCTGACCACCCTGGTCGCCTTGAATTACATCATCGTTTGCCGTTTGTATCCCAATGGCGGTGGGGTTTACAGCTCGGTCTATCATCGCTCACGAACTCTCGCGGTCATCGGAGCCTTACTTCTCGGTGCTGATTACGTTATCACCGTTGCCCTCTCCGTCCTCGATGCTTTCCATTACCTTGGGGTGGCGGATCCTCTCGGTTGGACCATCGGCATTATTCTCTGCCTTGGCTTCCTTAACTGGTACGGTCCAAAACACTCCGGCAGCGTTGCCGTCGCGATCTCGAGTGCAACTCTTCTGACCCTTCTTATCATTATCCTTTTTTCGGCACCCGCAGCCCTCACGACTCCCCTTCTCGAAAAACCAAAAGGGGGACTTTTTGAGAATTGGGGATTTTTCGTTGGCATCATCCTCAGCATCTCTGGCATCGAGGCGATATCGAACATGACCGGCCTGATGAAAGAGCCGGACAGGGATTCCAAACGCGCAATTCTGTTGGTGCTCACGAAAGTTATTCTTGCCACCGTATTCCTTGGTCTCGCGATGCACGCCGTGCCGGGACTTACCGGACACACGGAGGACATGGTTCGGTTTCTCGGTGAGTATTACGTTGGCCAATGGTTTGGATGGGTAGTAGCCATCGCGCTGGGAGCGCTCTTGATCTCGGCCGCCAACACAGCGGTTAACGGATTGATTTCGGTGCAGTTTCTGATGTCTGTTGACCGCGAACTACCGGCGAGCCTGCGACGCTTGAATAAACATGGCGTGCCGATCCTTCCGCTCCTGATCGCGACACTGACGCCGATCATCGTTCTTCTTTTCGTCAATGACATCCTGACACTCGCTCAGCTCTATGCGATTGGTGTGGTGGGGGCTGTACTGATCAACATCGGCTCAACCGCCACCGATTATTCCGTCGGCCTCTCAAAGCCAATGCGGCTGATGATGCTTGTTTCGGCAGTCGTGCTTTTCTTTGTTGAAGTCTCGATTGCGGTGGAGAAACCCAAGGCCGCCCTCTTTGTCGGAATTGTGCTGGCGGTCGGTCTATGTGCGCGAACGATGGCAAAGAGAGGTCTGGAAGTACCTGCTTCAGCGGTTGAGCAACCACTTGTCGTACCTCGTCGCAGGCGGCGCGTCCGGCCGATTCCGGCAACCAAATATCTCGTTGCCGTTGGCGACAGATGGGAGAAGTTGGTTCAATTTGCCATCGAAGAGGCCAAAGCGCGAAAGGCCTTTTTAGTCATTCTACGCGTAAAAGAGGTCGCGGTGGGAGCGCTGCCGGAAAAGTTGGAAATGCAGATCAATGGTCAGGAAGCAAAAATCGAGGAAATGTGTCGTGAGGCTGATATCGACTATCAGATCATCTCTCTTCCGAGTAATGAGGTGGGATACACGATCGCCGAGCATGCTGCTATCTTCGGCGTCGAGCGTGTCATGATGGGGGCTTCGCGTCGTGGTTTATTGGAAAACGCTCTCAAAGGTAATGTGATCCGGGTCGTGAATAACCTCCTCCCCGAAGAAATCCAGCTTGTCATCTTTGGTTCGTGACCAAGTGCCAACGAACAGCGCGTTTCTCCGGGTTTGATTTCGTCAAATAATTCGTATTTTAGCCCAATGGACAACCTGCTCCCCTCCGAACCGCTCTTTCTTGTTCTCTTCAACATTTTCGTCATCGCCATGCTGGTGTTGGATCTACGGGTCTTTCACCGGGAGGCGCACGAGATCAAGATCAAAGAAGCGCTGTTGTGGAGCGCGTTCTGGATCGTGCTTTCTCTCATCTTTAATGTCGGCATTTACTTCTGGCTCGGCAAGATTGCCGCTCTCCAATTCTTCACCGGCTATTTGATCGAAAAATCGCTCAGTGTCGATAACCTCTTCGTTTTCCTCCTCATTTTCTCTTATTTCCGCGTCCCCGCGAAATATCAACATAAAGTCTTGTTCTGGGGGATTCTCGGCGCGTTGATCATGCGGGGCATTTTGATCGGACTCGGCACGGCTCTGATTCATTCATTTCATTGGATCATCTACGTCTTCGGTGCGTTTCTCATCTTTACGGGGATCAAGATGGCCTTTCAGAAGGAGACGGCGGAAATCCATCCCGAGCGAAACATCATCGTTCGCATGTTTAAGCGCATCATGCCCGTCACCCCCGGCTACCACGGTGAACGCTTTTTCATTAAGATCGACGGAAAGAACTACGCGACGCTTCTGTTCATTGTCCTTCTCGTGGTCGAGACGACGGACCTTGTCTTTGCAGTCGACTCCATTCCGGCAATCTTCGCCATCACAACCGATCCCTTTATTGTCTATACCTCGAACGTGTTCGCCATTCTTGGGTTACGGGCGCTTTATTTCGCGCTCGCAGGCATTATGAATCTCTTCCACTACCTCAAACTGGGCCTCTCGATCGTGCTGACATTCGTCGGCATCAAGATGATGGTAGCGGAGATTTATCCGATTCCCATCGGCATCGCGCTCGGTGTTGTGGCGAGTGTACTCATCGTCTCCATCGCTGCATCGATTCTGTTGCCGAAGCCGGAGGCGGAGAAAGGCGCGAACTGAAATACGAAACGCGATCTTTCGGATCGCGTTTCGCGTTTTTGATTGCCGTGCATCTCCACTTACTGCTTTAAAAGCTGCACAAGCTTCGTGAGCGTTGCCTTCGCGTCGCCAAAGATCATCATCGTCTTCTTATTGTAAAACAACTCGTTGTCCTCTCCAGCGAATCCCGGATTCAGACTCCTCTTCAACACCATCACCGTTCGTGCCTGATCCGCATTGAGGATAGGCATACCGTAGAGCGGACTCTCTTTCTTGTAACGAGCGGCCGGATTCACGACGTCGTTCGCTCCTATGACCAACGCCACATCAGTGTTCTGAAAGTCGTCATTGATCTGGTCCATCTCCAGCAACAGGTCGTACGGCACATTGGCTTCTGCGAGCAAGACGTTCATATGACCCGGCATGCGTCCGGCCACCGGATGGATCGCATACCGCACCGTTGCCCCTTTTTGGGTGAGGAGACTCGCAAGCTCCTGCAACACGTGTTGTGCCTGTGCAACCGCCAGACCGTATCCGGGCACGATAATGACCGACTGGGCATTCCCCAACATAAACGCTGCATCCTCCGGGGTGTAGTTGATGACCGTCCGTTGCTCTGTCGCCTGGACCGTAGGATCGTATTCTGCCCCGACGCCCGCGAAGAGGACGTTCCAGATGGACCGGTTCATGGCTTTGCACATGATGTTGGTGAGAATGATGCCTGAAGTCCCCACGAGTGTACCGCTGATGATGAGCACATCGTTCGACAGAATGAAACCCGTCGTTGCTCCTGCCAATCCCGAATAGGAGTTCATCAAGGAAATCACCACCGGCATATCCGCTCCTCCGATCGGGATTACGCTCGTCACACCCAACACCGCGGCAAGCAGAACAATAATGATCAGTACGTACCAGAGCGATGGATCGAGCACAAAAAACACACCTAACGCGAGAATCACTGCCAGCAGCGCAGCGTTGGACTGTTTTTGCATCGGGTAGAGAATCGGAGCGCTCCGCATAACACCGTGCAGTTTCGCCGCTGCGATCATACTTCCGACGATGGTGATGGTGCCGATCAGGATGCTCAACACGATGGTGATCAGAACATCCAGACCGACCTCGCCCCCTTTCCAGACCGTTAACCTGACATCGCCGGAGAGTCGCAAATACTCCGCGAACGCAACGAGCGCTGAAGCGCCGCCACCGAAACCATTCAGCACCCCCACCATCTGAGGCATGGCCGTCATCTGCACTTTAACAGCCAGCAACACACCGATGGCGGTTCCGACGATGAGCCCTACAAGAATGTAATCGAAGTCAATAATCTTCTGATCCGTCAACGTGACGACCACGGCAATGACCATGCCGAGCGCCGCAAGGCCGTTTCCCTTGCGGGCTGTGCGCGCAGAACTGAGCATCTTCAATCCCAGAATGAACAGAACCGACGACAGAAGATAGGCGAAAGCAGAGAGAGGGTTCATACGTTCCGAAGCTAAGCAGAGCGGTTATGGTTTCTTCGAGCTGTCTTTCTTGAACATCTTCAGCATCCGGTCGGTCACGAGAAAGCCCCCCACGACATTGATCGTTGCAAAGATCACAGCGATCATCCCGAGCACAACGCTCAACCCGCCATGTCCCTCCCCCGCGGCAATGAGCGAACCGACCAGCGTGATGCCGGAAATGGCGTTGGAGCCCGACATCAGCGGGGTGTGGAGGAGCGGAGGAACTTTGCTGATCACCTCAACACCGATGAATGTGGCCAGCACGAAGATGGTAATGGAGAAGAAGAGAGTTTCCGACATCTCTCAAGCTCCTTTCTCGGTCAGTGATGCCCGTACGAGTTCGTTCACAATTTGTCCCTCTCGGGTGATGCAACTTCCTTTGATAATCTCGTCGTTGAAATCGGGAATCGCATCCGCCTTTGGATACAACAGGCGGAAAAGCGTTACGATATTTTTTGCATACATCCGACTCGCGTCCACAGGCAACGCGGCCGGAAGGTTCACGGGTCCGACAATCTGCACCCCACGATGCTCCACGCTCTTTCCCATCTGTGTGAGGCTACAGTTGCCCCCTTGTTCCGCTGCGAGATCGAAGATGACGGAGCCGTGCCGCATCAGTTCCACCATTTCCTGCGTCAACAACACCGGCGCGCGCTTGCCGAACACTTGCGCCGTGCTGATCACGACATCCACTTTCGGGAGACGAGCCGCGATTGCTTCCCTTTCTCTCTTAAGAAACTCTTCCGACTGCTCCTTGGCATAACCGCCGGCCGTTTCCACATCCTGAGGCAGCTCCATTTCAATGAACGAAGCACCGAGACTCTTGACCTGCTCTTTGACGGACGGGCGCGGATCGAACGCCTCCACTTTCGCACCGAGCCGCTTTGCCGTAGCGATAGCCTGCAACCCGGCTACCCCCGCTCCGAGCACGAGGACGATCGCAGGCGGGATCGTTCCCGCCGCGGTCATCAAGAGAGGAAACATTTTATCTAATTTGTTCGCAGCGAGCAACACGGCTTTGTAGCCTGTGATGGTGGACATTGAGCTGAGAGCATCCATGCTCTGTGCACGCGTAATGCGCGGCACGTACTCCATCGAAAAACTGGTGATGTTCCGACGGGCGAAAATGCGTACCACATCCGGATTCGAAATGGGAGCAAGGAATCCGATGTAGGTGGAACCCTCCCTCAGCAGTTCCGCTTCATCTTTTTTTAGCGTAGGATGGAACTGCGGAGGCTGAACTTTTAACACAACGTCTGTAGATTCATACAGCAGGATCGGATCGGTGATGATCTTTGCACCTGCCTTTTCATAGGCTTGGTCGGAAAAGGAAGCTGATTCGCCAGCCGTGGTTTCCACGAATACCTCGTGCTTGTCGCGCACAAGAGTTGGAGCGACCTCGGGCACAATGGCAACGCGTGTTTCACCGGGTCCGATTTCTTTCGGTATGCCGATCTTCACTTTCGCACTCTCAGAGGATAGTTAAGAGGTTCCCAACAGGTCAATTTTTTTCGGGCGCCAAATTCAGAAGAAATGTCTACAACTGCAAGGTGAATCACGAACGTCGGTGGAGAAACCTCCCGATTGTCGAATTTAGGAAACTGAGGCGCCATCGAAAGCGACTGGGTACAACGATGTGCACGTCTGCAGAATACATTTTTCTGAGTGGTGTGAGTGAGGCATTCGCGCTCGCCGGATCGGTTCGGGAAAGTCCCAACGGCAACTCCTCAAGGGCTTCAACGATGCAATTTGATCTCTTTTTATCGAAATCACTGCCGGTCAATGCGGGTTTGATTGACAACGACGACTTGTCGTTGATCTTCCAAGCGATCGTAGCCAAGATATTGACGGATGAGCGTCCAGTTTTTTGCTTTGACGTGGGCATTGCTGGCGATTCCGTCGACTTGCAACTCACACCTCCTCTCCCTACATTCTGCCAACTCATTTCCTTTCACCAATGAATCAACGAGGTATGATCCACCACAAGATCGTTACAATCGAACGTCACATCATAGAGGGGGAGCGTGCACACCCGGGAGCGACGGGCGATTTCTCGGGCCTCTTGCGCGATCTGACACTCGCCTTCAAGGTGATCTGGCGTGAAGTGAGCAAGGCGGGACTTGTCGATATCCTCGGACTGACCGGCAGTCAGAACGTTCATGGCGAACAGGTGAAGAAGCTTGACGTCTTTGCAGATGAAACGATCTATCGGGCAATGGACCATGGTGGACACCTGTGCGTCATGGCGTCGGAAGAGAACGAGGACGTGTTGCACATTCCGGAAAATTATCCGACCGGCAAGTACGTGCTGCTCTACGATCCGCTCGACGGTTCATCCAACATCGATGCCAACGTGACCATCGGCTCCATCTTCTCGATCTACCGGCGCGTGACGCCGCACGGGCGAGGTTCGATGCAGGATTGTCTCCAGCCCGGTTATAAACAAATCGCTGCCGGGTATGTTATCTACGGTTCCTCCACCATGCTCGTCTACACCACGGGAGACGGGGTGCACGGCTTTACGCTCGACCCGAGCATCGGCGAGTTTCTTCTCTCACACGAAAACATCCGCATCCCGCGCCGGGGAAAGATCTATAGTGTGAACGAAGGCAACTACCGCTGGTGGTTCGATCCGGTGAAGAAATACGTGAAGTATCTTCAGGAAGAAGATAAAGCTACGAGCCGTCCCTATTCTGCACGTTACATCGGCTCGCTCGTGGGCGACATTCATCGGACCTTACTGTACGGAGGGATTTTCATGTATCCCGGAGATTCGCGTAACCCCGATGGCAAGCTCCGGTTGATGTATGAGGGGAATCCGATGGCATTCATCGTTGAACAGGCGGGAGGAAAGGCAAGCAACGGGGAGCGCCGCATTCTCGACATCCAACCAACGAAACTGCATCAACATACGCCTCTCTTCATTGGAAGCGAGGAAGACGTGACGATATGCGAAGAGTTTCTGCAAGGCAAACGAGACCTGCAGCAGCGCGCAGCCTCGTGATTCGAGACCTGCCGATCGAGGAGGCTCACTTCGTCGTCGTCGATGTCGAGACAACGGGAATGAGTCCGGTGGACGACCGGATCACCGAGATCGCGATGATGAAGGTTCAGAACGGAACACTGGTCGATGAGTTTTCCACGCTCGTCAATCCCCTGCGCACCATTCCAGCCTACATCACGTCGATGACCGGCATCGATAACGTGATGGTGCACGATGCACCGACGGCACGGGAGGTGATTCCGTTTGTCGCGGAGTTCCTCGAAGGCGCGGTCTTTGTCGCACACAATTCGGAATTCGATTGGGGATTCGTCCGGCAGACGGCAATGCGTGAGAGGGGAATTGAGCTCAAAAATCCCCGCCTCTGCACCGTGCGGCTTTCCCATAAAATTCTTCCTCACTTACCGAGCAAGTCGCTCGGACCAGTCGCACAATTCCTCCAAATAAAAATCCCCGAACGCCACCGCGCATCCGGGGATGCCTATGCCACTTCTCTCGTCCTTGTCAAGTATCTCTCCTACCTCCGCAATCAAATTGGACTTCGAATCGTGGCCGAAGTGATGGATTTTCAACGAGGGCGATACTCCCACTCTTAAAAAGAACTTTCGATTGTGCTCGACCGGTCGTCGATAAGCATCTGTCACATCGTGCCGTCTCGACTTTGAATTGAATGGTAAGAACCTACTGCCCTTATCGAGTCGCAGGTCGAGGCAGCGTCACCAAGCCGATATTCCCTTCGCGATCCACCGCTTGCACACCGAACAGGTAATCGTCCTTTGATTGCGTCAACGTAATGGTTGTATCGGAGGTGAAGAGAGCTCCTTCCCACGTCGGCGAGCTTGTTTCACGATATCGTACGAAGTATCCAGCCACATCCTGCTCCTGATTCTTTGTCCATCTTAACACGGTTTCATAGCCCAATTGTGCGGTCATGAGATCCACACGCGCCGGAGGTGCAGGAGCGAGGGCAAGGGTCGCGAGCGCGGCTGCGTTCATCTTTGTCACGTTCGTCAGATACTCGAAGTCCATAAACTTCGGCAGGTCTCCAAACTCGCGCCCCCCTTCGGTGCGCACATTTTGATGCTGCCAATCGTAGTTCTCCAGCGCATCACAGAATCGGACGGCTCGGAACCCCCGCTCATGGAACGGCCGATGATCGCCCCCGCGCAAGAAACGATCGAGCCGATAGATCAACTTCACCCCGAACCAGGGATGGTACCGTTCAGCAACTTCCTTGATATACCGCGCCAGTGAGCGTGAACCGCCGTCGTTTTCGTAGCCCAGCGAGATTCTTTGGCGAAAGACAATGCCGGTGTCAACCGGACTGAACGCTTCGGAGAAGAGACGAACGTACGATGGCTCTCTCTTCCCTGTTCCGCTGCGGCTGTTCCCCACCATATCGTTGTTGAACATCGCCTCCACGTTCCATCCGTTCTGCTTCGCCATCTCCGCCCACGCTGCGGCACCGAGCAACCCCTGTTCTTCCCCCGCGAAGGCAATACATACGACGGTGGCTTCCAACTTCCGTTTGCTGAGAATGCGGGCAAGTTCCATGACCAGAGCCGTTCCACTTCCATCGTCGTTGGCTCCGGGAGCGTCGCTCACCGCGTCCATCGGATCGCTTGCGCGCGAATCGTAATGTCCGCCAACCACCAGGACGCGCCTGGGCATGCGGTGATGCGTCGGTTCAGGGGTGAGAGTTGCCACAACGTTGACTACCTTCGTTGGGGCCGGAATGCGCCCCGACGGCTGCACGACCGTTTCGTGAAAGGCAACGCTCATCCGCCCTTCACTCGACTCCGCATACCGTTCGAATTCCGACTTAATCCATCGCCTCGCTGCACCGATTCCGCGCGTGGTGCTGACCGTATCGGAAAGCGTGTGACGCGTCCCGAAGCTTGCGAGCTTCTCGACGATGGCCTGAAGGTTATCCGCCGAGACTTCTTTAACGATTTCTTCGACGGTAGGATTCTTCGGAGGCGGTTGCTGGGCGAAGAGTGAAGAAAGCAGCAACAGAAGAAGAGCGGAGAGCTTAATCATTTTGAGTCCTCGACTTATAATTCTGAGATAATTTTACTCCTCAAACATTAGTGTCCACAAGGTCTATGGATTAGTCTCCGCGCCATTCGAGAGGTTTTTTCTGAAGTTCCAGTGATGTGTAGCGCGCGCGAAAATCTCGAAGTGCTCCTGCCGAATCCTGACGAAGTTTTACCCCCCGCTTCTTGGATCGTTTCTCCAACAAGAACTGGACAAAGTCCTTCACGTCCTTCGAGGAACGCAAAATAACCCTGAGCGAATAAATCTTCGACAGGTCGGCGATACTTTGGCAACGCTTCCCTCACCGCGCAGCGCATATGCGCACGCGCGCCCGTAGTGGCCCCCAGACTGTTGAATCAATCTTGTACCACTTCCGGGTATTTGATTCCCGCACCGGTGTTCAAAAGGAGAACCGTTTCATCCTGACCGATCTTTCTCTCTTGCAGTAACTTCTTCAAAGCAATCAACGTCGCAGCGCCTTCGGGGCAGATGAAGAGTCCCTCTTTTGAGGCAATTTCGCGCACGGCTGCCACAATCTCCTCGTCGCTGACAGCCATCGCATAACCGTTGCTCTCGTAAATGGTTTTGAGAATCAGATGGTCGGCGAATGCCTTCGGCACGCGTAAACCCGAGGCAATCGTCTGTGCGTTCTGCCAGAACTCGGATTCCTTTTTCTTCTCGTTGAATGCCTTCACAATCGGCGCGCAGCCGGAGGTTTGCACGGAGATCATCTTTGGACGTTTTGACCCAATCCATCTGAGCTGCTCCATCTCATCGAACGCTTTCCACATCCCAATCAACCCTGTTCCGCCGCCGGTGGGATACACAATCACGTCCGGCAACTCGAAGTCGTACTGCTCCGCAAGTTCATATCCCATCGTCTTTTTTCCTTCAAGACGGTACGGCTCCTTGAGCGTGGAGACATCGAACCAATCGTTGTTCGACGCTCGGAATTCATTCATCCGCTTGCCGGCGTCGCTGATGTTCCCTTTCACCAATTCCACTCTCGCACCACACACGATCGATTCCTTCACGTTAATCTCCGGCGTGTCCTCCGGAAGAAAAACGTAAGCTTCGAGACCGGCACGGGCTGCGTACGCCGACGCAGCGCCGGCGGCATTCCCCGCGGATGGAAGACAGATTTTCTTGACACCAAGTTCTTTGGCTTTTGAAACAGCCATTGCCAGCCCACGCGCTTTGAACGAACCGGTGGGGAGCTGGCCCTCCTCCTTCATGCGGAGCAGCGGAAGTCCGATCTCTCGCGCAAGAACTGGAAGTTCAACGAGCGGAGTCATGCGCTCGCCGAGTGAGACGACGTTCTCCTCTCGCTCAACCGGCAGAAGAGGAGCGTACTTCCACATCGTCGGTGGGCCCCCCCGAAATGATTCTCTGGTGAGGAGACGCGAGGCTGTTGTGAGATCATAACGAGCGAGCAGCGATTTGCCGCATAAGCGGCAGACGGTTTGGAGCTCGTGGGGAGAATGTCGATCCCCGCAGACACTGCATTCGAGATGAGTAAGGTACGTCACAATGGCCGCAGCACGTTCAAGAAGGGGGAGATCTTATTAGGGATTCGGCGGGAAAATGTAGAAGGAGATAGTCGGAGAGTCAAGGGGAAATCTGCGTTGTCGCTTCGATTGATGTTGGAGGCAGAAGGTGATCTGAACGGCGTTCGTGATCTACTTCCCAAAGTTGATATTCACCCCCTTTTTGTCTAACTTGGCGCTCGTTGAGCCCGAAGGACAGCACGAATCTCATCATCAAGGGGGCATTATGACGAAACGCTTGTTGCCGTTGATTCTGCTTTCGCTTGTCGTGTGGGAAGCGACGAGGGCGCTCCCCCGCTTTGCAAGCCGCACAAACTTCTCGTGTCAAAGCTGCCACGTGAACCCAAGCGGCGGAGGCATGCGCAACACCTTCGGGGTAACTTACGGTCGGGAGGAGATCACCCTCGCTTCGCTTCAGGAAGAGTTCGGACTGGATGATTTCACGACCAAGATCAACGAATTCATCTCCTACGGGGTCGATTTTCGCTTCCTCGCCTTCTATCAGTCAAAGGATAATCCGGACGAATCCCGCAGTTCCTTCTTTCCGATGCAGGCGGATGTGTATCTCAACCTCGCCATCTCCAAACGCATAGCCGTTTTCGCTAATCCTGCCTTCGGACCGTTCAACCGATATGAGATTTTCGGGATTGCCCGGGTGCTGCCTTTTAGCGGCTATCTGAAAGCAGGCAGATTCACACCGCCGTACGGATTACGACTGGATGATCATACCTCCTACGTCAGAGAAGCGACGCCGTTCCGGAACAATTCCGGTCAGCAAACCGGAATTGAGGTCGGATTGAACCCCGGCGGCTTCACGCTGCTCGGTGGGTTGACGAACGGCGTGGTGGGAGATCGAGATCGAGATGTCGCAAAGGCGGTTCTCGGGCGTGCTGAAGCGCGCCTTGCAGTAGGTCCCGCCAACGTGATGCTCGGCGTTTCGACGTACAACGATGTCTCCGCTGCGGAACGATACAACATCCAAGGAGCCTACGGAGCGCTCACATTGTTTGAGCGTTTCACCGTTGTGGGAGATGTAGAAAGAATGCAAGGCAACAGCGCGCTGATGGGAGTCAGCGGCGATCGTCTCGCACGCAACACGCAGAACAGACAACTGAAGCAGTTCGCAACGATGGTGGAAGCAAGCCTGATGATCACTCCCGGTGTTGATTTGAAGTTGATGTACGATTTCTTCGATCCGAATACGGATGTGAAGGGGGGAAGTGTGACACGCTACTCGGGAGGTCTTGAGTTCTTCCCCATCAACGGTGTGGAAATCAGGCCGCTCCTTCGTTTCACGAAAGACGACGTCTTGAACCGCAAGACAACCGATGTTCACGTCCTCTTCCATCTTTATCTGTAGATAAGGAGAAGAACGACTATGAACATCGTTGGACCGGTATGCCAAACATGTATTTTGATGGTCGTGATGGGAACAAGTGCGCTGATGGGACAAGCCAAGAAAGGTCCGAGCTTCTCGACAGAGGTCTTTCCGTTAATTAAGTCGAATTGCCTCCCTTGCCACCTTGCCGAAAATGAGAATCCGAGTGGCCTAGCGCTGGATAACTATGAAACGTTAATGAAGGGGGGCAACCACGGCAACACGGTTATTCCCGGAAAGCCCAAAGAGAGCAATCTTTACCTCAAGCTGTTGCCGAATCCTCCCTTCGGAAAACAGATGGCGCGCAACCGTCGGAAACTGACAGAGCAAGAGGTGAAGGTGATCTATGATTGGATTGAGGCAGGAGCGAAGAAAAACTGAATGGGAGCGTGTGAGATTGATCGCCTCTCTCCAGGCTGTCTGTTTCACAGAGAGACGGCGAGATGAAGATTCTCTTTGTGGGGGGACCTCACTCCACCTTCTCTACCTTCACAGAGTTTGTTGAGCCTTTTGAGAGAAGCGGAATGCCCAACGTGTAGACGACGTAGTCGCCCGACTGAACGTAGCCGTAACGCTTCAACTCTTCATTGATCTTTCGAAACGCATCGTCCGTACTCCCGACGAAATCGGGTATGACGATCCCACGTACTCCCCAGATCAGATTCAGACGCCGGAGGATTTTTTCCCGGCCGGTGATGGCAACGATGCGAGAGGTGGGACGGTATTTCGCGATGTTCATTGCGCTGAAACCCGAGAATGTGATCGGCACAATGGCCTTGGCAGTGAGCTGTTTCGCGATCACGCACGCGGCCCGACCCATCGCATCCGAGATGCGCTGCTCCATATTGACGGCAACGTGCTCGATGTCGAGCCGATCACGCACGTTCTCCTCTGCCTTGCGGATGATCCGATTCATCGTGCTCACGGCCTCTATGGGATAGCGACCGACTGAGGTCTCGGCGCTCAACATCACCGCATCGGCTCCGTCCATCACCGCATTGGCAACATCGTTCGCTTCGGCGCGGGTTGGTCGGGGATTCTCGATCATCGATTCGAGCATCTGTGTGGCGATAATCACCGGCACGCCCGCGTCGTTGCATTTCCGCACGATCATCTTTTGAATCACCGGCACCTCCTCCGGTTGTAACTCGACTCCTAAATCGCCCCGCGCGACCATGATCACATCAGAAGCTCGAAGGATAGCATCGATATCCTCTACCGCTTCCCCCTTTTCAATCTTTGCTACAATCGGCACGCGCTTTCCTTTCGGCGCTTCCTGAATAACGATCTCCCGGAGTTGATGAACGTCCTCTGCCTTGCGAACAAACGAAAGCGCGACGTAATCAATGTCGTTGTGAAGACCAAATTTCAGATCCTCTACGTCCTTTTCCGTGAACGATGGCACGCTGACCTTCACCCCCGGTAAATTCATTCCTTTGTGGTCCGATAATAATCCCCCATTGACCACTGTGCAGACAACATCGCGTTCCGTCTTGTCGATCACCGTGAACTTCATCTTGCCATCATCAACGAGAATGGTGTCTCCCATTTTCACGTCCTGCACCAAGAGTTTGTAGGTGGTCGAGACACGCTGGGCGTTTCCCTTTACATCGTCGATTGTGAAGACAAAGGTGGTGCCCGTTTTGATCTCCACGGGTTTGGAGACAAGTTCGCCCGTACGGATCTTCGGTCCGCTGAGATCCTGCAACAACGTGATGTGCTCGCCGCTTCGTCGACTGGTTTCCTTCACGTTTTCGATGACTTTGAGATGTTGCTCGTGCGTACCGTGCGAGAAATTGAGACGTGCCACATCCATCCCGGCCTCAACCAACTTCAGCAATACGTCCATGCTCTGTGATGCGGGACCGATAGTGCAGATAATTTTCGTGTTTCCGGACGATGCAGGTCGATTCATGGGGTAGGATTCCTGAGTGTATGGAGGGCTTGGACGATGGCCGGAACGATGCTACCGGCTTTTCCGAGAAGTGATTCGTGTGCGCGCGACGAAAGGTCGGTATACTCCGCATTAATTTCAACCAGATAAGCGCCATGGTTCAATGCCGTGTAGGGAAGCAAGGCGGCGGGGTAGACCACACCGGAAGTTCCAATGCACAGAAAGAGATCGCAGCGCGCCGCCGCTTTCTCGGCTTCGGCAAATACCTCTTGGGGAAGCAACTCGCCAAACCACACTACATCCGGACGGATCAACCCACCACACACATTGCAGCGGGGGGCGGTTCGATTGTCGGGAGGCGTCACATCGGCGAACTTCTTGCGGCAGGAGATGCAGTAGCTTCGTTCGATATTTCCGTGCAGCTCCAGCAGATGCTTGCTGCCGGCCCGTGCATGCAGATGATCGACGTTCTGCGTAACGAGCGTGAAATCTTTCACCAGCCTCTCGAGCTCCACAAGCGCAACGTGTGCCGGATTCGGAGCAACCTCCTGTATCACCTTCTTCCGGTAAGCGTACCATTCCCATACCAGATCGGGATTCCGGAGAAAGGCATCGAAGCTTGCGAGCTCTTCGGGTTTGAATTTCTTCCACAATCCATCGTCGCCGCGAAACGTGGGGACGCCGCTTTCCGCGGAAATGCCCGCTCCGGTGAGGACACAGATTGAATCCGCTCTTTTCAGTCGATCCAGCAACTTGTCGGAGAAGTTCATGGTCGAAGGGGGCGCAACGTCAACAGTTCCCAACCTGCCTGCTCGATGCGCTCTGGCGACATGACGCTGGTGCGATATCGACCCGTACGCCAGAGCTCGAGTTGGTCGTCGTACTGTTTGTAAAAAGCTTGTCCCGACTGTCCGGGCGGCGTCACGGCTCGGCCGTTATCGATATCGGCCAGATCAAAGATCTGCCGCGTCGATGGACCGATGTCTTGAAAGAAGGGGCGCCGGAACGAAAAATTGCCGTTGTTGATCGTCGAGTGCGCACCATCGGTCGGATGCGGGCCGAGGTTCAGAAATCGTCGGAGCAGAGGATGCGCACCGAGCGGATGTTTGAACTCCACTTCGTGCACTCTCCCCCACTGCCATTCCTTCAACTCACCTCCCAACTTTGCACGTAGTTCGTCAATGCCGTCGGCCAGACTTTTCCGGACAATCTCATCCATTGTTTCCACCTGCGGCGTTCGGATGTCGTCAAACCAAACCGAGGCACCGCGATGCATCATATTCGTCATCACCGTCAGAGGGATGGAAGGAAGCGTGTCATACACATTTAGCAAATCCTTTCCCAACTCATCCTCGAGCGTGTTCTTCATCATGTGGATGAAGAATGATTGGAACAGGGTGGTAGCGACATTTTCTCGACCCATGCTGAAATCCCAATTCCGAAAATATCTCAGCGATTTCTGAACATCGGCATCCTTCACTTCCACACCTTTATGAGCGTTAAGGATGATAGGAACAAGCTCACGGGCATGGAGAGAGACCGCGTCGTTTTGCATCAATTCAAAATCGCGGACGGTGAATTTCTGCTGAGCACGAAGCTGTTCGACGATCCGACTGATGCGCCAGTGCGGTTCCCAGAGATTGGAGAGGTAATGCGGAAACGCATCGGAGACAATCTTGTTGTTGGCAGTGGCGACGAATCCTTCAGGAGGATTGTAGAGTCGCGGCATATCATCATACGGGACAAATCCATTCCATTCATGCTCATCGGTCCATCCGGGGAAAGGAAGCGTCGGCGCTTTTGTTGTTCTGACGGGAATTCTTCCTCCCGTCAGATAACCAATGTTCCCCTCCATATCAGCATAGAGAAAGTTCTGTGCCGGTACGGCAAAGTCCTTGAGCGCCGAGTTGAACTCTTGCCAATTCCTCGCGCGGTTGAGGAGATAGAAGGCACGCAATTCCTGAGAAAGTTCGTGTCCCACCCATCTCATGGAAAAGAGATGAGGGGAAAACCGTGCCGATTTTTCAAACCGATTGATGATGGGGCCGCGATGCGTATGATACACGGTCAAAAGGACAGGAGGTCCGTCTTTCACGAGGATCGTGTCGACTGATTGTTGAACTGCACGCCAAGCCTCCTTGTATCGATACTTCGAGGGGTAAGGAAGGGAATCGACCTCTTCGATGTAGAAATCGTGATCGTCCATCATTGCGTTCGTCACGCCCCAGGCGATGAAGCGGTTGCGACCGATAACAATGAACGGCGTTCCGACGATCGCCGCCCCCGCAACGTCGAACTGCGGCGTAACGACGTGCATTTCATACCAACGCGCGGGGATACCAAGCATCAAATGAGGATCGTTCGCCAGCAACGGCTTACCGCTCACAGATTTCGCTCCGCTGACCGCCCATGCATTGCTGCCGCCGCCGAATCCCCCGCTGCCGATGAAGGATCGATACAGTTGCTCGGCGTCGAGAACCGTTTCTAGCAGCGAGGCGATCCGTTTTCCACGAAGGGCTTCGGGGACAATCAGGGGTGCTCCTTCGGGCCATTCCGGGAAAAGCTCACGAGCCCGATCCGGACCAAATCGTTCCACCAAAATGCTCAGCGTGATGTCGACCCACCGCGAGTAATTCAACTCCCACGCCATGAGTCTGCTGATGAGAACCGAGTGCTCGATTCGCCACGGCTCCGGTTCGATACCCAACAGGTCAAACTCAAGCGGATACTTTCCTTTGGAATGGCGGATGAACGTGTTCACACCGTCAGCGTACGCCTGCAGTGCAGTGCGCGTAGTATCGTCCAGGGATACAGTCAGCCGTTGTGCCAACCGCCGGATGCCGATGGTTCGGAACATCTTGTCGATCTCCAACGTCGGAGCGCCCAACACTTCGGAAAGCCTCCCTTCTCCGGCCCGACGCATCAATTCCAATTGCCAGAGCCGATCTTGCCCATGCAGAAATCCAACGGCAAAGTATGCGTCGTGGTCCTCGTGGGCAAAGAGGTGAGGGATGCCGTACTCGTCGCGGTAGATCTTCACATCACCGCGGAGCCCTTCTAGCTCGATCGTACCGGAAGTTTGTGGAAACGACTTTGTGATGTTGTAATAGAGAAATCCGAAAAGAGCGGCAACGAGAACGATGAACGTTCCGAGGAGTCCAAAGATAATCTTCAATCGTGAATGCATCTAGCTGTTCAAGAGGTTGGAAATAAAAATCCCGTCTCGGTGCGTGAGACGGGAGGCAATGTAGGCAAAGAAGGAGGCTAGTTCAAGGATTTTTCAAAACCTGAACGCAAGCGTCACATTAAACAAATTGTGGTTGATCGATTCGTTTGTCCGTGAAGCGCGCGGCAAACCGGCGATGGAATAGTTGTCGCGAAACGTGTTCCACTTCCCGATCGCATAACCTGCGTTCACACTCACGTTTTGATCTAACAGAAAAGCCAACCCGAATGTGTAATAGAGCTGGTCGAAGTCCGACGGATCGTCCTTGTACGGAGAAGGATTCCAAACAACGCCCCCCCGTAGCTTCAGATCATACTCCCACAGCGTAAGCTCCACACCACCTCGATAGTTCGTGGTCGCCTGAAGAGTGGTGCGAATCAGTCGGTTCTCCTCCTGCAAATCGGGATTGTTGTCGGTGAACTCTAACTGTGTCCAGTCGGTGTACTCGACATCCCCGCCAAGGAGAAGCCAGTCGCCTACATGGAACGAGACACCGCCGCTCAACACCAACGGGGTTCGGATGGAATACTCGGTCGAACCCGGCACGCGCAGCTCATAGCGATCGCCGTTATCGAACCGGCTTGCACCGTAGTCGGAGAACGTTTCGGAGATTTCATACACCGTCGGCGTGCGAATCGTTGCACCAATTTTGTAACGGCCTTGCTTTCGGTACATCAATCCCACTAAAAGATTATAGCCGCTCAAGTCACTTTTGATCGTACTTTCGAACCGAAAAGAATCAAAATCGAACGGCGCGGCATAGCGATAGACGTTCCGCACATCTGATTCGGTAAAGAGCCGGTCGTACGTATACGTTCCCGAAAGAATATTCACCGCCACTCCCAGCGAGAGGTCCTTCGCGATATCGATAGCACCACCCAGCGACCAGTTATTCAAACCACCTCCTTCCCGCACGTTGCCGGTCTGCTGCACGCTATCGGTCACGTTGGGATAGAGCCGTCCGTTGACGGTATCGGCGAGGAAAATTTGGAAGGGGATGTTGTTTTCGAGTAGATCGCGCCGATCGGCTGCCGACATCGAATACAAATTGACATTGGGGGTGAGGGCTTCGACGATGGAACTAAAGGGATTGAATCCATCGAACATCGCGCTGCTGGTGAAGTTTGCAACGCGACCATAGCCGAACGCGAACGTCAGACTTCCACGGCGAGTTGCAATCGGATACACCAAGCCCAGGTTGTTGAGATTCGTCGCGCGATTTACGGATTCCGTGTTTCTGCCAAAAAAAACAACGTCGTTGTTGTACGACCAATTGGAGAGTCCGGCTGAGAATTCAAAACTCCTGATTGCGGCAAGGCCGGCGGGATTGGTGAAGAGTGCACCGTAGTCATCCGCCAATCCGACGTTCACATTTCCCATGCTCAGTGCTCGCGCACCGACGGGGAGATTGAACTGTGAGAATCGGAGAGCGTCTTCTAAAAACTGCGCCTTCGACGTTCCAACAAGCACACACACAAGGCTGAATACTAATCCGATCTGTCTCATAAGCACCTTTCTCTTCCGAACTCCTTAGTTGCCGCCGCTGCGACTTGCACCGCTGCTCCTGCTTCCACCGCTGCTGGATGATGCACCAGCTGCACCTCCCCCACCTGAACCGGACGATGGTGTCGGTGGTGAGGAGTACGAAGGGGCGTTGTATGTCGGTTGATGCGACCGCGATTCATAGCGCGGAGCTTCATACGATGGAGAGGATGAACGTGCCGGAGCTGAGCTGCGCCAAGAGGGTGTATACTCGGGCACCGGAACAGGCTCAACCCGATACGATTCGCGTGGCATTGAGCGGAGGTCATGTCGACCGCGAGAACCGCCACTCGATCTCGAACCGCCGCTGTTTGATCCGCTCCGCGACGATCCACCAGAAGATGGTGCCGATCTCACAGCCGGAGCACTTGAGCGACCCGTCGAGCCTGAACGGTCTACTGAACTTCCCTGACCGCGCCGCCCGTTGTCGGAAGAACCGCGCGTTGCACCACGACCCGCTTCCACCTCCGCTTTCCTACTCGAAGGAGCCGGTCCCCCATATCCCGCGTCCCGACTCCCCGCGCTCCTGCTCCCCGAAGGAATGGTGATAGTGGAATGGCCCTTCGCATCCTTCTGTCCCCTGTCATATGCCCCAGTTCTCCCGGCTCCCGTCCTTCGATATCCCGACTCACGCGTCCGACTCACTCTGCCATCAGAATACACAACAATGGGATAACCTCCGTAGTAGTAGTAGGGATTCCAATATCCGTAGTAGGGTGAATAGTAGTAACCGTAATACCCCCGGTAGTACCAACGATAGGGATAGAACCACGGATCATAGTAATAATCGTAGTACCACGGATCGTACATCCATCCCAGTCTCCAACTCGGATAGTAATAGTCGAAACCGATCCAAGAACGGTAGGGCGGATATCGATAGCTGTAGGAATCGTCATAAGTAGAATCGGGCTCATCGGCGCGGGGCTCGTCATATCTTGTGGAGTAAGACGATTCCCCCTCATCCTCCGATGTCGCCAGTTGGGTGTAGCAGCCCTGGATGAGAAGTGAGAACAATCCCAGAGCAATGGAAAGCAACATAAATTTGGTGGTCTTCATAGGGGTACCCTCACTTTTTCAGATGAATCGAAGCACAAGAACGGTGCCACATCTCGCCGCGAAAAGCCTTCTGAAATGCCCAGAAATCATTGATTTTGAACAGCTTACTGGGCTTTTTGATGCCCTTTTTGTTCAGATTACTGCCCACGGTGTACACCTCTTGCAACAAAGAGGGGGAAGGATGAGTTCAATCGGTTCCGAAAAGCAAGAAAAGGCCCAAAGAGGTGGAGTTTGGTCCCGCCGCCTTAACGAGGATGGTGTGCGAAAGTTGAGGTCTTAACCAAGTCGAGATTCAGAAGGAACCGACATATTCGATCTGCACTGTACGGTTACCGACGGAGATATTGCTTTGATTTTTTATGATGTTCTTCAGATCGAATCCGACGACGAGTCCTTTCCCCCAAGACCACCGCAAACCGAGGTTGAGGTAACCTCGTCCCCTTCCTAACGCCTCGTTGTTGTTGTCGTTGATTGCGAGGTCGTACTCTGCGAGGAGGGATAAATTGGAGCCCAGCGACTTCTCCGCTCCAAAAAACGCATTCAGGTCCCGATCGCCATCGTTACGTTCTGTTGAATAGTTGATCCCTCCGTGGACGCTGAGGTTTCCCATCACGGCGTAGTTTTGGCTGGCGACGGCATAGAAGCCGGGGGACTTGATCTGGTAGCGATCAATTTCTTTGTCATAAGGTCCCTTGCCTTGCGAATCGAATCCGATGGCGATGGCAGGAACAGCGGAGGTTTCTTCAAACAGCCGAAGTTTGACGTTGACGCCGGGGAGGGGGTTCATCTTCGGATCGTTTGGCCCGATGATGTCTGTTCCCCCGTATGAAATGCCGAAACTAAATCGGTCCAGTAAACCGACCGATACGCCGAATAACAATCCCCCCTCTTGAAAGAAGATGCCGCTGACGAGATAGCTCCCCCGCCCTAACATACCGGCGGTCGGTCGATCGATGAGCATGGTTGGTTCCGCCGTTGCCCCTTCTCCTGTATTGCTCTGCCCCCACAACGATGTTGGAAGACCGAAACAACCAATGACGGCGCATATAACCCAGAATCTTTTCACAACCACCTCCTTCCGTCAATAACCTTTTGGCCGTTTGCGAGTGATTTCAATGAGCCAATCGACCTTTTCCCCGCGTCTGCCCACACGCATCCAGGCGTTCTGGCCGCGGTGCACAACCATCGATTCGATCTCTTCGAGCGTGATAAACTTGTCGAGCCACGTAAAGTTGTCCATCATCTCCGTCTGCTCGACGCGGATACGGAGGCCGTCGATTTCCAATATGATAGGAACCATCTGGATTCCGCGCCCTCTTGCCGATCTTGTTTCCGTGTGAATTCGTTGGGCTGCCATTTCGAGTGCAGGAACAAATCTCCTCAACACTTCCGTCGCGTGAGAAAGCTTCTCACGCTCGATCATCGCCCGCGTGATCAGGACGCTACGAGATGAAAGGTGCTTGAGCTCGGGCTGCGCCGTATCCGTCACCACCACTTCGGGCAAGGGGACCGGTTCCTCTTCGAGTACGACGTCGAGCTGCAACTCTTCTCCTTCGCCTATTTGCACGGCCCGGAATTTGGTTTTGTAACCGACATACCGAAACTCGATGGCGTAGGTGTCTGAAGGCAGGCCGCGAATCTCGAAGTATCCGGCACTATCCGTTACGGCACCCCATGGTGTCTCACGCACGATGACGTTTACGTTGGCGAGAGGTTGGCCAGTTGATTTTGCAATCACCCTTCCCACAACGCGTCCCGTCTCCTGCCCCTCCACGTCGAAGGCGCAGAAGAGAAGCGACAATATCAATGAGTTTCGAAGAGCGAGACGCATTAGCTCCTCCGTACCCCCAGGGAGACGGGATGGACCTCATGCCCGTTTCCAGGTTGTACCGTCTTTCTTGTCTTCGAGTACGATGCCGAGCTTCTTCAGTTCGTCGCGAATGCGATCAGCTAAACTCCAGTTCTTTTCTGAACGGGCGAGAAGGCGTAGGTCGATGAGCAACCGGATGAGATCGGCTTCGAGCTTGCCGTTCGACTCGACTGCAGTGCGGGGGGTGTCGGCAACGACACCCAGGATTTCTCCTCCCAACTCCCGATACAGTGCCTCGATCGCCCGCAGCGATTCTGCGCTATATGAGTCGTCCTGATTCAGAAGTGCATTCACTTCGCGTGAAAGCTCGAAAAGAACCGCAATGGCTTGAGGCGAGTTGAAATCGTCATCCATCGCGGCAAGAAATTCCGTCTTATAACGGAGCAGATCGATTGCCGCCTTTCCGGTGTAACCTCTCATGTCCGCTTGGATGATTTGAAGCTGAAGGTTCCGGACCGTGTTCATCAGCCGCTCCAATCCCGCCTTCGCCCCGTGCAATGCTTCCTCGCTGAAATCGAGCGTAGACCGGTAATGACTCTGCAAGATGAAGAAGCGGACGACGAGCGGATCAAATTTTTTAAATGCGTCCTTGAGCGTCACGAAATTGCCCAGCGATTTCGACATCTTCTGGCCGTTGACGGTAACGAGATTGTTATGGATCCAGTACCGGGCAAAGGAGTGTCCTGTTGCACACTCGCTTTGCGCGATCTCACATTCGTGATGCGGAAATTGATTGTCGATCCCTCCGCCGTGGATGTCAAATTCCTCCCCCAAATACTTCATCGACATCGCGGAACATTCGATATGCCATCCCGGAAAGCCTTCGCCCCACGGACTTGGCCACCGCATGATGTGTTCCGGGTCGGCTTTCTTCCAGAGGGCAAAGTCCTGCGGGTTGCGTTTTTCCGAGCGCGCCTCCACGCGTGTCCCCTCGAGCATCTCATCGAGCGACCGACCCGAGAGCTTACCATAGCCGCTGAATTTCTTGACATCGAAGTAGACCGATCCATCGACCTCATATGCATACCCTTTTCGTAGCAGCTCCTTGACCAACTCGATCTGCTCGATGATATGACCCGATGCCCTCGGCGAGATGTCGGGTCGAACAACCCCGAGGGCGTCCATATCCTCGAAGTAGCTCCGCGTGATCGTTTCGGCAATTTGCATGGGGTGAACTTTGTCGATCTTCGACTGCCTGATCATCCGATCCTCACCATCATCCAACAAGTGACCGACATCGGTAATGTTCTGCACGTAGAGAACTTTGTAGCCGAGATAGCGAAGATAACGGACGATGATATCGAACGAAACGTAACTTTTGCCGTGACCGATGTGCGAGTGACTGTAGACGGTGGGACCGCAGACATACATACCCACCCGACCCTCATGAAGAGGTTTGAATTCTTCTTTCCGGCGCGTCAGTGTATTGTAGACTTGAAGTGGCATCTTGAGCGGTTTTCTTATTCCGTCCCTTCAGGCTTTTTTCATTTTTACTTTTTCATTTTGACTTGTCAACCCCATCAACTCCCGTGCTCCTTCCAAACCGGCATCGGTGATCTCCGCACCGCTCATCAGCTTCGCCACTTCTTCGACCCGTTCTTCTTCATCAAGCTTCCGGAGGCGCGTCAACGTGCGCTTCTCTTTCTCGATTTTCTCAACGACGAAATGCGTGTCCGCCAACCCTGCGATCTGCGGAAGATGTGTGATAGCGATGACTTGATGATACTGCGAAAGACTCTTCATACTCATGCCAACCGCTTGTGCAATCCACCCGCTGACCCCGACGTCAATCTCATCGAAGATGAGCAAGGGCAATCGATCCGTCTTGGCAAGGATCGTTTTCAATGCAAGCATCACACGGGAAATTTCCCCGCCCGAAGCAACCTTCACCAGCGGCTTCGGATCTTCACCAAGATTGGTAGAAAGATAGAATTCAACAAAGTCGATCCCTTTCGGGCCGGCTTCATAAAACTCCCGGCCCAACTTCACACATGCCGCGTCCCCCCTTCCATTCTCTTTCCCCAACGGACGGTTCTCGATCCTCACCTCAAAGTTTGCATTGGCAATCCCCAGCTTCGCCAGCTCGGAAACTACAGCTCTGCTGATCTTGCCGACAAGCTCACGCCGCTTCGTCGAGAGGCGTTGGGCGGCGGAAGAACAAATCTTACGCTCCGCCTCGATTCGTTCGCGGAGCTTGGCCATCTCACCTTCAAAATTCTCGGCAAGCGCAAACTCGCGACCGATTCTGGCGCGGTGCCCGAGGATCGCGTCGATCGAGCCGCCATATTTTTTCTTGAGCATTGAAAGACGGCCGAGCCGTTCCCGAATCTCCTCCAATCGCTCGGGATTGAACTCAATCTTCGAATTGTAACTCTGGATAAACTTCGCAACCTCCCCCATCATCGCCACAGCAGAAGCGCACTCCGTCTTCATTTCCGTGAACGAAGCGTCGATCTCTGCCAGGTCTTCCAGCTGATTGCGGGCTTTCACAAGCTGGTCATACACTGCTTGCTCCCCCTCATACAACATCTGATGAAGCTGAGCGGTCGCCTCGAACAGCTTTTCGGAATTCTCCAGAATTTTCAACTCCGCCTCCAGCGCCTCTTCTTCTCCCGCCTGCGGAGCAATCTCGTCGATTTCCCTGATCTGGAACTCGTACAGATCGCGCCGTTCTTTGAGCTGCCGCTCTCTCGCCTGCAATTCCTCAAGCTCTTCGAAGAGACGCTGGAGCCTATCGTACGACGCGCGGTATTCTCCACGCAAACCTTCTAACCCGCCATAGTCATCCACGAGATCAACATGTGTCTCCGTCTTGAGCAGCGATTGGTGCTCGTGCTGTCCGTGCAAGTCAACAAGCAAGTCGCCGATAGACTGCAGGACCGTGAGCGTGACGGGCGTATCGTTGACGAAGCAGCGACTTTGACCTTTGACGGAGACTTCGCGGCGTAGGATCAAATCCTCCATCAAATCAATGTCGTTTGAATCGAGGATCGCTTTCACGTGCTTATTGCCCGAAGCGCCAAACGTTGCCTCGACAATCGCCTTTTCCGCCCCCTTCCGCACCAACTCCGCGCTCGCCCGCCCACCAAGAACGAGACTCAGTGCGTCGATGAGAATCGATTTTCCCGCCCCCGTCTCGCCGGTGATGATATTAAGGCCGCTTTCGAAGGCAACCTCCACCTCCTCAATCAAGGCGTAGTTTTTGATGGTGAGAAGTTTCAGCATAAGCTGGTGAGAATCGGCTCAAATGTACCGAAAAATGGGGGAAAATCAATTCAGTGACGAAGCGGAAGAATCCTCGAAGAAGTTGATCTCCGGAACATCGGGGATGACGCCGTGGTAGAAGGCGTAGTGAATGAACTCCGAAAGACTTTCTTTCTGCTCTTTGCCGAAGAGATAGGAGAATGCCGCAAGGTAGTCTTCTGCATCGGAATGTGAGATGGAATAGCGTTGAGCAATTCGGGCAGCGGCACTCTTCCGTCGGATGTCATCGACAGAGAAGGCAGAGCGAAGTCTTCCAAGGATCGGATCTTCCTCACTCTCGTCGCGACCGACCCAAAATCCATAGACATACGGAAGTTCAGTCAGATCATTCCATTCTTCGACGAGATCGAGCGCAAAGATGTCAGACCTATGAGAGAGAGGAGTGGGATTGACGATCAACGCTGCATCCGCTTTGGCCAACATGCCATGGAGCCCGGCCATCATCGGAATGAATTGGATATTGCCTTCGCGTGATGCAAGGTTCGGAAATTTCTCCATCAGGATGATCCTTGCGAGGATGATTTCGGACGTGAATCGGACATCAACTGCAACCGAGGAGATATTGCTCAAACCGCTTTTGACGTAGAGACGAATCGAGCCGTTTGGGGCGGAAGAGGAAACGGCAGAGCCGGGCAGAATGCGGTAGTCCGCCCCGTGGCGGGCATAATCGAGGGGGGATAAAAAAGCGCATCCCGCCTCGTCAAGCGGCGGGATGCGATCACGAAACTTGAGCGCGAGCTGCGCAGGCGCGTCGGTATGCAGTTGCACCTCGGAGGGAAGTTGCAGCAAGAGCGGCTGCAGATAGGCAGCCTCCGGAACGCCGAGACGAAACGGCATGCCTCAGGCGCTTGTCTTTTGCGTCACCGCCTTTGCGGCAAGCCGTCGCAGGTAGTAGAGCTTCGCGCGACGGACCTTCCCCTCCTTCACACGCTCGATCTTCGCAATGCGAGGGGAGTGCAGAGGAAACACACGCTCGACGCCGACGCCATCCGAAATCTTCCGTACCGTGAACGTGGTGTTGACACCAGAGCCGCGCTTGCTGATCACAACACCCTGAAACTGTTGAATGCGTTCTTTATCCCCTTCGACTACACGGACGTGCACGTTGACCGTGTCGCCCGGACCAAACTCGGAACGGTCCGACTTCAATTGAGTTGCTTCGACCAGTTTCAACTTATCCATGGTTTCTTCTCCAGATTGAATTCAGTAGATGATTTACACTTTCGATGTCCGATCCAGCAAGTCGGCGCGGCGTTGCTTCGTCCGCTGCAGGCGCTGCTCGGTGCGCCACGCTTCGATCTCTTTGTGGTTGCCCGAAATCAATACCTCCGGAACTTTCATGCCGCGATACTCAGGCGGGCGGGTGTATTCGGGAGCTCCGAGCAGGCCGTCCTGAAAGGAATCGCTCAAAGCCGATTCCGCATCGTTCAGCACGCCGGGCACTAATCGCACGACCGCATCGACCAGCACCGCCGCGGCTAGTTCTCCTCCCGTCAGCACATAGTCCCCAATCGAGATTTCCCTCGTCACCAGCGCTTGTCGTACGCGATCATCCACGCCTTTGTAATGACCACAGATGATGAGAAGATTCGACTTCAGCGAGAGCTCATTAGCGATTCGCTGCTGGAGCTTTTCTCCATCGGCCGACATGAGGATGATCTCGTCATACGATCGCTGGGCCTTCAGATGCTCCACACACTCGAAGAGGGGTTCGGGTTTGAGCACCATCCCCGCTCCTCCTCCGTAAGGGGTGTCGTCGATCGTCTTGTGTTTATCGTGCGTGAAGTTGCGCAAATCGTGCACGACGATCTCAACCTTTCCCTTCTCCTGTGCACGCTTGAGGATGCTTTCTTCAAAGGGACTCTCAAGAAGTCTCGGCACTCCGGTAACAATGTCGATCCTCATCACTCGAACAATCCCTCCATTGGATTGATCACCACGCGACCTGCTTCAAGGTCGACCCGTTGCACAACTTGTTTGATAGCGGGGAGCAATATTTCTTTCCCGTCGTGCAGCACCACCCACACATCGTTTGCGGGGAGCTGCATGACCTCCTTCACAACTCCGAGGGTTTCTCCCTCAACGCTCACCACCTGAAGGCCAACGATATCATCGATACGGTAACTGCCGCGCTTCGGCTTCAGGGCGTCTGACGATGGAACGAACAAGTACTTGCCGCGCCAGGCATCTGCAGCGGTACGAGAATCAATCTCTTCAAAGAGGAGAACGACATCTGCGCGGCCAGAGCGCGAGCGTCGAAGATTGAGGAGCTGAACCGAAGCCGGCGAGTTGCCTCCCCAGACGCGACGCAGATTGGTGAAACGGTCTGCATCGTCCGTTAACAACGTCACCCGCACTTCGCCTTTGATGCCGACACTACGTGTGATCCGTCCGATGGCGATCAGATCGTCCGGAGCGGGGACCTCGACGTTGTGTTTCATGCTTAGCTTAGCCGATGATGTCCAGAACGGCTTTCTTTCCCTCTTTGGCCGCGATGGCCCGGAGCAGGACGCGGAAGGAAGAGGCCGTGCGCCCCTTCTTTCCGATCAGCTTTCCCACATCCGATTGTTCTACTCTGAGCTTGAAGATCAATTTGTCCTCTTTCTCTTCAAGCTCCACCACCACCGCCTCGGGTTTGTCGACGAGATGCTTCGCAACGTATTCAACGAATTCCTTCATAGGCCACCTCCGTTCTGAAAGCTCGACACCGCTTCGTTGCGTTTCTCAGCACCCACCGTGATTCCGTGTGGGAACAATCCTTCCTCAGAGGGTGAAGCCGACCGATCTTAGCCCGCCGGCGCTGCGGCAGCTTCGGGTGGAGCAGTCGCTTCCGCTGGCTTCGTGGCGGATTTCTTTTTCTTCTCCGCCCGTCGCGCCTTGCGGTCGGCGTCGCGTCTGGCACGCTCGGCCTGCTCCATCTGCCATCGTTCAAGGATCGCCTGCTTCTTCGTCTCCTCGACGCCGCGCTTCGTCAGCGTCCAGCGCAACCAGAGACCGTTGCGCCGGAAGAGGGACCGAACCGTGTCGGTCGGCTGCGCACCTTTGCGCAACCAATCGAAGATGCGCTCTTCCTTCAACGTCAGGCGAAATGGATTGAGGTTCGGATCGTACTGTCCGACCGCCTCGATAAACCGACCGTTCCGGGGCGAGCGCATATCGGCCGCCACGATCTTGTAGATCGGATGCTTCTTCTTACCTTCTCGTCGTAGACGTAAACGTACCACTGTTACTCCTCTTGTTAGATACGATGATGTGAATGTGTGATCCTCAATTTCGTTCGTGGTTGTATTCTCGGACTCCGCTTCCCTAATTCACCGGCAGCTTCAGACCCCGCATGGCCTTGCGCATATTCCCCTTGCTGAACCGACGCATCATCTTCTGCATCTCCTCGAACTGCTTCAAGAGTCGATTGACCTCCTGCACGGTCGTTCCGCTGCCCATGGCGATGCGGCGCCGGCGACTTCCGTTCAGAATCGACGGACGCAAACGTTCTTCTTTCGTCATCGATTGGATCATCGCCTCGATCCGCACGAGCGCCTTTTCATCCACTTGCGCATCGGCCGGAATTCGATTCCCCCCCGGCAGCATGGCGAGCACCTGCGAGAGTGGACCCATCTTCTTTACTTCCCGCAGTTGCTCAAGGAAATCTTCCAGCGTGAATTGCGATTTCCGAAGTTTCTCTTCGAGCTGGACCGCTTTCTGTTGGTCGAACTGCTCCTGCGCCTTCTCTACAAGGGTGACGATATCTCCCATACCGAGAATGCGCGATGCGATCCGCTCAGGGTGGAACGGCTCCAGCGCGTCCAACTTCTCACCCACGCCGATGAACTTGATCGGCTTCTGCACAACGGCTCGGATCGACAGCGCCGCTCCGCCACGACTGTCACCATCCAATTTTGTCAGCACCACCCCGTCGAAGTCGAGACGCTCGTGAAATGCCTTCGCCGTGTTGACGGCGTCCTGACCTGTCATGGCATCAACCACAAAGAGGATCTCATCGGGACGAGTCACTTCCTTGATCGCCGCCACCTCGTTCATCATTTCCTCATCGACATGCAGTCGGCCTGCTGTATCGATGATGACCGTGTCCCGGATGTTTTTGCGCGCGAAGTCGAGCGAATCGCCCGCAATTTTCACCGCTCCAGCTGTACGGTCCGCATAGACGGGAATACCGAGTTGCTTGCCGAGCGTTTGGAGCTGGTCGATGGCGGCCGGGCGATGAACATCTGCCGCCACAAGCAGCGGGTTGTTCCCTTTGCTTTTGAGAAAGTTCGCGAGCTTTGCGGAAATGGTCGTTTTGCCCGAGCCCTGCAAACCGGCGATCAGGATAACCGTCGGCGGCGTTTGCGAAGTGCGAAGATCGGCACGCGTCTCTCCCAACAGCTTCACCATCTCATCATAGATGATCTTGATGATAAGCTGTCCGGGTGTGATGCTGGTGAGAACTTCTTGACCGACGGCACGCTTCTGGACGTTTTCGATGAACTCTTTGGCGACTTTATAGTTGACGTCGGCATCGAGCAGAACTCGCCGTACCTCGCGAAGCGTTTCGGCAACGTTTGCTTCGGTGATCTTCCCCTCACCGCGCAGCTTCTTGAAGACTGCTTCGAGCTTTTGACTAAGACTTTCGAACATTCGGATGTTTATTTTTTCAGTAAATCCTTGAGAAAGAGAAGGTCGAGTGAGTCCTTCTCCCGTCCCGTTTGTTTGAGTGCCCAGAGCAATTGAGCTGACGCGAACGGAATCGTTACTCCATCAATCTGTTCATTTCGAGTCAGCGGAAGAGCCTGATCGTAGGTCAGACCTCCTGCCGAGAGCATGAGGTCGACTACAAACTCATCTGCAATTCTTACAACCGTGTATCTCTGCAAATCGTCCGGCCGAACGTCACGGACTGCCTTATCTGGCAGACTCAACAAAGCAGCTTTCACTCGCTCTTGATTGTCGGGCTCAGGACTGATCAGAAGATCTATATCCTCCGTTGCTCTCACGAATCCGGCCTGAATGATTGCCATCCCGCCAATCACTATGTACTTGGCTCCAGATCGGTTCAACTCGCGACAGAGCCCCACGAGGTCCTTCATCGTTGGGGGTCTTGATTCGAGCCTCGTGCCATCATCTTGATTGACCACTCGTTACTCTCGCGAAATGAGGTGAAGCAATGCACTCCTTTGGGGATAAAAGGCTTCTTCCCACGCAGGGCGATCACCAACTCAAGAAACCCGTCGATCTCTTCACGCGTGTAGGTTTTCTTGCGTTTTCGACCTACCACTTTCATTGAGGCGTCCATAGTTGCCACCACCGCAGAACAAAACTTCCGAAATCCCCCGTATTTTCGGCAATGACGAGATTTCGGAAGTGATAGATGCGAAAGATTTTGGTCACAAAGGTAGGAAAAAAAGAGGGGGCAATCAAGGCGTTTTTTGGGCGGACAAACGAATAAAAAGGCTCCCCAATGAAGCACTGAGGAGCGAGAAATCGACTGGAACGGTAGGAGCCAGGCTCGCTACTTCGCGAAGAGAAGCTTGCCCAATGCAATGTAAGGAATGCCCCCATTAGTTGGAGATGCGGCAAATCGATAGAGGTATACGCCGCTCGGTACCGTTTGACCGTGATTGTCCACGCCGTGCCAAGGAACGCTGTGTCTACCCGCTCTTCGAGTGGCATTCAAGAGTGTCACAACATCACGTCCAAGTAAATCGAATACATGCAACGTCACCCAAGCATCTGCGGGAAGATCAAAAGTAATCGTCGTTGAGGGATTGAACGGGTTCGGATAGTTCGAGATCGAGAATTCCCTGGGTGTGGCCGACTTCACCATCTTCTGGTCTTCGGAGCGTCGTGGAGGAGCGGGATTGGCGAAGACGTTTACGTAGTTCGGGTCGGAATAAGACTGATTGATCGAGAACCAGATGGAGCCCATGCCACGTGATTGGAGCCAAAGCTGATAATCACCGATTCAGAAATATTCAGAGAGGGATCGCTTGTATACGTCCAATGAGCCTTTTCATAACTCTTCTCCTCTATATTTATTTATTGCTGGTTTCGTTGTCGCATCCCGAGTCCTTAGACTTTCTTTCCCCATTTTCATTTGCCATGCAGCACATACGATACCGCTCCATTGTTACCGACGATGAAAGCCTCCTTGCCGTTTGTCCAGACATCATACAAAGCAACATCTTGGGGAATGAGTCCGTGCGGAAGTTTGAGGTCTTCCCACGATACACCGTCCCAGTGGTAAGCAACAGGACCGTCACGCCATCCAACAGTGAGAATGTTTGTCGGACTATTTCCTTCAATCCCGATCAACGATGCAATTGGACTAAACACCTTCACCCATTTGTTTGCTTCCCAGCGGAAGACCCCAAGGTAACCGCAACTGTAGAAGATGCCGGCTTGAGGAGAATATAATCCGTTCGATCCGAACCGCGGAGACGATGAATAGTTAGTTTCGATTTGGATGTCGATCAGTTGCCAAGTATTCAAACTCTTGCGAAAACACATTATCGAATCGTCCAGCGCGCCGCGCCAGGTATTTCCTACTGCGAAGGCCTGCGTATCATCTCCCTCGATGTCTACCAAGGAAAGTCCTAAATACAATGTATCAACGCTCCATGAGACACCGTTGTATCGAAGAACTCTCCCATCCCTCGATCCAACATACAGGCTTCGTGAGGATGTCCCTCCTATCGATTTCAATCCCCTCACACCCATATGCGAAGGCAGCACTTGCGTCCAGCGTGCTCCATCATAATGAAGCACCGCGGCGCTATCTGTTGTCTTGCCCCCACCATTCGGAATCAAATAGGGTTTTTCCGCCGCGACCCAGATATCGTTTGCCGCGAAGCCAACAATCTCCCACAAATAGTTATATCCCGGAGGCAACCTCACCGGTTGCCAGCGTTCTCCGTTAAAATGGTAGATTTCGCCCCCCGGCAATGAGCTAAAGCCGGTGACATAAACGTCTGATGGACTGCTGGCCCAGATAGAGTACATTTGTGTCGCACCCGCATTCGGGAACGTTAATTTCGTTACCTCCCATGAATACTCTCGCGGGTTTTTGAACTCAGGCTCCGTTGGAGCTTTACAGCTTACCTGCAGCAAGAGTAAACCAAGAGTCAGAGAAAAGTAGAATCGCAGCATAGGTTTTAATTCTCCATCACATTAAGAACAGCTTACATTTTGTGGAGTGAGAAACCATCTACCTTCCATTTGTATCTCCCGCTTCGCTTGAGAAGAGAATGTTCAGGGCGGTTATCACGATACTTCCGCGATCTTGTCTGAGACTTCAAAAACTTGAAGAAAGACGGTCTGAACTCATGTAGCAAGGATTTCGATAAGAGACAAGAGAAACGGCGAGGAACCTCCAGGCCCTTTGTTTCATCCATACACTCACTCTCGCTTGATAAAAGTCCCCTTTCGTTCGGTGCATTTATGATCTACCTCCCTCTTAAGACGATAGTCTTGTCGTTGTCAACCAATCCGAAGACGAATGCTTGCATCTCATCCGCCCACCCTGCCACGTCAAATTGTGAGTGGTGTGGAGGAACAGCCATCGCGTGCGTTTGATTTCGGCACGTTTTCTTTTGTGAGGCTATGCACAATGGAGGGCGAGAAGCCTTCTCGCCCACAGTGGTGTTGCGAAAACTGTCTGAATTCCTCAAAGCTCGAACTCGCACATCACGTCGCAAGGTTTGTCGTGTTCCGACTCTGCCTTCCAAGTTGTTGCGACAAAAAAAAACCGCAGGCAATCCACCGCTGCGGTTTCAAAAACAAAGCTCATGTTGACCCTCACTACCCCGCTTTCCTCAACGCCTCTGCTCCACTGACGATTTCGAGCAATTCTTTCGTGATCGAGGCCTGACGGGCGTTGTTGAATTGAAGCGTCAGGTCGCGGATCAACTCCTTCGCATTCTCCGTCGCATTGTCCATGGCAGACATCCGCGCTCCTTGCTCGGCGGCGTTCGACTCCAACAACACACGCCACATCTGGAAGTTGAGATGTTTCGGAATAAGGGCGTTAATGATTTCCACCTTCGATGGTTCGTAGATGTACTCCACCTGCGAGTGAGGGGGGTGAGCTTCTTCCTTCACCTCTTCGGGCGAAATCGGCAGCACCTGCTCGATCACAATGCGCTGCTGAACGACGGATTTGAACTCATTGTAGATCACCTCCACTTTGTCAAAATCCCCCTTCAAGTATCCTTCCGTCAGTTCCTGAACGATCCCACGAGCCTGACCGAAATCGAGATTTTGAAAGATGCCAGTATGCCGCGCATACAACTCATACTCCCGCTTGCTGAAATAATCATACCCTTTCTTACCGACGGTGATCAGTTGCACCCAGCCCTCATCCAACATTTCATCGTATGTTGTTCTCAGGTGGTGCACCGCCGCTTTGATGATGTTGCTGTTGAACGCTCCGCACAACCCCCGGTCTGCTGTGACGACAACGAGAAGTGCTCTCTTTACCTCCCGAGCTGACAGCAATGGATTCAGACTGGGATCGACCTGATGGAGGAGATGCCGCAACAATTCGGAGAGTTTGCGTGCATAGGGCCGTGTTGCTATGATAGCTTCCTGCGCTCGACGCAACTTCGCCGCGGCCACCATCTTCATCGCTTTGGTAATCTTCTGCGTGTTCTTCACGCCGGTGATCCGCCGGCGTATTTCTCGTAGCGTTGCCATAAATTGTCAGAGCTTCAGTATGTCGGCGAGCCGTACCGTTGCCGTTACTTTGCGGAGACCTTGAATTTGGACGCAAATTCCTTCACCACGGCGTGGATCTTCTCCGTCAGCTCATCACTAAGTGTTTTTGTTTCAGCAATGGCGGTGAAGATGTCGGGATACTTCACCTCGATAAACTCATGCAGCTCCCCCTCAAACCGGTGCACATCTCCGAGCGGAATTTCATCCAGATAGCCGTTGGTACCGACGAAGATACTCACCACCTGTTTTTCTACCGGCATCGGCACATACTGATCCTGCTTGAGGAGCTCGACGAGACGCGAACCGCGGCGCAACTGTTGTTGAGTGGCTTTGTCGAGGTCCGAGCCGAACTTCGCAAACGCCTCCAGCTCACGATACTGCGCAAGCTCAAGACGAAGTCGTCCAGCCACTTTCTTCATGGCCTTGATCTGTGCGTTTCCACCCACGCGCGAAACCGAAATACCGACGTTAATGGCGGGACGTACCCCGGAGTTGAACAACCCCGGCTCAAGATAAATCTGTCCATCTGTAATCGAGATCACGTTGGTGGGAATGTAGGCCGACACGTCACCTGCCTGCGTTTCGATCACGGGGAGCGCGGTGAGGCTTCCGCCACCGAGTTCCTCGTTCAGCTTCGAAGCCCGCTCCAGGAGGCGAGAATGGAGATAAAACACGTCGCCCGGGTAGGCCTCGCGTCCCGGAGGACGACGCAAGAGAAGCGACATCTGCCGGTACGCCTGGGCATGCTTGGAAAGATCATCATAAATCACCAGTGCATGACGCCCACTGTCGCGGAAGTACTCGCCCAGCGTCGCTCCGGCATAGGGTGCGATGAACTGAAGCGGAGCCGGATCGCTTGCCGTCGCCTGAACAACCGTGGTGTACTCCATCGCACCCGACTCCTCGAGCTTCGCGACCACTTGCGCGACAGTCGATCCCTTCTGCCCGATTGCCACGTAAATGCAGTAGACCGGTTTTACCCCCTCTTTCTTTGCTTTCTCGGTATGCGTGTACGTCTGGTTGATGATCGTATCGAGCGCGACGGCAGTTTTCCCCGTTTGACGGTCGCCGATGATCAACTCGCGTTGACCGCGACCGATGGGAATCATCCCATCCACCGCCTTCAAGCCGGTCTGCAGCGGTTCCTTCACCGGCTGACGTTGGATAACACCCAACGCTTTGCGTTCGAGCGGCAATAGCTTCTCGGTCTTGATAGGACCTTTCCCGTCGAGCGGTTCGCCGAGCGGATTGATGACGCGTCCGAGCATCTGCTCCCCCACGGGCATCGAAGCAAGGCGACTCGTGCGCTTCACGGTGTCACCTTCCTTGATCAGCGCGCTATCGCCGAACAACACACACCCCACATTGTCTTCTTCCACGTTCATCGCCATCCCGAACACACCGTGCGGAAATTCCACAAGCTCGCTGGCCATGACTTTGGAGAGGCCGTAGATACGCGCGATACCGTCCCCAACCTGGAGCACGGTGCCAACGTCATAGACATCTACTTCCTTCTCGAATCCTGAAAGTTGTTTCCGAAGTATGGCGGAAACTTCATCGGGTCGAACTTCTGCCATATCTGCTTCCTTTATCGATTACAGGTAAGAACAACCGTTGATGCCGCTCCTCTCGACTCGACAGGTGCGGCGGGGATATCAATTCCTGGCCTGACCTTCCAAAAACTGCTCGCGCAGCAACTCCAGCTGGCGACGAACGCTCCCGTCGTACATCGTATCAGCAACGCGAGCGACGAATCCCCCCTTCAGTTGCTTGTCGAGACTAAAGGAGATGCGCACCTTTCGTTTCGTCATCTTCTCGAATTGCTCTTCCATTCGGCGGTGTTGATCACTTGTCAACTCCGTTGCGGCGCGGACCTCGACGTTGACGATACCGAGCCTTTCATCGCGCAATTCGAAGAACTGAGAGATGATCGTTCCCAGAATGTCCTCCCGGTTCTTCTCCGTGAGCAGGTGCAGGAACTGAAGCGTCTCGGGAGCGACTTGGGATTTCAACAACTCCGTCAGGATTGCCTTCTTCTTCTCTTTTTTGACGACGGGGCTTTTGAGCAGTAAGAAGAACTCGCGGGACTCCTTGAGCATTCGTTGAAGGAACGCGAAATCGTCCGAGAGCCGGTCGAGCTTCTTCTGCTCTTCGGCAAGATCCAGCATCGCTTGCGCGTATCGTCGCGCGGCTCGTATGTTACTCATTCTGTGTATCGAACCTTGATGGTAGTCGTTTGATGACGGGACCTCGTCGGTTTCCTTCCGGCTCACCGGCCAGCGACTCAGTTCTTCGTGAGCTGGTTGAGGAAGTTATCCACAAGCTTTTTGTGTTTCGCGGCGTCGAGCGTTTCGTCTAGAATCTTCTCGGCAGCTTTGACGGCAAGATCTGCCACCTCGGCGCGCAGCTGTTGCTTCGCGGCCTCGATGTCCCGTTGGATTTCCTCTTTCGCATGTTTCAACTCGGCTTGAGCCTGCTGGCGCGCCCTCGCCACAATCTCCTCCTTCATTTTCTCGGCCAGGATTTTTCCCTCGCGGATCATGCGTTGATATTCTTCGTCTGCCCGTGCCATGTTCTTTTCGTTCTGCTTCAACAACTCCGCGGCTTCGGCACGAGCACGCTCGGCCTGCTCCAACGCCTCGCGAATCTTATTCTCGCGATCCTGCAGCGACTGAAGAAGCGGCTTCCAGGCGAACTTGCCGAGCACGATCAGGAGCAGGACGAACGTGATGATCGTCCACACCATCAATCCGGGATTGATATCGAACATTGATCTTGGCCTTTACTTATTTGGTGGCAAGGATAATGCAAATGGCAAGCGCGAAGAAGGTTGCTCCTTCGATCAGAGCGGCAGCAATCAACATCGAGGTTCGGACCTGTCCTGCCACTTCCGGTTGCCGACCGCTTGCTTCCATTGCCGCGGCAGCGAGCTTACCGATGCCGAACGCGGCTCCAAGAATGACGAGTCCGGCGCCAAATCCGGCTGCGAGATATCCGAGCGCAGTTGCTTCCATTGTACGATTCCTCCTGAGTAGTAGGTTGAGTTGATGAGTGATTCGTTTCGTTTGAAAGAAATGAAATCTGTTTCAAAGCTCCAGCGTCGTCACGAATGACCGTGCGCGTGCTCGGCGGCCTCTGCATGCTTCTCATCGTGATGCTCTGCCTGCATCCCCAGACCCATAAAAAGGGAGGTCAACATTGTGAAGACGTAGGCCTGCAGGAGTGCGACAAACATCTCGAGCATGTTGATACCAAGGGCAAACAAAATCGGCACGGGCGCAATGATGGGCGATTGGAAAATGAAGATCAGCCCGATCAGCGAAAGAATGACGATGTGCCCGCCGGTCATATTGGCAAACAGACGAATGCAGAGCGCAAAGGGTTTGGTGAAGAGTCCGAGAATCTCGATCGGAATCATGATCGGCCACAGGATCGGATGAACACCGCCGGTTAAATGCGCGAGATAGTGTTTCAGTCCCTGAGCGCGAATAGCAGCGAACTGAATCATGACGAACGCGATGATCGCAAGGCCTGCTGTAACGGAAACGTTGGACGTTGCCGTGGAACCGAACGGAACGAGTCCGATCAAGTTCATGATCAGGATAAAGAAAAACGTTGTGAGCAGGTATGGAAGGTACTTAATACCGGCGGGACCCATGTTCGGCAGGGCCACTTCATCTCGGATGAACACAATGAACACTTCAAAGAGATTACCAATTCCGCGCGGCACAACGTTCTTCCTGTTTTGATTCGCCGCGTGAACTGCAAGCACCGTGAGGATCGCAGCAGAGAGGAGGAGAAAAAAGACGTGCTTCGAGATGGAGAAATCGAACGTGATGCCTCCGATCGTTACGGGCGGAAAGGACGGAAGCGTCATGTGGCTGAAGTGACCGTCATGGAGCCACGGGATCTCAAGCTCCATGGAATTTTTCATGTGATCAAGCAAACGTGCAAAATCGACTTTATCGCCATGCTGCTCGGCCGCGGCGGTCACAGAATCAGAAACCGCCTGCGCGGTTCGAAGCGAATCGGAAACTGTCGTAGGTTCCAATCTCAAAAACAAATCGATTAATGTTTGAGTGAGACTTTCTTTTGAAGCAGATAGATTTCGAGTACAAGATTGAGACTATAGCAGACCAACAGCGACAACATCAGCGAGAGTGAGTGAAACGTATAGACCTTCATCAAGAGCAAGACGACAGTCACAAGCAGAAGCAACCTCACAACCGAACCGCCGAGGACGATCTTGAGAAACGTGGTGTTTGATTTTTCAAATCCCCACTTAATAAAGACGAATCCAAGAAGTAGATTTGCCCAGCTAATAACGACGCTGGCCAGAACGCTTTCCATCACTTCGCGCGAAGCATACTGAAGCAGCGGATAGGTCGCCAACGCCGTTGCACCTCCCCAGCAGATCGCCGCAAGCCTCAGAAATGCCCAATCGATCTTCACTCGTCTACGCGCTGTTCGACTTATTCTGTTTGTTGAAATCCGAAACGGTGCGAAGGAACTTCACCATCCCGCCAATGAATCCCAGCAGGATGCCGACCAACTGAAACACGGGGGCAGTCGACAACTCCCCATCAACCCACCACCCGATGAAGAAAAACATCAGCACCGCCGCTGCAAGCTGCATCCCCAACGTCAGGTAGGGAGCGAAATCCCGATAGAGCTGGTTCAGTCCGGGCAGAAGCTCTTTTTTGGGCTTCGGCTGCTGTTCGGGATCGGGAGATTGGTCAGCGGTGGACATCAACTGGGCCTTTCCCCCCTTGATGACAAACACATGTCAGTGGCGACCTTCGGCAGGTTGCGTGCGGTCGGACATGGAGACTTTGCCGTCGAAAACAGATCCTTCGTCAACAACCAATTTTGCCGCGCGAATATCTCCGCGAATGGTCGATTTGCTTTCGAAGACAAGCTTTTCGCTCGCGTTGATTGAACCACGCACTTTTCCACCGACAGTGATGTTTTTCGCCGTAAGATTCCCCTCGACCTCTCCGGTGAGACCGATGGCGAGACCTTCGCTTGCCGTGACATCACCCGTTACCTTGCCGTCGATGCGAACGCTTCCTTGCGTTCGGAGTTTCCCTTCGACGACGGTACCTTGACCGATGAGATTCAGTTCTTTTGTCGGATCGGCTTTCATGGCGCGCTGTGGATCAAAAATCAAAATTCAGAATGTACGCTGCCGGATCGACCGGCACCCCGTCCTTCCAAATCTCGAAGTGCAGATGTGGTGCCGAGCTTGTGCGACCGGTATTTCCCAAGAGCGCAATCGGCTCACCCCGGCGCACAAAGGCGTTCGGCGAAGTTAACAGCGACTGATTGTGCTTGTAGACGGTGAGAAAACCGCCGCGATGGGAGAGAATCACTTTGTTCCCATCGTCACTCGTCCAGCCGCTAAAGACCACATGTCCGTCCGCCGCAGCGTTAATCAGACTGCCGGTTCTTCCTGCGATATCGATTCCATAATGCCGCTGCGCCGCATCAAAGCCGCGAGTAATATAACCCTCAACCGGCAGGATCACCGGAAACACGATCTGTTGAGCCTCATCGCGTGCGATGGGCAGAAACTGTGCACGAGCGAGCGGTGAGCGGTCTTCGATCTGCGTCGGACTCCACAAGACACGCTCGCGTTGACGCTCCCCCGGCTCACTATCACGTTCGCGCCGACGCTCGATCACTGCAACACCCGAATCCGTCAATGCCACATTCTCCCCCAATGCCTTTCGCAAGCGCACATTATACTCCCGCATCTCTACCAACTCCTCCATCATCTTGGTCAGGCGTTGATTGAGTGAGAGCAATTCCTGACTGTATCGATGCTCGAGCTCCGGATTTTCGATGGGGAGGAGCGGTCCGAGCGGCGTGAACACTAACGCCACATAGATGACGGCAAGAAAAGCGACCACACCACCGCCGATGACCAAGTAGAGCTGCCACGGTGTGAAGCGAATCGACTTAGCCTCCCCCGCATGATCTCGGGGTACGAGAAGCAGATCGTACCGAATCTTTTTTGACCTATGGTGCTGGTCAGCCGGCATGGCTCATATTTCACAAGCTTCAATGTAAAGCGTAGGAGAGCCCCGATCCGCCCGTGGGGCAGCACTCGTAGGGGACGTGCGCGACAGTTGTTGGCTTCCGTGCGCTTCAAAAATGGCTCGCCAATATAGAGAAAAGAACCCCGAAAGTCAAAAAGAAATTTTTCGTAAATGTTGATGTGATAATCACTTGCAGTGAGTTCACCTTCACACACCTTACTTCGCTGAAGACCCGGTGACTGAGTTTATCGAGTTCATCAGCAAGCGTTGAGAGGAGAGAGGTGTTCGCGCCATTTCGATTCGATGAAGGTGCGAAGCCTCTCCTTGAACCTCGGCCGATCGAATCTCTCAACCGACGCGCGAATCATTGTTGGATCAAACTGCATTTTCTCACACCGGTCAATCGCTTGAGTCAAACTCGATGCATCTTGTTCGTAGAAGAAAACTCCATTCGGGTGTTCGCCGTCTGGCATGACGGTCTCCAACGCGCCCCCCGCTCCATAGGCTATGACCGGTTTGCCGCACGCCATCGCTTCCAAGGGAACAATCCCAAAATCCTCGATGCCGGGAAAGATCAAGGCACGACAACCTGCATAGAGGCGAGCCAGCTCTTCACCCGATTGCCAGCCGAGAAATTCAACGTTCGGTTTGGCCATGTTTCGAAGTTTTTCGAATTCCGGTCCAGTTCCGACGATGAGCAGTTTCTCCCCTCGTCGATTGAACACCTCGACTGCCAGATCCACCCGCTTGTATGGAACAAGCGCGCTCACAATGAGATAATACCCTTCGTTGTGAGTTGAAAGTGAAAAGAACGAGAGATCGACGGGTGCGTGGATGACCTCTGCCGTTCGGCCATAATACTGATGGATCCGCCGCGCAACGTTGTTGGAATTTGCAATGAAGTGGTGAACCCGGTTGCTCGATTGCACATCCCATCTTCGCAAACGAGGAGCGAAGAAGCGCATCGCAACGCGGGTTACAAGACCTGCACGTCCTTTACCGAAATACTCGTCGTACATCTCCCACACGTACCTCATCGGTGTGTGACAATAGCAAATATGCAGCGCTCCTGATTTCGGCCTTGCACCTTTGGCAACACAATGGCTTGTGGAGAGGATAAGATCGAATTCAGAAAAGTCGAACCGCTCAATGGCGACAGGAAAGACGGGAAGGTAGTTTCGATAATGAGTTGATTTGCGTGGGAGTCGATCGATGAACGAAACCCGAATGTCGCGCCGCTCGATCAATTCAGACATCGCACCTTCGTTGTGCAGGAGCGTATAGATGGGGGCCTGAGGAAAAAGCTCACAGAACACCTCCAGCACTTTTTCACCACCCCGCATGCCGGTCAACCAATCGTGAACAAGGGCAACGGACACCGTTCGAGAATCGATCAATTCTGTTTTCTCCTCAACAAGATGCGCCGCTCGAATAACGACTTTTGCATGAGAGCGTGCCACGAAAGTACTCCGAATTTGGCAGACATCAAAACGCAGTCTCTGACTGGACGATCATCGAACGTCGCAAGGCATTCGACCTTGCTTCCCTCGAAGCCCCTCTTTATATTGGCTCCGGACTGCATTCCTCACACGATCGTTTGCGCACGCCATCCCGTATCTCTCGCGCGCCAACGCTCAGATCAACCCACGCTTCATCAAGCGAAGGAACGGTGTAGGCCTCAATCCATGTCCATTCTCCTCGCTATTCTTCTGCTTGTAGTACTGTTCCTCGTCACCGCAGCGGCCATCGTGCTGGTCGTCGGACCGCTGATCCTGCTTCAACCAAATCTGCGCACACGCGAGTGGTACAGCACCTTCACTCACCTCCTGGAGCCGCGAGATGCGGGCCTGCCGCAGGAGAACATCAAAGTCACAACCAAAGACGGCCTGAAACTCGATTGCTGGTTCGTGAAGCAGCCCAAAACAGCACGAGGCACGATCATCTATCTGCACGGTGTCGGCGACTGCAAGATCGGTGGGGTGCCGTACGCAAAGTTGTTTTTCGAGAAGGGATTCAACGTTTTTCTGTATGACTCACGCCGGCACGGGTTAAGCGAGGGGGCCTACTGCACGTACGGGTTTTACGAGAAGCATGATCTTTCGACGGTGATCGATTATCTCAGCTGTCGCACCGATACCGTCATCGGAAAGATCGGCGTGTTCGGCACATCGATGGGGGCTGCCGTGGCGTTACAGGCCGCGGCCATCGATTCCCGCATCGACGCAATCGTGGCGGAGGCGAGCTTTACCAATCTCCGCACAATTATGGTGGACTATCAGAAGAGAATCATCAAGCTGCCATGGCACTTTCTTCGGAATGTGGCGATGAGCCGTTCTCAAAAGATCGCCAACTTCAAAGCGCGAGAGGTATCGCCGCTCGAAGCGGTTCAGCACGTCCACAAGCCTATCCTCTTTATCCATGGCACGGACGATTCCCGGATCAGAACCGACTACTCGAAGGCTCTCTACGAGCGAGCCAATGAACCGAAGGAGCTCTTGCTCGTACCGGAAGCGGATCATACCGATTTGCTGAATGTGGGGGGAAGTGAATACGAACAGCGCATCGTTGCATTCTTTGAGAAGTACTTGCAATGAGAAGTCGCCGAGTAATTACTCAGCGAGTAAACGCAAGACCAAGTTAAGTGTTTAACCACAGATTCACAGATTGGATAAGAAGATTTGGATAAAAAGGAATTTCCCTAGAGGGAAGAAACCCACACGATTATCGGCATTTGCAATGTTAATCCGTGAATCTGTGGTTGATCCTTTCACTGAGCGGTCACGTCGCCGAACTATTCTCTCACAGAGAATGTCAACGATGATGAAGTTACGCACCACGCTTTTTCTTCTCGCCTTTCCTTCGCTCCTTCTCGCTCAACTTCCTTTCTCACTCGATAGCGCAACAACTTATCTCCGTACGCTTTCCGTTGAGATCGGACCGAGACCGATGGGATCTCCGAATGAACGCCGCGCTCTGCAATTCGCGGTCGGCAAATTCCGCGAATTCGGTCTCAACGAGGCATACATCATGCCGATGCGTGACGTCCCCGGCCAACTCTCTGGCGGCCGCATCAACACGGAAAGCGGCATAGCCGTGGGAGTCCTTGAGGGATCGAGCGAGAGAATCATCGTGCTGGGCGCGCACATCGACTCCGAAGGACCGGAGGTTGCGGGAGCCAACGACGACGCCTCCGGCTGCGCTGTTCTGCTGGAACTTGCCCGCGTCCTCGCACACCAACAACTTCAATCCACGCTGGTCTTCGCCCTCTTCGGAGGCGAAGAACAAGGTTTGCTTGGCTCGCGCTATTTCGTGGAACGATTTCCGGAGATCGAGCGCGTCGTCCTCATGTTGCAGGTCGACATGGCCAACGGAACGGAATGGCTTGTTCCGACCCTCGACGCCGGAAAGGAAAGCGTACCCGCCTGGCTGGTGCGCGCCGCGTATGAAGAGCTTGCTCGACTCGGACACAGCGGACTCTATTTTCCGACCCATTTTTTCACACTGATGAATACCCTCCCCGGCGGAGGAATCGGTTCCGACCACCAACCGTTCCTCGAACGGGGCATCCCTGCCATCGACTTCACCTCGGATTTCCGCGATCCAATTCATACGCCACAAGATACGTTTGAGAATTTCAAAACGGAAGGATTGAAGAGGTCTGGCGATTTGGTTGCCGCACTTGTGAAGCGTTTCGACGCAGGTGTTCCTCCCGAAAAGACGGAGCAGTACTACCTGCTTCAAATCGGCTCGCTTTTGTTCTTTCTCCCCCTGTGGCTCTTGACATCTTTCATCGTTCTTTCATTGAGCGTAGCAGCGTATGCGCTGATGAGCACGCGACACCGACGAGTCGTGTATGCGGAGAATCAACGTCCCTCCGTCCCCGGACTGAAGCTGTTTCTCTTGCTTCTCCTGATTCAAACAAGCGTATGGCTTTCCGAAAATGTGGTGGGATGGTTGAAGGGCGATCGCTTCCCGTGGTATGCATCACTCGACGGCTATTTCCTGCTTGCCGCATCTGCCGGTGCGATTGGGATCTGGATTGGACTCAACCTCTCCCGCCGCATGCACTTGCGCAAGGATCCGTACGGATATTTCCTTCGGGCTGTTCTCGTGCTTCTGCCCCTTCTCCTTGCCTTCGCGTTCCTTTCCGTCAAGCTTGCCATCTATCCGGCTTCCGCTCTCTTCTTGCTTTCCCTTGCAATGCTCGTACATCATCCGATGCTCAAACTCCTCTTCTGGCTGGCGTCACCTCACTTTATGTACCGGTTGATCTTCAATGAGGGATTTGAGTTTCTTGCGCGTGTTGTCAGAGGTTCGCCGGAGATCGGCATGGTGGGAGGGGTTATTCTTCATATCATCTACGTTCTTTTCTTCTCGCTTTGGTCTTTTCCCTTCTTATTGGGATTCGCGGCCATTTGGTTCGATACCAAGCGCGACCTGTTTTGGCTTCGTCGATTCAGACGGCCGGCCGGCCTTGTGATTGCGCTGATAGCCTTTTTCGCAACAGCGATGTATCTCTCGACCAAACCCTCCTACTCAAATGAATGGAAGCAGAAGATATTGATTGAACAGATCGTCGATCAGGAGAGTGGAAAGGTCGACATGACAGTCAAAAGCGCGGAGTATCTTCACGGCTTGCGACTTCGATTCTTGGACCGAGATACGCTGATTCATGATAAGATTCTTTCTGCATCATTTACAGACCTTCCTTACCACATCAAACCGATGGTTCACGCAACGAGAGAGGTGGAGTCGGTCAAGATGGATACGCTGCAACGCGTGCATCTTCGTCTCACCATGCAAATGTCCGACCGTCCGTACACGTTGAACGTAAGCTTCTTTTTTCCAAAGGGGACACTGCTGAACGCGTTTTCACCGTATGCAATCACTTTCGGTGAACGTGCCGTTTCCGTGCGTTGGTATTCGTTTCCAGATAACGTCCTACACGTGCCGTTGACATTCGTCTTTCGCGAGGGGGAAATGATTGAAGAGGATATTCAGGCTGTTTTCACACAACTGCCTCTGCCGGTCTCGGCCGAGAAGGAAATGAGCAACGTCCTACAAAGGGGACGCTGGGAAAGTCGCCACCGAATCCAGCTACAGGTTTCTCAAAAAGGCCACCTTGAATGAAACTTTCAGCGAACATACTTCACCGATTCTGAGAAGTGAGAAAGCTCTTGACAATTCCCTTGAAATTCTTTAATAATAGGCCATCTTCGTCTACGGCAACCAATTCCGCCCCACCTCGTTTCGGGGTTCGACGATGGTACTTCGACATCCACGACACGCAACGGGTTGCATGCAGCAACCTCAGCGATTTCACATAGTAAGGGGGATCTCCCGTCCCCCTCCCATCGGTGTGACCTGACTCAGAGCTTCAATTCTTGAATCTATTCTCTACAACCTCACAACGATTACGTCATAAAAGCCTCTTCACGCGAGACCACCGAAGATGTTTCTTCGCGTGAAGGGACGCCCATCAAGCCCATCAAGAAGGAGGAGATATGACTCAATCGCTACCTTGGTTTCACGCGAGGGCCGTCGTTGCTGTTGTTTGTTCCCTCGTCTTCTTCGCAACGGCGCTCGCTCTCTTCTCATCACCACTTCACGCTCAACAAAGCGCGGCTGTTCAAGGAAAGGTAACCGATGCACGCACGGGTGAAGCGCTTCCCGGCGCCAACGTCTTTATCCGCGAATTGAACGTCGGCTCCGCATCCGACCGGGACGGCAATTATACGTTTCTCGTACCCCCCGCCAACGTTCGGGGTCAGGAAGTGACGTTGGTCGTGAAGTTCGTCGGTTATAAGCAAAAAACTCAAAAGATCACACTCAACCCCGGCGTCATCACGGTGAACGTCGAGCTGCAAGAGGACATCCTCGGCCTCGAAGAGGTGGTGGTCACCGGAACAATCGGAGGCACGTTTAAGGAGAAGCTTCCGTTCAGTGTCGATCGCCTCACCACAACTGATCTCCAACACGTGCCGGCCAATACGCCGGAGAGCGCCATTCGAGGAAAGATCGCTGGCGTGAAGATCGTGCAGGGGAGTGGTCAACCGGGCACCGCTCCGGCGGTGCAGATGCGCGGTGCGACGAGCATCAACACCACGGGACGCAGTGGCGGACCGATGTACATCGTTGACGGTGTCATCCTCGGCGCGTCGAGTGTCGATCTCGATGCACTCAATATTGAAAGCATTGAAGTTGTGAAGGGTGCAGCCGCTTCTTCGATCTATGGCTCACGTGCAGCCGCCGGCGTTGTGCAGATTACGACCAATCGCGGTGCGTACCTGCCCGACGGAGAAACGCGTGTGACGCTCCGAAACGAGTTCGGTCGCAACCAGCTCGCGAAAAAAATTCCACTATCGAAAGCGCATCACTTCAAATACAATCCCTCGCGGGTTGATAGTCCGTGGGTGAACTATCTGGGTCGACCGGTCGCTCGTTCTGCGCGCGTTCCCGATACGTTGTATCGCATCAGCTCGGCGGGAACGCCTGTTGGCAGCGCCTTCACGTCGTTCAAAGACAAGCCGTATGTCGGGAAGATTTATGATCAGATCGATGAATTCTTCGATCCCGGCTATTACTACACCAACTCGGTCACAGTTGCACACAAGAGCCGGAATACGAACTTCCTCGTCGCTTTCGCCAATCGGCGTGACGCAGGAGTCATCGAGAACAACGACGGTTTCAAGAACCAAACCGTACGGTTGAACGTCGATCATAAGTTCTTGGATGCGGTCGACATATCGCTGAGCGCCTCGCACAGCAACTCGCGGCGGGATGACAACAACAGCGGCTTCTTCGAGCTGACGTTCATGCCTCCCGATGTTGATTTGCGTACCCCGAATGAAGACGGTCAGCCGTACATCATCTGGCCCGATCCGGGGCAGTCCTTGGAGGCCAATCCCCTCTACTCGCAAGCGTTCCGCGAGGCCATTACCACGCGCAAGCGAACGCTCGGGAATCTCACTGCTCGCTATGCTCCGCTCAAGTGGTTTGACGTCGAAGGCATTTTGAGCTATGACCGGCTCGATCAGAATTACTCCAACTACTATCCAAAGGGGTATAAGACGGTCAACGCATCGACCCTTAACGTAGGCCATCTTACAAAAGACAATCGCGGCATTGAAGCACTCAACGGTAGTCTGACGGCGTCGATCAACTATGACTTTGGAGATCTGTCAACGAGGTCGAAGCTGCGTTACGCATTCGAACAATCGGAAGACCGCTTTGAGCGAGCCCAAGGCAACAACTTTGCCGTGATAGAGGTCCCCTCCCTTACCGTTACCACCGAATCAAAGAACGTCGAATCAAGTCTCGAGGAGGTGAAAGCCGAAGGCTACTATTTCATCACCGGCCTCGATTATCAAGGAAAGTATATTGCCGACTTTCTTGTCCGACGCGACGGCAGCTCCCTCTTCGGTCCCAACCAGCGATGGCACACCTATTACCGGGCCAGCGCGGCCTATCGCATCGCGGAGGAACCATGGTGGCCGATTCCCGATATCAACGAGCTGAAGCTCCGTTACTCCATTGGGACAGCCGGCAGCCGCCCCGCCTTCACGGCACAATATGAGACCTACAGTGTCGCGGCCGGTACCATCTCCAAAGGGCGGCTCGGCAACAAGGACCTTCGTCCCGAGTTCTCTACGGAACAGGAGATGGGAATCGAAGTTGGGATCATGGATCGGATCCTCCTTGAGGCAACGTATGCCAAGACGGTAACGAAGGATCAGATTCTTGATGTTCCTCTGCCGGGCGTGTTTGGTTTCGCCAGCCAATGGAAGAACGCGGGAACACTTGAGTCCAATACGATCGAAGCAAGTCTGAAGGCCTTCATTATCCAAACTCGTGATATGAGTCTCTCTGCAACGTTCCTGTTCGATCGCACGCGGCAAGAGATCACCGAGTTCAACCTTCCTCCCTATCGCACAGGTCCAAACCAACAGGCAGGAAACGTCTTCTACATGCGCAAAGGGGAAGTGCTAGGGGCCTTCTATGGACGGAAATGGATGAAGTCGCACGACGAACTCCCCTCGTGGTTGAAAAATAACGCGCATCTCTGGCAGGTGAACGACGACGGTTATCTTGTTCCCGTCGGAGCGGGCAACTCGTGGACCGATGGGATCAAGAAAAAACTGTGGGGCACCACGGTGACGATGGTGGGGAGCGATGGTCGTACCTACAATTTCCCCTGGGGTCTGCCGTATCAGTACCTCGATGAGAACCGGAACGACTTCGTCAAGCTTGGAAGCTCCATACCTGACTTCAACCTCGCGTTCAACACCACGTTCCGCTACAAAGGGTTGACAGCGTTCCTGCTCTTTGACGCTCAGATCGGTGGAGAAATCTACAATCTGACCCGTCAGTGGGCCTATCGTGATTTGATGTCCGGCGAAAACGATCAGATCGGAAAGACCGACGAGACGAAGAAGCCTCTCGCCTACTACAGCGCGCTCTACGCCACCAACCTTACCAATAGCCACTTTGTGGAAGATGGTACGTACCTGAAGCTGCGTGAGCTTTCCTTCCGTTACACGTTTGACCGGGCCGACCTGGCACCGATTTTTGGCGGCTGGATCAACCGCATCACCGTTGGCCTCATCGGAAGGAACCTCATTACATGGACGAAGTACAAGGGATACGATCCTGAAGTGGGGAACTCTTCGGGCGGCAACGAGGCAACCGTCTACCGCTTCGACGGATATTACTATCCGAACTATCGCAATTTCACCGGCACACTCGAGATTGAATTTTGATTCCGTACCGACTGGAGTGAGCGCTCTCAAGCTAACTCCATGGTCGGCATGAGAATCCCGCCGCTCTCCGGCGGGAACCAAAACAGAATATATGGAGGACACATGAACCGCTTTAAACTTTTACCAGTGAGCTTTGTTGCGCTGGCGCTCCTCCTTCACTGGGGGTGCATGGATCTGGCCGTCGAGAACAAAAACAACCCCGATGCCCAACGAGCCATTGCATCCGCGAAGGATGTCGAATCGCTCATCTCCGGCTCATATCTCACCTGGTGGACCGGTACACAGAAGGACGCTGATTTCCCCGCGTTAACGCTCAGCACAATTGCAGACGCTCACACCTCTTCCTGGGGAAACTGGGCGATGCAAGACATGAGTTCGGAACCTCGGACTCCTTGGAACAACAGCACATCGTATGTCTACGCAGGGGTCAACCGTGACACGTGGGCGTTTATGTATCGGGCCATCTCGAGCGTCAACGACGCCCTCGCCGCGATCAACAAGGGCATCAAGATTGTCGATGATCAGGGTGTTGATCAAACGGCGCGGGCTCGTGCCTTCGGAAAATTCGTGCAAGGCCTTGCACACTGCTGGCTCGCCGTCTTTTTCGACAAGGCTTTCATTGTTGATGAAACGATGAATGTCAATAACCTCCAGCTGGATTTTAAGCCGTACGGCGAGGTGTTAGCGGCGGGCATTAAGATGCTCGAAGAAGCCATCGCCATCTGTAATGCGAACACTTTTACCATCCCGAACACATGGATTAACGGTGTCACCCTGACAAACACCCAGCTCAAGGAGGTTGCCTATTCGTACCTCGCTCGCTATCGTGCTGGAGTCGCACGGACACCTGCAGAACGAGCTGCCGTGAACTGGCAGAAAGTGATCTCCGACGCCCAGAACGGCGTCAAAGCCGACTGGGGTCCTATCGGCGATGGGAATCTCTGGTGGGATGGTCTCAAATTCCGCGGCCAACACCCAACGTGGACGCGAGCGGATTACAAGACCATCGGCGAGACCGACAAGTCCGGGCGCTATCGAAACTGGCTGAATACGCCTGTCCAGAGCCGGAACGTTTTTGTGATTGAAACGGATGACCGGCGCATCACCGGTCCGGGCGGCGGGACAACGAACGGAACGGACTTCAAGTATCGCACACCATCCCCCTTCCGCGATGACCGCGGCACGTATCATCATTCTCTCTATTACCATGCGCGTTACGATTATCACGTCCTGCAGGGAGCCACAGGTGCGATGACAACGATCAAAGCAGCGGAGATGGACCTGACAATTGCCGAAGGTCTCTGGCGAACGGGAGGGAGCAAGCAACAGATCGTCGACCTCATTAACAAGACGCGCGTCTCACGTGGTAATCTTCCTCCCTTGACGGCCGCTATGACAAACGAAGAAATATTTAAGTGGCTTAAGTACGAGAAGATGATAGAGACGTTCGCGACAGGAAGTGGCTTACCGTGGTTTGATCGCCGCGGATGGGGCGATTTGGTCTCCGGTTCCATCCTCCACTTCCCGGTGCCGGGTAAAGAGCTGGAGATTCTTGCGCAACCGATTTACACGTACGGTGGCGTTGGCGGACAGGGTGCTGCACCCAAACGCGTCTTCGACAATGCGCCGTTGAAGTCTGTTCATCCATACTGAGGTGGGTTCAGCCGTTCGCTCAAAGAAGGGCGCGGTTCCCCTCATAAGTCGGATGATCTCGTGAATCGATCGAGTAGGGCGAAGCAAAGCTTCGCCCTACATCGCGTTGGGAAGAATAACTGCTGTCCGTACGGGATCCGTCTCGACGAGCATTGTTTCTTTAGCGGAGTTTTGCTACGTTGACATTGTGTAATGTGTAAAGGGAGGGGCTGTCCAATTTGTTCGGCTCAATGTTACAGATGTCGACAAATGTTGGACAGCCCTTTGATTTCCAAAGGCCATTGGAATGTTTGGAGAATGTGAGTTCTACGGACGTATACAATGACGCTTTCGAGATCTTCCACGGAGGGTGAATTATGGTAATACATCTGATGAGAATTTGTATTGGAGCATGGATAGTTGGATTTTTCGCAATGGGATGCGCGGGGTCCTCCTCGATGGACGGAACGCCACGGGCATTCCGATCCAACCTCGGCACCGCTACGCTGTACGACTTCAACCAGAAGACCCAGGCAATTCTCGCGAAGTATCAGTTCGTCGTGGTGCGGTTTGAATCGACAACCGACTTGACGTTTTATGAAACCGAATGGAAACTCCGCTACCCGTTTCAAGACGAAATCGATCAGGGTATCGAGGAGGCGCGAACGCGCATCATCATCCAAGCCACCCCCCGCACACGAGCTGCGATGGGAAGCGATCTGAACACCGTCCGCTTCGAAGCCGAAAACCAGGTCCGTTTCCGGAACGGTATGGATTGGCACTTTGTGGAGATGAGCGACATGCTCAAGGAATACCTGCGGGAAGTCGCAGACGATCTGGCAACGGAGTTTCGATCGAACATCAGGAGATATTGATTCCATATGTCTTATGAGACTGAGGAGGATTTATGAAAAGGATTTGGATCTTCGCGTGGGTACTTTGCTTTCTCATTGCTGTAGTGACATCGTTGTCAACACCATCCTTCATCAATCAAAGCACCTGGGTACTCGATGTCACGCCGTCGGGAAGTCAATGGATATGCGAACAGTACTGGTGTTGTAGCGCTGTAACAGGCAATCCTTGCTGCACGCCACAGTGTATCCGGCAAGTTGAATAATGAGGCGATTTCTATATGTTGGCGCTTTACTGCTGTTCGCACTTTTGATCTCCCACGCTAAGACATCTCGGGATCGTGAAGGTGTCAAAGAGTCTATCCTATCGGGACGAGCCGAGCCGGCATTTTCTTCTCAGGGATCAACTCGATTCCAAGAGTTCCAGGCTTATTTTCAGTTGCGCAGAGAGGTTGCATTGTTCTCCGTGTCGGGGGTTAGGTTCGGTAGAATTCGCGATCTGAAAGTCAATGCAAGGGGCCATTTTCTGATCACAGACGATGTTGTTCCCGTCGTTTGTGAAATTGACGAGGAAGGGAGATTGGTGCAAAAAATAGGCAATGTCGGACGCGGACCCGGTGAATACCTCTCGCCGCGAGCTATCGACCTTGATAAAGACGGCAACATATTTATCTTGGATTCAAAACAATCTCGCATCTTGATTTTTGATCCGAATGGCGTCTTTGTTCGGAGCTTGAATCTAGGTCGTCCGGCCTCGGACTTTCTTGTTCAACAAAGTGGTGGCATCGTCATATTCCATCCCATGACACCCAAGACGCTCCTCTTCTTGTCGCCATCGGGTAATCTGATCAAGCAAGCTGCTGAAAATGCATTGCGTTACGCCGTCGCGGGCGGAAAAATCACCCAAGATGCAAAAGGTAACATCCTCGAAATGCGTCCAACATCATTTGAGATAAGGATCTTCTCAGCGGAGGGACGGTATCTTTACTCGATAGGGGAGAAGCCGAAAGGTTTTCAGACGCTCTCAAAGCCTCCGACAGCTTATGAAAGTTTAGATGACTTGGAAAGAGCGTGGACACCGATGACGGGAATCTATTTTCTTGCCGAGAGCGATCTCGTCATAAGTCAAATGAGAGTCTCGAATCCCCCCTCTTCGCCAACATTTTTCATCACACTGTACGAATCATCGGGTAAGGTCTTTGCCAGCAACATCGCTCTTCCTAGCTACATTATCGGTACAAATAACAGAGACACGATCTTCATATTAAAAGAAGCTCGACAACAGAATCTGCGAGAGCGGGAAGGATTTGTCCTCTGTGAGTATAGCTTCACCGCAACTGCCCGATAAGATCAGAAACCGAGGATTTTACAGTCACTGCACTTGAAGGAAAGAATTCCGATTGACGATGAGGCTCATCGCATTGTCGGCGCACGCTTACTATGGATTCGTTCACTGCGTATTCGCGTTGTCACTCTGCGCGCTGCAATTAACGCCTTTGTCTGCGCAAGAAGCAACAGCTTCGGATGGACATCCGAAACTACGCCTTGCGATCCTTCCGTTGCTCTCCAGCAGTTCCATCGATAGCGCACACGTCGCGCGCTTGCGCAACGATCTGCTACAAGCCGTAGACCGAACAAACCGCTTCAATCGCATGGGTGATGTTGCACAACGTGCACTCTTTGTTGACCTCGGAATAATGAAGCCCGAGGAATGCACACTCCCCTCTTGCCTGGCACTTCTTGGACAAAAGCTTGGCGTCGAAAGAATCCTCCACGGAAGTCTCGAAGGCGATAAGCATTCCCCCGCACTGCGACTGCTCCTCGTGCACGTCGACAAAGCCGTTCCACTCTACGAAGGGATTGTGCCGCTCGATTCCCTGCTGACGCCGGATCCTCCCCGCCTTGAACACGCTGCACGCGAACTTGCAGGTGTTGCGCTGGAGCCTGAGAGTGTCTGGCGATGGTACCATGTGGCCGGTGCCGTCGTGGCCGCAGGAACGCTTGTCCTCTTGATCAGCAAGAGCCTTTCCGCAGATAGAAAAGAAAGCCACTTCGAAAATCCCCCTCCTCCACCCCCGCCACCTCCGGAAAATTGAATTCTCCTTCCACACCTTTTGCTGTGTTGAAGTTTTCAACGGTTAGCTTCGGTAGTATCACAGCTGCAAGTTGCATTCCGCTTCCATTCAAGCAGACCGATTCATCGTCCTACCGGAGTTGTGTCTCACGGTACCACGAGAGACAAGCTTCTTGCCAAAAAGCGACTTGACTTTCTCTCTTTCATTTGTTAACCTGCGGCCGCCTCGGAGGTTGTTCACCATCTTCAATAGCCTCAGAGGGACATTTGCAATGGAAACAACTTATCACCACTTCTCAACGCATCGATCTCCGTTCGTTCCAGCCGACGGACTCGCCCAACAGACCGGAATAATCACTTCCTCCGGCGCTTGTTGGATGTGTTGTCTTTCTCTCCATCACAATACTCGTCGCCATAGGTATTGGCCTCGTTGATTCTCTGTGTGCGCGGGGAAACTTGTCGTGTCACCAACCCGGTTCCGCAAAAAGTCCCGATGAACAGAGTCTTACGCATCAAGAGTTCCTGTTTTCGTCACTTCGTATCTACGGAAGGAAGCTAACTCACCGATCTTCTCGATTCGTCTCCTCAACGAACGGGAGAGATCCTCAATTCCAACACTCAAGTAAGGAGGAGCTATGAAACCAGCGCTAACAGTTAGCGGTGGAGGTCGGCATGGAAAGGGGATTGCGCGGAGATGCGCGTTCCTTTTTCAAGCGCTGTTGATCGCCGGATTATTGAACCTGTTGTTTGCGCAGGATCGAATTGTCCGGGGTGTCATCACAGATGCCGAGAGTGGTCGTCCACTGCCGGGTGTGACAATCATCGTCGTAGGCACTACGGTGGGAACGACGACCAATGCAGATGGCTTCTACAGCCTACGCGTTCCAGCCGGCTACAACGTCATCCAATACTCCTTCGTCGGTTACAAGACGCAACGAGTCAATGTGGATGGAAGAACTGAAATCAATCTCCGTCTCGAGAGCGATGTGCTCCAGCTTGACGAGGTCGTCGTTGTCGGATACGGAACGATGCCAAGGAGACAGATCACCGGATCGATTGCACAGATTCCAAGGGATAACCTTGGTGATTTTGTGCCGCAGACGGTGGATCAGGCACTTCAAGGCAGAGCGGCCGGCATCCACTTCACCGGCACGTCCGGTCTGATCGGCGCCCCGAGCAATATTCGCATCCGCGGTGCCGCATCAATCTCCGCCAGCACCACTCCGCTCGTCGTTATCGACGGCGTCCCCGTCACGAATCCAACCACGGCGGGGAGCGCTTCCGTTGGTCTCACCGCAGGGGGTCAGGGGATCAATCCTCTCCTGAACATTAATCCGAACGATATCGAGTCGATCGAAGTGCTCAAAGACGCTGCTGCTGCCGCCATCTACGGATCGCGAGGCTCCAACGGGGTTATCCTCATTACGACGCGTCAGGGAAGGCCCGATCAGCAGGTGGTAAATCTACGGACGTACGTCGGGAGCGTTTCACCAACCAACATCTATGACATGATGAATGGTGAGGAATTCACGCGCATTTGGAACGACGCAGCCGTCAATCGGTTCGGTCCCACGGGGGGAGGATTGCTGCTGCCAACAGACAATATTGTTAACACGAATTGGTTTGATTACGTCAAGCAAACCGGCACGCTCTCGGAGACGAGTGCGAGTGTGACGGGAGGGACGCAACGGACGCGTTATTTCATCGGAGCAACATACCGCTCAGAAGAAGGGTTCGTTGTTCGCAACATGCTGAAACGGTACTCGGGACGAGCTCGCATCGACCACGCGATCAGCGATCAACTCAGGATCGGCGTCAATCTCAGCCCTTCGCGTACGGATAACTTCCGCGTCTATACGAGCAATGCGGTTGCAGCCCCCTTTACCTACGCTGCATTGTTCTATCCGAATGTTCCTGCCCGGCGACCGGATGGTTCGCTCAATCTTTCAGTGGCTCCGAATCGAAACCCACAATTCAACGGGACTCCGCTTTCAAACGCCGAAGGGATCGATTTCGAATCTTCTCTGACGCAACTCCTTTCGACCGGTACGGTCGAATGGAACATCTTGCGGAATCTTTCCTTCAACACCGAATTCTCTGTTGATCTCTTTCAGCTCGCCGAGAAATTCAAGCGTGCTACCACGACAACGGACGGATTCGGTCTGGGCGATGCGTACGCAAGCAACGACCAATACGTCAACTACAACCTCAACACCACCCTGAACTTCTCGGAGCGGTTTGAGGGACATCGTATCGGAGCCGTGGCCGGTGTGACGATGCAACGTTCCGAAAACATATTCTTTAGCGCATATGCCCGCGGATTCCCCTCCGACCTCTTGAAGAATCTGAGCTCCGCTGCCACACCTACATCAACCACGGGCACAGGCACGAGCTTTTCATTCGTAGGGTACCTCACGCGCGTAAGTTATTCGTTTCAGGATCGGTACCTTTTGACCTTAAGCGCGCGCGTGGATGGTTCCTCTCGCTTCGGGAAGGAAAACCGCTACGGTTTCTTCCCGGCTGCTTCGCTCGGATGGATTGTGAGCGACGAAAGCTGGTTTAGCGGCGTACCATTTGTTGACTTTCTGAAGATACGAGCGAGCGTCGGCCAAACGGGCAACGCGGAGATCGGTAACTTTCCGGCATTGGGACTTGTCGGGTTCGGTTTCAACTACAACGAAATACCCGGCGCCGCTATTACCCAGCTGGAAAACCCCGAACTCCGCTGGGAGAAAACAACTCAGTATGATGGAGCGATCGAGTTCGGAGTATGGGGCAGCAGGATCCGTGGAAGCATCGGGTACTTCCTGAAGAAGACCGATGACCTCCTCCTCAACGTGCCAGTCTCACGCGTGAACGGCTTTAGCGTCTTCACACAGAACATCGGCGAGATGGAGAACAAGGGATTCGAGGCTGAGCTAACGGCAGACATTCTCCAGAGTGACGATTTCCGGTTCTCGATCAGCGGTAACATCTCCAGCGTGAAGAACAAAGTCCTGAAGTTAGTCGGCGGACAGGATTTGATTTTCGGTCGAAACATTGTTCGCGAGGGAGAACCGTTGGGCGCTTTCTATCTCGTGCGGTATAATGGACCGAATCCCGCCAACGGCAACGCCACGTGGCTCGATATCAACGGCAACGTTACGGAGACTTATAGCCTCGCCAATCGTGTCATCGCTGGAAGTCCCTTTCCCGACTTCTTCGGTGGCGTGACGCTCAGCGGTAGCTATGGACCGTTCGACGCCAACATCTTCTTCCAATTCACCAAAGGGAATAAGATCTATTGGGCCGATGGTGGTTTTACCGATTCGAATCTGAACTCGATCTTCAATCAATCGAAACGTCAAAACGACTACTGGACCCCGACAAATCCGAACGCCGCGAATCCTCAACCGCGCCTGTTATTGGCTAACGGTTCTCAGGCAAGTACGAGGTATTTGCAGGATGGATCATACCTGCGTTTGAAGCAGGCAACGATCGGTTACCGGTTACCCTCATGGCTGGTGGGGAATAGCCGTGCACGACTCTATGTGCAAGGGACGAACTTGTTCACCTCGACAAAATTCCTCGGAATGGATCCAGAGGCCGCCACCGCCGGCAACATTCAGTCTGCGGATGTGTTCTTCCAGTTACCGCAACCACGAACAATGATGCTCGGCCTCGACCTTACATTCTGAACCACCATGCTCTCACAACAAACTGAATGAGGATGACAATGAACAGACAGAAACTTTTCTGGATGGCAATCGTCGTCGCCGGCATGATGGGGTGCAAGGATTTCCTTGTGGAAACACCTCAGCAATCTTTGGAGCTCGGGCAAGTGATTACATCGGGTGAAGGGCTCCGCGGATTAGTGACCGGTATGTACGACGCAATTCAATCTGCCACTATCGCCGGCGGCAACTACAACGTCATACCGGAGATTATGGCAGACAATGTGGTATGGACGGGTAGCTTCACCACGTACGCTGACTTTCATCAGCATCGGATGACCGCAGATAACGGAAATACGGTCGGCTGGTGGACCGATTCGTATCGTGCCATCAACCTCGCGAATCTCGTGCTGGAAGCTGTCGACCAGATTACGGATCCCACGATCACCGACGCTCAGAAAAACATCTGGCGTGGCGATGCGTACTTTATCCGCGGCATGTTGTATTTTGAGCTGGCGCGAGTGTACGCGAAACCGTGGAACTTCAGCGCAGGGAACACACATCCTGCCGTTCCCATTCGAACGAAACCCGTGAAGTCCTCCGCCGATTTCGAAAACCTGCCGCGTAATACCATGGCGGAAGTGTTCACTCAGGCGGAGAACGACTTCAAACAAGCCGTAACCCTGCTTCCGAACGAGCGGCTGCGGGCTGATCGGAGAGCAACCCGATTTGCGGCCTTGGGTTACTTGATGCGCATGGAAATGGTGAAACGGAACTACACTGCCGCCGCTGACTACGCACAACAAATCATGGCGGGCGGCTTCACTCTCACCGCAACGCCCGCCGGCCCCTTCCAAACGAAGTTCTCGACAGAATCCATTTTCGAGATCGCCCATTTACCCACCGACAACCCCGGGGTCAATGCGGGTCAAAATGCCTTCTACGCTCCAACGGCAAACGGCGGACGCGGCGACATCAAGATCAGCGCCAGCTACGTCACCGCTCTCAATCAGATCATTACCCCTGCCCAACGGACTGCGGTGACCGCCGCAGGGGGGACGATTCAGGACTTGCGCGTCACGCAGCTTCTGAACGGCACCGTTGCCAACACGAGCGCGACGCTCAAATTCGTGAACCCGACGCGGGACAATAATGTGCTGAATCTCCGGTATGCCGACGTGCTCCTGACTCGTGCGGAGGCTCTCGCCGAACAGGCAGCCAATCTCGCCGCCGTTCCGCAGGAAGTCTATAACCTGCTGAACCAGGTACGAAACCGGTCTCTACGCGTCACCGGTGGAACCGCAACGAACGCGATGATCGAGTATCGACCGACATCCTTCTCGACCAAGCAAGAGCTCATCGATGCCATTCTGCTGGAGCGTCGCGTGGAATTGGCTTTCGAAGGCGACCGCTTCTATACGCTGCATAGAAGAGGTATCGCTATACGCGGGCTCTTGCCGCCGAGTGATAATCGAATTACCTTTCCTATCCCGCAGCAAGAAATGGATGCAAATCCGCGGATGGTACAAAATCCCGGATATTAACCTTCCATCGATTGCAGCATATAATGAACGAACGCAAAGCCGCTACCGCACGACGCGGGCGGCTTTGCGTTTCTGATGTTGAGGATCGTCATGCGTTTCTGCCTTGCCTTTGGGCTCGCCGCTCTTCTCAGTGTATCGAGTTCCTCGTGTCTTCTCCCGACAGATCCGATTCGCGAGCCGAATGTTTTTTCGCTCTCTCTTACCATCCCCGGCGCCGGTGAGGATTATAACGTCGGAAACGACACCCTCACCGTCGTCAGCTTTAAGATGTTCATCGATTCAATCAGCGTGCGCAAGGCAGGTCAAGCACCGGAGCGGTTCGAGCCCAAACCTCGCCTCGCATCGTACGTGCACGGCTTTGCGGAATCGTACACCATCGGCACGGGGGCGTTGGGCGGAGGAACCTTTGAAGGAATCCGCTATGCCATCGTCGTTCCTTCCGAGGCAGCCTTACCAGCTGCCGATCCCGACCTGGTTGAACGGGATGGAACGACCGGCCGGGTGACAAATATCTACTCGGTTTCCATCATCGGCGTGTACAACCGCACCGTATTCCGTTTTCGCTCTAAACTGGTAAAGGCGGTTCAGTACGACTTCACTACTAACGTCCGATTGCCCGATTATAACGGCTACCTTGAAGCCCGCCTCCGCGGAAACTGGCGACAGTGGTTTCTGAAAACCGACGGCAACGGACTCCTTAATCCCAATGATCCGAGAAACAAAGAGCAAATCGAGACAAATCTGCTCAAGTATTTTGATGTGTTCACGATTGCAATCGGCGAAACGTCGTAGCATCTCGTGCGGCTCTGTTCGTTGATCGACACTCTCGCTGCCGCACGAAGGCCGATCGTCCGGTGAAATGGTGAAAGAAGATGGCCGGTAGGACTATCATATTCACGCTTACGGTTCTCGTTGGTACTTCCACGTCGCTCCTCTCCCAACCGCTCATAACAGACTCTACAGCATATCTCGTGGGCAGCATTACCGATGCCCAAACAGGCGAACGGCTTACGGGAGTCAACGTACTCATCGTCGGCACGAACGTTGGTCGTGCCTCTGATGCCAACGGCACCTACTTCATTGGGCCGGTCAACCTTGGTGTGTGTGTTATTCTCTTCTCCCACGTTTCGTACGAACAACGACGAGATACGATCCGGCTTGAACGGGGCGGTTTTCTGTCGTACGACGTGCAGCTTGAAAAACGTACTATTTTGATGCAAGAAGTCGAGGTAACAGCCAACCGTCCCAAATCAACCGACTACTGGAAGGGAGTGAGTGGGCGTGTCTTTACACGAGCGGACATCGAGAAAACGGGGGTTCGGGAGTTTGGCGACCTCATTCGTTTTATGATGCCCGGTGCCTTCGTTACAGTCATGGGATCCGATGTCTTCATTGATCTCCATAAGACTTCCCGCCGGGTTTATCGGCCTCGGTTCAGCGACCTGCAAATGTATAATCCTCTCGTGATCCTCAATGGCGTGAAAATCGGCAAAAGTCCCTTGGCACTCGGTTTTCTCATCAAACCTGAAGAGATCGATGAGATCGTCATTCTCGAAGCACCTGAGTCGCATATGTATGGACACGAAGGACGTGATGGAGTCATCGTCGTGGAGACTACTCCACAGCCTCCTCCTACGGTATTGTCGCTCTTCGAGAAAATTCTGTACGTCGTTGGAGTCGCCGGAGCGACGCTTCTGATCTCGATTCTCCTGTTATAGCACATCCTGGCATTTCCTCGCTAGTCCGCGGTCGGGGAGAATTCCGGAAACGTGGAATCCCACCCATTCATCATCCCTTCCGCGCTGCACCGGACAGCACAGGCTACTTCGAAATCCGCAACCTCCGTCCCGATTTGTATGTCGTCGAATTCCGCCACGTTACGTATCGGAAGCGCATTCATCTCCTCAGGCTCAAAGCGTCTGAGAGGTGACGTTCACAGTCGAGAAGTACGAGGAACCCAATTCATTGCCGGATATCGAGATCACGCAATCTTCCGACACGCTCCGCGGTTTCCAGCAGACCCGCACCAGCACATCCATCACCGTGGAACAGATTCAAAAAAGCGGCGCGAAACGGCTTTCTGATGTTCTTCGCTCGTTCGAACCGGGTGGCGCTGTTACCCCCCCCCCTCGCACCACGACGCATCCCCCTCCCCGCTCGTGGTCTCCTTACCTCATCTACCTCGACGGAGCGTACGTGCAATACCTTGCCGGTTCGCTCGACAACATCATCGACGTGAATCAGATTGAAACGATAGAGATCTCCCGTTGGGTTGGGGCAGCGCCGAACTTCGGTCCCGGCACAAGCGATCGGGTGATCCTTATTACGACAAAGAGAGGGAGATGATCTACGTTGCAGTGGACCGCTGAAGAACGGCAACCTTCTCGACTTGGTAAGTGTACGGAAACATATCAACGGGCTGGGGTTTCGCAAGAGGACTTGCGTAGAATAATTCTTGTTCCATTTCCTCTTGGAGATCTCACCGCGGCGAAGGTGCGCCCGGCATTCTGCATAAGTTGATTCTCGTCAGAGATTGTTCTACCTTTACGAAGGTGAACAGTTAAAGGAGAAGCGCCCATGCATACAACCATCTTTAATGAAGCCCTTGAACAGGTTGAACGTCTTAACCGTGATGATCAAGAAAAACTTTTGGAAATTCTGCGCCTCCGTTTGATTGACAAGAGAAGAGAGGAGATTGCGCTAAACGCTAAAGACCTCAAGAGGTCATTCACAGCAGGGAAAGCAAGAAGAGGCAGCATCGATGACCTAAGAAAAGCTCTTCAAGAATGACTCACGAGTTGGTTTGGGGCAAAAGTTTCGAACGGGCATTTAAGAAGGCCACGAAACACAAGCCTTTTCTTCATCATCAGATATTTTCACTCTCGAACTTCTCGCCAGCAATCCCTTCCATCCATTGCTTGATACGCACAAACTCAAGGGGAAACTCGAAGGGTTGTGGGCTTGCAGTGTTGCATACGATTGTCGAATCGTATTTGAACTCGTCCGTGAGAAATCCAGGAACAACGAAGTCATTCTCTTGGTCGATATTGGAACGCATGAAGAAGTGTACTGATGCATCGGCTTGTAATTACGAATCATCATGCCGTCATGGTACGAGCTGAAGACTCGCTACGTTCTCGACATGGTAGGTGTGCGGAAACATATCCACTGGTTGAAGCTTCAGTAGGTGATATTTCACATCGCAGAGAAGCTTGACGTCGCGAGCTTGGGTGGAGGGATTACAGCTGACGTACACGATACGCGGAGGCGCGAGGTCAAGAATTTCCTGTACTACTTTCGGATGCATGCCGCTGCGGGGAGGATCGATGAGGAGAAGATCGGGGGGAGGATGTGATTTCATCCAATCGGTGTCGTTCGTCAACCGATCCTTCAGATCACCAAGTATGAAGGAGCAATTCTCTACACGATTGAGCTCCGCGTTACGCCTTGCATCAAGAACGGCGCTTTCAACCGACTCGATCCCGACAACCTGTTGCGCTGCATCGGCGATGAAAAGGGCAATCGAGCCGATCCCCGAATAAAGATCCCACACCATCTCACTCCCTTTTAACCCGGCAACATCTTTTGCCACACCATAGAGCTTCTCGGCTTGCAGCGTGTTGGTTTGAAAGAACGAGCTCGCGGAGATCCGAAACGTTAACCCACCCAATTCTTCGTAAATGACCCCCTCACCTGCATAGACCTTCTCGATGTCCCCGTACGCTATTTGTGCCCGTTTGTCATTGATCGTGTTGACAACGGTCGTGATCTGAGAAATCTCTTGTAACAGTGCATTGGTGTATGCTTGCATCACGTACGGGCGATCTTCGAATGTCACAAGGTTCACCATGGCCTCCCCACGTCTCACGCTTTGCCGGACGACGAGGAAACGGAGATAACCGGAGTGCGACTCCGAACGATAGACATCGAGTTTCCGGTCGCGAGCGAACTCGCGCGTAACCTTCAACACCTGAAGAGCAAGCGGCGTCACATCGCTTTGATCCGATAATGGGGGGGACTCCATACCATGCGGGAGAAGTGGGAGATGACATTCCTGCAAATCGAGTACTTTGTCGTACCGTTGAGGGACGTGGAGGCCGAGGTACACATCTTCCTCGAATTCCGTCTCGTCGACCTGATTCGGTCGCGTTGCAAGCCATTGTCGGTTGGAGAACGAAAATTCCATTTTGTTCCGGTAATAGTAAGGAGCGTCGGAACCGATAATGGGTAGAAGTTGAAAGCCGGAAAATCCACCGATCCGCTTGAAGGCATCGGCCACATGTTGCTCTTTGAAGCGAAGCTGTGCAGCGTAATCGACGTGTTGCCACTTGCATCCACCGCAGACGCCAAAGTGTCGGCAACGCGGCTCTACACGTTCCCGGGAGGGGGAGAGGATGCGGACAATCCTCGCCTCGGCGAAGTTTTTCTTTGCCTTTACGATTCGTGCGATTACCTGATCCCCCGGCACACCCCCTTCGACGAAGACCACGAATCCTTCGTGGCGGGCGACGGTTTTCCCCTCAAAAGCCGCATCGTCGATGCGCAATTCGATTTCGTCTCCTCGTCGGAGCATAGATTGACGTACGTTTCCTGTTAGGATCTTCTTGCCCTTATCAAAGCGAGACGTTGTTATTCAACCCCTGCGGGGTTGGTTATGGCATTGGTAATGCCTTGCTATTCAAAACAGAAGAATTCAGACTGCAGTGTTCGCTCGAACAAGTCAACGTTCGTCGTCGTTATGATCACAAGAGAACACTGCACCGACAAACCGTGCAAGGTTCTTCCCGAGCCACAAGTTCTTGGTTACTTTCTTTGGCACCAAAGAAAGTAACATCCAAAAGGAACCTTGAAAACATCGAAAAAGGCTGTTTGCGTAACATCAGTTACCAACTCAGCCAGTAACTGATCTTGAGGAGCAGAACATTTTCGAGCGGGAGCTTGAACGTGTTGCGAAAATCATCGCCGAACGATGTCGAGGCACTGTTATGCTCCCCTTGTCTCGCTTGCGACCAAACGAGAAACATCGTGCTGCCCGGCAGGTACTCCCACCTTAAGACGACGTTCGAGTTGAGAGAGAGCGAATTGAAATCGGGCCACGTCGCATCCGGCATGGCGACGAACGTTTCCGGCGACGTCATGGCCGCAAGGTTGCGATGATACCCCTTCGCGAAGAAGAGTTGAGCATACACCTGTAACGATAAGTCGCGCGTGAACACAAACGAACCCCGCGTCGTCAGATCCCATTCCAACGTGGTTCGTTCACCTGCGAGCGCGTACCCGCGGCCATCGGGCAACAGCGGGGCTGAGGGATTCGAGAGCCACACGAGGCGGTTCTCGCGTCGTACGTGCGCGATTTGAAACTGCAATGTGAGATTCGTCGCCGGCTTCAGCTCCAATTCAAGTCCCACGCCGTACGATCTCCCACTTCGATTATCTCTCTCCACCTCGATCTCAATCTCGCCCACGACATTCTCACGGGAATCAGATTCAATCTCTAGGCGTGCGGACCGGCTCTCTGCCTTGCGGAACAAACCGCGGCCCCGTGTTTCACGATCGTCATACTTCCCCCCGTCATATCCCACTTCCAGACTCACCTCCCAATAATTCGGAAACAAAACGTATCCGCGCAGTTCGGTCGAATGGATCAATTCCACCCCGTCAAAGTTTCTTCGCAGGTGCCAGTTGGCGCTCACATTGTAGATTCTCTTAAAACGAGTCACCTCATCGTCACGATAAAGGACTCGTGCCAACCAGCCGTAGTCGTTCGGCCGTCGGAAGAAACCGATATCGTTGATGTTGTAGTTCTTTGACGTGAAATCAAACGATACGTACCCGCGCCAATGCGGACCCCCATCCTTGTTGAAGTTTAGCTTTCCTGCTGAGCCATCGATGCGTCGACCCGATGCATCCGTCGTCTTCGAACCAGCGAGGAATCCGTCAATGCGATACATGCTTTCGTCGAACCTCAAATTCCAGTCGACCCCCGTGGTGAATGCAGGCAAGCGGTTCCGTTTGTTCACGGAGGTCAAAATCATTCCCACATTCGAGTTTTGAAGTAGATCCTGGCGGAGTCGTATGAGACTATAATTTGCGAGAGGTTCAACGACGGTCTTCGTACGACGCCCCGCAGCATCTACCAGCGTGGCAGTTTCCTCGCTCGTAACGGCCTCAAGAACCCCCAGCGAAAGCCCACTCGATGTCTTTCCGGAAATCTTCGCTGCGCCGAGAATAGTGGCAAAGCGCGGCTCGTCTTCAACATGCCCTCCGTCCGGAGCGGAGACGCGCAAGGCACGACCGATGCGGCGGGAGTAAAACAAACCGGGACCGAAATCTCCCCCAAACGTGGTGAACCGAAGGATCTGAGAGCCTTCGATGAAGAAGGGACGCTTCTCCGGATAGAGGGTCTCAAACGTTGAAAGGTTCAGAACGGCGGGGTCCGCCTCCACCTGTCCGAAGTCGGGATTGAACGTGGCGTCGATGGTGAGGCCGGAACCTGCATGATACTTGAGATCGAAGCCGGCATTCGACGAAAGCTCGCGCCCTTCGGGATAACTTTTGGAAACCGGCAGAAATCGTCCACTCCCAACGGTGTATGGTACGAGCTGAATGTTGGTTGGAGCTGGAATGTGCTCAAGTCCGACGAGATGTCCGAACTTCGAAACAAAGCCACTCTCACTTCTGCGGATAAGCACCCAGTGCTGCACTTCTGCTGTGCGGGCGATGTGCCGAATGAACTGCACCCCCCACTCATGCGACGGCCGCTCGGAAAAACGGAGCGCATCAAACGGAATCCTCAACTCCGCCGTCCATCCTTGATCGTCGATGTGTGTCGCTACATCCCACACCGCATCCCACGAGTTGTCTTCTTCTCGTCCGTCATTAAAAATGAGGATGTCGGTCTTCACGCCGGCTGCGTTGACCGTGAACTCAAACGCCGTCTGATGATCGTGGTAGCTGTCGAAGCGAACGGAGATCCAATCGGCGACCACTTCGTCGTCGCGGCGGGCAAGGCGCGCGACGATCTTCGAGGGTTCAGGATCTACCATCCGGGCAGCGACGTACAGCGCGTAGTCATCGTACAAAATGCGAATGCTGGTTGGAAACGAGGCTGGCGCGCCCTCATCCGGATTCTGTTGCCAGAACTCCGTTTCGGCGGGAGCGAGATTCCATTCCGGTTCATTCAGGATGCCATCGATGCGCGGCGCTACGGCCGTTCGAACAGCCGTCGCTTTCTTCGGATTACTTCCGGCGTAGAGGAAGATGGGAAGAAGAAGCAGAAGTAATAACTTCGTCATGTCTCTCTATCGTGCAGTGAGTAAGAATTTCAAGTTGTAAAAATTGAATCGAATCATTTCTGCCGGTCAACAAAAAACCTCCAGCTGATTCTGCTGGAGGTCGTCTTGGAACTCGCCACGTCACCCTCCACGCACAGACGATGCGCCCCTCACGCAACGGTCAAACGGAGGTTGCTGCCCTGAGGATCGCCTCGACCTTTTCAGGCGATTCTGCCTCGGCGTAGAAGCGGATCAGTGGTTCGGTACCGGAGGCACGTACAAGCAACCAACCGTTCTCGATAAACAGTTTGAAACCATCGCGCGTATCAACCCGTTCCACGGGGTATCCTGCGATGGACCGAACTCCCTTCCGGTACGCTGCAAGGATACGGTTCTTCTCCTTTTCCGTCAGATGCGCGTCGATGCGATTGAAATGATGCCAGCCGTACTCGTTCATTAGCTCTTCAACCAGAGCACTCAACTTCATCTTTCGAACAGCCATGATCTCACAGAGAAGGAGACCGACGTAGATGCCGTCCCGCTCGGGAAGATGGCCTTTCACTCCCAACCCGCCGCTTTCCTCCGCGGCGATCAAAATGTCGCGGTCGGTCATCAACCGGCAAAGATGCTTAAATCCAACGGGCGTCTCGTGAAGCGTCAGACCATATTTTGCGCACATTTTGTTGATGATGTGGCTGACAGAAATTGACTTGGCCACCTCCCCCGTCATCTTCTTGTGTTCTACAAGGTATTTGAGAAGAATGGCAAAGATGCGGTGTGAATCGACAAAATTGCCGTTTTCGTCCATGGAGCCGAGGCGGTCTGCATCCCCATCGGTGGCGATGCCGATATCACATCCCCGCAGTACAATCGTGGAGGCAAGGTCGCTCAGGTTTTGCGGCAACGGCTCGGGATGCGCTCCGCCGAAAGAGGGATTGAACGTACTTCGCAGCTCTGCACGGACCTCGACGATTTGCGGCACGACACCTTGTCCCGCACCGTGCATCGCGTCGTAAGCGATCTTGATGCCGGAGGATCGGATGAGGTCGAGATCAAACTTTTTTCTGATATCCATCACATAAGCCGCCGTAAAATCGAACTGCTGGATCATCCCGTTCTTGACAAGATCGGAGAACGATTTTTTATTCTTGACCTTCGACCGCAACACTTTTTTGAGTTTCTTCTCGACCTTTTCGATCATTTCCGGATGTGCCGGCCCGCCGAAATCGCCTTTGATTTTAAAGCCGTTGTACTTGGAGGGATTATGACTCGCCGTGATAACGACACCTCCGGCTGCGTTCAAATTTCGCGTCAGGAGCGAGACCATCGGCGTGGAGGAGATTTTGTCAGAGAGAATCACTTTGATCTTCTTATTGGCGAGCACTGTGGCGACAGCTTCCGCGAATTCGCGCGAGAGGAAGCGGGCATCGTACCCAACCACGATGCCGTTTTTGATCTTCGTGTGACGTTTGAAATAGTTGGCGGTCGCCAGAGCAACTTTGGAGACATTTTCAAACGTGAAGTCGTCTGCAATCACCCCGCGCCATCCGTCCGTGCCGAATTTGATGACTGACATAGACAGTAAGCCTGTAAGGTTAAGTGTTTAGAATACTGTTCTGACGAGCGACTGTAAAAAATATCCTATTCGTCGGAAGAATCTCTCATTTCTGCTCAAACAACCATTCTGATCTTTCTCCCATATATCAGATGGGTTCTTCCCCTCCGGATTACCGGACGGTAATCCCCGTTTCGGACCTTTAAAGTGACGTTTGCCAGGATACTTTGCCGGAACGCGGACCTTGTCGGGATCAAACATAGAGTCTGAAGACTTTGTGAACCAAAGTATCGTCTCATAACGGCCAGAGAATCTTCTCGATGCATGTAAGCCATGTCCAACTGATCAAAGAACGGAGCTTTCGCCTTGAATACCGGTGCCTCTGTTTGATATTGATGTCCCTTGCTTTGCTCGTTGTCTCTGAATGGCATCGTTCTATCGTCGCTGAAACCGTTATTCCAGTTCCACATTCAACGCGCCAAAGCCGGCGTAGTACCCGTTGGTATCCAGTTCTTCCTCAATGCGAAGAAGTTGATTATACTTCGCGATCCGGTCGGTGCGGCTTGCTGAACCTGTCTTGATCTGCGCCGCATTCGTTGCCACCGCGATGTCCGCAATCGTCGTGTCCTCCGTCTCGCCCGACCGGTGGCTGAGAATCGTTGTATAGCGCGCCCGTTTTGCCATCTCAATGGCGTCCAGCGTCTCCGTCAACGTGCCGATCTGATTCACCTTGATCAAGATGGAATTCGCAACACCCTGATCGATTCCCTTTGCGAGGAATTCGACGTTGGTGACGAACAAATCGTCGCCTACCAATTGTACCTTCTCCCCCACGGCATCCGTCAGCATTTTCCATCCTTCCCAGTCGTTTTCGGACATGCCGTCTTCGATGGATGCGATCGGATAGTTCTTCGTCCACCCCTCCCAGTACTGCGCCATCTGTTCCGAGGTCTTTTCGGATTTATCCGACTTGAACATCACGTAGCGTTTTTTGTCTTTATCATAGAACTCACTCGCTGCCGGATCCAACGCAAGGTAGATTTGATCGCCCGCCCGGTAGTTTGCTTTCTCAATTGCCTCAAGGATCACCTCAATGGCCTCTTCATTCGATTTGAGGTTCGGGGCGAATCCCCCTTCGTCTCCCACCGCCGTGTTGTATCCCTTTTTGTGGAGGACCGATTTCAGCGAGTGGAAGACTTCCGCTCCCATCCGCAGTGCCTCCGCGAACGACAGCGCGTCGATGGGCATGATCATGAATTCCTGAAAGTCCACATTATTATCTGCATGCTTCCCCCCATTTAGAATGTTCATCATCGGCACGGGAAGAATGCGCGCATTCGTGCCGCCGATATAACGGTACAACGGGAGCTTCAGCGAGAGCGCGGCCGCCTTTGCCGCGGCAAGCGAGACGCCGAGAATCGCGTTCGCTCCCAGCTTGCGCTTGTTGGGGGTGCCGTCGAGCTGCAGCATCATCTTGTCGATGCCCACCTGGTCAGTGGCTTCGAAACCGATGACCTCTTCGGAAAGGAGGTTGTTGACGTTCCCGACGGCCTTCAGAACCCCTTTGCCGTTATACCGCGCTTCATCGCCGTCACGCAGTTCGACGGCTTCGTTTTCACCGGTGGATGCACCGCTCGGAACCGCCGCGCGTCCTACGGTTCCATCTTCAAGGGTAATCTCGACTTCAAGAGTAGGGTTGCCGCGCGAATCGAGAATTTCGCGTGCCCAAACATCGGTGATGGTCACTGCAGACATGATTGACTCCGGGGATGTCCTTCGAAAGGATTCGTGCAGGTGCTTTGGAAAAAATGCACCGCAATTAAGATAAAAATTGCAGGAAATGCAATGAACTCGTGGCGCCTTGATTCCGACATAGAGGCGTGTTCTGTCGTAGGTTCGCAGAACTACATCCGTTAGAAATGGACGGACTCTTTTTCACCTTTCGGGACACCAATGTAGGCGAGAAGGCTTCTCGCCCTACATGTTGCACAGCCTCAGAAAAGAAAATATGTCGAAATCAAACTCTCGCGATGGCTTTTCTCACGCACAACCCACAATTCTTGGCGCATCCATGGAATCGGTCATTATTGGAAAAGTATTCTTATTCTCTTTCAGACGCGTCCAGACGCTCGCGCATCCAATCACACAATCGCAACATCTCCTCGATTTCGAGAACTTGCGCCGTGCCGGTAACAAGGTTGAGTGATTGCCAGGCATGAATCTTCGCCCGTTCATATCGGCCAAGCTGAAAGTTCAGCCGTGCAAGCCGTCGCTGTCGATGGAATTCGAGCTGATCGAACCTCATTCGCCGTATCGATTCAAGCAGTCCAATCGCGCGTTCCGGCTGTGTTACCGCTACTTCACGCGCGAGGAGGTATTTCGGTAAGGCTTCAATCGTGTGCCGTTCCACCATTTGTTCAATCAATGCCAGACGCGCTGTATCGACAAGATTTCCGATAAAAACCTGACGCAGCTCGCTTTGCCTCAATCGTCCAAACAGCAATTCCAGCCGCAACGTGCTCGCTTCGTCGTACGCACTGCTCAGTCGGGTTAAGGAGATGTGCTGATAGAGACGTTGCGCTTGGAAGAGCGAGTCGATCGCCAGATACGCATCGCCGAGAAGCAGTTTGAGAGGTAGCAGAGAATGCGCCACCGACGAATCTCGCAACCGATCTTCCATGAACTCTATCGCTTCGTCGAACCGTCCCAATCGGACAAGCGCCTGAGCTTTCAGATGTGTTGCCTCAATGTTATTGCTCAACTCGAGTGCTCTGGCGGCCCTGGCAAGCGCAACATCAAATTCCCGCCGGCGCAGCTGTTCGCGGGTTTCGCTGTTCAGGTTTGCAAGAACGCGAGCACATTCTTTCGCGAAGATCGAGGGGCGTTTGAAAAGATAGGCGGCCTTGGCCAGATCGGCGTCGTTCAGTTCATATCGCTCCACCATTCTTCTCCACTGTGCCAGCAGCTCATGAAGCGGACGATTGTAAAACGTCTCAAAATCTCCCGTCTGATACAGGAGTTTGAATCTCCGAATCCCAAAGCGTTCGATCAAAAATCGGCTGAACGATCCTACCAGAACATAGCTGATGCTCGGATGCACTTTCATGAAACCCGAGAAGGAAAAGAGCGATTCCAGGTCCGGTTCTATCCCGACAGCCAGAACCATGGCGGCGAGTCGGTGAATGTGCTCGTCATACTCTGCCTGTTCTACTGCCACGGCGGCTCCCTCAATGAGTCCGGCGTTCATCCCGATGCGAAGAACAGGAAGACCAAACTCCGCAGCCAGTACGTGCACCAGCTCGTGTTTGAGCGATCGATCGACGTCCGCGAGATTCAGGTGCACTTGAGCGAGCCAAGGCTTTGCAAAGTTTGTCCCCTTCGCACCGACAAGTCGTCCTTTTTGATCCGCCGAAGCGTAGAGAAAGACGACGATCTTTGTTTGAGGCTCGATTCGATAAAACCGCGCTATGTGATCGAAGTAGAACTCGTGCGTCTGCACAAGGTGGTCGAGTTCCCGACCTCTTAGCACGGTATCCGGATAGTGGATCCTAAAGTGCTCGGTCTCCACAGTGCCGCCCAGCGCTTCTCGAATATGGTCGACGGAGGAAGAGAGCCCGATGTTTGAACTCGAAAAATACAGTAGAGCGACCGGCAAGAGGAGAAAGATTCCGGCACGTGCCTCGCGATATCTGAGAAAACCGAGAGCACTCTTGCCTGGGCTATGCTGTTGTGCCCGCTGACGCGCCGCTGCAAACAAAAGAAGCGCAATGGAAGCCAGGAGCGTTCCGCCGCGATAGATCAGCAACCGGTCGATGATCTCTAACGTCTCGTCGTACGTGAACCCCGGAAAGTATCCGACGATGGGATTGAAAGCAAAAATCTGAGGTCCGAGAACCGTCACAACTACAATGTGCAGAAGAACGACAGACCAGATCAGAACGAACCATGTCTTTCGCCATTTCTTGATACTCGTCGCGATCACCAGCGCGAGAGATGAGGCAAAGGCGAAAGCGGGAACCGGAAGCAAGAGATACAGAAGAATACCCTGCACAAACGAACAGTTCTTAACAAAAAAAGCATTCAGGCTGAGGATGAGAAGAGGGAGAACGAGGAGAAGACCGATGGGAGCGATCAATGAGGCGATGAATTTCCAAACGCGACCTTCGAACTCTTCTCTCTTCTTCTTCCACCAAGAAAGCGTAAGGAGACCGACGATGAGACTCCCGACGAGAGAGAGGAGGGCGGAGAATTCGAAGCCGACGTAATTAAAGAGGGGTAATTGTGTGCAGAGAAGCGAGAAGAGAAGGATGAGGGAAAGCGCAATCCGGTGGGAGCGGTAGGAGTAGAAAGAGGCCATCGTGTGGTTCCGGCGTCATTGCCGTTTCGGGTTACACGACAACGACGACGTTTGGACTGCTTGTCACATTTACGCTGAAACTCTAGAACTCTTCGCCCGAAACGCGTTCAATATCGGCTCCCAATCCCCTGAGTTTCTTTTCAATGCTCTCATATCCGCGGTCAATATGATAGACGCGCAGCACTTCGGTGGTCCCTTCAGCAACGAGTCCGGCCAAAATAAGCGAGGCGCTTGCACGGAGGTCGGTTGACATCACCTTTGCCCCCGTCAGCTTCTCCACACCGACGACGGTGGCGATGTTTTCCTTGACGATGATCCGGGCTCCGAGTCGGTTTAATTCGGGAACATGCATGAACCGATCGAAGTAGATTGTCTCGGTAATGATGCTTGTACCTTTCGCGACCATCATGAGAGCGATCCACTGCGCTTGCATGTCGGTCGGAAAGCCGGAATACGTCGACGTCGTGACGTTCACCGGCCGTATTTCTTCGGGGGGTTCGATTTCGATGAAGTTGCGACCAAACGTTAACCTCGCACCTGCATCCTCGAGTTTGGTCGTAACGGCGCTGAGATGATTCGGATTGCAGTGCTCGACTCGAACTCGTGCCCCCTTCTTGCCCGCGAGCGCACCCGCGATGAGGTACGTACCCGCCTCAATCCGATCGGGAATCGTTGTGATATCGGCAGGATGCAATTCGTCAACCCCTTCGATCTCGAGGTGGTTGGTGCCAAGGCCATCGATTCTTGCCCCCATCTTCACAAGAAACTCGCCCAGTGCTGTAATCTCCGGTTCCATCGCTGCGTTATCGATCACTGTTGTTCCCTTCGCCAGGACGGCCGCCATCAACACGTTCCCGGTCGCACCGACACTCGATACGTCGAACACAATCCTCGCTCCCCGCAGTCGTTGGGCGCGGGCGTGAATGTATCCTCCCTCAACTTCGATCTCTGCTCCGAGTTTCTTCAGGCCTTCAATGTGCAGGTTCACCGGACGTGGGCCCCATGCACATCCACCGGGAAGGGAGACAATGGCTTTGCCATAGCGCGCGACGAGCGGGCCCAAAACGTAGATCGATGCGCGCATCTTCTTCACATATTCGTACGGCGCTTCAAATTTCGTCACCCGGCTGGCATCGACTGTCAGCGTATGGTCGGTATGAGAGAAGGAGAGTCCCATCGATTCAAGGAGACGCGACATTGTTATCACATCACGGAGCTTTGGCGTATTCGAAAGGGTGTACACACCGGGAGCAAGAAGCGTGGCGGGCATCAAAGCGAGTGAGGCGTTCTTCGCACCACTGATCTGCACCGTGCCGCTGAGCCGCGAGCCGCCTCGGATGACGAATTTATCCAATCAGCACCCTCATCTGGTATGTGCGTGGAAGGTCGACGAGAATATACTCGTTAAACGAGTGAAAGGCAAAGAACGCTTCGTTTCCTTAATTCCGACATAGAGGCGTGTTCTGTCGTAGGTTCGCAGAACTACATCCGTTCGAAATGGACACACTCTTCTTCACCGCAGAGGTGAACGTCATGACCCGCAACGCGAGAATCCTCTCGCCACTTTTCTTTTCGTAAAAGAAAAGTGGCACAAAAGAAAACGTGCCGAAATCAAAGGCACGCGATGGCTGTTCCTCCGCACCACCCACAATTCTTGGCGCATCTACGGAAGAAGGTCATAGACGTGACACGGGAGTGCGCCAAGAATTGAACGCACGCCATCGCTTTCCAACCCGCGTGCCGTGATTTCGACATCCTCCCGCTTGCTCCACCTAAGTTGTAACGACTCTCTAAATCGGATTTAAGGTCGTTTCAAGAGGCCGTACCCCTCCAGCACGACGAGCATACATCTAACCGAATCCCTGTTCACCGGATCGAAAGAGCATGCCAGCCATCGCGCGTTCCGACCGGACCGCTTGCCTTGTATTTCGTTCATTTTTTCCCTACCGTTGTTCGGAAAGAATCTCACCTCCAACTCTTTCCGCAACAACTCATTCTGTTACGACTCACTTCGAAATCAAGCTATGCCTGTTGATGTCATCGTCGGCGCCCAGTGGGGAGATGAAGGCAAAGGAAAGATCGTCGATCATCTGAGCGAGGAGGTCGACATCGTCGCCCGGTATCAGGGGGGCGCGAACGCTGGTCATACGGTTGTGATTCCAACCAAAGACGGGAAAACGGCAAAAGAATTTGTCCTCCACCTCATTCCTTCGGGCATCTTTCATAAGCACGTTAGATGCGTCATCGGCAACGGCGTGGTGCTCGATCCCGCCGCGTTGATGTCGGAAATCGAGCAACTCTCTTCGGCCGGCATACAGATCAAAAACCGGCTCCTCATCAGCCACAATGCGCATCTTATTATGCCGTATCATAAACTGCTCGATTCTATTCGCGAGCAGGGGGAGAACCGCATTGGCACGACCGGTCGCGGCATCGGTCCGGCGTACATCGACAAATATATGCGTGTGGGGATCCGTGTCGTTGATCTCCTGAACCGGGACGTTCTCTGCAAGAAGCTCAAACGGAACATCGAAGAAAAGAACGAGCTTCTCAAACATGTCTATCACTCTGAAACCCTCGACGTTGATCGGATCATTCAAGAATACCAAGAATTCGACAGAAAGATCGACGAGTATATCACCGACACCTCCCACTATTTGCACAATGCGCTGTGCAAGAGAAAGAAGATTCTTGCAGAAGGAGCCCAAGGAGCCTTTCTCGATGTCGATCACGGAACGTACCCCTACGTCACCTCCTCGAGCCCTACCAGCGGAGGGGCCTGCACGGGATTGGGCATTCCACCGACATCCATCAAATCGATCATCGGTGTCGTAAAGGCCTATTCCACTCGTGTCGGCAACGGTCCATTCCCGACGGAGGAACTGGGGGAAATCGGTGAACGGCTGCGTTCAATGGGGGGTGAGTACGGCGCCACCACAGGCAGGCCGCGACGTTGCGGCTGGCTTGATCTGGTCAGCCTTCGATACTCTATCCGCGTCAACGGCATCGAGCGTATTGCCATGACGAAGCTCGATGTGTTAGATGATTTCGATGAAATCAAAATCTGCACCGGATATCGTCTGAATGGAAAGAAGCTCGACAATTTCCCGACCGACGTTCAAACACTTGAAGCCATAGAACCGCAGTACAAGATTTTGAAAGGGTGGAAGACCAGGACCTCGGGCATTCGGAGATATGCGAAGCTCCCACCCCAAGCCCGACGGTATGTTGAGACGGTAGCCGATGCGCTGGAAACAAAGATTTGGATGGTCTCGGTCGGAGCGCGACGAGATCAAACCCTTATTGTTCGATAACAACTTCTTGTGCCCTCATCCCCCTTTGCGTAGGTCATGGCCCCCTTTTCCACCAACAGCGTCCCCCAATCCGGCGAAATCAAAATCATCCTTTTGATGCTCGCTTTCCTCATCGTCGGAGGAACGCTGTGGTACACTCATCAACTCGTGCAGGATCTGCAGGCGAAAGAGCGTGACATAGCCGATCTCTATGCCAAGTCGCTCGAATACCTCGGCAGCGGCAAAAGCCAGGACGGCGACTACAGCTTCGTGCTGGACCACGTAGTGCAAAAGATCGATTTCCCCATCATCTCCACCGACGCTCAAAAGGAACCTCTCCAGCCATACACGGCCACCACACGGAATGTCGATCTCGACACAACGCTGAGTCTTGAGCAGCAACGGCTGTACCTCAAGCAGTTGATCGAAGAGATGGACGCGACGAACCAGCCCATTGTCGTTACGTACGGGAACGGGATTGTCTTGAACTATGTGCATTACGGCGAATCGAAGTTGATCAAACGTCTGCGCATCCTGCCGTATGTGGAGTTCTCTGTCGTTGCGCTCTTCATTCTGATCGGCTACATCAGTTTCAGTTACATCAAGAAAAGTGAACAGAGCAGCATCTGGGTAGGGATGGCGCGGGAGACGGCTCATCAGCTCGGCACACCGATTTCGAGTATGATGGGATGGACGGAACTTTTGAAGCATCAGGTGGGCACATCGAATCCTTCGGTGTATGAAACCCTACGCGATATGGATAACGACCTCCAGCGGCTTCAGAAAATCGCCGATCGCTTTTCCAAGATCGGCTCGAAACCGGATCTGAAGGATGAACATCTCAACGATGTTATCGAAAAGGTCATCCAATACTTTCAGCGACGAATACCCCAGACGGGGAAGCGGGTCTCCATTTCGCTGACGACATCGGAACCGGTCTTCTGTCGAATCAATCGGGAGCTGTTCGAGTGGGTCATCGAAAACTTGATCAAAAACGCGCTCGACGCCATGGACGGAGCGGAGGGTCGCATCACGATCTCTCTCGTTGAGCGAGGTGACGACATTGTTGTCGACATCACCGATACCGGCAGAGGGATCGATCCGAGCCTCAAGAAAGAAGTGTTCCGCCCCGGGTTCTCGACAAAGAAACGAGGATGGGGTCTTGGATTGAGCCTTTCGCAGCGTATTATCGAATCCTACCATAACGGCAAGCTCTCGCTGCGTGAGAGCAAGCCCGGAGTCGGTACCACGTTCCGCATCCGGCTCAAGAAGTAGTCGAACAACTGACTCTTCGGATGCTTCCGACTCGTCCTCCAGAATTGCGGGTATCTTGAGCCGGCACAACACCATCATCGAATTTTTCTACGGCCACGACGATGTCATGACCTTTCAATCTTACGGTGATCCTATCGAGTAGCTAGACGGAGGAAGAATGATAAAGCAATTGATCTTGAAGTTGGGCATCGCTGTACTGACTCTTTTTAGTTTCGGAAGCGCGCAATCTCTCGATGCGATGATCGAGAGGGAACTGCCGGCTCTTGTTGAGACGTACAAGCGACTTCATGCCGAGCCGGAGATTTCGTACTTCGAAGAGAAGACCGCGGCGTTCATCGCGCAAGAACTCCGAAAGCTCGGCTTCGAAGTCACGGAGCGCGTCGGCAAGTATCCGAATCCGGCCCGGACGTGCTACGGCGTCGTCGGCGTGTTAAAAAATGGCAACGGCCCTACGATTCTGGTACGAACCGATCTGGACGGCCTGCCGATGGAGGAGAAGACGGGACTTCCGTACGCGAGCAGAGTGAAGACCAGAAACGAATTAGGAGAAGAGGTGTTTACGATGCACGCATGTGGGCACGACATCCATATGACAAGCTTTCTCGGTACTGCGAAGATGTTGGTGCAGCTGAAAGATCGTTGGCGCGGCACACTCGTGATGATCGGTCAACCTGCAGAGGAGCGTGGTGCGGGAGCAAAGGCGATGCTCGACGATGGCCTGTACGAGCGCTTTCCGAAACCAGATGTTGCGCTGGCACTACACGGTAACTCCGCGTTGGAAGCGGGAAAGGTTGGATTCTGTGAGGGCTACGCTCTCGCCAGCGTCAACTCCGTTGATATCATCGTGCGTGGGGTCGGCGGCCACGGCGCCTATCCCCATGCCACGAAAGATCCAATCGTTCTTGCTTCGAAAATCGTGCTGGCGCTGCAGACGATAGTGAGCCGCGAACTCTCGCCGTTGGATCCAGCAGTGGTTACCGTCGGTTCCATCCGCGGAGGCACGAAGCACAACATTATTCCAGATGAAGTGCACATGCAGCTTACCGTGCGCGCATACAAGGAAGAGGTTCGGAAGCAGATCCTGTCTGCCATTCGACGGATCGCGGAGGGCATTGCGCGTGCGGCGGGGGTACCGGAACACCGCATGCCCATCGTCCGCGTCGACGAGGAGGAGTATACCCCATCAACCTACAACGATCCGGCACTCACGCGTCGGTTGATGAGCTCTCTTCAGAAGGTACTGGGAAAGGAAAACGTTGTAACTGTCGATCCGGTAATGGGAGGTGAGGACTTTGGGAGATTTGCATTGAATGGAAAGATTCCCACCTGCATTTTCTGGCTGGGTGCGGTGGATCCGGCGAAGGTAGAACAAAGCCGACGAGAGGGAACTCCCCTTCCATCGCTCCATTCTAGTCATTTCGCACCACTACCGGAACCGACGATACGCACTGGCGTGAAAGCGATGACGAGCGCGGTGTTGGAGTTGATGAAATAGGTCTGTTGCGGCGTTATTACTTCTTTCTGGTTTTCGGCCTGCTTATTATATTCGCACTGTTCAGCCAAAGTCCATTCGAGCATGATCGCTCCTCCGAAAATACAGAGCTCTCCCAAACGACCAAATCGAAACCTTCGCTCATCAGAAACTGAGTGTACAGCTTGCTCGCGGAATCGCAGAGCGACTTGGCCCGCAAGTGCAATCCCAAAAGTTGAAAGGACTAATACGACGAAGAAACTCCGATAAACCTCTTCTTCATGCGAGCACCTCCTGTAAGTGGACAATCCGGAGCGACCGCTCGCAAAATGCATGAACTGAGGGCCTCAATCTGATTAGAAATCGCAAATCTCCTTCAGATTGTTACTCTCCCTGGCCGATCGGCCATCTCACATTCACCTAGGTTGTCTGCGTCATGGAGGGCCGATTCTTCGGACGGAAGATCGCATACCCTAACAGGGCGCCGAGAATTGCAAAGATCGGAAAGACGATCAACGTGATGAACAAATTGCCGAGAATGCCCGAGACGCTCGACGAATCACGCAGCGACTCCTCCAATTGATCCCGCATCTGATCAACCACCTCGCTTGGCAACGTCCCCCCTTCTTCCAACCGTTCCAGCACCCGTTCCATGATGGAACGCATCAACTCCGCCTCCACAGGACCGAAGAGCGCGAGGATCATCACGCTTAACAACGTTGCTACAAACGCCCCGCCAATGCCCGAAGTCAATCCAAGGATTAGAGCATCCGATGATTCAAGCGGCTGCATCTCGGGCGTGACTTCAGTCTTGTAGAGGTACATCGACAACATCCCACCGAGCCAAATCCCCGCGCAACAACAGCAATTGATGAGACTGACGCCGGGAATACCGGAGATCGTGCCGATGACAACACCTCCAATCAACCCCGCGCGCCATTTACTGGGCTTCTCGAGCATAGAGTGGACCTCCCTTTTTTTGAAAAGTGATGACGAAGTTGTGCGATGCCTTCTGTCAACGGCGGTAGCAGAAACCACGGCATCATTGAGCCGAAGAGTGATCCCGTCACGAGGCGCGAGAGCGTTGTGCTCTCGTAAAAGCTCGTAAGACTCGCAACGGCATCAATCCCCAGCGGTGCAACGGCAAGAATCAACCAATGGGTCGATGGAATCCTTCGAAGGAATCGCCGTTGAAGAAACGGATACGCGAGGAGGGCGGCAAAGAAACTGAAGTAAATGGCGCTGCAGCGAATACAAACGCCCCACGGCTCCCCACCAAATGTAAACGATTTGAACGCAAGCTGATGACAAACAGGTGAATACCATGATGGGAGCGCGTCGGCAAAGGGAAGATCGTACATCGTGAGAATCGGGGCGGCAACGATTCCTGCACACCAGAGTGCGACAAGAAGGAGGAGCGTTCGGTAGGTGGAGTCGGCCAGGCGCATGCGAAATGTGCCGCAATTATCGCGACTATTGCCTTCTTTGTCAAGCAACCTCGCCATCCAATGCCGGTTGATCCATAGTTGTACCTCTCCGGTTGCGAGAAGCGCTTACCTTGCTTCTCACCCCATATTCCGGTATTTTTTGTCGCCACATTTTTCGGGAATCAATCATCTCATGCTCCTCTTCACGTTGAGAGCATCGAAGAATCTCCATGGCAACCCCAAAACGATTTACCGTTGGACTGATTCAGATGGCGTTCGATGTCGGTCCTGCAAAGAATCTCAATCGCGCCATCAAACAGATCGAGCGAGCAGCCCGTCAAGGAGCGGACATCATTTGTCTTCCGGAACTCTTCCGGTCACAGTACTTCTGTCAAAGCGAAAATCCTGAGCTATTTGACCTTGCCGAGCCGGTCCCCGGCCCCACCACCACGGCACTTGGGAAGATTGCAAAGAAGCACGGCATTGTTTTGATCGCTCCTCTCTTCGAGCGGCGAGCGCCGGGCATCTATCACAACAGCGCCGCAATCATCGACGCAAATGGAAGGATGTCGGGCCTCTATCGCAAAATGCACATACCGGATGATCCCGCGTACTACGAGAAGTTCTACTTCACACCCGGGGATATCGGTTTCCGCGCATATGAGACAAGGGTGGGAAAGATCGGTACGTTGATCTGTTGGGATCAATGGTACCCGGAAGGCGCCCGCCTGACAGCTTTACAAGGTGCCTCCATCCTTTTTTATCCGACCGCCATCGGTTGGCATCCCCATGAGAAGAAACAGCACGGCAAAGCACAACGCGAGGCTTGGCAGACTGTTCAGCGTGGACACGCGATCGCTAACGGAGTCTATGTTGCGGCCGTCAACCGTATCGGACACGAACGTCCTGTGAAGGGCTCGCCGGGAATTGAGTTTTGGGGATCTTCTTTTATTGCCGATCCACAAGGCGTCCTCCTCGCCGAGGCATCGGTCGATAAAGAAGAGATTCTTCTCGCAGAGGTAAAACTTGACCATCTTGAGGAGATCAGGCGCAACTGGCCCTTTTTGCGAGATCGCCGCATTGACGCCTATGGCGATATCACTCAGCGCTTCCTCGATTCAGCCACCTGACTTCAGACCCCTCCGTGACATCCTCCCCCTCCTCTTTGGGCTACCACATGCCGGCTGAATGGGAGCCACACACCGCTACCTGGCTCGCTTGGCCGCATAATCGGTCCGATTGGCCGGGAAAGATCGCCCCCATTCCGTGGGTCTTTGCAGAGATGATCCGGAAGATTTGCACGGACGAGCGCGTGCGGCTCATCGTCAACCCTAGAACGAAAAAACAGTCCCAACGTATCCTTATGCGGGTGGGAGTGGATCTTTCGCTCATCGATTTCATCAATATGCCAACAGACCGCGGGTGGACACGGGATACCGGACCCATTTTCGTCAAGAAAGAGAAAGACATTGCAGTTGTTCGATTTCGCTTCAACGCGTGGGCTAAATATCCCAACTGGCGTCGCGACGATGCCATTCCGGATCGTGCAATTAAACTCTTCGGTTTCAAATCGTTTCGCGCAACGATCGATGGTAAGGATTTTGTCCTCGAAGGAGGAAGCATTGACGTCAACGGTCGAGGGACGCTCATGACGACGGAGGAATGCCTGCTCGATCAAACCGTGCAGGTTCGAAATCCCGGATTCTCAAAGCAACAAATCGAAGAGGCGCTCAGGAAGTCTCTTGGTGTCACCAACATCCTCTGGCTCAACAAAGGAATCGCGGGGGACGATACGCACGGACACGTGGATGATCTTTGCAGGTTCGTCAATCCCACCACCGTTGTGCTCATGCAAGAGTCGGACCCCAACGACGCCAACTACCGACCCCTGCGCGAGAACGCAGAACGATTGCAGGATATGAGGCTTGAGGATGGTTCTCGCATACAGGTCGTCCCTCTTCCCATGCCGGCGCCTTTGTATCTCGATGGACAACGACTTCCAGCGAGCTACGCGAATTTCTATATCGCGAACGCCGGCGTTTTGGTTCCGACGTTTAATGACCCAAACGACCGCCTCGCGCTCGGAATTCTCTCGGAGCTCTTCCCGGATCGTCCCGTCCTCGGCATCCATGCCGTCGATCTTGTGTGGGGACTCGGCACGATTCATTGTCTCACGCAACAACAACCCGTGTAGTCAGACAGCTTGCTTCTCGCGCGTTTAGGCCGTACCTTGGAGCCACCGTTTCCCACGTTGTACCGCCGTTGTTCTTCTTGCCGAGCGATGAGCGGATCGTCAAGGAGAAAGGAAGTAAGCGCGTAATGTTGAAGAACGTTCAGGAAGCGAAGGTGTTACTCGACCGCTTTGCAACGATTCGGCCGACGATGCAGAGTGTTCTCGACAAGCTGAAGGATGTTCCTACAGACATCAATCCGAGCTTCCCGCTCGCACAACAGCTTTATCAACACTGAAACAGTCTGGACAAGCAACAGAGCATGGAAACGGCAGAACATCTTCAGCGCCCAAGCGTAGCGGCGCTGGATGAGATTTTGGGTATCCCGTTCAAAGTGCTTGACGATGGATTCGTACGCGTGGTCGATTACATGGGATCGGATGAATCGATTGTGCAGGCAGCGCGCGTGTCGTACGGCAAAGGGACGAAACGCGTGCAAGAGGATCGCGGACTGATCCGTTACCTGCTTCGTCATCAACATACAACGCCGTTTGAAATGTGTGAGATCAAGTTCCATGTGCGCGTGCCGATGGATTGCTGGAGGCAATGGATTCGTCACCGCACGGCAAATGTGAACGAATACTCCACGCGGTATTCCATTGCCATCGACGCAACGCAACACACGGCACCGGGCGAATGGCGCCGTCAATCAAAAGACAATAAACAGGGGAGCGACGGATTCCTTGATGAGACCATCGGCGGAAAGTTCACCGAGCAGGAGCGTGAACTGCACGAGCTCTCCCGGAAAATCTACAACGAACGCGTCGAGGCCGGCATCGCGCGCGAACAAGCACGAAAAGATCTTCCCCTCTCCACCTACACCGAAGCGTATTGGAAGATCGATCTCCACAACCTTCTCCACTTCCTCTGGCTCAGGATGGACGTCCACGCGCAATATGAAATCCGCTCGTACGCGCACACCATCGGACATCAGATCGTGAGCCGGTGGGTCCCGATCGCTTGGGAAGCATACCTCGATTACAAAGTCAACGCGTCATCCCTGTCACGACTCGAACTGGAGATCATCCGGGCCTTTCACATCGGCGGCAAAGAAGCGGCAACGGCAAAAGCCGTAGAGCTGGGACTCCTCCCCCCGCCGGGGCACGAACTGAAGCGCAACCGTGAGCGGGAAGATCTCGAAGCGAAACTGCAGCTGTTGAACATCCCCATCCCCTGGAAGTGAATTCTCACCGTGAAGCTGGTCCTGATCGCGGCCTTGAGTACCAATCGGGTCATCGGCCGGAACGGCAAGGTCCCGTGGCATCTTCCCGAAGATCTACAGCGGTTCAAGCGATTGACGACCGGACACACCCTCCTGATGGGTCGCAAGACGTTTGAATCCATTGGCAAGCCGTTGAGCGGACGAAGAAATGTGGTCCTCAGTTCCCGTCCCCTTGCCAACGTCGAGACGTACTCAACCCTTGCAGATGCTCTGCGAGCTGTGCAGGGTGAGGAACAAGTCTATGTCATCGGCGGAGGAACCGTCTTCGCCCAGCTTATCGAGTCGGCTGATGAGCTTCGGTTGACAATTATCGAACGACACGTGGAAGGCGATACCTACTTTCCTCCCTACGAACACCTCGTGGGATCAACGTACAGGCTGAAGCACTCACTACAACGGGAGGGATACCGGTTCGAGGATTATGAGAGGCAGGTTGCTTGAGAGATGTCCAAAGCTTGTGAGCGCAGAACAGTATCTGAGGTCTCTATCTATCACAGAGGACGCATTTCGAAACTCTTCAGAAAATCCCCTTCGCCATCCCTCCATCAACGAGAAGATTGACGCCATTGATGTAACTCGCCTGCTCCGACGCGAGAAACGCTATCACCTGACCGACTTCCTCCGGTCTTCCGAGACGGCCTGCGGGTATGGCCTTTGCTGATTCTGCGAGATATTCTCCGAAGGACATCTTTTGTTCAGCAGCGCGGGCAGCGCTCAATTCTTCTTGACGTTTCGTGAGGATGAGTCCGGGACAGACGGTGTTGACGGTGATGTTGTATTTGGCGTATTGATTGGAAAGAACTTTCGAAAGTCCGAGTATTCCCGGTCGCAGCGTGGAAGAAAGGAGCAATTCATTGATCGGTTGTTTGGCAGCGATGGAAACGATGGTAATCACTCTCCCCCATCGTTGTCTCTCCATCGCAGGCAGCACGCTCCGCGTCAGTCGAACCACACTCATGAGCGTAAGCTGTACTCCCTGTTCCCACTCCTCATCACTCATCGTCTGGATGTGTCCGGTGGGCGGACCCCCCGCGTTGTTCACCAACACGTGAACGGTGCCGTATTCCTTGAAAACAGCATCGATCAACCGTTCAATATCTGACGGCTTGCTTACATCCGCGACGAGTGGAAGGACTTTTGCTCCGGTCCGGATGCGAATTTCATCTGCAACTGCGTTGATTGCATGTTCGTCGCGAGAACAGATCGCAAGCGAAGCTCCTTCTTGAGCAAGTGCCATCGCAGTGGCTTTGCCCAAACCTTGGCTTGATGCAGTAACGAGCGCTATTTTGCCTTTGAGTCCAAAATCCACCGTTGGCTCCTCTGCAAACTATGGGAGAAATGTCATCGGATGGTTCAATCGATGGCAACGAACAGCGGAATGAAGGAGAGGAGGAGCGCGTTCAGGTCGTGACCCATGTGGACTCCAAACAAGCCGCCAAACCACGCGCGGCAAAGGTTAGACTGCTTTGATCCCCTTCTCTTCCAACCGCTGCCTCACGATCCGAAGAACTTCTTCAAAAGGAACATCGGTGCGCGAACCGGCACTCTTGACGGCATCTTCCAGACTCCCCTTCCGATCGACCAGCCATGCCCAAATGTTGTAACCGAGCCGATTTCGGTCGTTCGGCTCCCGAGTCGGGATATCCGCAACGATCGAGTAGGCCAGCTTCTCGAGCGATTCTGCCGGAAACTCTGCTACCGGCGGCGGTGGTTTTGTCGCCATACGTGTGTCATTCTCATTGTTGAAACAACGGCGGGAATATAGAGACTTTTTGAAGTTCGGTCAATGCTTCAGAATGTACGTCCGATGCTGAAGGAGAGAACCGTCGGTCCGACACTCAAGGGGGTATCCAGAAGCTCTTTGCGGATGTAGAAGCTACGTCCAACCGCAAACTCTGCCGGACCGATTGGCGTATCAAGTGCGAGGGAAATGCCGATTCCGTGACGCAAGTCCTTTAAACGAATCTGTTCCGTCTTCGCCCAGATGGAACCGAAATCGTAACGAGCCTTGAGATATGTGTCGAAGAAGATGTTCACGGGGCTCGCGTAACGATATTCGAGGCTCATCACCAAGAGTTGTCGGCCGCGCGCATTGTCTTCGCGTAAACCAAAAAAGGTTTGCTGCCCGCCAAGGCTAAATTGTTCGGATAATGGGAGCGTCTCATCGGCGAAGCCGAACAGGATGCGGGGCCGCAGTGTATGCCTCTGTGCGTATGTATGGTACGTTTCGTAGGAAAAGGACGTTTTTGTAAATCCGACACCACCACGAAGTTTCAGAAGTGCCGATTCGTATGCAAAATCGATCGCGACGCCTTTTCGAGGATAGGGGAAGCGGTCGAGGTTGTCTACGGTTGTTCCGAACTTGATCGAGGAGATCTTATATGATTCTGTCGGAAAGAGATCTCCGGAAATGCTCCACAACCGATGCGTTTCCAATCTCGCCTGTACGGTGACGGCCCCGAGCCGTTCGAGCTGTGTGCCAAACGTGATCGAACCTCCGTGTTTGAGCTCCCGATACTCTCCCACCCGCACGCGATTCCATCGTTTCGGTTCGGGAATCGGTTCATCGCTAAAAACATTGACATCGCGAAAGCTATAATATGCTTTGAGATTAAACGTCAAGTACGAATCAAAGATCCGGGTCGCTTTGAATTCAGCGGCGTACATCCTGTTGCGAGAACCGCCGTAGGCGGACGCTCCCAACTCCGCTCCCATACCGAACAGATTCTCATCCCGTACATCAATCGAGGGCTGAACGTTTCGTTCGTTATCGATGCGGAGCCCGAACCGAATCAACTCCGTATTGCGCTCGCGTGCACGGATTTCTATAATATTCCTCCCTTCCTCCTCACGCAAACGAAAGGCAACGTTCTCGAACAAATTGGTCCCGTACAGATTGGAGATGCTCTGAGCAACCTTGGAGATCTCAAGTATCTCTCCTTCGTTCCACGGCAGTTCCCGCCACAGGACATAGTCTTTGGTCTTTTCCGTACCCCGGATATCCCACCGGTAGACCACTCCCTCACTCAACGTAATCGTCGCACGACCTGCATCGGCATTGAACGATACGGAATCGATTCGCGCGAGCGCATAGCCCCTCGAGCGGTACTCTAACAACACCCGATCCAGTGCGGCCCGAAACGTCAGGTTATTGGCGCGACGACCCAACAGATGCTCGAAGTGCGGACGCAAGGAATCGGTGGGAACAAGCGTGTTGCCTCGAAAATCAACAGCACGCAGAAGCGGCCGCAACTGCGCATCCAACTGAAGGATCACCGATGTCTCTTGCGGATGTACCGCCACTTCCACGCGTTCAAACTCGCCGCTCGCATACATCTCGTTGACAAGCGACTGTACCTCCCATTCTTCCAAGCGCTGTTTTCGAGCAACAGGGAAGATGCGTTCCAGCCAGACCGCATCAAGAGATTTTGCATCGAAGAGGAAGCGGGCGTTTTCATACACTCTCCCTTCGGTGACGCTTTTGTTAAGCTCCTGCGTGCGCTCACGAACCAGAGCCTGAATCGTTGGAAGAGCGGCGAGTGTTGCCTCTTCCCCTTTTTGAATGAGGAACGCCACGCGTGTAAAATCATTGGTCTCAAGTTCCCCAATGTCCGGCCGGATCACCACATCAGCTTTCGCCCGTTGCTCTTCCGTGGCCCGCTGCATCGCAATCCCGATCACCTGCTCGGCAATGTGAAGGACGGAATGGAGTTGATGTGCAGATCGCGTCGGGCTCGTGACATCGACGGCCACGACCAATTCCGCCCCCTCCTGCCTCGCCACATCGACGGGGATGTTTGAGATGAGACCGCCATCAAGCAGTTGTGCCGTATCTTTCGGAACAGGACTAAAGAGCAGCGGCACGGAGGCACTCGCACGCATCGCTTGTGTCAAATCTCCCTCGCGCAAGACGATCTGTTTTCCCGAAAGGAGATCGGTGGTCACTGCCCGAAACGGAACACGCAGGTGATCGAAATGAGGAGAAGGACGATAAATTCCCTGAAGCACAAGCAGGTTGAGATAGCTTGTCAGTCGCTGGCCGGATGAAAACGACTGCGGTATGATCGGTTCAAACCCCTTGAACCGGATGGTCAGGATACTCCGATCCCGGGCAAGCTTCTGATCGAGAAAGAGATCGCTGCGTTGTGCGGCGTCGCTGAAATTCAGCACTTCATTCCAGTTGGTGGTATCGACCAGTTGGTGGAGTTGCTCCGTGGTGTACCCTGCCGCGTAGAGTCCACCGATGATGCTGCCAACGCTCGTGCCGACGAGCAGGTCAATCTTGACGCCGGCTCGTTCGAGGACTTTCAGTACGCCGATGGCTGCGATGCCACGAGCCCCTCCCCCGCTCAACACCAGAGCGAGCTTCGGATGACGGACGGAACGGGCCGACACGAGTGCAGGATGACGATCTTCCTCCTCGAGAAGAAGCGGCTTGATGACGCGTGTCGGTTCGACGGATAAGTTGGATTGAAACGCGGAGGCGGAAGCGAGCGAGCCGACAGAAACGCACAGTAAAAAGGCGAGAGTACGGAATCGGTTATGGGCGATCGAAACACACATTGCGGCAAAAAAGTAGCCAAATATGCACCGAATTGCAATGTGTGGCCGAATGCAGAAAGTGGTGGAGGCCGGATAGCATGCATCAGGAATGCGAGGAGAGGATGCCCAGCAAGCTCAAGACGATCATGATGACAAAGGTGGGATCGAGAAACTCAAAAACAGTGAGCATCGGATCGTCTGAGAACTCGCTTCGAACCAGACGGACAGTGCGCATCTGCGAGATCTCTGAACAACGTCCGATCAGGTTCTGACAACTTGCTTTTCGGGCATCTTCCCGCTAAGTTGCTTCCCACCCTTTCAACGGTCGCTGCGCGGATAATTAGCATGACGTTTCTCAATCCCGTTCTTCTTCTCGGTCTGGTTGCGGCGGGTATTCCCATCCTGCTCCACCTTCTCAACCTTCGAAAACTGCGGACCGTCGAGTTCAGCACCCTGTCGTTTCTGAAGGAGCTTCAACGTACTCGCATCCGACACCTCAGGATCCGCCAGATTCTTCTAATGATCCTCCGTACACTCATTGTTGTCGTGCTCGTGCTGGCATTTGCGCGCCCGACCATCAAGGGCTCCGTCCTCGGCGGCGTGGGAACTCAAACCAAAACGACCGTTCTTGTCCTGCTGGACGATTCCTTCAGCATGACAGGAACGGATCGTAACGGAGAGTTCCTCAAACAAGCCCGGCAGACGGCGCATGAGATCGTCAATCTCGTCAACGACGGCGACGAGATGGCAATCGTCCGATTCTCGGAGATCGGGCGAGGGGATGCGAGTCAACACCAGGCGATACGCGATCCCGTCGTGGCACGACGAATGATCGACGATGCGCGATCGACCCCCGTTCACACGAAACTCGAAGATGTGTTACGGTATGCCGCAAAGCTGATCGTCTCGTCCAAGAATTACAATCGAGAAATCTATCTCATCTCAGATTTACAACAAGGGCTCCTTGGAGAATCAAACGAGGGAACCTCTCCAACGGAAGCTCTCTTTCCTCCCGGAATCCGGCTCTTCGTGCTTCCCCTTGGCGAAGGAGAGAGACCGAACATCGGCATCGAATCGGTAAAACTGCCCGGCTCTCTCTTTGAACCGTCCAGACCGTTCGCCCTCAACGTCACCCTTCGGAATGCATCGAGCAACAACCTGCAGAACCAACTCGTGAGCGTCTTTCTTCACAACACGAGAGTTGCTCAACGTGCCGTCGATCTTGCGCCGGGATCATCATCGGAGATTGAATTCTCCATCACCTCGCCTACCTCTGGCTTCGTCGAAGGATTCGTTGAGATAGAGGACGATCACTTTACCTTCGACAACAAGCGGTTCTTCACCGTGCACATTCCCGATCGCGTCCGCGTACTGCTTGTGGGCCGACCGGAGGAACTGCGATTTCTCCGCCTCGCCGTCGCGACAAGACAGAGCAACGCGGGATCGGTCTTTGAAATGTCAGAAACGACGCCCGAACGCTTGGGCCTCACTCAACTCCAGGGATCTGATGTGGTGTTGCTCGTTGGACCCGATCAGCTCAGCGCGCCTCAATTGTCGCAACTCGGTTCGTTCGTCCAGGCGGGCGGCGGTGTCGTCGTCTTTCCCGGTTCTTCCATCCAACTTAATCGCTACAACGAATCGGTCGTCCCAACGCTAAAAACGCCGCGCCTTGTTTCCTTAGATGGAGCGCCACGGGGAGCCGACGAGGAGACGGAATCGTTCGTACAATTTGAAAGGGTCGAACTCGAACACCCGCTCTTCCGGGGGATGTTCGAGACGGAAACGACGAGCGGCGTGCGTCAACGGCCTGGACCTGCCTCCCCGTCGCAACGAACCGTGGAATCACCGAACGTCAGTCTTTCCGTTCGATATGCCGTTGGGCCCGAGTTGCTGCCGCTTATCACTCTTGCAAACGGTGCGCCGTTTCTTGTTGAGCAACATGCAGGTTCGGGACGCATGTTGCTCGTCGCCGTCGCACCAGATCTCCGTTGGTCCGATTTTCCGGTAAAAGGGCTCTTCGTTCCATTGCTTCATCGATCCATTTCGTATCTTGCAGGGGAATCGTCTCAGCAGCGTGAGCATTTTGCCGGAGAGACTGTAACGGTTACGACGCGTGCGCGGACCGACGGTTTGTGGAGACTCCGTGCCCCTTCATCGACCGAAACGATCCTCGTTCCTACAGTCGCCGGATCGCATATGCGCGCCGAGGTAACGCACACCGACGCCATCGGCATTTACAGGGTCGTAGACGGATCTACGACTGTGCAGGCGTTCGCCATCAACCTGCATCCGGATGAATCAAAGACCGCACCGATGGAGCGGGAAACGCTGCTCGCGCTGTCGGAACGGCTCGGTGTGACTTCGAATGCGGTTGCCTTCCTCGATCGACCGCACGAAGTGCAGGAGATCATTCTCGAGGCTCGACATGGCGTGGAATTGTGGAAGGAATTTTTGATCGCCGCACTGCTGCTCGCCCTTCTCGAGCTGTTCGTGGCCCGCACTTCACGCAACGAATTGACAACGACTTCAGCATGATCGAATTAGCACAACAGCCAAAAGAGCGCTGTATCCTTGTCGGCGTTTCGACGCGGTTGATCAGCAAGGAGCAGATGGACGAGTATCTCGACGAGCTTGAGTTGCTCGCAGACACCGCCGGCGCAGAAGTGGTGGCGCAGGTAACGCAGGACCGCGACCGGCTCGACCCGGCAACGTTCATCGGCAAGGGAAAGGTGGAGGAGATTGCTGCACTTGTCGCTCAGTACCGCGTGCCGTTGGTGATCTTTGATGATGATCTCTCGGCCGTCCAGGTGCGCAATCTCGAGCGCGTGCTACAGTGCAAAGTACTCGACCGAAGCGCCTTGATCCTGGACATCTTCGCTTCCCGCGCGAAGACGAACGAAGCGAAGACACAAGTTGAGCTTGCGCAGCTTCAATACCTCCTGCCGCGGTTGACAAGGCAGTGGACCCACCTCTCCAAACAATATGGAGGGATCGGCACAAAAGGTCCCGGCGAAACACAGATCGAAACCGACCGCCGTATGATCCGAACGCGCATCGGTCACCTGAAGGAGAAGCTGGAGCGCATCGCACAACAACGGTTTACACAGAGAAAAGGGCGGAGCAGGCATACGCGCGGAGCGTTGGTCGGTTACACGAATGCCGGAAAATCGACCCTTCTCAACCTCCTCTCCGGCTCCGATGTCTTCGTCGAGAATCGTCTGTTTGCTACGCTCGATCCCACTACCCGACTCGTCCCGCTCGGCGCATCGGCTCATATCTTGATGACGGATACGGTCGGATTCATTCGCAAGCTTCCCCACCATCTGGTCGCTTCGTTCAAAAGCACGCTGGAGGAGGTGACCGAGGCGGATTTCCTCCTGCACGTGGTGGACGTCGCCAGCCCAACATGCGAAGAACAGATCGCCGTGGTGCAGCAGACATTGGAGGAAATCGGAGCAGCGGACAAGCCGACGCTGATGGTTTTCAACAAGATCGATCGTCTGCAAGACCGTACGGCGATGCATGCACTTACCAAAGAGTACGGCCGATGTGTCTTCATCTCGGCAACGCGCGGCATCAATATTTTGGGCTTGAAAGAAGAGGTGCGGGCGATCCTGGAGAAGGAGTTCATCGAAGAGAGTTTTCGGGTCTCGCAGGAGAACCAAAAACTCATCTCGTATCTCTACGAGGTGGGGGAAGTGATGGAGAGAAGGTACGAGGAAAACGATGTGATCTTGCGCCTGCGCATTCGAAGGAAGGACAGAGAACGGATGCTGCGGTCGCTCCAGAGTGAGGAATCCGCTCAAACCGTACGCCGCCTGAATGCTGGAGGAGTTTAACGAACTCAGTTTCAGACTAGCACTTGAAAACGGGGATTCCGGGAAAACCGACCCTTGTGAGTTGATTGACAAGCAGTACTGAATTCTCTTGCTTTATGCCCCTTTCTTTGGGGGAGTAAGGATCTCTTTGATCCGCTCTGCCGGTCGAGCCAGAATTGCCCGCTCACCTTTTTCGACAATCGGTCGTTGAATCAATTCCGGATGCTTGATCATTAGATCGAGAAGCTCATCCTCCGGAAGCTCCCGTTCGGCAAGTCGAAGCTTTTTGTACGTCTCCTCTTTCGTTCGTAACAGCTCCCGCGCGCTCATTCCCATTTTCCTCAGCAACTCTTTCAACTTCTTTTTCGGGATCGGCTCGATGAAGTAATTCACCGCATCGAAATCAACACCCGACTCTTTCAACACGTTGTAGACCTGCCGACATGTCGTGCAGCTCGGTTTTTGATAGATGGTAATCTTTGCCATAGTTGCATTTTTAAGACGTCATGACGGCTGATGGGTCAACTGAAATGCGGATTTCGAGGGATCATGGTGATGACGATGCGTTCGATGTTCCTTCCACCGAAGAGGAGTCCTTTTATCTCCAACACAACTTGTTCGCCTGCCATGCGGTGCCACGGATTGGGATGCACCTCCGGCTCCGTTCCCTCGAGCATCATCGAGTACGATCCACCCGGCGGAATGACGATGAAAGGCAAGGGAAGGAAGCGGTCGTTCGCTGCGTAGCGAACATTGCGCGAAGTCCCTTTGATGAAAGCCTGTCGCAGATCGAGCGTGTCGTGCGACGCGTTGTAAAATGTGAGCGAGATGGAGGAACGGATGCGTTCGTTGACCGCGTACTTCGCCTCTACCTCAACGGATACCGGATGCTTCGGGTGACGAAAGAGATATCGCTCGCAGTAACAGTTTTCGCTGGTAATCAAGTACGGATGTGAACTGCTGCATCCGGCCGCCAGCACAACCGCCAGGACCATCCACCCCTTCATCCGTTCTCCACTTCTTTGATGATCGTCTCCCCTTTAAAGAGTTTCTTGACCTCTTCGGCATCTGCTTTCGAGCCGACGATGTCCCCCCAGTGCATCGGAATCAGCGCCTGGGGTTTGAAGACATTGGCGGCCTCTGCCGCTTCTTTCGCATTCATCGTGTACGTTCCACCGCACGGAAGCAGGGCAAACTCTGTGACGACCGTGCGCATCTCGGGGGTGAAGTCGGTATCGCCGCTGTGATAGATCCGTTGGCCGGTGGAAAGAGATATCACATAACCTACCCAATTGCTCTGTTTAGGATGATACTTCTTGTCGATATTATAGGCGTGAATGGTCCGTACCTTCAGGTCCCCCACGTTGTAGACCTCCCCCGGGACCACGGCGATGACGGTGCCTTTGAGTTGATAGGCAACATCCTTTGGAGCAAAATAGACTGTCCCTTCTTTCTTGATCTTCGCAATATCTTCGATGGAAAAATGATCATAATGGGCATGGGTCAGAAAAATAACATCGGCTTTGGGGTGTTCACCGGAGAGTTTCCATGGATCAACATAGATTTGCCGCGCGCCGTCTTCGATGCGGAAGGACGCGTGACCGAGCCAATGAATGTGTTGGTGGTGCATAGCGCCTCCTTGGAGAGAAAGGGTGAAAAGTTTAGTTCGCCGGAGATTTGAAGAATTACAGGATTGTTGAATTTCATCTTACGTGGCTACAAAAGCGACCCGGGGACAATCTACCTTTTCATCTTCTGCCGCGCCTTGGCATACCCCGGTTTGATGACATCGTAAATGATTGCAATCCGCTTCTTGTAGGGAATGAACGCACTCTTCATCGCGTTGATGGTCAGCTTCTCAAGGTCGTCCAACGTCAGATGGAACGTTTCCGCTGCCAGGTGGTACTCGTCCGTCAACGTAATGTTGCTCATCAACCGGTCGTCGGTGTTCAGCGTCACTCGATACCTGTAGCGGAAGAAAATGCCGAAGGGATGCTCCTTCACCGATTTCACCGCGCCGGTGTGAACGTTGCTTGTCAGGCATATCTCCAACGGGATGCGCTTATCGAGCACATATTGGGCAAGCGTCCCCATACTGACTACCGATCCATCCTTGACTTTCATATCTTCCACCAACCGGGTCGCGTGACCAATGCGATGAGCTCCACACCATTGGATGGCCTGCCAGATCGATTCCTTGCCGAACGCTTCCCCGGCATGGATGGTGATATTGAAATTCTCACGCTGAATGTAGTGAAACGCCTCGATGTGCTTTTTGGGAGGATACCCCCCCTCCTCCCCCGCGAGATCAAACCCAACGACCCCTTTGTTCCGGAAATCAACCGCCAATTCCGCGATCTCTTGAGACACCGACGGCTTCATATGTCGCATGGCGCAGAGGATCAAGCTGTATTCGACTCCAAAGTCCTTCCTCCCCCGCTCCAATCCTCGCAGCACTGCCTGCACAATCGTTTCGAGATGCAGTCCTTTGTCGGTATGAAACACCGGTGCAAAGCGCGTTTCGACGTACACCACGCCATCGTTCTTCATATCCTCCATCATCTCATAAGCCACGCGTTCCAATGCCTCTTCGGTTTGCATCACGCCGCATGTGTGAACGAATCCTTCCAGAAACAGGGGGAGGCTTCCGCGCGTGGCACCTCGATGAAACCATTCCGCTAACTCTTTGGCGTTCGTCGTCGGTAGTTTCTTATAATTCTGTTCTTTCGCCAGATCGATGACGGTTTGCGGCCGGACACCGCCATCGAGATGATCGTGAAGAAGGACTTTCGGAAGGGAGCGAAGGAACTCTTTCGTGAATCGCATTGTCGTTGGTTATTGTGTTCGAGATGTTGTTACGGTATTCGGCCGATGGCTCGTTCGACCTGCTGTGTGAGCTTACCCTCCACGACCATTTGCAGACACTTCTGGACGTCATCATGAAGAACGCGGTCGCGCTCCACGTGCGGAATGCGTCGCCGCACAAAGCGGTACGCCTCCTCCACCCCTTCCCCTGCCCGCATCGGCTTCTGACCGTTCAACAGGCGCGTGAAATCAAGACCCTGACAGGCACAGAACAATTCTATGGCAATCACCGTCTGAGCGTTCTTGAGCACTTTCCACGCCTTTTGAGCGCTGATCGAACCCATGCTGTTGTGATCTTCCTGATTTGCCGAGGTCGGGATCGAGTCGACGCTGGCGGGATGGCATAGGACTTTGTTTTCGGAGACGAGCGACGCAGCGGTGTACTGGGCGATCATCAGGCCAGAATTCAATCCGCCATTCGTCGTTAGAAACCGCGGCAGTCCGCTCAACGTTCCGTTCACCAAGCGCTCGACTCGCCTTTCTGAAATATTCGCCAGCTCCGCCAGAGCGATGGCCAGAAAATCCATTGCCAAGGCAATCGGCTGACCGTGAAAATTTCCACCTTCAAGATGCACCCGGTCGTTCGGAAAGATAAGCGGATTGTCATTCGCTGAGTTGATTTCGATGCTGACGACGTTGGAGACATAATTCATCGCATCGCGAGATGCACCGTGCACCTGCGGGATGCAGCGGATCGAATAGGCATCCTGCACGCGCGGATCGTTGTAGCGGTGCGACTCCCGGATTTCGCTCCCCTTCATCATACGCCGCAGGTTGCTCGCCACCACTTGTTGTCCCCGATACGGCCGCAACTGGTGGATGCGCTCGTCAAACGGCGTGTCACTGCCGCGCAATGCTTCAACAGTGATGGCCGAGGCGATGTCCGCAACACGACACAGCTGGAGCGCTTCGTGCACCGCAAGGGCCGCGTACGCCGTCATCATCTGCGTGCCGTTGATGAGGGCGATTCCTTCCTTTGCCGTGAGCTTCACGGGTTTGAGTCCATGTCGTTTCAGTGCTCTGCCTGCCTCGACGCTCTTGCCCGCGCTTCCTTTGCCGTTCCAGTGCATAATTCGTCCTCGACCCATCATCGAGAGAACAAGATGAGCAAGCTGAACCAAGTCCCCGCTTGCTCCCACCGACCCTTGCGAAGGAATGACGGGAACAAGACCTCGATTGAACATCTCCACGAGCAGCTGAAGAGTCTCCAGCCGAACGCCGGAAAACCCTTTCGCCAGGGCGTTGACACGCAACACCATCATCGCGCGCACGATCTCCGGCGGCAACGGCTCACCAGCTCCTACCGCGTGGCTGAAGATCAGATTCTCCTGCAGCTCTTCGAGGTTTTGCTGACCGATCCGCACATTGCTGAACTCTCCAAAACCGGTCGTTACACCGTAGATGACTTCGTCAGAAGCGATCCACGATTCGATGAGGGAGCGTGCACGTTCAATTTGCCTCCGCGCTTTGGGAGAGAGCACAATGCGGCCGCTCTTCTTAGCAGTGTGAGAGAGATTGGAAATGGTGAGGGATTGCCCGTCAAGCGAAATGGTTTTCATAGAAGGAAAGAACGCAATGAGGGACTCGCGTGCGGTCGTTGTGCGCCAATTTAGTGGAGGCTTGCCTGAAATTCAACCGAGTAACGGGTCGAAAGGCATCTTTCCCTCGCCTCGGCGTTCCATCGTATGGCCACACAACGTAAACCGCAGACGGAACGATGTGTGGGCGAGGTGCGGGGGGAAAACGTTTGACTTTTCGGGCGAATCTCTTTATTATCTCCCACAATTCGAGCGATTTGAGACGGAACGTCGCTTCGAACACCAACACGTCTTCAACCGAGGGGAGCGTTGCAAGGCCGTGCTCCTCTCGGCATGCGAATCCAACATCACCCCTCACACATCGAACATCCACTCTCCCCCTATGGACCAGGAAAAGATCAAGGTCCTCGTTGCCGATGACGAAGATCCTCTTCGTATGACGATCGCAGCATGGCTTGGCGACGAGGGGTTCGAAGTGGAAGAAGCCCCGAACGGCCTCGACGCCATCAAGATGGTCCAGTCGAAAGACTTCGACATTGCGCTGCTCGACATCAAGATGCCGGGAGCCAACGGACTCGAGGTACTTCGCTTCATCAAAAAGAACTCCTCCCCTACCGAGGTGGTCATGATGACCGGTATGAGCGACGTCAGCATGGCCGTCGAAGCGATGAAGTTGGGGGCGCGGGAATATCTGACGAAACCGGTCGACATGGATCAGCTCGTTCCGCAGCTCCGTTCGCTGATCAAGAAGCGTGACGCGGAGGAGCGGATTCGTCAACTTCAGGCCGAACACACCGCCCGGTTGTTGTACGATCTCCACAATCCGATTTCCGGCTTGAAGCAGAGCATCGGTTACCTGATGAAGGGGATGGCCGGCCCGATCGGCGATCATCAGAAGGAGCTCCTCGGCTACATGACCAACTCGATCGATAAAGTGATCGGGTTGCTGAACGATATGATGGACCTGACGAAGCTCGAGGGGGGACGCGTCCGGCTCAACAAAGGGATCGCAAACCTTGCCGATGTCGTCACCAAGGTTGCCAACGAATTCCGCGTGCCGTTCCAGTCGAACAAGATTACTCTCGATGTTCATCCGGCCCCCGATCTTCCCCCTATCGAGTTCGATTCGCAGAAGATCGAGCAGGTGGTGCAGGAGTTTCTCAGCAATGCCGTGAAATTCACCCCCGCACAAGGAGCCGTCGTCGTCCACATCAAGAAAGTAGCAATGGTGATGGAGGAGGGACAGCAACCGCTGGAGTTCGTGATGACCTCGGTCTTCAACAGCGGGGCCGGCATCCCTAAGGAGGAGCTTCCTCTGATCTTCGACCGCTACCGGAACGTCATCGCGGGGAACGAGAAAAAGGCGTCGAGTCTCGGCCTCATCATCTGCCAGCGCATCATCGAAGCCCACAACGGGAAAATATGGGTCGAATCGGAACCGAACAAAGGGGCCACCTTCTGCTTCGCGTTACCGATACGATAATCCACCTCACACATCATTATGGCCAAACCTTCGATCTCCATCCTCGCCGTTGATGACGAAGAGTCCTTTCTCGAGCTCTTGAAGACGTTGCTGCAGCAAGAAGGGTATTACGTCGATACGGCGCCCGACGGAGCATCGGCCATCAATATCCTCCAATCGCTCCCCTTCGATCTGGTTCTTCTCGACGTCAAGATGCCGCGCATCGACGGCGTTGAAGTTCTCAAGTTCATCAAAGATCATTACCTCGATACGCAGGTTATCATGCTCACCGGCGTGCACGACGTGAAGATCGCGGTCGAGTGCATGCGGCTCGGAGCGTTCCACTACGTCACGAAACCGTATTCGACCGACGAGCTGTTAACCGTGATCGATCGCGCTTTGGAACGAAAACGGCTGGTGATTCAGAACAAGGCGTTAAAGTCTGAGCTGGCACGCTATGCCCTCTCGTCGCAGATTGTCGGCCAGAGCAAATCGTTTCTGGAGGTGTTGAACCTTGCCTCACGTGTAGCGCCGACCGATTCCAGCGTCCTCATCCAGGGTCCGAGCGGCACCGGCAAGGAGTTGATTGCGAATTTCCTGCACTCCAACAGCGCGCGCAAGGATCAACCCTTCCTGGCACTCAACTGCGCCTCTATCCCCGAAACGTTGTTGGAAAGCGAACTGTTCGGTCACGAAAAAGGAGCCTTCACCGATGCCACCGCCACCAAACAAGGCCTGGTCGAGATTGCCAATAACGGCACCCTCTTTCTCGATGAGGTGGGCGAGGTGAGTATGGTCATTCAACCCAAATTGTTGAGGTTTCTGCAAACGGGCGAGTACCGGCGCGTAGGGAGCAACAAGAATATGAAGTCGGATGTTCGGATCATTTCTGCGACGAACAAGGACCTGCGCCGCGAAGTGGCGGAGGGCCGGTTTCGGGAAGACCTGCTCTATCGCCTGAACGTGATCACTTTGCAGATTCCTCCGCTGCGCGAACGGAAGGATGATATCCCTCTCCTTGTGCATCATTTCCTGAAGAACCGATTCCGCTCCCGTGTGGTAAATCGAATCGACGACAAGGCTCTGGACCTTCTGATGAAGTACGACTGGCCGGGAAACGTGCGTGAACTGGAAAACGTCATCGAACGGGCGGCAATTCTGGCACAGGACGAAGTGATCGGGGTGGATGATATCGCTCTCCCCATCGGGGTGCGCTCGATGTACGAGTCGTTTGCAAACTCGAGAGAGAGCGGCCCGCGCATCGGAAGCGCGGTCGCGATGGAGGATATCGAGAAGGCACATATTCGTGGCGTGCTCGAGAGTGTGAGCTGGAACAAGAATACGGCCGCGAAGATTCTCGGCATCAGTTTGAAGACGCTGTACACCAAGATCCAACGATACCAGCTTTCGTCCGATGAACATCCGCGTTTTCCGTCCTCCCCGCGATGAAACGGCGGCGCGCGGCAGTCTCAACTTCTCAGGTGCAACGATCAATGATCCTCTACCTCGTACGTCACGGCGACGCTCTGCCCGATGAATCGATGGCCGATACGCAGCGAAGACTCAGTTCTCTGGGTCAACGCCAAGCTGCCGTGGCAGCCCGGTTTCTACAGAACCTTCAACCCTCACTCGACCTGATCTTATCGAGTCCATTTCTGCGCGCACGAGAAACGGCGCTCGCGTTCGGTCAGGTGTACCGAAAAACGAAACTTCAGACCAGTGAGCAGCTCGTTCCGACCGCCCATCCCGCGCAGATGATGGCCTATCTCCAGACGCAACCCCTGCAATCGGTTCTCCTCGTCGGCCACGAACCGTATATGAGCGAGGCCATCGCTTATCTCATCTCCGGAAAGACTCACACAAACATCGAAATGCGCAAAGGTTCGATGGCCTGCGTCGCTATCTCCAGCCTCTCAAAGGAAGGAAGCGGCGTCCTCTCCTGGCTCGTTTCGTACGAACTGATGGAGAATGTGATGAAAGAGTGAAGAAGAGACATCCTCATCGAGTACCTTCCCGTTTCAAGATGTGCAACATATCGCGCGGAACGTCCGCCTACCGAGAAGTTGCGAAAGAGGTTCAAAAAAGTTGCGTGGTTCTCTGGAGGATGTGTATTTCACAGAGTGACACCGAGGAGACACGGAGGTCCACTGAGGTTTTTCTCCTTTCCGCGTCTCTCCGTGCGATCTCTGTGTCTCACTGTGGAAAGTCTTTATGCTGAGCGCCTCCGCAGGAACCGTGCAGCATGCAGGCAAGATCCAAGTCCCACCCACCATGGAACTTCGAAAACAAATCGACTACCCATCCACATCACTGTTTCGCGCAATCCACTCAACACAGTGCTGATCAATGAGGAGCTACATTATGGAACTCTCTATCGTCAAAATCGAAAAACCGGAGGCCACAAACTTTATCCTCGGTCAATCACATTTCATCAAAACGGTCGAGGACATCCATGAGGCCATCGTGCAAACCAATCCGCAGATGAAGTTTGGTCTCGGATTCTGCGAGTCCTCCGGCCCCGCCCTCGTGCGATGGACAGGCAACGATGCTTCGCTGATCGAGCTTGCCAAGAAGAATGCACTGGCCCTCTCCTGCGGACATTGCTTTATCCTCTTTATGGAAAACGGCTTTCCGGTCAACATTCTCAACACTATCAAGAACATTCCCGAGGTATGCCACATCTACTGCGCTACGGCTAACCCCGTCGAGGTAATTGTTGCGGAATCGGAACAAGGACGCGGCATCCTGGGAGTGATCGACGGCATGAGGACGAAAGGAATTGAAACAGAAGCAGACATCAAGACGCGGAAAGAGTTTCTGCGCAAGATCGGTTACAAACTTGGTTAACACGATTCGCTAGACAACCTCAGAGGATCGCCAAAAGGAGACCACGATGAAACAACTGCCGCTCATTGCTTTTCTCTTCTTACTCGGTTGCGGAAGATCGGAGGAGGAGCTGCGCCGGCTCGTCCGCGATGAATTGGCGAAGCAACAGACCATCTCGTATGTGACCGATGCTCAGGTGATCGGCCCCTACTCCCCTGCTGTGCGCGTCGGCAAGTTTCTGTTCGTGTCGGGGCAGATCGGCTTGCATCCGGAGACGGCTGAGCTCGTCGGTGACGACATCGAAAGCCAGACGCGTCGGGCGCTCGAGAACCTCATGTCCATTCTCTCGAAGGCTGGCTACGATTCGAGCCACGTCATTCAATGCACGGTGTTCTTGAAAGACATCAACGATTTTCCCAAAATGAACCTCATCTACGGCGGCTATTTTGCAGAAGGAAAGTACCCCACGCGCGCCACAGTCGAAGTCTCGAACCTCCCGCGCAAAGCGAAAGTGGAGATCGCCGCCGTTGCGTGGAAACAAAGCGATTGAACGCCTCATCAACGACATCTGATATCCCCGAGATAACCCATGCCGACGTCGAAAACCCCTAAGCACATCATTCGAGCCCCGCGAGGGACCTCTCTTTCCTGCAAAGGTTGGCAACAGGAAGCGGCTCTTCGCATGCTCATGAACAATCTCGATCCCGATGTCGCCGAGAAACCGGACGAGCTGATCGTCTATGGTGGAACCGGCAAGGCGGCACGCAACTGGGAATGCTTCGAGGCGATCGTCAGAAGTCTCCGCCAGCTCGAGAACGATGAAACGCTGTTGATCCAATCGGGGAAGGCGGTTGGCATCTTCACAACGCACACCGATGCGCCGCGCGTCCTCATAAGCAATGCGATGCTGGTGCCGAAGTGGGCAACGTGGGACGAGTTCCGTCGCCTCGAAGCGCTCGGCCTCACGATGTACGGACAAATGACGGCGGGGAGCTGGATTTACATCGGCACGCAGGGGATTTTGCAGGGGACGTATGAGACCTTTGCCGCGTGCGCTGCGCAGCACTTCGGCGGATCGTTGGCCGGAAAGTTTCTTTTGACGGCCGGACTTGGCGGCATGGGGGGCGCGCAACCTCTCGCAGCAACGATGAACGGCGCCGCCTGCCTCGTGGTGGAAATCGATCCCCACCGCATCCAACGCCGGCTTCAGACCCGTTACCTCGATACGATCGCCGAAAACCTTGACGATGCGCTCGCACAAATCAAGTCGGCGCTGGCGGAGAAACGCGCGCTGTCGGTCGGTTTGCTGGGCAACGCAGCGGAGATCATTCCGAAAATCGCTGCCGGAAGATTCTTGCCGGATGTTGTGACGGACCAAACCTCGGCGCACGACACGCTCAACGGTTATGTGCCAAAGGGGATGTCGTACGAACAGGCCTTGGCGCTTCGCAAAAAAAGTCCTTCGACGTACGTCAAACTTGCTTGCGCCTCCATCGTTGAACACGTGAAAGGATTGCTGAAGCTTCAAAAGAAAGGGGCGGTCGTCTTCGATTACGGTAACAACATTCGCGGAGAGGCGTATGCGAACGGCGTCAAACAGGCGTTCGACATTCCGGGTTTTGTTCCCGAGTTTATCCGGCCTTTGTTCTGCGACGGAAAGGGACCGTTCCGTTGGGCGGCACTTTCGGGCGATCCGGAGGATCTCTATCGCACCGACCGCGCGGTGATGGAGACGTTTCCGGAGAACAAACAGCTCTGCAACTGGATCGAAAAGGCACAGAAGCAGGTCGCCTTTCAGGGATTGCCGGCGCGCATTTGCTGGTTGGGATATGGCGAGCGCGCGAAGATGGGGAAGATGTTCAACGACCTTGTGGCTCGCGGAGAGGTGAAAGCCCCGATTGTGATCGGACGCGATCATCTCGATTGTGGAAGTGTTGCGTCGCCGAATCGCGAAACGGAAAAGATGAAGGACGGAAGCGATGCGATTGCGGATTGGCCGATGCTCAACGCCATGCTCAACGCCGTCGGTGGAGCGAGTTGGGTGAGCATCCATCACGGCGGGGGAGTTGGTATTGGTCTCTCGATCCATGCCGGTATGGTGGTGGTGTGTGATGGAACGAAGGAAGCTGAGCGGCGACTTATTCGCGTGCTGACATACGATCCGGGGATGGGGATCATCCGCCACGCCGATGCAGGCTACGACCGCGCCATGAGAAACGCGAAGCGATGGGGGATAAGAATTCCGATGGGGGAGGGGTAGGGAGTTCAAGTACCAAAAAAAATGCCCCGCTCAGTGCGAGGCAAACTTATTGAGCAAAGCTCACTACGGAATAATCCTTATTGTGATTTGCTTCGTGAGAAAGCTACAATACACTTAAGACAAAAGCAACTAAAATTTTCAAGGAGTATTTATGAAAACAGTTTTGGGTTTAGACTTGGGTACAAATTCTATTGGCGCAGCTTTAATAAGAATTCCCCAGAGATTCGAAGATTTTGGCAAGGAAGGAAGTGTTGAATGGCTTGGAAGCCGAATTATCCCTGTCGATGGAGAATACTTGCAGAAATTTGAGAGCGGCGTTCAAGCCGAAACCAAAGCTGCAGCCCGTCGGATGAAGCGCGGGTCAAGGAGACTAAAACACCGCTACAAAATGAGAAGAAGTCGGCTCACTAACGTTCTGAAAATATTGGGATGGGTCAACGAGGATTTTCCGCTTGATAATCCAAAACGGATCAAAGAGATCATCCGAGAAAATGACGGAAGATTCGAATTCCGAATTAGTGACTACTTACCGTTTGCCAAAGAGACTATTGATGAAGCCACGGCGCAGTTGGGAGTGCTGGGAAAGTACAACAAGAATGGAAACATCGTTATTCCAGAGGATTGGATTGTATACTTCCTTAGGAAAAAAGCTCTTCGACAGAAGATTACTGTCCAAGAACTATGTCGCATCCTTTACATGATGAATCAACGCAGAGGATTCAAAAGCAGCAGAAAGGATCTAAAGGAATCTACCGTACTCAACTATGAGGAGTTCAACAACATAAAGAAGCAAATAGATGCTGGAGAGTTGTCCGAGTACATTAATGGAGAGGGGCGAGAACTAAAAACACAGTTCGTTTCGATTACCAAGATCAAATCAGTCACTTTAAAAAATGATGTGAGAGATAAAAAGGGGAAATTGACTTTTGTTATTGGAGCTGAGGATCCGCGGTTGGAGACTTGGGAAGAAAAGCGAATCGAAAAACCAGAATGGGAAGGAAAAGAGTTCAGGTTCATTGTTGAGCAAAGTATAGATAAAAAAGGGAAGTCTTCGCAGAACAAGCCTCAAATACCCAAAGAGGACGATTGGAATCTTTTGATGGTCGCTCTTGATAACCAGATTGATGAATCGGGCAAGTATGTAGGAGAGTTCTTTTGGGATAAGCTGGTTGAATCAACACGGAAGAAAGAAGTTTATAAGATCCGCCAAAATGTTGTCCGAAGAGAAAAATACCAAAAAGAATTGCAGGCAATATGGAATAAACAGGTAGAGCTCCGTACCACAGGCGGAACCCAAGAGGAACTGCTTAACACGGACAAACTTGAACGAATTGTTAATGAGCTGTACAGACACAATACGGCGAAACAAAACGAGTTGAAGCAAAAAGGATTACTCCACATTCTGGCGAATGACATCATTTACTACCAGCGTGATTTGAAGTCTCAGAAGAACCTTATCTCTGAATGCCGGTTTGAAAAACAAATTGGGAAGGAAAAGAATGAAAATGGTGAGTTCATCGAAACCGGTATTTATGGCCTAAAATGCACTCCCAAATCAAGCCCAGAGTTTCAAGAGTTCAGAATATGGCAGGATGTTCATAGCATCCGAATCTTGGAGCGAGAGAAAATAGTTGATGGCATCAAGAAGGTAGATGTGGATGTTACAAGACAATTTATCGACGAGACAAACAAAGATGAACTATACGACCTTTTTGATACCGAGGCTGAGATAACAGAAAAAAAGATCTTTGACTGGATCAATAAGATTAAGCCAGAGGTGCATCTGGATAGGGAAAAATACAGAATTAACCTATTTTCGAACCGTGAAACCCTGAAAGGAAATGAGACCAAAACTTTGTTTAGAAGAGTTTTTAGGAGGTTCGACTACGAAAGCCAAGGAGAAAAACTTCTTCAAAATGCAGATGCGTTCTACAAGCTGTGGCATATTGTTTACTCCATCTCATCGTCCGATCTCGAAAAATCGGCCAAAGGCATCCGTACAGCGTTGAAACAGTTCAAGTTTTCTGATTCAATCGTTGAAGCATTTACGAAGTTGGAAGATTTCAAGAAAGAATATGCTGCTTATTCTTCAAAAGCTATCAAAAAGCTGCTAACCGTAATGCGATGCGGCAAATACTGGAAATGGGTAGCGATTGAACAAACTGAAATTAAAACTCCCGAATCACCTATTGATAATCCAGAACGAATCAAACTTTCAGAAAGAATCGACAAGATTGTTTCTGAAGGATGGGAGCGCGATATCAAAGTAGATAAACGGACTGGAGAGATAATCAATGAACGGCACTTTGAAAAGCGGGAACAGTTTTCCGGCTTGCCTGTATGGATGGCTTGCTATGTCGTGTACGGACGACATAGCGAACGGGAAACCAGAAAAAAGTTTTCGTTAGAAGAAATAAAGAAACTGGACATTATGGCTCTCGTTCCCCACAACAGTCTGCGTAATCCGATAGTCGAACAAGTTGTCAGGGAGACGCTCTGTCTCGTGAAAGACATTTCCAAGGAATTCGGACAACCTGATGAAATACACATTGAGCTTGGAAGAGATTTAAAGAAAAATATGGAACAGCGACAGGCGATTTCTGAAAACAATGCAAAAAATCTTGAGGAAAAAATACGAGCAAAGAAATTATTGCAAGAATTGTTGAATGGGGACTTTGAACATTTTGACGAGGCAGGAAAGAAGGTCAAAGGACAATTCACCATTAAACCCAACCCCAACAATCCTGTGGACATTGAAAAATTCCGGGTTTATAAAAGTCTAGCAGCGTTTGAGTTTGATAAGAAAGAAAGGAAAACCGAAGATCGGGTTAGACTTGATCAGCTCTTCAGGGATGGAAAGAAGGAACGTGTCCCCACGAACGCCGAAGTAAAGAAATACATTCTTTGGCTCTCTCAAAAGTGTATTTCACCGTACACGGGAAGGGTTATTCCTCTCAGCAAGCTGTTCGATGAAACGCAGTACGAAGTTGAGCATATCATTCCACGCTCAAGGATGAAATACGATGCGATGGACAATCTTGTTATCTCCGAAACAGGCGTCAATAAAGCGAAGGGTAACGAACTTGCTGCGAACTTTATTGCACGAAGTAGCGGAAAGTGCACGTATGGAGGAATCGAATATACGCTATTCACCTATGAAGAATATAGTAATCACTGCAAAAGGACGTTCCGGGGAAAGAAATACAAAAATCTCATGGCAACAGAGGTTCCTCAGGATTTTATTGAACGTCAAATCAACGATACACGCTACATCGGAAAGAAACTTGGTGAGCTACTCTATCCTTTTGTAAAAGAAAGAGAGGGCGTTGTTTTTACCATCGGAAGTATTACCAGTGAGCTAAGGGGGAAATGGGGACTGAACAAGGTCTGGAAACAATTGCTTAAACAGCGCTTTGAGCGATTGGAGAGGATTACGGGGAACAGATACATTTTTCCGAATGAAGACGACCGATCAGATAGTGTTTTCAACGTCCCAGAGATTCCCGATCTTGATATTAAGCGGCTTGATCATCGCCATCACGCTCTCGATGCATTGATTATTGCGGCCACAACGAGGGAGCATATTCGCTATCTCAATTCATTGAGCGCGGCTGATACAAATGAAGAGCTCAGACAATACCATTATACCTTATGCAAAGGGAAAATCCGAGAGTTCCGCTTACCTTGGGAGGCCTTTACAAGGGATGCTAAAGAAAAACTGAGTGAGGTGGTTGTCACATTCAAATCCAACAAGCATATCGTGAGCAAACCCTTCAATCGTTATATGAAATGGATTAAGAAAGAGGATGGGACATACCAAAAGCAATTTGAAGAACAAGAACCGAATGAGCGTTGGCTTGCCGTGCGAAAATCTTTATTCAAAGAACCCCAGGGTATCATTTGGTTGAAAGAAAAACGAAAAGTATCTGTTAAGGAGGCATTCCGAATTCAAATAGAACGCTTGAAGGTCGAGCACGACAAAGAGAAAAGAAGAACCGCAGCGTATGTGTATGACCAAAATGCGCGTCTAACAATAAAAGAAATTATTCAAAAAACGATGGACGTTACCGGAATCGACTTGATAAGCACTAACGAACTTCTCCACGCCATCGAAGAGAATTATTTGAGGAAGAACGTAAAGAAAGCCGCAGCAGGTAAGGGAAAAGCTTATTCTTTAGGGGGTAAGACGTACAACGAAATAGAAATAGCGGAATTTGTGATGTATAAGGCTAAGCGTGTGCGACTCGATGGCTCTTTTGACCATAAAAAAATCGATAAGATCCCGTATTCGAAAAGTTCTAGAATCCCCGTTCTGCTCCACAAACATCTCCGAGAATATGAAAAGAAAAAGCTCGGCAGGGCGGAAGCTTTTTCAAATGAAGGATTGGAGCAACTGGCGAAGAAAAACAATGGGATGCCTATTACAACGGTTACCATAATGGACGGCAAATTAAAGGACGAACATCTGGATAATTTGTTTGGCAATAAGTATATGGAACCAGATGCTGGTTCCATTGCCTATTTCATTATCTATGAAAACGAAATAACAAAGGGGCGAACCGAAATGTATTCGCTTAGCACGCACAAGGCTCTCGAACGCATCAAACGAGGTGAACCCATTGCCGATAAACGAGTAGGATACAAAACGATAATTCTCTCCCCCAATGACCTCGTATATGTGCCAACGGATGGTGAGTGGAAGCGCATCAAAGCAGGTGAGCAAAATGTTGTTCAATGGAACGACAAAAAATCCATCAGCAATAGGATTTATAGAATGGTTAGCGCGGATGATGCTTTCTTTGTTCAGCACCATATTTCTAAGCCAATAATACCGACAATATTGAAGGGAGAAAACAAGACGAAGGGGGAGATAGATTGGCATAATAAGTCTACTAAAACGATGGATGGGAAAATAACTATTGCCGATCGCTGCATCAAAATTGTGGTCGACCGTCTCGCGAACATAAGGCCAGCGTAGAATGCTCAAACGCACTATCGTTCTTTCCTCTCAAGCTTACTTGAAGAAAGAACAAGACCAACTTGTGATCCAGCAAGGGGAAGAAAACAACACAGTGCCCATTGAGGACATCGGTGTGCTGATCCTGGAGAGTTACCAGGTAACGGTCACCCAGCCCGTTCTTTCTGCGCTGATGGCAAACGATGCTGTCGTAATCACATGCGATGCAAGTCACCATCCCAACGGCATTATGCTGCCTGTGAGCGGCAACTCGATTCATACAGCGGTTCTGCGAGACCAGTTGGAAGCGTCCTTGCCTTTTCGCAAGCAACTCTGGCAGCAAACGGTTCGAGCAAAAATTATCAATCAAGCTGATCTGTTAGAGCGATTTGGCGAGGAGGCGACCCCGCTCCGTCGTTGGGCAACGCAGGTTCGTTCCGGTGATTCCAGCAACATGGAAGCGAGGGCAGCACGGTTTTACTGGGAACACTATCTTCCACCTGAAATGGGCTTTCAGAGAGATCCTGAGGGGTTACCGCCAAACAATCTGCTCAACTATGGCTACGCGATTTTGCGCGCGGCTGTCGCGCGGGCGTTGGTCTCATCAGGGCTTCATCCTGCAGTCGGCATTCATCACCGCAACGAATACAACGCCTTTTGCTTAGCCGACGACATCATGGAACCATACCGCCCATTTGTTGATTGGTTGGTACGGTTGCTTGTCGTCGAAGGCGAACCTCTTGATGAACTTACTCCTTCCTTGAAGAGAAAGCTTCTCTCGATCCTCACCGTTGATGTCGAGGTCGATGGGCAGACAAGGCCGTTGCAATTAGCCTTGAGCACAACAACCAAATCACTGGCGGATTGCTATGCAAAAGAAAGACGCGTACTCAAGCATCCCCGACTCCCGGTTCAATCAGTATCGAGTGATGTGGAATCTGGTATTTTTTGACCTCCCCGTAACCACACCTGCCGACCAGAAGGCTGCGACGAAGTTCAGGGACAATCTTCTGAAGGACGGGTTTCAGATGTTCCAATTCTCGATCTACGTACGGCACTCGATCAGTCGGGAAGGGGCTGATCTCCACAAGCGGCGTGTGAAGAGCTTCCTCCCGAAAAAGGGGAAGGTTGGCATCTTGCAGATTACCGACAAGCAGTTTGGGATGATGGAGATCTTTGAAGGACGAACGCAGGAGGAGGTCAAGCCACCGCCACAGCAACTCGAATTTTTCTGACGGGCAAAATTGTCGCTCGCCCCAAAAAAATGCGCCACGAGGGCGCATTTTTTTGGGGCTGGATATTTGGCGCAACAGCTGAAACTACAATGACTTAGGCATCCTTACGCTGGACGCCAAAATATGCAGTCAAAGAACTGAAAGCAAATCACAACAGAAGTAACAACGATACATTGCATTCTCAAGCTGGACGCCAAAATATGCAGTCAAAGAACTGAAAGCAAATCACAACGAACTTGCTTAGTCATATTGATTCTTGCCGGCTGGACGCCAAAATATGCAGTCAAAGAACTGAAAGCAAATCACAACGGGACTGATGGAGCATATAAAGCCGACTATGCTGGACGCCAAAATATGCAGTCAAAGAACTGAAAGCAAATCACAACAAAACCAACTTAGGTAGGGCTTGTCGTTGTGCTGGACGCCAAAATATGCAGTCAAAGAACTGAAAGCAAATCACAACACTGCGGGCCCGACGGCGATTATCCGATGGGCTGGACGCCAAAATATGCAGTCAAAGAACTGAAAGCAAATCACAACCGGCTCGGCGGACAAACGGACGGCCCCGGTGCTGGACGCCAAAATATGCAGTCAAAGAACTGAAAGCAAATCACAACCATCAAGGGCGGACCAAAGGCGGCGCACATGCTGGACGCCAAAATATGCAGTCAAAGAACTGAAAGCAAATCACAACTGGCAGATGCAGGGCTATATGAGGTATGCTGCTGGACGCCAAAATATGCAGTCAAAGAACTGAAAGCAAATCACAACTCCTCGTGATTGTAACGTTGTGAACAAATTGCTGGACGCCAAAATATGCAGTCAAAGAACTGAAAGCAAATCACAACAGGGTTCGCTCAATGGTTTTTGTTGCATGTGCTGGACGCCAAAATATGCAGTCAAAGAACTGAAAGCAAATCACAACTGAAACGGGCGGGCATCCTCGTGTTGCTCGGCTGGACGCCAAAATATGCAGTCAAAGAACTGAAAGCAAATCACAACCCACGAACGTCAAACTCAAATGAACGATGAGCTGGACGCCAAAATATGCAGTCAAAGAACTGAAAGCAAATCACAACTGCTTTCCATTCTGCGAATGATTGTCGGGAGCTGGACGCCAAAATATGCAGTCAAAGAACTGAAAGCAAATCACAACGGGCAAACTGGAGCAACCATGATGATCGCTGCTGGACGCCAAAATATGCAGTCAAAGAACTGAAAGCAAATCACAACATCGACGGGCGCAGCCCGCTCAACATCAATGCTGGACGCCAAAATATGCAGTCAAAGAACTGAAAGCAAATCACAACCAAAATTCAATCGGAGCAGAATTAACCCTAGCTGGACGCCAAAATATGCAGTCAAAGAACTGAAAGCAAATCACAACACGACTGCTTTGTGGGCTGATTCTGTTACTGCTGGACGCCAAAATATGCAGTCAAAGAACTGAAAGCAAATCACAACAATTGGCTTCGGCTGCTTTTGTTGCGGTTGGCTGGACGCCAAAATATGCAGTCAAAGAACTGAAAGCAAATCACAACCCCGCGTCGCAAGCAAGCAGGGCTCAGCATGCTGGACGCCAAAATATGCAGTCAAAGAACTGAAAGCAAATCACAACCCGTGAAGCGATCAACGAAGAGAAGCGCGCGCTGGACGCCAAAATATGCAGTCAAAGAACTGAAAGCAAATCACAACACTGTGACGGCGCCACCGCCTGCGCGCTCGGCTGGACGCCAAAATATGCAGTCAAAGAACTGAAAGCAAATCACAACTAGTTAAAACAATTAGGGGATGGAAGGGGAGCTGGACGCCAAAATATGCAGTCAAAGAACTGAAAGCAAATCACAACAGGGCGATGTGATGAGATTCGTTATTCGTGGCTGGACGCCAAAATATGCAGTCAAAGAACTGAAAGCAAATCACAACCACGGTCATCGAACACTATATGGTTTGCCTGCTGGACGCCAAAATATGCAGTCAAAGAACTGAAAGCAAATCACAACGTACGGCTCTCAGTTAGAAGAATTCGCAAAGCTGGACGCCAAAATATGCAGTCAAAGAACTGAAAGCAAATCACAACGACGCACCAGAAGGGGACGAGGGCATGTGTGCTGGACGCCAAAATATGCAGTCAAAGAACTGAAAGCAAATCACAACTACACGATGAAGTTCGATGAATTCACTCAAGCTGGACGCCAAAATATGCAGTCAAAGAACTGAAAGCAAATCACAACTTTTTGTTAGTGTTCCTTTAGCTTTCTCTCGCTGGACGCCAAAATATGCAGTCAAAGAACTGAAAGCAAATCACAACTTTCTTGATGTGTTCAGCGATTGCATCGCTGCTGGACGCCAAAATATGCAGTCAAAGAACTGAAAGCAAATCACAACGTCGTCACCGATGAGCTTTCCGTCTTACCCGCTGGACGCCAAAATATGCAGTCAAAGAACTGAAAGCAAATCACAACAGGATTCGCCCAAGCCCGCCCAGACGATGAGCTGGACGCCAAAATATGCAGTCAAAGAACTGAAAGCAAATCACAACACGCGCGATTCAACACGCTGACAAGCTGTCGCTGGACGCCAAAATATGCAGTCAAAGAACTGAAAGCAAATCACAACCCGTGCCTTCTTCGTATGCATTCCCCAAGTGCTGGACGCCAAAATATGCAGTCAAAGAACTGAAAGCAAATCACAACTAATGAACGAATGTGTCTCCCACTCGACCAGCTGGACGCCAAAATATGCAGTCAAAGAACTGAAAGCAAATCACAACCGCAGATCGTGCAGATCAATCCGACAGTCCGCTGGACGCCAAAATATGCAGTCAAAGAACTGAAAGCAAATCACAACACCGAGGCATACAGGGCGTAACACGTGATGGCTGGACGCCAAAATATGCAGTCAAAGAACTGAAAGCAAATCACAACGACCTCTTCGTTCGTTGCGGGGCCGATTTGGCTGGACGCCAAAATATGCAGTCAAAGAACTGAAAGCAAATCACAACCGTACGGTTAGACGACATCAAAGCGGTGGCAGCTGGACGCCAAAATATGCAGTCAAAGAACTGAAAGCAAATCACAACCTAAGGCTCCTGGGGGAGTGTAGAGCCAATGCTGGACGCCAAAATATGCAGTCAAAGAACTGAAAGCAAATCACAACAGTTGCGACCGATACAAGTGGTGCAAGAAAGCTGGACGCCAAAATATGCAGTCAAAGAACTGAAAGCAAATCACAACGGTATCAATCATCGACCGGCCAAAGATCGCCCCGCCTGGGGCATCCTGGAGCGATTACGGGAGGCTTAAACCGCGAAAAAACTGTGATTTTACTCTCGTTCCGACGCGGAGCGTGGGAACGAGAAAATTGGGTAATGTATCTTGCCTCAATCCGCAAAATTACAATTTACGATGTTCTTTCAAAAACTCGTCTATTGTTACAATGCTATAATAGTGCATGAACGATGTTGTCCCGTAACGATGTCTAATTTCTTTATGAACGCTTAAAACACAACGATCATCGTGTTTACCAAGCGAGTCTATGCTGCTAAGATGATAATATGTCCCAACCGTTCCCAAATTCAATTTTTCCATCTCAGCCTTCATGTAACGAAAGTGCTTAACTAACTCTCCTCGCTTACCGATAGACTCAATGCTTATGCGCTGCCCATCACTCAGTCGCTCATAGTATTCCCCTTCCTTCGGGGTAGAGCAACTTATGAGTAGAAGAAAAAATGTATACAGGCTTATAGGTGGTTTCATCTCTTCCTCCTTTTTTTGATTTGATATTTTACCATCCGCTCTCTTAGCTGGACGCCAAGATATTCAGCCAAAGAACTGTCCCGCCATAACCCGCTTGGAAAGCAGCGGGACAGCCAGGATCCCGCCTCATTGAAAGAAACTCAGCTGGCGGGAAAAGCAGATCACAATTGAACCAAGAGCATTTTCCTCGGCACATGCAAGTCATTTATCGGAGGATTTCGAATGGCAGCAATTGAGCTGTTGAATCGCTGGGCAGCAACCATTATATCATTAGAAGAGCAATCATACATCGATGATGACGACGATGAGCTTGAGCGCGACATCCTCGTGCGCGAAGATCTTGAAGGGATACAATTCACAGATGAGGAAGCGGGGTTGTTACATCGTCTCGATGAACGCTTTCGTGCGGCGCTCTTGCCCGCTCTACACAAGGCAGGACTTGAACCGTTCTATCGGCGTGTTGGTAGCACACATCCACAAAGCGAGTGGTGGTGGTACGTCTCTAATGTCCGATCAATGTTAAACGAAGTGAAATCCAAACCAGCTGGCAGGAAAAGCTAATCACAACTCACAGCATGACCAGCTTCACAACGTCTTTGTTTCAGACGTAGAGATAATAGAAGCTACCAACCCTGGCGCTCCCTCCACGATTATTGACGTGACGAACCTCCAAAGCGGTAGCTTCAAGACTAACATCGACAAAAGGTTACTTGAATGGTTCCAAAAAGTCAAGAGTGAAAATCAATCGCTCAAATTGCTATTCAGAGTCACGCTTGGCAAAGGACCGCAGCTTGATATTTTCGTTGGACGGCCAAGCACGCCAACAACGGCAAAGCCAGCTGTACAGCCGAGGGCGACGGGGATCAAGAGGGATCCCGCCTCATTGAAAGAAACTCAGCTGGCGGGAAAAGCAAATCACAACTTATCTCTTCGCTGATATTGAATAGCAGAAAGCAACGGCGTTGTTGCTGCAAACCCTATGGAGCAATGGCCGTGGCATCTATGTGACCGAACGCGTATCTTTTGGCCGAGCAAGGAGACGAAACCATGAGACAAGTCATCGTTTATCCGGGTGAAGATTCCTACTGGGTGGCTGAATGCCCGAGCCTTCCCGGGTGCATCAGCCAAGGGAAAACCAAAGAAGAGGCCATTGAGGGATATATTGGAGCTCTTGAGGATCAACATCTTCCTATCCCGCCGGAAAGATTTGAGGCAATTCTGGTCGCAGTATGAGCGTACTCCCGCGAGTTTCAGGTCGGGAATGTATCAAGGCTCTTACCAAAATCGGGTTTTGTTCAAATCCGTCAGCATGGAAGTCACACCATCCTTCGACGGAACGAGCCTTTTGCTCAGTTGGTCATTCCAGACCACAAGGAATTGGATCGCGGTACTCTACGGGGAATTATTTGCTACGCCGGTATTTCTATCGAAGAATTCACAGCTCTCCTTTAGCAGCTTCCGCCGGCGTTTGATCTTAGAATACCGGAAGGCCTTCTGAGAAGTTCCTCAGCCACCTAAAACTCGTATTCCATCGCATCTTTGTACTTCCATCTACACGCTGAGTGATTGCAGCCAAAGAACTGAAGGGAACACAGAACCATCGGTCGGCTCAACCATTTCAATGGAGTTTTCTCGTGAAACCATTAGAGCGCGATCTCCTCTCCACAAAATAAAGAAGCCGCCCCTCCCGGCGTTCCTTCCACGATTATTGACGTGGCGAGCCTCCGGGATGGCGACTTCAAGATATTCTTAAGCTGAATCTCTTCATGAACCGAGCCGGCGTCTCAGCGAATGAAGATTTAGCTCAAAAAGCGCCAGCAACTTAAATGAGGAATTCGAGAAAGTCAACAGCAGCATACTCTCCACATTCTGCAACTCTTTCCTCTCGATACCGTTCCCGGAAATCTTACCTTGGGCAAGCCACAACCAAGTGTCGAACGCTGATGAAAAGGATAAGACTCATTCATCCAGAAACCGTTGCTTCTGTACGCAGGCGTGACTCTTAAGGCGAGAAGAATGCAATCTGTATGGAAGAATGGTATATTGGAGCATCCGACACCGAGCCATCCCACAGGAGATCGAAACGCCCTCCATGAAATGGTCTCTTCAGCATAACGTCACTATCACCTTTGCCGCCGCGCTGAGCGTTCTGGTAATCATCGGCGTCAGTACCTACCGAACGACGACACGGATGGTTCTGAATATCGAACAGGTCTCCTCCTCCCACTCTATTATCTTGAATCTCAAGTCGATCCTCGGTGTTCTGACGGAGGCGGAGTCCGAAACCCGCGGGTACATCCTTGGCGGTGGAGAGGAGTTTCTGCATCGACGAACCGTTCTTGCCGATTCGATTGATAGTCTTATCCGTCGGTTGTTGTTTCTGACCGAGCGAGATTCCATCGAACATGCGCGCATCCAGATACTCGACACGCTCACGCACAGGCGGCTCGATCAACTTGAGGAGCGAAGACAGGAGTACGAGGCTCGTGGATTCCGCGCTGCACAAGCGCCCCATTTTACCTGGAGCGGCAAAGCGCTTATGGACACGATCCGGAGCGTCGTCTTTGCGCTGGAAACCGACCAACAACAGGTGCTCGACGCAAGACGGCGCGAAACGGACCGAGCCCTCGTGCAGACGGTCTCCATCATTATCGTCGGAAATCTTCTGGGCTTCGCCCTGCTTCTGTATGTTCTCTTTCAATTGAACCGCGAGATCGGTGTACGGCGTCGAACGGAAACCGCCCTCTCTGAAAGCGAACAGAAGTTCCGGCTCCTCGTCGAATCAGCTACCGACATTTTCTACCGGACAGATGAACACGGTCGGTTTTCGTACGTCAATCCCATCGGTTTGCGGTTGACGGGATATAAGGCCGAAGAGGTTCTCGGCAGGCGCTATTCGGACATCATCCATCCCGATCATCGGGCAGAGGTCGAACGGTTCTATCGCAAACAACTGCTTGATCAAACCCCGAGCACCTATCGCGAGTTTCCCATCGTCAAAAAAGACGGGACCACCATGTGGGTTGGACAGAACGTGCAGCTCCTCACGCAGGAGGGAAAGACCGCCGGCTTTCAGGCACTCGCTCGGGACATCTCTGACCGGCAACGCGCCGAGGAGGCATTACGAGAAAGCGAACAACGGCTCGCAACCGTCGTGACGACCGTTGGCGAAGGGATCACCTTTAGCGACGAGTCAGGACACTTCGAGGTGTACAACGCGACAATGGAAAAACTGACAGGCTACACCAAAGAGGAGGCAAACGCGGCAGCAGACTTCAGCAAGCTCGTCTATCCCTCACCCCAGATTCATCAGGACGCCCTCGACCGGTTGAAAGAACTGATGGAACGGGGCGAATTGCGGGACGTGGAAACGACCATCACGACGAAATCGGGAGAACAGAAGACACTTCTCGTCTCCACATCGTTGGTGTGGTACAACAAGAAGCGGATGTTCCTCAGCTCGTATCGTGACATCACCGACCTGATTCGCGCGCGGAAGGAGCTTGAACGGGCGAAGGAAGCGGCGGAGGCCGCGACGTTAGCCAAGTCCCAATTCCTCGCGATGATGAGTCACGAAATCCGCACTCCCATGAACGGCGTGATCGGAATGATAGAACTGCTCGCCTCGACCAACCTCACACCCGAACAGCGAGAGTACGTGGAAACGATTCAGACGAGCGGCGAAGCACTTCTGACAATCATCAACGACATTCTCGATTTCTCCAAGTTCGAGTCGGGAACCGTCGAACTCGAAGAGCACCCGCTCGATATCAAACAATGCATCGAGGAATCGTTCGATATCGTTGCACCGAAAGCGCGCGAAAAAAACCTCGATCTTCTCTATTTGTTGGAGCCCGACGTTCCCAGCATGATCGTGGGGGATGTCACGCGGTTGCGGCAGATTCTCGTCAATCTCATCGGCAACGCGGTCAAGTTCACTGGGCGGGGGGAGGTCTACGTCCACGTCCAGAAGATCGGCGAAACGGATGGACAAGTGGAGCTTCAGTTCTCCGTTCGGGATGCCGGCATCGGTATTCCGCCCGAACGGATCGAGCGTCTTTTCAAACCATTCTCCCAGGTCGATTCGTCCACAACGAGACGCTACGGTGGGACGGGACTTGGACTGGCGATCTGTGACCGCCTCGTGCGAGCGATGGGGGGTCGGATCTGGGTCGAGAGCGAGCAGGGAAAGGGATCCACCTTCATCTTCAGCATCAAGACAAGTGCCTCACTCGCCTCGGTTGCGATCCCGCGCATCTACCTGAAGTCGACGCCTCCTGTCACGGCACAGAAACGTGTTCTGCTGGTGGACGACAATCAGACGAATCTTCATATCCTGACGCTTCTGTGTCAGCAATGGGAGATGTTGCCGCGCACAACGACCGCACCGCGCGTCGCTTTGGAGTGGATCAAGAAAGGGGACCCGTTCGATCTTGCGATTCTGGATCATCACATGCCAGAGATGGATGGCATCACGCTCGCACAGGAGCTGCGGAAATTTCGGTCGGCTGAAAACCTGCCTCTGTTGCTCCTCTCCTCCTCTCCCCGATCGGGAAGCGTTCCTGCCGATCTCTTCCGCGCTGTCGTTCAGAAACCGGTGAGGCAATCACAATTGTTCGATGTGCTCGTTGAAGCGATCAGCGGAGCGCAACCGGCTCCGCAGCAGGCGCCGGCCCGACCGACGGAAGGCAAACGCCCTCACCGCCAGCTCAAGATTCTCGTGGCGGAAGATAACGAGATCAATCAGAAACTGATGCTGCGAGTTCTGAAACAGCTCGGATACGATGCGACGCTTGCCAAGAACGGTCGCGAGGTCATCGCCCTTCTGGAGTCGTCGCACTACGATGTGATCTTTATGGATGTACAAATGCCGGAAATGGACGGTCTCGAAGCGACCCGATTCATTCGTCAGAAATGGAACGGAGCGCGGCGTCCGGTGATCATCGCCGTCACTGCGGATGCGATGAAGGGGGACCGGGAAAAATGTCTCGAAGCGGGGATGGACGATTACATCAGCAAGCCGATTCATCTTGAGGAGGTGCGGGATGCGCTCGCGCGCGCGGCCGCCGGTGCGACGCAAACAGAGGATGAGTCGACACAAGATGCGACTGAACTGGCCGCCGTCGAGCAAGGCATTACTGCACGACTTCGGGACCTTGGCCTGGAGACGAGTCCGGAGTTTCTCGTCGATCTCCTCTCCACATTCATGCCGGCAATGGATAAGAACGTCGGTCTTCTACGACGAGCGTACGAAGAAAAGGATCCGAAGAATCTTCACTATGCCGCACATGCACTGAAAGGAAGTGCGCTGAATATCGGTGCACGACGGTTTGCCGCCCTCTGTCGCAAAATAGAAGATCATGCGGCGGCAGGATTACTGGAGACGTTCGGTCTGATGCGGGAGGAGTTCGAGATCGAGTACAGCAGAATGCGTGATGTGATCAACACAATTCTCGAACGAACGCAGAGGATGTGAACGATGCGATACCTTATCTACGGAACGGGGGGGGTTGGAGGCTTTTTCGGAGGAAAGCTTGCACGCGGCGGCGAAGACGTGTGGTTCCTTGCGCGTGGAGAGCATCTGCGCGCCATGCGGCGAAAGGGTCTTTGGGTGCGATCGTCCGAAGGATCGTTTCGTATCCGTTCCGGCCAGTTCACTGACGATCCCGGCAAGGTTCCTGCACCGGATGTCGTTCTCTTCTGCGTGAAGACGTATGACACCGAGGAAGCCGCCAAACGCCTTGCCCCCATTCTTCCCCGCGCGACCGTTATCATCAGTCTCCAGAACGGTGTTGAGAACGAGAAGACGATCAAACGGCTCGTGCCTCAAGCAACGGTGTACGGAGGAGTGGCCTACATTTTCTCAACTATCACGGCTCCAGGTACCATCACCGAATGGGGTGGACCAAGAAAGATCGTCTTCGGTCCGATGAACGGCGTCATCACGCAACGCGCGCGGGAGATAGAGGACTCGATGATCCGCGCAGGAATCGAAGTAAAGCTGACGGACAATATCACCACCGAACTATGGAAGAAGTTGATCTTCATCGCATCGGGTGGAGGATTCATGACGGCGAGTCGACTCTCTCTCGCAGAGATTCTGAACGTACCGGCGAGCCGCGACATCTTCTACCGCGCCATGAAGGAGGCGGAGGCCGTGGCTCGTGCGCGGGGCATTGGGATTCCTTCCGGCTTCGTCGAGAGACAGCTCAAGATTCTCAGCGCCAATCCTTCGACCGCCAAAACTTCGATGTATCATGACCTTGTCCGGGGTCGGCCCCTCGAAATTGAGGAGCTGGCAGGAGCGATCGTTCGCTTTGGCCGGCGGCATCGCATCGTAACACCCATCAACGATACGATCTACGCCACCCTTCTTCCGCATCACGTGATGGCTCTGGCGCAACGTGAGTCGAAGCATGGGAGATCCAGAAGACAACGATGAGCCATTCAGCAGGACAAGATCGCATCGGCCTCTGTGCTTCCTGCTTCCACATGCAGGAAGTAAGAACTGAGCGAGGGCAGCGCTTCATTCTCTGCAAACGCTCACGGGAAGATGCCCGCTACGCAAAGTATCCCAGACTCCCCGTGCTTGCCTGTCCCGGCTTCGAACCGTCCGAACGTACCGAAAACTCGCCTCCTCACCAACCTTGATTCTCGAAACACTTCTTCGTTTCTTGCCTCCGCTTTTGCACTCCGCATGCACAACTCCGAACGATATGAAACGCTCATCCAACGTGAGGCCAAACATTGGGGAGCAGTCCAATTTGACCCGCAGAACCCGCAGATCTGGCACGATCCGCGCCTCTTTGAGATCTTCTTTGGCAAGGAATATCGTCTCTTTCGCGAGCGCGTCCTTGCACACGGTCCGCGCGTTCTGGAGTTGGGATGCGGTGACGGAAAGTTTTCGGTTGAAGTGGCCGGCCTCGGTCTGCACGTGACCGGCATCGACCTGAGTGTCGAGCGGATCGAACGGGCTCGACAACGCGCACAATCGGCGGGAGTAGCAGATCGCACACGGTTTCTTGCGGATGATCTCAATACCATATCGCTCCCATCAGGAGAGTATGACTGCGTCGTTGCTCACGATGCCCTCCACCACATTTTTGCCATCGATCGGCTCATGGAGGAGGTGGGGAGGTCACTCAAACCCGGAGGAGCGTTCATCGTCTTGGACTATGCGGGTATGGGTCGCTTCTGGAGAATCCTCGCCGCGATCTTGTATGCCGTGCTTCCGACCTATCAACCTTACCAGGCAAAATGGCAACTGCGCAAGCGCCTGAAAGCATTTCTCGCAAACGAAACGGAGAAGCGTGTGGCCATCGCATTGGGCAAGAGCGCATCGCTGCATCACGATTCGCCGTTCGAGGAAATCTCCCAACGCTCCATCGTTCCGGCAATTGAGAAGCGATTTGTCGTTTCAACGTATCATCCCTTCAATCCATTCTTCTTCTATTTCGGAGCGAAAGTGCGTTTGCCGGTCGGTCTGAAGTATATCGTCGCACGAACGCTACGATGGCTCGATGATTTCCTTCTGATGCTCCGGCTTGCACACGGGGCTTACTTCCTCCTCGAAGCTCACAAGCGCTGACATCCTTGCAACTTCTGCTCCAACATATCCGGCAACTCGTCACGGTTGCGAGCTATGGAAAACCGGTTCGACGCGGGCACGAGATGTGCGACATCGGCATCGTCGAGGATGCATCGGTCTTTGTCGAGGACGGTCTGATACGATGGGTTGGTCCTGCCAACGATTTTTCAGCAAAACTCACCGACGATGCCACCATCTTCGACGCATCGGCATATGTTGCGTTGCCGGGATTTGTCGATGCGCACACGCATATGCTCTTTGCCGGCAGTCGGGAAGATGAATTCGCAAAACGCTCCCAGGGGATCTCCTATCAACAGATTGCAGCCGAAGGAGGGGGTATTCTCAGCACGGTCCGCGCAACGCGCGCTGCATCGAAGAAAGAGCTGAAGAAGGCAGCCGCGCGTCGACTCGACCAGATGATGAAACATGGAACAACGACGGTTGAGATCAAATCGGGTTACGGATTGAATGAGGAAACTGAAATCAAGATGCTGGAGGCCATTCGCGAGTTGGCGGACGAGCAGCTGATGACGATTGTGCCGACGTTCCTCGGTGCGCACGCGATCCCGCCGGAATATGCCCGCCAGCGCGAGGCTTACATCGAGCTGATCTGCGACCGGATGCTCCCCTCTATTGCTCGCCGGAAGCTTGCACGGTTCTGTGACGTGTTCTGCGAAGATCGGTACTTCGCGGTGAGCGAAGCGCGGCTCATTCTCGAAAAAGCGCTGGCGCTCGGACTCGAACCCAAACTGCATGCAGACGAGTTTGCCGCCATCGGCGGAACGGCGCTCGCTGCGACTCTGAATGCCGCGTCGGTGGACCACCTGGAACACATCACACCGGAGGGGATTGAGGCGCTGAAGAAAAGCGATACCGTACCGGTCCTACTTCCCGGCGTGTCGTTCTGCCTCAGAAATCCTTACGCACCTGCTCGTCGCTTGATCGACGCCGGACTTGCCGTCGCCATTGCGACGGATTTCAATCCCGGTTCATGTATGTCCTTCTCGATGCCGTTGATGATGACGATCGCCTGCACGCAGATGGGAATGACGCCCGACGAAGCCATCACCGCCACTACTTTGAACGCCGCCGCTGCGCTTGGAATATCGTCGAAAGTCGGAAGTATCGAAGTCGGCAAGGAGGGGGACATTGTTCTGTATGACATTCCCAATTACCGCTTTCTCGCCTACCACTTCGGCGTCAACCATGTTGCACAGGTGATCAAGCACGGTGTGATGCTCGAATTTCCCTGATGCAATAAGTGTATGACTCCCATCTGTGCCTCTCGGTGTCGACTCAGTGTCACTCTGTGTAACCATGTTCTGGAACAGAGAGGCCCACGCGCCCAATGCACCGTTTATAGTGTGGCAGAAGCAACTTCACGCACGAATGCAAATGGCAACAATAAATTGCCTATGAAACAATTCTCATCTCTCATTCTCAGACAGACCTGTCCTAAATAACTCTCGCGGAAACTGTAAAGAAGAGAGCACATCTTCCTCACTGAGGGGGGAGAGAGGGGGAGGTAATACTTCAGAAATGTTTGTTCTTCGCTTCCCGGCTTGAGGACAGCAGACAGGAGGGCTCATTCGCGGAACGTGCACAACCCTCTCCAAAAGAGGCTGAAATACAACAATCTTGCAGTTCTCGAAATCTCTTTAGGACAGCACGGATTCTGGAGTACAAACCGAAAATGAGGTACATCTATGAATCGTATCGTTGAATGTGTTCCCAACTTCAGCGAAGGAAGAAATCAAGAAACGATCGATGCGATTGCATCGGGCATTCAGGCTGTAGAAGGAGTGAAGCTGCTCGGCGTCGAGCCCGATAAAGACTACAACCGCACGGTGGTGACGTTCGTCGGTGAGCCAGATGCGGTTGTTGAAGCAGCGTACCGGGCCACACGCGTGGCGGTCGAGCGAATCGACATGCGACAGCATAAGGGCGAGCATCCGCGCATCGGCGCGGTCGACGTCGTCCCCTTTGTCCCGATTAAGGGGGTAACGATGCAAGAGTGCATTGCACTTGCCCGTTCGTATGGCGCTCGTGTGGGTAGCGACTTTGGCATTCCTATCTATCTCTACGAGGCTGCTGCAACCTCACCCGAACGGAAGAATCTAGCCAACATTCGGAAAGGAGAATACGAGTCGCTTCCGCTGAAGCTTCAGGATCCGGCTTGGCAACCCGATTTCGGACCGGCTGTGTTCAATCCGCGCTCCGGCGCAACGGTGACCGGCGCGCGGAAGTTCTTGATCGCATACAACGTCAACCTGAACACTCCCGACTCCTCACTTGCGCAGGAGATCGCCGTTCGCATTCGAGAGAGCGGAAGCCCGAAGAAAGATGCCTCCGGAAAAGTCGTGAAAGATGAACGGGGCGAGACCATCAAGATCCCCGGCACGTTGAAGGCCGTGAAGGCCATGGGGGTGTTTCTGCAACGTTTTAATATCGCTCAGGTGTCGATGAATCTGGTCGACTACGAAATAACCCCACCCCATATTGCGTTTGAGGAGGTGAAACAACAGGCCAGAAGTCTCGGCATTGAAGCAACCGGCAGCGAAATCGTGGGGCTTACCCCACTGGAGGCCCTGCTGTTGGCTGGAAGATATTATGCAAAACAGACGAAGGCGGAGGGGGATCAATCGGAGCAGGAGCTCGTGCGCCTCGCGATCGAGCATCTTGGCCTGAGCCAGCTGGAGCCATTCGATCCGAAAAAGAAAATCATCGAATACATGATCTGATTGGGAACAACGTATGTTAACAACGAAAAGCGTACAGGAGTTTTTGGATGAGCTTGCCTCCTCATCACCTGCCCCCGGCGGCGGCAGTGTCGCCGCTCTCGCGGCGGCGTTAGGTACGGGACTTACCGCGATGGTCTGCCGGCTGACCATCGGCAAAAAGAAGTATGTGGATGTTCAGTCGGAAATGGAGCGCATTCTGACTGAAGCAGAAGAACTTCGAGCGCGGGCCACCCAACTCGTCGATGAGGACACGGAAGCGTTTCAGGGGGTTATGGCGGCATTCGGATTGCCGAAGGAGACACCGGAACAGCAGGAGCGTCGGACGCTCGCGATTCAGCAAGCCACGAAGCGGGCGACCATCGTACCGTTAAAGGTCATGCAAGTCTGCGAAGCCGGAATAGAACTTGCGCGGCGTGTTGCCGAGAAAGGAAACAAGAATTCCATCTCTGACGCCGGCGTTGCAGCGCTAATGCTGCACGCCGCTTGCACCGGCGCGGCGATGAATGTGAGGATTAATTTAGGGGGGATTCGGGATGAGAGTTTTGCGCTGCAAGTAAGAAATCAAACCGTAGCAATCGCACAGCGAGTCGAACAGGTCATCGCGGATACTTTGTTCTTTGTCAACAAGGCGATGGAGCCCTTGATTCCGACATAGAGGCGTGTTCTGTCGTAGGTTCGCAGAACTACATCCGTTCGAAATGGACACACTCTTCTTCACCGCAGAGGTGAACGTCAGAACCCGCAACGCGAGAATCCTCTCGAGGCTATGCAAAAAGTTCAATCGACGTGATGTGCGAGTTTGAGCTTTGAGGAATTCAGACAGTTTTCGCAACACCACTGTGGGTGAGAAGGCTTCTCGCCCTCCATTTTGCATAGCCTCACAAAAGAAAACGTGCCGAAATCAAACGCACGCGATGGCTCTTCCTCCACACCACCCACAATTCTTGGCGCATCTGCGGAAGGAGGTGATGGACGTGAGACGGGAGTGCGCCAAGAATTGAACGCTCAGAAGGAAATTCCCAATGATCCTCAATCTGAAACTTGGTTAACCGCTAAGGTGCCAGGTGCAGGCTGAGGATTTTTTGTTCCGTTGAGTTGTCCGCAGAAATTGAAAGGAACATCGCTACAGCAACGAGCGAAGCTACGTCAATGACCAAGCAAGTGACCTCACCTCTCCTACATAGCAAGAGGGTTCTTTCTCCGATGGTAGTTCTTGCTGCTCTTTCTGTCTTGTTCTGCTTTGCTCAGTGTAGCAAGGGGGTGAATCCCGATGATCTTCCGCGCCTTGAGCTAACGGCGGAGAATGTGATCTCCAAAGAAGTGTGGCTGCGGGTGAAGTTTGTGAACGTACGACAGCCGTGGGAGTTTGTGGTGGAGCGGGATGGGAAGCAGATAGCAGCAGGCAGGACGCAGAAGGCAGACACGTTGGTGATTGACACAACGGCAACACCGAAGAGACTTCACCGCTACAAGGTGATTCAGCTTGAAGGCGGTGTGAGGACGTTAGAGAGCGATGTGTTAGAGGTAGTGACACTGGACACCACGAGCCACGCGGTGCGATGGGAGGTGGACACGTTGGGTGTGAGGGGGACGATCTTCGACGTGTGGGCATTTGCTCGCGACAACATCTGGGCGGTGGGAGAGATCTACCTGAGAGATTCGACGGGGAAGGAGGATCCGCGGAAATATAACCTTGCTAAATGGAACGGGCAAAGATGGTCAATCGAGCGAGTGTTCTATGGCCAAGCGCTTTTAACATTTCGTGCGATCTACGCGCTTGGGTTGAATGATGTCTGGCTTGCAGGGGGAGCAAATCCGATGCATTGGAATGGCTCTCAGTGGCAAGCATATAGCTTTATGTTTGGCGCAGAGATAATAAAGATCTGGGGGACGAGTTCTTCGAACGTGATGATCGTCGGGACGAACGGTTCCATTGCCCGGTATAACGGCAGCAGTTGGCAGAAGATGGAATCGGGGACGACGGTGAATTTGGAGGATGTGTGGGGCATAGACCAGAAGCACGTGTGGGCGACGGGGACGAATAGCCGAGATGGTAGATGCGTAATCCTTCAGTTCAATGGGAGCAGTTGGTCAGTGCTGTACGATAGCTTTGGAAAGCCACCAAACTTAGTTTTCGCGTTCAGTTCCCTGTGGGCCCAGCACGAAAATGTTCTCTACCTCATCGGGGGCAGCAGATTGAGAACTCTGAATCTGAATGATGGCACCTTCCGAAGAACACATTCTTTGGGAGAACGCTTTAAATACAGAATCAGAGGAACAAAGCAAAATGATATCTTTGAGGTTGGTTCTGGAGGTGAAATAGTACACGATAACGGAGCGACGCGGTATTTGTATCCAGAGGCAAGATTCTTCGGAAGGGGGAGCGCCTTTTGGTACACTGTGCAGCCGAGCAGGGAGTTCATAGTAATCGGAGGGGAGTTTTTCACTGGCTTGTATGGCGTGCCCGTTGTGTTACGAGGATATCGATAATTAAGAACAGATGTTATGCAGAAGCTCGATTTATCCCTTCTCGCAGGTCTGTCCTTTGAACGACCGTGAGGTCGCGTCGGCAAACCGGCTAACCAATCTTTTGCGCGGCGGCCTCCGAAATCGTTGGCGGTGTGTGCGGGCAGCCCTCTCCCGTGCGTTTTGATTTCGGCCACGTACACTCCTGACAATCAGTTGCAGGGCTCTCCGAGGCCGAAATCAACGGGCTGTGGGGAGGCTGCTCGTTCGCGTGCGTTACGATTTCGGAAAGCTTTCTTTGGTTACTTTCTTTGGCATCAAAGAAAGTAACATCCAGAAACTTGGTTAACCGCTAAGGTGCCAGGTGCAGGCTGAGGATTTTTTGTTCCGTTGAGTCGTCCGCAGAAATTGAAAGGAACATCGCTACAGCAACGAACGAAGCTACGTCAATGACCAAGCAAGTGACCTCACCTCTCATTCATAGCAGGAGAGTCTCAACGCCGATGGTAGTTCTTGCTGCTCTTTCTGTCTTGTTCTGCTTTGCTCAGTGTAGCAAAGCAATTAATCCCGATGATCTTCCGCGCCTTGAGCTGACGGCGGAGAACCTTGTCTGAGGAAGCACACCGAACAATGAATCAGTTCACTTCTCTTATGGCAATGTTATTGTTGGCGTTCGTTGGTATGTTGATCAGCTGTGCGGATTTGCCGCCCGGACCGGGCACGGAGAAGCCCGACACGACGAGCCATAACTTTACGTGGCAGACCTTTACGCTTGGCGACGGCAATAGCAGTGTTCTATACGATGTGGCGATCATCAATGATACGTTGGCGTATGCGGTCGGGGAGATAAATGTACAAGCTTCAGACGGGAGTTGGAAGAATCCACCGTACAATCTTGCACGATGGGATGGAAGAACTTGGCGGTTGATGACTGTCTACTATATCTACCAAGAGCAACAGTTTTACTCACCAATTCGAGCGGTTTTCGCATATAGTGCCAACAACATCTGGTTTGGCATCGGTAATATGATTCATTGGGATGGACAAAACTTTAACTCTGTTCAACTCCCTCCCGGCGTTTGGGGGCCCTACCGTATTAACAAGATCTGGGGTTCAGACAATGCTTTGTACATCGTGGGTGACGGAGGATCGATTGCCCAGTACTCTAATGGCAGATGGCAGAAGCTTTCAAGCGGGACGAGTTTGCCGATACAAGATATCTGGGGTGATGTGGACACAAGATCCAGCAGGCTTGAGATCATCGCTGTTGCTTCCAACAAGTTCTTGAACGAAGGTAAGCGACTGTTGAAGATCGAAGGTCTCACTACCAAGATGGTACCCGATAGCGGTCTCTCCTGGAGTTTGAGTGGGGTCTGGTTTCAGACAAACCAGCAATACTATGTTGTGGGCGATGGTGTCTATCCTTCAACAAGCCTGGGAACAAGGTGGAGCCGCGATGAAGCGTTCCCCCCTCTCTATAAGAATGCGATACGAGGGAACAACAGAAACGATGTTGTCGTCGTGGGAGCTTTCGGTCTTGTGCTGCACTACAATGGTTCGACGTGGAAGAACTACACGGGCAAAGAACTACCCGAGATTAGCGGATCATATTATGGCGTGGCGATCAAGAATGATGTTGTGGTGTGTGTAGGTCAAAGGGGAGACAGAGCCATTGTGGTGATAGGCAAACGACAGAAAGGAGGTTAGCGCGTCCAGAAGAAACGGGGCGGGATGTTTGCGCCATCCCGCCCCTGTGTTGCGCAAAGAGGAAGGTCAAGGCTGGAAACCTTTGCATCATCTGCAAGCAGGTTACAGGCCAGCGACTTGCCTCACTCCGTATTCGAGCAAACGAACCAAACGATATCTTCATTACAAGTTATGGAAGCGAACTTTTGCATTACAATGGTTCAACGTGGCATTTATATCCCGAAATAAAGCTCCTTGACAAGGGATATGCAACGTGGTACAGCATTTACCCGACAAAAGAGTTCGTTGTAGTTGGGGGCTATTTTTATACGGGCCTGTATGGGATACCGGTTGTTGTGCGTGGATACCGTTGATGTTAAGGAAGAAGAATGAAACAGCAAATGAACAAGAGTCTTGAGGAACGACCACCTAAGTGTACGCGCCGTCGTCTCGGATGAATACGAAGGCATGATTCTCATACGCAGACAAGCTCGAAAAGCGACCACAATTACGAAAATAGGCCTGACGATACCCAAGCTGGGTCATCACGTCAACTAAGTCACGATCTGTGATTGCCCACTGAAAAATGTTATGAATGTCAATCCACGGTTTGTTGAAGACCGGGTGAATCTCATTCGCGTGTTCATATACGAAGCGGCATACTTTTTCTCGATAG
>JBGFRO010000036.1:0-55139 GCA_041695085.1 Bacteroidota bacterium | reverse complement strand
ACTTCCAGCACAAAACGCGATAGTACAAAAGTACGACTCACTTGCACATCTTATCGTGCGCGAGGCTCTCGGATCGAACAACGCGTACGCGTTGCTGCACGATCTGATCTCGACTGCCGGTCATCGATTGAGTGGTTCGGAGGGGGAAGCAAAGGCAGTCCGATGGGCAAAGCAGACAATGGAGCGCCTCGGATTCGACCATGTTCGCTTGGAACCCGTCATGGTACCGAAGTGGGTGCGGGGAAACATCGAGGAAGCAATCCTTCTGCTGCCCGATGGGAAGCGAGAACAGCTCAGCGTGACCGCGCTCGGGGGTTCGGTCGCTACTCCACCAAACGGCGTAACGGCAGAAGTAGTTGAGGTACAATCGTTCGACGAGTTGAAGAATCTCGGCAAGACAGCGGACGGGAAGATCATCTTCTTTAACCGTCCGATGGATCGAACATTGTTCAATACGTTCGCAGCGTACGGCGGCGCGGTGAACCAACGTAGCGCGGGTGCGATCTTCGCGGCGCACGCGGGTGGAGTTGCCGTCCTTGTTCGCTCGATGACGACGCGGCTGGACGATGTGCCACACACAGGCACGATGGGATATGCTGATACCGTCAAAAAAATTCCTGGCGCAGCGCTCAGCACAAAAGCAGCCGAACGACTGAGCCGGCTGCTCAAACAAGGCCAGAAGGTCCGCGTGCAGCTTCGCCTTTCCGCCGCAACGTTTCCCGACGTTGAATCGGCGAATGTGGTGGGTGAACTACGCGGAACCGAGAAGCCCGAGGAGATCATCGTCATCGGCGGACATCTCGACAGCTGGGACAAAGGTCACGGAGCTCACGACGACGGCGCGGGCTGCATTCACGCCATTGAAGCGCTTCGCATCCTCAAGAAGCTCGGCCTGCAACCCAAACGTACCATCCGCGCCGTGATGTTTGCAAACGAGGAGAACGGCTTACGCGGCGGCATCGCCTATGCGGAAAAAGATCGCCCCGGCGAGAAGCACATCGCCGCAATCGAATCGGATCAAGGTGGATTTGCTCCTCGTGCGTTCGGTATTTCCGATCCCGCCTACGAAAAAGTCTCAGCATGGGCCCCCGTCTTTCGACGGATCGGCATCGATCGTGTGCAACGAGGCGGCGGTGGAGCCGACATTGGACCGCTGATGCGCAAGGGAGTCCCCGGCATGTCGCTCATCGTCGAAGCTCATCGTTACTTTGACTACCATCACTCAGATAAAGATACGATCGACAAGGTCAACGAGCGGGAGTTGGCTTTGGGAGCGGCGGCGATGGCTGTGCTCTCGTTTATGATTGCACAAGAGGGGTTATAGGTGGACGCTGACAAAGCAGGCAGTACGCCCATGGTTCCGTTTCATATCTAAGCGCCACACATCTTTCCCATTGGCTTTCTTCGAATGTTTGGATACACTCTCGACGGTGCTCTTTTCCATTCTACACCAACCGAGAAAGCTCCTCTCATGAACCGCCGCGAAGCGATGAAGGCTCTTGGCACTACTCTTGGCGCCGTGCCGTTTCTCACCCCCTTCGAGCATTCACTCTTTTCATTCAACGACAGTATTCTACTGCAACTTGATCGGCTGAACGCGGAGCCTCCGTGTCGCTGCGAAGTACGGATGGAACACGGCGGTGCACGGCTGTATCTGAACGACAAAGAAGTCTTCCCATTCTTTGCTGTCAGTTCCAGTCCCCTCCGCACGGCGCCGAGTTATCGTCGCGCTGGCATTCGTTACTTCCATCCCCTCATCGATCCGGGGGCAGGTTGGTTGGGACCGGCTCGATACGATTGGTCGCAGTTTGATCGGTACTTCGCGAAGCTTCTTGAGCTTGTCCCCGACGCGTTCTTTCTCCCCCGCGTGCATCTGTACGCCCCCGTATGGTGGAAGGAAACTCACCCGAACGAGCTGGTCACGTGCGGACTTCCCATCCCGCCGGATCAGTACAAAGTGGCCGCCCAACTCATCGAGCCGGAGTCGGGATTCAACTGGACCTCGATGTTCGATCCGTACGCAGCGTCGTTCGCCTCGGAAGTGTGGAAGAAGGAAACAACAGAAATGCTGCGTCACTTTCTCCGGCACATGGAGGCTTCACCCCTCAGAAGCCGTATGATGGGTTATCAGGTCTCCGGCATGCATACGGGCGAGTGGCATTACATTGGGTGCTCGTGGCTTCCCGACTATAGTGCCCCGATGCAGAAGGTGGCCGGACCGGTTCCTCCCGTCGAGCGACGCATCGATCAAGGAGGTCCGCTGTTGCGCGATCCGGCACGTGATCGGGATGTCATTGAGTTCTACACGAAGTTTCACCGCAACACTGCTGAGACCATCGCTGCGTTTGCGCGGGTGGTGAAGGAAGAAACGAAACGCCGGGTGATTTGCGGAACGTTTTTCTGCTATGTGTTGGAGAATGTGATGATTCAGGAGGCGGGTCACCTCGTTCCCGAGCCGGTGCTGCACTCGCCCGACCTCGACTACCTGGCCACACCGTACACGTATCAACGAAGCAACGTACCGGGATACCAGCGGTGGGAGAGCGACGTGATTGATGACGCCGGCAATTGGTTGGGCCGTGCGCGTGGGGTCGGGGGCGACGGCGCATACAGAATCCTCGCAGAGTCGATGCGACGCAACAACAAGATGTTCATCTCGGAGATCGATCCGAGCACGTACGTTGAATCGCACCGCCGGAGTGAGGGTGGTTCGGGTTCGGATACCGTGGAGGGGACGCTCAAAATTTTGCGGCGCGATATCGGTCAGGTCTTTTCTACCGGTCACGGCGGATGGCTCTTCGATTTCGGTCACTATACTCCTCCTTTCCAAGCAAACAAGAGTTGGTTCGACGATCCGCCGATGACAAAGGAGATCAAAGGATTGATGGAGCTTGGTGAGCGTCTGCGTCCAAAACTGAATCTCTCCCCGGTTTCGGAAATTGCCGCCGTGTACGACGCAAAGACATGGCTCGCCACACAGCATTGGAAAGCGGAGGAGCCATGGGAGAACTTCGGCATTATCATTAGCGACTTCATCGGCCACTGGATTGTGAACTCTCAAGCACGGACCGTCCATCGCATCGGTGCGCCGACGGATTTTCTCTACCGGTTCGATCTGAAACCGGAAGACCGGCAGCGCTTCAGACTCTTTCTCATGGTCAATTCATATTATCTGACGGCGACCGAAGTGAAACAGCTCCACGACTTTTTCCGCGGGAGCGGTGCCGCTGTTGTGTGGTTGTACGCACCGGGGGCAATTGGTGCTGAGAGATTGGAACCGCAACAGATGGAAGCGCTCACGGGTTTCACGTTCAAGCGACTCGATGAGCCGGGGCCGATGATGATTCGTTGTTTGATTGACGACTCCGGAACCAAGTTCTTTCGCGATTTCGGCGTTAAGAAACCGCATCATCCACGCTTTGCCGTTCTGCCGGCGGAAGACAAGACGGTGCGCGTGCACGGAAGATGGACCGATACGAAAGAGATAGCGTTTGCCTCAAGAGTATACGACGGCTTCACCTCGGTCTATGTGGGGACGGGACCGCTGCCGGTAGAGGTGCTCCGATGGATCGCAGTAAAAGCAGGCGTGACGCTGTGGAGCACGAAGCCGGACAACGTCCGCGCTACAAAAGATGCCGCGATGGTCGTAGCGTCGGATGACGGTGAGCGTCTCGTGCGCTTTCCTGTTCCGATGGCGCCCGCCGAAGGGGGTCTGCCGCAAGCCGAGCATCGTTTGACAATGGAATTTGGTGAGGTGAGATTGTTTGTGAAGGGGTGATTTTGCTCCCATCAATGAGGAATTCTTCTGCCGTCAGCCGTTACGAAGGTGAGCAGAAACGTCGACACCTCCACCGAAGATAACTCTTCCCACCGTAGCCTTAATGACTTTTTCAGAGACACCCGAAGCTCAATCCCTTCTGTGCTGAAACGGAGATACCTGCCGATGAAAATCCATCGAAGGAAAACCGCCGCGCTCAACCAGAGGAAACCGGTTGCAATATAGGCAATCGACCAATCCTCATCGCCGAGTGCTCGGATGATGCCTTGTATGATGAACATGAGGCCCAGCGCGGCGTTCAGCCATTGTTGTGTCTTCAACATTCGTTCGTTGGGGGGAGAACCGTCAAGATAGAGCGTATTGTCGGTTCTCACGGAAGTCGTTGGATTGTGCAGGTCTGTGTTCAACATGTCTGATCGTGGTGCGATGATTTGTTATGCGGGGAAACGATTCAAGGTAACAGCAAAGATACTCTCTAAACAATATGTTCTCAACTTCTTCCGTCATTTGTGATGGCTTCATCCGTTGGCTTTTCATCAAAAAATCGATAAACTCTTTCGTTATCTTTAATCATTTTCCCACAAGAGAATCGCTATGAAAAAACTTCTTCCTCTTCTTCTCCTTCTTTCCTTCTCCCTTGTTATGGCCGATGAGGGGATGTATCCCATCAGCGAAATTCACAAGCTGAATCTCAAGGCCAAAGGATTGAAGATCGATCCGAAACAACTCTATAATCCCAACGGCGTGAGTCTCATTGATGCCATTGTGAACGTCGGCGGTTGTAGCGGAGGATTTGTGACAGCCCAAGGTCTTATCCTCACCAACCACCACTGCGCATTTGGGGCCGTGCAAGCAGCCAGCACGAAAGAGAACGACTATGTAACCGACGGCTTTCTCGCGCGCTCACGAGCAGAGGAGATACCGGCCCGCGGGCTCACGGTTCGCATCACCGAATCGTACCGGGACGTTTCAAAAGAAGTGCTGAGTGTCCTCACCGACAAAATGGATCTCGCCGAGCAGACGAAAGCCATTGAACGCAAAATAAAAGAGATCGTTGCGGAAACGGAGAAGAAACATCCGAGTAAGCGTGCGGAAGTTTCCGAAATGTTTGCCGGATCGTCGTATGTTCTCTTTGTCTACACGTTTTTGAGGGATGTACGACTCGTGTACGTGCCGCCCCGGTCGATCGGCGAGTTTGGAGGAGAGAATGACAACTGGATATGGCCGCGGCACACGGGCGACTTCGCATTTCTGCGTGTGTATGCGGCACCCGACGGCTCACCAACGGAGTACTCCACCAAGAACGTTCCCTACAAGCCGAAAACGTTCCTCAAAGTCAATCCGAATGGTGTGGATGAAGGGGATTTTGTTTTCATTCTCGGCTACCCGGGTCGCACCTTCCGGCATCAGACTTCTCACTTTCTTGCCTATGAGGAAAATTACCGCATGCCGTATATCGCAAACCTCTATGAGTGGCAGATCTCCGTGATGCAGCAGTTCGGAGAAAAAGATCGTGAGGTGGCTCTCAAGCATGATGCACGCATCAAATCGCTTGCGAACGTTATGAAGAATTATCGTGGGAAGCTCAAAAGCCTCCAGCGTCTTCAGCTCGTCGCGAAGAAACAGGAGGAGGAGAAAGCACTTCAGCAATTCATTATGTCCGATCCGAAACGTAAAGCGACGTACGGCACGGTGCTCGAGGAAATTGGAAGGGTGTATGCTGAAATGACGGAGCGGGTTGAATCGGAAATGATCCTCGGCAATTTGCTCCAAAGTTCTGTTGCCCTCAACGCAGCGTATACGGTCTGGGAGGCGGCGCTCGAGCGAAGGAAACCCGATTTGGAGCGGCAGGAGAAGTATATGGATCGCAACTTCGCAATGACCAAACAGAACGTGCGCGCGGCGTTGCTGAATTATTATGAACCGACGGACAAAACGTTCCTCGGTGAATTGCTCCTTCAGGCAGCAAAGCTACCGGAGAATCAACGCATCCCCGCTGTCGATGCCATTCTCACGTCGGGCGATGCGGAGCGCGACATCGACCGGTTTATCGAGCGCGTGTTTGCCCGAACGAAATGCACCGATCCCAACGAAACGATGCAAATGTTCGACAAGAGCGTGGAAGAATTAGAGAAGATAAACGACGCCATGCTAGAGTTTGCGAAATCCCTCGTTCCTACCTTCCAACGCCTGCGCGAAACGCAACAGCGGCGGACGGGCGCATTGAATCGACTCTCCGCGCTTCTCGTGGATGTCAAGAGGCAGTATCTGAAGACCGACTTTATTCCGGATGCCAACCGCACGTTGCGTCTCACCTACGGCTACATCCGCGGCTACTCGCCCGCCGATGCGACGTATTATAGCCCCATCACAACCCTGAAAGGTGTGATAGAGAAAACGACCGGTGAAGAGCCGTACAACACGCCGCAAAAGATTATCGACCTGTATCGACAAAGGGACTTTGGGAAGTTCAAACATCCGAAGCTGAATGACGTACCGGTAGCCCTTCTTTATAACCTGGATACAACCGGCGGTAACTCAGGCAGTCCGCTGATCAACGCCAACGGTGAATTGGTCGGCGTGAATTTCGATCGCGCGTTTGAAGCTACAATCAACGACTTTGCATGGAGTGAGTCGTACAGCCGGTCGATCGCCGTCGATATCCGTTACGTCCTGTGGGTAACCCAGAAGTTCGCCGGCGCACAATGGTTACTGGACGAAATGGGAGTGCAGTAAGTTGGATGAGAGATATCTTTTGGGAACCCTTCTCAAATAATACAAGATGGGAAAAGATTGGGGAAACTGAAGCAAGGAGGTTCAGCGGACATCACGAACGTCTTCTTGCATCGGCTAGATCAACTTCAAAAATTCATTGACGACGTTCTCTGGTACCACAAAGTGGGAGATGTAGCGGTCATTGACAAAGTCTACAGAGATTGATGATCAGAAGTCACGTACAAGAGTTTCGATAAAAATCAAGAAAAGCAACAACGCACAAATCGGCCTCCCCTCCACCCCAGACTTTGTTTTTCACCCAATTCAAAAAGAAACAAGCCCAACTGAGTTGGGCTTCTTCGGTTGATACAACAACATTACACAGCTTGCTCAAGGTAGCCGCTCCGCCCCCAACTCCCGAATCAGTGCCGCAACAACCGGATGTTCCTCTTGTTGGTCCTTTTGGTTCGTCGATGGCGCGGAAACCCCCTCTTCCACCGAATCAACGCGCGGCTTACTCTCCGTCAAGAGAAAAATCTTTGCCGATGAAGCGCTCTCTGGTTTGCGCGGAGCTGTGTGCAATACAGGCTCGATGCGGATTGTGTGTCCGCTCACTTTGTGAAACGTATCGGTAAGAAACTCTTTGTTGCGTTTGAGCGAGGAGAGGTGGAAATCGTCTGGACAACCGATGCGCAACGCGCCGTCGGCAATATCAAGGAGCGAGCTTTGGCTTAGAATTGTGCCGATGCCAATTTTTGTCTTCTGCACTTCTCCCACCCACCGGTTCCAATGCTCGTAGGCCTCATCCACCGAGAGAGATGTTATCGTCTCGCCTGTCGGCATCGGCGTCGTCTCCGCAGGTATCTCCTTCACGGCCGGCGGAGCTATCGTTGCAGTGGCAATGCTCGCGATCGCATCGACGCCGAAGGGGCTTGATGACGACCTCGTTGCCATTTCCCGAAACGAAGCGTACGATATTGCGGCCGAGCTTTGCAGCTTTCCGGCGCTCACTTGCCCAACCACCTTTACTTCCGCTTTGGAGGAGGTAGATAAAGACGAGCCGGCACGTTTTGGCGTCGTGTCCCCTTTGTTGCCACTCCCTTCCCCCTCACTCAGTTTTTTTTTCAACTCGTCGATGCGCCGCAGGAGTGAACTGATCTCGACTGCCTTATGCAGTTTGATCATTTGAAGAAGACCGGCTTCAAGCTTGAACCGGGGCTGAGGAGACCAGCGGATCGATTGATCGAGGTCGTTGGTCAGTTTGATCAGTCTCAACATATCGCTCTGCGTGAACGACCCGGCCGCCTCCCGATAGCGTTTCTTGTAAGGTTCCGAGGTTTCGACCAGATCGGTCGAATCGGTGGTGAGAACGATGAGGAGATTGCGCAGGTGTTCGGCGAGTCCGCCGAGAAATTCCCGCACATCATATCCCTTGCGCATCAACTCGTCAACCAGCTCGATGCCGCCGCGAAGGTTTTGCTCCTTGATAAGATCGGTAACACGGAAATAGACCTCTTGGTCGACGGCGTTCAGAACTTTGAGAACATCCGCCCCCTTGATGTCATTGCCGCAGTAGGAACGAAGTTGATCGAAGATGCTCTGCGCATCGCGCATCGATCCATCCCCCTTCTTCGCGATGATGAGAAGCGCCTCCTCATCGATTGTCACTTCTTCCTCGCGGGCGATGAAGCGAAGTCGTTCCATCATCTCTTCGATACCGATTCGACGGAAGTCGAATCGCTGGCATCGGGAGAGGATGGTCATGGGAATCTTGTGAACCTCCGTCGTGGCAAAGATAAAAATGACATGCTCGGGGGGCTCCTCCAGCGTCTTGAGCAACGCATTAAAGGCTTCTTTGGTGAGCATGTGTACTTCGTCGATGATATAGACCTTGTATTTGCCGCGGGTGGGTGTGTAGCGGACCGATTCACGCAGGTTGCGGATCTCTTCTACGCCGCGATTCGAGGCACCGTCGATTTCGATCACGTCCAGACTTCGGCCAGCGGTGATTTCCTGGCACACGTCGCACGTGTTGTCGGGATTCATATTGGTGGGTGAGAGGCAGTTGATCGCCTTCGCGAGAATGCGGGCCGTTGTTGTCTTACCGCATCCTCGCGCGCCGGAAAAGATATAGGCGTGCGCCAGCCGGTTGGTGGCAATGGCGTTGCGGAGCGTAGCAGTGACATGCGACTGACCGACGACGTCTTCAAACACCATCGGTCGCCATTTGCGGGCAGTGACTTGATAGGACATGTGCTTGCTAAACTATGGATTTTCGCGGAAAAAACAAGCGCGCATCAACGCATTTGCTTCCTACGGAACTTCTGCCCTTAGCGTTTGCATAGTGGAGACCTCGGTTTGCCGTCTTAACTTACGGATGTTACGCAAGTAACCCTTTTGTTCTGATTCGAGATTAAGGCTCGATGTTACTTTCTTTGGTGCCAAAGAAAGTAACCAAAGAAAGCTTTCCGAAATCGCAACGCACGTGCTTGAGCAGCCTCCTCCCAACCCATTGATTTCGGCCCCGGAGAGCACTTCAACCGATTGCCGGTAGTGCAGTTGGCCGAAATCAAAACGCACGGGAAATGGCCGTCCCCACTCACCGCCAACGATTTCGGAGACCCACGCGCAACAAACTGTTTCCTGGACTTGCTGAGGCAAACCCCACACCTATTCATCCGAGTGACCACCAAGCATGGATAAATCGAGTTTCTGCATAACATCCCTTACTTATTGGCTCTTGTCTTTTTTCCCTCTTTGCCGGAGACAAAGACAATGTCGTACGCTTCCTCAATCGTCTCAACGGGCACGATCTTCAATCCCTCTTTCACCTTTTCCGGAATCTCAGACAGGTCTTTCAGATTTTCTTTCGGAATGATCACGGTTTTAATGCCGCTTCGTTGTGCAGCGAGGAGCTTCTCATTCAAGCCACCGATGGGCAGAACGTTGCCGCGGAGCGTGATCTCGCCCGTCATAGCCACGTCGTTGCGCGCGGGCTGGTTGCTCGCCGCGGAGATGATCGCCATGGCCATTGTTAGACCCGCAGATGGACCATCTTTGGGAATGGCCCCTTCGGGAAGATGGATGTGAATTTCCTTTCCTTTGACGAATTCCGGGTCGATTCCAAACTTCTTTGCATTGGAGCGAATGTAGCTCAACGCCGCCGCCGCAGATTCCTTCATCACCTCGCCAAGCTGTCCTGTGAGTGTGAGCTTCTGAGCACCTTTCATAATCGTCACATCGACGTTGAGGATATCGCCTCCCACGCTCGTCCATGCCAATCCCGTCACGGAACCGATCTTCGGTGCGCGATCGGCCTCCTTTCGGCGAAACTTCGGCACGCCGAGGTAATGCTCAATCTTCTTCTCCGTGATGACAATCGATTTCGCGTGCTTTTTCCTGGAGCCGTTCTTCTGATCGCTCAAAACAAGCTCTTTTGCGGCTTTTCGGCAGACAGAGGCAATTTCGCGCTCGAGATTACGCACCCCCGCTTCGCGTGTATACTCCTGGATAATACGGTCAATTGCTTTGTCCTCGAAGGTGATCTTCTTTCCATCGAGTCCGTGCTCTTTGAGTTGTTTGGGAATGATATGCCGTTTCGCGATTTCCCGTTTGTCGTGATCGAGATATCCCGAAAGCTCAATGATCTCCATCCGGTCTTGCAATGGAAGCGGGATGGCATACCGCACATTGGCCGTCGTGATGAACATGACTTTCGAAAGGTCATAGTCCACATCAAGATAGTGGTCATTAAAGGTGTTATTCTGTTCAGGATCGAGCACCTCTAATAGTGCCGCGGAAGGATCCCCACGGAAGTCCATGCTCATTTTATCGACTTCGTCCATCAGCATCACGGGATTGACCACGCCGGCACGTTTCATCGACTGGATGATCTTTCCCGGCATGGATCCGATGTACGTGCGACGATGTCCGCGGATTTCCGCCTCGTCCCGCACTCCACCCAACGAGATGCGGACGAACTTCCTGCCGAGCGCGCGAGCGATTGATTTTGCAAGCGATGTTTTCCCGACCCCCGGCGGACCGACGAAGCAGAGAATCTGTCCTTTCATCTCCCTTACGAGGTTAAGGACCGCGATGTGTTCGAGAATCCGTTCCTTCGGCTTCTCGAGTCCAAAGTGATCTTCATCCAGCACCCTCCGAACGTGTTCAACGTCGAGATTGTCCTTCGTCCGTTGCCGCCACGGAACCGTAATCAGCCAGTCGAGATAATTGCGGGTGACGGTAAACTCCGGAGACATCGGTGGGGTTTTCTTCAGTTTATTGAATTCCTCTAACGCCTTTTCCTCTACCTCCTTCGGCATTTTGGCTTTCAGGATTTCTTCCTTCAGCTTTGCTAGCTCTGGAGATGCCTCGTCCTCCCCCAATTCATCCTGCAGAATGCGGATTTGTTCTTGGATGAAGAACTTGCGCTGCGACTTCTGAATGTTGTCCTGCACCTTCGTATCGATCTCCCGCTCAATTTTGAGGATGTCGATCTCGGTGGTGAGGATTTTCGAGAGCTCGTAGAATTGTTCACGCAAGTTCAGGATTTGCAGAATGCGTTGTTTCACCTCCACCGTTTGCACAAGGTTGGAGGCCATATAATAGAGCTTTCTCTGCGGCTCTTTGATGCCGTCAAATGCCATCACCACTTCGGGAGGTACGTTCCGGCTCAATTTCACGTACTCGCCGAAGAGGTTCGATGTGTGACGAACCAGCGCATCGATCTCGGGTCCCACTGCAGTCTCTGATTTATTGATGATAATTTCTGCTTCAAGGAACTGAGGGTTTGGGATGAACCGCTTCACGCTGGCCTGAAGCACCCCGTCCACAAGGATCTTCATCAGTCCGTTGGGAAGTTTCAGCATTTGGATGATTTTGGCTACCGTGCCGACATTGTAGACATCGTCGGCGGTCGGCTCGTCGATCGCGGCGTTCTTCTGGGCGACTAGAAAGATGTTCTTTCCCCGCTCGAGCGCCTCATTCGCAGCGCGCAGGGAGCTTTCACGTCCGACCAGCACCGGGAAGATCATATACGGAAACACCACAACGTCGCGCAGGGGCAAGACCGGCAAAGTGGTGGGAATGTTGTCTACCGTTTCGATTGTCGTATTAGTTGTCGGTTGGGATTCGCTCATGCTCACACCTTACCGTCTCGTCCTCTGAAGCAAAAGCGGGAGCTGCCCTGAGGGGCATCACCCGCTTGAATTTCGGCGGTCAATGTACTGACAATTGGGGGGAGAATCAACGTGCCCTTGGTTGCATCCGCATGCAAAAATGAGTACCGTTTGCGCCACAACCGTATGCTCTCCTCAGAACTCTGGTATCCTCGCTTCCAGCTTGCCAGTGATCACTCACTTCTTGTGACGTTCGGAGCAGGCATCTCGCGGCAGCATCACCGCGATGTGCTGAGGCTTTTCCTTCTTCTTCAACAAGAAGCGATGCAAGGGATTCGCAATCTTCATCCCGCGTACAGCTCCTTGCTTATTTCCTTCGACCCGTTGATCATTCCTCCACGGGAGTTCGAAGCGGTCATCCGCTCCCTTGTCGATCGCATCGATTCTGTTGCAACTCCGGAGCCGCGACGAATGCAGATTCCGGTCTGCTATGGGCCAGACTTCGCCCCTGATCTCGCCGACGTCGCGACGCATACCAAATTGTCTCCCGATGAGGTGGTGCGTCTTCATTCATCTGTCGAGTATCTTGTTTACTTTATTGGATTCTCTCCCGGTTTCCCTTATCTGGGCGAGATGCCGGCAGAACTCGCGACGCCACGACTTCCGACACCACGCATCGCCGTGCCGGCGGGAAGCGTCGCCATCGGCGGACACCAAACAGGCATCTATCCGTTAGCTTCACCGGGCGGATGGCGAATCATCGGAAGAACGCCTCTCCGCCTCTTCCGGCCGGAGGATACATCGCCAACTCTTCTCCGGATGGGCGATGTTGTGATCTTTCGACCAATCTCGCGCCAAGAATTCGAAGAATTCACAAACATATGATCGATTGATCTACTTTACCAACGGAGATCCGTTTTCCATGTATCCAAAATGGGATGGATGCGCGTTATATCGCCCGGTTTTCTCACAACGGTTCAAGACCTTGGTCGGCCCGGCTGGACACATGTAGGCGTCTCCCCCTCCGGTGCGGCGGACACGGTCGCATTACGATTGGGAAATCAGCTTGTCGGCAATCCCCCAAACTCTTCTGCGCTGGAGATGACGTTGCTGGGGGGAACGTTCGAGTTCGAATCCAGCACCGTCATTGCTCTTGCCGGATCAGACTTTGAGCCGATGCTTGACGGTATGCCGCTTCCGATGTGGCAAAGCAGGAGGGTTCTTCGTGGACAAGTGCTCCGTTGCGGCATGACAAAAGAGGGGGCGAGGTGCTACCTTTGCGTTCACGGTGGCTTCATTATCGAACCATTCCTCGGAAGCGCTTCAACCCACCTTACCACCTCCCTTGGCGGCATGAAGGGAAGAAGACTCTTTGCGGGTGATCGACTTCAGCTAAGGGGCTTGGATATTGGAGATGTCAAACAAAGAAGAGTTGACACAACAACAGTTGAATATCTCTATGATAAAAAGAACAACGTACTCCGAGTGACAGCGGGACCTCAATATGACCTCTTCACCGATCAGGCCGTTGACCTTTTTACGAATTCCACCTATGTCGTCTCTGAAGATTCAAATCGAATGGGATTGCGGCTTTCTGGTCCCCCGATCAAACGACACGACACACACGACATTGTAACGGAGGGCGTTTCACTCGGAGCCGTTCAGGTACCACCACATGGCGAGCCGATCATTCTTTTTGTCGAGCACCAGACGACGGGGGGTTATCCGAAACTTGCCAACGTGATTTCCGCCGAGATGCATCGTGTTGGACAACTGCGTCCGCGGGATGAGGTACGGTTCCGGTTTGTCGGTATGGATGAAGCGTTGTCTCTTCTCTCCGATCTTAACGATCGTCTCATTAAAGTGGGACAAACCGTATGACCACCGGACAGTGGCCCTGGTTTCGAGAAATTTCACCCACACAATGGAAAGCGCTCCTTGCTGCCCAGCTTGGATGGATGCTGGACGCTATGGATGTGATGTTGTATGCCTTTGCGTTAGGAACGATCCAACAAGAGTTTGCACTGACCTCGGGGGAAGCCGGCGCGCTCGCCTCTGTTACGCTCGTGGCATCTGCTCTGGGTGGGATCGGATTTGGCATACTTGCCGACAGGATCGGGCGCGCCCGGGCATTGATCTTCTCAATTTTGACATACTCCGTCTTCACAGCTCTGACTGCAACCGCTTCTTCCGTATTTGAGCTTGCGATTTGGCGCGGTCTCGTCGGTCTTGGAATGGGAGGAGAATGGTCAGCCGGCTCGGTGCTCGTCGCTGAAACCTGGCCCTCACAGCATCGCGGAAAGGCAATTGGATTGATGCAGGCGGGTTGGGCAATCGGTTACATTCTCGCCGCGGTGCTTGCGGCGTTGATTCTACCTGCGTTCGGCTGGCGGGTACTGTTTTTGCTCGGTATCCTCCCAGCGTTCTTCACGCTGTGGATACGGCGCCATGTGCCCGAGCCCGACATTTGGAGGCAGAGGAAGGCGAGCCAATCCACCGATTCCGGTGAAACGCTTGCTTCCATCTTCCGGTCTCCTCTCTTGCGAAGAACCTTCTCAGCCTCGCTTATTACAACCAGCGTTCTTTTTGCATACTGGGGATTGTTCACGTGGATGCCTTCTTTTCTTGCCCGACCCGTTGAGTTAGGGGGAGCCGGTCTTGGGATTGTGCGAAGCTCAACGTGGATTATCCCGATGCAAATTGGGGCGTTCTTCGGTTACCTCTCGTTTGGGTTTTTCGCCGATAGATTCGGGCGGAGGCCTGTCTTCGTAACGTTCCTGCTCGCCGCTGCCATTCTTGTCCCCATCTACGGCCAGCTTGCACAGCATGAGGTAATTCTTTTGATCTTGGGACCACTCATCGGATTCTTCGGCCACGGCTACTTCAGCGTGTTTGGCGCAATGCTCTCAGAACTTTTTCCGACCGGCATACGAGGTGCCGCGCAAGGATTCACCTATAATGCCGGACGCGCATTAAGCGCGCTCGCTCCTTTCACCATCGGCGCTCTTGCAGATGTCTATGGAATTGGAAGCGCGTTAATGCTAACCTCTGCCTTCTTTTTGCTTGGGGCCGTGATGATCTTCCTTCTGCCGGAAACGAAAGGAATCGAACTTACTTCATAGCGCTGCTATGTTGAAACGCATAGATATCAATGCAGATGTAGGGGAACAACCTGAAGCACTCAGAGATGGGCGGGAGGAGGCTCTTATCGAGTGCATCTCTTCCGCCAACATCGCGTGTGGAGGCCATGCCGGAGACCAACTCTCTATGACAGAGGTTGTCCAGCTTTGCCAGAAGCACGGTGTCGCTCTCGGAGCGCACCCCAGTTATCCTGACAGGATAGGTTTTGGACGGAGTACGATGGCCCTTTCAAAAACCGCCCTCGAAGAGACGGTCTCTGCACAGATCTCTCAACTCCAAACCATCGTTCGTCGCCTGGGGGCGCGGTTGCATCATGTGAAGCCACATGGCGCGCTTTACCACGATGCGACGCAGAGCGCTGAGGTTGCGTCTGCAATCGCTCAAGCTGTGAAGCGTGTTGATTCAACACTTATCCTGGTAGGATTTGCCGGAGCACCCGGGCTCGATGTGTGGAGAAGATTAGGAATCCGAGTTGTGGGAGAAGCGTTCGCGGATCGACGCTATGAACGAGGCGGCAAATTACGGCCGCGCTCCCTTCCAGACGCCCTTATCACTGACCCGCGAGAAGCGGTAGAGCAGATTCGTGGCTTGGTTCGGGAGGGAGGAATTCGCGCCATTGATGGCTCGTTCCTCCGGCTCACTGCAGAAACCGTTTGCGTGCACAGCGATACGGCGCACGCCGTGGAGATCGCAGCGGCGATTCGAGATTTTCTCATCAATGAAGGGGTGAGCGTGTCGGCTTGCTGACGGGCTATCCGTTAGGGTTGCATGGAACATCGATGTTTCTGGTGTGAGGACTTGTCTCTCCGCCTTGCTATCGCCCAATAGTGTCGTTTAGGAACCCTTCAAGAGGGGCGGCCTCTTCGAATACCTTTGCTACGGCGTTCACAAAAGAAACCGAAAAACTCTTCTCTTCCGGCCATTCCAGCCACACGAAGAATTGCTTGTACCGTAACCATTTAGCCATAGGGTGATCGGTTGGATATCCCCGTGGAACCCTTTGAAGTTTTTCACCTTCCAATTTCCCAAAGGTTCGCCGAAACGATTTTGCATTTATAATCGAAAGAAACTCTTCTGGTCGATCAGCGATAGCCCGCCGAATCTTCTTCAGTTGCTCACCATCCGGCATGTAAATGCCTGCACCGAGGAAAACCTCCCCGGGTTCGATATGAAGGTAATAGCCCGATCCCTCCGTCCCCTTTTCTTTCCCCCGTCGGACGAAGTGTGCTGCAACATGTGTTTTGTATGGGCTTTTATCTTTGCTGAACCGTACGTCCCTATGGATGCGGAAAAGTGATCGCTTTGGGTCTGCATCAATATCGGGTGCAAAACGGCGGAAGTGCGGTTGCAGTGCAATAATGAGCGACTGCATCGGTTGCTTCACCAATGACTCATACTCGTGCTTGTGTCTCCCAAACCAGTCGCGGTTGTTGTTCCTCTTGAGCTTCTTGAGGAATGCGATGCCCTCTTTCGGGAAGCCTTCAAAAGGGGGATAGAATTCAAGTTCGTCGAGGGGTCGGGGTTTCATCATCGCTGGCTGTCCGTGAATTGTGGGTTGTCGCGGAAGTTCGATCTGTACACGAGCCGACTGAATCAGGATCGGCTCTCATAAATACCAGAGTTCGTTGTCTAACTGGGGATGATGCGAGAGAAAAACGACTATGCCACGCGCTTGTAGCAACGAGGCAAGAAGGGTGGAAACGTCCTCGTCAAGATAGACGCTTGCCACTCAGCGCCTCGGGCACCCTGTTCGCCTCAATGAAGCGGTCGATTTCGCTCCTGTGGTCGGCATAGTAACTTAACGCGTCGAACACTTGAGAAAGCGTCAGGTGCGGATGATGTAGAAGGATTTCTTCGGGCTGTGCCCCCATAAGCCAGATCTCGGCAACTGCGCGGACGGGCATACCGGTTCCGGCAATCATGGGCTCACCCGACCCCTCTTTTGGCACAATCGACCAGTGTTTCTCTGCTGCTTGAGCCATAAGGTTCTCCTGTTAACCGCTTTCAATGATTCGGCGGAGGAAAGATACGAAGGTGGGCTTCGACATGCAACATTGGCTCTTTCTCACTCCATCCGCCAGCAGCGATAGCCGCCTTCGACTTTGCGGACGGTGAATTTCCTTCCCGTCTGTTTCCCGTATGCTTGCGCGCTGTTGGAGACATTCGCCGGTTTCACGCTTGAATCCTCCGGAATAAAGAACGAGTCGCCCACGTTCATCTGGTCGAACGGGTACTTGAGCGCGCCACTCCGACGTGGCGGGATTTCGATACCCTGCTCGATCTTAAATTCAGCGCTTTCTATTTGTGTAGATGTGCCTGCTTTTCTTCGAGCCATTTGCGTAAGTCTCCGGATTTAGCTGAGGCCGCCGACGCGAGTCGCATCGGCAGCCTCGGTTAGCATGGAGAAGGCAATAGAGTCAAAGGTCGCTCATTGCGTCTTAAAGTAACACCTTGTTCTTTTCTGAAACAGTTAGAGTAAATCATTACAAAGTCAATCTTGGCGCAATCCGCCGATTTATGAACCCCCGGCCTTCGCCGTGTTTTCCATTTTAACATGGTTCTTTACCCAACCAAAAATTTAGAGCCCGCAATCTCCGAAGAGATTGCGGGCTCGTGTGATATTATCTAACCAGCAACATCTTCTTCGTCTCCGTAATTATCGAGATTAAACCTCGATAGATTTGGAGACGGTAGAAATAGACGCCGCTCGGCAGGTTCGAGCCGTCGAAACGAACGCTGTAACTTCCGGCCGGTTGCGTCTCGTCAATGAGCGTCGCGACAACTTGCCCAAGCACGTTGTAAACCTTGAGCGAAACTTCGCCGCCAACCGACAGCTCGTAACTAATAACCGTCGAAGGGTTGAAGGGATTCGGATAATTCTGATCCAACCGGAAACTCAAGGCCGATGGCTGATAGCCGGACTCGACGGAAGTTGGCGTGTCGAAAGTAACAAGAAACATCCCGTCGTGGGTGCCGACAAGCAAACGCCGCTCGCCAAACTTAGCAAAAGACCAAACACTGTAACCGTTCAGTTCTGGTATCTTTGTCCAACTAACGCCGCTGTCAACCGAACGGTAGGTGGCATCCTTGTCAACGCTGTTCCAACCATTGACGAAAATACCGTGAGCACAAATAGTGGCGGCGCCGCCAAGAAAGATAGGTAAATTTTCCACTTTGTACCAGTGGTCGCCTTCATCATCGGTCTGATAAACACCAGCATACTCAGTAACGGCAATGACGGTCTTGGAAATACCAGCTTGAGGAGCAGCCAGCCGCCAGATATTCAGACTGGAAAGCGCGCCGGTCTTGCCGTTATCCAGACCGTTATTGACGGCGGCCCAGGTTTTGCCGTCATCCGTTGAGCGGAAAACGCCAGTCCCCTTATCAGCGCTGCCTGTGCCGGCAAAAAGTGTGCCGGAGGGCGTCATGGTAATGGTTTGAACATACGGGAAAGTAGAATCTACCAAACTTACCTGCCGCCAACTCCAACCATTATCATCGGAACGCCAGAAGCCGCTGTTAAAGCCGACCACAAAGATAGTGTTACCTTTGCGGAGAAATTGGCTCGGTCTAACGTTCTTTTCTATTCCCAGATTTCCTGACGCTTTTACTTTGTGCCAGCCGTCACCATTATCGGTTGACTTGAAAACATCTTCTATTGTGCCGACAAGAATGTGGCCAGAATCAACAGCAGTGATTGCGCGAGCAGAACCAAAGGGAATTCCTTCCAAGCCCTTCTTCTTCTGCGCCCAGGTTTTACCGCTGTCTTTAGAGACCCAAACATAACCACTGTCACCGCTAAAGCCGTCACTCGCGCTAACAAAGATGTAATTATAATCGTTAACAGCGATGCCGGTGATTAAGGCGCCTTTTAACCCTAGCGCCTCAACCGTTACTTTCTCAACATCTCGGCTTTGCGCCCACACGGAAAAGGTGGACGCAAGAAACAAAAGGACGAGCGCCCAGAGCCTTTTCATGATTACTTCCCTCTCTTTCTTTTCTCGTGGTTTCGTTCCCGTATAAAACTTACAAGGAGCTTAATTATTCAAATTGTACCACAACTGCCAAAAAAGTCAAATTTATCAGGGCAAAATGCCTCTGACTTTGAATTGGTATTTGGTATTTACTTCAACGGGAATGGAAAGGTTTTGTACGGTATGTTGAGCCTGGGTAGCGGGTAAACTAATACCTGGTTCAAATCTCCTAAAAGTAGAATCTGTTTCTTTTTTATAGTATATTTCCACTCTACTGTAAGGGATTGGATTCTCATAAGTAACATTAAAAGTGCCATTAGCCTGCTGAACAACATTCTTCAAAACCGGCCCGCCGAAGGAGATCCAGCCCAAAGCCGGCCCCGAACCCCAAGCGAAGCCGCGGAGCACTCCAACGGTTGCCGTTCCTTCGGAGCTTGTCGAATAATAGAGGCCGTAATCCGGCTCGCTCCCTTTCTTTGACAAACTTACCCATTGATCGAGGCCGGCGGCGCCGTCGCTTATAAACCTGGCAAAACCGCCAAGCGGGCGGACCGGGTCGGTGGCCGCGCCAAGAACTTTTGCCCGACAGTCGCTGTAACCCGATGGGCACCCTTCGTCATTGAAGGAAAGCCAGCCGGCGTAAGGCGACCAGACGTAGCCGGAGAGTTCGCTGTTTACAAAGTCAAAATAGACGCTTGCCACTCAGCGCCTCGGGCACCTTGTTCGCCTCAATGATGCGGTCGATTTCGCTCCTGTGGTCAGCGTAGTAACTTAACGCGTCGAACACTTGAGAAAGCGTCAGGTGCGGATGATGTAGAAGGATTTCTTCGGGCTGTGCCCCCATAAGCCAGATCTCGGCAACTGCGCGGACGGGCATACCGGTTCCGGCAATCATGGGCTCACCCGACCCCTCTTTTGGCACAATCGACCAGTGTTTCTCTGCTGCTTGAGCCATAAGGTTCGCCTGTTAACCGCTTTCAATGATTCGGCGGAGGAAAGATACGAAGGGAGCCTTCGACATGCATCATTGGCTCTTTCTCACTCCGTCCGCCAGCACTCTCCGCGATGTTTATCTGTAGGTCGATTCTCAAGAGTCGGCCAGTAAAACCACTAAGGGTAGGGGGGATGCACCAAAGGTTTGAGCCAGGCTTATCCGTCTTTGGCGGAGATTGCCTTGCGCGTAGAGTCACGCCCTGTTACGATTTGTCGGTACTGGGGTCCCGACCTGCAATGGCTGCTCGAACAAACCCCTCAGCCTTTTCCAGCCTGCTTTGGGCTTCCTCCCTGGTTACCCCCGCCTTGATCATCACCAGCGCGGTCTTCACATGTCGGCCCGATTTTTCGAGGTACGATTCCGCCTCTTCATAGCTCACACCGGTAATTGTCATGATCACCCGTTTGGCGCGCTCGACAAGTTTCTGGTTCGTCATCTGCAGGTCGATCATCATGTTCTCGTAGACCTTGCCGAGGCGAATCATGGCCGTTGTTGTGATCATATTCAAAACGAGCTTTTGCGCTGTGCCGGATTTCATCCGCGTGGAGCCCATAATAACCTCGGGACCAACCTCAGGACAGATGGCCACGTCAACAACTTCGGCCAGCTCCGTGAACTCCGGCGAATAGAACCGCGAGCGTGGATTGGTGGTCACATACAGCGTCTTTGCCCCCCGACGTTTCGCTTCCCTCACGGCCCCCATAACATAAGGAGTCCTAAGGCTTGCCGCAATGCCACAGACGACATCTTTGTCCGTTATGTGTCGCGACTCCACATCCCTCACCCCATTCTCTTGTTTATCCTCTGCCCCTTCTTGAGCACGGAACATGGCGGTTTCTCCTCCGGCGATCATGCCCTGCACCATCTCAGGCGAAACGCCGTATGTAGGAGGGCATTCCACCGCGTCCAGTACGCCGAGTCGCCCACTCGTTCCAGCGCCGGCATAAAGAAGCCTGCCCCCCTTCTTAAAAGCCGCCACCGCAAACTCAACCGCCTGAGCGATATATGGTATCTCCTTCTCCACTGCGAACGCAACCTTTTTGTCCTCGTTGTTAATAATCGCCAATATTTCGCGGATAGGTCTGGCATCAATATCCATACTGACCGGATTTCTTTGCTCCGTGCTCAGCCGTTTCAGTTGTTCGAACAGCCGCTTTTGATCTGTCACCGATTGAATCCTCTCTTCTGTTAGAATCGGACAACGACAAGCTTCTTGCCGCTTCCCTCAAGTTGATCGGCACCCTTGAGTATGAGGTCGATCGTTTGAATCTCTCGAATCGACTTGTGTTTCCGCGCGCGGGAAAGTTCGGTCTCCAGGTCTCCCCCTTTCAGGGTGAGCAGGGCGGGAGATTCGATGTTTAGGTATCCTAACTGTCGCCTCCCCTCCCGCCCCTCCAACCCACTCGAACGGAGAAACGGAAGGGACCATTTCACAAGGGTAGTGAGGTCAGAGACCGCTCTCGCAAAAACGAAGTCGTACCTCCCACGATGTTCCTGATTCCTCCCCATCTCTTCCGCTCTCCCCCAAATGGCATGGGCATCAGGGAGTTTGAGCGCATCGAGAATCTCCTGCACAACTTTGATCTTTTTCTGTGTGGAATCAAGGAGTGTGATCTGGAGTGTTGGATGAAGGATCTTCAACGGTATGCCGGGAAATCCTCCGCCGGTGCCAAGGTCGAGCGCCTTCGAATTGTTTGGAATCCTAACTTTAAAGAGGATTGCCGCCGAGTGAAGGATGTGGCTCGACCAGATACTTTCTTCGTCTTTCCGCGAGATAAGATTAATGCTTTTGTTCCAGAAGAGTATTCTTTCAACAAAGGTTTCCAATTGGTGGAGCTGTGTGTCTGTTACATCAAGTCCATTCTTCTGACAAATCGTTCTAAACCAAATGGAAGCCTGCAACCGGATTCCTCTAACCTGTTAAGATCTAATGAATTGTGGCTGTTTCACGTGGAACCATCAACCCTTCAAATACACGAGAAGGACGGAAATATCGGACGGCGTCACACCGCTTATACGAGAAGCTTGACCAATTGATTGTGGTCTTACCTTCGATAGCTTTTCTCGCCCTTCCGTCGAGAGCGATTTTACCTTTGTGTAGTCGATGTCTACTGGAATTGTCTCTTCCTCAAATCTGTCAAACTTCTCAATCTGATCAAATTGACGCTGTATATAGCCCTCATATTTGAGTTCAATTTCTATTTGCTCCAGTATTTCCCGAGCCATATTTCCGTTCTGAAGAAGCGAGGAGAAATAGGGATGAGAGCTTAATCCGTTGAGACTCATAAGTTCAACGAGCCGGACCGCTGGTCGCTTGAGAACTTTCGAAAGCTTTTCCCTTTCATCAATTGCTCCATCCCCTTTTCTCTGGAGATATTCATTCAAGAGCTGGGGTGGAAAAGAGACCTCGTTGGCAACTTGTATTCCTTCATAGATCAAAGCCTCCTTCCTCTTCAAGCGATCATACTGAGCCTGACTCACCAGCCCAATCTTATACCCCATACCCATCAAGCGGCGGTCCGCGTTGTCCTGCCGCAAAAGAAGTCGGTGTTCCGCTCTCGATGTAAACATCCTGTATGGCTCATCGGTGCTCTTGTTGACGAGATCATCGATCAGGACACCAATATATGCCTCTGATCGTTTGAGGATGAACGCATTCCCCCCCTTAGCGCGCAGAGCAGCGTTGATGCCGGCAATCAGTCCTTGTGCCGCTGCTTCCTCGTAGCCGGATGTACCGTTGATCTGTCCCGCGAAGAAAAGACCATCCACTAACTTCGTTTCGAGACTCAGCTTAACCTGGTGAGGTGGAAAGAAATCGTACTCAACCGCATACCCCGGCCTCAACATTCTGACATTCTCGAGACCAGGAATCGTCCGAAGGCCTTCAAATTGGATTTCTTCGGGAAGACTCGTCGAAAATCCGTTCACGTAGACGATGTTCGTCTCATACCCTTCCGGTTCCAAGAAGATCTGGTGCCGCTCCTTTTCTTCGAAACGAACGATCTTGTCCTCGATAGATGGACAGTATCTCGGGCCCGTGCCTTTGATCCGGCCGGTGAACATAGGAGATCTATCAAACCCCTTTCTGAGAATCCGATGAGTCTCATTATTTGTGTAGGTGAGATACATCGGAATAAGCCGATTCGTTATCCGCTCTGTCGAAAAAGAGAAGGGCTGCGGAGGGTTGTCGCTATGCTGCTCCTCGGTCTTAGTCAGATCAATTGAATGAAGATCGATCCTGGGTGGTGTGCCTGTTTTGAGCCGTCCGCTCACGAATCCAAGCCTTTCTAGTTTCTCGGTCAGCCCCTTCGAGGCTGGCTCTCCGTATCTACCCCCTTCTCGGTTGCTTAATCCTGTGTGCATAAGTCCGCGAAGAAACGTCCCTGCGCTGAGCACGAGCGACGTGCATTTGATTTGGCGGCCATCGCCGGTCCGGACCCCCTTCAGAACTCGTCGTCGCTCGGTGCCAATTTCTTCGACACAGACATCAACGATGGAGTTGGTGAGGATATCAATTCCATCTTTGGACTCTACTCTTAGAAGTGCTTCGCGCGAATACCATTCACGGTCATTTTGGCAACGTGGTGACCAAACGGCTGGGCCCTTAGATTTGTTAAGAAGTCTGAACTGAATCCCTGTCGCATCTGCAATCTTTCCCATCTCCCCTCCGAGCGCGTCTATCTCCCGGACAAGATGCCCTTTTGCGGTCCCACCAATAGCCGGATTACACGACATTCTTCCTATCGCCTTTTTATCCATCGTTATGAGGAGGACTGAGCATCCCATCCTATCGGCGGCCAAGGAGGCTTCAATACCCGCATGCCCTCCACCGACTACTATTACATCGTATTTTTCTCTAATTTCCATCTATCACTTGTTTCACGTGAAACATCAATATCGTCTACTTTCCTATACAAAATCTGGCAAAAATCCGATTTAGGATATCATCCGTTGTAACATTGCCGGCAATCTCGCCGAGGGAATCAAGTGCTCCTCTAAGGTCTAAGGCGATGAACTCTCCACTTAGCTGCTGGGACAAGCTACTGCTTGCCTTTGTAAGACTTTCCTTTGACCTGATCAGGGCGGAATAATGCCTGGCATTCGTCACAACAACGGCTCCATCTTGATATCCTCCACCTCCTTGTAAAACCACTTGAAGAAGTTCGTTCTTTAGAACATCAAGTCCTGCATGGGTCTTTGCAGAAACAAGGATCACCGGTATGCCGGCCAGCTCTTTGACTCCGTTAGCAATGAATTCCGCGCTCTCTCCAAGATCAGTTTTGTTCAGAACCAGTATGCAGTTCCCACCACGTTGCCTGACCTTTTGTGAGATCTCCCTTGCCTGCTCAATCTGCTCAGCCGAGATCGGCTCAGACGAATCAATGAGGAAAAGAACAATGTCCCCTGTAGCTACCCTCTCCTGTGTGCGACGGATTCCCTCTTTTTCCACGAGATCGGTTGCCTCGCGAATCCCCGCAGTGTCGGTAATTGTAAAGAGGATTCCTCCAATTGAGAGATTTTCCTCGATAATATCCCTTGTCGTACCGGGGATTTCTGTTACAATTGCTCGATTCTCCTGAAGAAGTGCATTTAAAAGACTTGACTTTCCAACGTTTGGTGCTCCGGCCAAAACAATCTTGACTCCCTCCCTATACACCCTTCCCATTTGATAGGAGTCAATTAATCGGTCAATCTCTTGAAGCACCTTGTCTATCTCAGCTCTAACCTTCTCCTTGTCAATCAGTTCATACCCCTCCTCGGCGAAATCAAGTTCAAGCTCTAATAACCCTAAGGCCTCCATCAGGTGATCTTTGATGCGATTGATTTGTTGGGATAGATTTCCTTGCAACTGATGCAGGGAGGAACGGTATGCTGCGGCGGAGCGGGCGTGGATGAGGTCTGCGACCGCCTCGGCCTGGGCAAGATCGATCTTTCCATTGAGGAAAGCGCGCTTGGTAAATTCTCCCGGCTCGGCCTGGCGTGCGCCGAACCGGAGGAGAGACCCGAGAAGCGTACGCGTGACAAGCAAGCCTCCGTGACAACTCAGCTCGATGACATCCTCGCCGGTGTATGAATTAGGATTCCTAAATACAAGCGCCACCACCTGGTCGATGGTCTGTCCATTCTCGTCCACAAACATACCGACATGCGCGGTCAGATGTGCACATTCACTCAGCTTCTGTCTCCCACGGAATCCTTTATCCGCAATTTCGAACGCGCGCGGCCCGCTGATGCGGACGACCGAAATTCCACCTTCGCCAATGGGGGTTGCAATGGCGGCTATCGTATCTGACTCAAGTGCCAACGACACAAATTCATCTCGCTCAGCTGTTGGAAAAACGAGGGGTGATAATGTACAAAACGGGGGAGCGATTTACAATTCTCCTCGCCAGATGCAATAAAAAGCCCCGCCTGTGGATGACGGGGCTTCACGCTCGGAGGGGGGGGTTGCTTATCGCTTCATTTCGAAATATGAGGTGGCGTCTGCACAGCAAGAAGGTGTATATTTTGGACTCCTAATCATTATCGCTTGAATTTCCGGAAGTCGTCGGGGAGCTTCCCGAAAATGCCCCCCTGTTTTCGCTTTTTCGGCTCCACTTTACGCAATGGTTCTTTGTCCGCCTGCCGGTTGATCAGTGCCTGTTGTCCGATAGAAAGAAGGTTGAACACGAAGTAATACAGATTGAGTCCGGACGGGAATCCATTGAACAAGAGCGTCATCAAGATCGGCATGAGCCAGACCAACATTTTCTGGCGGGGATCTTTTATGGTCATCTTTTGCTGAATGAACATCGTAATCCCCATCAGTAATGCAAGGCCGCTTACATCTTTCACACCGAAGAGAGGCACTTCAAAGGGCAAGCTGAAAATTTTATCGGGTATAGAGAGGTCGGTAATCCACCAGAAAAACTCCGCCTGCCGAAGCTCGATAGCGCCCGTGAAAACAACGTACAATGCAAAGAGGATGGGAAACTGCAGAAGGAGGGGGAGACACCCCCCAGCGGGATTGACCCCGTATTCCTTATAGAGGTTCATTATCTGCTGATTCATCTTCTGGGGATCATCTTTGTACTTCTGTCGGATTTCCTCCATCATCGGCTGAAGAGCCTGCATTTTTTTCATCGACTTCATGCTGCTTTTCGTTAACGGGTGGAGAGCGATTTTGATGACGACGGAGAAAACGATGATCACCAACCCCCAATTCGGGATAATGTAAAACAGAAAGCTCATCAGCGGAAGAATCAAATACTCGGAGATCGGCCTAATCAGCCATACCCATCCGAGACTAACGATGTTCTCCAACCCTTTCTCATACGATCTGAGAAGATCCAGGTCCGCCGGTCCAAGGAATACCTTGATCAGCGCTGTTTCTCGGGGCATCCCTTTGAAGGGCATTTTGAGGGCAACGGAATAATGCTCGATGACCCCTTTATCGGGCATGGGCCGCCGTCTCCCCTCAAGATACGCGCCTTCGCTAGTCCCCACGATCGGTATTAATGCGACAGTAAAGTACTTGTTGCGGGTAGCGACCCAGTCGACCACTCCGGAGAGATTTTTTGTAGGTCGCTCACCGAACGAGTGCGCGTCAATTTCAATAAGCTCCTTGCCGGCGTATGCGTATGCGTAAGCGAACGCTGACTCATCCACGCTATTACGCTCAGCATACCGGAGGCCATGCTCCCATACAACCTGATATTCGAAATTCGCAATGACCTCCCCCATATTCTCAAAAACCAGCTCGGTGTCGAAGTCGTACACCCCATTCTTAAAGGTCATACGCTTCACGATCTTCCCACCATTGTCGGCTGTAAGGGTGAGATCAAGCGTCAAGCTATCGTCACCCGCCAGCACTTTCCGCCCATACATCCCCGGCCCGGGATCAAAGTAGAGATCCTTTGTGTTGATCACCCGGCCGTCGGTTGTTGTGAAGAGAAGGCTGAGATCTCCGTTTCCTTCGTACTCCACAAGCTGAACCGGATGTCCATCCCACGTTTTGAATTTCTTTAACTCCCACGTCTTGATCAGACCCCCCTTTGCCGTAATCTCAGCAACGTAAAGGTCCGTCTCGATGAAAAGAGACCGATCCTGACCCCTTAAGCTTTTTGTAAAGTATCGGCTTTCTGGGGAAGGCGCTGTGATCCGCTCCTGAGGCGGCTGGACAACTGGCCGTGCGCCGACTGTGTCTTGCGCGGTGGTTTGTTGCGGAGGAGTTTGCGGTTCTTGCGCAGGGGGGGGAGCCGTCATCCACATCCATACAACAAGGAGAATAAAAATTAGGATGTAGCCTAAAGCTGCTTGTCGATCCATTGATGAACTCGGTTTCTTGAATGAGTGATGCGCTTACGGAACGGGGTCGTAGCCATGACGCTTACTCAGGGGGTGACATCTCGCAATGCGTCTCGCTCCCAACAAGATTCCCTTGAAAACTCCATGCTTTTCTATGGCTTCAATGGTGTACTGGGAGCATGTCGGGCAATAGCGGCAGCTGTTAAACGGCAGGATCGGGGAGATCAGCACCTGATAAGCTCTCACGAGGTTAATCGCAACCGATTTCAATGTGCCTCCCTCCGAAGAAGGTTTCTCAATTCACAAAGCAATGCCTCCATATCTCGCCTGATTTCCGAAAACCGTTTCGGACGAGTTGCTGAACGCACTTCGGAAAGAACCAGGAAGATGGCGCTTATTTCGAGGTCTGGCGGAACGTTCTGTCCTAACACATCTTTCTGCAGCCTATAAGACTCTCTAAGCAGCCGCCTTAGTCGGTTTCGTTCGGTTGCTTTGCGGACGTTTCGGGAAACGGCAAAACCCACGCGCACCACTGGCCCGTGCCCCTTTTGGGCGATATAGAAGCATCGCACGTTCTCCGATTGGATGGATTGCCCTCGGGAGAGGATTCTGGAGAATTCCCGATAACCGCGGATGATTTCGTGTTTGGGTAGGCTCTTCCGCACCGAGGACCCTTGTGCGGGACGCGTCTTATCGCTCGTCGCTGACGCTAAGTTTATGGCGTCCTTTTGCGCGCCGGCGGCTCAACACCCTACGCCCGTTTTTTGTTGCCATACGGGCGCGAAAACCGTGCGTGTTCCTGCGCTTCCTTTTGTGAGGCTGATACGTTCTCTTCATTGATCTCCCTTTGTAACCGTCGTCCTGAAAATTTTCGGGCGACAATGATACACATTTTTTCTGTTAATCTCAAACAAGCTTAAAAAAGTTCTTGCGTCGGTGGCTTGCTGGTATTATAATTCAACCCAAAGCTGTCTCCAGAGATGAATGTCTATAACATGTGGAGAACTTTTAGTCTTTACGGGTCGACGTGTTTCTTAAGCTTTTCTCCTGTTTCCAGAAGATGGAAATGATGTTGATAAGTTGGTAATTCGTCGCTACGCACCGCAAGATATCAATTTGTTAGCGGCTCCTTTTCATGTTGATATCTTGAACAACTCTCTAAATCTTTATTTTCACCATCTCCACATCTGTGGATATCCTTGTGGAGATCTCGTTTGCAAGAAACTTTAGTTAACTGCTAATACTACCTACCCGTGCATTGACTATGGAATTAGAGTCCGTTCAACCCCCGTTTCTTGAAATCGATCACAACGCAAAACTGGCGTGGGAGCGCTGTCTTTCGAAGATACAAGAGCGTGTTTCGAGCCTGAGCTATAAGACCTGGTTCCAGCCAATAATTCCATTAAAACTCAAAGAGAACGAGCTGACTGTCCAAGTTCCCAGTCAGTTCTTTTACGACTGGGTTGAGCAACATTATAATCAGCTCATACGCGACTCCATCACCAGTATTTTGGGTCCGGAAGGGAAGCTCTACTACTCCATTTCATCAGACGACGAACAACCGCCTCCCCTCCAGCTTGAGCTATCCCTCCAGACGCAACATGAGAATAATGGGGCGGCGGTCTCCTTCACTCCCCCTGCACCGCCGAGGTCGTCGCTGCGCATTACAGAGCCTCCCATTCTTCAGAATAATCTGAATTCTCGATATATATTCGAGAATTTTATTAAAGGGGATAGCAATCAACTTGCACGCGCTGCCGCCATGGCGGTGGCGAACAATCCAGGCGGAACCTCCTTCAACCCGCTCGTTATTTATGGCGGAACCGGCCTTGGTAAGACGCACTTAATGCATGCCCTGGGCAATTACGCCATCGCATTAGGAAAGGCCCGAAGGGTGATCTATGTCTCCAGCGAGAAATTCACCATCGAATTTGTCGAGGCTATCCAGCAAGACAAGGTGAACGAGTTCTCCCATTTTTACCGGAGTGTCGATCTGTTGATTGTGGACGACATTCAATTTTTCTCCGGTAAGGAGAAGACGCAGGATAATTTCTTTCATACATTCAACACGCTCTATCAACTCGGCAAACAGATAGTCCTCTCGTCGGATGTCCCGCCGAAAGAACTGAAAGGGCTCGATGAACGCCTGATCTCCCGGTTCCAAAGCGGTCTTACGGCCGATGTTCAACCCCCCGATCTCGAGACCCGCATCGCCATTCTCCGAAAGAAGAGCGAGGACAGCGGCTTTGAGTTACCACAGGATGTAATTGACTTCATCGCCACAAATGTCACAAGTAACATCCGCGAGTTGGAGGGGTGTCTGATCAGCCTTATCGCGCGCGCCTCGCTCGACAACCGTGAAATTGGAATCGATCTTGCCCGCGATGTCCTCAAAATGGTTGTGAATGAAATGCGCTCACCCATTACGATCGACCAAATTCAGCGGGTGGTTTGTGAGTTTTACGATCTGCCTGAGGATCTCCTTCGCGCGAAAACGAGAAAACAGGAGGTTGTGCTTGCCCGCCAGGTAGCTATGTTTCTTGCTAAGGAACTTACGAACTCTTCACTCAAAACAATCGGTCTTCATTTTGGCGGCCGGGACCATAGCACCGTGATTCACGCATGCCAATCCGTTCAGGATCACATGAAAGAAGACCCTCTTTTCCGGCAAAACGTTGATCAACTGAAACGACACCTCACGCTCACCGGACGTTGATGTTGCCAGCTACGCTTCAAGCTCAAGCCAGGTACTTACCTGCCTTTTTTTGTTCCTTTGTGTGGACAGATTACTGTAAAAGGTGTGAATTGTGGAGAATGGGATGTGGAAACCATTCGACTTCATATCTCTTCTCCAATGTGAGGTGTCTGAGTGTGGATAGCAAGATCAGCTTTCCACGAATCATAAACTGCTTCTCTCTTCACTGAGTCATCCACCTTTCTCTTCGTTTATTGCTCTTTCGCGTTTTGATTTTACCCTTATCCACTGTATCCACAGAGTTATAAACTGTACTCTTTTATCTTCTTTATCTATCTATAAGTAGTTATACATCAACTACTTGCCAGAGAGTTGGATCGAGAAAACAGTTGTATATGGCCGTTTTTTTTGGTATTTTTTACACGCCATCCTTCTAAATCTAACCCCTTCTTCTGAGGAGAGATGAATGAAGTTCACAGTAGCAAGCTCTGAACTACAAAAAGCATTAACGAAAATAAACGGTGTTGTTCCCTCCAAATCAACTCTCCCGATTCTCGAAAACATCCTCTTTGATTTGACAAAAAACACACTAAAACTCTCGGCAACGGACCTCGAGGTATCTATGTCTGCGACGATCGAGGTCAAAGGGGCTGAAGATGGAAAGATTGCCGTTCCAGCAAAGCGATTGATGGAAACCATCCGCGCATTGCCCGATGTACAGGTTGTGTTCCACGCCGATCTCTCAGCAAATAGAATCAAGATGATTACGGAAACTGGTGAGTACGTTTTGATGGGGGAGGCGAGCGATGAGTTTCCAACGATCCCACAATTTAAAGCAGAGGAGAAACTCTCGCTCAGCGGAGACATGCTCCGTCGAATGATCAACCGGATGATTTTCGCAGTGAGCACGGATGAACTCCGGCCGGCAATGACAGGCATGTTGTTACAAGTGAGGGAATCGGAACTCCGCGCTGTTGTTACCGATGGGCACCGATTGGTACGGATTAATTACACGGGCATCGGCAAGACCAAACTGAAGAAAGACATTATCATACCGGCGAAAGCCATGAACCTCGTAAGTCGGTCGGCGGAAGACGGAGAAAACACAATGGCAGTCGATACGACTCATGTGCAATTCACATTTGGGAACGCAACTCTGACATCGAGAGTCATCAAAGAGCCCTATCCAAACTATGAAGCGGTGATACCGCTTGACAATGACAAAAAGCTTACGGTGAGCAGGGATCTCCTACTGGCTTCCGTGAGGCGTGTTGCGCTCTATTCAAGCTCCACCACACATCAGATACGGTGCACACTGAAGAAAAATGAGTTGCGGGTGTCAGCGGAGGACACGGACTTTGGAGGGGAAGCGAAGGAAAAAGTAGTATGTGATTACTCGGCAGAAGAAATGGAGATTGGTTTCAACTCCACCTACTTAATTGACATTCTCTCCCACATCGATTCGGACGAGGTGGAGTTCCGATTGAGCAGCGCGGTCCGCGCGGCGATTGTAACTCCAGCTAAGCAGAAACCGGACGAAGACTTACTGATGCTCGTTATGCCGATGCGGCTGAACGTTTGAGCAAGGAAGGTATTCGAAAGTTCTTCGTGATAGCCCCACCCCACCACGAAAGGATCTCTTGTGGGTTCGGGGCTATCGCATTGTAGGAACGACGTGCATCGTGTATTTTGAACAAATCCATATCGAAAATTTTCGTAACCACCGTTCGACGAGCTTTCATGCAGGCCGGGGGATCAACGTATTCGTCGGTGAAAATGGGGAGGGGAAGACCAACGTTCTTGAAGCAATATCTTTTTTGTGCCTGACGAAGAGTTTTTTCGGAAATGTGGACGCGCATGCTCTGACATTCGGAGAGAAGTTCTTTACGGTTGAAGGAACGGCGCGCTCGCAAACAGGTATTTCGTACAACATCAGAGTGGAATACTCCGGTGAGGAAGCAAGGAAGGAAGTTTTTATTAACAAGGCTCCGGTGGAAAAGTTTTCGAGCGTTGTCGGTACATTTCCGCTCGTTGTGCTATCGCCGGAGTCGGCTGCGATCACGTTCGGACCACCGGCTGAACGGAGAAAATTTATCGACTTCGTCATCTCACAGTCGAGCAAAGTCTATCTTGAGGATGTATTGGACTATCGGCGTATCCTCCGACAGCGCAACAAAATTCTCATCGACGCGAAAATTGGCAAGACCGATCCGCGAAAACTTCTCGAGGCGTGGAATGCGGAGCTGATCGAGCGCGGTTCGAGAATTGTCTTGCGACGAAAAAATTTCGTAGAAGAATTCCAGCCGATCATCCTACAGGCGTACCAAGGATTAGCGGGAGGCGCAGAGGTTCCCGGGCTCTGCTATGAACCCTCTTTCGACCTCTCGGGTGTAACAAGTGAGAAGGAAGTGCGGATCTGCTTCGAAGAAGAGCTTGAGCGGCGCTCTATCGAGGAGCGCAGGAGTGGTAGCACCATTGTAGGACCGCATCGCGATGAGTTGAAGCTGCTGTTGAATGAAACAAGTCTGAACGGATTTGCCTCGCAGGGTCAGCATAAAACGTTTCAGATCGCGTTAAAGATTGGGGAGTTCCATTATCTCCGTGAACGATGCCGCGAAACGCCCGTTCTCCTCTTGGATGATGTGTTCAGCGAACTTGATGCCCATCGCGCAGAAAGACTCTTGAACGTACTTGTAACCCTCGGCCAAGCTTTTATCACAACAACGAGCGACAACTGGTTTCCGCCGAATTTCGATTGGTCGGGACCTCACAGGAGATTCACCGTACATCAGGGATCGGTCTTCCATGAGGAAGCGAGCAACATCATCTCCTAAAAGTATCAGCGAAGCGCTGGAGGAACTGATCGGCACGCTGGGGATCAAGGAGAAGCTGCAGGAGTACGAGGCTGTCGTGCAGTGGCCACAGATTGTGGGAGAACGGATAGCGCAAGAAGCGGCAGCAACGCGTATTGCAAAAGGGGTCTTGTTTGTAAAGGTACGAAGCGGTGTCTGGCGCAATGAATTGACGCTGAGGAAGAAAGAGATAGTGAATCGGATCAACGCAACGCTGGGGGGAGAAGTTGTGAAGGATATTAAGTTTCAGTAACGATAAGGTTTGCATGGCAACAAAGACAGATACAAAGATGAAAAACGGAAAGCCGGAAGCTTTGGATCAACGTACGACAAAATCGAATGGAAGAGGCGAAAATCCCGCCAAAACGGACCGGGCCTATACGGCGGACGATATTACCGTCCTGAAAGGACTTGAAGCAGTCCGTCGGCGGCCGGCGATGTACATCGGCGACGTGAGCGCTCGCGGCCTGCACCACCTTGTCTACGAGGTGGTCGATAACTCGGTGGACGAAGCTTTGGCGGGCTTCTGCACGAGCATCACAGTGACCATCAACGAGAACGGCTCTGTGACCGTTGAGGATAACGGTCGTGGTATTCCAACCGACATCCACCCGGAAGAAAAACGATCCGCTCTTGAAGTTGTGATGACTGTTTTGCACGCAGGGGGTAAGTTCGACAAAAATACCTACAAGGTGTCGGGAGGACTTCATGGCGTGGGTGTGTCTGTTGTGAATGCACTGAGCGAATGGCTCGAGGTTGAAGTGTACCGGGACGGCAAGATTTTCTACCAAAAATACAAGAAGGGGAACCCTGTCACACCCGTCAAAGTGATCGGCAAAGCAGAGAAGGGAAAAACCGGCACAAAGGTAACGTTCCTGCCGGATGGAACGATCTTTAAGAACCGCAACTTCAAGTTCGAGACGCTCGCCGAACGTCTCCGAGAACTCGCCTTCCTCAATCCAGCCGTTACCTTTCGTATTGAGGACGTACGATCGAAAAACGGCGAAGAGGAGGTCTTTCATTTCGAAGGCGGCTTGGTGGAGTTTGTGAAGTACATCGATGCTACGCGGCCGGCGATCGTGAAGAAACCGTTCTACGCGAAAGGACAAGACAAAGACGAAAGTGGACGAACGGTGGAAGTAGAGGTAGCGCTTCAGTACAACGATCAATACACCGAGAACATCTTCAGCTATGTCAACAACATCAACACACACGAAGGTGGAACGCACCTCGTCGGATTCCGAACAGCGCTTACGCGCACGCTGAATAACTTCGCCTACAAAAACGGATTGGTAAAGGAAGGAAAGATCCAGCTTGTGGGAGATGATTTCCGTGAAGGGCTCACAGCCATCATCAGCGTAAAGGTGCCGGAGCCGCAGTTCGAGGGACAGACGAAAACGAAGCTGGGGAATAGCGAGGTGAAGAGCATTGTCGAATCGGTCGTGGGTCCGGCGCTTCAGACGTGGCTGGAGGAGAATCCTACCGATGGACGGCGTATTATCGACAAATGTCTGCGTGCGGCGGAGGCTCGTGAAGCAGCCCGCAAAGCGAGAGACCTCACACGTCGCAAGAATGCTCTCGACTCTGGCGGGTTACCCGGCAAACTGGCCGATTGTTCAATCGACGATCCTGAGCATTGCGAACTTTATCTTGTTGAAGGGGATTCGGCGGGAGGAAGCGCAAAGCAGGGTCGGGACCGCAGATTTCAGGCCATCCTACCGCTGAAAGGGAAAATCCTGAATGTGGAGAAGGCGCGGCTCCACAAGATTTTGGAGAACGAAGAGATTCGCGCCATTTTCACAGCGATTGGCGCCGGTGTGGGCGAAGATTTTGATCCGGCGAAGATTCGATACAACAAGATCATCCTCATGTGCGATGCCGATGTGGATGGATCTCATATTCGTACGTTGTTGTTGACACTCTTCTTCCGTTACATGCGGGAGCTGGTCGAACTGGGACACGTCTATATTGCACAGCCTCCCCTCTACAAGGTGAAGAAAGGAAAACAGGAGTTTTACGCCTTCGATGATGAGGAGCGCGATGAGATCGTGAAGCGGCTCAAGAGCGAAAAGAAGAAAGGCAAGCAGGAAGAAGACGAGGAAACCGTACAGGCCGTTACCGAGGAGGGGGAGATTGTCAGCTCCTCCGGTATCGTCATCTCCCGCTTCAAAGGCCTTGGGGAGATGAATCCGGAGCAACTCTGGGCAACAACGATGAATCCGGAGACGCGCACCATTCTGCAAGTCACCATCGAAAATGCCGCCGACGCGGACCGGACGTTTTCGATTCTGATGGGAGACGAGGTGGAGCCGCGGCGGGAGTTCATTGAAAAGAATGCGAAGTACGTGAGGAATCTGGATGTATGATACGAAACCCTGAAGAGGTCGAGCGCGCGCGGCTGGAGCATGAGCGGTCAGAATTCTTGACAGTCGAGCAGAAGTATGCCCTCCTCAATGCGATGTATGAGGAAGTAAAACAGCTGTGTCGCCTCGACCGGGCGAGAGATAAAGAGGCAGAACGCGCGAAGTTGAGAATTGCGAGGATCCTGAATGCAGGTGTTTGAAAAGCTACTTGTCCAGGTCTCCTCGGCCCTTGAACGAAACCGCATCCCATACATGGTGATCGGCGGGCAAGCGGTCCTCCTTCATGGAAAGCCGCGGTTTACCGGCGACATCGATGTTACGCTCGGAGTCGACACGGACCAGCTTGAAAACGTCTTGGCTATATTCGATGAGCTGTCCTTAAAGCCGGTTCGGCAAAACGCAAGAGAATTTGCAAAGCGCAATGCACTTCTTTCGGTCAAAGATACAGGGTCAGGAATAATTATCGATCTCATCTTCTCCTTTCTCCCCTATGAGCGTCAGGCGATTGATCGAGCGGTAGAGATAAACATTGGCGGGAGAAGAATCAATTTTGCTAGCGCTGAGGACACGATCATTCACAAACTCTTCGCAGGGAGGGCCGTGGATCTGGAAGATGTAAAGGGAATCATAAACCTACAAGAAAACCTGGATACGAAGTATATTCAAAAGTGGCTGAGGGAGTTTTCACAGGTCTGCGGTCGAGATCTCGTCGCACTGTACAATGCTCTACATGCCGAGATCGATCGACCGCGTAAATCAAGCTGAAGAACATAACGTCAAATTTCTCGCAAAGAACAGATGGCAAATCAAGTCAACGAAAAGATCATTCCCGTCGACATTGAAGAAGAAATGAAGGGATCGTACATCGATTATTCGATGTCGGTCATTGTTGCACGCGCGTTGCCCGATGTACGCGATGGACTGAAGCCGGTACACCGACGGGTGTTGTTCGGCATGCAAGAGCTCGGTTTGGCGAGCAACCGGCCTTACAAGAAGAGTGCCCGCATCGTCGGTGAAGTGCTCGGCAAGTACCACCCGCATGGCGATGCGGCGGTGTACGATACGATGGTCCGGATGGTACAGGATTTTTCGTTGCGTTACCCCCTTGTGGACGGCCAGGGAAACTTCGGTTCGGTGGATGGCGACTCGCCTGCAGCTATGCGTTACACCGAAGCGCGCCTTTCCCGCATCGCCGAAGAGATGCTGCGCGATCTCGAAAAAAACACGGTCGACTTCGTCCCCAACTTTGACGATACACTCAAAGAGCCCTCCGTCCTCCCCGGACTCTTTCCCAACCTGCTCTGCAACGGTGCCAGCGGCATTGCCGTCGGTATGGCAACGAACATCCCTCCCCACAACCTGAACGAAGTGATCGATGGCTGCCTCGCCTACATTAAAAACGACAGTATTGCGAACGAGCAACTGATGAAGTATATCGTTGCGCCCGATTTTCCTACGGGCGGCATCATTTACGGATACGACGGTGTGAAGGAAGCGTACACAACAGGCCGGGGTCGCATTCTCGTGCGCGCCAAAGCCTCCATTGAGACGGGTAAAGGAGACCGACAACGGATCGTCATTTCCGAGCTTCCCTATATGGTGAACAAAGCAGGGTTGATTGAGAAAATCGCCGACTTGGTGAACGAAAAGAAGATCGAGGATATCTCGGATGTCCGGGATGAATCGGATCGCGACGGTCTCCGGGTGGTCATCGATCTGAAACGGGATGCCAATGCCGAAGTGGTGTTGAACAATCTCTACAAGCACACACAGATGCAAACGACCTTCGGTATCATCATGCTCGCGCTGGTGGAGGGCCGGCCGCGCGTGTTGACACTGAGGGAGATGATCCAGAAGTTCATCGAGCATCGGAACGAGGTGGTGGTGCGGCGCGCGAAGTTTGAGCTCGATGAGGCAGAAAAACGTGCGCATATCCTTGAAGGATACATCATAGCGCTCGACAACATCGATGCGGTTATCAAGCTCATCAAGCAATCGAAAGATGTTGAGAGTGCCAAGCTCGGCTTGATGAAGAAGTTCAAGCTTTCAGAGATTCAGGCCAAAGCGATTCTCGATATGCGGCTCCAGAAACTGACGGGGCTGGAGCGGAAGAAGGTCGAGGAAGAATACCGCGAGACCATTAAACTGATTGAAAAGCTGAAAGCGATTCTCAAAAGCAAACAGCTTCAGCTCAAAATCATCGAAGAGGAACTTGCCGAGCTGAAAAAGAAGTACGGCGACGAACGGCGAACGGAGATCGTCTACAAAGCCGAGGAGTTCAGCATTGAGGATATGATCGCGGAAGAGGAAGTGGTTATCACCATTTCGCACCAGGGGTACATCAAACGCTCTCCGGTGTCGGGCTATCGGCGGCAGTCGCGGGGCGGGAAGGGGATTACCGGTGCGGCGACGAAGGAGGACGATTTTGTCGAACACATGTTCGTTGCCAGCACACACAACTACATTCTCTTCTTTACGAACGCAGGACGAGGCTACTGGCTCAAGGTGTTCGAAATCCCTGAAGGAGGTCGGACGGCGAAAGGAAAGCCGATCAGCTCATTGATTGCGAAGTCCACCGAAGAGACCATCAATGCCGTTATCGCTGTTAAGGAGTTCGATGACCAGCATTATGTCTTCATGGTCACCGAACAAGGGCTCGTCAAAAAAGTGTTGCTTTCAGAATTCAGTAATCCGCGCAAGAGCGGTATTACGGCAACAACGCTGAGAAAGGGGGATACCCTGAACGATGCGAAGTTGACGGACGGAAAGCAGGATATCATCATCGGAACCGCAGAAGGTATGGCGATCCGCTTTCATGAGGATGAGGTGCGCCCAATGGGACGAGCAGCGGCAGGTGTGCGCGGAATCAAGCTCGCCAAAGGAGACAAGGTGGTCGGGATGGTCAACCTCCGCCGGAAAGGCACAACGATTCTTGTTGCCACCGAAAAAGGGTACGGCAAGAGAAGCGAGGAGGGTGAATATCGCGTCAGTCACCGGGGCGGAAAAGGGATTATTACAGTCAAAACATCCGAGAAGACCGGCAAGATGGTCGCGATCAAAGAAGTGCTTGATACCGACGATGTCGTCGTGGTGACATCAGGCGGAATGGTCATTCGTCAGCACGCTGCAGATATTCGCGTGGCGGGGCGGAACACGCAGGGCGTCCGCCTGATCAGGCTGGAAGGGGGGGATTCGGTAGCGGATATCGCGATCGTGATTCCCGAGGAGGAAGAAGAGAAACAGCTCGCCGAAAAAGAGAATGGCGGAAAGAGCACATCGAACGGCATGAAGGATGGCAAAGAGGAATCACCCGCTATCACGAAAGCTCGTTCTCCATCTCAACCCCGATCGAAACCGAATGCCGCATCAAAAAGATCATCTAACCGCGCTTAACCCGCTGGGGTCCGGCTCCACCGGATTCGATCCCCCACCTGAATTTTGAACAGGTCGGTAAAACCCGCGTTCACCTCCACCACATACCGCGCAGGAGCGGACGATCTGTATTCTTCTTCGGAAAATGGCGTCGTGTTTTTGTGGATGGTAACGATTCGATGCCCTCCATCCACGAAAAGGATATCGAGCGGCAACGGCGTGTTCTTCATCCAAAATGAGCGGAACTCTTCATCCTCAAAGACGAAGAGCATACCGTGATGTTGAGCCATTTCGTTGCGGTACATCAATCCCTGTTCGCGGGAAAGATCATCTTCCGCAATTTCTATGTCGATTCGCGCGAGTTCCTTCCCATCCGCGGAAAGGAACCACAGCTCGCCGTGCTTCATGAATTCAATGTTGGATGTTCGAGCAGGTGATGGGGACGGTGGAGGCGGAGGGGAGGTGAAAAGGAACACCGCGGCAATCGCGAGACCAATGAGTATGACCGCCCCACCGAGAGAGAGGGGGCGTGCTGGCCATGGTGATCCTTGCTCTTCCGGCCGTGGCGAATATCGAGACTTTCTCATAGTAAGACGATTTCCTCGCGCGAAAACGATTTCTTCACTGCTTTCGAAAAATTCCTTTCAGCGCGTCTTCCAACTTTTTCTTTGCCTTCTCGGTGTGTTGTTTCTTTTCTTCCTCGACGCGGGCTTCCAGCTCCTTCTTCTTGTTTTCGACCAGCGCAACTTTCGTATGGAGAAATTCTTCGTATGAGCGAAGGCGGGCCATGGCCTCATCCCGCCTCTGCTGAAAGAGCCGTTCGAATTCTGCTCTCTTTTCGGCAACGACCCTATCAACTCTGGCGCGAATCTCACTTTGAAGACGCGCAAGCTCAGCTCCGATCACTTGTCTTGTGCGCGAGGCAAGGAGGTCATCCAAATCGGTTGTCAATGCGACGTCCATCGGGCCTTTCGTGTTCCAGAGTCGCAGGCCGACATGGAACGTGTTGATTCCTTCCAAAACAGCTCTGGTTAGACGCTCGACGTCGTTCCGAGCCGCGCGCTCAAACCGCATCGTGACGTTTCGGAAGGCAAGATCGAGGCGTGAATCGAACCGACTTCCCGGCACTCGCACACTGAGTCGCAACGATGCAAGAGAGTTGGTGATCGATGATGGAAGAAAATCGGAACGACCGAGCGAGAAATCTCTAACCTTCATCCCGTCAACCTCAACGTCGTACTGGTCCACCGGTTCAGCAGAACGTCGGTCAAAGAGAGCCGAGAATTTCATGCGCAACTGGTCCCCCTTCGTTGCCGAGAGGTGAACAGCGAGCGGTTGCCCCGTAAGGCGCTGATTGTCGGTGATGTTTGTGACCTCTCCGACGGCATAAAAGTACTCCGGGTTCTGACGTTTATCTGTACCGCCGGAGATGTGAATGTTCCTCAACCAAAGCTTCGGATAACTTCGCTCGGATGGAAAATGGATATCCTGCCCTTCGAAACGCTTCGGCTTTTCGTAAGCCGGTTCGGGCGTGTAAGCCCGAATCGTGGATCGTGCGTACTCCACCCAGCCAAGATAATACTCCACCTCAGTCAGCAGTTTCTTTCCAACGAGCAGATTTGCCAGACCTTGAACGCTCATATCCGGTAATCGGGCAAGTCGCTTCACGCGTTCATAGTCTTCTTTGGCGAGATCGTCGATTGCATTGACGGACGCGGTGATCGATTGTGCGCGGTTCGCGACAGAAGTTCGTCGCGCGGTAAATGTCTGAGCGATCTCGTTGATCTTTGTATGAGCGTTGTTGACGGTAGCGATGGCCGATGTGATTGCTTCGACAGTTTTCAGTTCGTTCGGATTGATGGACCGGATGGAGGACTCTATCTCGCTGAGACGGTGTTTTGTTGATTCGAGCTCGGAAAGGGTTGCATCCCACTCCATGCGCGCCCGCTGAACTTCAGCTTTCAACGTATCGATATGCTGAAGGCTCTTGAAGGTCGAGACATCAATGAGACTGTCAATCTTGAGTTCCTTCCTTAACTTCTCGATGTCAAACACAGGGGCCTGTTGGACGCGGCTGGCGATTTCCTTTGATGCCTCGCTCAGAAAGGAGGGGGTTGAATCATCTTTCGGTTTCTTGGGCAGCGAGCCGTCAGTTGAACGCGTGGTGCCGAGAAGAAGCTTCTGTACTTCGACTGTTTCCACGATGTACTTCCCGCGCAACAATTGACCGAAATCGATCAGGCACCGCACCCGGCCCGTCTCAAAAAGATTTTTCCATGGATCACGCGGGTTTGCGACCTGCAGCCGGTTGAATTCGATGCCGAGCGGCGAGAGACTGGTGGAAAGATTATCAATCTCCACTTTTGCTCCGACCATGGCTTCGCCGGCGGACTCAAGCCCCGATTCTACCCAACGGTCAAGCCAAAGATAGACGAGAAGGGCAAGAAAGACGAAAGGGATGAGAACGAAATAGGCAAACTTCTTTCTCATCGCGATTCTCCAAAATTCTTGATCCGTTCATACCACCGAACGACCGCGCTCTTGCTGATGACCTGGTAGATTCGCCACCGTTCTACCCTTGCGCCAATCGTAGCCCGGTAGGCGATAACAAAACGGTGCATTCCGAAATACACAAACGGGAACAACAACAATGCCCCAATCAAACTCCCCAGAACGACCGTATTGTTGAATCGAGTGAGGGGAGCAATAGGGGCGTTGTAAAGTGCTGTCCAGAAGTCCCGCAAGCTTTCCATCTCGACCAACAACTGGAAGCCAAGCCAGTGAAAGAAGGGATCGAGAAGATAAGCAATCAACGTGCAGAGTGTAAACGAGAGAAACGCCGCCGAGAGGTTGACGTTCAGTGCAAAGATCAAAAGCCAGATGATGAGGCCCTGCAGCGTGAAGGAGGGAGAAAGTCCCACCAGCGAACCGAGCGCAAACCCTCCCGCGATTTGGGCAGGGGATTGACCTGCTCTCAAGATTTTAAGGAAATTGCTGATGAGCTGAAGCCACAACATAACAAATAGGCCATCAGTGATCTACGAGTGGATTTTAGACTTTCTTTGAGGAACACCGGCAAGATACAGGAAGGTAGAGCAGGATGCAACTTCCTACACACCATGAAGAAGGTCGCCATCCTCACAATGAATTGTAGGGGTGGAGGCGACCTTCTCAGAGTGTTAGGAGGCGGAGCGAAGAGCGTTGACGATGTTGAGTCGGGCAGCACGAACGGATGGGAGAAAGCCGCCTGTAAAGCCCATCAGCACGGCGAAGAGAAGAGCAGAGATGACAATCTCGGGGGTCAGCGCAAATGAGAACTCCAGCTCTGAGAACGAACCAAAATTGAGCGTTGAGACGGTTAACAGCTGAAGCCAAGAGGCGAGAAACACGCCGATGGCTGCCCCGATGAGCGAGATGAGAATTGATTCCGTCAGAAATGCCGCTAACACGCTTCGGCGCTGAAAGCCAAGAGCGCGCAGGGTTCCGATCTCCACCGTCCGGTTCGCTACCGCTGCGTACATCGTAATCATTGCTCCGATGATTGCACCGACGCTGAAGAAGATAGTGATGAACACCCCCAGAGCGCCGATGAAGATCGACATGAACTGTGACATCTCTTCAAAAAATTGTTGCTCGGTTTTTGCTTCGAACTGCTGGAGCCGATTGTCTGCTTCGAAGGCTTGCTTCACGGTTTCGACTTGATCGGGACTTGTCATGCGGAACGTGACCGTTGAGTAAGCCCCTTGTCGGGCGAAGGCATCCTGCAGCTGCGCGACGTCTCCCCACATCTCGGAATCGAATCCGGTGCCGCCTGCTTCGAATCTTCCGACGATGGTCCACGCGTCGCCGCCGAACTTGACCGTACTTCCAACCTGAGCACCTTCGAACCGTTTTGCAATGGAGCTTCCTACGATGATCTCTCTCGACCCCCATGTGAACATTTTTCCCTCTACGACCTTCACGTTCGGTCGAAGTTGAAAAGCCGGTGGGGAAACGCCGCGCACCGTCACATTACTGATCCCTCCCTTGGTTCCTATTTTAGGGAGATTAATGACCACGACGACATCGCCTGTCGCGAGAGGCGCGCCGGTAGCGTCACGGGCGACCTGAGGCAGCGAGAGAATGATATTGTACGTGTCGTTCAGGATGATGCTGGAGATCTCACCATTGGCAGCTTTGCGCGTGACGATGATATTGTCGTTTGAGCCGGTGGCAACAAGCGTTTTGCGGATGCCGGAGGAAAGCATGAGGACTGCGACAAAGACGAAAACGACAAGGGCAATACCGCCAATGGTGATCGCCGTTGTGAGGCGACGGCTCCAGAAGTTTCGTAAGATGTATTTCAGAGGAATTTTCATAGTTCCATCCTGCACAATTCGACTGCTACGTTCGATGTCTCAGCCGACAAAACGGAGGCCTTCAACGATCGAGGTTCGTAACGCTCGCTGAATGGGGAAAAGCGCGGCGGCGATGGCAACCACAAGCGCAGCGGTTGCGCCGAGTACGATTGTTTCCGGCTCGATGTAAAAGATCGGGAACCAGGATTTTGGGACCATCAGCGAAAAGAGATCCACAACGGGGTACGAGAGGAGTAGCCCAAGGGTGGCTCCGATGATAGAGATAATGAGTGATTCGCCGGCGATGAGAGCGGTAAGATGACCAGCGGAAAAGCCAAGTGTTTTCAGCACCGCATATTCCTTTGTCCGCTCCCGCGCCGACATGATCATCGTGTTGCCAAGCACAAGCATGATAATGCCGATGATAACGAAGGAGAGAAAGTTGAGCAGTTGGATGATCAATCCCGTTCCTTGAATAAAGCCTTGCTGGAACGCGGCCTCGGTTTCCGTCTTCGTCTCGGCTCGAGAGTTCTTGAAAAGGGCATCGACCTGTTCGGAGATGCGACCTGCCTCAGCTGGATTCTTGATGCGAATAACGTACCATCCTACTTTGCCTGCTCGGCCGGGCATCTCCTGCCGCATCCGTTCATCGAGGTACTGCCAATGAAACCACATCTGGGTGCCATCCACGGTCTTGTCTCGCGGCTGATAGATGGCGCGCACAACGAACTCCCATTTGCCCGGATAGATATCCCCCTCGATGGGGATGACGTCACCGATCTTGAAGTTATATTGTTGCGCGAGGTCGGCTCCCACGATGCATGCATTTCGTTCCTTCAGGAATGTCTCACGCTGGTCGGGCGGCACGAGAAACTCCGGATACGCGTCGAGCGCCGTTTGTGCATCGACGGCCATACGGGGGAAGAACTGATTTTTGTCGATGTACACACCCTGGAACCAATTCATAAAGGTGACAGTCTCAACTCCCTCGATTCGGGCGATCTGGTCCCGGTAGGCAAGCGGCAACGGAAAGATGAACGATACCGCGTTGCGGGTAATTAGTCGGTTGGGGGAGGAAGCTTCCACGCCGGCGTACCACGCCGTCACCACCGTGCGAAGAAACGAAAAGGCGACGACGGCGACTGAAATACCGAGGATGGTCAGCATCGTCCGGAGCTTATGCCGGAGGGCGTTCTTCAACATCAGTTTCAACACTCTCATACATTTGCTCCTATTGCAGTTCGCCTTTATCGAGGTGGCGTACTAAATGAGCTTTCTCAGCTGCTCGCGGATCGTGCGTGACCATCACGATGGTCTTCTTGAACTCGGTGTTCAATCGTTCGAGCAGCGTCAGGATTTCCTCCGCCGATTTTTTGTCGAGATCACCTGTAGGTTCGTCCGCAACCAAGATTGTCGGATCGGTGACGATGGCGCGAGCGATCGCCACGCGCTGTTCCTGTCCGCCCGAAAGTTGCTTAGGATAATGATGCATGCGGTCGGCCAAACCAACCACAGACAAAGCAGTCTCCACATGCTGACGCCGTTCTTTCTTGGAGAGCGGCGTGAGCAACAGCGGCAGTTCCACATTCTCGAATGCCGTGAGCACGGGGATCAGGTTGTAGAACTGGAAAATGAACCCAACGTGGTTCGATCTCCATTTCGCGAGCTGTGATTCGTTCAAACTGGTAATGTCTGTCCCTCCTACCACAACCGAACCTTTGTTGGGCCGGTCGATCCCGGCGATCAAGTTAAGAAGCGTTGTCTTACCGGATCCGGAAGGTCCCATCAAACCGAGGAACTCACCCTCCGCGACGCTCAGCGAGATGTTGTTCAGGACGGGGATTTCGAAGCTATCCCGCCAGTATGATTTCGAAACATTCTTCACTTCAATCAACGATCCCATTCAGACTCCGTCAGATAAAATTGCAAAGACTCTTAAATAGACCCAAGCTCGCAGATCACTTCACTTTGACTTTTGCTCCATCGCGCAGGTTTTCATCGATGCGGTTGATGACCCGGTCGCCCGCTTTTAAACCCGAGACGATCTCGATCAAGCCTCCCATGTTTTTTCCCGTCGTGACTTGAACTTCCACCGCTTTGTTTTCTTGCACCAGATACGCCACCGATCTTCCATTCCGTGTGGCGATGGCAGAAGCAGCGACGGTAAGAATCGGTTTAGCTGTCGCTTCCGCCACGTCGCTCTCCCTTGTCAGGAACAACACCTTTGCACTCATCTCCGGCAGCACCCTGCTGTCGTACGATTTGAAACCCACCTTTACCATCACCGTTGCCTTCGCACGGTCGGCCGTCGGGACAATTTTGCTCACAAAGCCCTGATAGCGCGTTTCGGGATAGGCATCGAGAGTGATTTCGCACGGTTGATTCAAGCGGACGCGATCGATGTTTGCCTCGGAAACATCGGCCTCAACCTCGAGCGACTTCATGTCCGCTATCGTAACGACGGCGGAGCGGGAGCTGACGCTGGCGGCCATAGGGGCGACCATTTCGCCCACGTCGGCATTCTTTGTCAACACGGTTCCGTCAAACGGCGCCCGGATGAGCGTATTCTCCAGTGCAACCTCGGCGGATGCGACGGCGGCTTTTGCGACTTCAATCGACGCAACTACACGCTGATAGCGGGCCTCGGCGGCATCGTATTCAGCTTGTGAGGTAAGCCCCTTCTCCAACAAAATCTTCTGGCGATCGAGAGACCGCTTGGCATCATTAAGCTCTGCCTGGTTCAATTGTAAGTTGGCTCTCGCCTGGTCCAGAACAGCGCGCATGTCAGCGTTCTCAATGCGGGCGATGATCTGTCCCTGCCGCACGCGATCGCCCTCCACCACGCCAAGATATTCGAGTCGGCCAGTCGCTTTCGAAGCAACCGCAGCTTTCCGCTGCGCGACGACATAGCCGCTCGCCGTCAATACAGCGTTGGCCTGTGAAGGGGAGGAAAGAGTCACTGTCGTCAGTTGAACCTCGATCGCTGGATCGAGCGCGTCGCTGATGAAGTAGTATCCTGCACCGAGAAGGAGGAACAGAAGAAACGAGATGCCGATTTTCGTCGTCCATCCTTTGGAGGGTCTTCCGGAATCTTCTTTCACGCCTCGACGGATGCGAAGTGAAGAAAGATCAACGTGTTGATTCTCTGCCATGGTCCATGTCGGGATACACGAGACTGACAACAAGAAAACGAATTAAAGATGAAAACAAATACCGGCGCTTCCAACAATTGCACAGCCTCTGATGCGTCACACAGCCGAACGCCGACAATAATACTCGAAGAGAGAACGAAAGTTACACGTTTTTCGGTGAACGGCTGAACCACGTCGGTGAATGGGGAGTGGTATCTCGTGTTGCCCTAAATATATATCATCGCCCATGCGGCTTGAATCTTCCGGTCGTATTCCGCGTGGTACTGATCGGGAAGATATTTCTTCACGTTCTCCCGCGTATGCTTGTGACACCTCTTCGGAGTAACGGCTCGGCAAGTTGTTCACCACGACGAAGGTGTTCACGATTCACATCGTACACAGCTGACAGGCCGCTTTCCACGGCTCACCTCCCCGATAACTGCCGATATTTTTCCTTGTATTTGTTGTAGAGACTCTTGTGCTTATCGCGCATATCAACTTTCTTCCCTTGCACAAATGCCTGCTCGACGTTCGTTGTGATCTGCAGAATATCCCCATCCGTAATCAAAAGGGTAGCATCCTTCCCTACTTCGAGTGAACCGACGCGATCCGCGATACCGAGAATCTGAGCGGGATAGAGTGTAATAGACTTAAGCGCTTCGTTCTGCGGTAAACCGTATGCGACCGCATTGGCCGCGTGGTGCGGCAAGTTGCGCGCATTCGGCCCGCTGCGATCACCGGTAATGCAGAATTGAATACCGGCCGCTTGAAGCAGTGCCGGTGTTTTGAACACAAGGTCGTACTCCTCCCAACGGCGAGCGGGAGCGTTCTGCACATCGGTGAAGATCACGGGGACCTTCTTGGCAATCAGTTGATCTTTCACCCTCCACGCATCGCGACCTCCAACCAACACTATTCTTACCTTCTGCTCTTCCGCCCACTGCATCGCGGCCTGAATTTGCGTCACCTCGTTCGCGTTCACCAGCACTGGAATCTTTCCCCCCAGCACTGGTATCATCGCTTCCCACCTCGCGTCGGTGTGGTGATACGGAATTCCCTTTTGATCTTCGGCCTTTTTTGCCGTCCAATATGCGCGTGCATCGGCAAACGCTTTTTGGATTGCCTTCAGGTTGTTCTCGCGATTCTCCAGAAAATTCTCACGTGTCTGTTGTGAAAAGGGAGAGGGCGAAAAAACCATGGCGGGCCAATTTACAATAAGTCCAACTCCCCCCTGAAGCGTCATCTCCTCCCACGTCCAACCCTCCATCATCATGGCTGCTGCAAGACCGGAGATAAGCCCGCCTCGCGGACTTGTAGCAACAATCAGAACACCTCCGGAGCGTGCGACGGGGATATGCTCGCTTTCCGGATTGACGGCCACTTCTGCACGAACATTTGGATTGATGGTGCCCACTTCCGCCACATCCACAGTGCCCGGGGCGCCCAAACCGACTTCGACCAACCCGAGACTGTTTGAAGCATCGATCAAGCCGGGATAGATGTGTTTTCCTTTGACATCAATTTGTTCCGTGCCTGCCGGAATCGGGATTTCCACGCCGATAGCCGTGATTTTGCCCTTATCGAAAATGATCGTACCTCCCTGAATCATGGCTCCGCTCACGGTATGGATCGTTCCCCCTACCAAAGCAATGGGATTTTTTTGTTTGGGCGCGGGATAGTAATCTGATGCCGTCGCCGTGATGACGAGGAAAGCGACGGCAAGCAACAATCCATATGTAATTCGAAAGAGATTATTCGTGTTCATCGTATATACCCTCCATGCAGCATCGTAAAGAAATTTCGTTTGGACGACGGAAACGAGGGGCTCCGTTCGCGGCTTGTTGAGAACCTGATGCCGTCCGCTTGCTCGCGTGGATCTTTTGAATCAACGCGGAGCGTTCTTTCTGAATTTGCTCCCGCATCCGCACGTCTTCCGCGACGTCGAAATACCTTCGTCCATCGACCCACGTCTGTTCGCATTTTGAAAAAGTCGAAAGAGGATTGCCGCTCCAGATCACAAAATCGGCATCCTTTCCAACTTCGAGCGATCCGACTTTATCGGCGATGCCGAGCTGTTTTGCCGGATTGAGCGTGACAAAATTCAGCGCCTCCTCTTCCGACAAATCGAACTTCGCTGCCTTGGACGCCTCCCAGTTCATACGAGTGGCGAGCTGTGAGTTGTCGGAATTGTATGAAACGAGAACGCCTTGGCTGTGCATTAACGGACCGTTACCAGGAATTGCATCGTACGCTTCGATCTTAAAGCTCCACCAGTCGCTGAAGGCAGATGCTCCGGCTCCGTGCTTCGCAATTGCTTCGGCTACCTTGTATCCCTCAAGCACATGCTGGAACGTGGCAATCTTGATCCCGAACTCATCTGCCACGCGTATGAGCATCAGAATCTCATCTTGGCGGTAGCAGTGGGAGTGAATGAGGCGGGTTCCCTTCAACATCTCTACGATCGCGTCAAGTTCAAGGTCTCGCCGCGGCGGGATGCGCGTTTTGTCGCGTTCCCATTCCTTCCAATCACGTTCATAATCGAGCGCGGCCTTAAAGCGATCACGTATGATTTGCTCCACCCCCATTCGCGTACGGGGATAGCGGGTGGAGGGTTGGCCGCCCGGATTGAAATGACTCTGCTTTACGTTTTCACCGAGGGCAAATTTCACGCCGGCAGGGGCCCCGGCGATCAGCAGCTCGTTCGGCAACGCGCCCCAACGCCATTTCACCACGGCGTTCTGTCCGCCGATCGGATTCGCCGAGCCATGCAGAATGTTCGCTGCCGTGGTTCCTCCGGCGAGTTGACGGTAAATCCAGATATCGTCCGGATCGAGCACATCGGCAATGCGTACCTCCGCTGTGATGGCCTGTCCCCCTTCGTTCACCGAGCCGGAGATAGCGGTATGGGAATGCGCGTCGATCAATCCGGGCGTGATATGTTTTCCCGCTGCGTCAATGATCACGGCGTCGGCAGGAGCGGTGAGATTCTTTCCGATCCGTGCAATCTTGCCGCGAGTGACAAACAAATCCGTGGCATCCAATGTTCCTTGTGGACCCTGTGTCCAGATCGTCGCGTTCCGAACCAGCACATGCTGAGGCTGAACGGGAAGGGCTGGCCGGCCGTATTCGCCGGGCGGGAAGACATCCGGGAACGATGCCATCTCCGGCTCTTTCGGCTTTGTGGTATCGGGTTCCGCCTTCGCCGGTTCGCGCCGGACTGCACGCCACGTAAACGGCGCGCCGTCAGGCCGTTCTCCAACCCCATTGATCTCGTTCGCACTTACCATTCCTGAAAGCATCATCGTTCCCTTCCAGCCGATCGTATCGGTTTTGACCGTGAACGAGAGACGTCCTGCAGAATACGTGATGTTGTTCAATCGCAACTCCTTCCCACGCCAGGTAACGTTGCCGGTCGGCTTCTCAACTTCCCCTTTCAGCGTGAGCGTTCCTGTTTGATCGGGGTCAGCGGAAACCGTCATCTCCCACGTTCCCCGTGCGTCGGTCGGGGGAACTTTTACTTCGTACTGCTTGCCGTCAATCCAGACCTCCCTCACGTGCGTTTTCTCTGCGAAGAGGTCTCCATCGGTGATGACAAAGTTTGCCACTTTACCTATCTCCAACGTTCCATAGCGAGCGGAGAGGCCAAGCCAGGCTGCGGGAGTTGTCGTCAAGGCAGCAAGCGCTGCATCCGCGCTCAGTCCGCGTTCAATGGCCTTTCTTACCTGAGCGCGAAACGATCCGGCGTCCTTCAATTCAGCAGAGGTCAACGCGATCTGGACGCCCGCCTTTTGAAGTCGGCCGGGATTCTCCGGTGCCGCATCCCAGTGACGGAGTTCTTCGAGAGTCACGTTGAGCGCTTCTTCAGGTGCGTCGACGGAAGGAGCGTCCGGAAAATTCAGTGGCACAATAACCGGGAGGCTCGCCGCTTTGATCGCATCGAGGCGCTGATACTCCTGACCGCTTCCGAAGACCCACAGGTTCAAACCGAATTCTTTTCCGATCTTTGCCGCCCGCAGGAAGTTTAACTCATCTGTTGCTTTGATCACGACGGGTTGTTTCAACGCTAATGCATCGGCGAGAACGGCAAGAGAGGCATTTGTCTCCGGTCTCTTCTGTCCTGACGGTTTTTTGTCGTAGGCCTCGTGTGCTTTGCGGTACCAATCGGCATCGTACCACGTTTGACGAATGAGAGCGATTGTACCCATCAGGGAGTTCGGGTAGCTGCTCAAGAAGCCGCCGGTTGCTTCGAGAGCAATGTGATGGGCGGCGAGCGGTTTGACCATGAGATCGGTTGCTGAGCCATCGCCGAGGTTGACCACGGCACTGCTACCGCGAAAGATGCCGCGTTGTGGAGTTGCAACAGCGAGGGTGAATCCTTGGGATCGGAGTTTCTCCGCAGCTTTGGCATCCGGTTGAAACTCATTCGCTGCGGCGACATCGGCCAACACTTTTGCACTCCAATGCGCCGCCCCTTTCTGTTGCTCCTGTCGCTGCGGTTGGGCAGCTCCGGGTCCACCGCCGGGACCTTGTTGCTGCGGTGGCTTCGGCATGCCGATGTCGGAAACCATTTCGATCAATCCCGGATAAAGCGAGAGTCCTTTGAGATCCCACACGCGGGCATCGGCGGGGATACCGACTTTTTCGCCCACCGCCTCGATGACGCCATTGCGGATAACAAGTGTGCCGTTGGGAACCGTCTTACCCGGCGAGATAACGATACGGGCATTAGTGAACGCGTGGACGGCAGGGGTATTCGAACGCAAGCCGACGGTCGGCGCGGTTTGGGCGAATACCAGTGCGGACGCGATCATCAATGCAGAGAATGAGCACCACCAACGTTGCATGATGAATCCTCCTGAGGTATGGATGGAACGAATATAAATGGATGAAAGAAAGAACAAAATCGTGCGAGAAAACGAATCATCGGGTGAAAAGTTTCGGTTGCAAGGGAAAGAGCGTGTTGCAGATTCGGGGGCGCGTTGGGTTATTCACACCGCTGAAAGACAAGGATCGTCCAAACCAATGTTGAGCTTTCGTACTTCAGTGTAAACCGTTTCTGAAGGATCTCTTTCTGCATCCTTGCCCAATCGTGCCAGTATGGATGGAATTTCCATCGGAACAACTTGGCAAAAGCAATCTGCATTTTGAACGCCACGCGGATGAAGAAGCTGTTTTTCGGATGAGTAAGGCCGAGCACGCGCCGCGTTTTTTGGGAGGAGGCGTCAATCAGCTCATCGAGGCGTTCATCGCAACAAACAACCTTGTCCATGAGCGTGATGTCGCTTTCTTCCAACGACGCTGCGATGGCGAGAAAATCGGCATGGTGATACTCTGTTCGATCCTGAACGCCGAGTTGCTCTGCCATAAGTTTTGCCTGCTCCACCATCCCTTCAGCTGCATCAACACCGACCGAGCGAGCCGCCCCTTCTTTCAGCAGAGCATGGTGCAATGCTCCAACCCCGCATCCGATGTCGAGAATCGTGGCGTTTCGGACAGGGACGGCCCTTACCCCTTCGAGAAGCAACCGCTGTTCTTTTGCCAGTCCTTTCTTCTTATAGTCTTTCGCGTATTTCTTGGACCATCGGGTGAAGAATCGGTTGGTCCCGTCGCACTGAGCGGTGGAGGTGCAGCAGCTCGCCATGATGTTTTTTGACTGAGTGGGTGGTGACGAATGTGGAAGAATATATCAAAAAGAGGGTGAAGGGCAAAGGTATGGGGGATGACCTTGATTCCGACATAGAGGCGTGTTCTGTCGTAGGTTCGCAGAACTACATCCGTTCGAAATGGACACACTCTTCTTCACCGCAGAGGTAAACATCATAATCCGCAACGCGAGAATCCTCTCGAGGCTATGCAAAAAGTTCAATCGACGTGATGTGCGAGTTCGAGCTTTGAGGAATTCAGACAGTCTTCGCAACACCACTGTGGGCGAGAAGGCTTCTCGCCCTCCATGTTGCATAGCCTCACAAAAGAAAACGTACCGAAATCAAAGGCACGCGATGGCTGTTCCTCCACACCACCCACAATTCTTGGCGCATCTGCGGAAGGAGGTCATAGACGTGAGACGGGAGTGCGCCAAGAATTGAACGCACGCCATCGCTTTCCAACCCGCGCGCCGTGATTTCGACATCCTCCCGCTTGCTCCACTTCAGTTGTAACGACTCTCTAAATCGGATTTAAGGGGATGAATGGGAACTTTTATTAGTTGAATTGTTGGGAGAGAAGCGATATACAAAGCAAGCGGATCTTGAAGGAAGCTCCATTCCCGTCCCCATTAGACCTGTCTCGTGAACTCAATCTCATACAACTCGTACTGCGATTTCTTCATGCCGAACGATGAGTAGGTTCGTTGTGCGTGGGCGTTGTTCTTCTCGACGTACAGTCGGAATCCGCACACGTCCTTGTCGCTTCTGGCGAGCGATTCGACGTATCGATAGAGGGTCGTGAACACTCCTTTGCCACGTGCAGATTTCTCGACGTAGACGCTCTGGAGCCACCAAAACGTCCCATTCCGCCAATCGCTCCACTCGTAGGTGATCATCAACTGACCCACCACGTGTCCATCGAGTTCGACAAGAAAGTAAATTCCTTTCGAGTCATCTGCGAGCAACGTGCGAACGCCCTGGTGAAGCCGTGTCAGGTCAAGTTCAAGATGCTCCGTCTCACTTGCAAGCAAAGCGTTAAACTCCGTAATCCGGTCGGCATCTGCATCGGTTGCCCGGCGAATGTGGATCGACATAGGGATTTTCCTCTTCAGCGGTTGAGAGGGTTAATATGGGTTGTGTAGAGTGAATGTTACGTTTGCTTGTGGAGTCGATTATATTTCATCAATCACAGTTGACACGAGTATGTTACGGCATTACGATCCTCAGACCAGTCGACACACCATACTCTGTAATTGAGTGTGACTTGCCTGTTCGGCCATTGAAGAACAGATAGTAGTTTGTGGCAATTGGAAAGTCGATTTGTCCAGCAAGACCAGGCTGGTCATATGGCCCCGCATTTTGGCCTAGCCAAAGTTGGGTATCCCAACTTGAGATATATCCTCCAACGCCCCAGTGAGCTAATCCTTTTCCGGAGAAGGTTGGAACTTGATCTGCAAATGAAACTTCGATGTAGAGGAGATCTTTAGGACCAACTCGAAGGCCAGTTGTTCCAAGTGAGAAATATTTTGAATCGTAAGCGAGGTCTGGGAATGCAAAGGCGGTGGTTGAATTTTGTCGTCGGATAACGGAGATGCTGAGACCGATTCTCCAGGGAGATTGGAAGTTGTGCACGACCCTCACCCCTGCGTCAACAAATGAGACTTCTGAACAATTGATATGGGCATATTGTCCGCGTCCAGCTCCGAGGGAGAGTTCGGTATAGGCCGAATCGGGTTGAGATGAACCGAGGGCGAGTGGGATGAGGATAAGGAACGAAAGTCTATTTTTCATGTCTGCTTGGTTTGAATGATTGGAAGTCTCAAGTTCCCTTTCTTACGTACGTTCAGGTGGCTGTGTGGCGAAAAAGCACTTACGCCGTTTAGCGTATATGCAACGGTCAAATTTCAATTCCACTCTGGTGCGATTCAAACCGACCTCGGCACAGCTCGCGTTGTTGTCTCTCTATAGTTTCAATTCCACTCTGGTGCGATTCAAACTTCGCCCGTTGAGTCCGGTGATTTTGTAATTGCTGAGTTTCAATTCCACTCTGGTGCGATTCAAACTACCCCTCGGTGCGACGGCGGCTTGCGATTCTCCATGTTTCAATTCCACTCTGGTGCGATTCAAACCAACTGCCGCTGCACAGCTATATATTTGCATGTTTCGTTTCAATTCCACTCTGGTGCGATTCAAACATACTTCAGCGTTCGACACGCAACCATTTCCGAATAGTTTCAATTCCACTCTGGTGCGATTCAAACTTCCATACCACAATAACCACTCACCCCCATACCAATGTTTCAATTCCACTCTGGTGCGATTCAAACGGACGTTTGCGCTTAGTAATAGCGTAACCTTTTTCAGTTTCAATTCCACTCTGGTGCGATTCAAACACATTTGATAGATGAAGATTAATTAACCCCTCACATGTTTCAATTCCACTCTGGTGCGATTCAAACGCGGCACGGGGGTTGGGTGCAAGACATTTATCAGATGTTTCAATTCCACTCTGGTGCGATTCAAACTGAGAATGATGTGACGCAAGCGGCGATTACAATCAGGTTTCAATTCCACTCTGGTGCGATTCAAACGAAGGGGGGGGCAAAGGGGGCAGTCGCGCTGATCTTGTTTCAATTCCACTCTGGTGCGATTCAAACCGCACGCAAGGGAGGTTGCGCGCGTCCCTCAATTAGTTTCAATTCCACTCTGGTGCGATTCAAACCAACATTCCGCAAGGTCTGAGTGCGTGAGTGAGAGTGTTTCAATTCCACTCTGGTGCGATTCAAACTTCGCGAATAGTGTCTCCCAATGCCCTGCCGAATCTGTTTCAATTCCACTCTGGTGCGATTCAAACCAGCAGCGGGGTCATCAATCTTCATACTCCGTCTCACGTTTCAATTCCACTCTGGTGCGATTCAAACTGGCGCAGAGAGCATAAGCTAGCTTTGTTGTCCCAGGTTTCAATTCCACTCTGGTGCGATTCAAACACCGCTGATTTTGACACCCCCAACGGCGCAGTACGAGTTTCAATTCCACTCTGGTGCGATTCAAACCCGGTCTCTTTGATCTCGTTCCAGATTTCTCGCTTCAGTTTCAATTCCACTCTGGTGCGATTCAAACGTACTGGATGCGGGAGAGACCGCCGAGCCGTTTCATGTTTCAATTCCACTCTGGTGCGATTCAAACAGATACTGACACAATCATCGCACCAGGCCTCGCACTTGTTTCAATTCCACTCTGGTGCGATTCAAACTCAGCTTCGAGACGCGATAGATGATGAGTTCTATATGTTTCAATTCCACTCTGGTGCGATTCAAACGTTATTTCCTCTTCAGCTATATCTTTATCTCGTTCGGTTTCAATTCCACTCTGGTGCGATTCAAACGAAGTTCCACAAGTATTCCTCACCCATTAATATGATGTTTCAATTCCACTCTGGTGCGATTCAAACGAAGGGGGGGGCAAAGGGGGCAGTCGCGCTGATCTTGTTTCAATTCCACTCTGGTGCGATTCAAACCGCACGCAAGGGAGGTTGCGCGCGTCCCTCAATTAGTTTCAATTCCACTCTGGTGCGATTCAAACCAACATTCCGCAAGGTCTGAGTGCGTGAGTGAGAGTGTTTCAATTCCACTCTGGTGCGATTCAAACTTCGCGAATAGTGTCTCCCAATGCCCTGCCGAATCTGTTTCAATTCCACTCTGGTGCGATTCAAACCAGCAGCGGGGTCATCAATCTTCA
>JBGFRO010000038.1:0-55246 GCA_041695085.1 Bacteroidota bacterium | reverse complement strand
CCTTCAAAGGATAGCATTTTGTCTCGACCAAGTTCAAATCGATTACGGGTATCTTCGACTGTAACCGATTGTATGACATTGAATTATTGCTCTTTATCCGTTCAACAGTTGGACACTACTGGTTGCACATGACAAACAAGGGGGACAACGCTTTTCGTGTGTGAGGATGTAGACCGAGGCTTTGTATAAATCTTCAGGCAAATTGACCTCGCCCTCCTCGAACATCCGCTTCCCCATGATGTAGGCTCCCGTTCGAGCCAAGGGGTTGAGAGGCTTCATTTATCGTGCTTTCCTCTTCATGCCTTGGAACGATTGGATCTCAGCCTCTCGAACGGAGGCGTGCCGACTCTCGCACAGAGATTCGCCCAACAAGCGTTTGACACGCTGACCGGAGGTCTCCAAACGGCAGTGAGTGTTGCGGTCTACGATGTGGACCGCGTGCAGGAGTTCGTGCGCTCGGTTCGGACAGTATACGACTCTACATTGTCTGCATTGACAAACAAGACGCAGGCCGGAAGGCAGATCGAGCACTGCGATTGTGCCGAAATTCCTGCGTACGTGTTGCCAACGATAAGCGATGGCGTGGAGTTCTTCTACAGGCCGGTGCGCTTCGGTCGATCAAAGCAGAAACAAGAGCATTCAAGCTGGGGATGTTGGAAACAGAAGAAACCTCAGCATCCAACTTCGCAGACCGCTGCGCCGGTTTTCAAGTAGATGCATCAGCCGTGATGATGCTGTTGAAAGAAACGATATGCTCAGAGTTCTTGCTTTCTCTCTTCTTTCGCTCTATCTTCTTGGTAGTGTACAGAGTCAGGCTCAGCAGAGAAGCACAACGTTTATTCGGTCGGCCCCCGAAGATGAAGGAATTGTCCTCTCGCTGGACAAGCCGGTCTATTTCACATGCGACACCGTACGGCTGACCGATCAACTCGGACGGAAGCGGCGATTCCCGGTGAGTTTTGGCATCGGAACGTTTGGGGAAGATCAATCTCGGCTTGGAATTAACTCCATTCTGCTCGATACAGAAAAAACGAGGCTCTTGTTTAACACGCAGGTGAGCGTTTCAATCTAACAGGCCATTGAAGAGCCTCTGCTCAGCGAAAGTCACTTTCGTTGGGAGTATGCTTTCGATCACGTTGAAGCATCAGGAGGAGCCATGCAACCAGCACAAGTCTTGTCGGCGGAATCATCTCCGGTCGGATCTGCACCCAGGTTCGCTACCGCGGCATCCCACGGCATCCGCGAGCTCGACGTCACGCTCGTTCGCGCCACCAACTACACGGATGACGGATATCCCATCAAAATGAAGGTCAACGTCATCCGCAGCAACACGCTCACCCAGATGGCAACGCTCACACGGGACCTTGTGAACTACCCGTTCTTCAAGGGGACGCGCGTCCACGTCCGCACGGTCGATGAGGCGTATGAAAACGTTCCGGTGAACGATATTCTGAAGCGCTCCCGACAGCCGGGCGTACGGTCGGTCGTCCTGCTGGTCGGAGTACAGTCGAATCAATTTCCTCGCGCGCAAGATATCGCTGCCTGGTTTCTTCCGCACGGCATCCCCGTCTTGATCGGAGGATTTCATGTTAGTGGTATGCTGTCGATGATCGGCGAGACGGACGACCTCAAGAAGGCAGCAGCCACGGGGATCGTGCTGGTAGCGGGAGAAGTGGAGAATGGGCGGTTAGCCGCTGTACTGGAAGACGTGGTTCACGGGCATCCAAAACCATTGTACAATTTCTTGAATCCGCCGCCCGATATTACGAATCTTCCCATCCCGCGGCTCACCAAAGCCGACTTCAAGAAATCCGCCTCCAAATTCGCGACGCTCGATACCGGGCGCGGCTGTGTGTTCAACTGCGACTTCTGCACCATTATCAATGTGCAGGGAAGAACCATGCGATGCCGGGACCCAAAGCAGGTGGCGGAATTCGTCCGGCAGAGCTACCGCGAAGCCGCGGTGACCCACTGTTTCTTTACGGACGACAATCTTGCGCGCAACCCGCGGTGGCGAGAACTCTTCGATGAGCTGATCCGCCTGAGAGAACAGGAGAAGATCCCCTTCACGTTTATGATGCAGAGCGACCTCGCGGCGAAGAATATGCCGGGGGGCGATTTCTTCAAGCTTGCGGCTCGCGCCGGATGCAATCAGGTCTTCTTCGGCGTTGAGAGCGTCAACAAAGAGAACCTCCGCGCAGAAACAAAATTCCAGAACCAGGTCCATAAGTATCAAGACCTCGTTGACCATTGTCATTCCTTCGGCATCATCTGCCATGCTGGCTACATTCTGGGATTGCCGTTTGATACGCCGGAGAGCATCCGCAACGATATAGCAGAGCTGCAGAGAATGGGATTCGATGCCGCGTCGTTTTATATTCTCACACCGCTGCCGGGATCAAAAGACCATCAAACCTGGTGGAAGGAAGGCCGGTGGATGCACGAAGACTTCAATACCTATGATTCAGCACATGTCGCCGTGAAGCCCGAGCGCATGACTCGCGACGAATTGCAGCAGGCGTGGCACTCTTCATGGGAAGAGTTTTATTCCACCGAGCACATGGTCAATGTCCTGAAGGCGTGGCGGCACGACCGCTGGCACTACTGGGACCGCATGTCATTTTTCTCATGGTGTCTCTCTGCGTCGAGGATCGAGCGCCTCCATCCGATGAACTGCGGTTTCTGGACGGTCCGGTATCGCAACGACCGCCGTCCCGGTTTTCCGAAAGAAGCTTTTCTTCCTTTCTGGTGGGGGCGTTTCCGGTCCGCCCTACGACGCGTGCGTAGCATCGTCGAACTCTATTTCCAGCTCCAGGAAGTATGGCTCAGAAGTCGTCCGAAATCCAAAACAGAAGAAGCTTTGTTCGAATTGATTGCGACCACCAAGAAGGAAATTGTCGATTGGAGAGCTCTCCGCACGAAAGAACTGATTTCCTACTACCGGAAGTTGCAGAATAAGATACCGGAGATCAGAATCCCTTCGATTCCCGTAGCCTGGTTGATGAAAAGGAATCCGTTTCAAGGTGTCTATACGCGTTCGTATTTCCAGAGTATCTGGAGGCACTGGTATAAACATGTGTGGAATCCTGTCAAATGGTTCGAGGTATGGGTCTTCGAAGTCGTGCACGGCGTTCAATTCATCAACGACTTCTTCAATATCGGAAAGACCTCGAAGGGCGCCTCGTTGGGTGTAGAAAGAAGTATCCAACCGTGAACAAAACCATCTCCGCCGCACTTCTTGCCGGCGGCGTTCTCCTTCTCGTCTTTGCCGCGATCGAGCGCTGCGATGGTGCTGAAATTTCTCCGTACATGTTGCCAACGATAAGCGACGGCGTGAAGGTCTTCTATAGGACAGCGCGCTGTGGACAATCGACACAAAAAGAGCGAGCGGCTCTCTTTTGTGCCAGCCGGTTTCTGTGGAACCTGCCAGATCACAAGGGGATGAAGCTGTTGCCCAACCTTCGTTTTCACGATTCTGCGTTCATCAACCTGATAAATTGCCGGGCGTTTTCGTAACACGAAACGTTGTTGAACAACACATAGGCGGTTTTGACCGATTTCGGTAAGGTCTTCACGACATCTACCAATTTTCTTAGCTCATTATCGGAGAATGTGTATCGATACATGCTCGGCTTACCGAAGCCGTGAAGTCGAAAGTATGCAACGTGTCGCTGTGATAGGAAGAGCGGCGCGTTGCGGAGCGGGTCGACACATACCAGAAGATCGTTCTCCTCACATACCTCCTTGAGCAATTCGATCTCGTCGAACCACGCTCCACGCGGTTCCCAGGCAAGGACAAGATTTCCACGATCAATGGCCTTGAAAAACGATTTCATCTTCATCCTGTTCGGTGCGGTCGGTTTGAAACTGGCGGGACTTTGAAAAAGCAGGACGGGCGCATGAAGGTTCTCGGTTATTGTCTTTATCGGCACAAAGAAGCCCAGCGCCTTCTTACCGAACCGAGCCTGGTGTGTGATTCCCTGATACGCTTTAACTGTGAACACGAAGCGGGGATTGACCTCGACTGCTTCCTTTCTCCATTTCTCCGCAGTAGATGGTTTGGGAATCCGGTAGAAGGTCGAGTTCACTTCGACCGTACGAAAACGCCGCGCATATGCCTGAAGGAGAGAACCGGAGTGGCCTGTACGTGTCTCTTCAAACTCCGCGGGCCGAAAGTAGCCCCAGCCACAACAACCGACGAGAATGTTCACAACTCCTCCGTCAATCTCAAGCACGTTGCTCGCATCTTCTTATTCACTCCATGTTCCGCAATCTTCTCTCCAGAAATCTCCGTTCCGGTTCTTGCATGCTAAGAGCAAGCGCGCGTTCGTACGAAACTCGCGCCTCGGCCGCTTGTCCCAACCGCCGCAAGGAATCCGCTCGCGCAGAATGGGCAAGATGAAAATCCGTGAGCTCACCGCGCTCAATGATACTCATTCATGCAGAGAAACTCCAGAAGGGAAGTCGTAACCTTTCCACGACCTAAACCTATCCCTTGCTCCTCAACACGGTACTCTGTACTTTCCAATGAATCTCGAATCGATTTTCATTCACTGAACAAATATGTCGACAGCACTTGACCTGCTGAAAGCACAATTCCGGAAGCGAGTTTCGCTGTCAGAAGAAGAATTCGAACGTTGTTCGGAGTTCTTTGTCCCTCGGAGACTTCGTAAACGTCAGTTTCTTCTGCAGGAAGGGGAAGTGTGCCGTCACATCGCGTTCGTGACAAAGGGGTGCCTCCGGAGTTATACCGTCGACGGGAAAGGACACGAACATGTGGTGCAGTTCGCACTTGAAGATTGGTGGATTGGCGATCTGTACAGTTACCTTACCGGAAAGCCTTCCCAATATACAATCGACGCATTAGAGGATTCGGAAGTCTTACTGCTGGAGAAAGAGGCAAGGGAAAAGCTTCTTACGACGGTGCCGGTGATGGAGCGTTTTTTCCGGCTTCTGCAGGAGGCAAACCAGGTCGCGCTGCACCGCCGCATTATCGAATCCCTCAGTGCCTCGGCCGAGCAGCGGTATCTCACCCTCCTCGATACCTATCCAGCGCTGGTGGAACGGATCCCGCAGAACCAGATTGCGTCTTACCTCGGTCTCACCCCTCAATCCCTCAGCAGAATCCGTAAAGAGCTGTCGCACAAGAAGTAGCCTCGAAATTTTCTCCCGTCATTTTCGCCCCTTTATTCTCTGACACATTGTCTTACCATACATTAACGCTTTTTTTTCACGTGCGTGAATGCGCCAGCGGGGTTGCGCATGTTATTTTTGTAGCGTCAACCACCTCATTGTTTATCTACCACAGAAGGAAGCTTGCTATGACGCTCTGGAAAATTGATCCCGCCCACTCGCAGGTAACATTCAAAGTGAAACATCTTGTCGTCTCGACGGTGACCGGGTCGTTCAAAACATACGACGCCTCTATCGAAACCGAGAAGGAGGATTTCAGCGACGCGAGGATTTCGTTCGAAGCGCAGATCGCCAGCATCTCTACCAACAACGAACAGCGAGATGCGCACTTGCTTTCGCCCGATTTCTTCGATGTGGCGAACTATCCCACCCTCAACTTCGTCTCTACTTCCGTGAAGAAGATTTCCGACTTTGAGCTTGAGGTGAAAGGAAATCTGACTCTGCGCGGCGTGACGAGAGAAGTTGTACTCGACGTTATCTACAATGGCACCGTTAGAGGGTTTGGCGGTCAGGAGGTTGCAGGGTTCGAGATCCGTACGAAGATCAACCGATTCGACTTCGGACTGCAATGGAACGCCCTAACGGAAGCGGGAGGTGTGGTGGTGAGTAACGAAGTGAGAATCGAAATCCTTGCCGAGTTCACGAAAGCGCAATCTTCCGTCCAGGCAGCGTAAGCCATTCATTTCTATTCTATCAAAAGGATCGGTTCTATGAGAACCGCACTACTCCTTGCACTGTTTACGCTTACACTTGTTGGCGCCTCTGCCCAAACAACGTGGGTTGTCGATCCGATTCACTCCAACGTGAAGTTCACCGTCACACACCTTCTTGTCTCCGAAGTGGATGGAAACTTCACAGTCTATTCGGGCTCCATTCAATCCAATGGTTCGGCGTTCGACTCCGCGGCAGTGGACTTCACTGTCGATGCTTCCAGCATCAACACGGGGAACGAGCGACGGGACGCACATTTGAAATCCGCGGACTTCTTCGATGTTGCGCGTTTCCCGAGCATGACCTTTCAAAGCATCTCATGGAAGAAGGTGGGAGAACGTGAGTATGAGTTGACAGGCGATCTGACCATTCACGACGTGACAAAACCGGTTACCTTCAGGGTACTCTCCGGCGGCACGATGAAGGATGGATACGGAAACGTGAAAGCGGGTTTCAAGGCCTCCGCAACGATCAACCGTTTCGACTACGGCTTGAAGTGGAATGCTGTCACCGAGATGGGGGGAGCGGTTGTTGCGAAGGAAGTAGCGATCACGCTTAATCTGCAATTCGCTCAAAAAAAGTCGTCGTCATACCGGGTTCTTGTTCCTACCCAGCTCAGAGAAGGACATAAAAGCCTCGCGCGTGTGAGGCTTTTTTTATCCACTTTCGATTACAGGGCTTCGGAGCTCACCCGAGGTCAAGTTCGTCAGAATTCTTTCTGGCTGATTATAGCAAAGGCGAGCACGAGTGGCAATAAGAAACTGAGCAATACTTCCGTCAACTCCACCTCATCTGCCCTCAAGAACCCAAATGTCAACAGGCTCAATTCGGTGATTCGGGGAATTATGTAATAGATCGCCGTAGCGATGGACTGGGCGGTCTCGTTCAGCATATCGAGAGACGACAAGACACTCTCTTGACGGTAAAGCAACAAAGAGAAGTAACCGCATAAAATTGGACCGATGATGCTGAGGGAATACGAATGTGATATGAGACCGAAAAGAATACTGAGCAGGTAGAAGCCGAAGAAGGCAAGGAGTGGGAACAAACAAACTGAACTGATAAATTCAATCGGTACTTCCTGTAATCTTAATGTGAGAGCGAGGCCCACTGTAACAATCGACACCGCGGAAAACAGCCAGAGATACAGGAACACCCCTAAGAGATTCGCAGGGAGAAAAGCGCGTCTGGATACGGGCCTCGCGAAAATCAGACCTGCTCTCTTTTTGTCAATCATCCCAAGGAAAGGGACAGGTAAATCAGGGCAAACAAACATAAGGAGCATCAGGTAGATCGTATTCCATGCGACGACCTCCTTCGCCTCGATGAAGGGGATGTTCATACCAAAGAGTGAGATGCGCTCCAAACCTCCACTACCGATCTCAACTCGTGAAAGCATGATCGCAAGTCCCCCTATACACGCCACAACGGTGAAGAAGAGGAGGATTCGTCTTCGGATGAGCGTTTGGAATATGAATGAGAAGATCGATGACAATCGATTACTCTACTACATCATCCTCACCACCGACTGTCGCCCTACGAAAGAACTCATAAAGCGAGCCAAATTCTTCTTCTATTTTGTGTCTTGTTAGAGGTTGTCCGACGCTTCCCTCTTTTACCAAAAGAACCGAGGTATAGACCTGTTCGGCCTCGGAAAGGACGTGGGTCGAGAATAACACAGTAAGATCCATCCGCTGGTAGAGCTGATGAATATACTGTAGTACACGTTCTTTCTGAATTGGGTCCAACCCGTTAAGGGGTTCGTCGCAGACGAGAAATCTGCTCACTCCCCAGAAGGCATTCGCAATTGCGAGAAGCTGGTACTCTCCCCTCGATAGATGTGACACCTTCTTGTTAAGCAGAGAATTCAGATAAAGCTTTGCGATGAGTTCATTTGCAAGCGCCTCTGATTCCGGCCTGCGACCTGCAAGCCCATTGAACAAACGAATCGCTTCTTTGAAGACAAGATCCTGAGGAAATGAACATTCTTCTGGGACATATCCAATCATGCGTCGCGACTCTGGATTCTTGAACGACATCCCGAACAATTCAATTCGGCCTGCATCCGGTATCAGAAGGTGAAGTATTGACTTTATGAACGTTGTCTTGCCTGCTCCATTCCGACCGAGGAGCAGATAAATCCCTGGCGCTTCCAGTTCGAGATGCTCCACATTTAAGATAAATGGCTTCCCTCCGTTGTGCACTTTGGGATACGATTTAACGACCTTGTCGCAGAGAAGTATTGGCATCAGTTTGTCAGCCTGGAGATGATAGCTTTTTTCTTCTCAGTGGACATCGGCATATACTCCCCGACGTACAAGCCATCTTGTTTAAGAAGAACACAGCTTTTTTGCAGACCCAATTTCTGAAATCCTTCTACGATGTAAACTGGGAATGGAATCGAATGAATTTCTCTCCAACGCTCAACGACTCTCTCTAAAATGTGGTTTGGACGTCGGTCCTTTTCGACGAGATAAAGAATTCCCGCTTTTCTCCTAATGCTGTCGGAGCCAAGAACGGAGGTGAGGGTCAGAAAATCCTCTAGACAGGCGCCACATGAGAGATCATCCAGCCTTACCCAGATAATGGTGTCGGGAATTCGAGAATTGATGTCTTGATGAACCTCCTCAAGAACTCTGACCAAAGAATCGATTCCCATCCCACGCACACTCCAATCGATCCGTAGTTGACCCTCTACAAGACGAGAAGAAGAGACACAAAGGGCTGCTACGATCAGCAACCGAACCGCGTTCATGGCGTGGCTTTCCGGCAGTAGATTCCAACAGCTGTTCCGTAGATTTCTTTCGTAATGAATGTGCCATTCTTATTCAAACTGAACCTTCCAGTTTCATTTGGCAAGTTGAGAACGGTAAGTAATTTGCCGTGAGCGCATTAGAAGAAGGGGGATGCCAATCAGCTTAGTCAGGACAATGATCTGAGGCATTTTCATTGGTTCCTTTTCCGCTCATACACGCCGACGGCCGTCCCATACTCTTCCATGGTAATCAGTAATCCATTCTCGTTTACGCTGAACATCCCGGTCTCCACCGGCAAGTTCAAAACAGTTTGCAGCCTTCCGTCTATTTGAAACACGTAGATAGTGCGGTTTTTCTTCTTTGAAAAATGGGCGCCCAAGACATAGATGTTCCCATCCCCGTCTGCTGCAACATCCCAAAACATAAAACTGTCGGGTAACTCCATTGATTGCCCGTGGAAGACTTTTCGTGTTGATGGAACTTTGTCCGGAAGACCGTCAATTGAGAATTGACGATCAAGCGTCCCGTCCGGATGAAGAATCTGTATGAGATTCCGATGCAAAAACACAACAATGATCTTCTTGTGCCGTCGGTCAAAGTCAATGGTGAAAGCATCCATCCAAGGTTCGTTGAGAAGGCCTTTGGGATCAAACGAGCCGATTACACTTCCGTGTTCATCAAAAATGCTTATACTTCGGAGCCCTCCCTTTGCAGGGGGCACCGCAACAATGAGCCTTCCCCTGTCATCGTAGACAAGATCGAGAACGGGCGCAGGGGCAAAGTAACTCTTCTCGTAGCGCATCTTGTCATCAAAGACCTTGATGATTGGCAATTGATAATCGCCAACTGCGAGCTTTCTCCGAAACGAATCGTACGCCACTCTTGTCGGACCTCGTCGAAATTCATTTGGACTTTCTCCCTTTGATCCGGCTGACATGAGAAGCGTACCATGTTTATCAAACTTCCTGAGCCTGAAACCCATCCGATCACTAATGAACAACTCATCCGTTGACGTCACAACCATCCCGCCAATCGAGAACAACAACGTGTCTCCTTTGTCATTGATCGTTGTCTTCCTCTTGAAAAACCAATCCTCTTTTCGAGAACCTTGAGCCAACTCTCCAAATGACTGAAGCGCCGTTGAAGGTGAAGAACTTCTGAGTGTACACTCAAGCAAAATCGACAGTATGACTCCAAAACAGATCAATTCTTTCAACCGCCCTGGTTATTCGTTTTTGACATGATGGCTAATGCAGTGTTTGTGACAACGAGGATGTTTCTTGACCTCGAAAGATGGCTCACACTTCCAGTACACAACATGCGTCGGGAAAGGCTCCTGACCTGCAGGAGAGCAGAGAGAAGTGTGGCACATCAGGAAGAACGGTCGGGGCCTCAAGTGAGAGTATCCCTCTCGAGCATAACTTCGTTCGACCAACCTTTCGTAGCGTGAAGAGGGAGAGGAGAATGGATCTGCTCTTCCACCGTCATGAACTTCAATCGATTCCGAGCCTGGTTCTCTTCATCAATAAACCTCAGTCGGTCGAAGGCATGAAGGTCCTGCCCTACCACCTCCCCAGCGCTTCGAAGAAGGCATGCGCTCGTCCGTCCGTTTGTAATGTCCCCGTCACGGGCTGATACAGCGAGACCAATTGACCAAGTCTTACCAGCAGTCACCGGAATTGAGAACCCCAAGATATCGAACAGGTGCTCGCCGATGCCCTCTCGGAAAGCGACCTGCTTAAGTTGATCCCCGGCTCCTATGAGAAGGACGATTAACCTTGAAGAGCCACGGGGGAAATCGTCTTTGATGGCAGGTCATACTCTAGGTTTCTACTCCGGAATTATATCGCCCCCTCCACCACCACCGCTGGCGTTATAACAACATCCCATCCAGCCTATGTAACACCCCGCATAACACCCCTGCATGCAGTTGACCCAAAATGCAGGATAGGTTGCCAGCATCAAGCACGCGCTATTGCAGTCACTATAGCAATCGGTCTCGCGCAATGTAGCAATAAGTTGGACACTCTGCCTTGTATAGGCGGCAAAAACTGTTGAGCGACCACAACGGTTGCATTTAACTTTGTTTTACACGCGACTATCGAGAAAAAAAGTGGCGTGGTGACGCCCGTTAGCCGCCGTGGCCGTCTCCGCTCAATCTCACTGGCATTATTCTGATCTAAGGAAGTAATGTAATGTACCATTGATGGCGTTAGCCCTTATGACACCCTTTCTGGCAATGTCGTTCCCGAGGATCCCATCATAGGTCAATAGTGGGTCTCGATTTGGGATCATTTTCATGTTTCTAAAGTGAAGAGCGCAGGCGGACAAGAGAACTGTAACATCTTTGATAGTCGGAACAACCTGGAGGGTTGATCCACCGGCACCCCATCGTGAGCTTAGAGTCATATCCCTTCTCGCATTGTGGAGCTTTTCGACGCCCGTGGGGGTGAGGCTGCTCGATTGAGCACCGGAGTCCCAGAAAAACATAAGAGGTATGCCTGTATCGGTCGTAGCTAGTACGTAAGGCTTGCCGAGCGAGAGAAGGATTGATCCAGTCGTCTTAGTGTTCTTTGGATCGCGTATTGTAAGCGTTCGCCTGTCGTAGTCTAACGTAAGGTCTATTTGCTTGAGCAGTCTCCAGCCGATGATGCCATGGATCCTGAACATCGGGAAGATGCCTAATAGCTTAAAAGAGAGAGCCTCCTTATCGAGGATAATAGCCGTGTGGTTCTTGACAGTCAGCCTACCGATGCTAATTGAGTCTATAATAGTTGGATGTGCTGCGAGATGGTCTTGTGTTGTAGACTTCCCTCGAATTGCAGAGGTGTCAATGGGAAATGCCGAGCATTGTTCGGCAATGTCCGAGGAAAGGATTGTCTCTGAGGCACCAGTGTCGAGAAGAAACCGTTGCTGTGTGCCATTGACTGTAACGTCAATGAATGGCAACCCGAAGTAGCCTCGATGCACAATGATGGTATCGTCCTGCTCGTAGAAGCTTAGTTGTTGGGGAGGTGTATGTTGAAATGCGCTTGCAATCTTCAGAGCCTCGGGTTCGATCAAAGTGGAATCGTTGATCTCCAGAATTGTTCTCCATTCGCCTTGATCGACAAGGATAACACTGAGAAGTCGTTGCAGATGTCTTTGACAAGTTGAGTCCCGCGAGGAGTGAACTGTCCGAAGCAAGTCTGTTGCATCGCTGACCTTTTGTTGATTTATCAGTGAGATGCCATTGCGAATCGTACTCAAGCATAAGTCTGTCGAATCTGCCTTGCGAAGCGCTCGTCCATAATGCTCAACGATAGGTATCCAATGGTCACCAAGATTTGTTTGTTTCGACTGTTGCAGATTAGCGATGTCTTGTCTAACGGTTACAGTAAGAGAGGTGGTCGCACAACCTGCGAGCACGAGACCGAAGATTGCCGCAAGAAGAGGTGAGATTTTCATGATGGTTGCATTGTGTACATGCAGCCGATTCTCTCCCTGAAAACTTTGCGGAAGTGAAGGTCATCCCTGGCGCCAACGCTTCGAATGACGTCGATAATCGGCAAATTCGTTTTGCGGAGAAGACCCTTACTCGCCTCCAAGCGAACCTCAAGTAGATATTGTTCTGGACTCTTCCCATACTGTCGCCGAAAGCAGTGCGAGATATACGAGTAGCTTTTGCCGAGCACTTCGGCACAATCAGCAAGACGACAGATCTCTCCGTAATGTTCATCAATATAGCGTTCGAGCCATTCGGCAACTTGGGAAGAGTTCATCCGTTGACGCTTTTTGATAACCTCCGATGGATTCATAGACTCCTCCCTTCTTACATTGTACTACGGCGTTCTATGCAACGCTTTCTTCAACGAAGCCTCCATCATTTCGTTAGGATCAGCTTGCGAGTCCGCATCTCATTCCCCGCCCGCAGTTGTAGAATGTAGAGACCCGAGGGAAGTTCGCCCGAATTGAGACGCGCACGGTAAAGCCTCCCCCCCAGCGCTTCCCGATCGAAGAGGATTTGAATTTCTCTTCCAAGAACATCATACAGCTTCAATTGGGCGGGGCCATCATCTGGTAGCGTGAAGTCGATTGTTATAGATGGATTTCCGCCAGAGGCTGATCCGCCTACGGCGGAGTAGGGATTGGGATACGGTTCGAACAAGGTGAGTTGGCGTTCGGCGAGACCGACCTCCACCTCCGTCGCATAAAAGTATTCGAACGTTCCATCGCTATCGATTTGTTTGATGCGATAGGCATATCGACCCGGCGTCGCAAGATGATCGGTGAAGGTGTACTCCCTTGGAGTAGTACTTGTCCCCGCACCAGCTACGAAGCCGATCGTCGTCCAACCAGATGCAGAGTGTTGAGATTGATTTCGATCCGTTTGATAACGTGCCCCATGGCGAAAACTGGATCTGTGTGAATCAGTGAACATTCGTCCAATCTCGCGTCGCTCGATTTCGAATCCGTAATTGTTCGTCTCTGTTGCGGTCGACCAGCGCAGATAGCTCGTTAATCGCACAGCGTATGCAGTGAAGGAGACAAGCTGGACGGGGAGGGGAGCCTCTGACCAGCTCGTGGCGACGCGGATTCCATCGATGTCTACGCTAATACCTGATGTTGTGGGCTGACGCAAGTTGATCTCGGAGATCGGTGAAATATCACTTCCCACCGAGATGGACGCATCCGGACTTAATGGCTCGGAACCACTCAGTGAAGGATTGAGGTAAAGATATACTTGATCATCTGAAGTACTTCCCGAATTAAACGTGTACTTCAACACAACCAAATATGTGTCATTCACATTGAGATCAGACAGAAAACTTGTGCCACTTGTACCGTCCTTACTTACACCGAACTGCACTTTGCCAGAAGTCGAACCTCGTTTCAAATAGAATCGGGGCCTAAGGGTGGTGCCCGTAGCACCTCCCCTCATGGACAGAATGTAATCCTGCGTTATGCTCGTCACGGAAGTAACTCTTATAAGGAAAGAGATATAGAGTGAGCCACTATTGAGTGAACTCCCTATTTGAAGGCTAACTGATTGAGCAGACGCTGCACTACTTATGGAGACCATGTTTCCTATTCCGGAGGAGGCGTAATTGTCGAAGCTCAAACTTCCGGAGGAAACAACGATGTTATTCGCCGAGGAATTCGTTGACCATCCTCCTTGTCCTGACAAGGGTTGCGAAGCGGTCATTTCAAAGTTTTCGATGAGAAGTTGGGCATTGCTTCCAATGCTAATCACGAGCAACGCCACAAGGATGACTATTGTTCGTGGAAGGTGGTTCATGATAACCTCCTACGATGATGACGAATGAGCGTAAGATTGTAGTGGGTGGGCGGAAACGACTGACGCGAAATTAAGAGGCCGCTTATTAAGAATCAAACAATTTCGCGGATAAGCAGTATCGTGAAAAGGGCACCTTGCTATGGAGAGGCGCGCCTGGAAGATCCAAGCTTATGAAAAAGCTTGAAAAGAAAGGGGAACGCCCTCTGCGGGACTCAAGAGCCCTCTCATTACCACAGGGATTGACGGCGCGTATAAGCAAAAAGAGGGCCAGCGCCACGATGGCGAAGTTGATCGTCGTCTCGACGAACGATGAAACGATCTTCCCGAACGCCGCTTTACGAAGTTTGAGGTTATCTCGCCGCAAGTATGGATACAATTTTGTCCTGCATCGGCTCGCCTGTGACCACCACTTCGCCATCGTCGGTGATGTAGACATCGATTTCACTTCGGATCCCGAATTTCCCTGGCAGGTAAATACCCGGCTCAATCGAGAACGACGTGCGCGGTATCACTTTTCTTCCGTCTCTTGTTTCGAGATTGTCCATATTCGCGCCGTTCCCATGGATCTCTTCACCAATCGAATGCCCCGTCCGATGGATGAAACACTCCCCATATCCCGCTGCTGAAATGTATTGGCGTGCGGCATCATCTACTTCGTAACCATAGATCTCTCGCTGTTCGGCAAATGCCCGGCGAACAAACTGAAGAGCCGCATCCCTCCCCCCTCTCACCACTTCAAAGACCTTTGTATACTCCTCAGGCACAGTCGACCCAATAAAACCTGTCCAGGTGATGTCGGCATACACCGACTTCGGTTTGTCTTTCTTCGCCCACAGATCGATCAACACGAAGTCCCCACGTTTCAACGGACTGTGACTCTCCTTCGTCGGCTCATAGTGAGGATTTGCGCTGTTCGCGTTGACCGAACAATTCGGATCGCTCTGCGTTGTGAGTCCCCGCTTCCTGAACTCACCAAGCATGAACTGCTGGACGTCGTGTTCGGTGATCGATTCTCCCGCTTCGATGCGTTTGCGGATGAAGCCGAACGTGAGATCGACGATCTCCCGGAGGTGCTTTGCCGTCTCGAAATGACCTGCGCGCTGCTCCTCGTCCCATCGAGCCTCGAAGTACTGGACGAGATCGGCGGAGGAAACGATCTGCACGCCGGTTTCGCGCACCAACTCGATTGTCCCTGCATCCACCGTCGACACGTACGGAATGGCGTTGCGGGGAGAATATTCCATTGCCACGCTCTTCATCCCTTCCATCATTCTCCTCAGTCCCCCCTCGAGCGATTGCCAACTCAGATAGACCCTCTTTTCTCCGGGAAGATGATCGAGATTAAACTGCTCGATGTTGTGCACAAGCTTACGCGGTGTACCCTGGGCCGGTACGAGATAGAAGTACCGTCTTGATTGCGTCAGGTGCGACGGCACAGCGAGGATTCGTGTGGCGAAGACATTCGAGCCTCGAAAGTTATAGAAAAGCCACCCATCGATTCCTTCCTTTCTGAGTGCCTCCTGGATGGCAACTATCTTTTCTTGAGTAGGAAGAGACATGCTTCAGGTCCTTTCTTTGGTCTCATACTTCGGGGAAAAGAAATTGTCTGTCCGTCGCATTGGATATCGAGAGCTCAGCACTGCGTGTTTACACCGACATCGCTGTATGGGCTCACGCTCCCGCAGCACCGTTCGTCCTTCTTCGAACAAAAAAAGCCCACGGCATCCGACGTGGGCTTTAAGGTGATCTTCATCTGCACGTTACTTCTCGACGGGCACCAACTCACGCAGCGCCTTCGTCCCCATCGGCATTGGTTCAACACTTGCTTTTCGCCGGCGGCGATACCTCGTTTCCACCACCTGTTGTGGAGCAGCCGGTTCCTCCTCAACATCCGGATAGGTATAGATTTCATACTTGTAGTTGCGAAGGATGATGTCCTTCCCGTTTCGTCCAAGTACATATTGAGGGAGGAGCGGAATCTTTCCGCCACCGCCGGGAGCGTCGATGACGTAGTAGGGAACCGCGAGTCCGGATGTATGCCCGCGCAATTTGTCCATAATCTCAAGCCCTTTTCGCACCGGCGTCCGGAAATGGTTGGTTCCTTTTGTAAGGTCAGCTTGATAAATGTAGTACGGTCGCACACGCATCTTCAGCAACTTGCGGTGCAGCTCCAGCATAATGTCGGGATCGTCATTGACGCCCTTCATTAACACCGCCTGATTGCCCACCGGGCATCCTGCGTCGGCCAGCATCGCACACGCCTTTTCCGCCTCCGGCGTGCACTCCCAGGGATGATTGAAGTGTGTATTGACGTAGATCGGATGATACTTCTTCAACATCTTGCAGAGCTTCGGAGTGATGCGTTGAGGCAAAACGCACGGCATTTTGGTGCCGAGTCGTATGATCTCGACGTGTGGAATTTCACGCAGCGCAGCAAGGATACGTTCGAGGACGTAATCAGTCACCATCAGCGGATCGCCACCGGAGAGGACGATATCTCGCACCTCCGGATGGGCCGCAATGTAATCGATGCCATCTTGAATCCACTTTGCGTTGATCTTCGTGGAGTCGCTCACCTTTCGCTTACGCGTGCAGAAGCGACAGTACATCGAACACTGGCTGGTCACCAAAAACAAGACACGATCAGGATAGCGATGCGTGATACTGGGAACGGGACTATCGGCGTCCTCGTTCAAGGGATCTTCGGGAGCGTTCGGGTCCTCCAACTCGACCGCATCCGGAATGCACTGAAGCCAGATCGGGTCCCCCGGATAACGGATCAAACTCAGATAGTAGGGATTGATGCGAATGTGGAAGAGTTTGTTGAGTTTGTCCGCAAGTTCTTTGTCAAAACCGAACCGCTCGACCAGATCCTTTCCGCTGTCGACACTCTGTCGCAACATTTCCTGCCAGAGTTCCATACAGGTTCTTTGAACCTCCTAGATGTGTTTGGTATAGACGACGAGATCGTCCCCCGGCGCGTAGTAATCTCGAATACGTGATGCTTCGTGGTAGTGCTTGCGAATGTAGAACGCACGCGTCTTCTCGTACTTCGGCTGGGAGGAGGTCTCGGCGATGAGGAGCGTCCCTCCGCGGCTGCGCACCAGTTCCTCACAGTGACGATGCAACTCGGTGCCAATCCCCTTTCCGTGCATGGAAGGATCGACTGCAATCCAATACAGATCGTACGTGCTCTGCGTCATCGGCGTCGGCCCGACACAATAATATCCCCGAACGTTTCCTTCTTCATCCACGTACGTATACATGATGTAGTCTTGTTGATCGGGTTCCTCCGAAACAATCTCCATCAGTTCGACGGCCACCGCAATCTCCTCCTCCCGAAAGACATCCGTCGCCCGCAATATGTCTGTTAACGGTTGAATATCTTCTTTCACAAATAGCCTGATCGGCATACGGACACTTACGGCGTCCTTTCGAGGGCATACTCGACAATCTTGTTGATGACCTCTTCGAACGAAAGACCGTACGCCCGCGCCGATCGCGCAAAGCCTGCGTCGTCGCTGATGTCGGGATTGGGATTGACTTCGATCACGTACAGAGTGTTGTTCTTATCGAGACGCATATCAACGCGCGCATAGTCGCGACACCCCATGATCTTGAACGCCTTCAGCGCGATCTCCCGCGCTTCCTTCTCAACTTCTGCCGGAAGATTTGCCGGACAGAGGCCGACGGTCCCCTTGTATTCTTCCGTCCCCTGCATCCACTTGGCGTTGTAGGTGACGATCTTCGGGTAGTCGGGGGGGAGACCAGAGAAGTCGATCTCCGAAATCGGCAGCACAATGGGGCGCTTGTTGCCGATCAAGGCCACATTGATTTCGCGGCCGTTGATGAACTCCTCGACCAAGGCAGGTTGATCGAAATTCTGGTAAATGAAGCGCACGCGCTTCTTTAACCCCGTCAAGCTATCAACCACCGAGCTGTTCTCGATTCCGATGCTGGCATCCTCCTGTGCCGGCTTCACGATAATGGGGAAACGTAGCTGGAACGACTCCTCATGCACCTCGGAGGGGGAGTGGAAGACCTGAAATCGTGGCGTGCGGATTTCGTAGTAGCTCAGGATTTGCTTTGTGCGGACCTTGTTCTGGCAGTTACCGAGCGCGAAGGCGCCAGCGCCGGTGTACGGAACCCCCAGGAGTTCATAAATGCCCGCAACGTGCATTTCGTGGACCGATTCATCACCGACCGATTCGCACAAATTGAAAATCAGATCAGGTTCTCTCTCTTCGATAAAACTGATGAGGCGCTTGAGGTCCCCATTCATATTAAAAAGAGATGTCCGGTATCCGTTCTTGCGGAGGGCTTCGCAGACATGTTCCCGCTCTTCCAGCACACCGATTTCCGACAGGTCGATGGTCTCCGGCGCGGCAGAAGCGAGCACTTGGGAGCGCGTCGCCACCGCTTCAATCTTGCCTGTCTCGGAAATGAATTTTCGTCCGGATTTCGTTGCAACAGTGGGTTCGTTGAAGACGACGCACACGTGGATTTTCTTCGGCATGGACCTCCCTTGTCTGTGGCTTGGGCCGATGGATGGAAGTTGCGTTCCCGAGTTTTATCCGAGTCCGTACCGCTGGATCGCTTCGTCGAGTACCGTATTGAGCATGGCGTTGTACGAAAGACCCGCGGCTCGAGCAGCCATCGGAAATGCCGAGTGGTCGTCCGGATGAGGCAAAATGCCCGGCAGCGGGTTCAATTCAATAATGTGAGGAATGCCCTCTTCATCGAGCCGCACATCGATCCGGCACCAATCCCGGCACCGGAGCACCTCAAAGGCGTGGGTGCACGCATCACGAATCTGACGTTCGAGCGACGGTTCGATGCGAGCCGGACATTCGTACATCTCGATCGGGTGGTCGCTTTGATCCCATACCCACTTCGCTTCGTACGAATAGATTGGATTCGCTCCCTGCGGCAATCGGTCAAGCAACAACTCAATGATCGGTAAAACCCGAAGTGACCGTCCGTTGCCCAATAACGCGACCGTGAATTCGCGACCTCCCAGAAATTTCTCCACCAGCGCCGGTTCATTGTAATCGTTCAGCACGCGCGTCACTTGTGTACGCAGCTCACCGGGTGTGCGAACGATGGAGGAGTCGAGCACTCCTTTGCTCGACCCCTCGTGCAGCGGTTTCACAATGGCCGGAAACGGAATGGTGCACGTGTGGAGCTGGTCAAGAGAAGAAACGACGTGAAACGCCGGTGTGGGAATGTTATGATAGGCGAGAATTTCTTTTGCGCGAGATTTATCGAGACAGATGCCGAGGGTGACGGGATCGGACCCCGTGTAGGGAATTCCCAGCATCTCGAGGATTGCCGGGACCTGTGCCTCGCGCGAGGCCCCGCGCAGTCCTTCGGCAATATTGAAGACAATTTCTGGTTGAACCTGAAGGAGCTTCTGAAAGATCTCCTCATCCGCCTCAATTATCGTCACGATATGACGCTCTTCCAAGGCTGCCTTAACGGCGAGAATCGTATCTTCGGTATCCCATTCTGCGTATGTGTCGGGTCTCGTCTCCTGAAGCTTTGTCCTCGTACTCACTGCAACTTCGCTCTCGTCCTCTTTCCGTCCCATCAAGTGTTGCGTCGAGGAATCGTCGCCGTGATCTTTCTTCATGTTATAGACGAGGGCGACATGCAATCGCTTGACCAAGCAGTCTGTTCAACCTTTCTGTTGTGGAGAGGATGTCAACGTTTCAATGAACGTTCAACGTTGCTACAAATATAACGTTTTATAACTCGTTGTCAAGTAGTTGACCCGATTTTCGCGCGCTTCGCGTGTGTCGTACGACGCGCGCACTCAAACCGATCGCGACTCCAACGCGCGCGGCAACGATGACCTTCGCAACCGACGCGCCATCCTTTTCGCTCGCGCGGCAAAGCTTCCATCCAAGTCCATGATGATGTTACTTCGAGGATGCTCGACCTCCAACCTCAACCTCTTGATCGACATCGGTCGATACTCCCCTCTATGGTTATGCGGAGCGAAAAAAAATGGGAGATCGGACACGAGCGGTGAGAGAAGGGAATCGATAGGGGAAGGACGCTTACTTCATAGGTTTTTCCGGATGATCCACCGAAAACGAATGACCGCAGGAAGGACAGACCAGAGCATCGGCCGCAACCTCCTTTCCACAATTCTCACAAAAGTAATGGTCCGCCTCCAGCTCTTCCTCCACGCCCGCCTCTTCCTGACTGCCGACATCGCCGGTTTCACCCTCTCTCTCCACTCCCGTCTGTCGACTTCCGAAGAGCGAGCGGAAGGCAAAGATGAGAACAAGTAAAGCATAGATAGCTGAAATGATCGACTGACGCTGGATGGCTTGGAAGATCAGATAACCTGCAATGCCGAACCCGATCAATGTTGAAACGAGGGCCGTGGTGGAGGCAGGCGTTCTCGTTGTCTCGCCTCCGCCACCGAACAAATCTTTCAAACGGTCCCACCAACTCGACCGGTAAACATAGCCACAGTGGGGACAAAATGTTGCCGCCTTAACATGTCGATTGCCGCAACGAGGGCATTGAATTTCGACATACAGATCGCGTGTATCCATTTCTTAGTTCCTTCGTAACTACTGAGTGAAAAACTCAAACCACTGATTCACAGATCAGATTTTGGAACACGATCTTCTGTTCTCCCTTCGGTGAGGAGTTTCATAGGGAGTTCCTGCAACAGTAGGTCCGGTGTCCCTTCACCCGATTTCTCCCAGTCCCCAGATGTGCCGGTATTCCTCTTCGAAATGCGCTCGAATGGGTTCGTGCACCGCCTGCCGCAGGTGAGGATCGTGTTTCACGAGCTCAAATGCCTCTTTGCGCGCGACAGCGATCAATTCTCCATCCTCAACAAGATTCGCAATACGAAATGGAGGCATGCCACTTTGGCGTGTACCGAAGAACTCGCCAGGACCTCGAAGTTTGAGATCGACTTCCGCAATCTTATACCCGTCGGTCGTTTCTACCATCGTCTCGAGACGCACCTTCGCATCATGCTTCTCTTTTTGAACCTCTCCGCTCTCCTTTCCACGACGCTGGGTATCAAACCATGCATAATTCGCGATCAGAATGCAATACGATTGGTCTGCACCACGGCCAACCCTTCCTCGTAACTGGTGAAGCTGCGATAAGCCGAATCGTTCCGCATTCTCGATGATCATAATCGTCGCATTCGGAACGTCAATTCCCACTTCAATGACGGTTGTGGAAACAAGGATCTGGATATCGCCCGACTGAAAACGCCGCATGATTTCGTCTTTCTCTTCCATCTTCATCCGGCCGTGCAACAATCCAAGACGAAACTCCTGAAAGACGGTTCCCTGCAATCGCTCAAACTCTGCCGTCGCCGCTTTGAGATCAACCTTCTCCGATTCTTCAATCAAAGGGAAGACGATGTACGCCTGGCGGCCGCGTTGCACCTCCTCCCGGACAAACTGGTAGACGCGTTCTTTTTGATGTTCCATGCGGATTGCCGTCTTGATCGGTTTGCGATGCGCGGGAAGTTCGTTGAGGACGGAGACATCGAGGTCGCCATACAATGTGAGAGCGAGAGTACGAGGAATCGGCGTCGCAGTCATCACTAAGACATCCGGACGAACTCCTTTTTGCCGCAAACCCGCACGCTGCATCACGCCAAAGCGATGCTGCTCATCGATCACCACCAACCCGAGTCGGGCAAACTCGACGGTCTCCTCAAGCAGTGCGTGCGTACCGACGGCGATGTGTGCTCGCCCGCTTCTGATATCCTCCAACACATCCTCGCGCAATTTTTTTCGCTGTCCGCCGATAAGGAGGCGTACGTTGACGGGGAGGTTTTGAAGAAATGACTTGAGCGTGCGGGCGTGTTGCTCCGCCAGAATTTCCGTCGGTGCCATCAACGCAACCTGATACCCGTTATCGACCGCCACAAGCATAGCAAACAACGCTACAATCGTCTTCCCGCTCCCCACATCCCCCTGGAGCAACCTGTTCATTGGTTTCGGCGAGTGCATATCGTCCACGATTTCGCGAAGCACCCTCTGTTGTGCGGCGGTAAGCCGGAAAGGGAGCGAGTCGGCGAGAGACTTCGCGGAAGGACTCTGTTTCGAAAACACAATGCCGGTGACATCCTCGCTCGTCTGCCGTTTGCGCAGGGCAAGCATCAGTTGAAGGAAGAACAGCTCATCAAACTTCATCCGCTTGCGCGCATGAGCGAGATGGGAATGGTCGGAGGGAAAATGAATCTGCTGGAGCGCCTGCTGAAGTGGGGGGAGGTTGTTGCGCGAGAGAATGTCGCGCGGGAGCGTTTCTTGAACGTGCTGCGCATGCGACTTGAGAGCGTTCCGCAGGATGCGGCGGAAACCGCGGCTATCGAGGCCGAGGCGCGCGAGCTCCGCCGTCGATCGATACTTCGGGATGATCGAGCCGGTGTTGAACATTTTCCCCCAATCCGGCTCATCTTCCTCCTCCGCGCCCTTGAGCCGATCAAACTCAGGGTGGATAAACTGAATGCGGCCGAACTTATCCTGATCAGGATAGGCGGAGAGCGCGAGCAGTTCACCCACTTCGAATGCGTCCTTATACCATTGCACTCCCTCGAACCACACGCATTGCAGCGCTCCCGTTCCGTCTTGCACGGTCAGGAAGAAGATCATCCGGTTTGTCCGGCGAGAGCGACGCACCTCCTGCCGGATCACTTCACCGATGACGGTTGTCGGTTTGTCCGCATCGATGTAGTGTCGGAGATCCTTGATGGCAACAATGCGGCTCCGGTCAAGATAATCGAACGGAAAATAGAAGAGGAGATCGCGCACCGAATGAATCCCCGCATCCTGCAACGCCCGGGCGCGTTTGGGGCCGATGCCTTTGACGTACTGCAGCGGTGAGTCGGTGGGAGACTTCGATTGTCGGGGTGCTGTGCTTTTCACGCGTCCACGAAGTGATTGCGTGAATATAAGACTTTTTTGGAAGATTGCCGGACGTTCGAGTCCGGGTCGAAGGTGAGTGGCGAGAGATTTGCTGGAGAATCAAACCTGTTTATGAACTGATTGCTGTGCCGGAACTATTTCCTCTCATAAACGAGCTTACCCCCCACAACCGTCATTGCAACGTTGACTTTTTCGATGCGAACGGGATCAATAATGAAAATGTCTTCTTCAAGAACCACCAGATCGGCCAACTTGCCGACGGTGATCGACCCTTTCTCATGCTCTTCAAATGCCGCGTAGGCATTTGTGATAGTATATGCTTCAATCGCTTCGGCAACAGTAATCTTCTGCTCCGGGAACCAGCCCTGAGGAGTTGCGACGTCGATCGTGCGACGAGTGACGGCTGCGTAGACACCAAGGAGAGGATTGAGCGGAGCGACGGTCCAATCGCTTCCGAAGCTGAGCTTGACCCCATTGTCAAGAAAAGTCCTGAATGCATACGTCGTTTTGCATCGTTCGTAGCCGATGCGCTTCTCTGCCCATCGCCCATCGTCGATGGCATGATACGGTTGAACGGATGCAATGACTCCCAGTTGCGAAAACCTTTTGAAATCCCTTGGATGGATGTGCTGGGCGTGCTCGATCCTGAAGCGCCGATCCCAGATGGGATTTGTCTTCATGATCTCATCGAACAGATTGAGGATAAGGCTGTTCGCACTATCTCCGATGGCGTGAATGGAAAGCTGCAGCCCCCATTTGTCCGCTTTCATTGCCCATTCCTTCAGTCGACCGTCCAGCACCACATCCATAGCAAGACCGCGAGTTGTGGTATCGGAAGTGTAGGGCTCAAAGAACAAGGCAGTGGAAGAACCGAGCGAGCCATCGGCGAAGGCCTTGAGGGATCCGAGACGGATCCATTCGTCCCCAAAAGGAACTTTGATTCCCGATTCCGAGAGGTGTTTCCATTGCGAGATTGGTAGGCGCGAGTAGAATCGCGCTGTGAGTTCCCCTTTTGATTTGAGCGTCTGATACACGCGCACGTCTGCTACTGACGAGATATCCTGAATGCTTGTGACACCGAGGCGACGCGCTTCAGCAAGAGCCAGTCGCGCCGCTTCGATCATCTCTTCTTCGGTTGGAGAGGGCACGTGTCTCCAAACGAGCCCCATCGCCTCGTCTTTGAGAACCCCGGTCGGCTCGCCCGTCGTCGGATCCTTGACGATTGTCCCTCCCGGAGGATCAGGTGTGTCTTTTGTAATCCCCGCAAGCTTGAGAACGTACGAATTTGCGAGTGCCATATGACCGTCATACCGGTTTACAAACACGGGAGTCTTAGGAGTGTAAGGATCGACGAGCTTTTTCGTTGGGAGATTCCCCCCCGGCCAATTGTCGTGGTCCCAATCTCCACGGGTAATCCAACGTCCGGGATACTTCTCAGCCCGCTGACGTATAAGCTCGGAAAACTCGCGTTCGTTTTTCGCGTACCGAAGATCGACACTTTGAAGCTGAAATCCACCACTCATAAAATGGGTGTGATTGTCGATGAAACCGGGTAAGATGAGACGGCGCTTCAAGTCAATGACCCGGGTGGCCGACCCTTGATGCCGTCGGATTTCTGCACTCGTGCCGACCGCAATGATCTTTCCTCCAAGAACGGCCACCGCCTCGGCAGAAGGTTTTGATTTGTCAACAGTCCAGACCTTCCCGTTCGTAAAAATGAGATCAGCTCTCTGCGGCTGTGCGTGAACAATAAGGGGGAGGATGAGGAGCAAGAGTACCCGCATGATGATGTTCCCTTCAAGAGAAAAACGTGCAAAACGGCCATATCGAGAGCTATCGCCGCGGAGCTTCGAACACCACAACAGCCTTTACAAACCGCTCTGTCCGATGAAAGACTAGCAAAGCTTCGCCTTAAACCGACCAGTGAAAACCCCGCGGGGGTGAAGCTCTAAGCCCCTTTTCTTTTGCTTGCCCAAAAGAAAAGGGGCAGAAAAGAAAAGGGCACCGAAATCGCAACGCACGTGATGAGTCTCCCTACACACCTGCTGTAATTTCGGTGCGTGGAGTCTAGTCAGTTCGACATCATGAGTGCACTTGCACGGAAATTAAACCCGCGGAGAATGCTGCCGCCGCACACCGCCGGCGATTTCGGTTGCCTACGCACTCTAGAGAGGCCACAACCAGCCGGCCGAAGGGTGTTGGTCAAGAACATTACGCATTGCGTAACAAGAACTTACTGGAACAACTTGTCTCATTTGTCAACATGTTGCCTTATGAAGGCTTCCTAGATTATGAAAGAGTTTGTTTGACTTTGGAAAGAGGACTCTCTATTTTTGGCAGAACTTTTCTAACGACAAGAGGTTCCCATGCTACCCTGCCCGTTCGCTTATCGGCTGCTTGCGCTCGCGTTCGTCGCTCTCATGCTCACAGAACAGGTTGTCCCTCAACAACGCACCCTTACCTCACCACGCTCTACTCCAACCATCAGCTCTGCCGAACCCGACCTTGATACCGCGAGTCGCATGAGCGCCCATGTCGTCTCCGACGTCGTCAAACGGGTTGATAGCTTGCAACTTATGATCCTCTACAACGCCGATCTCGTGCGCCGCGAGATCAATAATCGCGTGACATGGATCTATATCCTCCTCTCTGCCCTCTTTGTCACCAACGTTCTGATGTTCTTCTCGTTCAATCAAATCAGGCGCCAGACGCAAGCGTTAGAGGACAGCTTCCAGCAGCATGATGTCGAGATGAAGAACCGGCTTGAGTCCGTGGCAATCCCACCTTCGCAGCCGGATGCCGGTGTTTCTGCGCCCGACTCAAAACCACGGCGCCCACTCCGCGCAAAAACCAAGCGCGGTCGTTAGCAATCTGCCACTACCGGCTGTCGGTGCGAGACCCGAGGCGCACTGATTGCCCGATTCGGTCGACGCGGCAAGGCACATTCTTCTATCGTTGTTCTCGCAGTCGGCCAAGCCTTTCTTCGGCGCGGCGTCCGTACTCCGTTCCGCTTCCTTCCCGGACTACCACTTCGTACCAACGACGTGCCGAGACGACATCTGCCAGCATTTCGTACGATTGCCCCATGGTAAACAATGCTTCGGTCCGACTCTCGTACGATGTACCTGTCAGCAGAGGTTCCAATTCAGCGATCGCAAAGCGATACTGTTGAAGCCGAAAATAGCTTTTCGCGATCCGCATCCTGCTCTCATCTTGCAGATCGACGGGGATGCCCTTCTTTAATGCAGATCGGAATCCGAGGATTGCCTCGCGGTATCTTCGTTCGTCGAAGTGACGCATCGCACGAACGTACGCTCCCTCCCCTTTTCCTCCAGTCCCGCTTCCTCCCGCCACTCGCCACTCGCTTCGTTTTGCGGAGGAATCGGACTGCACACGCTCGCGGAGGAGTTCCACTTCCTTTTCCAGCTCTTCGATTCGAGCGTTTTGTTCCTGGAGAAGCATCTCGAGCGAGTCAGCTAGAACAAGAGAAAGCGAATCGGATTCACGATGCTCATTCGTTAAAATCTGGTGCGGGGCGGTTGATGGAAGGACGGAAATCGGCTCAAAGAATTCACGGTCCAAGGCCTCATGAAGATGCTCCCGCGTACTGCATGCCTGGAACAGAAGAAAGAGGAGAAATAAGGACTGCTTTCGGGCGCTGCGCATTGGACAGAGTCTGATCTTAAACAGAAGTTGTAGGAGGTTTCGTGTGCGCGAGTGAGGACAGGTCTCGATGGAGTTCACCCTATTCGGAGACCGGTGTTTTCTTCGCTGTCCACATATACACAGAAAAACCAACAAAAGCAGCAACAAGAATCGCGGCGGTCATCAGGTCTTTTTTGTCGGGTCCGAGGAGAGCTGTGGAAAAAGTGCGAGACGAACGAACAGGCGATCGAACATCCGACCATGACCGCTCGACCACCGAATCGACTGCGAAAACGAAATGGTAAGCTCTCGTTTCCGGTCCGCATTCGATCGGGAGGGAGATGCGCACCGTCGTTCCCACGAGACCGAGGATCGAGTCGCGTCGAGCCGGATCGTTTCCGTCGGTGGTCGGAAGTAATTCCCACGTGTTCTCCTCTCCCCGTTCGGCAGCGTACCCCCACTGGGGCGAGAGCGCATCTCGTAGGACGCCCAGGGGAGACAATAATGACGTCGTTGGTACAGTTGAGAGGCTATCGAAGTCATTCACACTTTTACGAACGAGAAAATTCCTGTCGGCAATTCCATAAGATGCATTCCGCCAGTCGATTTGAAGTTCGAAGGGGGAGATGTTCTGGAGCTGGAAGCTCACGGCAGCATCGTCGAATCGGAATTGAATGATGAGCCGGTCATCTCGGAAGAAAAGGCTGTCGCTTTGTACCGGAGACGTCATCGAATAGTAGTACCGGTACTTCGTACCGTATTCACGCTGGAAACGCGCAGCCGAACTGCAGCCAGCAATAAGCGCAATCAAAAAGAAGAAGCTCAGAATCGCGTCGAGCGTTCTCACGCGCGCTCCGGAGCACGAAAAGATGACTCATGTACCGACGGTTTCGGCATAGCGTTTGGCAGCTTTGACGAATTCACGAAAAAGAGGATGAGCATGGACGGCCCGCGATTTGAGCTCCGGGTGGAACTGTCCGGCGACAAACCAACGATGCGAGGGGATTTCGATGATCTCTACCAGCCGGTTATCCGGCGATACGCCGCTGAATACCATGCCTTTCGATTCAAGAACCTTGCGAAATGCGTTGTTCACCTCGAACCGGTGTCGGTGTCGTTCAAAGATGAGGTCTTTCCTATACGCTTTGTGCGCAACGCTTCCTTTCAGCAGAACGCATGGATAGGCCCCCAATCGCATTGTTCCTCCGAGATTCTTCACCGACTTCTGATCGAGCATCAGATCGATGACGTTGCACTTCGTTTTTTTGAATTCCGTGCTATTGGCATCGGAGAGTCCACAGACGTTGCGGGCAAATTCGATGACGGCACACTGGAGTCCCAGGCAGATACCGAAGAACGGAATGTTTCGCTCCCGCACATACCGAATCGCCTCGATCTTCCCCTCCACTCCCCGTTCTCCAAATCCACCGGGGATCAGAAGTCCGGCGACGTTTTGGAGATAGCGTTCCGGCCCGTTGCGTTGAATGTCCTCTGCCTTGACCCACGTGATATCGACCGCCACATCGTTTTCTGCACCGGCGTGGACGAACGCTTCATTGATGCTCTTGTAGGCATCGATCAGGTCGGTATACTTCCCGCACACGCCGATGCGGACACGCCCTTTTGGATTCTTCACGCGTGAGACGAAATTCGTCCAGCGACGAAGATCGGGCCTCCTGCGTTTGAGCTGAAGTTTCTCGAGCACGATGTCCGCCAACCGTTCTTCTTCGAAGACGAGCGGCACTTCGTAGATCGAACTAACGTCGCGGCCTTCGATGACGGCGCGTGGTTCCACATTACAGAAGAGCGCAATCTTCTCGCGCAAGTCTTTCGTCAACGGCTTCTCCGAACGGCAAATGAGAACGTCGGGCTGAACTCCGATTTCAAGCAGCGTCTTCACACTATGCTGCGTCGGTTTCGTCTTCAACTCACCGGCCGAGCGGATATAGGGGACAAGGGTGACATGGATGTTGATGGCGTTCCGATGTCCCACGTTGAGTGTGAACTGGCGAATGGCTTCAAGGAAAGGAAGGCTCTCGATATCGCCAACCGTCCCCCCCACCTCGACGATAATGACGTCGTACGAACCGTTCGATGCCAATGTCGAAATCCGCCGCTTGATCTCGTCGGTGATGTGGGGGATCACCTGGACGGTCGCGCCAAGGTAATCGCCGCGACGTTCCTTGGCGATGACCTCATAGTACACCTGTCCCGTCGTTGTGTTGTTCTGACGGGTCATATTAATGTCAAGGAAACGCTCATAATGTCCCAGATCGAGGTCGGTCTCCGCCCCATCGTCCGTCACATACACCTCGCCATGCTGGAACGGGTTCATGGTTCCCGGATCGACGTTGATGTAGGGATCGAATTTTTGAATCGTGACGTTCAAGCCGCGCGATTTAAGGAGCAAACCAAGGGATGCGGCGGAAATACCTTTACCGAGCGAGGACACCACTCCACCTGTGATGAAGACATACTTGACATTCTTCTTTGGCATATCGATGAATTCTGTTAAAGCGACTGTTCGATCAATTACAGCATTATGTGGTCTTGTCGGAGAATCTTCAATACGCGCTCCACATCTTCGCCCGTATCAATCGGAATGCTGTCGTGCTGTGTCAAACCGATTTTGATGCGATATCCGGCCTCGAGCAAGCGCAATTGCTCTAGTTTCTCTGCTCTCTCAAGTGATGATTCCGGCAACTCGGAGAACTTGAGCAAAGTTGATTTTCTGAACACATACAGACCGATGTGTTTGTAGAATGTATGATGCTTGAGCCAATCGAGGGGATTGAGACTATCCCGAATCCAGGGAATGACTGAGCGCGAAAAATAGAGCGCATAGCTGTTCGCGTCGAGAACCACCTTGACAACCGCCGGATTGATCAAGTCAGATTCCGAGCCGATCTTCTTGGCAAGCGTTCCGATCTGCGCAGCGGGATCATCTACTACCACTCGAATCGCCTCATCGATCATCTCGGGATGGAGCAGCGGTTCGTCGCCTTGTACATTGACAAAAACGTCCCCCTCTGTCTTTTTCGCAACCGCGGCGACACGATCGCTGCCGCTTGCGATCGTTGCCGGCGTCATCACCGCCTCCCCACCGAATGCACGTACAACCTGGGCAATTCTTTCGTCGTCCGTTGCCACCACCAGACGCGTCAGGAGCTTCGATTCAGCGGCACGTTCGTAGACTCGCTGCACCATCGGTTTTCCGTCGAGCTCGATAAGAGGTTTCGCCGGAAGCCGTTGAGAACCGTATCGTGCGGGAATGACGCCGATAATGTTCATACGTTCCCTTCGAGAAAGTGAGGGGGTGTGCGGAATGAACTACGAATTGCTGATGACTTTCGGCACTTTGAAGAATTTCTCGTCTTTCGAGGGAGCGTTCTTCAACGCTTCTTCTGTTTTCAGACCCTTCTTTACTTCATCCTTGCGAAAGACGTTGCTCAACTCAATCACATGAGAAAGCGGCTCTACCTTCTCTGTGTCAAGCTTATTCAACTGTTCCATGTACGCGAGGATGTCGTTGAGTTGATGAGTAAAGATCTCTTTCTCCTCTTCGGAGAATTCCAGCTTCGCCAACTTCGCGATGTGCTCGACATCTTTTCGTGTAACAGACATCACGTTGCCTTACGATTGATCTTTATAATTCTTCGCGATGGCCTGATGGACAAGATCCATCAATTGCTTTTCTCCTTCCCTTCCCTGCAACGACTTCGTTTCAATCGGCTCCTCCAGGATCACCTCAATATGAGCGGGGCGTACCTGCTTTGATCCTTTCGGTAGTATTCGAAAGGTGTTATTGATCGCCACGGGGACAACGGGCACTCCAGCCTTTACCGCCAGTGTGAAAGCTCCCCGCTTAAACGGCTGCAGTTTGCCGTCGGTCGTTCTCGTGCCCTCGGCAAAAAGCAGAACCGAAGCCCCGTTCCGAATCCTCTCCGCAGCTTCGTCGAGACTCTTTATTGCATCCTTGGCATGGAATCGGTCAATGACGATGTACGGTCCCAGCGACATCGCCCAACCGAACAGTGGAATACGCGTCAATTCCTTCTTCAGCACGATACGAAATTGATCAGGAATCCCTACTATTACCGCAGGTATGTCGAACATACTCGCGTGGTTCGACACATAAATGTAACGCTTTCCGGCCTCAAGTTTCTCCAATCCGTATGCCGAGACGGTAATGCCGAAGAGACGCAAGAGAATCCGCGACCAGAATCGCCCAATCGCATGAAACCACCCGCCACTTCGATCGATGAACGCAGCCACAATCGCTGCCAGCGAACAGATGGCGGTCAGCGGAATCACAATCAACAACTTCAAAAATGTCGTTATCATAAAAGTAGCTTGAAGTGAACTGAAACGGAAGCGAGAGCACCCCCGTTGTTATCCACACCGAGGCAGCAAAAAGCAGGAGGACAAGATACTCCTGATCTGTCACATGCCGAACCACGTCTTCAAAGAGCGCCGCTGCGCCGGATGTGACAAGCAGCAGCGTAAGACTGAAAACGCGTATGGCCGAGGCAAGAGAAAGAAACAGTCTTACCCGCGCATACCGTTTTGCGCGTGAATCGACTAAGAATTGAATCTGTTGGTGCGGAGACGAAGTTGCTGCAGGGTCTAATCCATATGGAAGGGTGAGATGCGGATTTGCGACGCTTACAGCCTGCTCCATCTAAGAGGTTGATTCAGGGGTGATTTCATTCGTGGCTTGACGTGATCGACCAGCTGAAGACTTTCTGCACCAAAATAGCGAATGGGATGAATAAAAGCAATGTTGCAGAAATCGATAGCAAATAAGAAACACAGCACAGAAGAAGTCCGACAGCGTAAGGCGAAACACCGTCCGGCCGCACAAGAACCTACCGCGTGACCGTTACAGACACTTTGTCTCTCGACTTAATACTGCCGTGTCCTTTCAACACTTTTGTCAATGAGAGATGCGGACCGCGTAATTCGCTCACCTCCAGTTCTCCAACAAGATCGGACGAATGTTCAGCCGTACTCCCTTCTTTGTAGACCTTCACCTTTTGGCCGACGCGAAGCAGGTCTTCGCTCCCGAGATTGATGAATGCGTTTTCTCCTTCAACAAAGACCACGAAACCGGTAATGGTTTCAGTCCGAAGCGAGAGCGACAGCGTGTCCAAGCCTTGAACATATGCAAGCAGGCTGTCCGGCGACGTGGCCCCCCATACTCTGATCGATGGGAGGATCCGCTCAAGTTCGAGGGAGAAGTTCTCCCCGAGCCTGAACATCGCCTGGCCAATGACGGTTTGATTGAATTCTTCCGAGCCGAACGCGATCCGGTCCAGTTCACGAAACTCCGTCGTCCTCTCCGTCGGTTTTCCGAACAGCGTAAGGGTCAGAGAACGATCTGAGAAATCGCCTGCGGCTTCACCCCGACTCACCTCCACAGGGGTAGCGGACTGTACCGTTCGTTCCAGATCGTAGAGCCTGAAAGTGATCAACACATCTCCTTTGAAAGCTTCATATCCTCCTAACAGCGGCTGTCCCGTCATAAAGCGGCTCACATCGAACACATCAACCGATCCGGCAACAAGATACCGTATACGAAAACGGTGAGCGAGATCGACCCAGAACCGAACATCATCGACGCCTGCCTCACCCCTGCCGGTCTCCTGCAAATAGTTTTTTGTGACAACGGACGACACCGTTGGGACGCTGAATCGTTCCTTCACGTAAGCAGCAAGAAACCGCGGGACGCCGCTCGCCACATCCCACTTTCCTTCAAATCCGGATCGGTCGCGAAACGGAAGAAACACAAAACCGTATTGCGTTCCCGCCTGTGCGAACAAGGCGGTGATCATTCCTGCCGAAGACATCAAGAGGAGAGCAACGCACAAACGGTGCAAACCTTTGTGCATTCGGGATTGAAGAGTAGGATTGCGAAGCCGAGAGCACACAACGATCCTCACTCGTACAAAAGATATTTTTCACGCTTAATCATGAAGGCAGCCCGCTCCTGATCCAGCTTCCTGAGCAGTTGCTCCACGCTCACTCCGTTCATCAGCTCTTTGCGCAACGTGCTCGAGCCGACCACCCGGTCGAACATATCAATGCGTGAAGCAGCCGCACGTCCAAAGATATCCTTGTCCGGATACAAGCGCCTCAAAGCTGCGAGAATATGGAGTTGTATCTCCGTCATATTCACTGCGTCTCGGTTCTTCATGTGAATCTGCACACCTTGATACCTCGTACTGGCGGTATCGAAATAGAACGGTTTATACCACAGCGGCCTGAAGTAGACGCCGCCGAGACGTAAGCCGTTCAAGTTTTCCGCCAGCCGGTCGCCGTTGATCCAGCTGCCGCCGACAAGCTCGAACGGGAGGGTGTAACCTACTCCCTGATTCACCGTTCCCAATTCGCCCAACAAGCCGGTCAGCACATAGTAGATCGACGTCCACCAGTGCGGAATGTGCGGCGAGGTCGGCACCCACATGAGTCCCGTCTCCTCCCACCACATCGAACGATTCCATCCTTCCATGGGCACGACGATGAGCTGACACTTGGTCCCTTTGTTCAACCATCCCTCACCGTTGATCATCTCCGCCAGCTCCCCCGCCGTCATGCCGTACACGTAGGGAATGGGATACATTCCAACGAACGATTTGTAGGCAGGATCGAGCATCGGTCCTTCGACACGGTTGCCTGTGAGCGGATTGGGACGATCAAGAACAACGAAGATTAAACCATTTTCCGCAGCGGCTTCCATCCCAAGTCCCATCGTCGAGATGTAGGTGTAGGATCGAACGCCGATATCCTGAATGTCATACACCAGCATGTCGATATTTCGAAGCATCTCACGCGTCGGTTTGCGCGTGCGTCCGTAGAGTGAGTACACCGGCAGACCCGTCCTGTCGTCCATGTAGGTATCGACATACTTGCCTGCCTCCACATCGCCGCGAACGCCGTGCTCAGGACCGAAAAGAGCGACGAGTTGCACATCCGGCGCCTGGAACAGAATGTCGATGGTCTGCGTACCGTCGGCGCTGATGCCGGTCGGATTCGTGATGAGACCAACCCTCTTGCCACGCAGAATATCAAAGCCTCGCGCACGAAGCACATCGATGCCGAGCTTCACCACCGGTCCGTCAACCGCTTTCGCGCGTTGACCATATGTTATGTTTGTCAGAAGAATGGACACACCCAAAAATACAAGAAGCGGCATTATCATGAGGACCTCGGCGACTCGGAGGATTGATCGCGCCGCAGGAACATACGCGTCGCAATAATCAAAGAGATCATGGAAGCGAATGCAGGTACAACAAGGAGCCAGACTAGGACAGAAAGAGGTGGTTCAAGGATCCATGCTAAAGCCAACAAAGTGGCGGCAAGAGAAGCACTCAGCCGGATGCGGTGGAGTTCTTCCCGTTCGAAATCCCCACCGCCATTATGGGAGCGGTCGGCCATCCACTCTCCAGTTCTTCACCACCGTCAGATCCTCCATCAAATGAAGCAACTCGACTAAACTTTCCTGGCGGAGTGAGAAGAACGTCTGTACAAAATGTTGCTTTAGTTCCTCCGGCGATTCCTTCACAAGGGTTTTCACCAGTGTTGACGCTTTTTCCAGGCTGGCCTGAAACTCCGCAGCAAGCTGAGGATATCCCTCCCCCTCAGCACCGATGCGTTGCATGACCCCGAACGCTTTTGTCAGGAACTTCGCATGAAACGCTGCATCTTCAAACACTTCCATGAGGTTCTGCGTACGAGCAAGATCGATCAGCGTGGCAACTTCGTCGGGATGGTAAAGCCTTTTGGATGAATACGACTCCAGTTCGCGCACAAATTGGGTAGTTTCAGGACGGATCGGTGTCATGATTTTTCTTTGCGGGTTCGGTTCAATATAAACTGAATCTGGGGGAGATACAACCGGCGAAGCTAACGCTTGACCCAATCGTCGAGGTGTCGTGAGAGCAGTTCATCCGAGAATTTCGGACGATCATAATCGCCGTGAGCAAGGCGTTGGCGCAACGCCTCGTAGAGGGTGATGGCGCAGGCGACGGAGACGTTCAAACTCTGAATCATGCCGAACATCGGAATATGGATCGTCCCGTCCGCTTTTTCCGCCGCCTCGTCCGATACGCCGCGATGTTCGTTCCCGAAGACAATGGCGCATCGCTGGGTCAGGTCGACCTCATAGAGGGATCGCGAAGGCTCGCCAAGATGTGTTGCATAAATGCGAAAGCCCTCTTTCCGGAGTTGGCCATAGCACGCATCGACGGAACCGAAAGAACGTCGACCCACCCACTTGCCTGCGCTTGCGGAACTTTTCTTCCCGATGCGCGGGAATTTCTCTGTTGTGTAGATGAGCTGAACCTCCCACACACCTGCGGCATCGCACGACCGCAACATGGCACTCACGTTGTGTGGATCGTGAATGTTCTCCATCACCACGGTCAGGTCGGGCTGACGCCTGCGCAAGACCTCCCGGAGTTTCCGGAGCCGGCGCTCACCTTTCATCGGAACCTCGCAGAAGGAATTTGAGCCGTTTCCGCGGCAGCTGCAGAAGGGCAACAGCACAGACAACCGCCAACGCGCCGAGGAACTGGATCCCGTTCAGCGCTTCTCCCAACGCGAGATACGCCACAATGATGGCAACTACGGGTTCCATTGTGCTCGCGATTCCAACGGACGTCGCTTCGAGCAAATGAAGGCTCTTCATGAACAAAGCGTGAGGTATCAGAATTGACACAATGGCGAACATCCAGAAGATCCCCCAATCTTCGAACGAATACCCCTTTGCTGCGATCTCCCACGGCGGATGGACAACAAGCCAGAAGAGCGTCGCAAAGCCGAACGCATAGACAAGCATGGTCCAGACCGAATACCTCCGCAACACGCGCTTCGATGCAAGCAACATGAACGCGTAGCAGAGAGCCGAAGCCGCACCACTCGCCATTCCGAAGGAGCTGATCTGGATTTCGGTGAGGGATCCTCCGCTCACGGCGAGGTAACACCCCAGCAGTGCGAGCAGGAGCGAGACGACCTTCGCACCATTCAAATCTTCCTCCTTGCTTACGAAAACAGCATACAGCATCACCATCACCGGCGCGGTGTATTGCATCAGGATCGCCGTCGCTACGGTCGTTTCTTGCACGGTGAAGTAGTAGGTGTAATTGGTGATCGCGACACCAACGACACCGATCGACGCGAACTTCAGGAGATCGCCCCGCTCGATTCTGAACACCGACCGGTTCATAACGGCAAAGTAGGCAGCAAGGAGGAGAAAGGAGAGGGAGGAGCGCGTTTGGGTGATGATCAGCGTATCGAAGCCGGCGCGAAAAAGGTGCTTTGCCAACGACGCGGACCCACCCCAAAACGTTACGGCAACGAAAAGGTACAGGTATCCACGTGAGGAGGCATTCTTCGCGTCGATCATATCAATTGCGTGCCCGGTCCGCCTCGTCGGCAAGATCGCGGTAAAAGTTGCTTTGCTCGGCGTCGCCGATCAGATGATAGAGATGGGAGAGTCTCAGAAGCAGCACCTTCCGGTTGCTCACATGTTTCAGACCATCTTTCAGAAAATCGATGAGCACATCGGCGGGGGGGATGTTGAGGTCAGGATCATAACAATCGCACGCGTCGAGATACGGGTCCGGTTCGTTCGGCCTCACCGTGGCCGCTTTGCGGTAATAGGCGATGGCAAGTTCGAAATTGTCGTAGGAGGAGTAGGTGACTTCGAAAACACTTGCGAGCCACATGTAGATGTCGTAGGAGATTGTCGGAAATTCTTTCGCCAGTTTCTCACCGAAAAGACAAAGCTCATCCGGTCCCAACGAATGGTTCCAGAAGAGCAAACGGTACAACTCCACGTCCTCGATGCGCTGCTCGATGGCATCTTCGAACGCATCGAAGATCTCGTTGAAGTCGGAGGAGGTGGAAAACCGTGCGCGTATTTCTTCTACACTCAGGCGAGACATGCGGGGTTATCCAGGCTGCCGGGGGCTCGCTGCGGAAAATGTACAGCAAAGTACCAAATGAGCGTACCAAAGGCAAGGTGAGAGACATACCTTAATTCCGACATAGAGGCGTGTTCTGTTGTAGGTTCGTAGAACTACATCCGTTCGAAATGGACACACTCTTCTTCACCGCAGAGGTGAACATCAGAACCCGCAACGCGAGAATCCTCTCGAGGCTATGCAAAAAGTTCAATCGACGTGATGTGCGAGTTCGAGCTTTGAGGAATTCAGACAGTTTTCGCAACACCACTGTGGGCGAGAAGGCTTCTCGCCCTCCATGTTGCATAGCCTCACAAAAGAAAACGTGCTGAAATCAAAGGCACGCGATGGCTCTTCCTCCACACCACCCACAATTCTTGGCGCATCTGCGGAAGGAGGTGATGAACGTGAGACGGGAGTGCGCCAAGAATTGAACGCACGCCATCGCTTTCCAGCCCGCGCGCCGTGATTTCGACCTCCTCCCGCTTGCTCCGCTTCAGTTGTAACGACTCTCTAAATTGGACTGGAGTGAGGTTCCTCAAGAGAAAACGACGATTCGAGAAGATAACGAGTTGAAAATGAGAGCAGAAATTTTTTGAAACGGAGAGGGAGTGTATAGTTAAGTGAGAATTGAGGAGAGAAGCGAAGCTTCTGTGTCAATACTTAAGGACGGGAATTGATCGCTCTTTGTCCTCTCGCTCCCGAAGGGATCCCTTCTGCGATACCACTCCTTACTGGACGACTTTGGAGAGAACCTCCAAGAGCTTGGCAATGGTAAAAGGTTTTTCGAGATACTCGACCGCAATTTCCGAGTTCCAAGCTCCCGCCGCCTGTGCTGCGCTGGTCATCATCACAACCGGAATCGACGCCGTCGCGGGATTCTGTTTCAGCTCTTCAACCATGATGAAACCGTTCATGACATCCATGTGAACGTCGCTCAAGATTACGTCCGGTTTATTCCGCTCCGCGAGTTCGAGCCCCATCATCCCATCCTCCGCCTCGAACACTCCCCATCCCTTCAATTTCAATTGAGAGCCGATCGATTTCCGGAAGGACGCTTCGTCATCGACGATCAAGATTTTTTTCATATCACCTCCCTTGGCTGTCGACGTTGAAAGTAACGAAAGCACCTTCGAGAAGCAAGGTGCTCCTTCAATCCGGCACTGTGTTACGCAGTTTCATTTTGAGTCGGTGACACGCACCGTTCACCGGCACGGGGAGGAGCGATTGTTTCAGAATGATAACGGAATCACTTGGTTACCTCGGTTTTGCGAAGGAGGTCTTTCAGATCGCGTACTCCAACCACCGTAATGATCGCCGCGGTGACGAAAAAGAGCACAGCAGAAAGTCCGAACAGTACGAGCCAGAAGATTGTCGCCGAGGTCATGCTTCACTCCTGCGGTTGAAGATGTCGTGGTGGATATGCTTGTTGCGTGAAGAGCGAGCCCGCAACCATTCCGAGCGCGGCAAGGAGAAAACTGAGAAACCCGGAGACATTGACATCGATGAGAAAGTGGAAATACTCTGGTATCACATTCTGTATCTGACTCAGGACAAGAAACGCAAGCGGTGCCACAGCTCCCAAGATGAGGGATGCATAGGCACCGACGACGTTTGCCTTCTTCCAATACAAACCGAACGCAATACATCCAAACGCGCCGGCCGAATACATCGCTCCCGTAATGGCGATGTACTGAAACGCCGTAGCAGGCAATTCATACCACAGTCCGAACACAAGAATGAAAATGCCGATGAGGATGGAGATGACGCGGCTGGTGAGCATCGTCGTGCGTTCGCCCATGTCCTTATGGAGAATGGGTGGAATGATATCGCGCGCCGCCACCGAACTCCACGCTAGCATGTAAGCGCTGTACGTCGACATTGACGCGGCGAGCATGCCGGCGATCATCAACCCTAGAAATCCGGAAGGGACAACGGTGCCGAGCAGCTTCGGCATGGCCATGGTGGGACTGAGATCGGGTCCGAAGAAGGCAAGCGCCGCGACCCCCCAGAACATCGGAATCATATATCGACCGGCGAGTGTCAGACCGGCGATCAGGAAGAGCTTCCGCCCAACTTCCGGATTCTCCGAGGCAAACGACTTCGATGCCACCGGTTGATAGAGGGCAGAGGTGCAAATGCTCCCCACCAACATCCAAATGATAAAGGTCCATCCAAATTTCGGATTGATGAACGGATTGACCCCCTCCTCTCCCATCTCTCGCGTGACCGCTTCTGCAATGGCCGTTAGATCGACTTCGAGCAGAACGAACACCGTGGCCGTCAACATACCGAAGGTGAGGATAACGAACTGCAGGAAGTCGGTCACAATAACGGAGATCATCCCGCCCAACACCGTGTAGCTGATCACGATCAACAGCATGATGATCATCACCGGCGTCAGCACATCGGATGAGAATCCCATCGTCTCCGTAAGGAAAATTCCGTCCATCCTCAGAAAAATCCCCATGTTCAACACACCGGCAAAGAACAGCACAATGCCTCCGATCAACCTCACACCGCGGCTGTACCGGAGTTCGTAGTACTCCGGAATCGTCATCACTTTGAGCCGGCGCAAACTCGAGATGACAAAACCGGTCTTACCGATGACTATGAATCCAATCAAACCGGTGATACCGAGAACGAAACAGGAGAAGCCGGTGACATAGCCGATCTCCCCCAAATACATAAACGTGACGATCCCAATTTCCGTCGCAATAAGTGTGGCGGAACCGAGAGCGATCTTCACTCTCCGTCCCGCAACGAAGTATCCCTCCATATTCTCCACATACCTCTTCACCCAAAGCCCCACGAACACCGAAAGGCCGAGATACAGAAGAAGTATGATCCAATCGACCAGCTGAAAGCGCACGTCAACTTCCTGCGTTCGTGAGACGAAATAGTCTAAAGCGTTATTTCACAGAGAGACACCGAGAATTCACAGAGTTCCACCGAGATTGATATTCCGGAGCGCTGCGCCTGCATCCACAACGACGCGAACTGTCTGATCTGGAATTCTCACCGGCAGCGGAAGAAGGAGCACACCATGCAGAAGCTTGTTCATTCAACAACTTCTTATTAATCGAGCATCTTTTCTATGATTTCGTGACGACGAACAACCTGCAATCCGACCTTGTGATAGAAATCTTTCGCACGGCCCGTTGTCCACGCCAGCCAGAGATTGTGTTTCCCCTTCTTGCGCATTTGTTCGACGGTGTGGTCGTAGAGCATCGGACCGAGACCCCGGCCTCCGTAGGCTTTGTTGATCCCGAACGGGCCGAAACGTTCTCCGTCAGATCAGATTTCTCACGACGCTGGCAATCAATTCGGCGCTGCTCCTCAACAATACCTCTTCCTGTTCGTCAAGGGGTGGAGGAAATGATGCGATCACACCTGTGCCACCAACCAAATGCGGCAGTGAGACGGTCACGTCGCGAACGCCGAGGAGATCCGTTGCGGGGGTGCAGACAGTCAGAATGGATCGTTGGTCTTTGAGTACAACGTCAACGATCCGAGCCAACGCACCGGCCACGCCGTAGTACGTTGCCCCTTTGCCCGCGATAATAGAGTACGCAGCGCGACGGACCCTGCGGTCGATATCCTCCCTCACACTTGCATCAATGTTAATACCTCGTTGACGAGAGAATTGCTGCAGCGACATACCACCGACCGAGACGAGCGACCAGGTCAGAACTTCAGAATCGCCATGCTCTCCCAGAACATACGCGTGCACATGGCGCGCATCGACCCCGAGATGCCTGCTGAGCAGAGATCGAAAACGGGCTGTATCAAGCGTCGTCCCGGAACCGAAGACACGCTGACTCGGCACTCCACGCTCGGCCGCATACCGTGCGGTCAAATGCGTCATAACATCTACCGGATTCGTCGCAACGATCAAAACGGCATCCGGCGCTGCATTGAGAGTTTTAGGAACAATCTCATGAAAAATTGCAGCATTCCGCTCCAGAAGCTGCAACCTTGTTTCACCTGGTTTTTGGTTCGTGCCTGCAGCGAGAACAATGACACGGCATCCGCGCAAATCGTCATATCCTCCCGACCGCACTTCAACCGGATTCGAAAACGGAACAGCGTGAAAGATGTCATCTGCTTCCGCTGATGAGCGTTGATCGTTGATATCGACCAAAACGATCTCTCGGCCGATTCCCTGCATCACCAGAGCATAAGCTGCTGTCGAGCCGACGAAGCCGGCTCCAATTATTCCTATTTTCATTATGGAAGTTCCTCCAGTATCCGCTTCTTTTCGAATGGATCGACTTCAAATACCACTCAGGGGGGAGTCTGAAGAAGTTCAGAAAGGGTAAGTAGTGGAGGTTCCGGTCAACTCGATAGCTTCATTACGACACGCAACAGATCTTCTAAAAGCGGAATCTTCGTTTTCCTACCCATCCTCAATTCGCCATCGATTCGCCATCAAGACACCATCAATACAATCGAGCAAAAAGTATCAAACGGTTCAATATTATGCAAGCTATGGCATCAACCTTGATTCCGACATAGAGGCGTGTTCTGTCGCACGTTCCCAGAACTACATCTGTTCGAAATGGACACACTCTTTTTCACCGCAGAGGTGAACGTCACAACCCGCAACGCGAGAATCCTCTCGAGGCTATGCAAAAAGTTCAATCGACGTGATGTGCGAGTTCGAGCTCTGAGGAATTCAGACAGTTTTCGCAACACCACTGTGGGCGAGAAGGCTTCTCGCCCTCCATTGTGCATAGCCTCACAAAAGAAAACGTGCCGAAATCAAACGCACGCGATGGCTGTTCCTCCACACCACCCACAATTCTTGGCGCATCTGCGGAAGGAGGTGATGGACGTGACACGGGAGTGCGCCAAGAATTGAACGCACGCCATCGCTTTCCAGCCCGCGCGCCGTGATTTCGACATCCTCCCGCTTGCTCCACTTCAGTTGTAACGACTCTCTAAATCGGATTTGAGGATCAACGCACCAGCAACAGCTTGCGCGTAACGAGAGAGCCTTCGGCTGCAACGCGGAGTAGGTACACACCGCTGCTTCGTTCACCGGCCTGCCATGTAACGCGATGAGTTCCCGCAGGCAACTGCTTGCGCACAAGCAGTTCAAGCTCCCTCCCCAACAGATCAAAAATCCGAGCCTCCACCATCGCACTTCGGGGAAGCGTGATCAGAAACGACGTGGCGGGATTGAAGGGATTTGGGTAATTCTGTGAGACAGTGAAATGTACGGGTCGTGCATCTTCCAACTCTTCGATTCGCACCACGATGTTGTCTGTCCCGCCGGCATCCCTGTATCGAGCGGCGAACTCCTGGAGATACTCATTTGCTATACGGCGGTCGAGAATCAGTAAGGTGTTTTCGTTATTCGACATCTCGCCGGCCGTCGTCCAGTTCATCGAACCGGTGATCACCCACTGCGGAAGATCCATCCGCTCGGCATCGGTGACCGCATATTTGTGATGAAGGAGAGCTGACGTATTCGGATCAAGTCTCACGTCGATGCCACCAGCCGCAAGTGAGGCATACTGCGAACCGGAATCTGTGTTGTTGTCCATCACGCCGCGCACCTTCACACCGGCCTGACGCCGCTCCAGCAATGTAGACGCAAGGTCACCTCGGGTCAACGTCATCATCGCGAAATTGATCGAGTGCTGTGCCGAACTCAACACTCGTGCTACTTGATGTGCCGCGCGGTCGGAGGGACTGAAGTAGCATTCAACCAGAATCCCGTTGATATTGAACCGGTGCGGCGTGTTATCGGTTTTCCGCGTTCCGAACCTCGACGTACTTTGTTGTGGCACATCACCGCTGCTTCCCCACATCTCTTCAAATTCGAGCGTGTACGCTCCGGCTAACGCTTTGTCCTGTATCTCCACCACGTTTTGCATGTCGGCGTTCGTACCCGGATCGGTGGGATTCCAGGATCCGGTCCAGACCCAAATACTATCCTCCCTCCCTCCGCGATAATCGAAAACAAAGAACTTGTTATGATGAAGACCGCTGCCCGCATTTTGGAGATCGAAATCATCGCTTATCCAGGGCACGCCGGCGGGGGTGAGGAACTGGTTCACCACCGTCCCCGTACCGGCGTTCAGGTTATCACGCTCGAAGATCATCCGAACCTTGACCCCTCTGTTGCGCGCTTGCACGAGCTCGCGAGCGATCAAATCACCATTAACTCCGCTCAGACTATACAGCGCACAATCGATCGACCATCGTGCTTGTTGAATTCTCCGGATGAGGAGCGAGGTGTAATCCTGTTCCCCCGCCGCCGCCCCGAACCGCGATAACGTTGTATTGACGCTTTTGTTGAAGTAAACGCGAATCTGACCGGTCGACCCCTGCGACGCGGTGCTCACCACGAATGGAGATGCAAAGCTCGTGTCAAATCCCGACACCGAGTAGGCTCGGAGCGTGTACAGAGATGCGGAAGTCAAACCACTCAACGCCACTGCATGTTCGGTCGTCAGGGAATCGCGAGAGAAAAGCTGTTGGGCTCCTGTCGCGTATGAAGTGAGGAGCACACGCGAGTTTGAAGGAGTCGCAGTACTCCACCGAACGACCATGGAAGTAGGCGTGATCTGGCTCTCTTGCGGCGCGACAACGATCGTTGGGCCGGTTGTCAGAATATCGCGACTGGATCGTGGAAGAATCTGATACCCGCCGATGAAGGGGGGTGCCGAAACGAATTGACCGACGATCCCGATCACTTCGAACTCCCCGCTCGGAACCGCCCGACCGACCAGATCCGTCTCGCCATCGATCCGGAGCGCAATCGTATCCGTAAGATCGACGAGTCGATAATTCGTGTTACCAAACCACCTTGAGGGGGGCTGATTGTTTTGATCAAGGACCCGAACGCGGCGCAGTGTGACTAACATGCTCTCGTACTTCTCTATAGCCTTGTTCGTGTCGGCCCGGAGCTCCGATGCTGTGACGGTCAAGGGCGTTACGACGTTGCCCGCGCTGTGGAGTTGATGCACAACGACATTCTCAAGCTCCGTCAGTCCAAAGAACTGCGTGATGGTGCCCGTTAAGGTGACGTCATCCCCTGGCGCGCGATCACGGACGAACGAATGATCGAAAATCGCTATCCCGCCTGAGGCATCCTGCAGATATGCCGGATTCTTAAATTCATTTCCTACAGTGACGATGCCGCGGACTGTCACAGGTTGACCGAGCAACATCGGCACGCCGTTGGGACGATTCATTCTTACATTGAAAATCGGTCGCGGCTTCCCATACAAAAGAAGACGCGGAGGTCGGGAGATAAGCGCAGTTGAATCGCCCCCTGCTGCCGTCGCGACGGGCAGGTCAACGTACATTGTGGTGTCTGGTACTGAGAGTCGCTGCGCTCGGACAACAACACTGTCATTGGCGTCGATCATAAGATTGATGATTCTCACGCTCTCCGATCCCACCTGCAGCGTTGGGCTTGCTCCCCTCGTGACTTCAACGTCGAATGTAACTTGCGCCCAATTGAATGGCTGGACTTTAGGGAACTGCACGATTGTGATCGTCCCTTGGGTGGAGCCACGAACTGTCAACTTCAACGTCAGCCCCGTGTCTGCCCTCATCAGCGACGGATCGATCCTTGCCGTGCCAATTCCCGCAAGATCCGATCCCACAGGAGGCTCTTTGGGACTGGCGCTGTTTTGTGGAACGATTGCTGATTGTGTGACAAAATCGGCATTGTTATTGTCGGTATCGTATCCGTTACCAGCCATAGCATCCGAACCACCAGGCGCCATGGAACTTGCGGTGGCATTTGCGGAAGCCTTTCGCTCAATACTTGATGAGTTGCTCGGGGCCGGTGCGGGTCCACTGCCTTCGAATTTGTTCGCGGTACTCCCATAGCCGACGAAATCGACAACATTTGGGTCGGTTGGGTTAGTGATCGACAAAGTATCTTTTACGAGCGCCACCTTGCCTGCCGTCGCACTCAAGGCCAAGGCGTTCGTAGGAATTACATCGGGGGTGGGCAAAGCTGTTGTGCCACCAGCACCTCGAGCGAGTTGTATGAGGAAGTATCCTCTCGAAGCGATAGTACCGGAAAAGAATGCTCTTTGGCTAAATGCGCCCGAACCCGTCGCCGATTGATATTGGATCGACCAGTTGGTCATCGTCACAGACGCGCTGGTCGGATTATAGAGCTCGACGAAGTCGTGGGTCCATGTGGATCCGAGATTTCCACCGCCGCCGTAGGCTTCACTGATGACCACGTGACCTACACTCTGGCTGAAAAGAAATGAGGGGGCGAGGAGAGAAGAACAGAGAAGAATAAGGAGAGTTCTCATCGTGTGCATGAAAGCTTTGGAGCAATTTAGAACATTTCCCTATCGATGCAACTGGCGTTGACAGAAGCGTGGAGTTGCAGGCGTTGGATTTCGCGCGACGATTCCATATATTTTTCACCGCCATGACAAAAGTCGCCGTCGGTATCCTCCAGAAGGACGGAAAACTTCTCGTCTGCCAGCGAAAGCGAGGTTCAAGATACGGACTCAAATGGGAATTCCCCGGCGGGAAGGTTGAGCCGGGAGAGGACACATTGGAGTGCCTTCAACGGGAGTTAGACGAGGAGCTCTCGCTGAAGATTGAAGCCATAGAGAGAGTGCAAACACAACGTGCTTTCTATGAAGATGGCGGCATGTTCGAAGTGGACTACTGCTTCGTTTCGAACTTCCAAGGCGAGCCAACGAACAACGTCTTCGAACAAATCCGGTGGGTGACCGTTGAGGAGCTCCGCTCCCTCGACCTCCTTGAAGGAAACAAAACCTTCATTACATCACTCACGGAGCTACGTTCGAGCAGGTGACGATTTCAGCCGATCCGTCCATGACGAAATCTCTCCCCCACTCTCCTCGGCTTCCCCAACTCAAGAAGTGGATCGTTCCTCAACTCCTGCGGTGGTATCGCCGGAACGGCCGTGAACTACCCTGGCGAAAGGAACTTGATCCGTACCGTGTTCTCGTCTCCGAGATTATGCTCCAGCAAACACAGGTGAGCCGCGTCTTGGAGAAATATTCTCCTTTTCTCAAACGATTTCCTTCCTTTCGAGCGCTTGCCCGTGCACCGAGGTCGCAGGTGATCCGCGCGTGGCGGGGGATGGGCTACAACAATCGAGCGGTCCGTCTGCAGCAGCTCGCTACCACCGTACTTCAGCAATATCAGGGTGTTCTCCCTAAAAGTATCGACGAACTTCAAGAACTTCCCGGAGTTGGTCCCTACACTGCCCATGCTCTTGCCTGCTTTGTACACAAATCACCCCACCCTGTTGTGGATACAAACGTAAGTCGCGTCCTCGAACGTCTCTTCCCACGCGAGCTCGCGCCAACGAAGAAGAGAAGAGATGACGTAAATAACATATGGGCATTGGCTCGCGCGCTCCTCCCCCACCGCCACGCCTACGATTGGAACCAGGCATTGATGGATCTGGGCGCCATCGTTTGCACTGCCGCCCATCCACAATGTTCGAAATGTCCCATTTCTCAAGCCTGTCCAAGCGCTCACCAGATTACGCGAGGGACTGTGCGCCGGAAAAAGCAGGAGACAGGACGTGATGGCATCCCCAACCGCATCTACCGGGGGAGGATCATCGAATATCTTCGACATCGAACGAACGGACGTGGAGTGTCGGTTTCAACAATCGCCCGCGCAGTCAAGACGAATTACACAACGAAGGACGAAACCTGGTTGGGGGGTTTGATACGGGGCTTGGAACGGGATGGTTTGCTCGCAACCCGAAAGAGAAAGGGGGTTGTGTTCCTGACATTACCCGATTGAGAGCGTATGCAACAGAACCGTCAGGTCAAAGAGATAGAATTGCTGAGTTTGCATCGAGAACGGCGCAAGGCGATTCGTCGTCGGCTCGATGAATTCCGGCAGGTCTCTCACGGTGAGTACTTCTACGAACTCCTCTATTGTTTACTGACCCCACAAACAAGCGCAGAGAACGCTGAGCGTGTGGTGAACCGATTGCGCGACAATCTCTTCCACGCTGAGCCTCTCGATCCGGAACCGTTTCTGGCAGACCGACGGTCGTACATTCGTTTTCACCGCACCAAAGCGAAGCACTTGCTCGCGGCAAAGGAGCAGTTCGAGCAGATTCTTTATGCAGTGACGAATGGTTCCTCCGCAGTGGAAGTCCGTGAATGGTTGGTGCGAAACGTGAAAGGGCTTGGGTATAAAGAAGCAACTCACTTCCTGAGAAATATCGGGCGAAACGAGGGGCTTGCGATTCTCGACCGGCACATCCTGAGAAACCTGAAACGATTCGGTGTCATCCGGGCTATCCCCACATCTCTCACAAGAAAAAAGTACCTTTTGATCGAGCGACGGTTCGGAAATTTCTCAACGCGCATCGGCATTCCCATCGATGAACTCGATCTGCTCTTCTGGAGTATAGAAACTGGTGAAATGAGAAAGTAAAAGTGAGTCAAGATGGGTTCTCAAACACCATCACGCTGATTCCCATGAATTCCGAAATGAAGTTTCTTGTCCTCGGCGCCGGCATGATGGGCAAAGCTCTCGCCTGGGACCTCGGCCGGTCTCGCGGTGTGGCACGGGTCACCATCGCCGACATTGACCTGCTGCGAGCCGAGGAGGTCGCGCGTTTTGTCGACCGGCCGCAAGCTCAACCTGCACACCTCGACGTTCACGCGATCGATACCGTTGTCGATTTGATGAAGCAACACGATGCGGTGATTGGGGCGGTGTCGTTTCGTTACAATCATATCCTGACCAAAGCTGCCATCGATGCGCGCGTGCACTTTTTTGACCTCGGCGGAAATGATGAGGTCGTTCGCAACCAGCTTTCGCTCGACCATGAAGCTCGGGAGGCAGGTATTCTCGTCGTGCCGAATTGCGGCCTTGCCCCCGGACTTGCGAATGTCCTTGCTGCTCGCGGCGCGGAGAAGTTTGATGAAGTCGAGAGCATCAAAATCCGAGTCGGTGGGCTCCCTCAGCATCCGCAGCCGCCGTTCAATTACCAGTTGGTGTTCTCCATCGAGGGTCTCATCAACGAGTATACAGGAAAGTCGACTGTCCTGCGTGAAGGGAAAGTGACTCAGATCGATACGTTGACTGAGATTGAAACACTCGATTTCCCGCCTCCGCTTGGTACACTCGAGGCATTCCACACCTCCGGTGGTGCCTCCACACTCCCCTCCATGTTCGAAGGTCGTGTGAAAGAGTTGGACTACAAGACACTTCGCTATCCCGGACACTGCGAACGATTCCAGACATTGCTTGACCTCGGTTTTGCTTCAAACGAACCGATTGCGGTCGGTTCGAATCTTCTCACTGCAAAAGAGTTTTTCTACGAACTGTTACGTCGGAAGCTGACGTTTGATGGCAAGGATATTGTGGTGGTGAGAGTAGAGTTACGCGGACGTCGGGGTGGAGCCTTCAGAACCCTGCGGTATGAGTTGATTGATTTTTGTGATGAGAATAACAATATTACAGCGATGATGCGTACGACCTCGTTCCCGACGTCGATCATCGCGCAACTTGTGGTGCGAGGAACGATCGCTGTCCGGGGAGTCGCTCCCCCCGAGGTATGTGTGCCGTTAGAACCGTTTCTTCAGGAGTTGGAGCGACGAAACCTGCACGTTCGCGAGTCGTGGGAGACGACGGAGGACGTGTAAGTCAAATGTACAACATCCTTAAAGGATAGATCGCATGGGCCAGATGCAATTGCTCTTGGTCGTGTTAGGAGTTCTTTTGGTCGGTATCGCGATTGCGGTGGGGGTAACAATGTTTCAAGCCAACGCGGTCGAGTCGACCCGGAACGCGATCATCAATGATCTCGGGTTCTTTGCGCAGCGTGCCCGCGCGTACTACAACCGACCCTCCACTTCCGGAGGCGGCAACCGCAGCTTTGCCGGCCTGACGCTCGGAGCGTTGTCGAGCATGACGGAAAACGCCAACGGCCGTTATTATCTCGAAAGCGCCACGGAAGACGAGTGTGTGATTGTGGGAGTTGGAAAGATCGTCTCAGGTGACGATTCGATCCGGGTCCGCATTCGCATTAACGAACGCCGCAACATTATCGAGATCATTAATTGAGCTTATGGCGCAGCAGAACTCCTTCGACATCGTCTCCGACGTAGACTTGCAAGAGGTGGACAACGCTCTCAACCAAGCCCGCAAAGAAATCTCCCAGCGGTACGACTTCAAAGATTCCAAATCCTCCATCGAGCTGAATCAGAAAGAAAAGACCATCACGCTTATTTCGGACGACGATTTCAAATTAAAGAGCGTCGTGGATATCGTCCAATCGAAGTTGGTGAAGCGCGGCGTCTCTCTAAAGGCACTGCGCTACGGCTCCATCGAACCGGCCGCCGGCGGAACGGTCCGTCAGGTTATCAAACTTCAAGTCGGCATTGACAAAGAAGATGCCAAAACGATCGTGAAGCTCATTAAAGATGCCAAGCTGAAAGTTCAGGCACAGATCATGGATGACCAGGTCCGCGTTAGCGGCAAGAGCAAGGACGACCTCCAGACTGTCATACAGCTCTTGAGGCAGGCGGATCTTTCATTCGCCATGCAGTTTGTGAATTACAGGTAGATGACGATTCAGCGTTTGAGGACCTCTCTCCTTTCCTTCTTGTGTCTTGCTCTTCTCGCCTTCTCCGCGGCATCTTCGGAAAAGATCACCATCCGCATCAATTACCCGGATCGTCCCCCTTCGTATCTACGGGCGCTCGATGTGAATGGAGCTCTTTTCGTTTCATCAAGCGACTTCGCAGCGCTGTTCAATCTCCCGTTCGCTATCAGTCGCGAACGCATGAAGTTAGAACTTCGTCTTCCGCAACATCGCATCAAGGTCACAGCGGAAAATCCTTTTCTCGTTCTTACGGAAGTAGCAACGAACGCATCCTCGGTCGTCCAGCTGCCTCTGCGCGTCCGCTTTGTTGATAGTCTTTACTACGTTCCGGCACAGCAATTCTTTGAGGTTGTGGAGCGTTTTTCCGGCCAATCCATCCGTTGGGAACTTACCAGCCGCTCACTCTCCTACTCGGACGCTCCTCCTGCTTCGAAGCCTGCGTATGACATCGTTGGAGCTGAACTCGAGCCGCGCCTCAATGGCTATCTTCTGACGCTCAAAACAACACGCAAACTGACCGAATACGAAGCACTTTTTAAACAGGACGATGGCTGGCTTTTCGTCACGGTTACCAATGCTACCGCAGATACAGCCGCCTTGAAGCGTATGAACACGGGGGGCATCATTCGGCAAATCTTGACATTTCAGTCCCCCACGTCTATTCAGTTGACGTTCCGTCTCGCAAAAGAAATTGCAAGGGCAGAACCTCTTGTCGAAGAGGGCACAAACCACCTCCTTATTGCCCTCCATACGAAGGCGGAGGTTGAAAAGGAGGAGCTGGAACGACGAAGACAGGAAGCCATCCGGGAACGCCTGGACCGGGAGCGCATCCGCCAGAAACTCGATGTCATCGTGATCGATGCAGGACATGGAGGCAAAGATCCCGGCACCATTGGGGTCGGGAAAACAAAAGAAAAGGACGTAACGCTTGCGATAGCGTTAAAGCTCGGCGCGCTGATTGAGAAACACCTTAAGGATGTGAAGGTCGTCTACACAAGAAAAGACGACCGTTTTGTGGAACTCTATCGACGAACGCAAATAGCCAATGAGGCCGATGGAAAACTCTTCATCAGCATCCACTGCAACTCAACCGACCGCAAGCCCTCATCTGCGAACGGATTTGAGATCTATCTGTTGCGACCTGGGAAAACCGAAAGCGCCATCAGAATTGCGGAACGAGAGAACTCCGTCATTCAGCTTGAAGAAGGATACGAACAGCGGTATAAAGAACTGACGGAGGAAAACTTCATCCTCGTTGCGATGCGCCAAAGTGCGTTCGTACGCTACAGCGAGCGTTTCGCGGAGATCGCGGCGGAAACCATGTCGAAACATCTTAAGATCAAAAACAGCGGTGTGAAGCAGGCAGGATTCTACGTCCTTGTCGGCGCCTCGATGCCGAACGTTTTGGTCGAGACCGGCTATCTCTCGAATCGGCAAGAGGAGCGAATGCTACGAAGCAAAGAAGGGCAACAGAAAATTGCCGAAGCGCTGTTCGAGGGGATCAAAGAGTACAAACGTATCTATGAAGAGACCCTCCAAGACGGGCGATCCTCCTTCTGATTTGCATCCGCATCTGTCAATCCGACCATCCATCGTTCCCTCTTTCAAAATAGTGAGTTGAAGGTCGCCAGGAGCAAACTGAGGAGCCAATCAGTGGATTTCTTCAAGTCCTCAGTTCATCGAACCGTGCACCAACCTCCTGAACCTCACTACTCAAGTTGAGCGGTCTGAATGGCCTGCTTCTGCCAGCCGAAGTACTTCAGCACGTAGGCGCGGATTTACACCGAAAAAACTGATCTCAACGGATTGTCTTTTGAACATTAGAACACAACCGTTCAATCCCTGCCTCAAGTGTTGACGACATACCACACGCAGGCATTAAAGTTACGGTAACTTTGCATTCACTCGCCGATGGTTCTCCATCACGCTGTTCTCTATTCCGATTTCTGAGAGAGCTCAAGGCCGGGCCGTAAATCCGATTCTGATCGCGTTAAACTACTTCCACTTTTTCGCGTGCTCACTCACGGGTGATGCATTGTTGGGGAGGAAGGAAATTCCTTGACAACAATCCGAAGATTGTTGATATTTTTAACGAGTTCATTTATCCCTCAATGACTGGCAGGCGTGGATCTCATGCTGCAGCAGTTCATTTCTCTTCTTTCTCTTCCGGTTCCACCCTTCTCCCCCATCGTTTGTTCCATCGTCAGGAGATTTCTCATGAAGTATGTGTTAGGCGTCCTGTCACTCATTCTCGCGATATCAATGTACGTGTTTGCGCAAACGGGTAAGATCGCCGGACAGGTTGTCGATGCGCGCACGCGTGAACCGTTGGTGGGTGCGAATGTGATCGTAGAAGGCACGATGATCGGAGGTTCCGCCGACGTCGACGGTTTCTACACGATCTTGAACATTCCGCCCGGCACCTATACCGTCAAGGCTTCAATGGTCGGGTACGCACCTGCGACGATCGTGGATGTACGCGTGTCGATCAACCAGACCACAACGCTCAACATCACGCTCACTGAAACCGTTCTTCAGACGGAAGAGGTCGTCGTCGTTGCCACGCGACCCATCGTTGAACGCGATGTCGCTGCCAGTCGCGCAAATATCTCAGTCCGCGAGGTGGAAAATCTTCCTATCACACAGGTGTCCAGCGTCATCGGATTGCAGGCCGGCATTCAAGGACTTACCGTCCGCGGTGGCGATCCAAATCAAACGGCATTTGTTGTCAACGGTATCACGTTTCGCGATGAGCGTGATAACACGCCGTACACCGGAATTAGTCTTCTGGCGGTGCAAGATTTCCAGATTCAAACCGGAGGCTTCAGCGCCGAATACGGGCAGATCCGTTCAGGACTTGTGAACGTCGTGACAAAAGAAGGTAGCCCCGTGAAATACAATGTCGGCGCCATCCTACGCTTGAGTCCGCCGACGAAGAAATACTTCGGCATGAAACCAAATGAGTTCGATTCGTACTGGATTAGACCATTTCTCGATGAAGATGTTTGTTGGACAGGAACGACGAACGGCAAATGGGACCCATGGACGCAGGCGCAGTATCGTCCATTCGAAGGATGGAATGCGGTCTCTCAAAAGCTTGTCGCGAACGATGACCCGAACGACGACCTCACCCCGGAAGCAGCACGGCGTGTCTTTCTCTGGCAGCACCGAAAATCGTTCGACATCACTAAGCCGGATGTCGATTTTGACGTTGGATTGGGTGGGCCATTTCCCATGGTGAGTGATCAACTTGGCAGGTTGCGTTTCTTCGCATCGTTCCGGTACACCAACACGCAATATGCCATACCGCTTTCCCGTGATGGTGTGACCGACTACAGCGGCTCCGTGAAAATCACTTCCGACATCGCTCAGGGAATGAAGCTGATGATTGAGGGGACGTTGGGTCGCAACGAAGCGGTCGACCGCAACCAAACTGGTGTGTATGGCAGCTTCACCAGTCCTGCATCGATCGGCGCCGCCATGAACCGAGTCAGTTTCATTGACACGCGACTCTTTACATACGATTATTGGGCTCCAAATAGCGTCGATCGGAACGTGGTCGGTGCGAAGTTCACTCACGTCCTCAACCCGACAACATTCTATGAAGTCGTTGCGCAGCGTTTCTCTTCGCGCTATAGCACGAATCCCGGCAGAACCCGCGATACGTCGCGTGTATACAAGTTCGGGAACAACTACTATCTGGACGAGGCGCCGTTCGGTTTCTTCGGCAATCCGGGAAACTACTCCACCACCGGTATCGACGGCATGCGCATGGCGATCGGCATGAGCAACGCACGCGACAGCAGCCGGGTGACATCTTATACCATCAAATTCGACATCGTGAGTCAGCTCGACCGATACAACGAAGTGAAAGGGGGCATCGAGCTTGCCTACACGGATAATGCCGTGAACTATGGCTCAGTGGATGTCGTGCTCCCGTCTGGCCGATCCATTTCGAAATGGCAAACGTATCCACGCCGTGTTGAGGCGTATGTGAAGGACAAGCTGGAGTTTGAGGGGATGATCCTAGATGCAGGAATCCGCGCTGCCCTCTCACACGCGGGAGGCGATTGGTACGTGTATGATCCATACACGAAGCTCTTCCGCGGCTCAATTTCTTACGGGATTGACACGCTGCTCCAAAAGGAACCAACGAAGAAGATTTTCACCCTGATGCCTCGTTTGAACGTTGCGTTCCCCATCACGGAGAACGCGAAGCTCTACTTCAACTACGGACACTTCCGCGCCCTTCCGACACCCGAAAACCTCTACCTTGTGCGCCACGAGACGGCGAGCGGCGACATTGTGCGCCTCGCTGACCCCAATTTACCGCTCGAAAAAACCGTCGCGTATGAACTTGGCTACGAGCACAACCTGTTCGACATGTTCCTTCTGCGTGGTGCTGCATATTACAAGAACATCAGCGACCAATCCCGATTGGTAAACTACATCGGCTACAATAATGTCCCCAACTATTTCGTTACGACGAACACATCGTATGAAGACATACGCGGATTTGAGATCACGCTCACCAAGAACCGCGGCAGTTGGGTGCAGGGATTTCTTAACTATACCTACATGGTATCAACTAGTGGCGCGTTCGGTTGGGCTCGGTATTATCAAAATCCGGTCGATCAGAGAAACTATGAACGCACCAACCCGCAACAATTCAAACCCATCCCGCAACCGTACGCCCGCGCGAACGTTGACATCTTCACGCCGGAAAATTACGGACCCCGCCTCTTCGGTATCAACTGGGTCGGAGATCTCCGCTTGAACATCCTCGCTTCCTGGAGCTCCGGCTTCTACTTCACGTGGGTGGGCGGCGGATCGGTACCCGGCGTCCAGAACAACATCCAGTGGCGTGATCAGTATGGAATGGATATCAGACTGAGCAAGAACTTCCGCCTCTTCGGCAATACCAACATCCAACTCTTCATGGATGTGTCGAACGTTCTCAACCTCAAGCAACTGACGACCTACGGTTTTGTTGACAATACCGACTATGAAAATTACCTGAAATCGCTCCACCTCCCAAGGGAGTTCAATCAATACTACGGCAACATTCCAGGCGATGACCGGCCGGGGGATTACCGCAAGGCGGGTGTCGTTTTTCAGCCGATGGTCCATACGCGGATGTTGTCCGCCGTCAGTACGCCCCACACGCGGCCCATCTACTACGAAGAGGCCTCCGGTAAGTACTATCGCTGGGTGAACAACACGTGGCAGCAAGCCGATCAAGGAGAAGTTGATCGCGTGTTGAAAGACAAGGCGTACATCGATATGCCGAACCAGGATTGGTTCAACTTCTTGAATCCACGTAACGTCTTCTTCGGCATTAGGCTGTCATTTGATATTTGAGTTTGAACTCAGATTCTGTGTTTCGATTCGCATAAAGGAAAGAAGATGAGACTCGCACAACGCAATTTTTCCATCATTCCAATCCTCGCGACCGCACTCCTGATCGCCGTCGCCCCTCAGCATGCCCGTTCGCAGGGACAAACAAAGTGGCTGCAGGTGGGAACGCTTCACAACTGGTTCTCGGAGAAAGGGGGAGAGATTGAACACGGCAATGTCCGCCGCCAGCAGTATGGCTTGCAATGGCCTGCCCAGTATGACTACCAGGATATCCAAGCGGCCAAGGGCTTCTGGATCGGCACCACCAACTTCACCGATGAACGCGGAACGACCTATCCGTTTAAGGTTGTCCACGTAGGACCGCGGGTGGAGGGCGACCACGAGTTCTTCCCGGAACGGCACGATCTTTTTGCCCAGTTCGAACCTCCGCGCGTGATTGTAGACGGTAATCCTTCATTCAAGAATCCGGAGGAATTGACCGCGATCGATCAAACGCTGATGACCGACCGAATGCTGATCACCAAGGTCAACACCTCTATCGGTCTCACCGTGGAGCGAAAGATCTATGCTTCCAGTCAGCAACATCACGATAACTATCACATATTCGAACTCACCTTCACGAACACCGGAAACCCCAGAATCGGCCTTCAGGCAAAGGCGCTGACCGGTCTGATGTTCTATTGGCAATTTCGTTACTCGATCAATCAAGAGGTTCGCTACATCGTCAACAATTCGGCCGGATGGGGTATCAATACCATGAACGATGCACGTGGATTCCCGCCAGATATTACCAATTCTCTCATCCCGCCGGGGGAAAATGA
>JBGFRO010000035.1:0-61399 GCA_041695085.1 Bacteroidota bacterium | reverse complement strand
GAAGCATATCGTTTGCGGGGGAACGCAGCTCTTGCTCGCGCATCACTGCAGCAACTGCTCAGCCGCTATCCCCGGAGCAGTCTCAAGGCAGCAGCGGAAAAGCTGCTGCGAGGTTGATTCCCGTGAGCCGGGTTGAAGGTTTCTTTCGATGAGGAAGGAAACCTTCGTCTTGCTTTTATTTCTTCCAAAACGCTGAACTAAAGAGGACGAGAACGGTATAGATTTCGAGACGGCCGAGCAGCATGCACGCGCTCAGCACCCATTTGGCAAGATCGGTGAGGTGAGCAAAGTTGGAAACGGGACCCACCGTCCCGAGCCCCGGGCCGATGTTGGCCAATGCACTGGCAACGGAACTCATCGCTGTGACAATGTCAAGCCCCGTCGCCGTCAAAATGATGGAAGAAGTCGAGAACGTTACGAGATAGAGAATAATAAAACCGGCGATCGTGAACAGAATATCCTGGTCGATCGTCTTATCCCCCACACGGACATTCACAACCACTTTCGGATGAGCGATCTTCTTCAGTTCATTCATTGCGGTCCGCAGCAGGATCAACACGCGCAGGTTCTTTAGACCGCCGCCTGTGGAACCCGCACAGGCACCGGGGAACATCAGAAAGAAGAGCACGATCTGCGCCAGCGGAGCCCAGAGTGCGAAATCGGCTGTTGCGAATCCCGTGCACGACATCACCGACATCGTGTTGAAGGCGGCAAAACGTAATGCCGTTCCGAGCTCCCCACCGAATGAATCTTCTGCAATGAAGAGCGTGATGAGAACCGTGGCAATCACAAAACTGACGAGAAAAAAATTGAACTCCGCATCCCGCAGGTAACTTCCGATACTCCCTTTGAGCGCCGCGAGATGCAGGGAGAAATTGGTGCCTCCGATGAACATAAAGAGCATCACCACACAGTCGATGTACACCGAATTGTAATAGCCTATGCTGGCATTCTTCGTAGAAAATCCTCCCGTCGAAATCGTCGCAAAGGAATGACAGACCGCATCGAAGAGCGGCATTTCCCCAGCCATCAACAGGACGATTTGAGTGACTGTAAAGAGAACGTAGACCCCCCATAGGAGTCGAGCAGTTTCTGCCACGCGCGGGGTGATCTTGTCTTTCGTCGGTCCCGCAACCTCCGCTTTGAACAACTGCATTCCTCCGATGCCCAACAGGGGAAGTACGGCCAGAGACAGGACGATGATCCCCATGCCGCCTATCCAATGTGTCAGCGAGCGCCAATAGAGCAAGCCGTGGGAGAGGACTTCAACGTCCCTCAAGATCGAAGCCCCCGTTGTCGTGAAGCCGGAGATGGTTTCGAAGTAGGCGTCGGTAAACGAGGGGATGGCACCGGAGAGAAGAAACGGCAACGAACCGAAGAGAGGAACGATGACCCATCCGAGCGTCACGATGGCAAATCCTTCGCGCACGCGAAGTTCATTCTCCTCCTGACTTCGAAAACCTCGCCAGAAGCTCAAACCGACAACGATCGTGAGAATGGAAGAGAAGAGGAGCGGCGATGCGTCCCGTCCCCCGAAATGCAGAGCAACGGGATATGCCGTCATCATGGCACAACCGACGGCAAAGAGAAGAAAGCCGAGAACCGTCAGGATAAGACGAGGGCGCATGCGAGGGTCAGCTGAAAAATTTTTCCACGTCCTTGATCGCCTTGGGAAGCGTGAAGACCACCACGCGATCGTGCGGCTGGATGCGCGTCGTTCCGACAGGGATTGTTACGCTTCCATTTCGAATTACGCAGCCGATGATGGCCCCTTCAGGGAATTTGAGATCCTTGAGTGGTCGCTTCGTGACGCTCGATCCCTTCTGAGCTACCATCTCGATCACCTCCGCATCGACGCCGTGGAGCGTTGCAACGGAGACGATTTCGCCCTTCCGTACAAACTTCAGGATCGCCGTGGCGGCGGAAAGCTTCTTGTTGATAAGTGCATCGATACCGATGGTATTAGCCAACGGCACGTAGTCCGATTTTTCCACGTGCGCGATCGTCTTCTTGACGCCGAGATGTTTCGCCATCAGACAGGAGATGATGTTATCCTCTTCATCCCGCGTCACCGCCACATAGGCATCCATGTCCATGATGCCTTCGGCGGCAAGCAAGTCGATGTCTTTCCCCTCGCCCTGAATTACCATCGTCTTCTTCAATACATCCGCCAGACGGATGGAGGCTTCTCGATCCGATTCGATCAACTTGACGGAGATCTCCCCTTCCAATTCTTCCGCCACGTGCTGACCGATCCTTCCGCCTCCGAGGATGATGATCTTTTCAAACTTCTCCGTGTCTTTCCCTGCCAGCTTCAACATTTCCTGAACGTATTGAGCCTTCGCGACAACGAACGCCTGGTCGCCCTTCTTAAAGACTTCCTCCGCCGACGGGATAATGGTGCGGAATCCCCGATGAATTGCCACCGCGCGGAACGGTACTTCCTCATAGTCCTTCACGATCTCGCGCAAGGTGCGGTTGATCAAGGGACTGTTCTGGTCAATTTTGATGCCAATCAATTGAATGCGCCCCTCGGCGAACTCAAGCACGTCCGTTGCCGCAGAACGACGAATCAGGCGCACAATTTCCTGCGCGGCAAGACCTTCCGGATAGATCACGAGGTCGATGCCGAAGTCTTTCGGGCTGAGGGGACCTTCTGAAAAGAGAAATTCGGGATCGTTCACGCGGATGATCTTCTTGCGCGCTCCCAACTTATGAGCAAGCAAACACGCGGTGAGATTGACTTCGTCGATGGACGTGACGGCGATGAGCATGTCCGCGCTGGGGGCTCCGGCTTTCTGCAGCGTCCCTACCCGACTGCCGCTCCCCTCGATGGTCAACGCGTCAAGCGCATCGGTTACGCGAGCAAGGCGTTCCTCGCTTTTGTCGATCACGATGATGTCATGTTTTTCCTGCGACAAAATTTTCGCGAGATGAAAGCCGACCTCTCCCGCACCAACAATGATGATCTTCATATACTCAGTCGTTTTTCAATTTGAATTCTTCACCAAGAACCGGTTCCAAATCGAAAGCGTGTAACAGGTTGTGTTCTATCGCCCGATCTGCACAACCGTCGGTTGAAACCGACCGCTGGCAAGGGAAACCCTCTGGGTTCGAAAGATTGCCTGTGTTTGCCCTCTTCCATCTGCCGTCTGCAAACTGCACTTTGCTCTTATGCCTACTGAAAAAAGTCTTCCTACTCACATACTTCCTACTTTCTACTTCCGTACTCCAATACCCCCCTCACCACCCTCCCACCACCCAGCTTAGTGCTGAAAGAGCAGCGGTTTCGGAACGAAGTCTCCTTGGTCCAAGCGAAAGCGGGATGAACCCGCATATCGCAGCACGACTCAACTCATCGTCCGTAAATCCTCCCTCCGGTCCAATCACCACCAATACTGTTCGCACGTCGGGATGATGCTTCATCACAGCCCCGATGAACTGCGATTGTTCCGTCTTCTCGTGGGGAATCAGTCGCAAATCGAATTCTGCCGCGTGCTCCACCACGGTTTCAAAGGTGGAAAGCAGGTGAACCTTTGGGAGATGGGATCGGCCACATTGTTTCATAGCTGCCAGCGCGATCTTCTCCAAACGCACATGCTTTTCGTGCTGGGGGATGGTTCGCTCACTTCGCATCGGGATGATCGACCGCACGCCAAGCTCGGTCGCCTTCTCCACAAGAAAATCCAGTCGTGCCGGGTTCTTCAATAATGAAACGGCCAATGTTACATCGACTTTCGGCTCGTTCACCCGTTCCTGCACATCGAGGATCTCACAGACAGCGTGCGTACCATCCAGACTTCGGATCACCACCTCGAACAACCGATCGTTCCCGTCGGTTACGAGCACGTGATCGCCAATGCGTTTGCGCAGAACGCGCGTCAGATGCTTCTGCTCGTCACCTTTGAGCAGGAGCATCGCACCGTGGATGTCCGCGGGGTCAGCATAGAAACATTCCATTTAGAACGACGCCCCAAAATCAAGAACGAATTCACCATCGCCGTTTCGATTCACGGCGTACTCCGTCCGCACAACGACACTGTAGGGTAAGAGAAAGTGAAGACCTCCCCCCACTCCTCCCACCCACGGTTGGCTTCCCATCCCTTGTTCACGGAACCAGATGCGTCCCGCATCGGCGAAGACCCCCAACGACACTCCAAACCTCCAGACGCGGAACCCGGCCGGGACGGGAAGATTGTTCATCACGAAATACCGCGGTGCCAAGAGCGGAACGCGCAGCTCAACGCTCTGACCCAACACCTGTTCCCCCTCCATCACGCTTTTGAAATGCCCTCGAATCCTCTCGTCGTACCCGAAGTACGCGAACAGATATGAGGGGACAATGCCGCCCATGGTGAAGGATCCAAACATTCGAACGCCGAGCGACGCATCTGCCAGGCCGAGAGGTTGAAAGTGTCGCACATCATAACCGACTCGAACGAGATCGACCGACGACTCCCCCACGCCGAGCTTCGTCGCATGGAAAGAGACGAAGCTCCCATCCGCAGCATATTCTCGCAGGTCGCGCGCATCATAGGTATATCGCCCACCGATCGTTACAAACTCATCCACACCGGTTGCAGAAGCAGTCCGTCCCGGCGCCGGATTTGTCACACTCCATTTGCGATACCCAACCAGGCCGAGGAGGCTGTGGTGAAGACCGTACCGTTTTCCGAATGTCGCCTCCACTCCCGCCACCGACTGATTGTAGAGTCCTTGAGAAACATTCTGGTTCTGCACGCGACTGAGGGATGCGGCGATTCGGAAAAAGATATCGTCGTTCTCCGTCAGCTTCGGATTTTGATACATCACGCTCACCCACCGATCAAAGCCAAGGGCAAACGAGGCCATCAGCTTTTCGTTTCGACCTCTGAAATTATTGTGAACGAACCCTAGTCCGTAATAGAGTTTTTTTGTGTCGCGGTATTTAAAACCGAGAATCGGTATGGGAAAGATGTACCATCGCTCCCACACTCTCACAAAGACCGTCGCCTCTCTCCCTTCAACTGTGTAGTCGATATCGACTCGGTTGAACAATTGAAGATTGTAGATACGGTTTCTGTCGTATTCGATAGAGGTAGAGGTAATCGTGTCGCCCACGTTCAACGACATCTCCCGCAAGATCACATGTTCCTTCGTCCGCTCATTTCCGATGACGACGATGTTCTTCACCGTCAGAACGGTGTCTTTGCCATCTTCGGCCTGAAGACCGGCGACCGGTAAGAGGAACAGGAAGAAGAATGTGGTGCGGAAGAATTTCATTGAGTAAGGTAACTGCTCACCAAAAGAAAACCGCTTCGACGCGAAGGACACAAAGAGAGTGTATCAATCCCATAGCTCAACAGCATTCATTCCCTGGCTGAAGTCAACAGAACGGGAGGTCTCATTCAATCAACATTCACAAGCCTGTCCACTCGATCAGTGTGCCATAACATGCCGGTGTTCTACGGCGATGCAGCGGTCCATAATGACGTTTAAGCCCGCCTCTCGCGCAAGCCGGGCCGCATCTTCATTCACAACCCCCAACTGCATCCAAATCGTCTTGGCCCCAATCTGAATTGCTTCTTCGACAATCGGGAGGACGAATTCGGGATTCCGAAAAATATCAACGATGTCGACCCGCGCGGGAATCGAACGAAGATCGGGGTAACACTTCATCCCGAACACTTCCTCATACAACGGATTGACGGGGAAGATGGTATAGCCATGTCGCTGGAGGAATTGGGCAATCCGTCCACTATCCCGCCACGGCTTGGGGGATGCACCAACGATTGCGATCGTCTTTGATTCCGCCAAGACTTTCTTTAGGACCTCATCCATTGTCATGCGTTCGTCCTCTTCTTCCTACGCAAGCGATGCGGCGTACTCTTCGACCGGAGGACACGAGCACATAATGTTCCGGTCGCCGTAGGTGCTGTTGATCCTTCCTACTGCCGGCCAGAATTTCTGTGAACGAACGTACGGCAGCGGAAAACCCGCTTTGGATCGGGAATAGGGATGGGTCCATTCATCAGCGGTAACGTGTGCGGCTGTATGCGGAGCGTTTTTGAGAACGTTGTCGTTCGGATCCGCAACGCCATCAATGACCTCCTGTATCTCCGCTCTGATCGCGATGAGGGCGTCCGCGAAACGGTCGAGCTCAGCTTTCGACTCACTCTCCGTCGGTTCAATCATAAGCGTTCCGGCGACAGGAAACGAAACGGTAGGGGCATGGAAGCCGTAGTCCATCAGACGTTTCGCGATGTCTTCCACCTCGATGCCGGCCGATTGTTTGAATTCTCTGGTGTTCAGAATAAACTCGTGGGCAACGCGCCCGTTCTTCCCCTGATAGAGCACAGCATAGTGCTTCTCCAGCCGGGCCTTGAGATAGTTCGCGTTCAGAATGGCGTAGCGCGTAGCGTCCGTGACACCTTGAGCTCCCAGCAACCGAATGTAGGCGTACGAAATGACGAGGATGCTCGAGCTCCCCCAGGGAGCGGAAGCAACGGCGTGGATCGCCTTTTCCCCTCCCGTTTTCACAAGCGGATGTCCGGGGAGGTATGGTGCCAGCTCCTTCGTGACACAGATCGGCCCCATGCCGGGACCTCCACCGCCATGCGGAATGGCGAAGGTCTTGTGGAGATTGATATGGCAGACATCCGCGCCGATGAGGGCGGGACTTGTCAATCCAACCTGCGCGTTCATATTCGCGCCGTCCATATACACAAGACCACCATGTTCGTGCACGATGGAACAGATTTCCTTGATCCGTTCTTCATACACACCGTGTGTGGAAGGATAGGTGACCATGAGCGCGGCAAGTGTTTCTCGATAGGCATGGGCCTTCGCGCGAAGATCATCGACATCGATGTTGCCCTGATCGTCGCAGTTGACGACAACCACTTTCATCCCCGCCATCACGGCACTTGCGGGATTTGTTCCGTGTGCGGAAGAGGGAATGAGCGCTACATTGCGCTGTGCCTGTCCGTGATCGGCGTGATACGCGCGGATCACCATCAGACCGGTAAACTCACCTTGAGCGCCGGAGTTCGGTTGAAGCGAGCATGCCGCGAAGCCCGTGATGGTGCAGAGCCATCGTTCAAGCTCTTCGAAGATTTGCAGGTAGCCCTCTGCCTGATCCAGAGGGACAAAGGGATGCAGGTAGGCGAACTCGCGCCATGACACCGGCATCAGTTCCACTGCGGCGTTGAGCTTCATGGTGCAGGAACCAAGCGGAATCATCGAATGTGCAAGTGAGAGATCGCGGTTTTCGAGACGTTTGATATACCGCATCATCTCGGACTCGGAGTGGTACGAATTAAAAACGGGATGCTGCATATAGGGAGAGCGACGCCCGAACACTTCGGGATACGCCGGACTCAGGTTTTCGTACTTCGCGCGCAAATCCACCGGCGTTGCGGCAATTCCCTTCGCTCTGGCGAGCACCGTGCGCAGTTCGGCAAGATCCTCCACCGTCGTCGTCTCGTCCAGCGAAATACCGAAGTGATGTTGGTCGATGGATCGCAAATTGTATCCTGCCTCCCGTGCCAACTGGAGCACACGAGCGATGACCGACGACTCACTTTTCACCTTCAGCGTGTCGAAATAGACCTCGTTCTGTTGTTGGTAACCGAACGCTTTCAGCTCTGCTTCGAGGGCTTTTGTAAGAAGATGCACTCGCGTGGCAATCTGGCGGATTCCATCCGGACCATGATACACGCCGTAGAAGCCGGCCATAATCGCCAGCAAGGCCTGAGCTGTACAGATATTGGAGGTGGCTTTTTCGCGACGGATGTGCTGCTCGCGCGTCTGAAGCGTCATGCGATATGCCGTATTGTTATGCGCATCGATGGAAACACCGATAATGCGTCCGGGCATGTGACGGATATATGCTGAACGCGTGGCAAAGAACGCGGCGTGCGGTCCTCCATAACCCATCGGAACACCGAAACGCTGCGAGGTGCCGACGACGACATCTGCGTCGAATTCACCGGGGGGTGTGAGCAGGGCCAGACTGAGCAGATCGGCTGCAACGATGGCGAGAGCGCCGGCCGAATGGACGCGTTCGACAAACAAGCGGTAATCCAGAACGGCTCCATCCTCAGCAGGGTATTGAAGGAGTGCCCCGAAGAAGGTGGTATCGAAGTCGATCGTTGCATGGTCGCCGACCACCACTTCGACACCAAGAGGCAACGCACGCGTCCGTACGACATCAAGCGTCTGGCGGAGAACACGTTCCGAGACGAAGAATTTTCGCGCTACGGCGCCGTTCGAACCCCGGTTGACAATCCCATGCACCATCGCCATTGCCTCTGCGGCCGCCGTTCCTTCATCCAGCAGCGAGGCGTTCGCTACCTCCATGCCGGTCAGATCGATAACCATGGTCTGGAAGTTGATCAATGCTTCCAGCCGACCCTGCGAAATCTCCGGTTGATACGGAGTGTATTGGGTGTACCATCCCGGATTCTCGAAAACATTCCGCTGAATCACCGGCGGCGTAATGCAGCCATAGTATCCCTGGCCGATGTACGATTTCAGCAGCTTATTCTTCTTGGCCACCTGTTTGAGGAAACGATGGAATTCATACTCCCCCATCGTTACAGGGAGATCGAGCTCCCCTTTGAGTCGAATTGACTGTGGAACCGTTTGATCGATCAGCTCATCGAGGGAATCGGCCCCGATAGCGCGAAGCATTTCAGGAACATCCTGTTCCCGAGGACCGAGATGACGATGGTGGAAACCGTTTGTATCGAAGATGGAGTGTTTCATGATTCGGAGGTGTCGTGTTCAAGAGATGGGGCGTTGATTTTTTCGATGGCGCGGGCGGCTGCGGCCTGTTCTGCATCTTTTTTGCTGCGTCCTGTGCCGATGCCGAAGCTTTCAGAACCGAGAAAGACTTCGACGGTATAACGTCGATCATGGTCGGGTCCCTCTTCGCGCAGCACCGCGTAGCGCGGCACACCTAATGCCCGACCCTGCGAGTATTCCAACAGCGCGCTCTTGTAATTGTCATCCTGCAGTGCCGTTTGGACAACGGAGGTATTGGAGAGCAATGTCCGGCGCACAAATGCGCGGGCGGGTTCAATGCCGCCATCAAGATAGATAGCTCCGATCAGCGCTTCAAACGCATCCGAGAGAATCGATTCCGACCCTCCTTCGAGCGACTGACTGGCGCTGGAGCTCAAAAGCATAAAGTCCGAAAGCTGAAGATCGCGTGCGCGCTGTGCAAGCGTTTTTCGGTTCACAAGGCGCGAGCGAACCTTGGTTAACTCCCCTTCTTCCATTTCGGGATGCGCTTCGTACAGATGCTCCGCGACCAGACAATTCAAGACGGCGTCACCCAAAAATTCAAGCCGCTCATTCGATTGCCACGATCCATTGACGTACTGGAGGTACGAACGATGCAGGAGCGCCTCGAAAAAGAGTTTCCAATTGCCGGGACGATAGCCGACGATGCGCTCGAATCGTCGGAAATCGAACGTGCCCCCCTCGAGGGTAGACACAAAAGCCTGCACATCCGGACGGGAATGAGAGGGACGGAAGAAAAAAGGAAAGAGGCGATTGAGCAGTTTTCCAAGACCGGTTAACACACGGAACACTCCAAACCACCCAGCGCCCGCTTTTCTCGTGCCGCTCCGACGAGATGATCAACCGCACGGTTTTGAGATTCCTCGATATTGGAACGCGCACGGTGCCCCTTTGATGCAAACGGGTTTCCTTGCAGAGGCACTAGGCGGAATATTTCGTAAAGAGAAGCGATGCGTTATGGCCGCCGAACCCGAACGTGTTGCTGATCGCCGCCTGAACATCCCACATCTGAGACGTGTTGGGAATGTAATTCAAATCGCACTCGGGATCGGGCGTTTCATAATTGATTGTTGGATGAACTTTGTTTTCGCTGACAGACAAAACCGTGGCGATTGCCTCCACAGCTCCCGCCGCTCCGAGGAGATGACCAATCATCGACTTGGTCGAATTGACGGCGAGTTTCTTTGCGTGCTCTCCAAAAACCGTCTTGATGGCGGCCGTTTCGCTTTTATCCCCGATCGGCGTCGACGTGCCGTGCGTGTTGATGTAGCTGACATCGGTCGGAGCGATGCCTGCGTCTTCAATGGCTGTCCGCATCGAACGAACGGCCCCTTCGCCCCCGGGGGCCGGCTCCGTTATGTGATGGGCATCAGCCGTGAAACCGATACCTGCAAGCTCCGCATAGATTCGCGCGCCTCGACTGACGGCGTGCTCGAGCTCCTCGAGAATGAGAATACCGGATCCCTCTCCCATGACAAAACCGTCACGATCTTTGTCGAATGGACGGCTGGCCTTCTCCGGAGCGTCGTTGCGCGTCGACAGAGCCTTCATCGCATTGAAGCCGCCGATCCCCATCGGACAAATGGCCGCTTCGGCCCCGCCCGTCACCATCACATCGGCGTTGCCGCGCTGGATCAGGATGAATGCATCGCCGATCGCATGCGACGCCGTGGCGCACGCGGACGTGGTCGCATAGTTCGGACCCTTCAAGCCGTAACGCATCGAAATGCGACCCGGAGCGATGTCCGAGATCATCATCGGTATGAAGAAGGGGCTGATGCGATGCGGCCCCTTCGTTTCCCACATCGTTTCCATCTGATGATGGTATGTCCACATGCCGCCGATGCCGGAGCCGACGACTACGCCGATGCGTTCACGATTCTCTTTCTCCAGCGCCAGAGCCGCATCGCGTATCGCCATGTCGGCGGCTGCAAGAGCGAACTGCGTGAACAGATCACAGCGCTGCGCCAGCTTGCGATCCATGAACTTCAACGGATCAAATCCCTTCACTTCGCAGGCAAACTTCGTATCGTAGATGCTGGTGTCGAAATAGGTGATGGGCCCCGCACCACTTTTTCCCGCGAGGAGATTTCCCCAGAATTCTGCAACAGACAGACCGAGCGGGGTTACCGCTCCCATGCCCGTCACGACAACACGCCGCTTCTTTCCATTGAACGCCATGGCTCAGATTCCTTGTAGCTCCCGTTGAGGAGCGAATGAACGACGGAAGCCGCTTGCCGACCTCCGCCTGCAAGATGAAGCAATCGCAAGTTAGGAGATTTTTGACTTCAGGTAATTGATGGCATCGCCGACGGTGGAGATCTTCTCGGCATCCTCATCGGGAATTTGCACGTTGAACGCTTTCTCAAACTCCATTACCAGTTCGACGGTATCGAGAGAATCCGCGCCCAAATCGTTGGTGAAGGAGGCCTGGGGCGTAATCTGTCCTTCATCCACCCCCAATTTGGAGACGATGATTTCCTTTACTTTCTTCTCGATATCTGTCATGGGAATACTCCTTTCAGAGGATTGTGGGTGAGTGTGGATTCTGTTACATCACAATTCCGCCGTCAACACACAAAACTTGTCCCGTCATATAACTCGATGCCGCCGAGGCGAGAAACACCACCACGCTTGCAATCTCTTCCGGCTTCGCCGTTCGCTTCAACGGAATCATCGCCATTAACGCTTCCTTCTGCTGCGGTGTCAGCTTCTCTGTCATATCGGTATCGACGAAACCCGGAGCAACAGCATTGACCTGAATGTTGCGAGAAGCAAGCTCTTTTGCAAGTGTTTTTGTCATGCCGATCATTCCGGCCTTCGAGGCCGCATAATTCGTTTGGCCGGGATTGCCGATGACCCCCGCAATGGAGCTGATGTTGATGATCCTCCCCTCGCGCTGACTCATCATCTGACGGCACACGGCCTTACTGAAGGCAAACGCACCTTTCAGATTGGTGTCGATCACATCGTCCCAATCCTGCTCCGTCATGCGCATGAGAAGCGAGTCCTTTGTGATGCCGGCATTGTTGACGAGAATATCGAGCCGCCCAAACTCCTTCACGACCGCGTCAACAACCTGCTGTGCAGCCTCGAATTGTTTTGCATCCGATTGAAAGCCGGAGGCTTTCCGGCCTCTCTCCTGTATCAGCTTCACTACCTCTGCCGCTGCCGGGCCTGCACTGCGATAGGTGAATGCAACGTGAGCCCCCTCCGAGGCAAGCGCAAGAGCAATCGCCCTGCCGATACCTCGCGATCCTCCGGTAACGAGAGCCACTTTATCCTGAAGTGATGGCATAGAGTCTAATTGGAAAGGTCCGCCAATTTATCGATGCCCTGCGTGGTGGCCGACGGCACGATGCGCTTGATAAGCCCCTGTAACACTTTACCCGGACCGATTTCGACGAAGATCGTCGCACCATCCGCAGCCATTGCCATGACCGATTCTTCCCATCGCACAGGACTGGTCAATTGGCGATAGAGCAATTCGCGAATCTCATCCGGCTTGGTGACCGGTCTGGCGCTCACGTTGGCATACACCGGCACGCTTGCATCATTGATGTTTGTCGACTCCAGGGCTTTCAACAATCCTGTCTTGGCTGACTCCATCAGCGGTGAATGAAAGGCGCCGCTGACAGACAACTCTTTCACCAGCTTCGCTCCTCGTTGCTTCGCAAGGTCCATCGCCTTGCATACGCCTTCAACGGAACCGGAGATGACCACCTGACCGGGGGAGTTGAAATTCGCCACCTGTACAACTCCGGCCGCGGATGCTTCGGAACAGAGCTCGTTGATGGCAGAAGGCTCCAAACCGATCACCGCCGCCATCGTTCCGGGCCGGTCGATGCCCGCTTGCTGCATCAGCTCGCCCCGCAGGCGAACAAGTCGTAAGCCGTCTTCGAACGTAAGGGCTCCAGCGTATACCAGAGCGGAGTACTCGCCCAACGAATGTCCTGCCGCCATATCGGCGCGTTTGCCCTTGAGCAGCCTTGTCAAGATGACGCTTTGGAGAAAGATCGCCGGCTGTGTATTCTTAGTTTGCCGCAGTTCGTCCTCGGGACCCTCGAAGCAGAGCTTGCTCAACGAAAATCCGAGTAGCTCATCGGCTTTCTGGTACAACTCACGCGCCTCGGCGCTTCCATCATACACATCCTTACCCATCCCGACGTATTGAGAGCCCTGACCGGGGAACACAAAGGCAACCTTGCTCATCGCTCTGTCACGATTTCGGATTTTCGAGTGTCCACTTCACGAGCGCTGCACCCCACGTGTAGCCGGCACCGAAGCTGGCGAGCACGATGTTTTGACCGGGCCTCAATTCTCCCCGCTCCCACCACTCAGAAAGACACAGCGGAATGGTTGCAGCGGTCGTGTTCCCGTACTTGTCGATGTTGATCATCACTTTCGACCGGTCGATTCCCATTCGTTCCGCCGTCGCATCAATGATGCGCAAATTCGCCTGGTGCGGCACAAGCCAGGCGACATCATCGCCCGTGAGGTTATTCCGCTTCATGATCTCCGCTGATACTTCCGCCATGCCGATGACGGCGACTTTGAACACCGCTTTGCCGTCCTGATAGATGTAATGCATTCGTTTATCGACGGTCTCATGTGTAGGGGGATTAAGGCTTCCTCCTCCTTTCATATGGAGGTATGCGCCCCCCGAGCCGTCGCAGTACAGCCGGTGGTCAAGAATGCCTTCATCGGGATTGTCCGAAGGTTCGAGCAAGACAGCCGCACCGGCATCGCCGAACAGGATGCAGGTGTTACGGTCAGTGTAGTCGGTGATGCTGCTCATTTTGTCGGCACCGATCACCAAGACTTTGCTGTAGGCGCCCGATTCGATGAACTGCGCTCCCGCCACAAGTGCATACAGGAAACCTGAACATGCGGCAGAGAGGTCATACCCCCATGCGTTGATTGCTCCGATTTTTTCCTGCACGATACACGCGGTGGCGGGAAAAAACATATCGGGTGTCACCGTTGCGACGATGATCACCTCGATTTCGGTCGCATCCATTTTTCGCCGTTCAAGCAATCTCTGAGTGGCGCGCACACACAGATCGGACGTGGCACCTTGCTCAAGGATCCGCCGCTCACGAATACCCGTTCGCGTCCGAATCCACTCGTCGGTCGTGTCGACCATTTTCTCAAGGTCGGCATTGGTGAGTACTTTCTCGGGGACGTAATGTCCAACTGCCGTGATGACCGCTCTGCGTTTCGCCATTACCGTACTTGTTCGGGTGCCGAAGGAAGCGAGGGTTCGCCCGGAGATGCCTGTTTCATCGCACGCGATACCAAAGTCGCCATCGCCTCTTCAATGCGCTTGTTCAGCTTTGAGGTTGCTGCCTCCACCGCCTTGAAGATCATGTTTTTGATCGCTTTGGGAGTCGATTTGCCGTGACCGATAATCGTGACCCCGTTAACACCCAGCACCGGCACCCCGCCATACTCTTCATAGTCCATATCCTTGAGCGAGTTCTTAAGTGATCCGCGTGCCAACGCAAGAAGGAGCGACCGAAAGATGTTACCCGATGCGTACTTTTTCAGTCTGCTTTTCAGAAATGACGGGACGCTCTCACCGAACTTGAGGACGACGTTCCCAACAAATCCGTCGCACACGACAACCTGTGCCTTCCCTTTCAAAATGTCGCGCCCTTCCACGTTGCCGATGAAGTTCAGCGTGCTCCCTTCCAACAATCTGTACGCTTCCTGTACGATTTCCGTCCCTTTCACCCTCTCCTCTCCCACGTTCAACAATCCAACTTTGGGGTTCTCGTACTTGAAGATTTGCTTGGCATAGATACTTCCCATCACCGCGAATTCGAAGAGGTGTTGGGGACGGCAATCGACGTTGGTGCCTGCGTCGACGACGAGGCACACGCCCGATTCCGACGGGAAGAACGCCCCGATGGTGGGACGGCTGACACCTTTGACCCTTCCAAGAATCAGGGTCGCCGCGGAAAGCACTGCCCCCGTGTTGCCTGCGCTTGCAAACCCGTCGGCCTTTCCCTCCTTATGCAACGTCATGCCGATGGCCAGCGAAGAGTTTTTCTTTTGCTTCAGCGCCGCAGTGGGGGAATCGTTCATTCCGATCACCTCCTCGGCATGAACGACGGAGAGAGCAAGACCCTCCGCGCGCTGCTGCCGGAGATGTTCCCGAATGTGATCTTCCCGTCCCACCAAGATCACTTCGAACGCGTTGGAGGATGCACGCAGGGCCTGGACCGCCCCGGCTACTTCGTTCGCCGGAGCAAAGTCTCCCCCCATCGCATCGAGTACGATTTTCAGGTGCTGAGACAAGGATGTTCGCTGAGCTTGTGACGAAAGATGAGCTTTCTGAGAGGCGCTTCAACCCCCCACTCAATCCTCTCCCCGAACCTTCTGAAGAGAAAAATCCCGCTTCCTCTGACTGGAGTCCCGGTTTCACTGTTGTCCGGGTCTTTCATCGTTAGGCGGGATACTGGTACGTTCTCAACCGTCTCAGGCTTCTTTCGGAATGAGGATCGACCGCCCGTTATAGTAGCCGCAGTTTGGGCATGCTCGGTGTTGAAGCTTCGGCTCGTGGCAGTTGGGGCACTCCGCGAGCGCCGGCGCTGAGGCTTTGTAATGCGTCCGGCGTTTCCGGCTGCGTGATTTTGAATGTCGTCGTTTCGGATTTGGCATAGTTGAGAACCTTATTCGAAATTACTGTCGGGGATAATCTTCGGTCGTGATGTGACTCCTCACCAAGCCCATCGACCTTCTGCTGTGCTTTTCTCGTCTGCTCTCCGGATTGCTAATTCGCCTGGAATTTCCGAAGCGCCTCCCATCTGGGATCGATCTCCTCCACCGTGCACGAGCAACCAGCATGGTTATGATTCACACCACAGACGGGACACAATCCCGCACACTCCTCCCGACACAACAGCTTCTGGGGGAGTGCAAGAAGGACGAACTGCCGAACATCCTCCGCAAGGTCGATGTAGTTCGCCTCGGGTGAAATCAGATGAATTTCATCATGTTCAAGCCCGGCGGAGGCCCGCTCGTCGGTCACATAGACAAGCTGGTACGAGCCGGCAACACCGCTGTGATATTCATCCAGACACCGATCGCACGTGAACCTTCCTACTGTCGAGAAAGCCACGCGCAAAAAGAGCTGGCGACTCGTCTTCTCGAGCGATGCGTTGAGTTGGATGGTCCGGGAAAACCGGTCGTCGAGCCCAATTTCTTCAGGATTTGCTTCCAGTGCCCGTTCATGAACCCCCACTTGGAGGTTTGAGATATTGATGCGTACTGTGCTCACGGGTCGATAGCTCCCGGTATCCCGACCATGGAGGGGCTCGTCCAGTGCTTCGGAAGTCCCATTTTTATGAAAAAAGAGCGGTTTTTCTCAAAAAAACCGCCAAAATATAAACAGAAGGTGCACCAGAGTCAAGGGAATAGTAGGGTCGGCGTTGTGTCCGACCCTACCATTGGAATCCTGCCTCAAACCGCTAGCAAGGAGAATCAGGCAGTTTTCTCCCCCGTCATCTCTCCGTTGCCGGCACCAGCCATCACGAGCAGCTTGCCCTGGACGTAATCGACCGTTTCATCGAGCGCATCCCGGAATTTTTCAAAGTCCTCTTTATAGAGGAAGATCTTGTGCTTCTCGTACTCCTCCTCACCAACCCGTTTGCTTTCGGTAATGGTGATGTAGAAGTCCTTTTCCGATTTGGTCGACTTCACATCGAAGAAGTACGTCCGCTTTCCCGCACGTACGCGCTTGGTGAAGATTTCGTCCTTATATGTGTTTTCCAAGGTGGTACTACCTCCCTTCAGTTAGGTGGATGATGGGTGATTGATGGATGAATTGTGAACGGTTGATTGTTACATCATTTGTCTGAAGTTACAGGCGGAACCTCGACATCCTACCTTCTCACCACAGCTACTTTCGCCGTCCCTACTTCGTTTCCGTTTTCCGCATACGCGACGATGAAGTACACACCCGAAGCGACATACTCTCCCTCGGCGTCCTTTCCATCCCAAAAGGCTCTTCCTCCCCCCTGCGCTCGGAATTCGCGGACGAGTCGACCATCGACAGTCAATATTTTGATCGAGCTCTCTTCCATCAGATTTCGAACGGCGAGAAAAGATGCAGCGGGGAGATGGTAAGGATTGGGGGCAATTTCGAGGGAACTGAACGTGCGTTCGGTCTTAACCGGCAAAATCTCAAGACTCGAGAGCCCTTTTTCTGTCCCGATGTACACAACGCCTCGTCGTTGGTCGATCGCAAGCGCGCGGACATCGTCATCGATCAACTTCCCGCCTGTGGTGAGGACAGAGTACTGTGCGAGAAGCTGCGTACCGTCCGGATTGACAACCATGACCCCCTCTTTTGTTCCCACCCATTTATTGTCAAGTGCATCGACTGCTATGGCCTGAATCACCTGTCCCCGTAACGGAAAGACGCTCACCGTCGAGTTGGTCGCTTTTGGCGTCCGCGGTTCGTTGATAAGCAAAAGTCCGTTCTCCGTTCCCACACACACATCTCCGTCTTTATCGATAGCGAGCGAGAGAATGACGTTGGTGCTTGTCGAGGGCAATCCATCCCCCACCATCATCCAACCCCAACCTCCCGTCGACCGCGTTCCCGAAACGATCGTGTCTTCATTGAAGTAGTAGAGGCCGGTTGTCGGTCGGTTGGTCGGTTCCGAATTGGCAAGCCACTTCGTGTTATTTCCATCCACCACGATGTTTGTGAAAAGTCCTTGCGACGGGGAACTGAAATAGCGTGCTGATCCGTCGGAGCGAAGCTGGACAAGGTGATTTCCGGTGACTGCCGTGCGGTTCACCACCCATGCCTCACCTCGTGAATCCGGTGCGACTCCTCCGGCAACCACATACGCCGGATCAGCCGGTACGGATCCGGCAAGAGAAGGGCTCGTTGTGTGATCGAGCCGCCGGACAATTTGATCTCCGTGGATTTCGAGAAGACCGAATCCCCACGAACTCACCCACATGGACGATCCTGTGCCGGCGGAGACCTTATAATAATCGTTGCTCTTCATCAGGGGATATTCGCTGAGGAGGTAGTTCTTCCACTGCTCTGCTTCCGGCTGAGAGGGATCGAACCGATAAAAGCCGCGTCCGCGACCGCTGTGGCCGGAGGCGGCCCACAACCTTCCGGCGGAGTCGATTGCGAGACTGGTGAAAAGATTCGATTCCGGACCGTTGGGGGTCACATATCTCCACCGCGATCCATCCCACGTCGCTGCGCCGCGAAAACTCGTTGCAACCCAGATCGCTGACGGATTCGATTGTACGGCAATTCGTCGTGCGGATCCTTCCTGATGCGTGGCGAGAAGTTGTGGCGATCCTGCAAGTGAGCCGAGAGCGGAGAGACGGAACGCTGCGCCGTCCATCGAAAGGATCACAAGCCCCTCCCCTCGTGCGTGGAGATCGGTAATGTTCATCCCGGCGGTGGACGTCACAGAGGCGAAAGACGTCCCCCGAAAAAAGGCCATACCGGATGAAGTGCCGACAACAACGGTATCGCGAAACGCAACGATCGCATGCGAGGGCCGAGAGGGTAATCCCTCGGCAACTTCATATCGTGTCCAGGAGGAGGGGGAGGAGAGATTGGGTGAGGTGAGGGATGCGGAGGCAACACCGAGCTCTGTCGCAGCCCATAAGGTGTTCTTATGGACCAGTATGCTGTTGACGCGTGCTTGGGTCGCAAACCCGAAGTTGGCGTATGTATCGCCGAATTCGAGTCGCGAAAGACGGAAGACAACGATTCCGAAATCGGTCCCGACAAAGAGCGTATCCCCCTTCACCAAAAACGTGCGGATCCCTTTTTGGACGCGCGGGGATTCTTTGATGCTGCGAATCTCTTTCCAGATTTTTCTCTGCGGGTCGTACATGTTGATGAAACCGTCAGCGGTGCCCACCCACACTCGTCCTTGTTGGTCGAGTGTCAACGCAGTCAGGTCGTTGGAACTGAGTCCATCGGAGTTGGTGAAGGTGGTAAATGAGGGGGGTGAAGAAGCGGAGACGTAGAGTCCTCCCGATGTAGCAACCCATAAGCTATCGCGCCCCATCGCGAGGGCTCGCGCCTCTTTCTTATCGGTGTAGCTCTTCCAGCGTCCGAAGTCGAGCCTGCCCTGCTGACTCAGAAGGAGCGAGGTACTACCGATCGAGAGCACAAGGAGAATCGCACAAATCCTGCTCATTCCAATCCGACCGACCTTCACAAAGTGGTGTGTTATCCCTTCCTACGTTTGCCCGTCGAAGACGAGCGAATCTTGTTCTTCAAGCTCACCATCTCCATCGCCGTGAGCGCGGCGTCCCACCCTTTGTTGCCCTGTTTTCCTCCGGCGCGGGCAAGCGCCTGTCGTTCCGTATCGGTGGTCAAGACCCCGAAGACCACCGGCAGTCCATACTGAAGTGCAACATGTTGAACCCCACGCGCAGCTTCCGAGGCCACATATTCGAAATGAGCGGTCTCTCCGCGAATCACCGCGCCGAGGCAGACGATGGCATCCCATCCTCCTTCGTCGGCGAGGTATCGCGCCACTTGCGGTAGTTCAAACGAACCCGGGCATGAATAGACGGCTATGCGAGAACTTGGAACGTCGTGACTTCTAAAACATTCCAGCGCACCGCTCAACAACCGTTCGGTGACGTGTTCGTTAAAGCGGCTGACGACGATCGCGTAGCGACCGGCGCTTCTCCCAACGAACCTCCGTGGAACGGCTTCTCGGTTCACGCGATCTCAGGAAAAGAGCCTGCTTCTCATTGTTTCGACCACGTGCATCGGCACCGTGTAGAGGCCGAACACGTGATGGTCGTTCTTCTTACCGCCATGAAAATCGGATCCGCCGCTTTCCAGCAGGAAATACTGGTTCACAACGCCGCGGTAATGTTCCTGCAACTTTTCGTCGTGCGAGGGATGGACAACCTCGATGCCGTCGAGCCCCGCTTTGATGAGCTGGGATAATTCTATATCCGTTGTATATTTGCCGGGGTGAGCTAAGAAAGAAAGGCCCCCCGCTCCGGTAATCATCCTGAACGCTTCGATTGGATTGACTTGGTACTTCTTCTCGAACGCTGGACCTCCCATGCCGATGTATCGTTCGAACGCCTCGTGATATGACTCGATGAGTCCTTCATCGAGCAGAGCGTTTGCGATATGGGGACGACCGACGGAGCCGACGCCCGCTTGCTCGCGCACCGCCTCCATCGTAAGGGGTATATTCATCTTGTTGAGCTTCTCGACGATGCGCTCCGCCCGCTTCAAACGTTCTTGCCGGAACAAGGTGAGATACTCCAGCAGCGTTTGATTTTTGTGATCGAAGAAATAAGCGAGGATGTGAACATCCTTTTCGCCCAAAGAAACGCTCAACTCCACGCCGGGGATCACCTCCACACCTAAGGACTTTCCGCACTCCATCGCTTCATCCAGCGCACCGACGTTGTCGTGATCGGTGATGGCGAGTGCCGTCAACCCGGCATCGCGCGCTTTGTGTATCAATTCTTGCGGTGTTAAGGCTCCATCGGAATGTGTCGTATGCGAGTGCAGGTCTGCCCGCCCTTCAGAACCGTTGGGGCGGGCTGGACGTGCAGAGGAAGGAGGATCAGAACCCGGTGCACGCGCGGCACCTCCCCGGTTGTCAGTCTCCACACGCTGTGCCATGTGCTTCGATGTTGTAAGTTCGACATAGAGAATTTCATGCGGAAGCGCCCGATCGTCGCAGCCCGGAGCGGAGGGGCAGTGAATGGGAAGAAGTGAGCATGCAATCCATGGAACCGAAGCCGGTCGTACCCGTCGGACTCGATCTTCCCCAGAATTCCTTAGAGGTGACGTTTGCGGAATTCTTCGTAGTCGTTAATGATGAGCTTGTTTCCCTGCAGCTGCAAATAACCCTCTTTAATGAATTGATGCAGCATGCGTGAGACGGTTTCTCGTGAAGTGCCGGCCATGTTCGCCATGTCCTGCTGAAGCGGGAGCTCATCGATCTCTACTTTCCCTTTCCGAAAGATACCGATATCGTCTGCCAGCATCAGAATGACGTTGGCAACGCGACCCGCCGCGTCTTTGAGCGAGAGACTCTTGATCTGCGAGTCCGCCTTGCGGAGCCGCATGGTGAGTTCGCCCAAAAGGGAAATCGCCACCTGAGGATGTTCGTGAAGAAGTTTCAGAAAATCGCGGCGATGAATCATGAACAATTCAGACTTCGTCAACGCCACAACACTGGCCGAGCGCGCCAGCCCGTCCAACAACGACATCTCACCGAAGAACTCACCGGGACCGAAGATCGAGAGAATCACCTCTCGACCATCTTCGTCCGTCCGGACAATCTTCACCTTGCCGGAGACAATGACGAAGAGCGCCGCCCCCATCTCCTGCTCGAGGACGATGATGTTCCCCTTCTTGTATTTCTTCCGGACACCAAGTTTCGCAATTTTCTTTAACTCGGCTTCCTGAAGGTCGGCAAAGATTGGTACATTCTGGAGGAAGATCAATTCTTCGGTCATTATGGGTGGTGAGTAGGACGGTGGACTAGATCTGACGCACGAGATAACCCCTTTTCTTCAGACACACCCACTGGGCGGCTAATATATCGGCTGATGTGATGAAAGTCAAGGCGAAAGATGGTCGACGCTCGCTCCAATTCATTACGCGACAACGAATTCCGGCACGAACGAACCAACGACCGTTGGTTTTCACCGACTCCCGCTCCCCCACCCATGCCTCCAAACGCCGTTTGATGCAGAACACATTTTCTGAGTCGCACGCTCTGTAACATGTCCTCAGACACTAATGAGGAGTCTTTCTCAAACATCGAAATGTGGAAATCTTCATCACCTGCAACTAATTTATGAAGGTCGTCGTGAGATGAAACGCTTTGCCCTTGTCTCTGGAGTTTTGGTCATCAGTTCCATCGTTGCGGTGCCGCTCTACTTTTGGCGAAAACTGCGGTTGGAGCGTGAGCAGAATCGGAGATACGATATTTCCGATTATCTGGCCGACGAATCGTTGTAATCCTTTCCCAACGCGGCAGCGACGTAGCGAACGATGCAGAGAGCATCCTTGACGGGATACTCGGCCGGGGAGGAAAAATCTGGCCGAAGCCGCGCCTGAAGTCGGTCCGCCGCCTCTCTCACCTCCTGCGGGATGCTTTGATCGGTCGCACAATCCTTCACGTACTGCAGCAGATCTTGCACGTGTCCTTGACGCCGCATCTGACGACTGTATTCCGCGAGAGCGCGCCCTGCCGCCCGCCGGGCCGAGGTCCTTGCTCGACCAAGGTTGCCGATGTTTTCTGCCTCACGCGCACGCGCGATCTCGCGCTGCACATCCTCAATCCACGACATCGGTTTTCCCTTCCAGCAGTTTCAGGAGGATAGTGGAGAATTCAGCATACCGCTCCAACTGAGGAACGTGTCCGCATTTCTGAATGAAGCAAACCTTCAGGTGTGGCACAGCGTGCTTCAAAACGACCAACGAATCCTGCAAAATGAGCCGATCCTCCGCTCCCCAAATAACGCTCACCGGCATCCGCAATGACGAAAGTTCTTGACCTAAGAAGTCTTTCTTTTCAACCGCTGCAATGATCTTCCCGACACACCGCTCTTTCATATCAGCGAGAATGGAGGGGGAGAAGAGACGATAGTACCACGGATAGCGATACCACATTTGTGTGAAGAGGCGGTTAACATCGCGCGTCGTACGCAGGGTAAACAGTGCACGTAGGCTTTCGACTCCTTGATAGTAGATGCCCGCCGTGTTCACAAGGACAAGATGCTCGATTCTTTGCGGCGTCCGCGTAGCGAGAGCGGCTGCAATCCAACCTCCAAACGAATGGCCGATGAGAGTACACTTCTCGACACCTTTTCGTGTCAGCAACTCCTTGGTCGCGTCGCGATGTTCGGCGACGTGTAAGTACGAACGTTCTCCTTCTACCTTCGAGAATCCAAATCCAAGGAGGTCAAGAGCAATGACATGATATCGCGGCGCAAGATGCGGGAGGACGTTGATCCACGTGCTGGAAGATGTTCCTATGCCGTGGAGCAATACGAGCGTCGGGCGCGACGACGTCCTCTCATTTTCGAAGTAATGAATCGTCCCGTACTGCACGGGCAGCGTCAGACCCTTGAACCCAAGGCGGAGATACGTTCTTCGCACGAGGCGATGGGCGAAATTGATCAGCGTGCTCAAAAGGGGAATTTCTCTTTGTACCAGTGTTTCGTCATTTCCAACCAGAAGAACAATCCACGCCATTCTCCGAATGGGGCATAATATCGCTCGATGATCGAATCCTTCGTCGGTCTCCCATTCCGATGAATCTCCCTGAACTTCCCACGTACCCAGGAATCGAGACCGAGATACTCATAGCGGCCGAGGAGCTTCAAAAGATTTCCTGCAGCGTATTCTCCCATGCCTTTGACCGACCGAACCTGCCTGAAGAGTTCCGAAGTGGGAAGATCCGATCGGCGCCACTGCTCGACATGGAGCTTTCCGGCTGCAACTCGTTCTGCGAACTCAAGCAGATACGGCGAACGATATCCGGCACGGATTTCCTTCCGGATGGTCGCCTCACTGACGGCAGCGAGAGCTTGGGGAGTTGGAAAACTGAACTCTTGCGCAGACCACTGTCGACCGAGGAATGATGTCAGGTTTCCAACCATTGTCTCGGTCAACGCCCAACTGCAATTCGTCGTGCAGATCATTTTCACAACGTCCTCAAACACCGTCGGCGCCCGCAGTAACCTCCCGGCACTCATTCTCGGTATCCATCGATACTGCCTGTGCTTACTCGCAAGGCGGTAAAAAGCGTCGAAGGTCTCGTCCATTCGCAGACACTCGCGCACAAGAGCCTTTACCTCGCCTCTCTGGCGCGTCGTCAAAGGCAACCCGCTTGCACATTGAACGTGGAGCGATCTGTTTGACTCGCGTATCGAACATGCAACGAGAGAGCCCTCCCTCAGCTCGAACAGTCGATGAAAGGCGTGCTGCTCCTTGTCGACGCGAAAAGGAGGGAGCGCGCACCAGCCGTGACTGAAGACCGTCCGCCAGAAGTTGAAATTGCTTGGAAGCGGGATGGTGAATACTGTGCGATGCATATGTTTTTCCAAGATACAGTACTATGATCACACCGGATGATCGATGTCCATCGTCGCTTTCAAATCAGGATTAAGATAGATGAGATTTGGCTTGCTTTCGGGTATTTGAATGGCCCAATCCCCCTTCCGGTTTCTCACAACCGATCCCCACAGTTTTCTCATGCGCCGCTCGGAAAACTTTTCCCAGAATACCCACCCAAAGAATGCGGTCGCTCGTTCGATATAGAAACCCGGCACTCGTTCCCCGGGCTTAACGCGGCATTCCGCAACAGTCATCGGACGGTAGTGAAATCGGCGCAGGGCTTCAAGAAAGAGGTCCGTTACCTCATTCCCATCCAACACGAGTTCGAGCCGCGTTTGTGGAGCGCCGCGACCAGTGATAAAGGCCGCAAAGGCATCTTGTATCTCTCTTTTCCGCATCTGTGTTGTTGACATCGAGGCCGACCTGCGTGAGGTGTGCGAATATACAGAGGCACACACGGAAAAGCAAAATGAGCATGAATCGAAAATTGTTGATAGATTGTCCCGCACGTTTATGTCCTCACCGATGAATGCCATCGAGGTCTCAAACCTCGTGAAGATCTACCAGACCAAGATCCGCGGCCAACGTCAGGCAGTCGATGGAATCTCTTTCTCTGTTCGTTGCGGGGAGATTTTCGGACTGCTCGGACCGAACGGCGCAGGCAAGTCGACCACCATCAAAATCCTGACAACATTACTCCGGCCGACATCGGGAACGGCGACCATCTTCGGGTACGATGTGGTGCGTCAACCGCTCGATGTGAGGCGACACATCTGCGTCGTCGTTCAGGAGAATGCGATTGAGCTGTACCTGTCTGTCCGAAACAATTTCCGGACGTTCGGACGTTTCCATGGTCTCTCCGCGAAAGAAACTGAACGAAGGATCGAAGCGGTCAGCGAGCTCTTCGGCTTGCGGGAACACCTGCAGGAAAAGGGGAGCGATTTAAGCGGAGGGTTGAGACGCCGCGTGCAGGTCGCCAAAATGTTCTTGATCGACAAGCCGATCGTCTTTCTGGATGAAGCGACAACCGGTATGGATACTTTTAATAAACGTACAACCATTCGGGCTATCAAAGAGGAGTCGCGCAAAGGCCGAACCATCGTCCTCACCACTCATATGCTGGATGAAGCGGAAGAGCTTTGCACATCGCTTGCGATCCTCAACCACGGCAAGCTGATCGCCTCCGGCCGTATAGATCAAGTAAAGTCCCTTGGGCTGCGATTACTCTACGTGACGCTCACGTTCGAACAGGTGCCGCAAGGATTGCACACCTCCCTTCAAATCTACGATCCCGTGAAAATCGAGAACATCAATTCGACAGTCGAAGTAACGGTGCGCAGCGATACAGCCGCATTAGAGATCGTCAACGTTGCACGAAACACGGGATCCCTGTTACACTTTGAAATCAGCACCGCGAGTCTTGAAGACGTCTTCGTGGAATTGATCGATAGAAAGGCGGGGGCTGTTTGATGCAGCAGATTCTGGCCGTCATGTACCGGGAATACCTCATCCGCCGGACCAGTCCGCTCTGGCTCTTCTTCGATGTCGCCGTTCCACTTTTGTATTTGCTGATGTTCGGCGTCGCGCTCGACAAAGCGCTCGGTTTCGGACTTCAACTCGGCGATGGATCGGTCGGCTACAACCGTTTCTTCCTCGCGGGTGTTTTGTCCATGACCTGCTTCGGCAGCGCCATCAACCAGTCGTACGGCTTCTTCGTCGACCGCGACAACGGCATTCTGTACGAGTTTCTTACCTACCCGATGACGCGGGGACAATTCCTGCTGGGGAAGATTTTATTTCAGTGTGTGATGTCGATCGTGCAGGGGGTTCTCACACTCCTGCTGGCGCAGTACGTGTTAGGAATCGATGTGATGTGGGAACTGGTCCTTTTCATTCTGATCGGCGTCGTCATCGGAACATCCGGCTGGTTTTTCTTTCTTGCCATCCTCGCCTTTCGCATTCGCCGGAACGATACGTTCAACACGGCGATCAATGTTGCCTACTTCGTGTTGATTTTTCTGAGCACGACGTTTTATCCCATCGATCAGGCGCCCGATTGGCTGAAGATTTCGTCGTACCTCAATCCGCTGACGTGGCACACGGACGTTCTGCGCTATCTTACCGTTGGCATCGGATCGCTGGAGTTGGTCGTTCTACAGGCAATCGGATTTAGCATCTTCCTCCTTATTTCTTTTTGGTTTGCAGTACGAGCGTTGCAGCGATGGGTATAATGAGCATCGGGCTCGGTTTTTTGAGCGTCACAGGATTGTTGATTTCCCTTTTGTTTACGTTGATCGCGATGAACGTTCTTCCGTCGAATCATCATCTCCTTCCACAATTTTGTCGCCTCGAGCCGACGGCATGTGCCTCCATCCTTTCAACGAACTATGCACGATTGTTGAGACTCCCCAACTTTGTCGCCGGCATCTTTTTCTATCTTTTCATCCTCATCGTCGCTGTGCTTCCTCACCAGCATGAAACGTTGCTGCCGGTTGCAGTTGCAGTTTCCTTCTTGGCCGTCGCAGTCAGCCTCTATCTTCTCCATGCGCTGATCGTGAAGCTCCGCACACACTGTCCGCTCTGTTATGCAAGTCACGCCATCAATGTTCTCATTCTTCTCTTCCTGGTGCTCTCATGAACACCCTCGGATTCATCTACCATCCCGATTATCTCAAGCACGATACGGGGGCGGGCCATCCGGAGCGCCCGCAACGGCTTGAGACGTTGGTGAAACACCTCCTGAACGCACCCATCTGGAAAGATCTCATTCATCTCCTCCCCGATCCTGCGCTGGTGGAACGGCTTGCAGCGGTGCATACGGAGAAATACATCCAAACCATCGAACGGCGGTGCCGATCGGGTGAAGTGGTTCTCGATGACGGCGACACGCACGTTTGTCCTCTTTCCTACGACATCGCCTTACGAGCTGCGGGGGGAGTGTTACTGGCGGTGGATGAAGTGCTTTCCGGCAAACTGACCCGAGCCTTTTGTGCCGTTCGTCCGCCCGGCCATCACGCAGAAACGGAGCGGGTGATGGGATTTTGTCTCTTCAACAACATCGCCGTCGGGGCACGCTCTGCACAACTGAAACATGGAGTGGGACGCGTGGCGATCGTCGATTGGGATGTCCACCACGGCAATGGCACGCAGGAGATCTTCTATGAAGAGGAGAGCGTCCTGTTCATCAGTCTCCACCAGTTTCCTTTGTGGCCGGGAACCGGTCGAAGGGAAGAACGTGGCAGGGGAAAAGGTGAAGGATTCACGCTCAACGTTCCGATGGCGCCGGGGAGCGGGGAGCGGGAATATGTGCAGGCGTTTCGAACAGAGATCGTTCCGGCGTTGAACGATTTCCATCCCGACCTCTTGATGATTTCCGCCGGCTTTGATGCACATCAGGCCGATCCGTTAGCGAACATCAACCTGACCGAGCATTCCTTCGGTGTTTTGAGCGATCTCCTCCTCGCAGTGGCCGAACGAACATGCAACGGCCGAATCATCTCTGTCCTCGAAGGAGGATATGACCTCCGTGCGCTTGCGTTGAGCGTCGAAACACATCTTTCTCATCTCAAGGCCTAATCGTCTATGAAACGAAGATGGGGCTTCGTACCTTCTACAAGAAGCTGAGAGATCCTGTCAGCGGACTGACACATTCCGTCGGTTTCTTCCTTTCCATTGCAGGGATGGTTGTGCTTGTAACGTATGCATCGGTATATGAAAAACCGTGGCATATCGCGGTCGGATAACTCTCGGACGGGGTTTATCGCTCTTCGGCGGCTTTCAGGTGATGCCGCGCGCATTCGAGCACTCGGATTATTACGAGAATCGGACTGCCGGGTGATGTGGGGAATAGCCACCGGTGCTGCCTCCTACGGTTTCTGTTGGATGCGGGAACGAACGTCACGCTCAAAGGAGCGGCATTTACTTCTACAAACTCCAGATTCGCGACGGCGTGGAAGTGAGACGGATGATCGTAGTCAGGTGAGTGCTGAAACTGAATCGGGTGTGGTCGCTTGCTTCTCGCCTTGGTGCAACTCTCCGGTGGTCACTCTGCGGCGAAATCCCGTTCGATCGCTTTGACGTCATTGATTCTCAGAAGTGAGAATGTATAGATTCCGTGTTTTTGCGATATCTTTATTTCGCCTAAAATTAACTTGACAGTACCTGTAAATAAACGTATCATCGCGCAAGGCTCGCCCTCCACAAAATAGCTTGAGAACCTCTTCGCTCGCGCGATCCGCAGAGTAACATCGTTGATGATCCGCTCTCTCGATCTCCCCCCTGCAGCGGATAGTGTGAAAGGAAACAAGAATGAAAAGACCCCTTTTGACCGACCTCTGTATGAGACCCTTTTTTAGGATAAAGCTTCTGCTCAATATTATCCTAATCCCTTTAATTCCCAAACAACTATAGAATACACATTGGTGAAATCAGGGAACGTTGTTCTTTGCATCTACGATGCAACAGGAAGAGAGATAGGAAAACTTGTCGACGAACATCAGCCTGAGGGAAATCATAAAGTGTTGTGGAACGGAAAGACAAGCAGCGGCGAGCGCGCTGCGACGGGCGTTTATTACTCCAGACTGCGGTTCCGTGGCTCGTCGGGAGAAGCGAGAAAAATCCTGCTGGTTAAATGAGTCTTCTGCATAATTCTGTATCAACCTTATGAAAACCAAAATTGTCATCAGTGCGATTCTCACGCTCGGCATTTCACCGCTACAGGCTCAAGGTTGGGAATGGCGCAATCCATTACCGCAGGGGGACAACATACGCCAATTTCAATTCGCCGACCAAAACCACGGTTGGATCGTCGTACAGTCCTCAAACATTCTGCGCACAACAAATGGTGGCACCACTTGGAAACTCCACCGGCTTTCGTTTAGTCCCCGCAGAATCTCGTTCATCAATGCCAACGAAGGGTGGGCCATTGGCAGTAAGCATCCTTACGATTTAAAATGTGGCATTTATCATACGACAAATGGTGGTGTAACGTGGGAGCAACAACTTGGCGATACGACCGAATTGAGCGGTGACATTAAATTTACCGATCGCCGCAATGGATGGGCGATTGGGCAGCATGCGGGTATCTGGCATACCAACGATGGTGGCAAAACGTGGGCTCAGCAGGCTGGAAGGAATTTTGTCAGACCTGCTGGTGGCGATTACGCATTGTCCTTTCGAGATTCCTTAAGAGGGTGGGCTGGAGGATGGATGTTTTATGCAAGCAAGACATTTGACGGAGGGAAAACGTGGATTCGAGATTCGACCCTCCAGGGTTATACTCAATTTTTGTTTGTGGATTCGACGTTCGGATGGGCCAGTAATTCCGCCAAGGGGAAGAATGTTCTGAGGACAACTGATGGCGGATTAACCTGGAGTGTCACCGGAACGAGTATCAAAGGCTTAGCGTACCCTATCAGTGCAGACACTTGTTTCGTTTTCAATAGTGGGGTATTCAAGACGACAAATGGAGGATTAAGCTGGGCACGAATCTCAACTCAAAGTCTATCATTTGGTTTTGTGGTCGATTCACTCAGAATGTGGGGAGCGAAGCAGCAAGTTGGGGGGTCAACAAATGTATTTTACGAATCGACGGATGGAGGAGTAACCTGGATCGAACGATTGCACGATCAATTCGGACCGGGCGTTACCTTTTTACATAGCGTCGACTTTGCAGACTCGCTGACAGGCTGGGTGGTGGGTTCGACATACAATCCGTCGGGAATTTCGTTTATTGCAAAAACAACGGATGCAGGAAAAACCTGGAACAAACAGGCGACTGGTTTGCCCAACGAGCCTTTAGCAATAGAGTTTGTTAATGAGAAAACGGGTTGGGTTGTAGGTAGAAACGGGATGATCCTCAAGACCGAGGATGGAGGCGTAAGCTGGTCGTCTCAAACGAGCGCTACTTCCTCTACCTTATGGGACGTACAGTTTGTGGATAGCCAGAAAGGTTGGACGGTGGGCACGGCGGGAGTAATATTGAAAACAACAAATGGTGGAAGTGCCTGGTTGGATGTTACCCCTGAGGGAATTAGGGGACTGGGAAGGGTTCAGTTTACGGATTCACTCAACGGTTGGGCAATGGGAGCGAACATTTTTCTTCGAAGCACTGATGGAGGCATGACTTGGTATAATCCCATAGTTGATGGTACGACCGGTCTACATAGTTTTTTCTTTGTCAATCCATCAAAGGGATGGGCGACGAGAACTATTAGTCCAATAGAAAGCTATAAGATATATTCGACTGCAGATAGCGGAAAGACTTGGAGTTTCCAAACAGATTTAAACAAGAACTTTTTTGGGGGAGCGATTGCCTTTTCAGACCTCAAGAACGGTTGGGTGGTAGGTTGGGGCGGGTTTATCTACCACACCTCTAACGGGGGTGCTACTTGGAGAGACCAGACCGGGGCGACGTCGCGGGGTCTGCGCGACATCAAACTGCTCACCGATAAAAAAGCGGTGGTTGTCGGAGATATGGGGACCGTCCTCTACACCGAGTCCGGCGGAGTTTTGTCGAATTCGAATACAAACGATCCGCCGCCGGAAAAATTCAAACTGTATCCCAACTTTCCCAATCCTTTTAATTCCGGCACAACGATACGCTTTGAACTTCCTGAAGCTTCGGAAGTTTCAGTGGAGTTCTATGACATTTTAGGGAGAAAGGTCGATACGGTATTGCTTGGGGGAAAAACTCCGGGCCAGCATCAATTTCGATACGAACCGAAATTGCTGACCAGCGGAATCTATTTTTACCGTGTAAGAACAGAATACCAAAGTTTGACGGGTAAAGTTCTTCTTATCAGATAACCGTTTTTTAACAACCTGGCCACAACCGTGACCTGCCGAGTAATACAAGACACGACGTCTGTAAAAGGAATAGCCTACAAGCTCATCAGGCGTATCACGCATGACGGTCCATATCCGGATACATCTTTCTCAGTGGAAAGAGTTACCTCAGAATGTAAACGTCAAGGTATATGACGTGCTCGGTAGGGTCATCTGTGATGTCCTCGATACCTATCAAAAAAGGGGTGGCATACACTCCTCTGGCATGGTAATTCGAACTCAGGAGAACAAATTTCTTCTGGGGTGTATTTTATGAAGTTCACATTCGAAGACTTAGCTCAGTCAATTAGAGTAATTCTTTTGAAATAACAACAAGAGAGGAGAGACCAACATGCGAATAACACAGCTCACGATGTATTTGTTTGTGCTTGCACTCTTCTGTCACTCGGTCGGTGAAGCACAAGAGCCTCCAAGTTTCATTTGCGTGTCCACTGAGGGTCAAATATCCGCGAACAATAACGGCTTGCTGATCCCTTCAGTGGGTACCATCAGAGCGATTTGGATTGTTTGTAAGTTTTCGAGCGATGCGTTCGATTTTTCCCCATTCACCGACCGTTGGCCTAGCGCAATGAATACGCCTGAATCTTTTCCGAGTTGGACAAGCACGCTTCTATCTCCAAGTGCAACTCCACCATCTCCGCTGGAGAGTATTACCAGATGGTACAGGGAAATGTCACGGGGGGATCTGCAGATCATAGGAGATGTATTCGAGTATGTGCCCGCTCAACCAGAGTCGTATTACTTTCGAAACGCTGGACAAAGTGGTGACAACAGAAGAGGAATGGGATTTCTCCACAAAGAAATACTGACTTACTTAGACCAAGTCATGGGTGTTGATTTCTCACGTTATGATCGATGGACAAAACAGCCAAACGGAACTTGGTTGGAACAACCGGATGGTACCGTTGATCTGATCATCATCACTCATCGGTTCTTCAACGCGAAAAGATTGCAGCAGTATCCCCACGGTTTCGAGACAGATAACAATACTGAATTTTCAGGAATCGCGACTTTAGATTACTGGCAAGAACACTTCTTCCTTTCGGCTCGGCGGAAAGCGCATTTGATCAAACCGCAGTCAAATCTGCTTCAATTGCCTTGAATTCGTTGATTTTCGGCAGTGAACACGTGTACGGCTTGTGGGTTTTTGCGTTACCTGTATTTCGCCTAAAATTAACTTGACAGTACCTGTAAATAAACGTATCATCGCACAAGGTTCGCCCTCCACAAAATAGCTTGAGAACCTCTTCGCTCGCGCGATCTGCAGAGTAACATTGTCGATGATCCGCTCCCTCGATCTCCCCCCCTGCAGCGGATAGTGTGAAAGGAAGCAAGAATGAAAAGACCCCTTTTGACCGACCTCTGTATGAGACCCTTTTTTAGGATAATGCTTCTGCTCAATGCATTTCTCTGCCCCTCTCTCGCCCAAGTTCCTCCCACTCCCCCTCTGCGAGTGATCATGGAGGTGGAGTATGTAAACTCCAAGTACGCGTTAGGGACAGGAATGTTGGGATTGGGAGACGTCAACAATGATGGGATGCCGGATTTTGCCGTTAGCGCCGGCAACATTGGTAAGACGTTCATTTACTTCGGCGGCAAGGGAGTGCTTGATACTGTTCCCGATCTTGTGATCAAAGGCGGCGGCCCGATGGCAAAAGGTGACCTCAACGGCGACGGGAAAATGGACCTGATCATTGCCTGGCGGGAAACTCTCTATGTCTATCTTGGAAAAACGCCGTCTCCTTTTGCGATTGATACGGCCCCGAATTTGATAATACCAAGAGAAACAACCGGAGGAGGCGAGACATGGTTTGGACAATCTTTTGCAGTCGGCGACCTTAACAACGACGGGTTTGATGATCTCGTAGTCGGTGCACCCCAATACAACCTTTCGAGAGGGAAGGTCTATGTTTATTTGGGCAAGCCAATTTTCAACGCCGTCCCAGATTACGTGGCAATAGGTGATACAATCAATACTAATTATGGATTCACCATCAAAATTGCTGACATCAATGGGGACGCCATAAAGGACTTAGCAATAGGCTCGGACAGAAGACGCTTTGTTAATAGTATCTGGATCTCTGATGGTTTCTTGGACATTTTTTACGGACGACGTGGTTGGAACTTTGATAAGAATGCATACAATCAGCGCTTTGATAAGAACAGTGTCGGGTTTGACTACATCTATAACTTTAGTTTGGTCGATGTGAATACCGATGGGCTTGCTGATATTTCATATTCACAAGGGGACAGCGCTTACTTCTTTTACGGTAGGTCCGATTCTGTTCGTTACCTTCCCGATCTCGTCTTGCCGAATCCTGACACTAGTTTTTTTCGCTCTTTTGTAGGTCCTGGCTTTGACGTTGGTGATATTAATGGAGATGGCAGAAACGATTTCGCCATGCGATTAAACCCTGGTGGAGGGGCAACATGTATCAGGGTTTATCTCGGCAGTCCGTTTCCAAAAACAATTCCGATATTAAGCCGCTGCAAGGGTGGAGGGAGGGAGGCGTACTACATTGTTACACCACTTGGAGATGTCAATGGTGATGGTGTGAATGATTTCGGGTCTGTGGCTTCGCCTGGCTTTTTCGATTCAGACGGCTACTTTGTGATCTTTAGCGGAGATACAACTTATGTGACATCTGTCCTGGATGATCCACTCGTTCCCCGGCAGTCGTATCTCTATCAAAATTATCCTAATCCATTTAATCCTCAGACAACAATTGAATACACTCTCAAGAATAAAAGCCACGTAGTTCTTTTGATCTATGATTCTCTGGGGAAAGAAATAGCGAAGCTTGTGGACGAAGAACAACCGGCGGGGCTTCAGAAAATCACGTGGAACGCGAGAACGTCGACTGGTCGAATAGCTGCAACGGGGGTGTATTACTACCGACTCATTCTCGACGGCATTCCACAAGAAACCAAAAAACTTTTGCTCCTGAAATGATTCAGAGATTTTTTCACCTTATGTCATGGAGGTCGTCATGAACAACTCCTTTCTCACCCTTCTCTTCTGTTGCGCATGGGCTGCAACGGCAAGCTTTAAACGGAGCTTACCATCGACATCGAGTGGCTTCATAGCCTGTTTTCTCCACATGTGTCGTCCGCTCAGGCAGATGTTTGTCCTCACGGTGGCAATCAATGATATTTGCACTTCACAGACCAATTGGGAGGAGTATTACCCGCTCCACGTCGGAGATTTTTGGGAGTTTCTTGATTTCGGTTCGGTGCCGATGACCCTAACGCGCAAAGTCCTTTCTGATACGCTAATGCCAAACGGGAAGAGATACGCTATAATCGAACAGTATTATCATGACGGCCCTCATCCCGGAAGAGCCGGTCCACTTCAGTACGAACGAATTGACTCATTTGGGAATGTCTTTGCATACGTCCCAGTAACATGCAAATTTCCCACTGAGTGGTTCGACACCTTGCTTTACAGATTAGGAGGCAAGGTAGGTGACAGCATTAACCTGAATCATGCATGATCATGTGACTTACACATGTTGGAAAGAGAGTATTCATTGGTGTTACAAGGTATTTGCCGTTCTGGACAAGATACACACCTCCGGTGAGGGTTTTGTCCAATAGGTTTCCGGGCCTGAAAATGTCGGTTTTTCCTTCAAGGGCAAGAACCTTACGTCATTTTGCAGGGCTCTTTCTCGTTCAACTTCACGCAGGATTCAGGTTAAGGCAATCTGCAGGTTGGCAAACACTTATTGGCGACTTAGACAGAAGGATTCTGTCAACTTTTTTGGCGGTAAGAAAGAGTTTAGCCAATTTGAATTGGTCAATGACGTTGTCCGTGGACTCAAGACAATCGTTCAGGACTTTGGCTTGATTCATTACGGCTATGAGGGGGGTGAGATAACTCTTCGGGGAGCAATCATTAGGGGGAAAAAATACGGCGATATCACCGTTTCAGTTGAGGAAGTCAAGACTTCTGAGGTTCCCTTTGATTTTGAATTGAAACAAAACTATCCGAACCCTTTTAATGGAGAAACAAAAATACCGTTTAAGTTGAGCCGTTCAATCAAGGCAGAAATCAGTATCTACGACATCACCGGTGAAAAGCTCCGAACGGTCTTCAACGGTAAGCGTGGGTTCGGAGCCTATGTTGTTTCTTGGAATGGGAAAAATGACAACGGAGATCTATTGCCGTCAGGAATTTACTTTATAGTCATGCAATCAAACAACGCTTTTCAAGTTCAAAAGGCTGTCTTTGTGAAGTAGACAAAGGAGGAAGAAGCCATGAGAAAACATCTCATACTACTATTGTTGCTCGCGGCAAGTTTTCACGCGAGCATCTCTCAAGTGAATCCAACGTTTGTCTGCGGTGGCCCCGATAATGGTGGATCGATTCCAAATGATAGGGGTTTCTTGATTCCAGGATCTGGAGTCGTCAGAGCGCTGTGGATTGTCTGCAAATTCTCAAGCGACACTTTTGATTTGTCGCCTTTTACAGATCGGTAGTCAAGCAGTATGAATACACCTGAAACTTTCCCCTCTTGGGCTACCACGTTGCTTGCAACCGATCCAAACGTTGCGCCGCCGTTTGAGTCACTGACCGGTTGTTATGAAACGATGTCTCTCGGCAATTTAAAAATTGTTGGAGATGTCTACCGATACGTTCCTCCGAACCCTTCTGTTTCAATTGCTTTGAATTCATTGATTTTCGGCAGTGAACACGTGTACGGCTTGTGGGTTTTTGCGTTACCTGTATTTCGCCTAAAATTAACTTGACAGTACCTGTAAATAAACGTATCATCGCGCAAGGCTCGCCCTCCACAAAATAGCTTGAGAACCTCTTCGCTCGCGCGATCCGCAGAGTAACATTGTTGATGATCCGCTCCCTCGATCTCCCCCCCTGCAGCGGATAGTGTGAAAGGAAGCAAGAATGAAAAGACCCCTTTTGACCGACCTCTGTATGAGACCCTTTTTTAGGATAATGCTTCTGCTCAATGCATTTCTCTGCCCCTCTCTCGCCCAAGTTCCTCCCACTACCCCTCTGCGTACGATCATGGAGGTGGAGTATGTAGGTTCTAACTATAAGCTCGGAAGTGGGATGATAGGTTTGGGCGATGTGAATAATGATGGGAAACCGGATTTTGCTGTAGGTGCCGGAAACATTGGCAAGACGTTGATCTACTTTGGTGGCAAAGGAGTTCTTGATACTGTTCCCGATCTTGTAGTCAAAGGTGGCGGCCCGATGGCAAAAGGTGACCTGAATGGCGACGGGAAAATGGACCTGATTATTGCCTGGCGGGAAACTCTCTATGTCTATTTTGGAAAAACGCCGTCTCCTTTTGCGATCGATACGGCTCCGAATTTGATAATACCAAGAGAAACAACTGGTGGAGGCGAGACATGGTTTGGAGAATCTTTTGCAGTCGGCGACCTCAACAACGACGGGTTTGATGATCTCGTAGTCGGTGCACCCCGGTACGATCGTTCGCGAGGGAAGGTCTATGTTTATTTCGGCAAGCCAATTTTCAACGCCGTGCCGGATTTCTCAGAGATTGCTGACTCACTCTGTTCTTTTTACGGTAGACCAATTAAGATCGGTGACATCAACGGCGATGGATACGCCGATCTATGTATTGGGTCACTCGTGTATGTCAATTGCTCCGGGTTCCCAATTGATTCACGTCTCGATGTGTTTTATGGGAAAAGAAGTTGGGCTTTTAAAAAGAACGCGTTCAACCGGCGCTTTGACAAGAGCAATACAGGGTTTGACTACATCTACAACTTTAGTTTGGTCGATGTAAATGCCGACGGGCTCGCTGATATTTCATATTCACAAGGGGACAGCGCTTACTTCTTTTACGGTAGGTCCGATTCTCTTCGTCACGTTCCCGATTTAATCCTGCCAAACCCAGATACAAGCTTTTACCGCTCTTTTGTAGGTCCTGGCTTTGACGTTGGTGATATTAATGGAGATGGCAGAAACGATTTCGCCATGCGGCTGAGTCCGGGCGGTGGAGGGATGTGTTTAAAAGTTTACCTCGGAGGCTCAAAGCCATTACCTGTTGCCGGACGCTGCAAAGGTTTCGTAAGCTCGGGCGCATTTTCAAACATCGTTCCTGTTGGCGATGTCAATGGCGACGGGGTAGAAGACTTCGGCGGAGGAGTTCCTGTCAATGCTTTACTAAATCCACCCCAAGATGGTTATTTCGTGATCTTCAGTGGAGATACAAATTATGTGACATCTGTCCTGGATGATCCACTCGTTCCCCGGCAGTCGTATCTCTATCAAAATTATCCTAACCCATTTAATCCTCAGACAACAATTGAATACACTCTCAAGAAGAAAAGTTACGTGGTTCTTCTGATCTATGATTCTCTCGGGAAAGAAATAGCGAAGCTTGTGGACGAAGAACAACCGGCGGGGCTTCAGAAAATCACGTGGAACGGGAGAACGTCGACTGGTCGAATAGCTGCAACGGGGGTGTATTACTACCGACTCATTCTCAACGGCATTCCACAAGAAACCAAAAAACTTTTGCTCCTGAAATGATTCAGAGATTTTTTCACCTTACGTCATGGAGGCCGTCATGAAAAACTACTCTCTTACTCTTCTCTTCTGTTGTGTATTCGCCGCGACGGCACGCTCTCAAACGGAGTTTATCCTTGGAGCAGAATGGCTCAACAGACCATTTCAGACTCCTCCGCACGTCCCGTCTGCTCAGGACTGGACAAATATCAGAGACCTTGGCCTTAACTGGGGCGCGATTACATACAGAGCAAGCGACGATATCTCGTACGCGAATTCTGCTCTCGACGGAGCAGCGCAGAATGGAGTAAAGGTGAGGCTCGGCCGTTATCGTCTCCACGCAGATGGATTCAGATGGGAATATCATCCAGAGTACTCCGGCCATTATCCTCTTACAGGTCGAACGGGGGCTGCTTTCGCAGAGCCATCAGACACTGCAAAGAATTTTCCGGACGATGACGAAAACTCAAACAATGCTTGGCTGGCCGAGGTGGGCACCCATTCAATCGGCTACATGGCAGCGGGTCTCCTCACGAACACCGAACAGGATGACAACCCAAATTCTCCTTATTACCTCAAGGTAAGAATGCGGCTCGAAAGCGGGACTCCACTGAATCACACGGCGGTTGTCACCGTCAGCGCTGTCCGTATAAGCGATGGGGCTCAGGTCTCTGCAACAATCTATGCGGATCAGTTTAGCGGTTACGCGTATCAGGAAATTACGGCCCTGAGCTTCTTGAAAACAGCATCCAGCTCAATGTCTCCATCTCAGCAACAAACCTACAGTGCATCCTACTCCCAATCAATAGGACCCTTAGGCATTCCACAGCCGAGCACTCAGGCTCAAATAACCGCGTACGACTACCGGGTCTATTGGCCCGGAAATGTTACCTGTTACCTCGACTATGTCATCATCGATAATTCGCCCGCCAACCGAGTCTTCACCGGCGCATATGATCTACAATTTGATACTGAGGTAAACAATTTCAAAACTCGATCCGCACTCGGCAGATTCATCACGTGGGATGAGGCTTACGTGGAGCGATCACTTCTCCTTGGGTACGTCGAACAGAGAATCAAAGCAATTGTCATACCTGAGGGCTATCCCACAAAAACCGGTTCCCATTTTAATGTGGGCGTCGATCGTCGATGGAATTTCAATACTCAATTCATCCGAAGAAATATTGTCTGGACACAGAACAACCAGACAATGACAGACCATTACCCGATCTCTGCGTCAACACCACTCCCCCATGAAAACAACTACGCGTCTGCTCTTCAGAGCGCAGTGCAGACAGGCCTCATTGACAGACTAAGATGGTTCATTATCTATGCCAATGAATTTGGCGTACCTTTGTGGTTTACTCCTCAAGCCCATTCTTGGACAGACCCCGTCTACGGTGCCCAACTGAGAGAACCCACAACCTTTGAATTACGACAGATGGTCAACCTTAGTCTTGCCTACGGGGCGAAAGGAGTTCAATACTTCATCTATTGGAGTGTACCAGACTACGAATGCAATGGTTTGGTCAATGCAGATGGAACGCCGCGAAGAACAATTTACCCAGGAACGTCCTACTCCGGTGACAAATGGGCGACGGTGCAAGCTATTAATCAACAATTGGCGACGCTTGGGCCAATCTTGGTGCATCTTACCTGGCAAGATGCTTTTAGCCGTCATCAACTGACAGGACCTTTCACGAGGTTTAGTTTCCTGCTCGGAGGCAATCTCACCAACGTCACAACGGGTGATGCCGATAACCAAACGTTCGTTGAAGTCGGATGGCTGAGAGATGTGCCAAGCGGCGTTGACTATCTCATGGTGGTTAACCGCAGAACAGCTCCGGCAGACTCAAGAGATATCACCCTCACCTTCAGCAACAGCGCGAGCTGGGAGATCACGAACGTCCAAACCGAAAGAACGTTCATCATCGCACCAAATAGTAGTTTCTCGGAGACCTTCTCTCCAGGAGAAGGCCGTCTCTACAGGGTTAGCGCCGCTGTTTGGAGCGGGACCAAAGAGGTGTTCTATGACATTACCGTCCCGGTTGGCGCCAACTTAACTATTACGCCGGGTACTACAGTAACCTTTTCGCCGGCCACATCACTCCTTGTAAGAGGTACGCTCAGCGCAGAAGGCACGTCGACTTCTCGAATCACCTTCAACGGAAACAACTATGCCCCGCCAACCTCACTTCCAGACTACTGGCAACTCGCTATGCTCAGGTTCTATGAAAACGGAAGTGCAACCATAAGCTATGCGGATTTCAAAGATGCCAAGTATCAGCTCTTCGCTCGCACATCGGGGTCTCTCAGCGTACAACATTGCACTTTCACCAATTTCGGTTTCACAGGGGGATACGGCGGTCATGGCGGGTACGGCATCGAAGTGTTTGAAACCATCTCGTCGCCACCCCTGTCGATGGGAACACTCTCCATTACCAACAACACCTTCAGCGGCACATCCAAACTCGGATACGGTGTAGTTCTTGCAAATGTCCGGCCCAGCACATTAACCCTTACCGGCAACGTGATGCAGAATTGCTATATGGGACTTCTCACCTATGATTTCATGGGAACAATCGGGGCAAATACGATCACCGGTTGCGCGCACGGGGCCGTCGGAAACCTTCAAAGTCCCACCTTCACAAATATCACAGCAAGCGGTAACGACAAGGCCTTCTTTCTCGAGAACTCCTCAAACGCTTCCGTGATGAATTGCAGCATTACCAATGTTGTTGAGCAAGGGGTGTATGTGAAAACCGGCTCGGTGCCGTTGATCCAGAGCAATTCCATCTCCGGAGCGGCCGGCTCCTCCGCCATCTACGTGGTCGATGCGTCGAGCAATCCGCGCATTCGCGCAAATAGCATCTCCAACATCACCGAAGGTGTTACGGTCATCGGCGGTGGAGCTGCAAGGATTGGAGAGGATTGCAGTGGTTCCAACACGTTTACGAACTGCGCAACCGCCGTAGCGGCGATGAACAGCGCCGGCTCAGTTGAAACCAGGCATAACTCCATTTCCGGTACGTCCGGTGTAGGTGAAGGGATCCGGCTTCAGGCCGGAGGTATCGTCCAGTACAATCTGATCGAGAACCGGCTCATGGGACTCAGCATCTACAACGTGCTTCCCACAACGATCCAACTGAATGAGATTCGAAACTCCGGCTATGGAATATACTTTGGTTCTTTCTCCTCCCCTGGGTACTCGTACGATTACTCTCAGAACAATATCGTCGGTGTCTCAACCTATCACGTACAGAGTACCTCTTCCGTCTCCGTGTCGCTCGGATCCAACTGGTGGGGCGTTTGTTCGGAACAGGAGGTTTTGAAATCGGGACTTGTGAGCATCACACCCATTCTTCTCGCACCACAAGCAGGTACTGGCCCGTGCGGGTCAAGCGGCGGTGGGAGCGGATGTCCCGCAAGTGATCTCGTTGCTCATTGGGCATTCGAGGGAAATCTGAACGATGGAAGCGGAATCGGCAACAATGCTTTGGGTGTCGGCGTAACGTATGCCGGGGGAATGGTAGGGCAGGGGCTCCAATTGTCGGGATCGAGTGAGAGCTTCGCCTATGCAAGCGATCACGTCGCTTATCATATAGCCAATCCCACCGCCATGGCTTGGATCAAACCATCGACCGTGAGTGCTCTGCTGACCGTCGTCAGCGAAGACATTCAGGGGGCTTGGGCAGACGGTCGTGGATTTTTCGTCGATGTGAATGGTGGCAAAGCGCGATTCATCGTGGGCGACGCCGCCGGGTGGAAAATTGCAACCGGAGCAACGACCTTGCAGGCAGGCGTCTGGTATCACGTCGCTGGTGTGTATGACGGATCCTCGGTGAAAGTGTACCTCAACGGTCAGCTCGACGGCAGCAATTCCGTTGGGTCCATCACGATTTCCTATACTCCCATCACCTCTGCGGGGCCAAATCCTTCGACCTTCTATTTTGGCATCAATCACAACGCCAACAATTCTTCCCCCACGTATGCCGCCGACCTGGCGTATCCGTTTCAAGGAGTACTGGATGAGGTGCGAATGTACAATCGTCCACTCTCCTCAACGGAAATCCAACAATACTACAACGAAACAGCGCCGCCCGCAACCATCACAGTTACTGCTCCCAACGGAGGAGAAAACGTAACGGGGGGAAGTCAGACTTCCATTACGTGGACATCGCAGAGTGTGAACCAGAACGTCAAGCTTGAGTATTCAACTGACGGCGGTTCGACTTGGACCTTGATCGCGAGCGATGTGCAGAATTCGGGCTCCTACACCTGGACTCTTCCTTCAATCACTTCGAGCCAATGCAAGGTGCGTGTCAGTGCGATGTCGGGCTCGCCGAGCGACCAAAGTGATGGGGTGTTTACGATTTCGACGGGCGATCCTTCTCTTGTGGCTCACTGGAAATTTGAAGGAAACCTCAACGACGAAAGCTCCAGCAACAATACCCTCAACGGCGTCGGAATAAGCTATACGACGGGTTACCTCGGACAAGGCCTGGCACTCGGCGGTACCGTAGGGAGCTTCGCCTATGCAAGCGATCAGCCATATTATCACGCGACTAATCCGAGCGTCGAAGCCTGGATCAAGATGCAGGGAACGACCGAACATGTGAGCGTTCTTACGGAGAGCATTCAGGGGGCATGGGCAGACGGCCGCGGATTTTTCCTGGATGTTCTTTCCGGAAAAGCCCGTTTCGTCATCGGGAATGCAGACGGATGGAAAGTGGCACAGGGTGCCACAACGTTGCAGCTGGATACCTGGTATCACGTGGTCGGAACATACGAGGCAAGCACGCTGAAGATCTATTTGAACGGACAACTCGATGGCAGCAATAATGTTGGAAGCTTATCGATTTCGTACAGTTCTATGGCGAATGCCGGTCCCAATCCTTCGACGATGTACGTCGGCATCCAGCATAATTCAAACAATTCCTCGCCGACAGCATCAGCTGACCTCTACTTTCCGTTCCAGGGAGTCATCGACGAGGTGCGCGTGTACAACCGTGCATTGACCGCGACGGAAGTGCAACAGCACTACAACGGAAACTTCGGTAAGCGCGCTCTCCAAGATACGGCGAAAATTGTGTCTCCGGCGATCGTGGAGAACGTGCCTCGGTATTTTGAACTCTTTCAGAATCATCCCAATCCATTCAATCCGGCGACAGTCATTCGATACGCTGTTCCTACACAAAGCTATGTGACAATCAGAGTGTATGATGTGTTGGGGAGGCTGGTACGAACTCTCGTCTCTCAATCTCTCAAGGCAGGCTTTCATTCCGTGACGTGGGATGGACGAGATGAGAACGGTCATCCGCTGTCGAGCGGTGTGTATCTTTGCTTTATGACTGCCTCGGAAGGAGACCGGAGGATGCAGGGTCAATTCGTTGAAACACGAAAGCTTGTCCTGAACAAGTAACCAGTCGTCATCCTTCAAAAGGAACATTGATATGAAAACCACATTGTCTTTTGCTCTCATCGTTGTGCTCTTGATCCTCTCGGTTCCATCGTCATCACAATCTGGTGTAAAAGAGGTAAAGGGTTTGTCCATCAGGAGGTTGATCAAACCCGGGAGCGACGGAGAATTTCAGCTCCGCATCCGTTTCACAGTTCCGGATCTACCGGAGAACGCACACGTCGATCATGCATACTTTATCGTTGACCAGAAATTTGAAATGCCCGTCATAACAGATACCCTCTGGTTGAGGCTAGGGCGAGACACCATGGAGGTACCCGTTGGCCTTCGGACCAACGGCAAATCTCCGATCCTCTTTTCGCTTATTTGTCTCGACGAGAACCGTCAGAGAAGATATCCCAACTGGATCGGAACAAGGCAGATGGAGGAGCAAAATCCCATCAGAGCGTTTCTTATACCCACTGAACGAATTCAACTTGAAAGGAAAGAAGGAAGATGGAAGAACGAAGCATTGAAGGTGGCGGTAACGGACTTTGTGAAGAGCCAGGCCAGCCAGCGGGGGAAAACTCTTGAGTTCGTTGTCGCCGGAGGGAGCGGCCACTCGGAGGGCCTGCGCCCAACGCAAGTTCACCTTGTGATTCAGAATATTTCTGCCAGGCTTCTGATCTTCTATACAGAGCCGCTCGTCTATCCACCGGGGTTCAAATGAGGCGACGCGTCGCGCACAATCCTTTGAAGAGCCTTGAATCCCTCGCGTCTTTAGTGGAAAGATGCCCAGTCGAGGTTTACCGACGCCTCAGGTGATGAGTGGCTCATTCCCCACATGCCCTACATACGCTTTCGTATCGATGATCTGCTTGATTTGCTCGATCGCCAAGCGTACCTCCTCGTCGGTGTTGTAGAAATGGGGAGCGATGCGGATGCCTGCACCTTTCCGATAGTCGACAAGAATGTTGCGGGCAAGAAGTTCCTGAGACACCTCATACGCGTGCGGAACGTCGACCGTCACCGTCCCACCCCGGCGCTCCGGTTCACGAGGTGAGCGAACACGGAAGCCGCGTTGATCGGCGAGAGAGATGATCAAGCCGGTCTGGTAAAGGGATTTTGCTCGAATCTTTTCCACGCCGACACGCTGAATGATCTTCGGACCTTCTGTGGCGGCGTAGAGGGAGGGAATGGCCGGCGTTCCATTGAGAAACCGAAATGCATCTTCCCGATACTCCATCGGCTCCGTGCTGAAATCGAACGGCCGCGGATGGGCAACCCAACCGGTGAGCCGGGGCCTTAGCTCTTTCCGCATATCCGGCCGGACATACAGAAATCCTCCCCCAGGCCCGCCGCAAAGCCATTTCAACACACCCGCCACAAGGAAATCCACCTCCAACTCTTTCACATCCACCGGCAAAATTCCCACTGATTGATACGCGTCTAACACAACGTACGCCCCAACGCGGTGTGCTTTTGAGATGATTGCGTGCGCGTCCTGAACGTAGGCGCTTTTGAAAAAAACGTGCGACATAGGAACGAGCAACGTCTGCTCATCGATCGCGTCGATCATCCGCTGTGTGTCGAGCGCAACTCCATCATCCGAGGGGACAAGTACGAGACTCCCCCCGTGCGTTTCTGCCCAGTTCCGGTATAGATAGAGCACGGATGGAAAGTTCAATTCTTCGCAGACGATCTTGGTTCTCCCCTTCCGACTCCCCTCCTTCTCAAAACACGAGAGGATAATCGCCTCCATCAGCGTGATGTTGGGATGCATCGAGACCTCCCCTACGCCGGCACCGATGAGGGGAGCGATCACGTTGCCGGTCCGAACGGGCATCTCCCACCACTCATCCGCCCACGCCCGCACCCCCTTCGTAGCCCACGTGTCGGCATACTCGTGGAGACGGTCGAACACACTCCGCGGCATCGCACCGAGAGAATTGGAGATGAGGTAGGTTGTGCGGGAGAGAATCGGAAATTCCGTCCGCCAGTGCTGAAGGTCGTCGTTCATCGCGTCTCTTTGCGCACCATGAGTTCCTTCAGTTCGCGGAGTTGTGCCTCGATTCGGTCCATCTGTTCGTTGTGCTTTGACCAGACTTCGCTCCGTTTCATCGACTGCCGTTCCGCCATCTGAGCGGCGCGCACCACTTTGTCCATAAAGTATCCGAACAACCACACACCGATGAATCCAAGGGGGATGAGGAGGATTAAGAGTGATCGAAGGCGAGGGATTCCGAAGAAAATCTGCAACTTGTCGCTCGCCGTAATAATGAGGAGCGTGAAATTAATGACGACCAGAAATGACTGGCCGAGGTCGAAGCGGTACTTCTGAGCGAAAAAGAATTCCCGCCAGCGGGCAAGCCGGATGCGCAACTCCGATGGGCTCTGCGGTTGCTGTTCTGCCATACGTTCCTCCTGTCTCATCGTCCGTGATGTGCTGTGAATCGTCGTTGAAGTTCTAGCTTGAAGGCCTCTGTGGTCGGCTCATCGAAGAGCACGAATCGTACTTCTCCGAGGTGCCGGGCGTTGAGCAGGGCGTCGATAGCTGCGCCGATCATGATCCGCGCACAGTGATGAACGGAGAATCCCCCCACCCCCGTTCCCAACGCCGGAAATGAAACGGAACTCCAACCGTTCCGCTCTGCCAACTCCAGACTCGCAACGGTGGCTCGCTCAATCGACTCTGCGCTTGGCGTCAGGTCTTGACCCATAACGGCGGCGTGGATCACATGACGGGCCTTGAGATTGCCGCCGCTCGTGACAACTGCGCCACCCACATCGATAGGACCTTGCGCCACCGCTTCACGCTCAATTTCTTCTCCCCCCTTGCGCTTGATCGCTCCGGCAACACCTGCTCCCATCCAGAGATGATTGTTGGCGGCATTGACGATTGCGTCGGTCTCCTGTTCGGTGATGTCACCGCGCAGTATGCGGATGAAGCCCTTTCCAATTTGGATGTTCATCTTCACACTCTCAGTTTGGTGCGGGATGCGAATGAGGAAGAATAAAGAAACCTACCGATAGATTGAATCCATGAATCTGTGGTGTTTGTACTTCTTCACAAAGCAGGCACGAAAAGAGAAGAGAAAACCCTGTGGGGAAGCGGGAACGATGGAAAAAGAGGGGGGACTCAGGGGAGCGGAAGAAACATGCGAATGGTGGTACCTTTCCCCATCTCGCTGTCGATCTCGATCTTCCCTCTGTGATCGTCGATAACTTTCTTCACGATGGCCATGCCGAGACCCGTGCCGTGCTTCTTCCCGTAGGTCATAAACGGCTCGAAGATCCGCTTCTTGACCTCCTCCGGCATGCCGGTGCCGGAGTCGATGAACTCGATCTTCACGAATCCATTCTCACGAACCGTTCGTACGGTAAGCGTGCCCCCTTGCGGCATGGCGTCGCGGGCATTCGAGGCGATGTTGTAAAACACGCGAACGAGTTTATCCTGATCGAGATTGACTCTGCCGGTGAACTCCGCTTGCCGGATGAGTTGGACGTTGTTCTTGGTGAGGTCCTTTTCGATGAAGTCGAGCACACTGTTCATCACGTCGCCGAACTCCACCTCCTGAATGTTCATCGAACTGACGCCGCGTGTGAAGTCGAGAATCTCCTGCGTCATATTCACGAAGCGGTCTACCTGACGGATCATCTCATCGGCAAGCTTTGCGGCCTCTTCGTTCCCCGATTTCTTCTTCATCACCTGTGCATACACACGCAGCGTTCCCATCGGGTTCTTGATGTCGTGGATGATCGTGCTCGCCATTCTGCCGACGGCGGAGAGCCGCTCGTTGCTCACCATCTCCTGGGCCAGTCGAGCATTCTCGATCGCCACGGAGGCGTGAGCGGAGAACGCATCGATGAATTGCTCGTCGTCCGTCGTGAAAACGCCATCCTTTTTGTTCAGCAGCTGAAAAACGCCGATGATCTTTCCATCCTTGTTCTTCATCGGCATACACAGAACGTTGCGAGTCCGATACCCGGTTCGTTTGTCGACTTCCGGATTGAAGCGCGGGTCGTTATAAGCATCAGGGATATTGATGGTTTCTCCGGTCTCCGCCACGTAGCCCGCAATACCTTTTCCAACCGGCAGCCGAATTTCCACCATGTTGTCTCCCTGCAGCACTTTCGACCACAGTTCTTTTTTGATGTCGTCAACGAGGAAGACCGTCCCCCGATCCGCCTCGATGCTCTTCACCGCGGCGTCGAGTATCAGGCCGAGGAGTTTGTCCAGGTCGAGCGTCGAGTTGACAATCTTGCTTGCTTCGATCAACCGATGCAGTTTGGCGAGACGCAGCTCGGTTGCTTTGCGTTGTTCTTCGAGCTGGTGGACGATGTTATCGTTGGCTTGGCGAAGACGGGAGGTTAATTCGCGGAGAACATTGCGGGCAACAACGGTATTTGAGTTGAGGAGGCGTTCGAAGTCGGTTTTGCGAAGGGCGTAGACGGTCGTTGGCTCCAAACAGGTAGCGCGTGCGGATCGCTCACGGCCATCCACCACGCTCAGTTCCCCTACCACATTTCCCGCCGTTAATACGTTGAGTGTTGTCTCCTCGCCGTAATTCGTGAGGCGGGAAACCTTTACTTTTCCTTGACCGATGAAATAGACCGAGTCGCCTTTTGTCTGTGCATCGATGAGGACGTGGCCTGCGGGGTATGACTGCTCCGTCACCGTGGTCGCAATTGCTTCCAGGTCCTCGTCACGGACGCCATCGAAGATCGCGCACGATCGGAGTGCCTCCACGTGGCGAGTCGGATTAGACATGAAATGTCTCCAAGAGAAAGACGCTCGGCAGAAGTGCGCACCATAATAACAAGTTTCGATCACTTAGTCAAGAAAACCGCTTTGTTTGCATTTCGGTCAAAAACTCTCTACCATAGCACGTTCTTTTTGAAAGCGAAACGCTCGACGAGTTGCATCTCTCTGCCGGTGTGGTCAAGGAAAACATCTATGCAGCGTGTCTGGTCTTTCCTCTACTCCACTCTCGTCATTCCAGCGTTCTGGCTCACCCTCCGTCTCCTCGCACTCTTTCAACCTAAAGTGCGCCGTGGTTTGCGTGGAAGAAAACAGCTTTTCACCCGACTCGAACGGCAGATACAATCACTCAGAGGTACACGTCGCATCTGGTTTCATTCGTCGTCGATGGGAGAATTCGAGCAAGCCAAACCGATTATCGCCGCGCTCAAGAAGAAATTTCCGGAGATCGACATCCTCGTCAGCTTCTTTTCCCCTTCCGGTTATGAGCACTCACGCACGTATAAACTCGCTTCACTCATCACCTACCTTCCGTTTGACACACGCGCCAACGCACGGAGATTTCTCGATCTGCTCCGTCCGACGGTGGCCATCATGGTCCGCTACGATGTCTGGCCAAACCACGTTTGGGAGCTCCAACGACGAGGCATTCCGGTCATGATCGCCAACGCGACACTTCGCAGGAACTCCTCCCGACATTGGCCGCTCCTGCGGAACTTCCACCGCACGCTCTACAATGCGATGAGCGCCATCCTCACCGTCTCGCAGGCAGACCTTGAGGCATTCATCCGTCTCGGTATCGAACCGTCGAAAGTACGTGTCATTGGAGAGACAAGGTACGACCAGGTTTGGGAGCGCAGCGTTGAGGCGCGATCAAGACACCTGATCCCAAAGGCTATTCTTCACAATAAACATGTCTTCGTCGTGGGGAGCAGCTGGGAAGAGGACGAGGAGGTGATCCTTCCCGCCTTTCGTCGACTCGCGGAGGACGATCGAAATTCCCTGTTAATTCTTGTGCCCCATGAGCCGACGGTCGAAACGCTCGACCGGCTCGAAGCGACCATCAACCATCGGCTGCGGTCTATTCGTTTTTCCGCGTTGAACGACTTTGCCGGTGAGAACGTCATCATCGTCGACAGCATCGGCATCCTGACCACGCTCTATCAATATGCGCACGTCGCCTATGTGGGGGGAAGTTTCAAACAGGGAATTCACAACGTTTTGGAGCCGGCGGTGTACGGCATTCCCGTCCTGTACGGTCCGCGGCACGATAATTCGCAGGAAGCTCGTGAGCTTGTTCGGCGCGGCGGCAGCTTCGTCGTTTTGAATGCTGAGGATTGTTACGTACAATTGAAGCGCCTGATGACGAACGACACCGCACGCACCGAGGCCGGCCAGGCCGCCGCTCAACTCGTGCGTGAAAACCTCGGAGCCACTGAACGCATCATGCACTACCTCGAGGGCATTTTAGGGTCGTCGTAAGGTATTCCCTCACACCAGTTTTTTTATGAAAATCGCATACTTCGATACGTTTGCAGGCATCAGCGGTGACATGACGCTGGGCGCATGCGTCGCCGCCGGGGCCTCCTTCGATCTCTTGAATGACGAATTGAAGAAACTCTCCCTCTCCGGCTTCGAACTCTCGGCGCGCCACATCAGCCGCAGCGGTATCGTGGCAACCAAGATTGACGTGGTCATTTCCGAACAACCGAAATATCATCGCCACCTCAAAGACATCAATCAGATCATCGATCAAAGTTCATTGAAGCAATCAGTTAAAGACACTGCCAAGCGCATCTTCCACGAGGTCGCCATCGCCGAAGCGGCTGTGCATCACTCCACGATCGAGAAGATCCACTTTCATGAAGTGGGAGCTCTCGATTCGCTTGTCGACATAGTTGGAACCGCGATCTGCCTCGATCTCCTCGGCATTGAGGAGGCCTATTCTTCCCCCGTCCGTCTTGGAAGCGGCGGCTTCGTCTCGACTCAACATGGCACCATGCCGATCCCCACTCCTGCCACGGTTGAAATTCTCAAGAAGTATCCAACGGTGTTGACCGACATTCCGTTCGAACTGACAACGCCGACGGGGGCTGCCATCGTCAAAGCCCTTTCCCGCGGTACGCTCGCGCTGGAACGCATGCGCGTGGAAAGCGTGGGCTACGGCGCCGGGTCTCGCGAGTTACCGCACGTCCCCAATTTGCTTCGTCTCTTCGTGGGGGAGCTTGAATCGGCCATGGCAAGCGACGAGATCGTGAGCATCGAAACGAACATCGACAACATGAACCCTGAAGTGCATCCCTACGTCATCGAACAGCTTCTTGCGGCAGGTGCGCACGATGCCTATCTTGTTCCGATCATCATGAAGAAAGGTCGACCCGGTGTTCTCCTCTCCGTGCTGGTTGAACGGTCAAGAATGGATGAAGTCCTCGCCCTCCTCTTTCGAGAAACGACCACGCTCGGAGTACGCATTCAACCGGTTCAGCGCCGCAAGCTTCCTCGCAATACGAAGCAGGCTTCCTCCTCGTTTGGAACGGTCCGCGTCAAGTCGATTATGCGGGATGGACGAGAGCAGTTTGCTCCGGAGTTTGAAGAATGCAAGCGAATCGCTCTGGAACGCGGCCTTCCGCTCATCGAGGTGTACCGGCAACTCGAACAAGAACTGCGCGCTCGGTAACACCTCGCCACCACTTATCGCAACGTTGCCCGATGAGGCGATGATACCGTGAATCAACTTCTCGCCGATATCGCCCTGCCGGTTCCCATCGATCATCTCTTTACCTACATCGTCCCTCCCCAGCTTGCGACGTATGCGAAACCGGGAGTTCGCGTCCTTGCACCGTTCGGGAAAAAACGGATCACCGGTGTGCTGGTCTCTCTTCCAGAAACCACAACAGTCCGTGGATTAAAACCGCTGTCAGACATCCTGGACGTCACTCCGACATTTTCAGAAGAGATGTTAGCTCTCACCCGATGGATTGCAGAATACTACTTCACTCCATGGGGAGAGGTGCTGAAGTCCGCTCTGCCACAAGGAATGACACTCGAAAGTCGGCGAATCGTGCGTTTAATAGTGAACGATCCCAGTGAAGTTCTCGAGCGCACAAAAAAGCACGCACCGAAACAACACGCAGTGCTTGTTGCATTGCAGGCAGCGGGTTCTCTCAGCGTCTCTCAGCTTCAGCGGAAAACCGGCGCCCGAAGCTTATCTTCTCTCCTTCACGAACTTGAAGCAAAAGGCTGGATCGCAATCGAGGAGTCTGTTGCACCGCCGAAGGCGAAACCGAAGAAGGAACGCGTTATCGCTCTCACCGATGCAGGTCGCGCAGCCCTTCAAGACGAAACCGCTGCGTTGACTCCTAAGCAGCGCTCACTCCTGCTCGCGATGCAGGAGCAGGGGGAGGCGTTAAAGAGTCAAGCGCTTCTCAAAAAGGCGGGAGCCTCCCTCTCAACGCTGAGAACGCTTGTCAGAAACGGTTTTGCGCGGGTCGTTCTCCGTGAGGTGATCCGGAAAAGCGAATTTGATGCCATCGAGGCGCCGCCGGAAATCACCTTGAATGAACACCAGGCAGCGGCTGTAAAGCGGATTGCCGATGCGTTGAACCTTTCGACGTACAAGACATTTCTCCTGCACGGTGTTACGGGCAGCGGCAAGACGCAAGTGTACATTGAGGTGATCCGGGCAGCGTTGATACAAGGGAAGAGCGCGATCGTCTTGGTGCCGGAAATCTCTCTTACACCGCAGACCGTCCGCCGGTTCAAGTCCCACTTCAGGAACGACGTCGCCGTGATGCACAGTCAGCTTTCCATTGGCGACCGGTATGACGCATGGCGCTCGGCGCGGGAGGGGCGGGTGAAAATCGTCATCGGCCCCCGCTCCGCCATCTTCGCTCCCCTCAAAGACATCGGATTGATTGTGGTGGATGAAGAGCATGAATCGTCGTACAAGCAATTCGACGCGGCGCCGCGCTACAATGCACGCGACGTAGCCATCATACGGGCGAGTTTTGCGAAAGGGGTCGTTGTCCTTGGATCGGCCACCCCCTCCGCCGAAAGCTACTTCAACGCATTGAAAGACAAGTACGAAATGCTCGTCTTGCCAAATCGAGTCGACCAAGCCAAATTGCCGACGATCGCTCTCGTCGATATGGCACGGGAGCGGAAACAGACGCTCGCAGACGAACGCAAGCGCTTGCAGGAAGAGGGAAAGGCGTATCCGAAACAATTTCCTCTCTCTTCCATTTCACGACTGTTGCGTGAGGAGATCGACAAGCGGTTGGCAAAGAAAGAAGGGATCATTCTGCTGCAAAATCGCCGCGGCTTTTCGCATGTCTTGGAATGTTTTGAGTGCGGATTTGTGGAGAAATGCGACAACTGCGACGTCACGCTTACCTATCACGCCACAAAAAAACATCTTCGATGTCACTATTGCGGTTTCGTGAAGGCACCACCGACCGTCTGTCCGAATTGTCAGGGAATGGAGATCCGTTTTCATGCATTCGGCACGCAGCAGGTACAGCAGGAATTGCAGGCGCTTTTTCCGAACGCGACCATTCTGCGGATGGACAAGGACACCACGACGCGCAAAGGCATGCACGATAAACTGTTGAGACAATTCGGCGCAGGAGAAGCCGACATTCTGCTCGGAACACAAATGGTTGCCAAAGGGCTCGATTTCCCGCGGGTGACGTTGGTAGGCGTCGTCTCTGCCGATACGCAAATGCTGTTACCCGATTTTCGTTCCTCCGAACGCACGTTCCAACTCCTCACGCAGGTCGCCGGACGCGCGGGCCGCAGCAACCTCGAAGGGGAAGTCGTCATCCAGACGTATCAACCCGACCATTATAGTTTGAAACATGTCGTGACGCACAACTTTCCCGGCTTCTATCAGGAGGAACTTGAGTACAGACGTGAGCTCGATTATCCGCCGTTCTCTCGGCTTGTGTTGATCGAATTCAAAGGAGCGCGCGAGAACGAAGTGCAGCATCACGCACGAAAGTTTGCGGAATACCTCCGACGACGAGATGAGACCTCCCCGTATGCGGTCTTGGGACCGGCAGATGCAGCTATCCCGAAGATCAAGAACCAGTTCCGGAAACACATCATCATCAAGAGCTTCAAGGCGGACGATCCGTCCGGAACACGATTGCGCTCGGCTCTTCTTCACGCACGCAAGCTCTATGAAGAATCGCCGCTCGGCGCTTCAAAAAAAGTCCAGATGGTGATCGACGTCGATCCGCAAGGGATGATGTAGTTCGTGCCAGTGAGCGAGCGGCATGTTGCGATTCGCATCGCGGGGAAAAGGTGTATCTTGTGCCGCCTTTGATGATCGCGAGACGTTCCGCAAAGTAAGATTATGGGACGCATTTTCGAAAAACGAAAACACAAAATGTTCGCCCGGTACGACCGGATGGCGAAGGCTTTTACCAAGATCGGTCGCGAAATTTCCATTGCGGTGAAAGAAGGGGGACCCGATCCAAAATACAATGCCCGACTGCGGATCGCGATTCAGAATGCCAAAGGCGTGAACATGCCGAAAGAGCGAATCGAGGCCGCCATCAAGCGCGCCTCGTTGAAGGATGAGAAGGGATTTGCTCAGGTTCTCTACGAAGGATACGCTCCCCACGGCATAGCCGTGATGGTGGAGTGTGCCACCGACAACCCGACGCGCACCGTTGCAAACGTCCGACATATCTTCTCCAAACACAACGGTTCGCTTGGAGCCAACGGCTCTGTCGCCTTCATGTTCGAGCGGAAGGGTGTTTTCAAAATCGACGCGTCGAAGATTTCGAATATCGATGAATTCGAACTTGAGTTCATCGATCACGGCCTTGAAGAGTTGGAGCGCGACGAGAATCTCATCGTCATCACCACATCGTTCAACGATTTTGGAAAGATGCAGAAAGCTCTTGAGGAGAAAGACATCGAAGCGACGAGTGCGGAATTGCACTATCTCCCTACCTCCCACAAAGAACTGACCGAAGAGCAAGCCAAAGAGGTACTCGAGATGGTTGAAGACCTCGAGTCTGACGACGATGTGCAGGCCGTGCACCACACGCTGGCATAGCGTTCTAAGCGGTTGAAAGCTGCATCAAAATCTAAGCAACATTATCGCACGTGAAGGCGGGAGTAGCCCTCGATCTCCTCTGGGGGGAGCTCGTTGAGATCCGCTGGCACGCCGCCATCGGTACGCGTTCTCGCATATGAACATCCTTCACGTTCTCTCGCAGGTTGAAGTCACAGGCGCCGAGGCGTATGCCTCCGATCTGTCGCGGTACCAAGTTGCAGCCGGACACACCGTCTTCGTCGTTTCAGACACCTTGACGCTCCCCTTCTCGGCGACTTCTTTCTTTCAACCCATCAGCAAACGATCGTATCTGCAGCGTTTGAAGAACATTCTCTGGCTTCGGCGATTTATCCTCGAACACCAGATCGATCTCGTTCATGCGCATTCCCGTGCCGCAAGCTGGGTGTCCTTTATCGCCACACGTCTCACGCGGACGCCCTATGTCTCCACCGTTCACGGACGACAGCACATTCACGTATCGAGCCGATCATTCAGTGTGTACGGAAGACACGTGATTGCGGTCTGTGAAAGCATTCGGGAACACCTGCTGAACGATCTTCGCCTTTCCCCCGCCCATGTCACCGTTGTCCCCAACGGCATCGACTTCAGCTTGCTCGAAGGCGAGCAACAACATGTGACAGAGACGAATCTGCTCAACATCCCGCAGGAGAGGCGGGTGATCTTGTTCGTCGGACGACTCACCGGCCCAAAAGGAGACGTTGCGCGCCTTCTTGTCGAAAAGATCTATCCACGCGTTCAGGAAAAGGTACTATGTTCTCTGGTGTTGATTGGGGGCACGATTGTTCCGAAGCCGATCCGAGATGTCATCAAGCGAGCTCAGGATCAGTTTGGTCCTACTGCTGTCGTGACACTCGGCTTTCAGCGCAAGCTGCTTCCGTACTTCGACGCAGCCGACGTCGTGATCGGTTCCGGAAGAATTGCGATTGAGGCACTGGCTCTTCAGCGCCCCGTCCTCGCGTTTGGCGAATCGACGTATCATGGTCCAGTCACCAAAGAAAACTTCCCTGTCGTTCTTGCGACGAACTTCGGGGATGCAGGTCCTCCGACAACTCCTTCCGAGGAGCAGGTCGTTGCGGACATCCATTCCTTGCTCAAGAACACCCCCTCCCTCCAAGAGCGTCACGAGCTTGCGCAGAGTGTTCGAGCTACCTTTGATCTCACGCGCGTAGTGAGACAGGTGGAAGAGATCTATGAACGTGCCATCTTGGAAAAGATTTATCCACGCACAGTACCGGTTTTATTGTATCATCGCGTGGTTCGAACCCCACCGCGTGGTTCCTGCCACGGGCTCTGGGTGACAACACAGCAGTTTGAATCCCAACTTCGCTCCTTGCAACGCCGCGGTTTCCAAGCCATCACTTTCCGCCAATTTGACCAGCACCGCCGTTCAGGACGCAGACTCCCTCCCAAGCCCGTCATCTTGACGTTTGACGACGGGTATGAGGACAATTACACAGAGGCTTTTCCCCTGCTCAAGAAGTACGGCATGGCGGCGGTTATATTTGTTGTAACAGACCAACGACGGACAAATTTCTGGGACTGCAACGAACCCCCCGTCCCACTGATGACGGATGACCGGCTTCGTGAACTTTCATCTTATGGGATCGAGATCGGTTCGCACACCGTCACTCATCTCAACGTCGCTCAGGCGGATAGTTATCGTCTGGTGGAAGAACTTCGGTCTTCAAAGCAATCGTTAGAACAGATTCTCGGACAGGAGGTCATCTCGTTCGCCTATCCGTACGGTGCGGTGACGCCACAAGCGAAGGAGTTTGTGCGAGCGGCGGGGTACCGGTATGCGCTTGCGGGGAATGGCGGGCCCGAGCGATTTTGTGATGATTTTTTGGAAATTCGCCGTATCCAAATCTTTCCTTGGACGAGCCGTTTTGGATTCTGGAAGAAGACACAGCGGTGGTATCACCGATACAAAGCGCGAAAATCGTTCGGTAAATCCGTTTCTACGAACGCTCCGTAATATGGGTGGGACGGACGGGAACTTTTTCCTCGCTTTGAGCATTGCATTTTCGGCAGTGTGTTCCATCCAATTCATTCACCATATCACACCACAATTTCAGGAGACCCAGCCATGAAACAGCTCACAATACTCACTCTGCTCGCTCTTGTGTGTACGATGGGGTTGTTCGCGCAGGAGAAGAAGGAGGGAGCGAAGGAAACGACGGTGAAGGGAGAGGTCGTTGATGTTGCATGCTATCTTGCTCAAGGTGCCAAGGGGGAAGACCATATCGCATGCGCCAAAGCGTGCGCGAAAGCGGGGGGATCGCTGGGCATTTTGACTTCCGATGGAACGCTCTACATCTCCTTGCTTCCCGACGACCACAAGAACGGTCCCAACCACCTTTTGATGGACCATATTGGTCACACCGTTGAGGCAAAGGGTTTTGTGCGTGCAAAGGGGGGTGTGAACGGTTTGATGATCAAGAGCGTGGCAATGGCGAAGAAGTAAGCGGATGATTCCGAGAGGGGCTTTGATGAAGAACATTGAAGCTCCGCCCTTCACACACGAAAGGCGACTCGATTGAGTCGCCTTTCGTGTTTTATTCCCATTCAATCAAGGTGTATTGCTTGGTTCGCGGTCGGTAACGAGCACGGAACGCTGCCCTTGCTCCCTCACGACTAACCTTTTTTGATCACCAAGATAACTTGGCGGAAACTGGGATGGAGGAACCGCATGCGGGAAGCGACAAACATATCGAGGCGGTCCGCCGCGCGGGTAAGAGCATTGTCTGCGCTGGAGAACAGGAACGTAGAAAGAATGCCCGCCGGAAGGGATAACCAGTTGATGGGAAACATTTCAAGGTGAGGGAACGCGGCGGCCAACCACTGGAGATCGGAACGCGTGAGAGAACGTTCGTCGGGCGTATGTGCGGCTCGGGAAACTATTTGATACGCACGGATGAGAAGGTTAGAACCGAGCGGCTCCATAAAGATCATCGCGCCGCCGGTCGCGAGATTTTTGTCATACAGGCGGAGAAGAACAGGTCGGAAGTCGATGTGATGCAAGATCGCCCGGCCAGTGATGAGGTCGTAGGTTCCATCGATGGGCTGAGTGATGTCCCACAGGCTAAACTCCAAACGTCCGGGGATCGCCGATTCGGCGGCACTCTGGAGAAAGGACGTCGCCACATCAATACCTAATACATAGCTGGCCCCATACTCGATGAGGGCACGCGATGTGTCCCCTTTGCCGCAACCGATATCTAATACGCGCTTCGAGTTGGCATGGGTTTGCAGTAACTTTTCGAAAAGCCGCTCGTGCCTCAAAGTATTGGGACACTCGAAAACATGAATGAACCTTCGATGCCACGCGGTGTTCACTTCAAAGACGCGATCCTCATCATAGGCTCGACGTTCACGCTCTGTCCGTGGATTCATCCTTGGTCTATCCTATTTTTCTAATTGCCGGCCGGCACCTCTTGCGCTAGCCTTCTGTTTCCCGCGCTCGGTTCAAATCTCAGCGATAGCCGTCGCGTTGTTTTTTCTGTAAAATTGATTATCGGCTCGAATGCCCCAAGCCGTCCGACTCTTTTCCCACTACGAAGCGGTCGACGATCCGCCACTCCTTCAGATCGATCACCGTCCCGACGTCGGCCTGAGTGTTGGCAACGAATGCATAACGTCCCGACGGCTCGATGAGAATTCCGACCGGTACGGGACTTTTGCCGAACTGTGTCCCGAACAAAGTGCTTCATTTTTCGGAATCTTCATTCGTTCTTCGCTCCGAAAGAATCTCACGCACGCGAGGAATTTGCTCGCGACTTACCAAGGCGAGGAGCGTATCGCCGGGTTCCAAGACTGTGCCGCCGCTCGGCACCATCATCCGTTCATCCCGGCTAATCAGCACGATGAGGCTGTTGGGAGGCATGCCCAGCTCCACAATCGGCTTGCCGACAACAGCGGAGTTGTATGGAACGATGAACTCATGCAACTCCGCATCAACACCATCCGTCGCCTCAAACTCGATGGGGTATTTGCGTTGCTGTCGGAGCGGTGCATCCACTCTCAGCAGACGCGCTGCGGCAGGAAGCGACCAACCTTGAAAGAGGGCTGACGTGAGCACGATGAAAAAGACGAGATTGAAGATTAACTCCGCATCCGGGACGCGCGCCAAGAGAGGGAACGTCGCCAGAATAATGGGAACCGCACCGCGCAATCCAACCCACGAAATCAACGTCTTCTCGCGCCATCCCCATCGTGTGAAGGACGTCGCAAGGAACACACTGACGGGACGGGCGACAAACATCAGAAATGCGGAGACCAGCAATCCTCCGACGATGATGTGCGTCAGCCTTGAGGGATAGACGAGCAGTCCTAACGTCAGAAACATCCCGATTTGGCTCAGCCACGCAAGTCCGTCGAAGAAACGAAAGAGACTCTTCTTCTGAACGATAGTGCTATTCCCCACGACGAGTCCGGCAACATACACTGCCATAAACCCGCTCCCGCCCACAAGAGCTGTGAGGCCATAAACGAATGAGGCGCTCGCAAGTGCAAACACCGGATACAATCCCTCGTACGAAAACTTCAATCTGTTGAGCAACAACACGATCAATCGAGCAACGCCGAATCCGATGCCAAGTCCCAATCCCATCTGAACGATGAATAACCAGATCAGATCGATGAATGACGCGTTCGGTGAGGTAATGAGTTGGATGGTGCCGATTGTCAAAAACACCGCCATCGGATCGTTGCTGCCCGATTCAAGTTCAAGCACCGGCTTCAACGGAGGGCGAAGCGTAACGTTCTTGGAGCGCAGGACGGCAAACACCGCCGCCGCATCGGTCGAGGAAATAATTGCCCCGAGCAGGAGCCCGGAAAGAAGAGAGAAGTCGAGGACAAGATGAACGAAGAGTCCCACACTGACCGCCGTGAGGATGACGCCGATTGTGGAGAGACTCACCGCCTGCCAGACGACGGGACGGACATCGCTCCACCGCGTATCAAGTCCGCCGGCAAACAGGATGAATATCAACGCCACTACGCCGATGGATTGCGCGAGACCCGGATCATCGAAGAAAATCCCCCCTGGCCCCTCTGACCCCGCCAGCATACCCACCGCAATGAAGAGCACCAAGGTGGGAACGCCGAGGTTGTCCGAGGCCTTCGCGATAGCGATGCTCGCAAGGATGAGAACTGCACCAATGAACAGCAGGAAGTCGATGGCGAACATAGTCGGCTGAAAGAAGTGAGACGACCTCAATATACAAGAGGCATCCCGAAAAGCAACAACCAATCTTCAATGAACCACCTCTGCGTTGCTCAATGAGGAGAAAGCTTCTCAACGTCTTCATACTATCCTCCTTGTGGTCAGGGCTCTTATTTCGGTTTCCTTTCCCGCGGCAGACGCTGCAGAATGTAGCCTGCGTGATGATAAAGAAACTTCCAGGCTTCGATGGTGACAAAGCGTGGATCGCGGGGCACACCCCGCTGCTGTTTCTGTTTGGTGCGTTCGTGCTCACGATGGACTTTCTCCTGGAAGAGCCGCACTTGCTGTGCTGTGTTGAGTGAATCGCGGCGTGTAAGATGGCGTTTGGCGTTGTCGAGATGGTTGTCGAGTTCTTTGACAAAGTTCTTGTCGCCAAGCCAGCCTAAGGCCGCGACTTGATGTTTGTAGGAGACGAGCGTGTCGAGCAGGACAGAGATTGACATCGTTGCAGATGGGTTGGGAGGACGGAAGAGCCTCAATGCTCTCGCGATGAGGTTACGTGCGGTGGGGTAAGGTTCCGCTGAAAGATGGTTCTGTACGCGATGGTAATCTTGTGGCGACCCATAGCGGACGAGCAGTGTCTCGGCAATCCCAATGCGGAATGTCCACTCCGGTTCGGCTGAGAGTCTTTCATACAGAAGGTTTTGACTTTGTGGATAGTTCAACTTGATAAGCGAATTCAAAGCAAAATTTCTGTTTACACCGACACTATCATTGCGTGCGGCCTGGATGAGAACGTCGCTTACCTCCAAGCCGTAAAGAGTAATCAGGTCGTCCATTGAGAGACTGCGATTTCTCGGAGATTCATTGGTGAGGGCGATGTTGATCAGATATGCTCTTGCCTTATCAGCCAGCGAAGGAACATTTCGTGCAATGGGGGCTAACACATTTCGGGCAAATGGGTCAACGTATGGTTTATCTCGCTCCAAAAGTTGAAATACCAATGGCGCTATTGAGAAATCTCCTAGGTCGAAAAGGATTTGAGACGCCCGAACTTTCATATGCAGCGGATCAGCTCGATAATAGTGCTCATGAAAGGTATTGGCAGAGTCCATAAAAGCCTGTGCGAACATAAGTGTATTTGGTGATCTCAGTTTCCACATAGCGCGCACAAAACGGTATTGTAAATAGGGAATCTGCTTCCATATGTTTTGTTCCAAAACAGGAATGGCTTCAGCTAGCAACTGACCTTCCTGAGCCATTTCTTCAATCTTATCGAGTGCCACATGAAGGATATCGGACCTTGTACTCCATAAGGCTGCAAGAATTTGTTTCTTTTCTTTTAGAATAATTCTTTGGCCTAAAGCAGAATTGGAACAAAAATAGAGTACTATTAAGACCATAGACAGTCTAAAGATTTTTTTCATATTCGCTCCTTGGTCAGATGAAACAATCACGTCTACTTGCATCGCCGGTCCAGGGCCTCAGCGGCATCCAGTACAAGCTTTTGAACTCTTTGGTCACTATGAGTTATGTCTTCATGGTCAGATCTCGATCTCGCTTGACTGCGCAACGCAGATGCAGCATCCAGCAGTCGTTGCATTAGCTCTATGACTCTTTCCTTTGCTTTTCTTTCTGCTTCTTCAATGCTTGCCGCTTCTTCACATTTGTATCGTAACTGGAGTATTTCTTCGTCAAACTTCGTCCGCGAATCCCTCAAATACCCTTCATATTGTGCCTTGTGAACCTGTTCATGAGCAAGAATCACAGGACGGAGAAGAAATCCGTTCCTCCTTATCGTAGCTCCATAGCGGAAATGCGCCCCAATATCGCTAAACACCTCGTCACTACAAGCTTCTTCCGCAGGAATCTCATCAATACTGTTAATAAGTCGAAATCCGGCACGTGTCAGTTGTTCTTCGCAAATGTCGAAAAGCACTTTCACTGTCATTGTTCCAATAGAAAATTCCCAGCGCTCCGTCGTCTGATCAAAGCAGGCCTGAACAGGATATTCTTCCACCTCATTAAGAGGTCTGAAGACACCGCCAAGGACTTTTCCTTCTGGCTGTTCTTTTTCACACGGGTTCTCGCGTAAATCTGTCCCACGTACTTCCTTCAATACAATTGGAGGCACCGTCGGCTCCCCTTCACACGGCGGCCCATCACACCCCTTCTTCACCAATCTGATCTCTCTCCTATCCGTTGCTTCCATCTGCGCAATGTTGGTGGCGAACACCTTCACCACCAACTTCACCGTGTCCCCCGTCTCCATCGCCTCGTAATACTCCTTCGTGTCGATTCTGTTACCCGGCTCCCACCGGATCGTCGGCTCAAACCTCCCTGATGCAGGCTTGTGCGTCTCCTGCAAGACAATCACCGGCTGGTTGTTCTGCGTCAGCTCAATCGTCGTATCCTGTGCCGGAGTCGTGATCGTCACGCTCGGCGGCGCAGGACTTTGCTGTGGATTTGGAGGAGGGCTTACTTCACAAAGGCCATCATGCGGCGAGAGACTGAACGACTTCCATCTGAAAATCTCGCAACAAGCTGATACACATACACTCCGCTTGCAATTCCCCTTGCCTCCCAAGTCGCCTGATGCAATCCTGCCAACTGTTCACCTTCAACAAGCGTTGCCACTTCCTGTCCTAACAGATTGAAGATTTTGAGGCTGATGCAACTCGCAACCGGCAACTGGTAACTGATTGTTGTTGTGGGATTAAATGGGTTGGGATAGTTCTGAAACAGC
>JBGFRO010000040.1:0-63377 GCA_041695085.1 Bacteroidota bacterium | reverse complement strand
GCCGGATTGGTATCTTTGGCTAAAAGTTCTTCGGTGGAGGAGTGAGAGCTTTTTACCGCGGGGTGAGCTGTTCGCGATGGAGAGGGGTTGATGACAATCCGTTCACGTATGACGGTTTGGGCAAGGCAAGGTGTGATGGCAAAGAGCAGGAAAATGAAGCGGCGGAAGCTCGGAAGCAGACGATGCATAGTCCCCCCAGAGGACGAATTGCGAACGTATCATTACTGTCTGCGAAAAGGTCGGCGTTTTATTCGTGAATGTCAAGGAGTTTTTTTGGAGAAGAATTTGAGCCACGCCTTTCCCATTCCCCACACCAGAACAGATACCGCCAATCCAGGATACATCGGCTCGAGACCGAAGAGATACGCCGGTGCTGTCCCATCTCCCATCACCTGTCCGGTTATGAGACTCATTGTAGAAACGAGCCAACCGGTAAGCATCGACCAAAACGCAAAACGCGGCGGCATCTCCAGTGGCTTGAAATAGCTTGCCATCAACGGCACAAGAAGTCCCGGAATGATGCACGTGCCGATGGTGTACCAGATGCCGACCACAGAGGGAAGAAAGAGGGCCAAGCCGATCGAGAGAAGGGCGGCCAGCATCAGACCAATCTTGGTCCAGCGAGCGACGCTGTGCGGGTCATGTTCTTGACTCATTCGAGCAATGAGATCATTGCCGATCGTAGCTGCAGAGATGAACATCAAGCTGCTGAGACTCGACATGATCGTTGCCAGCATGCCGATGTAGAACAGACCTTTCGCAACGGAGGGTAGCGTGGCTTCCGCAAGCAAAGGATATGCGTGCATCGGCTCTTGCAGATCGGGCATGGCGGCTCGAGCATAGAGCCCCGCGGTGGTGGTGAGGAAATCAAAAACGAACCAGAAAAGAACGGAAACGAGAATCCCTTTTCGCGCAGTCGCTCCATCTTTCGCCGCCGCACAGCGCTGGTGAAAAGCGGGATCGACAAGTGTCCAGAGTGCGATGAAGAACCAGACAGCGATGAATTGCCACGAGTTGCCGCCGTGCCACGTGAGGTGTAGCTCTGGCACCCGTTCGTTGATAAACTCCCATCCGCCAAATTGCGAGTAGGCGAACGGCACGATGAGCAGGAACCCAAGAAACATCATCACAAACTCAAACGCGTTTGCCCACACACCAGAACGGAAACCGCCGGAGGAGAGGTACACCACGGTCAGAAATGTGCTGACCACGACGCTCACTGCGAGATTCAACCCAAAGATCAACTCAACCAGTACGCCTAACATCAACACGTACGCGGCCGGAGCGGAAAGCAGAAAGGTGAGGAGAGCACCGAGTAAGGCGGTCCGTCGCCCGTAACTCGCTTCCAGTTTGTCGGGAATGGTGAGGAAATTGGTCTCCCTTACGCGCCCGGCGAGAACAAGAGCGAAGATGAGTGCGAAAAGATAGTAGGGAACACCGAAGACCACCCAATTCGAAATGCCGTAACGGTACGAGAACTCCCCGACGCCGAGAATGCCTCCATACCATGTAGAAACAAGCGTTGCAACGAACAGAGGAAGAGTCAGCGTCCTGCCGGCCAATAAAAAGTCGACGCTGTCCGAACTCTGCCGACGCGCAGCACGGAATCCGATGAAGACGACGGCGGAAAAGTACAGGAGAATCAGAAGGACGTCGACGAGGGAGAGGGAGACCATGCAAGGACATCAATGGGGGTAGCGATGCACACGGTAGAGAAGCAGATGCCCGTTGCGAACACGGATGGTCACGGGACTTGAGACCACTTCGTTGCTCGTTCCATCACGCACTCCGAGCTCCAGTGTTTCATCGTTCAAGGCGTACTTCAAACCGATCGTAGTAATCCCGTCGCAGCGATTTAATGGGATCAGCGAGATGGTGGTTCCCGGTACGGCGTCGAACGTTGTTTCCTTTCCAATGTACGACAGCTCGCCGACATCATCGACGATTCGTATGATGGCGTCGGGATAAAACTTGGGCAGGACACCGAGATTGCCGATCGTATGATCGAGACGCTTTCCGAGGGCGGCAACGACCGTAAGATGATCGATCTTCTCACCGATCGCCCATCGAATCACTTTCTCAAGATCGGTGGAATTCTCGTCGGTATCTTCGATTTGAAGGACGTTGCGAAATTTCACCAACGCCTCGGCATGGATCGAATCCATATCCCCCACAATCACATGCGGCGTGACGCCGAACTTCAGGGCAGTGTTCGCGCCGCCGTCGGCGCAGAGGATCAAGGAGAATTCGCGAACGAGTGATGCGAACAGTTGTTTCTTCGGCGGTTCGCCATTGGCAATGATAAGGGCTCGTTTCGTCACGAGGACTCCTTCCTTGACCGTCAAGTTGTGAAGTGGGGGATTCAGCCAAGCTGTTATGCGTACGTCCTCTTTTCTCGCAAGAGAAAGAGGGATCACGTCCGTCTTGTGACGCCTACCCTGTCGCGCTCGTACAGGTATCGACCTCTAGCGACTAGACGATTCAAACTTACAGATTCAAACGAAGTGAAGCAAAGCTATTCCGCTCGGCTGCAGGAAAGAAATCCCCTCCCTCACTACGACTGACATAAAGAACATCATAGTTTCCGCATACTCCTTGCCTGCAACTCGTTTTTTGCCTATTTTGGGCAGCGCTTCTTTCGCCCGTTGTTTGTCAACTCTATGAGCCTCCGCGTCGATCACCTGTCCTTCAGCTATCCGAATCTTCCCGTCCTGCGCGAAGTTTCGTTCACGGTAGATGAAGGCGACTTTCTCAGCTTGCTGGGACCAAACGGTTCCGGCAAGAGCACGCTGCTTCGTTTGATTGATCGCATTCTGATGCCGAACACCGGCACCATCCATCTCAAAGATAAGCCGCTCACAGCCTACAGCCGCCGCGAGCTAGCACGTATCGTTTCCTATGTTCCACAAGAGAGCGTGTGGACTTTTCCGTTCACTGTTTTGGAGGTTGTATTAATGGGGCGTTCCCCCTACATCGGGCGATGGGGATTTGAAAACGAGGAGGACTATGAGATCGCCCGATGCGTGATGCAGGCAACTTCCATTGAACATCTCGGGTCAAAACCGATGACGGCTCTTTCGGGAGGTGAGCGCCAGCGCGTGCTGATCGCGCGGGCCCTTTGCCAACGACCAAAGATTCTGCTCTTGGACGAGCCGAATGCGCATCTCGACATCGCACATCAGATTGAGATCTTTAATATCCTCCAACGCGAGAACGAGAATGAACTGACCATCGTGTCGGTCTCCCATGATTTGAATCTTGCCGCCGCTTATAGCAAACACATTGCTCTGTTGGCGCCGCAGACCTCGGCAGAAGGAGTTCCCGCCGGCACCGGTTCGACCATCGTCGCCCTCGGGGCCCCACAAGACGTCCTGACGGCATCGAACATACAAATCGTATTTCGAACGAACGTGCTGGTCGACCGCAACCCGCGCACATCCACCATTCGCATCTCTCCCACTCCGTAAGACGAAAGGAGATCCCTTATGAATGTCTTCGGTGATGTCGAGCAGCGGGGTCATGAACAGGTTGTCTTTTGTTCCCGGAGCGATGTTGGCCTCCGGGCCATCATTGCCATTCATAACACATCCCTGGGCCCTGCCTTGGGCGGTACGCGGATGTGGACATATTCGAGCGACGGTGAGTCGCTCCGCGATGTGTTACGGCTTTCACGCGGCATGACGTACAAGGCTGCAATTGCGGGACTCAACCTCGGAGGCGGCAAAGCGGTGATCATCGGCGATCCACACAACGATAAATCGGAGGCCCTTTTCCGGACTTATGGAAGGTTTGTGGAAGGATTGGCAGGGCGTTACATTACCGCTGAAGATGTAGGGACAACCGTCCGTGACATGGAGTGGGTAAGGATGGAGACGAAATATGTGACCGGCATCTCGAAAGCGTTGGGCGGCAGCGGCGATCCTTCCCCTGTCACTGCGCTCGGTGTGTTTATGGGCATGAAAGCTTGCGCTCGCGCCGTGTTCGGATCCGATTCGCTCAAAGGAACAACCGTGGCGGTGCAGGGCGCCGGCAACGTCGCATCGTATCTTTGCGACCATCTGAAGATAGAAGGGGCAAAGATTGTGATTACCGACATCTATCAAGAGAAAGCGAAAGCCGTTGCTCGCCGTATCAAAGGGACGTTTGTGAAGCCTGATACGATTTTTTCCGTGCCCACAGACATTTTCGCACCCTGCGCCCTCGGCGGTATCTTGAACGACGAAACGATCCCCAAACTCCGATGCGCCATCGTCGCAGGAGGAGCCAATAACCAACTTCTGGACGAGAAGAAGCATAGTAAGATGTTGCTCGACCGCAACATCTTGTACGCGCCCGACTATGCGATCAACGCAGGAGGATTAATCAATGTCGCGAACGAGCTGGAGGGGTATCGCCAGGAACGCGCCCTGAAGCAAGCGGAGGGAATCTATGATATTATCGCTACGATCCTCGAGATGTCGAAGCGAGAGGAGATTCCAACGTACCTCGCGGCAAATAAGTTGGCTGAAGCGCGCATTCAACGGATCTCTCCCATTAAACAAATCTACACCGGTCCTTCCGAGTTTGCGGGAAGGTTGGGAGAGCTGCACCGGCGAGCGCGCGTGTAACAAGAACCACCTTGCAAACAGGCGACAGGCTCTAACAGAAACACCACGTTCGGAAAATCAGAAGCAGAAATGTCCATCAAACGTCGACAGGTCCGAGAGAAGGTCCTCCAAGCGCTCTACGCGTACGAGCTCTCCAAAGAGCCGATTGAATTGATCCTGGAAACGATCGTCGGGAGCTTGAAGAAGGAGGAGGAGGTTTTCGCACTGGCGAAACGACTGATCCTCAAGACGATCGAAGTGACACCGGAGTTGGATGGATTGATCAGGGGACGGGTGGCGAACTGGGAATTCAACCGCCTGGCTATGATCGATCGTATTATCCTCCGGATGGGAATCTGTGAGCTCTTGTATTTTGAGGATATTCCGCCGAAAGTCTCCATCAACGAAGCAATCGAGATCGCACGGCGATACAGCACCGAGAAGAGTGACAAGTTCGTCAACGGCGTGCTCGATTCGATTCTCGTCGATTTGAAGAAATCGGGCCGTCTGAAAAAATCGGGGCGTGGCCTGCTCGATATCGCCGCGAAGAAGAAAACCGACCCATGAGCAATCTGCAGCCCGCCCCTTCTCCCCCTCCTCCTGCCTCGCGGCATCAGATCTTCGCGTGGTCGCTTTTTGACTTCGCCAACACAGCCTTCTACGTCGTCATCCTCACCGTCGGCTATCCTTTATACTTCAAGCATGTTGTGGCAGCATCACACCACCAAGCCGATTTCTTTTGGGGACTCTCCTTCAGTATTTCAATGCTGTGTGTGGCGCTCCTTTCGCCTATTCTGGGCGCGATAGCGGACTACGGCGCAGGAAAGAAACGATTCCTTTTTCTCTTCACCTATCTCTGCATTGCAGCCACAATCGGCACCTTCTTCGTGGAAGCCGACATGGTCGTGATGGGGATGCTGTTCGTCATCCTTGCCAACATCGGATTCGAAGCAGGTCTCGTCTTCTACGATGCGTTTCTTCCGGAAATTACGACCGAGCGAAGCCTGGGAAGGATCTCCGGTTATGGTTTCGCAATGGGATACGTCGGTTCCCTCATCACCCTTGCGGTGTCATTTCCCTTGCTGAAGGGTGGCTTCGCTGCGGACAACCTGTTCGCTTATCGGTTCACCTTTCTCATCGCGGCGGCCTTTTTCGCAGTTTTCTCGGCTCCTCTTTTCTTATTCTTGCCGGACCGGCAACTCCGTGAACGGTTCAGACTGCGCCTCGTCAGTGCAGGATTTCAGCGCCTGAAAAGCACCTTTGCCGAGTTCCAGCAATATCGAAATGTCGCGCGGTTCCTTCTTTCTTACTTCATCTATATCGATGCCATAAATACGATCATCGTCTTCTCTACCATCTTCGCAAGTGAAACGTTGAAGATGGAACCGGCTGAGATCGTCATCTTTTTTGCAGTGGTCCAGACCTCTGCCATTCTGGGCTCTACGACGTTCGGCATTCTTGCAGACAAGTTCGGCCAGAAGAAGATTTTGACGGTTTCCCTTCTCTTGTGGCTCCTGATTACACTCATCGCATTCTTTACCGAAAGTAAGGCGGTCTTCTACCTTCTCGGAATTCTCGCCGGCATTGCGTTGGGCTCGTCGCAATCGACGAGCCGCAGTCTGTTCTCTCTTCTGATACCTCCGGAGAAGAAAACGGAATTTTTCGGTTTCTATTCATTCTTCGGAAAGGCATCTGCCATTCTCGGCCCTGCGTTGTTCGGATTTGTTTCCTCTTACGTCAACCAGCGCGTCGCGATCCTCACCGTCGGGCTCCTTCTTTTTGTGGGACTACTTCTCCTTGGACGAGTTACAGAGCCCGCACACGGCGAGACGTTCAGAGAACCGTTGTTGAAATCTTGACTCATCCCGATTAAGTCGGGCCTTTCCAGTTGCAATTGTTTTCATTTACAAGTACCATTTTTACGGCTGCATGTTGGGTCCTGCCCTCGGCACAACAATTGCTCATTGCGACGCGTCTTCTTCAAACCCCTTGTCGATGGGAGTCTTTTTATGAAGCAATCGATTTTTACCGTCACTCTTCTTGTCCTTTCCCTCGTCGTTTCGACAGTGATTTACTTCTACCTCCTTCCGCAGTATATCCGGGACGGCGGGTACATCGTTATCGTGCTCATAGCGCTGTCGATCATGGTCATTACATTTATTATTGAGCGCACGTTGTCGTTGCGAAAAGCTGAAGGAAAGCACTCGCTTCAGAAGTTTCTCAAGGATGTCGTCGACACCGTTCAGGAAGGGAAATATGAAGAGGCCATGAAGCAATGCGAAAAACAAGGTGGGGTGTGTGCAAACGTGTTACGAGCGGCCCTGGAACGATACCTCTACGTTCAAAAGAAAGGTCTTTCTCACGAAAAGCAAATAGCGGAAGTCCGACGTGTCATCGAGGAAGCCACGGCCCTCGAAACGCCGCTGCTCGAAAAAAACCTGATCGCCATTTCCACCATCGCCTCCATCGCCACCATGGTCGGATTGCTTGGAACCACGCTTGGTATGATACGATCGTTTCAGGCGCTTGCTTCGACAGGAGCACCCGACGCCGTACAGCTCTCCCTGGGAATTTCTGAAGCTCTCATCAATACGGCCGGTGGACTCTTTGCCGCTATAGCCGCTATCATTGCGTACAACGTTTTCGTCAATAAAGTCGATAACTTAACGTTTATGTTAGACGAAGCGGTCTTTGAGATCATGGAAATCTTGGCCGGCGATACACAGGAAACGTAAGGAGTACGCGTACTCGATGGGTAAAATCAAGAAGAAACGAGTTGGTATTAGTCTGGATATGACGCCGCTGGTGGATGTTGCTTTCCTCCTGCTCACCTTCTTTATGCTCACAACGAAGTTCAAACCTCAGGAGGAAGTGCCCCTGAATCTCCCCTCCTCTCATGCAAAATATAAACTTCCTGAATCGGACGTGATGACGATTACCTTCAGTCCTGACGGGAAGATTTTTCTGGGTGTCGATTCTCAGCAATTACGAGCGCGTCTATTCGGAGAACAGAATAAGTTGAAACAGTCCGTCCCTGTGACGCTCGAGGAGCTCCCCTCTCTGGCACAACAGGCACGAACAGTCAACCCCAAATTGCGTACGGTTATCAAGGGGGATAAAGATTCGATGTACGGACCGGCAGAGGATGTCATGAACGCCCTTCAGAAGGCAAACATCGCCCGGTTCGAATTGGTCACAGAACTTTCACGAGATGAGTAACCGATGGGTGCCGTCGATCTTGGTGGGGGACGACAACATGGCAAGAAAGGTAAGCGCAAGAAAAGGCGGCGCATAGGCGTCAGACTGGACATGACGCCGCTCGTCGATGTCGCGTTCCTCCTCCTTACCTTCTTCATGCTCACGACCACCTTCAGCTTGCCCCAAGTGATGGAGATCAACCTCCCACCGAGCGAGTCGAAAGGCGAGATCACCGAAGCAAGTCTGCTCCTCCTCCGTCTCACCGAGGATGGGTCGATCTATTGGAATTTCGGAACCGATCCGCCGCGTCCGGTAAAATGGGACGAGCTGCGCGGATTCCTGACCGACCGCCTCAACGCAAATCCCACCATGATCACCCTCGTGAAGGTGGATCGGAAAAGTAAGTACTCGAACATGGTCAAGCTCATCGACGAACTGAACTTGACCAACGTGACGCGTTTCAGCATTGCACCATTGCTTGACCAAGATAAAAAAATACTCGAGCAGGCCGGCTTTGCTCAACCGAGTGAATCGTAGCATGCGGACTGTTCTCGGCATCGGAACCTCCGTCACCATGCTCGTCCTGGGAGTTTCGATCCTCTTCGGGTTCATTGCCGCACCGCAGACTCCTTCGAACCTTCGATGGATGATGGGTGTGGTTCTGATCCTGTACGCTGTGTACCGCGCGGTCGTGATGTACACAGAACGTCAACACCATCAACGTCAACGTGAGAACCGCTGAGTATGCCGTTCGATCATCTTTCCTTCTTCTCCGTTCATTCGCCCTTCTGTCGCAACGCCATCCGGACGTTGCTGCTCATACCAACTGTCATCATGCTGTGGTCGGTGGGCGTCACCGAAGCTCAGCTGGCGATCCGCGATACGACGTTTCGCAGCATCGTCGACACAGGCCGCACCGCTGATGTCGATTTGACAACGTTTCCCAACAGCATCATCCTTCAAACGGGTACCAACACCAATCTCGCTCTGAACAAGGGCATTAGTGTCCGTTACGCCAACCGTGACCCATCAAAGATTTCCTCTCATCCCACTGCTTCGAACCCTGCGTTGATGATCGACGGCCGGGTCGCGGCCAACTCCTTCTTCGAGCTCTTACCGGGGCAGGAAGGGACGCAGATCCGCATTGACCTGCAGGCGGTTCGCGTGGTAAACCGGGTAGTGACGCGCGTCTTTCCGGCGAACAGCGTGAACTTCCGCGTGCGCGGCTACTCAATCTACCTCGGACTTGATACCCTTTCCTACCGGAAGGTCAAGCAGGTGGTCGATAACGAGCGCGCCAACACGGACGACTTTTTCGATCCCGATACAGCTCGTTACGTCCTGTTTGTCGTGGAGAAACAAGACCCTTCCCTCACCAACCCCTTTTCCACAACGTTCGGCGAGATTGAGGTCTACGGCGTGGGGTACCTACAGGAAGGACGGTTCACCTCTGTTGTACGGGATGCTCGTTATCCGGTTAACTGGGGACGCGCATCGTGGCGCGGAAATATCCCTAACGGAACGGCAATCCGGATGCAGGTGCGAACAGGCGATACCCCGAATCCGAACGCGTCGTGGAGCCCGTGGAGCGACGAAGTAACAGTCAGCAACTCGCTCTTCACCGTGTTTGAACCGAGACGCTACATGCAGTATCGAGTGAATCTCTACACGTTTACGATCGAAACGCCTCGCCTCGACGAGGTAATGATTACCTACGATACCACGCTGGTGTCGCGCCGGACGACGGCGAGAGTTCTGCCGCAAGCCGCCCCGATCCTGCGTGAAGCGGAGTTCCAGTATCAAGTGCAGGTCGAGCACGATAGTCGAAGCACCGGCATCGACACATTAGTCATCTTTACCACCGTTCCGATTGTTGTCAATAGCGTCAGGGTGAACGACCTCAATATTCCGTTCAACGTCATCCTCCGGCCTGGTCAGGTGGTCGTTGCCTTCGGTACGACCATCAACTTCAACGCAACGGTCAACCTCGGCTTCCGTTTCACACCGTTTCTCGAGGAAACGAGTTTTCCGTCGATCGTGATTTCGCGGCAGAATCCAACCAATCCGCAGCGCGTCGATTTCACAACATCCAATGAAACGGCGAGCTGGACGCTTCTTGCCTCGGGCGTGCCGGAAAAGGTGATCGTAGATGCCAGAGCGGATCCCAACCCATTTACACCCAACGGAGACGGGAAGAACGATCTCACCTACTTCAGTTTCTTCGTCTCAAATCTCGTCATCGAACGGCCGTTGCAAATCAAGATTTATGATGTAACGGGACGGATCGTTCGAACGTTGGTCGATACGAAAACGACGGCCCAGGCCTTCGTAGAACAAAACGCCGTACCGTGGGACGGCCGTGACGACGGCGGCCGTCTTCTTCCACCCGGACTTTACATTTACCAAATCGTCGTTGAAGTCGACGGTGTCGATCCGGCCGTCGTGACGAAAACCATTTCGATCGCCTATTAAGTATGAAGCATCGCATCCTTCATCAGATAGCTTGCGCTCTCTTTTTCTTCGTCCACCTCGGTATGGCAGGGGGATTTTCAAAATTGCCCGTGAGTGCCCGGGCCGTCACCTTCGGCGGGTCGCTGGTCGGATTCGCCGACGATCCAAACGTCCTTTTCTATAATCCTGCGGGCATTGGAGCGCTCTCTTCGCTCTCCATCTCCACCTCCTTTACCCAGCTTTTCAGCGGAATCAGCGACGACAATCTGGGCTACGTTTCCGGGAGCGCGGCGGCACATCTCGGCTTCGTCGGCACCCTCGGAGTCGGCGTCCGTGCGTTCTACTCGAACACCTGGAAGGAGAGCGAGCTGGTAGGAACGTACGCTCAGGAACTATTCGATTTTCTTTCTATCGGCGGCAGCGCAAAATTTCTGTACTGGACGGCGTCTCCTCCGACCGGCCGGCTTGCCGTACCTGAAGAGGGGCTTTCTCATCTGACACTCTCGTTCGATGTGGGTGCGCAGATGATTGTCCGCGATCTTTTCCCCGAAAACGACCTCCGCTTCGGTCTTTTCTTCGGTGATATCACACAGCCCTCTCTTGCGAAAAACGGAGCGGACGAGGCCAAGCTCGATCTCAAAATGTCGGCAGGGGCTATCTATATCTCACGCGTCTATGACTATGTCGTAGCATTTCATTACACCGTGGCAGGCGATGTGAAGCGACTGGGGATCGGGACGGAAATTGTTGCCATGAAATCCAGCGCCTTCGGTGAGCCGGTGCAAATCATAGTGCGTGTCGGAGGAGGCGCCACCCCCTCGCCTTCGAGCCAAGGAGATGTGAACGGCGGCTTTGGCTTGTCGCTTGCCGGCTTTACGTTCGACTACGCGTTCACACACCAGACCGAATTGCAGTATGTGACCGGATCGCATCATCTCACCTTACGGTATACCTTCTAACTCACGGTAGATCGCATGCGTATGAACCACTGGCCCCTTCTGTTCCTCGTCATGACTCTTGCGTTTCTTTTTCCGTACGAATCAAACGCACAGTTTATTTCGAGCGACCGCGAAAAAGGTACGTACCAGAACTATTCTGGCAGGAATTACGAGAACTATAGCTCCGTCCTCCTGCGCCGCAAGTTCTACGACAACTTCGGCAACTTTCTTGTCGACGGCGTCACGGTCTTCGGTCTGAGCGAGGAACAGCGCCCGGCAAATTTCCAATTGCTCGACATACCGACGAGCAGTCTCAGCAAGTCTCGCTTCTACAGCTCCTACTTCTCGAACCTCGTTATTCTGAACGACAGCTACGGCGGACTCTCCAGTCGCTTGATGATCGGCGACGCCATACGCACAAAATTCACCTCCCTCACGCTCGACAAGGCGCGGTTTAACGGCATTCGATGGGATGCTGCCACAGCGAAGTATCGAGGAACGGTGCTCGCCTCCCGTATTTCCGATCCGGTCCGCATGAATCCCGAGATCGTCCTCACGACAGCGCAACAGGTGCGCCGTGTGCGTGAATGGACGGCCTACCTGCTGGGTGGACATTTTGAGACCGATATCGGTGACATCTTGACCATTGGTGCAACGTACGTGAACCAGCACCAACGCCGGAGTTCGTTGGATAGCAAGGATATTTCTCTTCGCGGCGTCCCGGCGAACGCCGTGCCGCGCGTCGTCTTCGTGCGAATTCATGACGACTCGCCGGGGGGCAATTCTGGACCCATCATCTTCGGTCCTCCGCAGGTGTATGTCAACGGAAAAGCGCATGCGATGACCAACATCAATGGCCGCTCTCCCGATCCGCAACGCGTTGATCTTCGCTTTCCGATTCAGTATTGGGTTATCCGCAACTTTGAACCTCTCTACGTTGCTACCTATCCGCAGCGGGATACGGTAAGTCAGACGGACTACGTGCACTACGCAGCGCGCTCTTCGCGCACCGACATTGCACGCTATCCAATTCAACTGGAGAGCGACCGTCGCGATCTCGACTACAATATCACCTATGCCTACGTGATTCCTCCCGGCGTCAACTCGCTCGACTTCAGCGTTATACTTTCGAACGATTACAAAATCACGGCGGGACACGACTGGATCAACAACGTGAATGCATACGACAGTCCGGGCTTCCGCTCACACGCCGACAGCGTCGTCATCGGAAATCTCGCCGTCCCCACCACATTCCGTACGATGGTCCGCGCCGAGGGGAATGTGCGAGACGGATCGAATAAGCGCATAGTAACCTTTTCATACGGCTTAGCAACGGGACTCGCCGTGTATGGAATGAATTTCAAGCTGAACTGGCAGGGATTCAACATCGAGGGAGAGTTTGTGCGGAGTCTCGAGTTCATGAAATATCCGATTGGAGAGGGAGCACTGTTCGACGACGTCGGACGCGGGTTCTATCTGCGAGGGACGAAGAAGGTAGGACGACTCACCTTGGGCGCCGAACGATACAACATTGATCCGCGGTACAAAACGATGCTGGATATCTATACGATGGACAACAGCTACTACGGGCAACAGAACGCGCCGGTGCCTCCTGATTTCCTCGGCTTCGATCCTTCGGCGGCAAGCACCCCGATCGCCTCACTCCCCGGTGAATACATACCGGGAATGGCAGGGGGGGCCGTCTATTCGCTCGTGGACGACAATGACGATAACGACCGCTGGGAAGATGGGTTCTATCACTATAACGTTCGACCGAGTCCGGATATCCGAAATGGCGACGTGCTGAACTACAATCACCGGCTCGGCATTCCGGGATTCGGCGAATGGTATCAGCTCGGCTATCGTCAAAACACGAACGAATTGGTTGGATTGGGCGATATCATACGTCGGCCCGATGCGGGCATTTTCCCTGGAAGGGACAAAGATCGCGACGGTATCCCGGACGACGACCGCAACTCAGATGGCATTCCCGACTATGTTCAGGATTTCTTAACCTACTACACCGATCCCCCTTTCTTTCTCTACGGCGACGATTGGAACAACAACGGCGTGATCGACGAGCAGGAGAACGACATTTACCCAGATTATGCGTACAATCCCGATTTGGACGGCTATCATCTCTTCGGAAGTTTTGAGATCGTCCGATCGATGAACCTCCGATTCGGAACCATCCGTGAGAAAGCACGCGCACGCGGCGGGAAGAACTACACCGACTACCTGCGTTGGGCGTACGAAGCGAATACCCCGCGTTTCGGCGGCATCAACCTCTTCTACGTGCATAAGCGCGTCCAAGACAACATTCCGAACGACGGCTATCAATTCATCAGCGCTCTCACCATTTTCTCCGCTGTTCCGGATTTCGTGTTCGATCCACTCGAATACAAGAACAGCACGGTCAATCAATTGTACCTCGGAACCGTGTACACCCAGATCCCGGGCCTTCGGATCGAGAACAACGCGAAGTACGAACATAACGAGCAGCGCTCCATCGGACTTGCTCAGCGCGATAACCGCGGCAATCTTCTGAATCCCAACGAACAGGCGGATGGCCGCATCATCAAGCTCGGTATCGTCAACAAGATCGACTATACCTTCCGGTTCTTCAATAACAAGCTCGCACTCATCCCACAGTTGAAGGTACGAACGCAGAAGATCGTTCAGCGCGAGCAGGCGCTCATCAATAATCGCCTGGTAAACCTCAACGCCGTCAAAACGCACATTCAGGAAATGATGCCGATCTTTCGCATCGATTATCGGTTGACGGATCGGACCGATTTGCGTTTTGGATTCCAGGGATTCCAGATTCCGGAAACGGGCAATACGTTCAACTACCAGATCAAAGACTTGCGGTTTCCGGAACGCGACGAAAACCGGACGACGTTCGCTGTCACCTTAAGCAACAAATCGGCGTACGGCGGATACAACGTTGTCATCGATATGGGGTACAAGTTGACAACTCGGGAATTCCCGCGCCAGCCCGATCCTCGACTGCGCGAGAAGAAAGAATCGCTCATCTTTGTCACGATCTACGCGGGGTTCTAAGTAGATTGATCTGAAATGATCTTGGGGGGGTCTACAGGGGCCTCCTTCTGAAGAGATGGACTATAAGACGATCATCATTATCCTTCTTTCGGCTTCTTTTGCTGCGTACTTCATCCCGACGCCGCTTGAGGTGCAAACGCGTTTCAAGAGTGGTCAGGATTTCTACGCCGGGAAGGATTATCGTCGAGCCATTGAGCAGTACGAGTGGATTATTTCGGCCGAGAGCAAGTTTCTCGAAGCCGACAGTGTCCGGGTCAATCTTTTTGGCAACGAAATGAATGTTGCCGTTCGGACCGCCGCCTACTATCAAAAGGGGAACGCGCTCCGAAACCTCGGCAAAAAGGAAGAGAGCATCGCGAATTATCGAATCGTGGAGAAACGGACCGACTCGCCCCAACTTTCTGCGCTCGCCCAGTATCAGATCTACGAGATGTTCTACGCGGATAAAGAGTACGCCAAGGCCATTGAGGAGGCGCGCTATTTAATCCACCGCTATCCGTTTGACGAACGTGTCCCCAAGGCGTGGTACGATATCGGATGGGCCTTTCGGGAGTTAGGAATGATCGATAGCTCCAACGTGGCGTTCCTCAGCGTGATGACGCAGTATCCAAAAAGCGAATTCGATCCACGGGCGCGCTTCCAGTATGCGCAGAATCTCTTCGAACAGGCAAAGTGGGATAGTGCCATCGGCGCCTTCAACAACCTGATCGAAGCGTATCGGCCCGAAAGTTTCGCGGCCACCGAGTGGGAGAACGTGGAACTCAAGGCAGTGCGCGATCGAAGATTGTTCGAGGCCCAAGCGGGACGGGACGTCGATGCCTCCACACTTGAACTCGTCGCAAAGGCGCAGGTCAGGATCGGCGATGCGTATCGTCAAAAGGGAGAGTACGAACGCGCCATGCAAAGCTACCGGAAGGTGATCTCGACCTTCACGCTGATGCCGACGCTGGTGGAAGCGACCTACATTAAGATGGCCGAATACACGTCGCAGGCAAAGGGATTCGACGAAGGGATTTTGATCTACCGCCGCGCCATCGACGAGAACTTTGCCAACAAACCGTTGCAGGCAAAACTGCAGTACAAGATTGCGCGAACGTACCAGGATGAGAAGCTGTATGAGAAAGCAGCAACCGAGTATCTCTTCTATACCGAGGCGTATGCGCAACAAGCCGAGCAAATCAAGTTCCCGGTCGAGCAATCCTACTTTCTTGCCGTCAGCAATTTTTATAATGCCAGGAATTACAGAAACACACTGGCGTACGCCGACACGATCTTAACGCTCTTTCCTCAGACCGAATTCTACCCGAAGGTCGTGATGTACAAAGGTCTCGCAGCATCCGGCCTTGGTCGCTTCGCCGAGGCGCGCACGCATTTCCAAAAGGTCATTGAATCGTCCCCCAGCAGCAATGAGGCGATCCTCGCGCGGATCCAGATCGGCAAAAGTCACTTCGACGAACGCAACTACACTGAGGCAGTCTCAAACTTTGAGGCGCTGCTCTCGGGCGACCCATCGAAGAGCGACACGAGTGAAGTGCATTATCTCCTGGGCTTGAGCTACTATGGGTTGAATGAACACGAGAAATCGATTCGGCATCTCTCCAGCGTCGATCCCGGTTCTTCGTATTTCCCTTACACGTTTGCTCGCGTCACGCGTGCATACGCCGCTCAACAAAAGTACTCCGAAGCTGAGGAGTATCTCAACAAAGCATTCGAGACAGCCAAACGGGATAGCATCGATTATACACCGTTCGTCCGGTTGGCCCGTTCGGAGTTATACACGGCGCAACAAAAATTCGACGCCGCGGTGCAGGAGTTCACCGTCATTATCGACGACAGCGCCCAGACAGAAAACACGCGCGTGCAGGCATTGTACGGTCGCGGCCTCATCTTCTTCGAACTTGGCAACTTTCGGGAAGCCGCCGCAGATCTTCAACGCTGCATCAACTCAGGCGTGTTCCAACAGGTCTTCACCCCCCTCGTCCCTCAGGCGAAGGAGAAGCTCGCCTTCAGCTACATCAACCTCAACAGAAAGCAGGAGGGGATGAAGCTGCTGAATGAGTTGCTCGCATCCGCAAGCAGCGACAGAGAGAAGAGTCGCTACCTCGCTCTGCTGGCGGAATTCCATTACAGGGCAGGGGAACACGCAAAGGCGATCGAGGTTGGTCAGCAGGTGCTGGCGTTAAGCGAACGGGACGAGATGTCGGTGATCCGCACGTATGTCACGATGAGCAACAGTTATGGCAATCTGCAGCAGCACGATAAAGCGATCGCCACGCTCAAGGAGGCGGGCGAGAACTATCCGACGAACGCGTACCTCGAAGAGGTTTTCTTCCAGCTCGGAATGATCTACTACAACGGTGGGGATTACCGAAGCAGTGCGGAGGCGTTCCGCGGCCACCTGCAGCGTTTTCCAACAAGCCGCTTCAAGGAGGATGCTCTCTACTTTCACGCTTACTCGCTTTATCATATGGGGAAAGCGGATGAAGCAATCAAGGAGTGTCGGGCTTTTCTCCAATCCTATCCCTCCTCCAAACACGCCCCAGATGCACAGCTTCAGATAGCAGAAGCGTATTTCAATACCAACCGATTTGAGGAGGCGATACGGGAATATCAGGCACTGTATCGCCGGTTCCCACAGAGCGAACTTGCCCCTCAGGCAATGTATAACGAGGCGTGGAGTTACTATCAGCAGCAACAGAATGATAAAATGCTCCGGACGTTTGCGGAGCTGATACAGCGCTTTCCCAAGTCGAAACTTGCCGCAGATGCACAGTTTACCATCGGCGACTACTTCTATAATCAGAAATCGTACGACTCCGCGCTCGTCGCTTATCAGGCTTTCCTTGAAAAATTTCCGGACGATGCGCGCGTTGCCGAGGCTCAGACACTTATCAAGGACTTGAATCAGGTCGAGGCATTTCGGGAATATGAAGCTGCGATGGCTTTCTTTGATGCAAAGAACTGGAAGGTTGCCATTGAAGAGCTGACGAAGGTGATGAACAAATATCCGGACACAGAGATCATGTATGGATGCAAAGCGAATATCGCATCCGCTTACGAACAGCTCGGAGAGCGGAAGAAGGCGCTCGCTTTGTTTGAGGAGATCATTGCCGAAGGGAAGGACAAAGAGGCGGCACGAACTGCCGTGTTCTTTGCTGAGTTGCACAAACGCTGGATTGAAGCCGGGAAATAGTAATTCGGAGCGACAGAACAGAGTCCGGAACGCTCTTTGGCCCGGAGAACGCGTATCACACATGGCGTCAAACAATCACATAGGCCTGCGATCGCTCGGCACATGGCGAAAGAGTTATCAGAAGTACTTTGCCATCGGCTTCTTGATTGCGGCCATTTTGCACCTTCTGGTGACCTCCGTGTATCACGTTGCCACGGAACGACCGGCAACAGAGGTGGGTGTGACGGTGGAACGGAAGGAGTACGAATTGGTGCAGCCGCCGGTGAAGTTCGAGATACGCGCCCCGCGTCTGGCGAAGTCGTTCTTGGTCACGAAGGTCCCTTCGTACGCGCAGACGTTTACGCCGCGTGAAATCAAGTTTGAACCGACGCAGGTCACGCGCATCGAACAGACACCCGTGACAACATCCCCTACTGGTCGCGTCACCTCCGGGCGCGCAAGCAGAGTGGAAGGGAGCATTTTCTACGGTGCATTGACCGGAGGAGCGGGGGCTGAGGCAAGCTGGGGAATTCCGGGAGGCGCAATCGCATTCGGCCGAAGTCTCGGAACGGGGGGTCGGTTGGGATGGGGTGAGGGGCAAACCGCCGGCGTCGACTTCACACCCGATTTCAACGAGGATGTTGTCAACGTCCGATCGGGAGGCACAGGATTGGCCACGATGCGGACGGAACTGGTCGGAGCAGAAAATCTGACCGACCGCTTTGAAGGATTCATCGAGGTCAATCCGAACAACAAGAAAAAAGTGCGCGGCTTCATCAATTTTTATCAGCTGCGTTGGCGCGCCACAAAGCCGGAGCCGAATGGAGAAGAAGGTTGGAACGTCTTCCCCAAAGCACTCCCTGCTCTCCAGGAGTACGCACATGATAGCACGGACGTCCGCGTGAACCTCGCGGGAAACCTGAAGTTGGATGACAGACAATTATGGGATGTTCCGATCCTCTTTATGATGGGCTACACAGCCGCTGTGCAATACACGCAACAGGAGGCAAAGAATCTGGGACAATGGCTGCGGAAAGGGGGCTTTTTGTTTATTGACGACGGCTACGCGGCACAGTATGGCGCTTTTAACAAAAGCGTGCGCGCCTTGCTCAAGGATGCGCTCGGGTACGATGCCGAATTCCAACGCATCCCAAACAACCATTGGCTCTATCACGCGTGGGAAGATTTCGGCGGCCCTCCCGCGGGACTCGACGACGCAAATTTGCCGCTTGAATTGGATGGCCGAACCCCCCGGCGCATCCCGGAACGCTACAATTATCTGGAAGGAATTTTCTTAAACGGGCGGTTGGCGGTCCTCATCTCCAACAAAGGTTACACCCACGCATGGGGCCAATGGCCGTACGTCTCCCCCTCGCAAGGCGGACCGCTCGACAACGCGCGGCAGCTACATTTTGGGATGAACATCATCGTGTACGCGAGCACCGCCAAGGGAGGGATCATCGACCAGAATAGAGCGCGTGTGGCGGCCGAGTATCAACGGAATAACTGAAAAACATCCGACATCGCATGGACCGACGGCTTTTCGCCTTCATCACATTGATCGTTCTCCTCTCCGGATGCGACAAAGCGTATCGCTACGTGTTCTTTCCTCCGGAGCGGATCGAATACACGCTGATGCCCGATCCCGAACTCCTGGCACTTGCGAACGACACCAGCTATTACATTAGCCGCGATAGCCTCTCCGTGGTGTATGACAAGAAGTCGTTCAAGGTGGAGGTGAAGTACCTTTCCGACTATCAGCTTAATACCTATGAATTTCCGGAAGATTCAAAAGACGGCGAGTTCTCGGCCAACCCCTTCACCTATGCCAATTGGGTCGATCCTCAGCTCGGATATACACCGAATCGATTCTCCGTCTTCAAGGTAAGCATTTACAATTATGCTTCGTCGAAATTGAACTTCGACCCCGAGCTGTCGTTCCTCGTTACTGATCGCGGTGACATCCTCCCGGGCTACGGACGCGAGGAGAAATCGAGCCGGAATCAAAGCATCGAATCGTACTTTCGCAAGCGTAAAGGAAGCTCAGGCGTCGAAGACGAGATCTTCGAACGAAGAATGGGGATCGTGCGGCAAACCGTCTTATACCTCGGTCGCCCCATCTTTCAAGGTGATAGTCGGGAAGGAATTGTGGTCTACGATCCCCTCCACGAATCGGTTGAAAAGGTCAAGCTGGTGATGAACAACTTCATCACCGGCTACGATGAGAACAACGAGCCGAGCGAATTTCTCAATCTTCAATTTTACTTCCGGCGCGTACCGCTCAACACCGCAACATTCACACCTCCCGTCGTTGCCGTTGATACAGGCACTGTCGCTCCGACCGAAACGGGGGTCGCAACCATTGCAGCGAGCTTGCAGGGGCGCACCTTCGAAATGCACCAGATTCGTTACCGCGTAGAAGAAGAGGAAGGCGCGGCTGTTCAGCAGGACTGGAACGCGAAACCGAATGCCCTTTCGAGATTGGCGAGGTTTGTCAGCGATAGTTTGAAAATGAGACCCATCCTCCGTATCACGCCGGCTGAGTCTCCCGATCTGCTCAATGCCAAAGTGGCTTTTATCTTGTGCGGTCCCTCCAAACCGTTGATCGCCGATATCGAAGTGCAATCGCTTGCCAATCTGATCAAGCGCGGAGGTTTCCTGTTCATTGACAACTCGGCATTCTCTTCCAACTATTTGTACTTCGATCAGATGGTTGCGCTGCTGCAAAACATCGGCTCCCGACTCGATCGTCAGGTACGAGTCACAACCATCCCCAACGATCACCAGATTTATAAAGCGTGGAAAAGAACCTCCACCCCTCCGCGAGGGATGGATGATATTGAGAATATGCCCGATCGAAGGAATTATCTTCAGGGATTGTTCTGGCGGGATCAATTGGTGGCGCTGGTATCATCCAAAGGATACTCGATGATGTGGGACCGGAATGATCGATCCGATGTGGATCCCTTCATCCTTGGAGCAAATGTCATCGCTTATGCCGTGAGTACATTGCGCGCCCAGTAGAAGAGGGAATGCTGGGTTTGAGAGTTGTTCTCTTGCTCATTTATTGTGGAACTATTATGCGTCTTCTCATTTCGTTGTTCTGCTTGATCGCCCTTACCGTCCCCCTCCTTGCAGTTGAAGAGCCGATAGCATCTCGGAGGGATTCGGTTGATGAACGATCTTCCTCCGATTTTTGGACGGAGCGTAAAATTCTCAGCGTGGTCTTCTCCTCTCTCATCCCCGGTTCCGGCCAAACTTACCTTGGGCACACCGAAAAGGGAGCCGCGTTCACCCTGACGACGGTGGCCAGCGCTTTGATGGCAGGACTTTCGGAAAATAATATCGTTGGCCGGAATGAGCGGCTTGAAGAATTGAAGGCCCAATACTCGATCGCCACAACGTACATAGGTGCCGACACGATTTGGTCGAAAATCACCAATACCAAAGACCTCCTAAACAAAGACATCAAGCGTCGAGATCTTTTCTTAAAGGTAGCTGTCGGTCTATGGATTGCGAACGTTGTCGACATTCTCTTTTTCACAGATGATCGTGGAGAACGGCCGTTTGGTCTATGGAACACGCCGCGCAGCACGTTCGCGATTCTGCCCGACCCCAGAAACGGATTGAACGCTACTTTGACCATTCGATTCTAAGAGAATTACGAATATGAGACGGATGCCCTTCATGAGGAAAAGAATAATTTTTACTTGCCTTCCTTTCATTTTCTTCTATCTTGTTTTGCAGGGTTGCAGCCAACCGAACGATACAGGTGAGGCCACACATTTCGACCGGGTCCCCAAAGTGCTCGAGCTTCAGGGTGCATTGAGCACGACTCCGACGGGGAAGCGACTGATCTTAGTGACATGGAAGTACGACACGCAGAACAGCAATATCCGGTCGTGGGATTTGACTCGCAGTCTGCGTGACACCGCTGCCGCAGCGTACGTCCCGCTCGAAATCATTCTCAAACCTTCATCCGGTTTTCCTTCGTACCGGGATTCGAGTGCATCAATCCAGAATGACGCAATCGTTGGGGATAGTCTCGACGTCTACTACCGCATCATTCCCAACGGCAATGATAATTTTGTCGGCCGGCCATCGGACGTACTTCACATCGTCGTCCGGAAGTGACGTCAGAGGGATGTCAGCCGATCGCTGCAGGTTCTTCAACCGACTACTTCACTTTTTTCCATCTTTTCGTTCTTTTATTCTCCATTCAAGACAGGAGGTAATTCATGAGACTTCCGGTACGATCCCTTTTCATGATCTTGGTCGGTTTCTGCGTACTCGTTTCACTCTCAGCAACGGCATGGGGACAGGCATTAAGAACAAGCAAAACGAGTCTCCCGTTCGGGAGTCTGCTCGCACTGACATCCAGGTCAGACAGCTTTTACGTCAAGAACACATCACAGTCTGAATTTCAATTGACAGGGTTTAACAACCTTGTGGCACAATTCAGGGTGGAAGCAACCGTTCCTGTCATTCTCAGAGGAGGCGATAGCGTCAAAGTGCGCGTTACATTTACTCCTAACGCGGTGGGTGCGGTAGCCGACACGGTTGTCATCACGCACAACAACTCTGCACAAAGCCCCCTGCGGGTGCCGATGAGTGGCACGGGCATAAATCCTCTCCGCATCACTAACCCGCGAACGGGTGCGAATCTCACGAGCCTCGCGTTCACCGATGTCCTGGGGGGGCAGGAACAACTGGACAGTGTTACCATCAAGAACGATGGAACCGCGAGCGTAACTGTTTCAGCGGTCACGTTTGGTCACGCGGCATTCAGCACAACAAACACCCTTCCCGTCATCATCGCGGGAAGGGATAGCTTAAAACTCATGTTGCGATTTCTAAATAATGCCGCTCGGCGTGAACGAGCAACACTCAGCATCGTTCACAATAGCGCTATCACTGGGTCCTCTCCTTTGACGCTCCCGGTCACCGCCCGTTCGCATGGTCATCTCCGTTTCGCCCTCGCCGGAGTCTTTCTGGATAATGAAGACACTGTGCGCGTCAGCTTCGCCAGCGCTGGCACGCGTAATGGCACTCTTGTTCCTCCTGTCGCCATCGATAGCGGACGAACAGGTCTGATTACCGTTCGCAATCTTACTGCAGGTGCGCCCACCATTCGTATCGACAGCATTACGTTTACCGGACCGCACTTCTCAAGCATCACTCCCACTCCCTATGACCACCGCCCGGGCGCTGCATATGATCGCATCCTTCAATATCTCTTTAAACCCAAGGTGCAAGCCCCAGTTCTCAGGGATACTATCGTTGTATGGACGAATGACACCATCCCCGGCGGTAATCGCATTACGATGCTCGTTGAAGGCGCCAGCACCCGTCGCGTCACCATCCGCGATGAAGTCGGAACGGGTACAGCTCAGGCCTTTGGCGACGTGCCGCTGGGCACAAGCGTCAACCGCCGCGTCCGCGTTCTGAACTTCCAGGATGTCTCCCTCACCATCGACAGTCTCCGATTTGCCGCAAGGGACGCGAAGTACTCCATCGTCTCCGCCGCCAACAACATTACGGTCCCGCGAGGTGACACAGCATTCATCACGATCCGGTTCTCAGCCAATGACACGCTCCCGAACCTCGCATCGACGCATCCCGATACGTTGCTTGTCTACGCGAACTTCTTCGGCACAACGCCGGGTCGACTCCCGTTAAGCGGCAGGGTGGTATCATCCGTACTGTTATCCGCGACTTCCGTTAACTTTGGCAGTCTGCGACTGAACGCGACGAAAGACAGCACAATCAAAATCTATAACCGCACATCGACGGCCTACCGAATCGACTCACTGGCGTTGCGGTTCTATCGTAATTTCACGATTCAATCGAACGTGTTGACGACGCAACTGCGGGCGGGAGACAGCGTTGGAATCGATCTTCAATTTAAGCCTGTCGATGCGGGATTGGTGAGAGATACACTACGCATTTACCACACCTTCGCGGCTCCGAATCCGCGCGTCATTCCACTTGTCGGAACCGGGACGACGCAGGCAATCATCGATCCGAGCAACTACATCACCGTCGACAACGTGCGCGGACTCGATGGGTTCCCGACCCGGAGTGCCGACACGAGTTATGTTGAGACAGGACCCTTCTGGCAGAACGCCTCGGCTCTCGATTTCGGTGGGACAGCGACCGGCCATCGGCGCTCACCTAATCTCGCAGGTTCGCCGAACGGGTCTTCTGCGCGATGGACGTTTCACGTTGATCAAACCGCGCCGTACCTCATCTACCACTACATTCAAAGTAGCCCAAACACGGGTCAGAATTACTATGTGCACTTTAGAAAGTTTGGAGTGGGCGGCATTGTTGACAGCCTGCGCTATAGCATGCAATCAAACATTACCTCGTTCTTCGGAGGTTCGTGGTATCCTTTGATGTATCACATGATTGACGGAGTGGGACCAAACGCTGCCTCGATTACGATCGGTGCAGATGCAACGTCGACGGCATTTATGCGAGTCGATGCCGTCCGACTGTTGCGTTCAACTCAAAGAGCCGACTTAGAATTCGGTCGTCGGGCAATTGACTTCGGACCCACCCGCGTTCCTGAGGAATATGGCCAAATTACACTCGGCGACGAACTTGTCCGCAACTATCGGCTGTACAATCTCGGTTCAGACACACTTGTGATCAGCGATATCAAGATCTTTGCAACGACAACGCCGGTGCCTTGGTTCTACACGAAAAATACATCGTTCCCGATCAGAATTCCTCCCTTGCGGGTCGGACAGTCTGGACAACAAACTGGTGGATTTTACGATCTCCAACTCGCCTTCTCGCCGTTTCAAGAAGGATCGGCACGTGATTCTATTGTCATCTTCAGTAATGATGAGAACGAGTCTGCGGCCTACAATATCCTGACGGGTGAGGGTCTCAATTACAACTTTATTATGAACGCAAGTGCAGGGAATACAGAGCCACACTTCCGTGCGCCGCGCCCCCCCGAGGTATCCACCGAACCCCGATACCGTGAGACCGCCGTTGGCAATTGGCAGCCATCTGTTGCCGCACAAGTAGTGTATCCTATCCCAGCTGGCAACCCAACGAGCCGCGTCAATCTTAGCGGATTGACTACAGCGCTCCAACTACCACAACAAGCGTCGTACGAATTTGAATTGCCGGAGATCGCACTCGGAAAAATCAGAACGGACGGAAGATACATCTTGGAGTACGGTGGACCTATATCAGCAAACGGTTATACACAAACTCTCGTCAAGGTTAGGCACAGTTTCGGCGTACCGCCTGACAGTGCTTATTATAGTTCATCGACGAATCTCCCTTGGGTCCACATTGGGGGATCAGCAAAAACATTTTTCCTTTCTCCCGGTGGTCAAATCTCGATCGACTTCATCCGCAATGAGGAAACACAATCCCGGGGTGGCACGGGTGGACTTCGCGTTGACCTACTCAGAATTCGCAAGGTTCCAACCGGCGCGCTCATCGGAGTCAACATCGCCCAAGGTGCCAGCATCCAGTTCGGGGACGTAAGCTATCGTAATCCCGCCGGACTCGATGGCAGGGCCAACAAGCGGGAAGTCACCATCGGCAGCCGCGGCGAATCACAGATCGTCGTCAACAACATTCGCTTCCGTGACGGAAGGTATTTCCGGGTTGTAAGCCCCCCCTCCTTCCCGCTCTTCCTGAGAGCTTTGACCGGCGAGTACAAACTCACCATAGAATTCGTTCCCGATCGGATCTTCAACGGATATGTCGATACGCTTGAGATCCGGTCGAATTCGACTCGCGACTCGGTGCTGACGATACCGGTTGCCGGCAACGGCATCGGCGGCGTCTACGTCTTCGACGACGATGGTCCGGATGCCTCGATCTCCTTCACTCCCCCCCGCGCCGGTCTCTACCTCAACACGTGGGATCGTCAGCGGATGAACAACTGGCAAATCCAAACGCACAATGAGGAAAATGTCATTGGGCGCGGAAAAACGCGTGCGATGCTTCCCATTTACTTCAATGGCAACGCAAGCGTATCGTGGTTCCCGCTCATCCCCGCCGATCCATCGCAACGTGACTCGGTCTTGATGAACGTTGCGGTGACAATTCCGCGCGGCGCCTCGAAACTCAGTCCGCGCGCCCGCTACAAAGTCTTCAGCACGGGCGGCAACATGACGAAAGATACTCTGGTAAGCCAAAATACTTCCCCGACGCCGGGTCAATCAAACGTCATCGAGATCAACCTGGGCAATCACTGGTTCCTGCGTGGCGGACGCGACATTGCAGGAGGTCAGGCCTTCTTCGGTCACGTCCGGCTTGAAAACGACACCGGAGCCGTAAGTGCTGCATATCCGGCTGGTACGACCAACTTCGCACGCCGCGACACCTTCGCCCTGCTCGCGGATGCGGTCATTCTGCGCGAACTCGACGCCGCCCAACCGACGATTACGAATGTTGAGGACGAGACAGTGCCGCTCACTTTCTCTCTGAGCCAGAACTATCCGAACCCGTTCAATCCGACCACGAACATCCGGTTCACCTTGCCAGAGCGTCTGCCGGTCGATCTGCGGGTGTACGATATTCTCGGCCGCGAGATCGCGGTCATCCTCCGCGGCGATGAGTTAAACGCTGGTGTTCACACCGTGCGATGGGATGGAAAGAATAACTACGGTCAATCGGTCTCGACCGGCGTCTATTTCTACCGCATCATCGCCGGCGGATATGTCCAGTCCAAGAAAATGGTACTGGTAAAATAAGGACATTTGTCCTCCCACTTTTCTTGCAGTATGATTGAACTTTTTGCACAACCACGGGGACGGGAAACCGTAGAGGTGAAGCGATCAGATGAATAACCCCATAGGGTTTCCCGTACCAGCTGTGGGATGGAATCGCACGGCGAGCACGCTGAGAGTTTCCACCGACGGCGAGGAGAGATCCGATCTCGAGTGGCCTGTTCTTTTGGATAAGCTCTTGATAGGTTGCGCTACAGTATCTTTCCTCAGCGAGTGATGGATTCTTAACGACGTTGGAGATCATTAACGAAGGAGGCATCCGAAAAACCTCGGATGCCTTTTTTATTCGAGGGTTATCATGCAACGCTTGATCATCGTTGCGACTGTCATTGTTCTCATCTGTTGTGGTCCGGAAAAAGCCGAAACCCCGCTCCGGGGTAACCTTCACGTGCTGCTTCCCGAATCTGCAGCTCCGGTGTTGCTCCGGGCAGTTCAGTCGTTCACCTCGATTTACGGACCGAAAGGAGCGCAACTGAGTTACGAGCTTGTTTCCTCTGAAGAGGCCATCCGGCGTTTCATCGAAGACACCACACGCTGTATTCTTACCACACGTTCCCTTTCAGCAACGGAGCGGCAGCGTCTGAACGAAGACGGAGTTGAACTGACGGAAATCATCCTGGCCTACGATGCGATTGCAGCCGTCGTCCATTACAAGAATCCTATCGAACGAATTACAACCCCCGAGCTAAGAAGCATAGTGAGCGGAGAGACGAGGCGCTGGGAACACCTCACACACGCCGACGGCATGCGAGGCAGCATCGTACCGATTCTCGACGAAACATCCGACGTCGCGTCATTCCTCTTACGACGCTTCACGGAACTTCGCTCATTCAGACCTGATCTGCAACGTACACGTTCCAACCTCGCGACGCTGCAGACTGTGGTCGCCGATCCTGCATCGATCGGTTTCGTGGCTCTCGATTGGGTCGATTCAGCCCGCGTGCCTGTAAAGATGCTCGAAGTGGCGGAGCCGGACCCAGAAGCAGATACAACGTTCCGCGCGCCGATCGAATCGGTAGGAAAGTTCTATCCTCCGCATCCTGCTCACATTTATCGCAACTATTATCCACTCAAGCGCGGGATCTATGCTTACGGAAAGAACGCGCGCGGCACATTAACTTCCGGCTTTCTCACATTCCTTGCCAACAAAGAAGGACAACGCATCTTCCTCGAACGCAACCTTGTACCAGCCACACAGCCGATACGTCTGAAGCCGGTGGAATAGGTTGAGGGCTGGAGATCGCTATGGAGGTGAATAGTGAACAGTAAATAGTGAAGAGGGAACAACCTGCTGAGCGTTCGCCGATTTCCTTGCTTCCGATATTTCTTCCCCCTATCTTTTGCAAAATTTTCTCGAAAGGTTCCTGCTTGAGAAGACACATTGCCACCGTTGCCCTCCTCGTTTTCCCGTCCTTTCTTCTCGTTTCATCACTTTCTGCACAAACACCACTTCTTGAACTGAAGCCTCCTTCGCTTGTCCTGACGGATGTTGTGTTCAAACTGGAGGCGATCGCAAAAGACTCAGAAGGCAACGTCCTGACGAGTTTCAATGAAGTTGCAGAGCTTCACGGCGTCACAAGGTCGCAGCGTCCCGGCCAATCGCTTGGACCAGTTCAGTTCAAGAACGGTGTTCTTCTCGCCGAAGACCTGGTCATCGATCAATCCGGTTCTCAGACGATTTCAGTTACAGCCGGTACGCTCAAAGGAACCACGACCGTTCGCGTCATTCCCGGGATCCTGAGCATTCTTCCTCCTCTGCTTGCCATCGTCCTTGCTCTCATCATCCGTCAGGTCGTTATTTCGTTAGTTGCGGGCATTTGGCTGGGGGCGATTTTCCTGTTTGATTACAACATCGTTGGAGGGATGTACCGGGTTCTCGATCATTTCGTGCTCAAAGCGCTCGCTGAAACAAGCCATGTTCAAATTATTCTTTTCAGCATGCTCTTCGGCGGAATGGTAGGTGTGATCTCAAAGAATGGTGGAACCGTCGGTATCGCGAACGTGCTCACCCGCTACGCCAAGACACCGCGCGGTGGTCAGCTTGCCTCCTGGTTCATGGCGTTCGTTATCTTCTTCGATGACTACGCGAACTGCCTCGTTCGCGGCAATCTGATGCGTCCAATCACCGACAAGCTTCGGATCTCACGCGAGAAACTTTCCTTCATAGTCGATGCGGGAGCCGCCACAGTCGCCAGTCTCATGATCATCTCCACATGGATCGGATATGAAGTCGGGTTGATCGAACAGGGGCTCAAGATGATTGGCTCCAGCGAGGACGCCTACGCCGTGTTCCTTCAAACCATCCCTTACCGGTTCTATCCCATCTTCACGCTCATCCTGGTTTTCTTGATCGGATTTATGGATCGTGACTTTGGTCCTATGCTCGTTGCGGAGCGTCGGGCTCGAACGACGGGAAAAGTTCTCAGGGACGGAGCCCAACCGGCAACGGACTTAACGGAATCGACAGGGAGCTACTCCTCCGATGGAAAGCCTGCACGCTGGTACAACGGATTTCTACCTATCCTGACGATTCTGATCGTCGGACTGTACGGTCTGTACACGACAGGCACCGCGGCACTGGCCGCCGAGGGAAAAACCTCCCACGGCGTCGGAGAGATCATCAGCAAATCAGATTCCTATGCCGCGTTGCTGTGGGCTTCACTCTCCGGTTGTCTGATGGCGATCCTCTTGAGCGTCGTGCAGCGCATTATGAAGATCACCGAAGCTATCGATGCATGGTTCACCGGTTTGAAGTCGATGCTCCTTGCAATGTTGATTCTTATACTCGCCTGGTCAATCGGATCGGTCACGGAAGAACTGCATACCGCCGGATATCTTGTGCAGGTGCTGCGCGGCACCATCGCTCCACATTGGTTACCGGTGTTGGTCTTCCTGATTGCGGCTGTGGTAAGCTTCTCCACCGGTACGAGTTGGGGAACGATGGCAATCATGATGCCGCTCGTGATCCCTCTTGGCAGTACACTCAGCATCGACGCCGGGCTGACCGGAACCGATTACACGATCATTTTGCACGGTGTTATCAGCTCAGTTCTGGCGGGCGCGGTCTTCGGTGACCATTGTTCCCCTATCTCCGACACGACGATCCTCAGCTCGATGGCGTCTGCATGCGATCATATGGACCACGTGAAAACACAACTTCCGTACGCCCTCCTCGCGGCGGTGGTGGGAATGCTCGTTGGTGATATTCCGACCGCATTTGGTCTTTCCCCCTGGATTTCGATCGCTCTCGGCACGTTGATCTTAATCGCATTTCTCCGAATTGTCGGCAAAAAAGTCGGACCTGTTGTGGCTTCTGCCACAGAAAGGACTCACACATCATGAGCATTTCCTGGAAGTCGATTCCGCTTCATCAAAAAATTCTCGGCGGTTTGATCTTGGGAGCCTTATTCGGTGCGCTCTTCAACGTCAGCAAGTATGAGCTTGCCGTCCAACACCGCGTCGACGGGAGCGTGCAGACGAGCGAGACCGCACAGTGGGAAAGCATCGTTTTTGTCGGCAGCGATGGAACGACGCTCGCGACGTTCGGCAAAGAGGACCAGCTCAAGATCATTCAGTACTTCCGCACCCTTGCCAAAGAAAAACGGACGCCTGTCCATCTGCGCGTGACGGGGCCGGCATCGGCAGAGTTTCAGGACGTGCAGGCGGTCGAGAAGGTGAAAACAATAGCGGTGATCATAAAACCGATCGGCACGATTTTTATTCGCTTGTTGATGTTCGTGGCGATCCCGCTGGTGCTCGCGTCGTTGATTGTCGGGGCGGCGAGTTTGGGAGATATCCGACAGGTGGGTCGACTCGGCGGCAAAACCATGCTTTTCTACCTTTTCACGACTGCGTCAGCCATTACGGTCGGCCTCACGCTCGTGAATCTGATTTCGCCGGGTACGCGTCTTTCCGCCGATGCGAAGGAGAAGTTGATGATGGAATTCCAAACGGGTATGCAGACAAACATCCAGCCACCGGATCTCCTCGATACCCTCGTCAATATTGTGGCGACAAACCCGTTCAATGCGATTGCCAACGGCGAGATGCTGCAGGTTGTTTTCTTTGCCTTGATGATCGGCATCAGCCTTACGATGATCGATGCAAACAAATCGAAGTCGGTGATCGATTTTTGCGACGGGATGAGCGAGACCATGATCAAGATGGTTGGTATGATCATGAACATCGCACCCTACGGCGTCTTTGCGCTCATCTCTGCAACGGTCGGTGAGTTCGGTTTCGACATCCTCGAAACTCTGATTTGGTATGCTCTGACGTTGGTGCTGGGACTTGCCATTCACATGTTCTTTGTCCAAGGTTCCATGGTCAGGTTCATCTCGGGTATTTCTTTCAGGAAATTCTTTTCGGGCATGAAGGAGCCGATCCTCGTCGCATTTACGACAAGCTCAAGCGGCGCGACGCTGCCCGTGAATATGAAGGCGTGCGAGAACAACCTCGGCGTCCCGAAAAAGATTACAAGCTTCGTCCTTCCTCTGGGGGCCACAATTAACATGGATGGGACATCCATGTATCAGGCTGTGGCAGCTGTCTTTATCGCCCAGGTGTACGGCATGGATTTGAACCTTGCCCAGCAGCTCACCATCCTGCTTACCGCTGTTCTCGCTTCCATCGGCACCGCTCCTGTACCAGGTGTGGGCATCGTTATGCTGATTATTGTCCTGCGATCGGTGAATGTACCGGAGGAGGGGATTGCGCTCATTCTGGGCATCGACCGGTTGCTCGACATGTGCCGAACCGTCCCGAATATTATAGGCGATGCGACGGTGGCGACGATCATTGCGAAGACGGAGGGAGTATTGGAAGAGCGACCGGCGTAAGACCGGAGGTCTGCCTGCGCTTGGGAGTTGAACCGAGTGAAGGGTTCTCCCCCGAGCTGCTGCGAGGTAGAAGACAAAAAACTATCTCGTCACGATGACTGTTTAAGAATTTTTTTACAGCCCCGGCGTTTTTCTTTAGAACTCGGGGCCGAGCGAGAAGTAGTAAATCGGTGAGGAAAAGTTTGAGCCGTTGAAATTCCATGCGACGTCGATCCGCAGCGGGAAGCCGAGGAAGATCAGTCGGCTGCCGAATCCCGTACCGATGAGCAGATCTTTGTTCCTTCTTCCGGCGCGCGTCTGCTGAAATGCTTGCCACGTCCTTGTGTTGGTCCAAGCCGAGCCCACATCGATGAACGCCGCTCCAAGAATATTCTGGAAGCCAAGCGGCAAGGCACCGAGGATGAAGTAGCGAACGAGGGGAAATCGCAGCTCGAGGTTTGCCACTGCGAATCGCGATCCGCTTCTCGCATTATAATTGTAGCCGCGCACCGGCAAGACCGGTGTGAGAAATGCATAGTCTTCTACATTCACAATGGGAATCGACCCACCATCAAATCGCCGATTGATCCACCCCTCTGTGCCACCCACAAAAAAATTCTGCCGATCCGCTCCGTTGCTGATACCTGCCGTCAAGCGATACACGAAGACGTACTCTTGCAGGAATTTATTGTACTTCCGGTAGTCGAGCGTCAAGGTGTACAGGTCGAGCGATTCATCTCCGAATTTGGGACTTCCATAGAATGTGAGATTGAAGCGCGATCCGTTGTTGGGCGCGAACCATCCGCCTTGCCAGAGCGAATTATCGTGCACGTACGAAAGAGCAGGTAGGATTAATGACCTCCGCTGTGGCGGCTCAAAAGGAAAATCAAGATTGTCACGTGAGAGGTTGAGCCAGTTCAGTGCAAAATCGAGGCGATGGAAGCGATCCATGGGATACGATGCGACGCCGCCGATGACCCACGTACGGAAGCGGTACAGGAACGCGTTTCCGAAATCATCACTAAGGTACAAGAAACGGGCGCTGTGGAAGCCGTGAAAACCGTAGTCGATCCGCTCCGGCAGGTAGAGGTACGTCAACCCGTAATCACTGTTCTTCAGGTCGAGCAGGAGATTTGTTTGAAAGATAATCTGATGATCCCCAAGCATGTCGCTGAACGCCATCAACGTTGTTCCTTCGACTCCATAGAAGGTGTTGTAGGCGGCCGTGCCATAGACGAGATCGGGTGTAAAGTTGAGCTTGTACTTACGCGGAACGTAATTCCCTTCGGCGTCTCGGTTGTCCACGACATCGAACCGCGGCGCCGTCCGCGGCACCGCAACCGTATCGCGCATGGCCTCTTGTGAGAAGACGTAGCCGCGCAGGTCAACCCGACCGGCAGACGGATAGCGTGATCCTTCCGCCGTTGTATCGGTTAACACGATGATGTTCTCTCCAATCTTCATCGTGTCCTCAGCTGACTTCGACGCGACCACTTCGCGTGGTTTCTCGTCGCGCGGCAACTCCAGTTTGCGCTTGAAGAATTCAGTGGGCTCCAGTTCCGCAACGTTCAGTTTGCGTTCGAACGGCGTTCGCATGAGGAAAATGTCGAAGCCCGCCTGATTAAGGGAAGCAAACACGAGCTTCGACCCGTCACCGGAGATCGAAAGCTGATAGATACCGGACAGGGAATTGGTGATGGGTCGATCCGATCCCGTTTCCAGATCCCGCTCGTAGATGTTATTGATACCGTTCCGGTCGGAGATATACAGAAGTTTCTTCCCGTTGGGGGAGACGACGGGCGACGTCTCGTCGCTGTACTTGTATTCGGTCAGGCGCGTGATCGTGCGCGTTTCAATGTTCAGAGCATAGAGATCGAGCTGACTGAAGTCGATCTTGTGCATCCGGAAGTTAGAGGGGAGTTTTCCCGCGCTCAAGAAATCACGACGATCGGAAGAAAAGTAGATGATCTTACCGTCGGGGGAGAAGACCGGATCGGAATCGGAAAAGACGTCGTTTGTCAGATTCGTCAACGTCTTCGACTCGAGGTCGTACGTATAGATATCCGATTGGGGTGCTTTCACGCCGACAAATGCGAGCAGGCGACCGTTCTTCGCCCAATCGACGGAAAAGATGCCATCGAGGTCGAATGTAAGTTTTTCGGAGCGACCGGAGTTGACATCGATGAGCATAATGGCGTCCCGCTCGCCCGCCTTCGTGGTCAACGCAATGCGCTTGCCGTCGGGCGACCACGAAATGCCGGGGGTAAGAAGTTTCAGTTCTTCGAAATCCTTCGTCCGCTGTCCGCTCACCACCTTATCGAGAATCTGTCCGTCGATGGCGGACATCAAGTAGACGTCGAAATAGTCGTTCCGATCCGAGAGAAAGACGATCTTGTCCCCCTGAGGCGAAATGGCGGGACTTGTGTTATAGAAATTTCCGTCTTTCACATGCTCGGTGAGACGTCGCGCAAAATCGGAGGGCTCTTCGCGCTTCGCGATGTCGGGCCAATACATCACCTTTTGTTCCTTTTGCCACCTCTCTGAAAGCTCTTTCACTGTCAACCCAATGGTGCTCTTGAAACCCTGTTCTACACTGCGCGTCCCCTTCATCCGGTTCAGGATTTCTCCAATCTTCTGCTCGCCGTACTTATTGGCGATGTACCACCACACGGATTGACCACCGCGGTAGGCAAAGTACCCGTGGAGATACTCGATGGGGGGAAGATAATTCTGAATGGTGGCGTCGCGAATGAACATATCCGAGTTCGTATCCCACTGCAACGCCGCGTATTCGGCCAGCCCTTCGTTCATCCAGAGCGGGATGATGAATGGTGTGCGGGCGGAAATGAGGGATTGGATGGAGCCGCCGTAGAACATGTCGTTCAACACGGCGTGCACCAATTCGTGATGGATGACGTGACGGAATTGGCGGTAGTTCCCCTCAAAGGGAATCACGATGCGATTCTTAAACAGCTCCGTGACACCCCCTACTCCTTCCCCCAGATACTCACCGACGACGTTCGTCTGCTGGAAATCGTTGTGCGAATTGTAGACGACAATGGCAATCCGGTTATTGATATCGTACCGGATCAGTTTGCGGATGGCGTTGTACGACTCCTCGGCCACCTCGGCCGTGAACTCCGCAAGCTGATATCCGTCTTGCGAATAATAGATGTCGAAGTGGTTCGATTGGATGTAATGCCACTCGAACCTCTTGTACTGGACTTTGTTCTTCCCGAACACGGAATTCTGCGCTTCCGCTTCCGAGAAGGCAAGCAGCAGAACCATAACAGTGGTGATGAACCGTTTCATACTCTTCCCCTCATGTTGCCGATGATGCACGCGGCGTTCCTTGGCTCCACGCCGATCGGCGTGCTCTGTCTCTTATTGTTGAGATGGTAGCCAAAAACGGTAGAAAATGCAACGCAATGCCCACCAGCAGACCGTGTGACGAATTCAACCCGTCTCATTTCACGCTCGACCGCGCCGTGCAGGACGTGGCTGTTCGCCAACCATCACGAAGTCGATTTCCCTCTCTTCCGGATTGACGCGTATCACTTTCACGCGTACCACATCGCCCAAGCGATATTGTTTCCCCGTGCGGCGTCCGATGAGGGCGTACTTCTTTTCATCATAAAGGTAATAATCGTCATCCAGGTCACGCACGTGGATTAACCCCTCAACAAGGAGTTCGTCGATCTCGATGAATAAACCAAACCGCATAACGCCCGAAATAATTCCCTGAAACTCGTCACCCAGATGCCGCTTCATATACTCCACCTGCAACACTTTGACCGCTGCCCGTTCGGCTTCCATCGCCAACCGTTCCATAGCTGAAGTTTGCTTGGCGATAAAGGGGAGACGATGTGCAATTTCCTGCCGCCGCTTCAACGTCAGTCCCTCTGCGTATTCCTTCAGGAGCCGATGGACCACAAGATCCGGATACCGTCGGATCGGCGAGGTGAAGTGAGCATAATAGTCGAACGCGAGGCCGTAATGCCCGATGTTCCGTTCCGAATAGACCGCTTTCGCCATGGAACGAAGAGCCACCTCGTTGATGACGTTCTCGACTTCTGTCCCTCGCACTTGATCGAGCAAACGTTGAAGTGCTTTGGAGCTCACACCGCCGTCGAGATTCAATTTGAAGCCGAACTGGGCCACAAAGGCCGCCAGCTCACGAAGACGATCCGGATCGGGGGAATCGTGAACGCGGTACAGAAAAGGACGCGCGTGATCTTCCTTTTTCACGACACCGATATGACGAGCGACGGTCTGATTCGCCAGAAGCATAAACTCCTCAACGAGTCGATGGCTCTGCAGCCGAACCTTTTTGATGATTTCCACCGGCGTCCCACTCTCATCGAACCGGAACTTTGCCTCCGGCGAATCAAAATCGATGCTTCCGTGTTTCATACGCTTCTTCGTCAACGTCGCTGCAAGCTGCTGCATAGCGAGAAGTCGTTCCAAGATTGCCCGTGGCACCGACGCATCGCTCCCTCCGGTCAGGATCTGTTCCACCTCCTCATAGGTAAACCGCCGCTTACTTCGAATGACCGTTTCGCGGATGTCATACCCGACCACTTCCCCCTTTGATGTCACCGTCATATACACGGAATACGCAAGGCGATCCTCCTCCGGTCGAAGACTGCAGAGGATGTTGGAGAGCCTTTCCGGCAACATCGGGATCACCATGTTCGGGAAGTAGACGCTCGTCCCTCGACGCAGGGCTTCGCGATCGAGCTCGGATCCTTCGCGAACATAGTACGAAACGTCTGCAATATGAACCCCGAGACGGAAATTTCCATCCCGAGCGGCTTCCAATGAAACGGCGTCGTCGAAGTCTTTCGCATCTTCGGGATCAATGGTAAAGCAGAGCTCATCCCGCACGTCGAAACGACGATGAATCTCAGCTGTCGGTGGGACCGCAGGCAATTTCTCCGCTTCCGCCACGACCTCCTTCGGAAAGTGGAGCGGCAGGTTGAACTCCCGCAGGAGTGATTTCATCTCAGCCGAGACTTCTCCCGCTCGTCCCAACACTTCGACGATGCGCCCCTCGGGATTCAGGTGGCCAACGCCCCACGTTTCGATCTTTACGACCACTTTGTCGCCAGGACGTGCTTTATTTAGAGATTCTTTTGCGACGAAGACATCCCGCGCGATCCGTCGGTCATCGGGAATGACAATGTAGAAGTGCTTGCTCTTTTCCAGTGTGCCAACCAGATCTTCCCTCCCGCGTTCAAGCACCCTGACGATTTCTCCTTCTTGTAGATCCCCTTCCTCCCTCTTCTTGGCCGTTTGAGCAAAAAGTGAAACCTCCACTTTATCGCCATGCACCGCCATACCGCGAAATCGGGGAGGGATGAATACCTGCTCGTCGCTCCCTTCGATCGTGACGAAGGCAAGTCCTTGTTTCGTCATGTGGAGTGTACCCACAACGGTTTGAGGGGTGTCGAGATGACCAAATCGAGCGTTGCGGACGCGCTTGATCTGCTGCAACTCTTGAAGGCGTTTCAGCGCACCGCGCAAATGCTCGCGCTCCTCCTCCGTCTTCAGGCTTAGTCGGCGCTCGAGATCCTTCTTCTTGAAGAGTTGATTCGGATAGCGGGCGAGAAAAGCTAATATCTTCTTTTCAATCGTTTCGATGGTGTTTACCGTTCAAACAATGAATGATCTTGATGATGATTTGTTTACCGTGAGAGATCGTGATGAACAGCGGTCCTTCACTCCTCCAACTCTTCCATCTTCAATCCAGAAGATGGATATTAGAATGTAATGCGATAGAAGAGGCGCAGGGCGCGTGATTCACGCCGTTGGTCGATGCTTTCCACTCCCTCAACGCGTCGTTCGGCTTCGAGGATGAGATTGCGCCAGCGCTCGGACCCAAGGAGTGCGCTCATCGGCAATTGCACGCTCACATTCGCATTGTTGATGTCGCTGAAGACCCTCCCTCCCAGTCGAAACACCGCTTCACCAATTTCACCGGTCAACCGGACATCGGCCGACTCCTGGAAATTTCCACCATAGTACAGCACGTCGACGGATTTAATAACGCCAAATTCCTTGCGCAGGAATTCGGTGAGCGGTCCCGACAAGACAGACGATGTGAGTCCCCCCAAAAACGACGTGCTGATCAGTGAGCCGCGCTCCTGTTGTGTGAGTTCGTCCCTGAACGAACCGGTGACGAGGTACGAAAGAGCATCCGCCTCCACATCACCCGTTGCCTGAATGATCCGTTGATCCTGGGTCTCGAACGCAAGTTCCGTTTTGACGTTCGGCTGTTCCTTCGTGCCCGTGATGTAAAGAGTGACGATCACCTTTCGAGTATCCTCGGGAATTCCACCGGCGAGTGTCGACGGGCCTAAACCCGTTGTATCTCTTCCTTTTCTTGTATAGACTCCTTCATACCGCGCGACGATATCCAATTCCGGATTGAAGGGATCACCCGTGAAATTGATCTTTCCGGTCGCTTCAAGCTTTTTGAAGATGCTGTTGTAATACGACCGGGTCCCCAACTCTACCTCCCCCACCAGCCTCATCTGTTCCCCTTCTTTTGTGAACGTCGCACGGCCCTTGAGATCGGCAAACAGTTCTTCGTTTGTGAGGTTATTAAAGACAAACCTCACCTGGGTAATCCCCTGTGTTTCCACGATCAAGTCGTAGACGATGCTATCAAGAAATGATGCGGTCGATGAAATGGAATCGGACGCTGCATCCAAACGACCGTTGGTCAATCCACTCAACACAGAAAGAATCTTGGAGCGCGTCAGCACCTCCGCACCCGACGTATCAGCATCATTGATGGGAAGGAGGCCGCTCACCTCGGAATGCGACTTCGGAACATGTGCCTGGTCAATCACCCGAATCGCGATACGATCGTGGCGGAGCTCCTGTACCTGCCGGGTTGGCGGAAACGTGAGATTGGCATTGCGGACATACAGCATACCCGTTACATACGAACGCTCCGGCGTTCCTTTCCATTGGATCCCACTCGGTCCGGTTGCTCCGAACAGATCGCCGTACACATTTTGCCCTGCTCGGCGCGATGACTCTTTCATCACCAAGAGTTGACCATGCGCCGACAGATCGAAATCACGAATCCGCAAACCTTCGAGCGTGAAAGAACCGACGAGATCGAGTTTGCCGTCCGGCCGGTCTTGCGGGATGTTCTGTATCGTCATGAGCTCAAAGGCGATCCGTTGTCCTTGCGGCACCAGTCGTCCGTTCACGACGTACTGGATGCCCAGCGGCACGAAAAGAAATCGCGCGTCGCGGATGTTCACGAACCCATCGTACGTCGGTGCATCGGTCGTTCCGCTCAGGCGCATGTTGCAAGCCATTGTCCCTGAAATGTTTCTCAATTCCGAGATGAATGGTTCAATGAACTGCAATTGGAAGCTGCCCGATTGCACGGTGAGGTTCATCTCCCTCTCTTGCTTGCGGCGAGGAGCCTGCTGAAAGGCGATGTGGTACGGAATCGATCCGGTGACGAGAAGATCCGGCTTCGCGCTCGCATCCTCCGGCTTACTTCGGAACTGCGTATTCGTCCAGAGGACACCCTCCGCGTACGACGACCGACTTATAATCTGGCCGAACACCGTCTCCCTGTATCGAACGCCGCTCGCATTGACCGTTGCAGACAGGTGGGGGTTTGCAAAGGTGCCCTTGAATCCGAATTCTGCGTTGACCATCCCGCTGAAGAGTGAAGTTCCTCTCGCGTCAGCAAAGAGCGATGAGAAACTTCGAAGGTTGTTGAGAAGAAAGCTTCTTACCGTCACTTTCATATCCGACTCACCTCCCGGATCGAAAAATCCCTCGGCATAGAGCTCTTCAACCTCGTGCCGCATCCAGAGGTTCTCTATTTTGAAACCATCCGCTCCGAGACGCAATCGGACGGTGTCGATATTCTCGAAGGTGTACGAGTTAAAATCGGCCATGAGTCGATCGAGACGGAACGCTATAGCGCTGGTGTCGTACGCCGCGACTCCCGTCAGACTGATCCGCGCTAGAGAATCGATCAGAGCTTGAGCCGCCACTGTCGTCGAATCGTCACGCCAATGAACCGTCGTCGAAATGCCTGAGAAGAGGAGCGAATCTAGCACGAAATGATCGGCCTGAACATCGATGCGCGTCTTCAAGATGCCACCCGCCGTAGGAGGAAGAAGATCGCGCACGCTCCATTTCACATTCGCTTGCGCCAACTCCAACGAGACGGACTCATCGGAATATCCGAACGCTCCGACGACAGCCTCCGCCGCCATACCAATGCCGGCCGGAGAATTCGAGAGGGAACCGGTCATGCGCAAATTACCTGCCATGCCGCGACTGAAGAAGATACCGATCGGATACGCATCGCGCACCCGGAGCGTGAAGTGTGCATCCAGCTCGTTGATTTGTTCATCAGCGTCACGCACGGAAAGGAGTTTCAGATGACGTGCACCTGCGCGAGAACGCAAGGAATCGAGCGATCGAAAACGATCCTCTACCGCTTCGCTGTAGAGCGTAATCCCTTGCTCAAGCGAGGCAATAAGCGTTGAGGGTGTGAAGGATCCTTCGATGTCCAGATCAAATGGCTCGGACCGGAACCGGAAGGAGCGACTTTCCGGATCATCAGAATGAAGCTCAGCTGTGATCTTCCCTTCGGAGAATAGCGATCGGCCGAAGGTTGATGGCTTGAAGTCAATCTCCAACCGGCTTCGCGTGCGATCCGGATCAAGACCTGTGCCTACCACGCTCAAATCGAACGACATATCGCTTTGAAAATTCCGATCCTCAAGAACATCGGCAAGATTGAGGGACTGAATCGTCCCTTCGAGACGATAAGCGACGTCTGCCTTTTCAAGGAAATGAAAGGTGGATCGAAGATCGAATCGTGTCGGACCGATGTGCGAAAGGAACTCTCCCCGCATTCTCCCTCCTTCCGCCTGCGCGCTGAGTGTTGAGGGCCGAACCCGCAAACCCCGAAACTCGGATGTATCGATTTCTGCCCGCAACGTAGCCACCATTGATGCCGGATCAAGTCCAGTTCCCTTGAACGTCATCGTGCCATTCAATGAACTTGCGAGCTCTTCGTCATTCAGAAATGCAGCAAGATTTGCTCGTGATGCCTTGACCAAACCCTCGTAAGAGGGAGCAGGACCGCGTGCATCAAACACCCCTTCCACTTCAACCGAGCCACCGGCCGATTCGCTCACGAGGTGGGCTTTGAATCGTGAAAGAGTTCCCTGAAACCACAAATTGTATTTCACAACTCCTAACTTCGTGATATCCGGCAAGTCGAGTCCCGGGAGATAATCCTGCACGTCGCGTGTATCAACCTCATTCTCAAGCGACGCAAGGTCCAGCTCCAGCCGGTCCGGCTCATGCAAGTTCAGAATCGATCCCGAAAAGTGCACCGTGGAACGGGAGGTCTGGAGTTGCAGCGATTGGACATCGAGATCACCGAACGTCCCATCCGCCTTCAACTCACAGCGCACCTCGTTTTGCAGATAACCGATCGACGACCCGACAAATTGCTTCAGTTCAGAAAGATCGAGGGGATTCAAGCTCACCTGAAGTGAAAGGGGGATATGTTCAAGCTCAGATATGCTTTTCAGAGCGGCGAGATCGACCTCACGCGTACGCGCGTCGAGGCGCAGAGACGACCGACGCGTTTGAACGTCGAGCTTCTGTACCGAAACCTCGTTTCGTGCGAGAGTGAAATCACCGCTCAGGCGTTCGAGGCTCAATTCCGGTTGATCCGAGCGAAAGCTCATGGAGCGTATGGAGGCGGAGGTCGTGCCTTCAGCAATCTTGATCGCGGCATCGACCTGCAGATCGTGGAGAGCAATACTTCCGTAGTCGAATCCTCCTCCACGTGCAGGGAGCGTGCTGTGGCGCCTCTCACTCAGGGTAAGCGAATCTCGGACGAATAATTTTCCATCGACAAGCAGCACTTGGCGCAGGTTGATTGTCCACGTCGATGGAACGGAGTCTGGAGCGGCCGACCGGAAAAGATGGGCAACGTTCCAATGGCCATCGGTCGAACGCGTCACCGAGATGGTGGGACGGTGGAGAACAATTCGCGAGAGTGAGACGCGCTTGACCGAGACGCCAAGCGGGTCATACCGAGCCTCCAGTCGTTCAACGAAAAGAACCGGATTTCCCTCTCCGTCGACGACGGAGAGACTGTCGACCCGAAATCCGGTGAGGAGATTTCCTTCGAGCACCCCTAATCGAAGCTCGCCGTTGAGAAGATCGCGTGCCGCCTCAATCAACATCCCCCGCAGAAACGAGCGGAACATATTGGTTTGCGTAAAACCAATCCCCGCAACGATCAAGAAAAAGATCGTGACCCCGGTATAGTATGTTGAGCGGAAGAATTTTCTCACGAATGGACACTCCGGCAAGCTCCCCCTACACTTCCTCTCCCTTCCAGGTGAGGCGTGGTAATGACAACAGCATCGGCACTACGACTGGGCGGCGCTCTTCACGATTTTCTCAATAATTTTCGTCGTGGAGCGGTTGGGAAGGAATTCGATGGTACGGACCATCCCTCCCGCTCCTTCCACAACATCTCTTCCCACAATTTCATTTACCCCCCAATCTCCCCCTTTCACCAGAATATCAGGAACGATGGCTCGGATCAGTTCAGCAGGAGTCTCTTCCTCGAACACACAAACATAATCCACAGAAGCGAGAGCGGCAAGAACTGCGGCTCGATCCTCTTGTTCTACGATCGGGCGAGCGTCCCCTTTCAACTTCCGTACGGAATCATCAGCATTCAAGCCCACGATCAACACATCCCCCAGCGATTTCGCTTTGGCGAGATAATCAACATGACCGCGATGGAGAATGTCAAAGCAGCCGTTCGTGAAGACGACCTTCTTGTCTTCGCGACGAAGCTGAGCCCGGATAGAAAGTAACTCCTTCAGGGAGACTACCTTGCCCATGCTCAGGATGTTCCCCTGTGGTTCGTATGGTCCAGCACCGTGGAGCGGAGCAGCTTCGGATCGATCGGCACGATGCCCACTTCGCCGCAAACGATTCCACCTGCAACGTTGGCAAGCGTTGAGGCTTCTTTCACATCAGCTCCCGCAGCGAGTGCCATCGTCAGCGTCGAGATGACCGTATCCCCCGCCCCGGACACATCGGCTACTTTTCGGGCCGTGGTGGGAACGTGAGTGACACTGCCACGTCGGTCGAAGAGCGACATTCCTCGTTCCCCCAACGTCAACAACACATGGTCCGCCTCGAGACGTTCGACCAACATGCGACCCGCCTGCTCAACGCTCGCCATGTCTTCAAGGCGACAACTGAGGGCCTCTTCGGTCTCTTTCCGGTTTGGCTTGAAGACGGTCACGTGTTTGTATTCGAAAAAGTTGTTGAACTTCGGGTCGACGGTAATGATCGTACCGTTCTTTCGCGCCAGTAAGATGATTTCCCCGATCAAGTTCTTGACGATAACCCCTTTGTTGTAGTCTTCTAAAACGATAGCGTCGAGAAGACCGATATGTCGCTTCAGAACATCGAGCAGTTTTGCCTGGATCGACTCGCTGACATCCTGCTTCACTTCCTTGTCGACCCGCACCACGTGTTGGTGATGTGCAATCACGCGAGTCTTGACTGTCGTCGGGCGCGAAGCATCTACCACAATCCCATCCGTTGGGAACCCATACTCTTTTATGAGACCTTGTAGTACCTCACCGTCGTCGTCGTTGCCGATCACGCCCACCATCACGGGGATGCCGCCGAGCGAGGCAATGTTGTTCGCGACATTCGCTGCCCCCCCTAAGCGCGTTGATTCAGACTCGACTTCCACAACCGGCACAGGCGCTTCGGGTGAGATGCGGGCCACCGAGCCCCAATAATAGCGGTCGAGCATTAAATCGCCGACCACTGCAACTCGTTTACCCTCAAAGTGTTGGAAGATTTCGTCGATTCGCTGACGCGAAAACGTAACCAAAATCGTGCCTTTTTTCGTGGAGAACTCGAGCAGAATATACCCAGAATTGGGAGGACAAGCAAGGTAATGGAAGGAGAGCTCTTTGCTCGTTGTCAGCCGCAGTGGACACGGGAGAACAGAAAACTGTGCGACCCACGAGGGCGAAAGTCGCGATCAATCGTTCTTTGATCAACCAGAGCTGATTCGATTGTAAAGAGCGAGGTGAGTGAAGACGAACGGTCCTTGTGTGTCGGTTGCGCTTCCTCGGTCTTCTTTGTATATTGGCAACGTCCCCGCCGAGCAGAGGCGGGGATTGTCGTCCATACCGGCGACACGGTTCGATGCCCGAATGGCGGAATTGGCAGACGCGCTACATTCAGGGTGTAGTGAGGGTATCCTCGTGGGAGTTCAAGTCTCCCTTCGGGCACGATGAAATGCTGCAAACACGACAGGAATAACGATGAGGGTCAATATCATCGATGAGATCAATCCGCCGATGGTGCCGAGGGAAAGCGAATACCAGAGACTTGTTCGATCATCCATAATGAGAAGCGGCAGCAATCCACCAACGGTTGTAAGGGTCGTCATCATAATGGGACGCAAGCGGTGAGAAGCCGCCTCAACAAGCGTCGACTGAAAGCCGGTGCCGTGTTCCGTTTTCTGCGATAGATAGTCGACGAGCACGATGGCATTGGTCACAACAATCCCAATGAGTAGAACCACCGAAGCATACCCTCCCCTTCCAAACGGCGTGTCGGTTATATAGAAAGCGAGAAACAGACCTACCAACGAGAATGGAACAGAAAGGATGATGATGAAGGGTTTCAAGAACGACTCATAGAGGGACGCGGTGATCATAAAAACGGCAACGAGTGCCCATACGGCAATCCAGATCAACGCAATTTGATCTTCTCCGCTCAATTGGAAGAACGAAAAGGACCGGTCAAACGAGTAACCACTGGGGAGCGGCATGGCTTTGATGGTGGCATTGACAAACTCATCACCAAAGCGGTAGGGACCTCGATACTCGAAAGAAATGTGACGGATGTATTGTTGGTCTTCACGCGTAATCTTCGAGGGTACACGACGCTCCTCTACCGTTATCAAATCGGCAAGGCGCACCCGTTCGCCACGATCGTTCACCATGACGGCGTTGAAGAGATCGTCGATCGAGAAACGTTGGTAATCTTCGAACTTCACGACGTACGGTACCCGCTCCCCCTCCACATTGATGGAACTGTATTCCAGTGCCCCACGCGTAAACGTGCGTATCGCTCGAACGACCTCGGCGACGGTCAGGCCATGATGTTCGATGGTACCCCGCTTCATGAGAATCACCAGCTCAAACATCTTGTTCCAGCGACCAAAGGAACGGTCAATATCCACTTCTGCGATGCGTGGGTTTCTCTCTATGCGTTCGCGGAACTGCTCAGCAATCTCCTTTACCCTATTATAATTGTAGCCCAAGACCCTCACGTAGAAGCTCGGAGCGGATTCTCCGCCGCTGTAAAACCCCGGCCCAAAACCTGAGACAGAGATGGTCGCTCCCCCCGTTTGAGCCGCATACAGTACCAGTCGGTTCTTCAGCTCAAAGGGCAACGCGGTTTCCGCAGCATCTGCGGCAATGTCGATTCGCACCACCGCAAAGTCTGGTTGAACTCTCGTAGTGACCTTTTGCACACCTTCCTTCTCCTCCAACACCAGTGCTTCGACTTCTCTCGTAATCTGATCATAGCGCTCGATTTCGGTTCCCTGCGGAAAACCCACAATGACAACGAGGTAGGTTTGATTTCCGAACTCCCACATCTCCCCTTTTGCAACTTTTGTGAAGAAGAGATGTGATACCCCGCCAAGGGCATAATCGACGTAGGGTTTCACGGCGCGATACGCATCGGTCCCCAACGTCTTATTATAGACTGTTGCGCCGAACGAATCAGACTCGATGCGCTCCGGCAACAGCCACACCGGCAGACCGAACATCCAAACACAAAAGGCGAGTAAGATCTTTCTGCGGCGGAGCGCAACTCGTAAGAGGGATTGATACAGAGTCAGGCTCAGAGCACCAACGCGGTCAAGAAGCTTTACCGGCAGCGACCGCAAATCACTGTGGACCGCGGCGACGGGGATGAGGGTGAACGAAACAAAAAGAGACATCAACAACGACACTCCCACCGCGATCCCGAAATCGAGAAAGTAGGGCTTCAAATCCTGTGGGAGAAACTCGAGCGGTAACAGCGCTCCCACGGTTGTGAGCGTCGAAGCAACGACGGGGAGTGCTACCTCGGACACCGCTCGCGGAACCGATTGCCATCGATTCGCGTCCACCCCATCGAGATGCCGATTGATGTTTTCGAGCACGACGATGGAATCATCTACGAGCCGGCCAAATCCCAGAACGAGTCCAGCAAGCGTGAGAAGGTGAAGCCCCACGCCAAAAAGGAAGAAGAGAAGGAAGGTGCCGGCGAGCGAAAACAGAATGGAAGAAAGAATAACGATGGGCGCTTTGAAGCTCTTCAAGAATGCAATGAGCACGAGAAAAATGCAGAGAAGCGAGATGATGATCTCCTGGTAGAGCTTCCCGAGTTCTGTGCGCATCTGCTGGCTTTTGTCCGATTCCTTCAGCAGGAGGAATTCCGCCGGCATGCGAGCCCGTTGTTCCTCGATCCGCTGAAAGACATGCTCTGCCAGCCTAAGTGTGTTCGTATTCGGCTCTTTGTTGATGATAATTGTCACCGTCGGTTTGCCATTCAGCCGGTAGAAGCTCTGTGGTTCGGAAAGGCCATCGTGTACGAATCCTACGTCTCGCACACGGATTGGAATGCCCGCTGGGGTGTACGCAAGAACGAGGTCATCAAGATCTGCTAATCCGATCTGTGCATTTCGAACAGCGAGGAGTCGTCTGGAGGAACCCTCGTCCACTGCACCGATGGGAGAGCTTAACTGCAATTCGCGTAGCGTTCTGCTCAGTTCCTCCGGACGAAGACCGAGGGCGGCCATCTTCGCCGGATCAAGTTCGAATTGGATCTCTCTTTTTGATCCTCCCAGCACTTGCACGCTGGAGATCCCTTTGATCGCGAGGAGCGTGGGTGCAATCTGCTCTTCCGCGTATTGACGCAGCTGGTGTGCGGGTGCAGGGCCGGAGAGCGAATACGATAGGAAACCCTGGAGGTCTCTGAGGTCTTTCGGCACGTAGCGTTGGATCAGCGGAGCGCTTGCACCGGTAGGAAGGTTCTCGGTAAACGCAGCAAGCTTTTCATAGAGTTCAAGTCGAGCAAAGTTCATATCGATCTTCTGCTCAAACTCGATATCGACTGTCGATCGCCCTTCTTCCGATGTGGAGCTCACCTTCCGGACACCGAGAACCGTATTGGCGATCTCTTCAATGGGTGCGGTGATGAAACGCTCCACCGTTTCCGGTGAGCTAGCGTGCCAGGAGGTGACGACGGAGAGACGGGGAAACTCTTTGGATGGCGCAAGCTCAAGCGGCAAACGCGTGAAGGCAAAGATGCCGCCAACGAGCAGCGCACCATAGAACATGCTGACGGCGACAGGGCGGTGGAGATATTTAGTCATCGCTCATTGCGTTCTGCTTCAGAGGTAAGGACTTCTGCAAAGATAGCGAACCTACGAAATCGAAACAACTTGGCATGAAAAAAAAAGATCCGCCTCATTCAAGTCAGACTCATTATGCGAAAAAAACAGAGAGCATTTCAGAAGCGGAACACTCTGCCTTCGATGATTTCGGAAGCAAAGAATAGCTCGTTCCGGCTGTCAAAATCAAAACGATGAATGAAACCATATCTGGTCTGCTCGCGGTTTTTGGGATAGTCCACAGAATGGATCTTCACAAGGTTTCCGTCTGAATCGAGTTCATATACATAATTATTGCCTGATGCAAAAATGCTTGAGTTGGAAGATCTCACATCATGAAAATAGATAACGTGTCCCCTATCCGGAGGGATAGATCGCTCCTGTTTTCTTGCTTCTTCGATGTCGGGTGCAGAAAGTTCTTTCTCAAATAGCAGTATGCCATTTTTCGTGTAACATCGAACAATCGGCTTGGCTTCGTACAACACCCACAGATTCTCGTGTTCATCAAAGTCAAGGAACACAGTGTTCCAATGATGTCGCGTAGACGGTATCCGAGGATGTTGAAAGAGTGTCCCGAAGCGAAATGCTTCCTGGCCGTCAGGGCTCAGGACACTCACTAAACTGTCGTCGAATGTACTGAAATAAACAAACCCGTCTGAGCGCACCGACAACCGCCAGTTTCGGGGAATCAAATTGTTTACCCTCAGGCTCTTCAAAAAGTTACCATAAGCATCTAACACTGAAATCCGAGAGTTGATAAACTCCGCCACATACAGGTTCCCTTGGCCGTCGAAATCAAAATCGGTGGGTTCGATAAACTCTCCCGGTCCCTGCCCCACGCGGCCAATCTGCCTGAGAAATCTCATCCTTCTGTCATACACCATGATCCGACTGTTGCCTTGATCGAGAATGTAAATGTTGTCGTCCGGCCCTATCCTGATGGTGAGAGGGTTATGTAAGATGTAATGGGGATCGTTTGTCCCGGGATCAATCAAAACTTTGTAGCTCCGATGAACCGTCGGAATACCGGCAGTCGGCGCAGGATAGAATATCAACAGCACTATAACCATGCCCACAACACCCAGGAGAACCAGTACAACCTTCCAGCGTTTCTTCATATGCCTTTCCTCGTAGCAGAATATCGATTGATGATCTCTTCCACAAGATCATCCGGCGGAGATGACAGCGCTAACCTCACAATGTTGTGCTGATCGGCAACGACCACGATGGGACACAACACAAAGGGAAACTTCAATCCACGTGAAAGCCGATGGTCAATATCGACCAGAGTCGGTATCTTTGTTGTACGCTCAATCCTCTCGATCACACGCGCCCGCATGCCCTCGCTCACTACCCCCGGAAACCTCAGAACGAGAACCACCCGGACTGCTTCATGTCTGTGCATCGCCCAGAGCACGTTCGCATATCGCAAGGATTCTTCCAAAGAGGAGATGGTTGCCGGTGTGAAAACGCACAACACCGTGAGGCTATCTCTCCACCGGTCGATCTGAACTGGCCTCTCTCTGATGTCCTTCGCAACAACGTCGGGCAAACGTTCGCCATAGCTCAGAAAGGACGTTTCGGCCGTTTCCATCTGATACACTGGGTCGATCTTCGCAATCAATGTCTGGCCATTGATTCCTTTCCGTATCAGAGGTTTTTCGGGAACGCCGCCGACAAACAGCGCAAGAGCAAACAGAGGCACCAACAGCGCCAGCGTACCATAAGGGAGAACAGCTCGTCTTTGAACACACAGGGAAACGCGCTGTTGCAGGTACTCACTCAGACTTGCTATGTGCTCTCGAGAATACCATATCCATGCACAAACCGCCAAGAACGTCAGATTCCGCGCTACAGCACCAACGCTAATCTCACTCTTCAACACGAGATCAAAACAGCCACATGGAACGATATTTCCTCTCAAGAGATTATAGCCGACGACTGCGGTAAACAGGACAAGGAGAGTAGAAGCAACGGCTCCAGCGATTCTGGGGTACAAGCCGAGGATTAAACTGATTGCAAGGATGTACTCGAACGGCGGGAGCAGTCCGGCAACGTAAGGAACAACACTTGTCGGAAGAATATCGAATCGAGCGACGGTTCGGGCAAACTCATCAGTATCAGCCGTCTTACTCAAGCTGCTGACGAGAAAGAGTAGCCCCATTCCAACACGTACTATCAAAAGTAAAGCGCGCCGCACGCTTATTCCCTCTTTATCTTCCCAAGACATCGGCAAAGCCCTTCACGTCTGAAACTCTAGATCCACGCTCAAGAGCATCATGTTAGCTCGATGGTGCGCTAAATTATTGCGATGCCTCGTTAATGTCAACATCACTTCTGGACTCCATTTCTGGACACCAATTCTGGACACCAATGTTGGACATCATTCTTGGACATCACTTTTGGACAGACTTGGAGGCGAAGGTTTTTGAGATTTTAACGATGGAGCGCCGTCCGGGCGAGGGGGGGTAAGGAGTCATCGCGGTGTAATCGACACAACTCTGTCCAGCTCATGCCAAATGCGTTTTTGACCCAGCGCGTAAAGGAATGTTCCTCTTGATAGCCAAGCTCCCGTGCAGCCTCGTACGAATAACACCCCGTAGTGCGTACCATGAAGACCACATACTCCTTCCGCTTCTCCTGCACGTAGCAGGCAATCGGTTTCCCTGTCAACCTTCGGAACAGCCGGGCGACATAGGAAGGATCGGCGCCAACCTTCGCGGCGACCTCTTTGACCGTTACACCCCGCTTCCAACTCTGCTCGACATACTTGACTATTCCCTGCGCAAGCTGATCACGCCTCAGCATCGGTGCCCCTTTCTGGTCAACGCAGTCCCGACAAGTCGGGATCAAAGGCATGGAAAGATCGAGTCTTAGCGAATATATGATCATTGCTCTCTGCGGTCAAGTTTTATCGGCAACAGGATGGTACGTGCTATCGCCCAGCGCTTGATGCGCTGATAACCGACGCAGTTTCAATGGCTGAGGTCAAAGGAGGAAGAAATTGAGCGGATCTCGGAGAGATTACCGGACCAAGAGGCGGGGAAATTCCTTGGAGGGGGCAAGTTCCAGCGGCAGGCGGGTGAAGGCAAAGATACCACTGACAAGCAACGCGCCGTAGAACACGCTGACGGCGACGAGGCGGTGGAGATATTTAGTCATCGCTCATTGCCTTCTGCTTCAGAGGTAAGGACTTCTGCAAAGATAGCGAACCTATGAAATCGAAACAACTTGGGAAAAAAAGATCCGCCTCATTCAAGGCGGATTCATTCGAGATGAAAGCGTCACGCTCATGTTGTCATTCTGGGATTGGTTCTCCTCCGCCGCCGCCACCTCCGCCACCTGGGGCGTTACATTCGTGGCACTTCGTGAACTGTAGATTACACATACACCCTGCCGGATCCCATCCCTTGATCCCACACTTCCCGTTGACGCCCACACCCTGACACGTACATGAACCACAGTCACCTGGCTTGTCCGTGTATAAGCACTTTACCGTTGCGGTTGTCGTACACCCACTAGTTTGTGCAAGGGCTTGATGTACGAATAACCCAACCAACGGCAAAAGAGCAATTAACAGAACGACTACTCCAATGAATAGTCCCTTGGCTCTCATGCGGTATCACCTCCTTTCATTTCGCAAGGTAATAGTGATCAATACCAACGATGTAAGATTAGAATTTATACACCAGACCATCGTATTTTGAAACTCCATAAAAGCTCTTTGTCCTTTGATCGAAAGCAACTCGCCAGACGAAAAAGTATTTTCCATGTTCACGAATCCTGGGAAAGTCTATTTGATAGAATTCGATAATTTCACCGCTTTGACCTAGCTGGTATCCAGAATTATGACCAACTGCAAAAGCCCTCCCACCGGGGAGGCAAAAGATGTCAGTAAGATAATAGACATAGGTTTTCATTTCTGGATCAGGCCTTTCCTGTTTTTTCCCCTCATCAATGTTCGGGCCACTCATTTCTTTTTCAAAAAGAAGAAGTCCACTCTTAGTATATTTTCTCACGAGCGGCTTTGTTTGAAACGCCACCCAAATATTATCATCTTCATCAACATCTAAAGCTACTATATTCCAAAGATGGCGAGCTGTGGCTACAGGATGTCTAAACACCTCCCCAAAGGCTCCAATCCTTTCACCATTGGATTGAAAGACCGTAATCAAACTGTCAACGATCGTATTAATGTAGATCCTCTTCTCTGAATCTACTGCCAGATTAAGTTCTCGAGGCAGAGGCATTATTTGTAATCCGAAGGAGTTCTTAAATATCCCTTGATTGTCAAAGATCGAAATACGTGAGTTTACCAAATCTGCAACATAGATATTCCCCTCGAGGTCGATATCGAAATCGGTGGGTTCAATGAACTCCCCCGGCCCCTGTCCCACACGGCCGATCTGCCGCACAAACCTCATCCTTCGGTCATACACCATAATCCGCTTGTTGCCCTGATCGAGAATGTAGATGTTGTCATCGGGACCGATCTTGATTGCGAGAGGGTTGTGCATGATGTAGTTGGGATCGTTGGTCTCAGGATCGATCAACACCTCGTAGCTGCGATGCACCATGTTGATGCCTGATGACGAGGTGGGATACACAACGATCAAGAACACCACGAGGCCGAGAACAATCCCAATCACCAATACAATGATTACCCGCTTGTCCATAAGTCTTTTTGGTTTCTGGTATATCGATGAATGATCTCTTCCACAAGATCATCCGGCGGAGATGACAGCGCTAACCTCACGACGTTGTGCTGATCGGCAACGACCACGATGGGACACAACACAAAGGGAAACTTCAATCCACGTGAAAGCCGATGGTCAATATCGACCAGAGTCGGTATCTTTGTTGTACGCTCAATCCTCTCCATCACACGCGCCCGCATGCCCTCGCTCACTACCCCCGGAAACCTCAGAACGAGAACCACCCGGACTGCTTCATGTCTGTGCATCGCCCAGAGCACGTTCGCATATCGCAAGGATTCTTCCAAAGAGGAGATGGTTGCCGGTGTGAAAACGCACAACACCGTGAGGCTATCTCTCCACCGGTCGATCTGAACTGGCCTCTCTCTGATGTCCTTCGCAACAACGTCGGGCAAACGTTCGCCATAGCTCAGAAAGGACGTTTCGGCCGTTTCCATCTGATACACTGGGTCGATCTTCGCAATCAATGTCTGGCCATTGATTCCTTTCCGTATCAGAGGTTTTTCGGGAACGCCGCCGACAAACAGCGCAAGAGCAAACAGAGGCACCAACAGCGCCAGCGTACCATAAGGGAGAACAGCTCGTCTTTGAACACACAGGGAAACGCGCTGTTGCAGGTACTCACTCAGACTTGCTATGTGCTCTCGAGAATACCATATCCATGCACAAACCGCCAAGAACGTCAGATTCCGTGCTACAACACCAGCGCTTATCTCACTCTTCAATACGAGATCAAAACAGCCGCATGGAACGATATTTCCTCTCAAGAGATTATAGCCGACGACTGCGGTAAACAGGACAAGGAGAGTAGAAGCAACGGCTCCAGCGATTCTGGGGTACAATCCGAGGATTAAACTGATTGCAAGGATGTACTCGAACGGCGGGAGCAGTCCGGCAACGTAAGGAACAACAGATGTCGGAAGAATATCGAATCGAACGATTGTTCGAGCAAACTCATTCGTGTCAGCCAATTTACTCAAGCTGCTGACAAGAAAGAGTATCCCCATCCCGACCCGAAAGATGAACACCACGGAGCTTTGCACACGCATTCTCTTCTGACCGTCCGAATGTATCGTGAAAGAATTGCTGCACTTTTGAAAAAACTCTGGATCGATGCACAAGAGCATCTTCCCACACCAGCAATGTGCTCAAATAATAAAACCGTGTCCAGCAAAAGTCAACATCACTTCTGGGTATCATTCTTGGGTATCACTTCTGGGTATCACTTCTGGGTGGTCTTCCTTTGGGAGAGGGAGGAATGCCTTCCGGCCGAGAGGGGGGGTAAGGAGCCATCGCGATGTTGCTGACAGCGACGGCGCAGTGAAGAATCGATACAAGTCGGTTCATTCCTCACTTTCATCTGATTGTGCGATGAGGGTGGGGAAACCCAACTATTTGGTTCAAGATTTAGTGCGCTTCTAGAAACCGTTTTCTCATAGCTTGGTAGAAAACATCCGATAATTCAGGGAATTCCTTGAGTGGAATAAACATTGAACGTACAACAAGAGAAGAATCAATAAGAAAAAGACTCGGAATCTGACTCTTTTCTGTGGATAATCCAATTTTTAACCCTCGGAGGTTATAGACGCCGGAATTTATACCACTCACTTGCCTGAAGACCTCAAAAGTACGCCGCGAATCATATGAAGTAAGAATCAATACCTTGTCTTCTCCTACCGCCTCGCGTAACTGTTTTAGTCGCGGCAGCTCTATGTCAATGCAGGCTGAACATGATAAATCGGAGAAGTGTAAAATAACTTTTGGGGAATTCCCAATAACATTTCGTAGTGAAAGGGTGTCATTTCGCTCGTCCTCTATAATCACGCTTCCGTCGAGCCTAACACCGACAGTTTCAACTTGGAATCTTAACGCTTCTTTCAGAGTCTCAACAAGAATGGAGTCCCGAGAGTTATTGCGAGATTGAATCGATGTGTTAATATTCATTTCATACAACAGGAAAATAATTCCTGCAAACGTAATGAGAATTGTTATGAATGTTAGAGTTTTTCTCATCTTATGCTTAAACATTAGAATTCTTTGAGTCTGTAAAAAACCAAAAGTGGATTTGATACATCATTTATACCTTCTAAAATTTTCTCTAACTTTTGGCCAAGTTTCAATATTTTCTTATCAGCCTCTTTCTGTTTTAGTTTCGTAAGATAAACTGATTCTAATACTCCCACTAATTCTTCTCCCCAACGACCTGTGGGCATTGCAAAGTACCCCCCGTCGATATTATCAGCGATAACGCTCGCCGCCTTGGCTTCGCCGCTGACTTTCGAATAGAAGCATGATGCAACCTCCTTTTTGTCAAAAAAAGAAAAATAGATCCAACTGGAAGTCTCAAAGAAATTATAGACAGAATGACGATAAGCTCGCAACTCATCAACAAGCTCATGCTTTGGCTTCATACTCCAAATATAATCATTTGGAAGTGACTCGATCCCAAGATCAATTGTGTATGATAGCGAGACCCCTGAACTCGTCACCAAATACACGGAGTTTTCCAACGGAGGAATGAATACTGTGCCTGATGGAGAGCTATAGAATGTAGTCTGGGGATAGTAGCGCAAGGGATCTTTCCCGGTTTCGTAAGAAAAGAATTTTCCCTTTACAATTCCGAGTGTATCGATAAGAACAAGATTGGATCTAATAATTTGGTTTTGTTTTCGAAAGGGCAAGTATCCTAGGTAACAAGCATAGGTGTTTTCGTTAACACCAGCAATAAAGAACGGCGCGAATCCCAAACGTAAATCTCTCAAAAAAGTGCCATCAAAATCAAAGAAAGACAGTTTACTAAGGTTCTGGTCAAGCACAATGATTTTCCGTCCGGCCGGATCAAGAACAAAATCATTTGGTCGTGTAAACTCGCCCGGTCCCTTTCCCTTGCTCCCCAAACGAAAGAGAAACTTACCTGTGTCATCAAACACGAATAGAGTTTTACTGATATCCCTGTCAAGAATGTATATTCTATTTTCAAAACAGAGAAGCTTCGTGACTGATCCAATGAGACAGTCGGTACAGGTTTCAAGCGGTACGTAGCGTATCGAATCAACCACTTCCGAAAGAAGCAAGTGATCGAACTTCTCGGGGACGTGGATACGCGCGCCCTCTGGCTTCTTCAACCCACACTCAGAAACAAGACCAACATTGATCAACCAAACAACTATCAATATTAGCCTCGATGAAGTTGGTTTCATAGTACAGACTCAATCACCAGGTGAAAATAATAATAAAGTTAAATACATAGCCAAGGATTAAATCAAGTGAGAGCAAGGGTCTCTGGGAAATTAATCAGCATGCTCAATCCTGAACCATTTAAGAGCGCGACGACCCTTGCTCACCTTTCGTCACATAGATCACCTACAGGCAAAAGCTCCGCAATAAGACGACCCTGCATTAGGACAAGATGCTTTAGTCCCTGGCACCATCATGATCGTTCTGATCCATACAACAGTGCCGTCGGGTCGTACTACTTGCACCCACCTTTCTTCAAGCTTGCTGCATGGCTCGTAGACAGTTGTCCATAGGCTGCCACTGCCACTCCCACCGCCTCCCCCGTCATCAGGCGCCACGGCAAACATTACCTGTGAAGCACTGATTACGAGAGTGCATGCCATCACAGTGGCAAGTCGGCTAACCGATGCGCTTCTCATAAATACCTCCGATTTGATAGTTGTGCTGCCTTTGTTAATTGCGGGGGTCTGAATGGACAGCCTTCAGACAGACCCTAGAATTCTTTCTTTACTTCCTCCAAAATGCAGGATATACGTGTGGAAAATGCTTTGCACATTCCAACTATATGCTACGAGGGTGAAGGAGTTCAAGACAATGTAATATTAAAGAAAACCATATTCAGATGGATGTCCTCCATCGTGGAAATTTGCAGAACAGAATCTCGGTGAATATCGAAATTTTCGCAATACTTGTCAAGCCTTGCGCACACCGCGAACGGTATTGGCAATCTCTTCGATAGGCGCGGTGATAAACTGCTATGAAAATACTCTTAAGCGGCCTGGCTCAGCTCCCCGCCTCTGGCGGGACGATTCAAGTCTGCGAATGAGATGATGACGCAATTTTCATCGGGCGTGGTGAAGCCCGCATTCATGACTGCTAATTATACGAATTGATTGCCATCGGCACAAGGTGCCTGGATCATTGAAACAGTAGTTCCCTGAAATGACTTAGTAGTTCCAATTGGTAGACGGGTTTTATTCCTGCAAGAACTGCACTTTCCACTTTGTGAGGAGGGTGTCACCCGTCTGATAGAAAAACATACCCTTTAAGAAACCCCACGCGGGAATCCTGTAGGAAAAAAGATAACGGCCCTCTGCTGTCGAGAAAACATCTATGACGGTTGTAGGCTTCGGTGTAGGCTCTCGCAACGTAACGGCACTCTTTATTAAAATTCGATCTTGCTCTACACGGAGGTCTAACGTTGCAGGCTGGGTATCCTTGCTGAACCTCATTGCTTGATCGTCGCCGACCTCGCCTGTCTCAACTTTTGGCATGGGGATTTTGTCCAGAGATTCAACGAGGTATTTCTTCTCTCCCGTAGCGAGATCAAAACAAACAATATAACCGAAATAAAAGGGAGCGAAGAAGAGCAAACGTCCATCGATATCAAAGGTACCGGATAGCAGTATTGGAAGTGTTGATTGCTGCGGAAATACACTGTGACCAAATTGGCGTAGCATCGTTCCGTCTGTCTTATATACTTGGAACAAATAGTCGCTCGGAAATACTTTCTTGACGACAAAAAGATCCTGTGACAAAACACGGATGCGAAAGGGCATAGTCTGAAGCCGTATGGTGCCAGCCAGGCTTCCTTCTTTACGAAAGACCGTAACAAGTCCTGTTGAGCCATCCGCTACCCATAGATTACCTTCTTGGTCTACAACCATATCATTTGGTGTAACGAACTCAGCCTGACCCTTTCCACGTCCGCTTCCAAACTTCATTACCAACTGCCCAGATCCTGAAAACTTCTTGATTCGATAATCATAGTCCCAAGTATAAATGTACCCATTTTCATCTACATACACTGATCCCCAGTAACCTACAGAGAAGATTTTTTCAATGAGTTCTACTTTCTTCCAGATTCTTGCGTTTATGCTCTTCGTTTTGTTCGTTTCTGGCAAGACAACGTCTACCGACTCTTTGCTTTGCCATTCTGTGTTGTTCTTATGGCCTTTTCGAAAGAAGCCTACAACGATGTAAAAACAGAGAAAAAGCGAGAAAAGTGCAAACCAGCTTCGTTGTGTTAGCCAAGCTCTTTCCATCCGATCCTCCTTTTTTGAGGGCCTGATGCTGAGAGTGCGTGTATTAGGTCAAACTCAACCGAAGGAAATACACACTACATCTCCGATGCGTTGTCCGTAGAAGAAGAAAAAACTTTTTGAAAATTTCCAGAAAACTCCGCGAACGAACTGTTAAACTCCAAGGTAATAACACGGAGAGGTCCTGAGTGGACCCCTCCTTTGAGCGTGGACATGTTTGATCATGTAGGCTTTGGTGCGGTCTTGTAGCACGTAATATTGCTGCCTATCGTACAGCAGACCCAGCACTGACCAGGAGGACATCCGAGACATCCACACTCAGTTGTACAAATATCACTGGCAGAATAAGCAATGCTCTTTATCCCAATGACCGCCCCGATTAGAATAACCGCTGCAACCAGAAGGGTTCTTATGATTCGCATAGATTCTTCTCACCTCCTTTCTGAAAAATTTGTGCCTAAGAAAACTACAAGACCTATAAAAACAAAAATCCAGTTAACTACTACACGGGTCAAATCGATTTCTTCTGAAAGGAGAGGTACTCCACAGCCGCAACTAACAGTTGAACCTTGTGTGTATTCCAGTGTTACTACTACGGCAAATAATATCAACAGACAAAGGGCAAAGAAAGCAGACATTCTGCGAACTGTGGGAATAATCAGACCGATCCCAATCCACATTTCTGCCAACACAACTGGCCCATCAATGAAATTTACTATCTCGCGTGGTATCACTGTGTAATTGAGAAGTGATCTGTGGAATTCGGAAAAATGAAAGACCTTAGCCATGCCAGCGAAAACGAGAATCAGAGAAAGAAAATAAGTCAATGCCCGTTGGATAAATTGCTTCTCGATTAAGAATTGAACAACTGGGCGATTCATTTTATCTCTTTCAGTTAACCTACCATTTTAGCCAACACTTCTCCCTGTCCCTGTTAAAGGTATTTTCACACGGATTTAAAGTCAACATCACTTCTGGACTCCATTTCTGGACACCAATTCTGGACACCAATGTTGGACATCATTCTTGGACATCACTTCTGGGTATCAAGCTTGGGTATCATTTTTGGGTATCACTTTTGGGGGTCTTCGAAAATAGTAGTAGAGGCGCCGATCCCGACCAACGATCTTTACAACCTGATCTATCTGAATGCCTCGGATGGGGAACGCAATTCTCGACCTCTCTGCCGAGCTTGACAACACAGACTGGTATATCAGTAACCAGTCCGATGGCACGATCAGAACAAGCAGACTAAGGGTCGGGAGTGTGAGAAGTTGAACTGAATGCGTTGAGTTCCTGAATGACCTCTCGAAGGCAGCTACTGCAGCCTCGATCTGTTACCAGCGCCACAACCTCGTGGGACAAAAAGAGACACATAATCGTTCGAAGGATGAACCGGTTTGAATGATTAGCTGTGGTTAGAGGAAGAAAAGAAATTCCAAACTGGAAGCTCTGCATTTGTAAAGAAGATCACATGCCGTTGGCCACCAACCACTAACACTTCTCCGCGCTCGGTCCGTCGAAGTGTCGTAACCTTGAACAACTCGTGCCGCCGGCCTCTTTTATTTAAGAGGAGAAAGATTTCTGAAGAAGGAGTGATTGTAGAATGACTCTTCAAGTCTTTTCTCTCCACCAGAGGCAAATGTTCAATCTGGATGGAGTCGAAAGATTTTCCTAGACCTTATATCCTTCTAACTCACTGAACAGCGGGAGCTCCCCTTTGACGGCTTGTTACTATGTTAGGAAGATCGTACGCGAGAAGTGCAACTGTAGGATAGTGACGAATAGCATAGAGGATTTCCCCCTTCTGATCAATCGCGATGGTAAGAACGTCATGATCAAGCTTGAACGCTTGCAGCAAGTTACCGGACCAATCAAATACATGAATATCTTCCCCGAAATTTGCCTTACCCGGTGAATCATCCCGAGATCTACCCGAATAAAGGGCAAATATCAATCGATCGGTTGCCGCAGCATGGATATACCCAAAGCGGATCTTTTGACTGTCCATTACCAGCACGCTTTTCCCGTCGGTCGACATGGGTTTATACACTGGAAAGAACCGCCGAGGCCCCACGACACTTTTCCTAAGATTTCCATCGGAGCTATAGATGTCAATCCGATCTGCATATCGCGCACACAGCATGATTAGTGTTCGATCTGGCTTTACCATGAGTTTGCTTTGAAGAGCTTCTGAACGAATGGATGACGGAGTTCGCTCTCTCAATTCGGACGGAAACTCACCCATGGTTGTGACGAACTCGCCATTCGCCCTGTAATATGCCAATCTATGCTCGGCAACTTTCAGGGTGGGACTCACAATCAACGAGTCGCTTATCCAAACAGGATAATATGGAGATGGGAACCCGAAATTGACCGATTTCACGTATTGTCCATCACCTAGTCGGAACTGAGTAAACCTCAAAAGCGCCGCATCGAACAGCCAAAATCGTTCAGTGTCTCCAGGTGTCGTGGCAAAAGACCAAGGTACAAGGATCTCCCCTGGGCCCCTACCGACCTTGCCGATTGTGTTTGTAAGAGTTCCGTCGGATCGACGATATACCTGAACAGCGTGGAGCGTGCCATCACCCACAAGAATCGAAGACGAAAGCGTCGCTAGTATCGTAGGAAGCCGCAATGAATCGGAGGCGATGACACGCGCTGTCAGTCTCATCGGCTTGTCAAACGAGCTTGCATCGCCACAACAAAAATGAAGAATCCAGAGCGGTATCGTATAGATGAAGGCTTTAAGAAGAGAGGACAATGTTTTTCCCTCCCGGTCCTATTTCAATCAAGCTTTTGCGTGAAAAGCGCTTGTTCCAACCTTACGAAATGAAGGTCATGACCTTGCGCGACCCAGTTTGTTTCTAAAATCATATGAGGGATTGGATCCTCGATGGTTCTCTTCTAACCGCAGCAACATTTCGGACGCGCCCACCTTGCGCAATTTCTCACTCTAGATCTCTGTCTTTGCATGGTTTGCCATCTGTTCTCCAATAATAGTTGAAGTAAGTTTTACCGGAATCAGTCTCACATATCGAATCAAATTCCGGACAACATGTTTCTCCGCCTGCAGCATATACAACCGATTCCGCTCACAGCTTGCCTGTGTATCCGAACCTGGTGAAGGATGTTGTTCTGGAACGCCCAAATCAAGTCTGGGCGGCAGACATCAGGTATGAGCGCCTGCTGCGGGCTTTGTGTATCTGGCGGTCATCTTGGACCTGTTCAGCCGGAAGGTGATTGGCTAGGCGCTGTCGGCTTCGCTGAAAGCCGAGCTTGCCCTGCAAGCCTTGCAGAAGGCGCTCCAGGTGCGTGCGCTTGAGCCGGGATTGATTCATCATTCGGATCGAGGTGTTCAGTATGCCTCCCATGACTATGTTGCCCTCTTGCAGCGGCACGGTATTGTGATCAGCATGAGCCGCAAAGGTAATCCGTACGACCATGCGACGATAGAAAGCTTCATCAAAACGCTCAAAGTCGAGGAAGTCTACCTGAACGAATACGCCACCGAAGCCGAAGCGCGGGAGAACATCGGGGCGTTCATCGAAACAATCTACAACATTAAACGTCTTCACTCATCACTCGGCTACAGTTCTCCGGATGAGTTCGAGGCGTTGTATCATCTACGCAATGTAGCTTAACTGACTGTCCAGTTTTCGCGGATCAGTTCAATCTGGTAAAAATACAAGGGGAAGCAAGATGAGTTTGTTGCAATAGCTTTGGAAGTTGAATGACGGAAAGGAGGGAAAGATATTGTTTATTGTGTTAGGTCCCGGTCACTCACACCACTACACTTGAATCTTGATGTAACGCAGAATTTCCCCTATAGGAAATCGGTGATGAAATAGCACATTAACGGCTGTACGGTCACAAACGCGACGGAAAAGGATTAACATACGGTGGGTTAATTCTGAATGTATTTGAATTGATATTTTCTCACCAATGCACTACCATCCCTGAGAAATTCAGATGTGTAAAAAATGGAGTTGCAAAGTATATCGATGTGATACCTTCTGTGCCAGGCAGCTTAGAAAAGCTGAAAGAAAAAAGGTATGTGCCATCGTTCTCATCGTACACATCGATCACGACCTTGCCAAGTTTCTTAGAAACATCCTGAGCAAGAAGAAAAATGCTTGATTCGGAGACGCTGAGTTCTCGATATGCATGTATGTTTTGGGAAGATGGCCTGACAATGATAGTCTTTTTATCTCCCTCGGACTGTTGAACAACTTCAAATTTCTGCATAGGAAGACCATCTATCGACTCGCGAAAGAATACGAGAGTATCATCTTTGAAACAAAATAGATGACCGCTCCATTCAAATGCTCCTATAAGTCTACTGTTGGAAGAAGTGAGGATGATGTTTATAGGGAGGACATAATTTTCTTGATCTTGAAAAAATCTTCCAAATAAAGAAATGGGCCTCCCCTCATTACTAAAGCGCTCAAAAAAATCTCCCCTCCCTATTTGCGATATCACAAACTGATCTTTGCCCAGATGAACAATTCGATTTGGTATTCCTTGAACTCTAACGGTCCGCCTAACGTTTCCATTCTCTCTAAATACTGTAATAAATGCACTTTTTGCATCAATAACGAAAACGTCTCCAGTTGGAGAAACGGAATAATCCACCGGATGGTGAAATTCGCCTGGACCACGCCCCTTTCCCTTTCCATACCTGGCAAGGTATTCCCCAGTTTCGGAGAACTTCAGAATAGCAGTTTCAGCCAGATCGAGCACGTAGATTCTACCTTTAGAATCCACTTTGATTAGCCCTGGATTGAGGATCGGTTTACCTTGGTAAGTTGAGATCGAAAACACCGTATCGATTATTACTTCTCTCCAGTTTCGTTTCCTTGCTGATTGCTTCAATGCGATAGGGGGATCCAGGGGAGAAACAGTAGCCTCTGAATTATGATCATAAGATGTTATCGTCGTTGTGAACGCTACACTAAGAAAGAATGACAAAAGCACGATTTTCATTTCGGTAACACCTCCGTACATTAAAGTAAGGAGTGGATATGCACTTCATCATCCACTCCTTACGCGCGTCTTACACAAAAGCTTTGCTCCTTAGGTCATGACCCAGTCGCGATAATAAAACTCGAAGTAGAAGGTCTTATCGGGATATATTACTGTTACTGTATAGCATATATTTCTGGCATACCCGTCACATGGTGTTCGTTCCGCCGTGAAGGCGTGATCATACACAGCTGCGAGCATTGTAGTTACGATAGCCATCGTAACTAACAGGATCCCCGTGATCTTTTTCAGCTTTTCCATAATTCCCTCCTTTGTTGTTGGTTTGTGATTGGTTCGTTCGGTAACCGAGAGTTGGTTTCCCTACTGGTTTGTCCTGCCGCTGAACTTATCCTTGGCGATGAACTCCATAAAAACAGAGACAACCCGGCAAGCACTCCATTCTGTGCAATGTGAAGCACGTTGGCGTTCGTAGAACCAAAAGAAAAGAAACAGCCACAGGCACTCTCAGGGCTTACAGTGTAGAGAACGTATGTCACGACCGCAAACAATCCAAACAGCCCGCTGCATCCTATTAACCTGAATCCTGCGTGAAGTTGAACGAGAAAGAGCCCTGCAAAATGACGTAAGGTTCTTGCCCTTGAAGGAAAAACCGACATTTTCAGGCCCGGAAACCTATTGGACAAAACCCTCACCGGAGGTGTGTATCTTGTCCAGAACGGCAAATACCTTGTAACACCAATGAATACTCTCTTTCCAACATGTGTAAGTCACATGATCATGCATGATTCAGGTTAATGTAAGTCGTCTCGTAGACGGTATGATCAACCCCGCAACAAAAGCAGATTCCAGTATCAGAACAGGGTAAGCTATTACCGTTCTATGTTCGTATGGCAAGAATGGGTAGTATGTTAATGCTGTCAAGAAAGCTGACCAGTGAAATAGCTTATCAACGACGGCGAACAGAAGAACAAGACCGATAAAGCCTATTCCTACAGAGTACAACGCGCCAATCGAGGTTCTCTTAAAGCTTGTTGCAATTATCATCAGTCTCGTAGTAAGGGTAGCGATCGCCCTAAACTGGCCAAGTTTACTTGTTTTCTCGTCTGGTCGCAACAAAAATCACTTGGCTTTTTCGGTTGGCTTTTCCGGTTGGCAAAAACGGTTGGCGTTTTCAGTCAACCTTTGGAATCGCTTGGTATCTCGCCCTCCCAAGCGCAGTGTTGGTAGCTATCAGCGGGCGGTTACGGCGGTATTTGTTTTGGGTTTTGGGTTTTCCTCCTGTACTCCGTCATCGTCATTGTCGTCTTCCGCTTAAAGAACTTTGAGCCAGTGTCCTCCCGCCGGAAACCTGCCTCGAAGCAAACCTCCTTGCATGGCAAGTTCGTTTCCTCCAGTAGTCGCTTCATCGTCTCGAGCCGTACATCAGAGATGAAATATGAAAGATTGACCCTCCCATTTCTCGAAAAATCCTTTCGGATGGTCTCCACAGATTTCCCAAAATGCCGGGCCACGTCGTTTTCTCCGCGAATAGACTTGATGTTTTCGCAAACAAAATGTTTCACTGCTTCTGGATTGAACGGCATAGGATCCCCTGGCTGAGTTATGGCACTGCATCCCACCTGAAGAACATCCAAGCCCTTTCCGACTGGTTATGTTTTCGCTGCTTCCATTTCTTAGTTTGCCATTTAGGCCCTCCGATGTTTCATCGTCATCTTTCATTTCCCATTTGTCATTTGCCATTTTCTATTCTTATCCTCGCATCATGCGCCAGTGTGTAATGCCCACCCACGATCACCGTGTCCCCTTCCGCTATGCCGGAGACGACTTCATACACCTCTTCGTTCGATTCCCCTAACTCCACATAGTGCCACTTCGCCAACCCCTCGCGGGCGACAA
>JBGFRO010000013.1:0-63727 GCA_041695085.1 Bacteroidota bacterium | reverse complement strand
GAAGCCTCAACTTGACCGCTCAGCCTGTCCTTGTTGCCCTGACGATACTCCAGATCCAACACTGCAGAAAGACGGTCGCCATACCGGGCGGGAAAACCACCGGCAAAGAACAGCACATTTCGAAGCAGTGAAGCATTGAACGTGCTCAGACTTGTATTCGGTGCTTCTTTGAGGTGAAACGGCTCAAGGACCTGCGCGCCATTCAGGAGGATGAGATTCTCATGCGCGGTCCCTCCGCGGACATTAAACTGGCTCGACATTTCGTTGTTGGATGTAACACCCGCCATCGCTTGCACAATACGACCGATGTCGCCAAACGCGCCCGTGATATGCTGTAGCTCTTTTGTCGAGATGGAAAGCGCACCTAAACCGTGAATGGATGAAACTGGCGTCGGTTCAGCGACGACGGTGACCTGATCGAGCAAAACAGCGCTGGGAACAAGCAGGACATGAAGGCGAATCGTATCGCTTGTTCCAACGGTGACATCGATATTCTTGGTTCGATAGCCAAGATAGCTGACCGACATGACATACGGACCGGCCGACAGAGCGATCTGAAACTTTCCCTCGGAATCGGTGGAAGCGCCAACCTGATAGTTCAGAATGACGATGTTCGCACCGGCGAGAGGCTCTCGGGTAACCGCATCAGTTACTCGACCTTCTACAATACCCTGTGCTCTTGTATCTATTGCGGACAGCGGGATAGAAAGAAGCAGTACAGCCCAAACCCTTGCCGAAACTCTCCTTGAGACGATGCGAACCTTGAGCATGATTGCTTGATCGCTAAATATTGTTCAGCTCAGAACCGATACTTGAGGCCAGCAGAAATGCCAAAAGTAATTTGAGAATTGAAGGGAGAATGGCCATACTTTTCTCCCACGAAAGCCATCTTTGAGTTAAATCCCATGGTGAACAAGAATAGCTGACCAAGCTCCCATTCAGTTTCCGAAACAAACGAGACTGAAGGTCGAACGAGGAAATCTTTCCACTCTATAATCGTGTCATCCATAATGTGCGGTGTGTCGGTAAAGAAGTTGACCCAGAAAACTTGATCGCTGGTGTAATAGACTCTCCTGACACGTATGAATTCAACTCCTATACCAGCACCGATCGAGCTACTTCTAGTTATTCTCCATAAGACGATACCGTCGAGACTGAGGTTTTTCCAAATTCGAGGACGTTGAGCGATGTAAATGGATCCCCTGTAATGAAACTGCGACCAAGGAAAAACTCTCTCAGATTGAAAGAAAACTATCTGAGTCCTGATCTGCGCATTTCTCGAAAGTGGAAACTCGTAGAACCCAGCCATTGCTATATGATCCCGGATATTCTCGTCGAGAATGGCGTCGGCATATACGAGGCTAAAACCAACTGAGCGAATCGTCAATTCTTGCTCTTCAGGCTGGGGCTGAGCAATCGTTACATTTTGCAGCATTATGACCAAGAGCGTTATGAGTGATAATCGCATAGGAGCGCGTCTCTAAGAACATTACCAGTTTCCATATACATATGCATTGACAGAATCGCCAAGGAGCTTTCTGTGATGAGTCCCATCTCTATTCATTACCCAGAGTTCGGGGGGGTCTTGAATCGATTTTCCAAGCCGACTGTAGATAATCCACTCTCCGTCCCACGACCAATCGGGCTCACGTGCCAAGAATGCATCACTAAGCTGCTTTAGATTTTGCCCACCGATATTTGCACGATAGATCTGAGGTCCTTTTGTGTCGTTAGGTGCGCGGCCAACAAAGGCAATTTCATCTCGTGCTGGAGACCAGCGCGGATACACTGGCTGTAAACTATCTAAACTGCTTAAAACAACAAAATCAGACGAAACGAGAGAAATGATGGCTAGAGATGTTTCGTCTTCGATACGACCTATTCTTGAAACTGTACAAATTATCTTTTCTCCATCTCGTGACCAGTCTGGCAGTCCAAATATTAATTCATTCCAAGCGGGTATGTTCATCGGCGTCGTAATTTGTCTAACCGAATTGCCTGAAGTATCCATAATGAAGATATCACTTCGATCTTCTGTCATTCGCGTAAAGGCGATAAATCTGCCATCTGGCGACCATCGCGGCACTTGTGAATTATGTTCTGGCCTCGTTAGCATTTTTTTCCCAGAACCATCATATCGCATCTTCCAGATCTGAAGCTTCCCCGTCCCAACACCTCTTTCATATGTAATCCATCGCTTATCAGGCGACCAGTCGGGCGCTAAACTGAATCCACCCCAAGTAAGCAAGTGCGAACTTCTCGCGTCGTGCGTGAGATAAATTTCAAAACCTCTCTGAGTCTGTGTGGACACGTACACAATAGACTCTTTGTTAGGCTCTATAATCTTGCCGATCTCCGACGAAATGAGCGACGCGTTATCCTTACACGCAGAGCATCCTGTTGCAACGAAGACCAAAAACAAAAAGAGATATATCGTTTTCATATAATTCTCCAAACAACAATATACTGCTCCCCCAACTCCAACGTTGGAGGAGCAGTTGCTACTTGTTCGCAACTTGAAAACAGCTACGGCTGTAGATAGGTGTTGATATCCACACGCTGATCTATGTTACTTGAAGGCTTGAACGCGTAGCCTTCCCAGCGTCCAGCACCATCATTCGCATCGGCTCTCAATGTGCGGGCAGCTATCGAGCAGAAGAATTGATAATAACCACTGAGGTTAAATTCACTACCAATGCCGGTCTGAACTTCATACACACGGCGTCCCCAAGATCCAGGCCAGTAGTTGCTATAATAAGGCATCTTATAAACCGTCCCATAGACGATCGGATTAGCACACCCCACACATGAGCTCGGCGTGCTGCACGTACTTGCACACGTACTGGCGCACGTATTATCGCACGTCGATTGCCCAGCACAGGTGCGATAAATGCTCCCAAACGTTGAGCCCAAGATCTCCTCTGTTAGCTCTTTTATCGTTTAATCAACCCGACATTAGAATCTTTTCGACCAACTCAGACCGATATAGGCATTTTCAGCAATTTTTCTGCGCTCTCTTGTCTCTGTGTGAATGATGTATATTGGAAGTGGAAAGCTCCGCCGTTCGAGGGCTACATATCCTATCCACTGATTATCTGGCGAAACTACTGGTGAGACCGATTTTTCAATTGTTACCCATTCCTTTCGACCGAGAGTGTGCAGGTCAATTAGGTCAAAACGTGTGGAGGAATCCAAAGCTGATGTAGTAGCCGTGATGATTGTTCTTTCATCATACACCCCAAAGAAATGTGACCTATGATCGTTTGTTATTTGGACCCGCTCGGATCCGTCCTCACGGAAAATCAGAACATCGGTATAAGAAGGATTTTGGCTTTCGCTGAATGGTCGAATCGTGCATACAAGTCTTCCATCAGGTAACCACTTGGCGGGTGAAGGAATGCCTCCAAGATCTATTATTCGCAATCCGGTTCCATCAGCATTTATAATTGCTACCATATAGAGTTCATTAACAAGGGTCCAGAAGGAAATTTTCCTATCATCATAGGACCACTCCGGAGCAAAACCCCGCGCCCCGTTCAGCTTCGTTTCTCTCTTCTCAAGCAAGTCATAGACATACAATTCCATTGTTCCTTGCTTTTGTGAGTTATATGCGATTTTTGTTCCTGCATGCGACCATTTCGCATCAGCAAGATAGCGTATTCTAGGAGGCTTTGATATGGTGACAAGCTCAACAGGATTGTTTTCGAATAGGTCAAGAATAAATAACCTAACCCCTGATCTAAGAGAGTCGTTGTAAAATGCCACCTTAAGTTCAACAGGTGAAAATGTAGGACTAAAACCATTGGCCAATTTCCTAGGTCCATTACGAGAGTAAATATCAACCGCATAGATCTGGTGGTCTGGAGAGTTGTAGACAATGTATTGTGAGTTTAATTTTGGGGCAGGTTCTTGCAACCCGTTGCATGCGTTGAGTATCCATATGAAGACAGGAACTAAAAGATTGGCCTTGCTTACCAAAGAGATTTTATTGTGCATAAGCTACCCTCCGAACAACAATTCGCTTGGGCGGTCGACCGACTTCCGCCCAAGCGAATTAACGATTAAGTTATAATTCGGTCATGGCAACCATGGGTACAGTCGGACGACTGGATTAACATTGTTACTACCGCTGGGTCCGCTTGAATATTCCGGGCCGTCTCCTATCTGCCACCAATTTGTAGTGCAATTGTTCCCTACCGCGGAGATACCGCTGAGCGCCCACCAGCCATTGTACGGCGTATGGCTAATTGTTTTGTCGTAGCTGCCATTATATACGTTGAAGCCTACTAGGTCTATCTGTTCAGACGAGAGGTAGAGTCGAGTGAATCCTCCGTCACCTGTACCTTGAGCGTGCACATTGCAAAGCTGTGCGTATCTGCCCGGAGCCACCCACCAGGAACCCGAACCTCCATATGCGTTATCTAACCAATAGACCGTCCCGTAGAACCGCCAGCTTACACAAGCGCCACCCACACACGTACTGGCGCACGTATTATCGCAGGTCGATTGCCCAGCACAGGTTGAGCATGTGCTGCTGCACGTTGACCAACACGTTATCGCGCATACTGTTATTGACTGTGTGTCTTCACAAAAATGGTACACATGTGTTGTGTCCCTGAGTGTACGGCGCAAGTGTGCAGACTTGACTACCTGTTGGCATCGATTGCTCCAGCTCAGCGTCCGCATTCAAGTCTTCGGTTGCTATTTGTCCTTCCAGCTTGGCGATGCTTCGCTCAAGGGAGGCCTTGAACAAAGGAGAGCTTTTCATCTCGCCTGTGGGATTGGCGTGGGTCACACCTCCAACCACCACAGCCAGAGCGAAGAGACAACAAATGATTCGTTTCGTGATTCTACTTCTCCCAAAAGTTGTGTTGAAGCGCGTGCTCAACCGCACGGTAGAGAATGAGAGGTTGCGCAAGAGCAGGCTCTGCTGCGCACCAGAGAATACAGAACAAAATGCCTGTACTCATTTTTTCATCCATCGCATCGGCTTCCAGTCAAAATCTATTGTGCCTTTTATTCCCGTATCGATATCATTTGAGCCATCGGCATTGATAACATGCAACCTCCGGTCCTCGCGTGGTGCGACCTCATACACGTAGAGAATCTTTTCACCATCAGGAGACCAAAGCATCTCGGATGGAAGCGCTTTTCCATGAGTAGTTAGCTGTCTGCGATTGGATCCATCCGGATCCATAACGAAAACATTGTTGCTTAGTTCACCGCCTGACTGAAAGGCTATTTTTTTTCCGTCAGGAGACCATCGAGCCTTACCACTCGCTTCATCAAAGGTTATCCTTCTTACATTTGTTCCAGCAGGATCTGTTACAAAGATGTCCGTCTGAGGAGTAAACATCCAAGTAGAATCAACTTTCCCAGTGAAGGCAATGAGGTCGCCTTTCGGGCTCCATGAAAGACTCCATCCCCCTAACCCAGGAGGTCGATAGGGCACCGGTCGCTTGTTCGAGCCGTCTGCATTCATTAAATAGCCCACAATACCAGTGCGGTACCAAACATCATAATAGATCGTTCCGCCGTCGGGAGACCAGACTCCACCGACGTTCCAACCGGAATCAGTCAACCGTCGGTGAACCATACCTGAAGTGTCCACTGTCCAAATATCAGCCCTTCCTGGCTCACCCGTTGGTCTACCGTACACAATCCTCGTACCGTCGTACGACCAAGAGAACCATACAATTGTTGAAATACCTTGTTTAGTAACATACGCCAATTTTTTGAGGGAGTTGGTTTCGGGCGTGTAAAGAGATATCCATAATTCGCGCGGGTTATCATACCAATGGTAAAGGGCGATTTTCGTACCGTCCGGTGAGTATTTCGGAAACCTCCCAACGAGATCGTTCAGCGGCTGCTTGCTCTTCCCGTCCGCTGTCATTGTATAGATTCTGTCGTCAAGGCGATTACTGTATACGATCGTATACCGGCTGGGATCATCTATGATGTCCACCCCGCGATCGCAACTTGAGAAAAGAAAAAAGAGTGCTACCAACACGTGCGTCAGAACCAATACAGTTTTCATCGTTATTCTCGCGATTTGTTAAAAAACTGCCGGGAGAGACGACACTCTCCCGGCCTTGTTGCCTTCGGTTCTCATGGAATTCGAATCCAGAGATCTTTGAAGTTCGTCCTGTTATACGAAAGCGGTGGACTGATGTATCGCTCGTCGAAGTTCTGGAAATAATAAAAGAAATCGCCATATCTCCTCAACTGGATATCATCTCTTACACTTGCACCGTGGCTAGTATTTGCACGCGTGCGCGTGAACGAATACGCACCATTGGCGATGTTGAAATGACCCCACTCCCACCAGCCCTCACCGTCAAATTTGTGTCTTCCGATGTCCGCGTTGAGATACAGGTTCCACGGTAAGTTCCTCCAGTCGTTGCTATACCAATAAGCATTATACCAAAAGACTGTGCCAGCGAACGGATAGTTCTTGCAAGCACCCGGATCCCCAACACACGTACTCGCGCACGTGTTATCGCACGTCGATTGCCCAGCACAGGTGCGACAAATGCTCCCAAACGTTGAGCCCAAGATCTCCTCTGTTAGCTCTTTTATCGTTTAATCAACCCGACATTAGAATCTTTTCGACCAACTCAGACCGATATAGGCATTTTCAGCAATTTTTCTGCGCTCTCTTGTCTCTGTGTGAATGATGTATATTGGAAGTGGAAAGCTCCGCCGTTCGAGGGCTACATATCCTATCCACTGATTATCTGGCGAAACTACTGGTGAGACCGATTTTTCAATTGTTACCCATTCCTTTCGACCGAGAGTGTGCAGGTCAATTAGGTCAAAACGTGTGGAGGAATCCAAAGCTGATGTAGTAGCCGTGATGATTGTTCTTTCATCATACACCCCAAAGAAATGTGACCTATGATCGTTTGTTATTTGGACCCGCTCGGATCCGTCCTCACGGAAAATCAGAACATCGGTATAAGAAGGATTTTGGCTTTCGCTGAATGGTCGAATCGTGCATACAAGTCTTCCATCAGGTAACCACTTGGCGGGTGAAGGAATGCCTCCAAGATCTATTATTCGCAATCCGGTTCCATCAGCATTTATAATTGCTACCATATAGAGTTCATTAACAAGGGTCCAGAAGGAAATTTTCCTATCATCATAGGACCACTCCGGAGCAAAACCCCGCGCCCCGTTCAGCTTCGTTTCTCTCTTCTCAAGCAAGTCATAGACATACAATTCCATTGTTCCTTGCTTTTGTGAGTTATATGCGATTTTTGTTCCTGCATGCGACCATTTCGCATCAGCAAGATAGCGTATTCTAGGAGGCTTTGATATGGTGACAAGCTCAACAGGATTGTTTTCGAATAGGTCAAGAATAAATAACCTAACCCCTGATCTAAGAGAGTCGTTGTAAAATGCCACCTTAAGTTCAACAGGTGAAAATGTAGGACTAAAACCATTGGCCAATTTCCTAGGTCCATTACGAGAGTAAATATCAACCGCATAGATCTGGTGGTCTGGAGAGTTGTAGACAATGTATTGTGAGTTTAATTTTGGGGCAGGTTCTTGCAACCCGTTGCATGCGTTGAGTATCCATATGAAGACAGGAACTAAAAGATTGGCCTTGCTTACCAAAGAGATTTTATTGTGCATAAGCTACCCTCCGAACAACAATTCGCTTGGGCGGTCGACCGACTTCCGCCCAAGCGAATTAACGATTAAGTTATAATTCGGTCATGGCAACCATGGGTACAGTCGGACGACTGGATTAACATTGTTACTACCGCTGGGTCCGCTTGAATATTCCGGGCCGTCTCCTATCTGCCACCAATTTGTAGTGCAATTGTTCCCTACCGCGGAGATACCGCTGAGCGCCCACCAGCCATTGTACGGCGTATGGCTAATTGTTTTGTCGTAGCTGCCATTATATACGTTGAAGCCTACTAGGTCTATCTGTTTAGACGAGAGGTAGAGTCGAGTGAATCCTCCGTCACCTGTAGATTGAGCGTGCACATTGCAAAGCTGTGCGTATCTGCCCGGAGCCACCCACCAGGAACCCGAACCTCCATATGCGTTATCCAACCAATAGACCGTCCCGTAGAACCGCCAGCTTACACAAGCGCCACCCACACACGTACTGGCGCACGTATTATCGCAGGTCGATTGCCCAGCACAGGTTGAGCATGTCGAATTGCATGTGGACCAGCAGGTATTTTCACAGGTCAACTGGGTGGTTTCCGCACAATAGGGCGGTCCACAAGTTGACGTCCCCTCTTGCGTTTGCGGTACCATGGGACAGATCTGTCTACCCGTTGGCATAGACGGCTCCGGGTTAGCCTCCGCATTCAGGTCTTCGGTCGCTGTTTGTCCCTCCAACTTCGCAATACTCTTCTCCAACGACGCCTTGAACAACGGTGAGGGCTTCACAGCTCCCGTAGGACTCGCCAGCGAGACACCGACGATGAGGCACAGAGCGACCAGAGCGAGAATACTCCATCTGATGGTGTTCATCGCTTTCTCCTTGAGAAAAAGTGAATGATTCTGTGAATTGAATGCCGTCTCCACTTCTTCCGCGTGGGCGATTTGGCAAATCGCCCTCCAGATGGCTTCGCTCTGGTCCTCTGCCTCCTTTGTTGGATTTAGTGATTTTTTCCTCTATCTTTTCTCCGTGCAAACGGCGGGGTGCCGCAAAGTAAAAACGGCCTTGAATGCGGCATCCCCGCGCCAGATGGCGGGCTTGCCCGCCGGGCTTCTTGGCGGGGCGTGAGCTGGACCAAGCTCGCGCCCTGTTTGCACGTTGAGCTATAAGATGTTAAGAGTCAGCTGAAAGTTAAGCGCTTTTTCTCCGTCACCTATTTCCTTAAACCCAAAACCTCTTCAAAGATCCAATACTCCAGCTCATAAATTCTGCGCTGTTTATCGTTCGGTCTTGTCGAAGTAAATCCCATTTCTCTATCGGTGAATAAAAAAGAAGTCGCCGCGGCTACCAGTCTGCCCTCGCCTATGGCCTCGACGGCCATGATAGGACGGTCCGCCAATGTATCTATTGGAGGTTGCAGCGAAGAGATACTTCCTCGTGGCACAAAATCCACCGGTGGTAAACCTCCCTGCGGTGTTGCTCTTCGGAGGTCTCCCGGATAAAAATGCTGATGCCCATGTTCATCGTGTCGGTGGTCGTGACCATCTGCAACCGGGTAAAATGATTCTCCCGGCTCAGGCCTCCTCCCTCGTGCAACGAGGAGAGCTGTGCCGCCACGTACCTCACCGGCAGCGTAGGTAGCAATCCGTGTTGTATCGTCGGGTTTCTTCCGGATTGAAATCGGCGTCGGCGGATGGTTGTGCATGGTGAGTTCCGACCCGACTCCCGCAAGAAATTGGTTGGCCATGGCATGACCGGATCGTGCCGGATCATCCAGGAGAAGCAGCTTACCGCCTCTCTTTAGGAATTCATTCGCTGCATGAAGCTCTTCGGGTCGGAATGCTTGTGTGGGATTTAGAATAACTACTACATCCCCCTTCAGTGCTTCCTGAAACGAAGGCGCGAGTCTGGGTACATAGCCTAAACGCTGCAGCCACACATAAAATGTATGATAACTCTTCTCGGTTCTTTGCGTTGTGTGCAACACAGGGAGCTCAAAGTCCGAGTGCTCCGCTTCGAAATTGACCTCAAGGTATCTTGTGTGAGGTTGAGGCGCTGGATAAGCTTCTTTATTAAGCTGCTCAAGCGCAAAAATTGTTAACGGTGTAAAGGACAGCCCGACCAGTAGTGAAACAAACACGATTTCTCCCTTCTTGAGCCGCCTCGCTGTGAATAAAACTGCGGCAAATGAGATCAGTGTGAGCAAGAGAAAGAAAGGCTTTGCATTCACAAGAAATGTGTTCTTACGATTGAGCCACTCCATGATACCGAGCAGAAGCTCTGGTTTCCCGGGGATAAACATGTAAAAATTCGACCAGACAGTGCTATCGGTGAACAAGAACACTCTTCCCTTACCAAAAGGAATTCCTGCCGCCTGTACGAACAAACCGAACTCCATCGTTTCCGTGTTCCTCGCATCCTTCGGGAAAAAATTCGGCCTCGAGTAATCGAGGTAGACAGATTTTATTCCGTATCCAATTATTGCGTTCTCGGCAAGTAATGGAGCGTCGAGCATGCAGCCGGTTGCAAACATGAATGCCGGCATCTGTTGAACGACAGGATGAGGCAAAACAACGGGTCTTCGGTAAACAGAAAGCTCGCCGCTGACATCATATTGGCCGTCGTAACGAAATGCGGCGCCGAATTGAGACGCGAGTGGATTCAGATTCGTCGTTATCCCGAAAACATTCGTATGATCACCAATAAGCAACAATCCACCGCCCCGCTCGACAAATCTTTTGATGGCGACAATCTCGGTTTCAGAAAATGGCTCGGTAGGTGTCTTGATGAAAAGGATATCATACTCTGCTAAGAGTGCATCGGTGATATCTTCAGCTTTTTGATCCACGTGATAATAGTACTTCAGGAATTGCGCCAACGAATAGTAGTTGTACGTCGATCTTTCTCCATACCAGGTAGTGTTGAACTCTTCGGTTGTCCATTCCCAATTGCTATGTTTCTCGTCGATCAGTATCCTGCCCTGTTTTCTTTCTCCGGGATCGACAAAGCCGAAAAACCCCGTTGCGGAGAGGCACAAGACAACCAGCAGAACAGAAAAAGTCAAAGAGGGTTTAACAGAAGCTCTGTTAAGAAAATGAAATTGGATCACCTGTTCACGGGATGGAAACTTGAACAACACCGAAAGAAATAGAATCAACGGTAGGATGCTTATCGTCATAACATCGACTCGCCAGAAAACAGAGGCCTTCTCGAGTTCCAACAATGCATACACAAGTCCGATGTAACGCATCACCATGTAGATTGCAAGAGTCAACAAGAGAAAGACGTAAGATCTCCGGGGCATTGACATCAAAGAGAAGAACAGAAACCCACCCATCAAAATATTGAGCGCGGGATAAAGCCCTAAGGCTTCCCAGGATGGGATTAGAGAGTACACCCTGTCGGCATATTGAACGAAAAGATCGCCATGAGCTTGGGATGCAGAGGAACCAAGCATCTGAAACAAAGTGCTCAGAAGAGGTGCAAGCCAATCGATTCTATGGAATCGAGAAGCGAACAGTACGAAAAATGGCAGCACAGCGGCCTGGAGGCCGAGGACCAACCCGCAGACAAACAACGAGGTTGACGTGGCGGAAATCATCTCCGTTGATCGCTTCGTCTTCAGCAGCAACGCTAAAGACCTTAAACTTGTCGCTGCTACCAGAAAGAGGGCCGGGATGTTATATGGAAATGGGATGAGTGATCCGAACAACGCAGAAGCAACGAAAACGATGAAAAGAGTCTTCTTCTCAAATTCTAATACGAGGAGCTTTGCCGTCGCCAGTCCGGTGACTACTGCCACGAAAAGGGTGGCGTATGAGAACCAAAGAGGTGTCGTGTAATGGATCGTGGTGGGGAGATAGAAAGCGGTAAGAGGATACCAGCTTAAAGATAAAAGGGTTACCGTGCACCACAGGAAAGCAGTGATATTCTCACTTGGATTTCTCACGGAATTCCTCATACTGTAGTCCGTCAGAGTGTATCTTGATCTCGCAGCTTCCATTTTTACTGTTGCTCTACGAGATTCCCGGGACGCTGAGTATGTTGTATAACGCTGAGAAAGAGATCGTTACTTTTTGAAAATGTATGGTTTGCTTCTAAGTTTTCCGCCAGGAAAAAATGCGCATCGGCAACAAGAACGAACTTGCCTTTTTCAAGAGATGTTGCAGCTATGACCGGATAACTCCAGCCTGTGCATATTGTATCGATAGGTTCACTCCCCTGGAACATTACGGGCCACGCCTTTTTGAAGCGTATGCCCGCGTTTGTTTCGGTCCGGGGGATCGGACCAAGCGGAACGTTGTCGATATCAAACCCATATTTTGTGAGTATCTCCTTTGAAGACTCTTTTTCCTCGTACCCAACGCTCCAGATAACAACGCCCCCAGAACGGATATACTTATCGATTGTCTCCAACTCACTGGCTTGAAGAGCTTTTGCAGGAGAAATAAAAATCGCAACCGCGCTTTTTTCCATCAGCTCTGATGAAAAGGTGCGACTCACAACAGGCAGGTAATTATTCCGCATGAGGTGATACGTCAACGCCCATATTCCGTCGTCGCCATAAGCTGTAAATCTGTTCAGATGTGAAGCGTCTATATAAGCTATGGGAGACGGTTGCCCCACAATTTCCATTTCATAATCTGCCATTGTGTGAATCACTACCGACGTAGAAAGGACAAGGAGACTGACCCACAAAACGATGGCCGGGTTATACTGGATTTTCACAACAAGGAAACAGCTAAAAATACCCAGTAGAAAAGAAAGGAAGAATCCAGTCCGGAAAAACACATCGAAGAAATTGTCTTCGGTTCTTGAGAGATATCGCAACACGTTTTGTACGAAAGTGTAGGTATAGGCAAGAGAGCCATTTTGAAACGACGAAGTATCACCGAACACAAGTACCTTACCTTTTCCGTACGGAGCTTCTGCAACGAGGATGAGGTCCCCCAGAAGTTCGCCTTGATTGTACCGCCGGTCCCCAAGGTAAGCATTTTGTGTATTCATATAGTCGCCAGCATCGGAGAATCCGTACTTCGCAGCTAGGACAGGCTTGGCATGGAGAGGGGAAAATTCAAGAGAGGCACCCACCGAAATCCCAACATCTGTCTCATCCGTTATCCCTGTGAAGATTGCATGGGGAAACTGCTCAAACGAATCCCGCCAATCTCTTTTCAAGTAATGCGCTGAATCGAATTTATATCGGATATTCACGAAGTCGATAAGTGTGTTCAAGGGGCCCATGACGCCCATCATATCAGTATGATCTCCCAGGACTAACAATGAGCCCCCATCGTAAACGAATTGCTTGATCCTCTCTTTCTCCTGTTCCGCGACGACCGAATTCAGGTTTATGACGATAACGACCTTTACACCTTCAAGATTGTCTCCCGTTAACAGAGAGTCTTTCTTTAGCTCATAGCCCATCGTTTCAAGGTATGCAGGCAGCATTCCAAACATTCCGGCGGCACGAAGTCCGTATTGACCGAATCGCGGCTTATCCCAGTTAAATTCACCTTTATCGAGAATGAGCAAGGAGTTTTCGCTGTTTCCTCTAAGGCTTAAAGCTGGAATCAACATTGTTGAACTGGCGATAATAAAGAAAAGGAATACAACTACTACTGGCTTCCATTGTTTGAGAGTGAACTGATACTGGAGTCTCGCCAACTCGCGCTCTCTCACGAAAAAATACAATGGCACTGAGTCCATGAACAGCAAAACAAAAAGCAGATTCATTGGATGGAGAGAAATATCGCCTACCGAGAACTGAATCCGCTCAGCGACGGAATGTAAAAGGCTGACAAACAACGCGTTCGTCAAACAGATGGCACCGAGATACATCAGCATATGCCGTAATCTTCTCCGTTCCGACAACAGAAAGAGAAAAAAGCCAAAGACAATAAGCAACAACGATATAAAGAAACCGGATGCCGTTGCGCCGAGTAGCAATGGCTGGTTGAGCGTTTTACCAAGGAGAGCCGATAAATTTTGTGCAACAAGCTGTACTGAGGAATAAAATACAGGTTCTATTTTGTAGAGTAGAATAATCCAAGCAAAGAAAAAGCTTGTCAGGCTCAGAGACCATTGAAGTGAAGCGAGATAAGGGCTATGCTTGTCGAATATTCTTGCGACTGTTATACAGAATAGAGCGATGATGAATAAACGGACGATTACAGAGGGGGGGGGGTAACGAAGAACAACAAGGTGAACGAAATGAAGGAAAGAAGCAGATACGCAACCAGAGATTTATCGCGCTGAAAGGCTTCCTGAAGGATTGCGATGACCGAGAAAAAAATAAGAAGGAGGATAAGAAACGAAGAGAAACCGGCGGAGACTGGACCCAGATAAGCTCCGGCAAAAAGGATGGAGCTGAGAACCGCTAAGCTTGAGATGAATCGACTCGCGACCATATGCCACGTTGCAAGAAACCGTACTCCCCTTACTGCGCACGGCAATGGTGGATTCAGGTGTCGTTAATTGATGCGAAATTATAACTACAACAGAACAAAATCAAGAAAAAAACTTCCTTCGTGGCATAAAGATTCTTGTTGATTCTCGCGTTTTCACATTTGAGTGAAAGGCCCTCAGAACCTTCGGAATTACAAGGTACCTGCCAACGACGTACGTAGTTCGATTGCGGTTACATTGGCCATAGTTTCAATTGAGCAGATTTTAGGCTTAATTTGATGTTATGAAACCCACCCTCTTGTCTCAAGATGGTTGAAAAAATCCTCAAATTCCGGAAAGGGACAAGCCCATGAGCTTGATGCGCTCTGCGCTCCTTTGGGGGTCCCGCAACGCCGCGCTTCGTAAAACGCTTCCGAAGTTCAAATTCGTCCGACGAGCTGTTACGCGCTTCATGCCGGGCGAAACGATTGAGGATGCACTGAATGCCGCTGAAGAGCTGCGACAACATGCTATTCCGACAATCGTCACCCACCTCGGCGAGAATCTCACACACCAATACGAAGCTGAAGCTGTTGCGCACCACTATCTTGATGTGCTCGACCGGATTAAACAGCGTGGGCTCGATTGCTACGTCTCCGTCAAACCGACACAACTCGGCCTCGATTTCAGCGAACGGCTTTGCAATGAGCTCTCGCTCAGCATTGCGGAAAAAGCCCGTGCAACCGGCACCATGATGTGGATCGACATGGAGAATAGCCCCTATGTCGACCGAACGATCGCACTGTTCAAACATCTTAGGCAGCAACTCGAGAACGTCGGTTTGTGTCTCCAATCATATCTTGTTCGAACGGAAAAGGATCTCGATGAACTTCTGCCGCTCCATCCCGCCATCCGTCTTGTGAAAGGCGCATATGCTGAGCCGGCCGGGGTCGTCTTTCCTACCAAGCGGGAAACGAATGAACAGTTCTACAAACTGTCGCTGAAACTCATCAAGGCCGCGGCAACAAGTAAGGTGGAAGTCGGACTGGGGACGCACGATATTCCGCTCATTGAACGCATTCGCTCTGCCAGCCGGCAAGAAGGCATTCCTGACTCCACCTACGAAGTTCAAATGCTCTACGGTATCAAACGCCAAGAACAACTCCGTCTGAGAAAAGAAGGGCTTCGTGTTCGCGTCTTGATCAGCTATGGAACGCACTGGTTCCCCTGGTATATGCGTCGCCTCGCCGAACGTCCGGCGAATGTCTGGTTTGTGGTGAAGAACTTGTTCGGAGGATTGGTGCTGGCGTGGGCTACAGAAAAGAATATGGAGTTATGACGATGGGATTTCCCTTTGAATCGATCCTTCAAACCGAACAACGAACTGCTTCCTCTTTGAGTCTCCTCGGGGAGGGGGGGAGTATTCTCGACAGGTCGAATAATCCACCGTTGGTTCTCATTGCAAAGAGCAGGAGAAAGACAAAATGGCTACGCGATTAGATGAGTTCCGCTCGTATCGTCAACGTATGAACGACCGGATTCTTTCTATCGATCATCTCGGCATCAAGCGATTCTTTGCGCTTGATGGGGCGGCGTATCGCGACGGGGCGTTGGACGCCAAGACGAAGGAGCTGTTGGGATTAGTGGCCTCCGCCGTTCTCCGCTGCGACGATTGCATCGACTATCATATCATCCAATGCATCGAATCGGGATGGAAAGATGAGGAACTGTATGACGCTTTGAATGTTGCACTGGTTGTCGGTGGCAGCATCGTCATTCCTCATATGCGCCATGCCATTGAGACGATCGATCTGTTGCGGGCAGAATTGAAAAGGGAAGAGGAGAAAAAGTAATCCGACGTAACTGTCAATGAACCTGTCGGTTCATTCGAAAGATAGATCAAACCGCAGGTTTGATAAAATTCTGCTCAGTAAGCATCAACCACACCTGCGTGCCGAATCCGTGGTAAATCTTGTGACATGCTTCCTCTCATTTCAGGAGGGCGGAATGATGAGACTGAACGTAAACAACCTTTCCAGGTTGCTCGCCTTATTTTTCCTTACAATATCCGTTGTCTTTGCGCAAAAAGGGGGTAAGATGAAACAGACCGAACAAGCCACATTTGGAGGAGGGTGTTTTTGGTGTGTGGAAGCGGTGTTTGAGCGGCTCGATGGTGTTCTTACCGTCGAAGCCGGTTATGCCGGCGGCCATACTGTCAATCCGACCTACGAAGAAGTGTGCAGCGGCACGACGGGACACGCTGAGGTTGCTCAAATCACCTACGATCCGTCAAAAATCTCCTATGAACAATTGCTCGAGATGTTCTGGAAGGCGCATGATCCAACGACGCTCAATCGGCAAGGGGCCGACGTCGGTACGCAGTACCGGTCGGTTATTTTCTTTCACAATGAACGACAGAAATTCTTGGCCGAACAATCAAAGTCGGCTGCGCAGAAGTATGTTGACGATCCGATTGTGACGGAGATACGGCCGCTCGATACGTTCTATAGAGCGGAGAACTATCATCAGGATTACTACAAGAACAATCCCCATGCACCATACTGTGCGTTTGTCATTCGACCGAAACTGAAGAAGCTCAAGTTGGAATAAGTTGGTGTTGGATCGCGACTCAACTCACCTCGTTGTGGTTCGATGAAGGGAGACGAATCGATCAAAAGGGGGAGCGCCAACCAGCAAGCCTCGTGTTCAAAAGCTGCCGTCGTTCCGGATTGACTTTGCATGAATTTCTCATACATTGGCAAACGTAAGAGGTTGTTTGCAACAGAGCTTCAACGAAAGGTCCCTGCGATGGCCTTCGACAACAAGCCCGTGAAATGGTCAGACACGAACATCTCACGGGTTTGTGATTTTTAACCATCCCCTCACACCTACAGGAGGATGCCATGATGATGAAACGACTGGCGGAATTTCTCGATGCGAACGGCGTTCACTACTCTCTTATCTCGCATCCCCCCTCCTTTACCGCACAAGATACCGCCCACACGGCACACATTTCCGGCAAAGAACTCGCGAAGACCGTTGTCGTGTGGATGGATGGCGAGATGGTGCTCGTCGTCCTCCCCGCCTCGCACATGATCAACTTCACGCAGCTTCGGGAGTTCAGCAAGTCGGAGAACATCGAACTGGCGACGGAGGGTGAGTTCAAGAATCGATTTCCGGAGTGCGAAGTGGGTGCGATGCCACCGTTCGGCAATCTTTTCGGCATGCGAGTCTTTGTCGCCAGTCCGCTCGCCGAGGATATGGAGATCGCCTTCAACGCAGGCTCGCATCGTGAGCTGGTGAAAATGACATACAAGGACTTTGAGCGGCTTGTCAAGCCGGCTGTCGGTTCGTTTGCATTTCGCAAGAGCGCGCCGGCAAATGAAGAGATGTTAGGCGGTGTCTGACAGACACGAGGTTCTGGGTTCGTCTGCAGTCAAGAGAGGGACGCGCTCGCTCGGGCAATCCGACTTGCACCTCTCTACAATCCTTCCCAATTTTATCGCGTTCACACTTCATCAACACATCACCACGAAAGGAGAGAGTCGAATGAATCGAAGAGATGCATTGAAAGCAACCGTACTCGCGGCAACTGTTCCGTCAATCCTTGTGAAGGAACGTTCCGTTCCGGCGGCGCTTGTGGACAACGCAGCTCCATTTTCTCTTCCCCCGCTTCCGTATGCATACGATGCTCTTGAGCCGCACATTGATGCACGGACGATGGAGATCCATCACGGTCGCCATCACAAAGCGTATGTCGACAACCTGAACAGAGCTGTTGTAGGAACGGAGTGGGAAACGAAATCGATTGACGAGGTGGTGCGGAATCTCGACAGCGTTCCGGAGAACATTCGAACGGCGGTGCGCAACAACGGCGGCGGTCACTATAATCATTTGCTCTTCTGGCAGATGATGAAGCGGAACGGTGGAGGGGTGCCGTCGGGTGAGCTTGCTAAGGCGATCGATGCTTGGTTTGGGAGCTTCGACAAGTTCAAGGAGCAACTCACCGATGCGGCTCTGAAGCGCTTTGGCAGCGGGTGGGCATGGTTAGTCCTGGATGGGAAGAAATTGGCCGTCGAGTCAACGGCAAACCAGGACTCGCCACTCAGCGTCGGTCGCATACCGCTCCTCGGTGTCGACGTCTGGGAACACGCCTATTATCTGAAGTATCAAAATCGTCGCGCCGATTATGTAGCGGCGTTCTACAACGTGATCAACTGGGAATATGTCAGCGAGCTGTTTGCGAAGGGGAGCAAGATGTGAGGCGCAGGGCGGTTGCCGGAGCTGAACAGCGTACTCCGGAGGCCGTACAGAATGTAGGGCGGGACGCCGTCCCGCCAGCCAAGCCATGGCGAAAACAAACTGAACGGCAGAAATCTTGAACTGACGCAGCCCCTTAGTAACGCAAATCGGTGGGGCTGAGCCTTCTTCCGAGTCTTTGTCTGAATACGAGTTCTCGATAGAGGTAGGCGCAGATCCACTCGGAGCTATCTTCTCCAAGAGGAAATAGAAAGGGGCAATGCGATGGTGATCAAGAGCGCATTGATTCTTGTGTTGTTTCTTACGGGGTTTGCACAAGGCAACGATGTCCATTTATATGCTCAGCTATCAAAGTTCTCCGTAGGCATATCTGCTGGATTGTCGCATTTTCCACTATCGGATATGAAGAGCTTTTTCGCAGCTCTTGGTTACGGCGAGTTACAGGCCGATGTGGTGAATCCAAGCGCCGATTTCAGTCTTTCTTATCGTCTCTCCCCTGAGTTGTCTTTCAGCATTCGGCTGCGCTATCTGCAGACTACTCCGGTGTTTTACCCAGACACTCGCGGCGATGGAGCATATGAGGCGAGGGCTGACTGGAGCTTCAAGGCTATCCCTTTGATAGTAGAAACCGAGTACTTGTTCCCCTCTTCATACTTCGGCTTGAAGCCAACGGTTGGATTAGGGCTTGCGTACCAAATGAAGCAATTTGAGCAAAAATCAAATTATGGAGCATTGGCTCCAACACTTATGTTTCCGCCGAGAAATCTGAACAGAAGTAGCATTGGATTGGAAGGCTGGATGGGTGTCAACTTCCTGAAGGGAAACTCAAGCATGGCCCACTTACAATTTCGTTATTTCTATTCGATCAACAATGTACTGTTGCTGGGGCATGATGAATACGGACGTGAAAAGCACTTCAAAGCCAATCTTTCCGCGTTTACCTTAAACGCAGGAATTCAACTGGTCCTATAGGAAACGACAGAACAACAAATGGAGGTCAAGATGCCGAAATTCAAATACGCTTTTGTCTCAACTCTTTTTTTGTTGTTACCCATGGTTGTGGTGGCGCAGGTCTATCCAAATGATCCATACTTTCAAGAGAACAAACAGTGGGGATTGGAAAAAATAAAGGCGCCCCTCGCTTGGACCATTTCAACGGGAAGTTCAGACATTATTATTGCCGTGATCGACCTTGGTGTAGATCTTACTCACGAAGATCTCGAAAGCAAATACGTGACTGGTTACAACGTATTTCGGCAGAACAATGACGTGCAAGCGCCTATGGTGGTCATGGAACCGCAATTGCTGGAATTATCGCTGCAAAATCAAGTAACGACCAAGGCATAGCGTGGCTGAGTTGGGCAAGCAAGATTATGCCAATAAAGGCTTCAAGTGATGATGGTCGTATGAGTGCTGCGCGACTAGCGCAAGGTATCAACTGGGCAGTACAAAATGGGGCGGACGTGATTAGCGTGAGCCATTCACCATATGATGAAAATCCGGCATTGGTCGATGCAATCAACAACGCCGTTGCGAACGGTCGAAATGGCAAGGGCTGCATCCTAGTTTTCTCTGCTGGTATCGGATGCAGGATAAATCTGCGGCAGCGAATTACTTTCGGAGGCTCGTTGTGCAGTATCCGAATGATCCGTTGACACATCCAGTTGCACGTCCACAAACATCTTGCTGATCTTACAGCACGTCAGGAATCACATACCGCGGATCATTTGGTCGTATCGCATCGTGCATCCGTTGAAGAGCTGCGTAGGCATCTTTGCTTCCACGTTGCGCTGCTGCGCGGTAGAGTTTTGCGGCCTCCCCCCAACGTTGTGTCACTCCAATCCCTTTCTCATAGCAATAGCCCAGCGCAACCTGCGCGAGAAGCGATCCGTTTGAGCGCAGAAAAGGTCCCCGGCAAGGGATGCCAGAACTTCACCAACGAGTACAGCTACGGCCGCACCAGGTCCTACGGGATCGTGTTGCTCGCGAACGGCACGGCGACGCTGGAAATCATCGGCAATACTTTGTTTCACTACAAATATTGCAATTCTTCTCCGGAGTTTGGGGGGTAAGGGTCGTTGAATCGTTTTATAGGAAAACGTCGCCAAGAGGAGCCAAATATGACTCTGTTTTTTTCACGTCTTTCTGACAGCTTTTGCTTGACTGTACCCTCTGTTGTCTACATTGACAGTAGTATGAACAGAGCGATGATAGAAAAAGGCAACGTGAAGGAGGTGGCACCGCAATGATTCAGATTTCACGAGTGATGGAGTACGCCATTGTTGCGTCGGTGATGGTTCAGATGAGCTGTAAGGATAGTGGCACCGGACCGGTTGATTTGGATCCGCCATCGCCTCCGCCTGTCCAACTTGCCGAGTGGGATTTGGTGGGATTGGAGGGTGAAGAGGTCTCAGCGATTGCGGTTGTTGCTTCTAAGCCGTGGGTGATGTTTGCCGGAACGATGAGCGACTTCAGCGCTGGCACGCGGGGCAAGATCTTCCGCTCGAACGATTGGGGAAGAACGTGGAGAGAAGTCGCACGGGATGTCTCTGTTACACGGATCGTTGTCGATCCCAAAGATCCGTTTATTGTCTACGCTGGCCTTGCCTGGGTGAATTTTACGGCACCTGGCGTGATCAAGTCAACCGATGGTGGCTACAGGTGGTTCAAAGCAGATGCGGGAATGTATTTCCATGAGAGTGGCATAGGTGCGCTGGTTATCGATCCTGTGAATACAAACGTTCTCTATGCGGGTAAGAGCGGCTTTTTCGGCGGTGCGTTGTATAAGACGACAAACGGAGGTCGATCTTGGTTTGGTATTCCTGATGAACAGCCGTATCCGTTGGGAGAAGGGGTCACGGCGCTGGCGATTGATCCTTCGAATACCAAAATCATTTATGCCGGGACCGCGTGGGGCGGTCATTTATTCAAGTCAACTAACGAGGGAAGTAGTTGGGCTCTTACCGGGTTCCCACATGGAAGTGTGTTGCCCTACTCCATAGCAGTGAATCAGTTCTTCTCAAACATTGTCTACGTTGGCGGTAATTTCGGCTATAAGCCGCAATGGGGATTCTTCAAAAGCACTAGCAGTGGCTCCGTCTGGGAGACATACAATGACGGTCTTCTGGATACGGCGAGTGTTGCGAGGATATTGGTTTGGTCATCATCGATCATCTTTCTCTCGGCGAATTGGCGAGACGTTGGCGGAGTCTATCATTCCACGAACGGAGGAAGCTCCTGGCGATACATAGGTATCGATTCAAGTCGAGTTGGGGACATTCAGGCCGATCGAGTCAACGGCTTCCTATATGTTGCGAAGGGAGGCGTTTACAGACGGAAAATTGAATAAGGCTAGAGTTTCAATCCAGAGGCACTGATGGTTCATCACGTGAGGTCACCACCCTGTTATAGCAAAGATTAAGGACGCCCTGAGCGCTCCTCAGTTGTATCAATACCGCGCCAACGGATCGAACAACTTGGAGAATTCACTTCAGGTACGCCCTTTCGTTTTGCTAAGCCCAATCCAATGATAACACTTATTCCCGAAAGGAAAAAGCCATGAAAGCGATAGTACGGCAATCCTTCCATCGGATTGCGTTCATCAGCCTTGTTAGCGTGTTCTCCATATCCGTCCATTCCTCGGCTCAACTATTACAAGACCGAGTGAAACGGGGGATCTGGAAAGGAGAAGAAATCGAATACGTTGACCGGCAGGTGAGTATCAAGGTGAAGCCGGGAGTCGGCAAAGCACAACTAACGCAGGCCGTAGAAATGCTGCGGGGCAGGTTCCTCGAAGAGATCGATGTCCTGCGTTGGACGGTGATTGAACTTCCCGAGAGAACCGATGTCTTTGACGCCATTAGTGTGCTTGAGAAGAATCCACTCATTGAAAAGGCGATCCCTGTGGGGACGATTTACGCGCACGTGTTTCCTAATGATCCGTATTTCCGAGGGACTTCACCGGCAACATATCCCCATCAGTGGGGATTGCGCAACACGGGCCAGTCGCCTCCGGGCGGGACATCGGGTGCAGATATAAAAGCAGAACAGGCGTGGGACATTACAACCGGAAGCTCCAACGTGCTTCTGGCAGTTCTCGACTCCGGGATTCCGCTGCGAGCATCGGACCTTGGCCTGTCTCTGGAACGCTACTATTCAGCGCCAATCTATTCGCCGATGTCGCTTGAATTTACCCCCGCCCCCCCTCGTGTATATTTGTGGTTACGGGGCATAAGATTTTCACTGAACAAGTAGCCTGAAGGAGGCGTGATTGCCATGATTCAGATATGGCGAGTGATGATACTTGCTGCTGTAGCGGTGGTGATGCTGCAGGTGAGCTGCACGAGCGTGGTTGAACCCGGCAATAGAGATTGGGAGTTCCTCGGCTTCGAGGACAAGTTCGCACTGCGGCTTGTGTTAGGTGAGCCCTACTTGTATGTGTGCGCTGGCTCGGATGGAGTATGGAGGCGTGATGTACGACGCCTTGGCGACTGGCAGTATTTAGGGTTAAGAGATACTTCACTCGGTAAACGCACCCATGTTGGCTCGGTCGATATAGACGTTCTTAGTGAGGATATTCTCGTCGCGTATAGGAGAAGTGCACCAGGTATTCATCCAGAGAGTACGGTTGCCATTTGGCGCAGCATCGATGGAGGGCGAAGCTGGTTCCGATCAGACAGTGGTATTCCTGAAACGATTACAGATCCGTATGAATATAACACTATGAGTAGTCTACAACGGTCGCCTAATAATCCTGATATAATTATCGGCGTGATTGGCCCAGCAGTTTACCGTTCGACTAACGGGGGGAATTTTTGGAGACTTATCAAGGGAAGAAGGGGTGCGGCAGCAAACATGGACTATGTCCGCTGGAATCCTTACCGCCGCGGACAAGTTTGGTTCTTCGGGGAAACTTCTGTTTTCGCACCATATATGTTTCATTCAAATGATTATGGTGAAACATTCGAGGGAAGTGTAAACTTCAACGCGTTAGGTTTTCCTTCTGATGCTGCTGTTGTTGACGTCGCATTCGATGCCAGCAACCCGGACATTGTTTATGCTGCGACAAGTTATGGTGTCATTAAGACGACCGACGGGGGAGATAGGTGGACGAACAACGCTATTACTCTGACAGACAAAGGGTTCGTCTTTCGTATGGCTCATCATCCATCCCAAGCGGGACTGTTGTATGTCGCAGGTGGAAGACGAGTCTATGTCACTCGGAACGGAGAATCGAGCGCAGAGTTGCTTGGTGAGATTGAACGTGGTTTTATTACATCGCTAGTATTTGACACTCGGGAAAATCAATTGTTTGTCGGAACAACAGACGGTGGCATATATGCTTTGAAGCTAAAGGGTCGGTGAGCAAATAACAAAACCGAGGTTGCAGTCGGCAGCGGGGTCCCTTGCACGAAACGCTCTCACGGACCACACGCACCTGCAGCCTCATCATTCAGTTCATAGGAGGTCGCTATGAGCAGGCAATGGCTCTTTGCGCGAATCATGATGACGGCAGTTTGCCTGTCTGTCATCGTGGAAACGTCCCTCAGTCAAGAGAATCTCAAGTCTGTCGGACGTTATCAGTACGCCCAGTTCGATGGCGTGTGGTACACCGTCGTTGATGGGGGACAAGGCGATCTTGTCGATACCAAGCACCTGATTGTCCGGCTGAAGGACAGATCGGATATTAGAACGTTTGATTTTGGTGCAGTGGGATTGCCTAAGTTACGGGATGTACGCGGTCGATTTGCTGACGGCTTCTACCAGATTCAGCTTCCAATGAACGTTGACGCGTTTGAAGTTGCTCGCCGTTTGGTGACCACGGGAAAGTTCGACGAGCTTCATTTTAACGTTTTTGTGAAGGTTAACGCCACTCCAAACGATCAACACTACACGAATCAATGGAATCTGTCAAGAATTGTCATGTCGAACGGCTGGGATATTACAACCGGCTCTTCAAACGTTGTCGTGGCAGTCATAGACGTTGGAGCAGATTACAACCATGAAGATCTTCAAGCGAATCGATGGGATCGTATCGGCTACGATTTCTATAATAACGATTCAGATCCGTACCCTAACGATGGAGCAAGACATGGAACTGCGGTTGCTGGAATATTGGGCGCCGTCACAAATAACACGATCGGAGTGGCTGGTGTTGCTGGCGGATGGGGTGGCACCGGCGGGATTCGCATCATGCATCTTGATGCGGGATGGCGCGATGCGAACGGTGATGAATGGATCGACTTTGCTGCTTCTGCGCAAGCGATCGACTCTGCTTCAGCATGGGGTGCAAGAGTAATCAACATGAGCTTTGGCAGCTTGGATTCGTATTCGGGTTGGGAAAGTGCAATTAATCGGGCGGTCAATAATTACGGAGTCATATGCATAGCCTCAGCGGGCAATTACCGGTCAGGTCAGACGACGGCTGTCCGCTATCCAGCCGCCTACAGTGATGTTATCGCCGTAGGGGCAACGGTGCAAAATGACAACCGAAAGGAGCTGAATGATGGCAGTGGAGAAAACTGGTGGGGTAGCTGTTATGGTTCACAGCTGGATGTTATGGCCCCTGGCATCTTTGTCTGGACAACCGACATTACTGGTTCGGCCGGATATAGTACAGGCAATTATTTTGACCGATTTAATGGCACATCCGCCGCCGCGCCCCACGTCGCCGGACTTGCTGCGCTCATTCGCTCCGTTAATCCTTCACTCACGTGGCAGCAAGTCCGTGAAACGATCCGTCTGAGTGCAGACAAAGTTCCCGGCATGGGAGGCCAGAACTTCACCAATGATTACGGCTACGGTCGCATCAATGCCAACAAGGCGGTCCGAAATCTTTATGTTCCACAAGTCTATTCGACCATCGCAACAGCACTGAGTAATGCCACGAACGGACAAACTGTGGTGGTCGCCTCAGGCAGTCACACCATCAGCGACAATACAACGGTCCCTCCTGGGGTAACGCTTCAAATAGACGCCGGAGCCACACTCGATTTCTCAGGAAACTACAAACTTCGCATTGAAGGTACCCTTGTCGCCAACGGCACCTCATCCCAACCGATCACCTTCACCCGTTCCGGTGGTCAATGGTATGGTATCGAGTTTTACAACGGCCAATCAGGCAGTTCCTTGCAGTATGTGACGATCGAGAACGCACAGTACGGCGTCTATAACTATGCTACCAATGTTCCCATCTCGAACTCCTTGCTCCGGAATAACTCCACCGCCCTCTACAGCACGAACAACGCGAGCACCATCAATTGGACACGCGTCCAGTACAATGGTTACGGTATCCAACTTGCCTCGTACGGCGATGCGAACATTCAACCCAACAATGTCATTCGATATAACGGTTGGGGAGTGTATGGAGACGGCACGTCGGTTCCCAATCTTGGTAGCCTCACCGGCTACAACAGCCTTTATTCTCAAGATTACTACGACGTGTATTCCACGTATGGTGGAACCATCTTTGCACGCGGCAACTGGTGGGGGAGTTATCCGGCGCTGCCGAGCGTTACGGCGAACGTTGATTACTCCAGCGAACTGAGCTCCGATCCCAATGGATGGGCTGGAAAACTTGCAGCACCTGTGAAAGGACCGGTTCTGCCCGGACCGCTATCAAAGAAAGGAGAACCGACGGGGAATGACCCCGGGATGCAGGAGCTTGCCGAGGCGTACCGGCTTTATCTGGATGGGCAAGATGAACGGGCCTTGACGGTCTTCAGCAATCTTGCGGAGAAATATCCCGATGCGTTCTCCGGAGCACGTGCGTTCGTTTTTGCCGATCGGATTTTGCAAAGATTAGGGCGAGAGGTGAAGCCATCTCTCACATCGGTCATTGCCCGCCGACCGGCATCACGCATCGCTTCTGTAGCAAAGTCGTTGCTGATAGGTCATTTACTGAAGGAGGGGGATACCGACGGAGCATTGACAAACGCCCTTGCTCTTGTTGACCATTCAGAGAAGCATATTGCGAAGCATGCCTTGTATGATGTGGGGAACATCTATTGGTATCGGATGCAGGATAAATCTGCGGCAACGAATTACTTTCGGAAGCTCATTGCGCAGTATCCGAACGATCCGTTGACACATTCTGCGTTGGTAACGATGGGTGAGACAAGCCCAGAGCCACCGAAAGAGGCACGAACGACCACAGCTATGAACGAAGCAGGTCGATTAGAGATGTCTAACTACCCGAATCCATTTAATCCACAAACGGTAATCCGCTTTGTGCTTCCCGTTGATGGGCAGGTCTCGTTGAAGGTGGTTGATCTGTTGGGCCGGGAAGTTGCAACGCTGGTGAGTGGGTTCCGACGTGCGGGTTCGCATCAGGTCGAGTTTGAAGCAGGTGGGCTTGCGAGCGGGATGTATCTCTCTCGTCTCGAAGCTGCAGGTTCCGTAGTGGCGCAAAAGTTGTTGCTCGTGCGGTAAGTCTTCTCTTTCAATGCAAAAAGCGCAGCTGCAATTGTGGCGTAGACCACATTCTCCAGTTGCACGTCCACAAACATCTTGCTGATCTTACAGCACGTCAGGAATCACATACCGCGGATCATTTGGTCGTATCGCATCGTGCATCCGTTGAAGAGCTGCGTAGGCATCTTTGCTTCCACGTTGCGCTGCTGCGCGGTAGAGTTTTGCGGCCTCCCCCCAACGTTGTGCCACTCCAATCCCCTTCTCATAGCAATAGCCCAGCGCAACCTGCGCGAGAAGCGATCCGTTCTGAACCCCTTTCTCTAAAACGGCAATGGCGGCGAGTCGCGAATACTCATCTTGTGCCGATTGCACCTGCAACGCGGCGATACGGAGTTGAGCTTCGTTACTTCCCATCGCTACTGCTCTGTTCCACAACTCCACCGCCTTCGCACGATCTTCCTTGACCCACCTTCCGGCGTAGTAACAGAGACCAAGTTCAACCAGCGCCTGCACATGTCGGCTTTCTACAGCTTTCTGGAGGAGCTCGAGTCCCTTTTCCTCCGTGATCGGGAACTGCGTTTTTGAGAGGAGATAATCGAGCCGTAATCCGGCAAGCGTTGCATACACATACAAGGCGTTGGGATCGTTTCTCTCCACCTGCATTTTGAGATGCGGCAGAAAGGTTTCTTCTTGCACCAGTCGCGCGAGGAGTCCGGGAGCACGATTCGATGAAAGTCGTGTCGCTCGAAGGTAGTAGAGCGCCGCTTTGATTGGATCTTTTTGCACGAGCACTCCTCGCTCATGGTTTCTGCCGAGGATCGTCAAAGCTTCCGGACTCCCCTCCTCCGCAGCGCTCTCGATCACGCGCAAAGATGTTGAGTCCCATTCGAGATTATTCGGCGATGTGACGAATCCGAGTGCTTGCCGCAGTTGAGGTGTTGCTTCGCGCAGCGCGTCGTGCAGAATGGCGGCATCGTTGTGCGCAGCGGTGTCGGTTTCCGTGTCCTGAAACACAAAACCCAACGTGAGCTTGCCGGTGTAGGTCTGTTGAGAGGAAGATGTGACTTCCTGTTTGCGCGAGGTATCTTTTGGCACTCCAAGTCCGCGTGCTTCAAAATCTTTCACCGCCTCTTTCGATGGTTGGTATCCCGCGTCGGCCGCTCTTTTCACCCACAAGTAAGCTTTGTTCCAGTCCCGAGCGACCACAAGATTTTCCGTGTAAAACATTCCGAGCAAGTGCTGCGCCTCGGGCATCTTCTCGGCGCTTCTGGTGAGCAACTCGAATGTGCGAAACGGATTCCATTCCACTCCCCATCCATTGAACGTGAGAATGGCCATGTTGAATTGAGCCTCGGTCAATCCCCGTTCTGCCGCCCTCCCGATCCAGAAGGCACCTTTCGCGGTGTCGGCCAGAACGCCTTCACCCAGCAAATAACGCAATCCTAATTCGTGCTGTGCCTCCAGATCGCCGGCATGCGCTTTGCGTTCGAGAATGAAGAGCTGTATGACGTTCGTCGAAACGTCGGATCGTCGGATGAGGGAAGAAGGAACGAGCGGACGATAGGTTTTGTAGATGGGACTATCGACTTGTGCTTCGGCATGGAACGTGGAGAAGATCGCAACCGGCACAATCCACCGCCACTTTGAGAAGAAACTGTGCATGCATCATCCGTTCGGATAACAAGGTGTGCATAATAACGTCAACGCTTTGTACAAAATCAATGCGCCAGAGGCGTATCAATTTGGAAAAAATCAATAGCTTGCACCCGCGCTCATTCGGAACCACGTTGTGATGGTGACCGTAGCGCTCATCTGTGGTTCAGCGATGAAGAACGGTTCGCTTTCGTATCGGGAGTGTCCATCCGGCTAGCTCCAGTCTCCCCAAACATCCGGTCGGTACGCCACGCCCCCTGCGCCGAGGAGTGTTATAAACGAGATGAGCAAAGCTGCTACGGCAACGGCCATCGAAGATGGAGGAGGAGCAAGTGAGCGCGTTGAATTGAAGTCGCGCGATCTGAAAGATTGTGAAGACAGTTTCAGCACTCGAAGGAATTGGTTAGTCCTAGCCCTCCCCCTAACCCCCTCGGGAAGGGGGACAACTGTTGCCGCAGAGCTGTCGATTTGAAGAAGTTGTTTTCGTTGTGCATGTGAGGACATACAAAATGTGGAGTGGGACGACGTCCTGCCAGCCAAACTACCGCGAAAAGAAGTAACTGCCCAGTGTGTAAATGGGAGGCCAAGTTAAGTGTTTAGCTACGGATTCAAAGATTAGACCGGAAGGAGAATCATCAGTAGCATCGAAGAGGGTCTTCCTTTGAGGAATGCTCATCCGTGGATCTGTGGTTCATCTTTTTCTCGAGTTCCGTGGGAACAGCTCAGACAGTGAACATCACATGGAACACCGCAGGTTTGCCAAGTGGTACCTACTTTTACCGACTGCAAGCGGGTGATTTTGCGAAGACAATGAAACTGATGCTACTCGAGTCATGGGCAACTTTCACTGACAGCGCTGACGGGCGCGAATGTTTTGAGCGTCCACGCGAAGCTGTATGGGCTGGCGGAATATTACGATCACGGCGAACGCTTTATCTCGCCGAGCGGGTTTCCTTTTCCAGCTGTCAGTTTGAACCAACAGCTTAGCATAAAATAAAGACCACAGATTACACTGATTCTCGCAGATTTAATTTCTATAAATCATCTGTCCTTCAGCCTTCCGCTTTAAAGCCTGAAGCAAAGCGCGCCGGATGAGCCCGCTTCCCGGACGGACGAATCCCCATCAATATCGAGACCAGCGGCGTATCCTGTAACGACAGTGTTCGGAACGCGTTGAGAACACGATGGCTCTCCGCCCGGATAAGTTGCCGATGCACCTCCCGAAAATCGCACTGAGGGAGGTAACGGAGAAGGAGCGAGCTCATCTCCGGTCTCGGTGAGCGACCGTCGGTTCGACCGTTCGATCCAGATGGAGCTTTTTCATCGATTGGGACGTTCGATGCGCGTTGAAGGTTGTGATAATCGCGACTGCTCCGACGACGAACGCGGCTGCGAGGAAAATGCGTCCGTTCATCGCTTCATCGCCGATGAGCCATCCCAGAAAGACCGCAATGACGGGGTTGACGTATGCGTAGGTCGATACCTGAGCCGGGGTCGAAACTTTCAAAAGCCAGATATATGAGGTGAACGCGACAAGTGATCCGAACACGATGAGATATCCGAGCGAAAGGAGAGACCTTTGTGAGATGATGGAGAAATCCAAACGTCCGAGTTCTCCCGTTGCCATACCAAAGATGGCCAATAGCACACCGCCGGCTAACATCTCCATCCCGGTTGCCAGGAAAGGGGACGATGGAAGATTTGCGGTTCGCGAGTACATCGATCCGTATGCCCAAGCGACCGTAGCGAGCAGGATGGCGATTGCTCCGGGAAGATAGACCTCCTCGCCGCCAACCAGTCTCGTGGGATCGATCAACAGAATGATGCCGAACGAGCCGAGGAGAATGCCGGTAACGACATCCCACGTGGGGGGTGTCTTGCGCTGAATCGAGTCGATGATGACAAACGACAGAGGCGATGAAGCGATCATCAGCGCGGTAATGCCTGATGGTACCCATTGCTCCGCCCATGCGACGAGGCCATTACCGAAAAGCAAGAGCAGACCACCAACGATCGCTGCAGACTTCCAGTGTTGGAGTGTGGGGCGTTCGGCACCGCGCAGGCGCATCCAGCTGTACAGAATAAGTCCGGACACAATAAACCGTACCGCGGCCATCAGAAATGGCGGGATGGTTTCAACCGCGAAGCGAATGCCGAGGTACGTCGATCCCCAAATGATGTATACCGCAGCGAAGGCAAGGATGACTCTTAGACGTGATGGTGATGATGGAATGGTCGTACCCTCCTGGTGAACTCTAAGAAATCGACGCGGCAACTTCCACCGAAAACGTGACGTGGAATTCTTTCAGACTTCACATCGACCGGATCACTTTTTTCGGTCTCTCTTTTTCTTCGAAGAAAGAAGCGGGACTTCGGAGGTTTCCTTAACGGTTTCCAGAACGATGGTTGTGCGCGTGGAGCGGATGGAGTTGATTCGCCCAATCTCTTCGCGAAGCAGTCGGCCCAACGATTCGGTGTTTGCTGTGCGAACTTTCAGGAGATAGCAGTCCTCTCCTGCAATGTGATGCACTTCCTGCACGTTGGGAATACGCGCCAGCTCGCTTGCCGTCGTGTTCTTCCCTACCCGCTCGTCGGATCGGACAAAGACGAACGCGAGGAGTCCCAGATCGATCTCCTTCGGGTTCACCTTTGCTGTGAACGAGCTGAGAACACCACGTTCCTCGAGTCGGCGAATGCGGTCGAACACCCCTGAAGCCGCCATGCCGACCCTGCGTGCAATTTCCGCATTTGGCGTTCTCGCGTCTTCCTGAAGAATCGACAATATTTTTAGATCGATGTCGTCGAACATTCGAGATTTATCCATATTAACGATGATTCGACGATAAAGTTACGGAAATGTCGATTATCTGTCAAGAGGGGGGAGAATGCAGGATGATCAAACGAATGCGTCGTTTGTGGAGGGAATGTTGATGTACTGTATGGCTAAAACTGCAAAGTGTGCGAGTATTTGAGAATCATCGCCCGGGTCTCCGTGTGGGGAGGAGGAGGGGTTCTTGCGTACCGGTCGATGTTGATTCCTTCGTTGTAAACGAAGTAGAGGTCATTTCCTTCACGAGGATTATACCGGAACCGCACGTTGAGGATGAGCTGGTCCGAAGCTGTATTCACCTGAACGAACATCGTGGCTGATAGCTCGGTATTGGCAGTTGCCTTCATCCGCATCCGCATGAGATGGGCGTGAAGTGATTGTCCCCGGCCACGGAAGCGAATCTGGTTGTACTGATAATCGGCCCCCACTTCGATATGTTTCGAAATGCTCCACACTGGTGAGAGGCCGAAGGAGAGTCGCGACCCATCGTAGAAACTTCCGCCGTCGACCGTAAAGCCGCTCCGGAGCAGAGAGCCCCACGGAGTCTGATACATCGCGCCAGCGTTCCAGAACGAATAGCGACCAACAGGAACCATCACTTCATCCGAGAGCTTAAATTCCTCTTCCAGTCGTTCGGAAAAGGCCTTTGCGTACAGGAAGCCGAACGCGCCTGACTTGAAATTGAAATTCCATTGAGGTCCCAACTCCGATGACTCGAGTGATCCGTCCGAATTGCGATAGAAGGCATTGGCAACGAGTGAAAGAGTGTGATGAAAAAGTGGGGAATCCTCTCCAGGAAGCCAACCGAAAAAGATTCGGTCACCAATGCGGGTATAATCGACGCGTGGGGCAAATCCCATCGCAGGATCGAAGTGTTCACCCGCGTGACTGAGGCTTATCTCGTATCCGAATCCAACCGTGCTGCGACGCTCCCACTGCACTCTGGACCGCGCCTTTTGCATGAAGGATGATACTTTTGTTTGACCGATCTCATCGTCGAACGTCTGCGCCCAATTGAGAAGAAGATAGTCATCCTTTCCGAGGCGTACAATGCCATCCAGACCGTATGTGTAGTTGTAGCTTCCATCATTCCCCACGCGGCTGGTCGTCAAAAAGCCGACGGTGGAATGGTCGTTGAGGATTTGCCGTCGAAGCCGCAGCACTCCAAAGTTTTCGGACGGCAGTTCAACACTGGGCGCCGATTGTATGTTCAAGACTCCGAGATCCCACTCTCCTATCCGACCCACAAGTCTCGCTCCGCCATAGAGGCGCACGGGACCTTCCTCAGAGATACCAATCTGTCTGCTGTAAAAGAGGCGATTGGGTCCCCCCATGCCGACATCAAAGATGCTGGATCGTTCTTGAAAGAAGAGCCGCTTCTCTGGAAAGAAGAGGGAGAACCTCGTCAAGTTTACCTGTTGATCATCAGCTTCTACTTGTGCGAAGTCGGTGTTGAGCGTCAGATCAAGGGTAATATTGCTTGTGAGACCAATTTTGAGATCGAGTCCAACTTCGCGCCTCCGTGATTCCGTTCGAAGATATTTGGTTTCAACATCATTGAGATCGTACGAATATCCGGTGCCTCCCAACACGTAGGGGGTTACATACACAGGGTTTTTGCTGTACAAGCCCTCTAATGAAACCTTCTGCGCAACGGACGGTTTGATGATTGCCCAGTCCCATTTCGGAGGAATATTGGGGAAACAATGCACTTCATTCTTCCGTGCGATGTACCGCCAAACGATCAAACCCATTGTTACGTAACCATCCCGATCCTGAAATCGGAGGCTGGAGAACGGAATGCGCAGCTCGACAAACCAGCCACTATCCGAGCGGGACACCGCAACATCCCAGAATGTGCTCCAGCTCGAATTGAAGGGAAAAGGGTTCAATTGCGGCACAGCGTCGTTGGCGACGGCCCAATCTTCGCGCAAACCTGCCGGTGTTGTGATGAATACGAGGGCATTCTCATTGTCATTGAACGAATCCAGCACGAGACCAAAACTATCGTCGCTCGGGTTCAAGCCGTCACGCGTCAGAGAGTTTGCATGGATTCGTTCCGGTTCGCTATCGTAACAGCTCGCCGCTGCGTAGAGGTATTCATCATCGTACGCGAGACGAATTTCGGTGCGTTCTGTCGGTGTCCTTTCGTGTGTCGGTGCATGCATGACCACAGGCAACGGAGAAATGTGTGACCAGATGCTATCGTTCACAATGCCATCGAGGTGGATCGGAACCCGAACGCGACTAAGAGGGATTATCGATTGCGACTGCGAAATCGAGGAAAGGAGAACAAGGGAACAACAAGTCCATATCAGCTCCCGGGGAAAGAGTAGATGATGCGATCTGGACGAAACGAAACGCTTGGCGCAGTGAAACCTTGACGTACTTGTCATGTGGGGAAAAGGAAACAATTTGTCAACATCTTATCTTATGAAGGCTTCGTAGTTAAGATGTATGTTTAAGATATCTTCCAGTTTCTTCGAGAGGAAGAGCTGTTCCGCTTGAACCGTCGTCAATTGCAACGCCCGGCGGAAGTTCTGCGCTGCGTCTTCATATCGCCGCAACTCAAAATAGAATTCTCCCAGTACAGCATAAAGAAGATGGTATCCTTCGAGCGACTTACGGCCCCGGAGTTCCTCGACTGCCCGGACACCCTCCTCGGGTCCGTGAACTTGAGCCACGGCGACCGCTCGGTTGAGAAGCACAATAGGCGAATCATCAATTCCGACCAAGAGATCATAGAGCTGCAGAATGCGCTTCCAGTTTGTCTCTTCGTAGCTCTTTGCCAGACAATGACAGGCGGCAATTCCGGCCTGAAGGTGATACTCCGTCAACTCCTCGCCTGAAGCGGACAGATCAAGATACCGGAGCCCTTCAGCGATCAAGCGTTGATCCCAGAGGGAGCGATCTTGATTCCTGAGCAGCAAAAGGCTTCCGTCATCATTGACTCGTGCAGGAAATCGAGCTGCGTGAAGCAGCATGAGGGCAAGGAGGGCATATGCAGCCGGTGTTGTGCCAACGGAATGCTCCGTGAGCACGCGAGTGAGGTAGATAGCCTCCTCACACAGCTCGCGCCGCACCAGCTCTTCGCCGTGCGATGCTTTGTATCCCTCGTTGAAGAGAAGATAGAGTGTCCGCAATACCGAAAGCCGCCTGCTCGCAAGCTGTAACCCCGCTGGAATTTCAAGCGCGATCCGCTCCTCACGAAGTTTTTCCTTCGCTCTCGTGAGCCGCTTGTAGATCGTCTCCTCGTTTGTCAGAAATGCCTTTGCGATCTCCGTGACGCTAAATCCGCACAAGGTTTTCAAGGTCAGCGCAATCTGCGAATCCGGCGGAATGGAGGGATGGCAGCAAGCAAACATCATTCGCAATTGATCGTCCCTGATTTCCTCGTCGAACATTCCGTCTTCACGGCTGTGGGGCTGTTCGATTTCACCCGCGATGCTCTCTTGTTTTTCGGTGAAGCTCTGCTCCCGTCGGAGAACATCCAACGCTTGGTTCTTCGCTACACGCATCAGCCATGCTGACGGGTTGTCGGGGATCTGGCCGAATCGCCATTGCTGAAGGGCTTTGAGCAAAGCCTCCTGCACGACATCCTCGGCAAGGTCAATCCGGTCGATCCCGAACACCCTGGTCAACATTGACACCATCCGTCCTGCTTCATGTCGGAAGAGATGGTCGACAAGCTTTTTTGTCTCGATATGGTCTTGGTTGCTTGCCATGATCCTTAGCGAGTCGGAAGTGGCATCACTTCGCGCACCTCAACACGCCCGCCATAAGGAAAATCAGGATATTCCTTCGCGATTTCCACGGCTTCGTCGAGGCTATCCGCTTCCAACAGAAAGTACCCGGCCACGAGCTCTTTCGTCTCAGCATACGGCCCGTCAATGGCGATCTTCCCGTTCCGGAACGAAAGGACTTTTCCACCTTTCTCTAACGGCTCGCCCGCCTTGTAGATTCCTTTCTTCTGAAGCTTCTCGACCCAGGCAAACCATTGCTCCATGTTCTTCTGAGCTTCTTGGGGAGAAAGGCCTTCGTTGTATCCGCCGTGGAAAATGAACATAAAGTTTTTCTTTGCCATAACGACCTCCATCAATTAGGACAAGGGATTAGTGATTTCACCTCTATGACGAATGGAGACGCGGAAATTGGACATGCCACCAATCCCTTAATTATAATGTCGTGTCATCGGCCACGCTTCGCTTATCGGCGAGAAGGCTTTCAGCATGGTTTCCTGCACAAGGTCTTCGGCATCCCAGGGCGAGCCTGTGAGTTTCAGGCAGTAGCTCCAGAGCGCGGGGCGGTGCGCTGAGGTCATCGCCACGAACTGGTTTCGTAATTCCCGTAAGGATTTTTCAAACTGCTCGAGGTTGGGCTCCATCAGGGTTTTTCCTCTCTCTTTCTCTCCAAGACGATAGATCGGTCTCAAAAGATACGGTGAGAGGGAGAGCAATGTAGGGAATCAATCCTTCCAATGCCACCACTTGAGCAATCGGGGGTTGTGCCTCGTGTTCGAGGCGTAATACACGGCGCAGCGGAAGACGTAAAGGAGGCAGGGATCGATGCGTATTCCAACCTGCTCGCAGCGTCGCTCGTACATCTTCTCCGGATTGCGACGTTTGAGATCGGAGATTCTTCGTATTCCAAGCTCCCAGAGATCGTTGGCAATGCTCGGTCCGACGCCGGGAAGAGATTGCAATTCCTTGAGGGTTTCTTGTTTCGTTCTTGGCATCCTGCTCTTCACTCCTTTTACTCTACGGAAGAAAAACGCAACCTGAAGGTTGCGTCTACATTCATCTCTTCTTTGTTCTTACCCAGCAATCCTGCAAGTGATCATCCACCATCCCCACCGCCTGCATGAAGGCGTAGCAGATCGTTGATCCGACGAACTTGAATCCGCGCTTCTTCAGGTCCTTACTCATTGCATCGGACTCCGGAGTGGTTGGGGGGATTTGCTTAAGCGACTTCCATCGGTTCACCTTTTGATTCTTGCCGACGAACTGCCAGATGTACGTATCGAACGAGCCGAACTCCTTTTGCACAGCCAGAAATGCCTTTGCATTCTGAATCGCCGCTTCGATTTTCAGTCGGTTACGGACGATTCCCTCGTTCTTGAGGAGTTGCTTCACTTTCCTCGTATCGTATCGGGCAATCTTGTTCGCATCGAAGTTGTCGAACGCTTTGCGGTAATTCTCCCGCTTCTTCAGAATCGTAATCCAGCTCAATCCTGCCTGAGCGCCTTCGAGAATGAGCATCTCAAAGAGCTTCCGGTCATCGTGCACCGGCCTGCCCCATTCTCGGTCGTGATAGCGGATGTAGAGGGGATCACTCGTTGCCCAAGGACAGCGTCGTTTCATTTGTTATTCCTTTCGTTGCGCAAGTGGATGGAGTCCACTCATAGCTTTCATCTTGGCGTGGGTGTCGAGATTGCCACCTCTATGCCGAGCACCTCCAGGCGCTTTGACAGAAGATTGAGGTATTTTTCTTTCATCGTATCGGAGAGAAAACTCATGTTGATCCACTCAATCCAGGACGGCAGGAGAGGAGACAGGTGTGAAAGAGTTTCCTGTACTACTTGTCTATTTAACCCAAGCTGTTTGGCTCCGAAATAGTCCACCAGGAGTGCCCTGGAAAGATTCCTTTTCTTGCCCCCCAGCGGAAGTGCAATTTCCTCCGTCGCCTGTGAAAGAGCGATCGTTGAGTTCAAGAGGTCGTACGCGGGGGAGAGTTCAACCCTGCCGTTTCTTCTAATGAGGGAGAAGTTCTTCAAATGCATGTCTTCGTTTCCGATCAGGAAGTTGAAGAGCGTCAAACGAAAGAGCTTCCTTTTTTCAACAAGAGGGAAGGTGCAAAACTCCTCAAGGACTTCTGCTACCTGTTCCATGCTTGAATCATACTTCGTTTCGCGCGTTCTGCCTGTGAGTTGCGCGAAGTCTTCAAGCGGAAGTTTTCCGCCCCGAGCAACGCGGTCAAATCTCTTGATGAAATAGGTGAGTGAACCGTCTTTTGAATAAACCAATCCGTGGAGCGGCACCTCGATTCCGAAAAGGTCCGCCAAGTGCATTGTGAGATCCTCGTTCTGGGGCACTTCAGGAAAATGAGTTTGCGGCTTGAGAATGTATTCTCCGCCTGTATCGACGAGTTCGAACATTTCCTGCTCAACGGCGAGTCGCGCGCTGAGTTTCGGCTGCACGCCCTGCATGGACATCTTGGCTGCGCGAAGGACGGCTTCTTGTCTTTGTTCTTCGGCGGAAAGCGGCAGGTCTTTCAGATTGCGCAACCGTCGCGCCAACTTTTTCAGGCCTTCGGGCGAATAGCGCAGTTCTGGTGGAATTTCTCTGTACGTGATTGGACACCTGTTCACACGATTTCCTCCACAGTGACAGCGCCCACTAAGTCTTTCCCCACAGCCACAAGCTGTCCGAAGAGATCGTCCCTGTCAATTTTTCGTTGCCTCAAGAGTCCGTCTAACATCACCCCTTCCGGGAGAACCCCGTCGAAGAAGGGAGGAAAGCGGTCAAACTCGAACGACCGCCGGATCATCGGCATGGTGAGCGAGACAGGTTCTCCGTCGTACGAATCGAGATAACGGAAGACGTAACGCTTTCCTCGCTCGTGCTCTTCGAGGACTCCCGCCTCCCGGCTGTTCACGAAAACTTTAGCTCGTCTCACGTTCTCCCTCGCGTTCGTACTGTTGCATGAGCGGACTATCGAGCTTGAGCGTGATGTTCAGAGCGAGCAGGATCTTTTTGAGCGTATCGAGCTGGACAGTCTCTTTCCCTTTTTCGAGATCGAATACCACTGTTTTCCCCACGCCCGCCAACTTTGCAAGCTCCTGCTGTGTGAGCCCGGCTTTTTTTCGGTGATACCTAAGGATTCCCGCCAGATTTTTAATATTGCTCATAGTTTTGCCGCCTAAGCGGTAATTTTTATGTTTGTGGAGATGAATATACTGCTTTGGCGGTATTGTGTCAAGAGAAATTATGCTATAGCGGGAATGTGGTGTGTTTAGAATAGGATTTTACTGTTATAGCGAGAAAATAGCGTGTTCTAGACGCAGTTTTACTGCTATGGTGAACAAGGCTATGGGAGAAGAATGTCGGAAAGGAGGGTGTTGATCAATGACAGGAATCCTCGGTCGGCTGAATCGTTGCGGCGGGCGGTGTTGCTGGTAAAGTCCGATTCCGAATCGGACTCTACGTGTGTTGTGCCTCAGAAAAACAAAGGGCGTGAAACCGATGACCCTCTGACCTGAGGCACGTGGATGCCCGTCGACAAAGGATTCACCAGTCACGCCCCTTTCGGGGCGTAACTGGCTCTGCTTCGCGTTGTGTGTAAATAGTAGCAGTATTTAGGACACCGGCAGCAGCCGAAGCTACGCGATATGAAAATTGTTATTTGTTAATGGCTATTGGTTAATTGTTCCTTGTGTTATGTCCAAGTATTTTTGAAATATCAACTGGAAGTTTCATACTGCGATCGATGTCTCGGCAATGTAGGCATCCAGACTTGGTCCACCCTCCTCAAGGTGTTCAAGGAATTTTTCCTTGCCGTAGTGCTCAATGAAGAACTGAATCGCGCTTTCAGTGTCCTGAAGGGCTTCTGCGTACGTGTCCCCCTGCCCAACGATGGCTCCCCGAATGAACCCAAGCGGATAGCCAACATATCCGTCTTCATGACGCTCAATGACAATCTTGATATGTTTCATAATTCCTCCTGGACAGCAGCCCAATTTGTCTCGATTGTTCTGCCCGAATATACGAAAAACATCCAAACTTCACAGCCTCTGTGAGTCCTACCTCTTCACCTCGTTTTTGAACACTGCTCCGCCCTTCATGACAAACTACATGTTCTCCAGCGCTGAAATCTCCCTCGGCGGGTTGGCGGTGACAGCGACAAGGTCGGCATCCTTTCCGGGCTGAAGGCTGCCTAACTCGTTGGAATGCCCGAGCAACTCCGCTGCGACCGTCGTTGCCGATTGAATGGCTTGCATCGGCGTCATGCCGAGTTCCACAAGATGCCTGAACTCCACGCCATTCATCTCATCGCTGGTCTTCCGCAAGGACGTTCGAGTTGGCCTGGAGCTCAAGCAGTATAGCAATGAAGCTGGAGGTGTTCGATGTGTTGGGGAGAAAGGTGGCAACACTGGTTTCAGAGATGTTACCGGCCGGAGTCCATCGAAAGACGTGGAATGCATCAGCCGTCTCTTCTGGTCTTTATCTCTATCGCTGAGAGGCGGCGGGGTGGAGCCAGACGAAAAAGCTCCTCGTCGTGAAGTAGCCCCATCCGTCAACTTCCCGGGCGCTCTCCGCCGCTCCACAGCCACAATTCGACCGCGCAGGGCGGAGTTCATCCTCGCTCCGATTTTTTCCTTTTTTACTTGACATTTAACATCAATATGCCCACATTGGCACTCGATAAAGTTACCGGTTAAGTCAATTGAGACGCAAGAGTGCTGCTGAAAACGCTCCTCCTGCTGGTTCTTATGATTTTCCTTGGCTCTCGATCAATTGCGGCGCAGTACTTCGTCGCACCCGGAGGCAGCGACTCCTCTCCGGGAACTCGAGACGAGCCGTTCGCGACGATCACAAAGGCGCACTCCGTCCTTTCCCTCGGCGACACGATCTACGTACGCGGTGGCACCTACGCGCTCTCCACGACGATCGTACTCTCCAAATCCGGCAACGCAAACGCTCGATACCATTTAATGGCCTACGCCGGCGAAAGGGTGTTGTTGGACTTCTCCTCGATGGCGGTGAGTTCGAACAATCGCGGAATTCGCCTGAGCGGAAATTACTGGCATATCATGGGGCTGAACATCAAAGGAGCCGGCGATAACGGCATGTTCATCAGCGGATCGCACAACATTGTCGAGCGTAGCACCTTCTTTGAGAATCGGGATACCGGACTTCAAATCGGTTCCGGAGGCTCTCACAACAGAATCATCAATTGCGACGCGTACTTCAATGTCGATCCAACTCACGGTGATGCGGATGGTTTTGCAGCAAAGCTTGATGTCGGTACAGGGAACGTTTTCTCCGGTTGTCGGGCGTGGCAAAACTCTGATGATGGATTCGACGGCTATCTGCGCGCCGCCGATAACATCACAACACGCCTGGAGAACTGCTGGATCTTCATGAACGGCTACCTGCCCAACGGTCGGCCCAGCAACGGTAACGGCAATGGATTCAAGCTCGGTGGAGGCGACAACGGCAACAGCGACAGTCTCAAACATAACGTCACGCTGACACACTGTCTTGCGTTTGACAATCGTGTAAAAGGATTCGATCAAAACAACAATCGCGGCTCGATGACGCTCTATAATACCACCGGCTATCGAAACGGAGCGAATTATAGCCTGAACGGCCCCGTCGTATTCGGCAAAAGTATTACCATCGTCAACGCAGCCGCTCTCGGTGCTACCGGACCCATCGCGAGCTTTGCAGTGCAGCAGACGAACAGCTGGATGCCACAGTTCACCGTGACCGTTGACGATTTCGTCAGCATTGACACAACGGGCATACGGGACCCGAGAAAACCGGATGGGAGTTTGCCCGACCTCCCTTTCATGAGGCTCGCACAAGGAAGTGACTTGATCGACGCTGGAACGGATGTCGGTCTTCCCTTTATGGGTAGCGCACCGGATTTGGGAGCGTTCGAATATTCTCCAACGACATCGGTGGAACAAGATAGCTTTTCGCCAACATCGTTTGTCGTGGATCACAACTATCCCAACCCTTTTAATCCCCAAACGAGCATCCGGTTTCATCTCCCGAACGCCGGTCATGCAAGTGTCCGCATCTTTAATTCATTGGGACAATTGATCGTCGAACTGTTGAATGAAAACCTGTCGGTCGGTACGCACATTGTTCGATGGGAAGGGAAGGGCGCCAACGGAGTCATCGCACCCTCTGGTTCCTATTATGCGCACATTCAGCACGGTGCTTCCACGAAGACCATTAAGCTCATTCTTCTGCGATGATGGCAAAGTATTCACCAACCGTTGTTTTCGTTGTGCTGATGGCGGTTCTCCTCGAGTCCCGTGCTCAAGTACCGGCCTTTCCGGGTGCGGAGGGATTTGGCAAATACACAACGGGGGGACGCGGTGGGCGGGTGGTTGCGGTGACGAATCTTCTCGACAAGGGTCCGGGGAGCTTACGCGATGCCGTCAACCAACAAGGTGCTCGAACGATCGTTTTCAGAGTCTCAGGGACGATTGCTCTTGAGTCCGAACTGGTGATTGAGCATGGTGATCTTACTATCGCTGGCCAAACCGCCCCCGGAGACGGGATTTGTCTCAAGAACTACAAAACCGTCATTGCTGCCGATAACGTCATCATTCGCTATGTGCGATTTCGGCCCGGCGATGAAGTGGGGGAAGAGAACGATGCTCTCGGAGCGATCGGACAGAAAAACATCATCATCGATCATTGTTCGATGAGTTGGGCAATAGACGAAGTGGCATCGTTTTATGATAACGAAAACTTCACGCTTCAGTGGTCCATCATCTCGGAGAGTCTTTACAATTCTCATCATCACAAAGGACCGCATGGATACGGTGGTATTTGGGGTGGGGCAAAAGCGTCATTCCTCTATAATGTCCTCGCGCATCACTCAAGCCGCAATCCTCGCTTCAACGGGGGCAGGACGAGCAACACGCCTGAGGCCGAGCTGGTAGATTTTCGCAACAACGTGATCTTCAACTGGGGGTTTCGATGCGCATATGGCGGTGAACGAGGGAGGCAGAACGTGGTTGCAAATTATTTTAAGCCCGGACCCGCTTCGATTCGCAGAAACATCTTTCTGGAGCCGGAGGACGAAGCCGGAAAGTGGTATCTGGCGAAAAATATCGTAGAGGGTTTCCCGGCTGTGAGTGAAAACAACTGGCTCGGTGTGCGATCGTCGTACACGTCGCGCGTGAAGGTCGATCGAGAATGGTCAGCAGATGTAGAACGCACTCTCGATGCCACGATGGCGTACCAACTCGTGCTCGATGGCGCCGGTGCTACACTGCCGAAGCGAGACGCTGTTGATGAAAGAATTGTGCGTGAAATTCGAACAGGCCAACCGACCTTCGCCGGTTCCTCGTATGCAAAAGATCGTCGCTTGAAAGAAAAGAAGGCAGCCCATGGGATCATCGACACGCAAACCACCGTGGGAGGGTGGCCGTTGCTGCTGAGTCAACCTCCTCCGAGCGACACCGATGGGGATGGAATGCCCGACGAATGGGAAAGAGCAAACGGTCTCGATCCCACCAATCCCGATGACGGACCACGAATTTCTCCAAGCGGCTACTCGAACCTCGAACTGTATCTCAATCACATTGGGCAACGACAATGAACCGTTCGAACCTGTTTTTGATATCCGCATCATCGAAGAAAGAAGTCCCCACTGCCGGTTCTTCCATCATTCTCCATTCTCTCCTTCTCTCGGTTCTCTTCCTTGCATGTTCTTCAAACGTCTTCGCTCAAACATCGTTCGATCCGGATCGCGCGTGGCGAGAGCTTCCGAAGATACTCGAACGAATCGTTCCGCCTTCGTTTCCGGATCATGATTTCGACATTACGGCGTTTGGTGCGAAAGGAGATGGGGCATCTGATTGTACGGAAGCGTTTCGACGAGCGATCGACGCGTGCGCGGCAGCAGGAGGGGGACGCGTCGTTGTGCCGGCCGGAGTTTATCTGACGGGGGCGATTCATCTCAAGAGTAATGTCAATCTCCATATTGCAAAAGAGGCCACGGTTCGTTTCAGCACGGATCCGAAGTCGTATCTCCCCCTCGTCTACACTCGCTGGGAGGGGGTCGAGTGTATGAACTACTCTCCGCTCATTTATGCATACCGCCAGGAGAACATCGCGATCACCGGTGAAGGAATCTTGGACGGGCAGGGTTCAACAGAGCACTGGTGGCCGTGGAAAGGGCAAGAACACAATGGATGGAAAAAGGGGATGCCTCATCAGAAGCGGGGGCGCGATTCTCTCTTTGCGATGGCAGAGAGGGGCGTTCCGGTCGAGCAGCGTCGCTTCGGTGAGGGGTTCTACCTGCGGCCGAATTTCTTTCAACCGTACGAATGCAAGAACGTGCTCGTGCAAGGCGTCACGTTCAAGAATTCTCCCATGTGGTTCCTCCATCCCGTCCTCTCCGAGAATGTCTCCATTCTCAACGTTACCGTCCAAGGACTCGGCCCCAACAACGACGGCTGCAATCCGGAATCCTCAAAGAACGTGTTGATCAAGGGATGTTATTTCGACACAGGGGACGACTGCATTGCGATCAAATCGGGTCGTAATGCGGATGGGAGGCGAATCAACGTGCCGAGCGAAAACATCGTTGTTCAGAATTGCTCAATGAAAGAAGGCCATGGCGGTGTGGTGGTGGGAAGTGAGATATCGGGAGGGGTCCGGAATGTTTTTGTGGAAGATTGCGTGATGGATAGTCCGAATCTCGACCGAGCGTTGCGGTTCAAGACCAACGCCGTTCGGGGAGGAGTGTTGGAAAACTTCTACGTCCGGAACACCCGCGTCGGTGAGGTAGCTGAAGCGGTGATCAAAGTCGACTTCTATTATGAAGAAGGGGATGCAGGCCCGTACACGCCGGTCCTTCGGAATATCTCGGTGAAGAATGTGACAAGCAAGAAGTCGAAGTTCGCATTTTGGATGAAAGGATATGAGCGCTCGCCGATCACCAACATCATCATTGAAGATTGCGAGTTCGACGGTGTCGAGCGAAAAGACGTTCTTGAACATGTCAAGAACATGACATTGAAGAACGTGAAAGTGAACGGCAAGTACATCGACTCCACGGGCAAGTAAGCGAAGGCACAGAAATGCGTCGTGTGTCATACACGTATCCGGGTCGTTGTGTGGTGAATTCATTTGTTTCGATGCACCGAAGTCATCGACCGATGAGGGCACGGAGCAGAACCAAGATCGCTCTCCTCGCTCTCGCACTCAGTTGCCTTCCTTCGTTGCTTTTTCCACAGAATGTCGGAAAGATCGCGGGTGTTGTTCGAGACGCTCAAACGCGCGAACCGCTTCCTTCTGTCAACATCGTTCTGGTTGGAACGACTCTCGGCGCTTCAACCGACGTGGAAGGCGGTTACTTCATTCTCAACATCCCCCCGGGAAAGTACAATCTCCAGGCTTCGATGATCGGTTATCAAAAGATGATCGTGCAGGATGTGATTGTTCACGCGGGTCGGACGACCGAAGTCCATTTTGATTTGCGAGAGGAGGCGATTGCCATGGGGGAGGTGGTGGTGCAGGCATTACGCCCCGATGTTGAGAAAGAAAAAACCTCCACCAGTGCCATTGTTCGCTTCGATGAAGTTCAATCACTGCCGGGCATTCGCGATGTGAGTGATATTCTCGGTCTTGCTGCCGACGTGACCGATGGACACTTCAGAGGGGGAAGGTTGGGGGAGGAATACTACACGTTACAGGGTTTGGGGATTGTCAATCCGTTGGATAATTCAACCGCCTTTCTTCCGATTATGAGTGGTGTTGAGGAGGTTGAAGTCATTACGAGCGGATTTGGAGCTCAGTACGGAAACGCGCAATCGGGCGTGGTGAATATTTCGATGAAGGAGGGGAGGTCGGATCGGTGGAGGATGAGGGTTGAGAGTCGAACCCGGGCACCCGGAAGGAAGCATTTCGGACCGAGCGTCTACGATCCGCATGCCAATCCGTACCTTGCGTTGCTTCTCAGCAGGGAGGTGTGGTTGCGCGGAGACCCTGGCGCCGACACACCGCAGCCGTACTTCGGAGCCATGGGCTCAGGTTTAACAAGCAGTTATGCGCGTGATACGCTCGTGCAACTTGCAGTCGCCCAGGAACTCTGGCGGCAAACACGGCGCGATCTGCATCGACCGTATGGCCGCGACTTCGATCACTCCATCGAAGCGGCTCTCGGAGGGCCGGTGGTGCCGGGACTCCGGATGTTTCTTGCCCTTCGTTCGAACAACGAATGGCCGGTGTTTCCAACGGAGCGGCCGGATGTTCAGTACCAAGCTATGGGGAATCTGGTTGCGGACGTTGGGGAGGGGGCAACGTTTCGCATCAGCGGCGGATTGACCGAAGAATCGTCCAACGTCTTTCCGGGTGCGAACAGCGTCGGTGGGTATCAACGGTGGTTGTGGGATCGGATTACGGGGATCAGTTATCGGAAGCGGACGAACGCACAACTCGGTGTGCGCTTCACACAAGCGCTGAGCCCGAGCACGTTCTACGAAATCAAACTGAACTCTCTCTTCACCAACAATAAGATGGGATCCACACCGGTGCCGGGGTACATTCCTGACACTCTCAATTTCGCATGGCCTACCGCGGTTCTTTCCTTTCCTAACAACAACTCTCCCGATGGGCTGAATTATCAGATCGGTTACGATCTCTTCAGGAATGAAAAAACGAGAACAATTTCACTCGATGGCTCACTGACCAGTCAGGTAACGAAATCGCACCTGTTGAACGCCGGCATTCAACTGAACAGTTACTTCATCGAAACATCGAACAATCTGAGTCTACGATCGAACCGTCATATCGAACAATACTCTGCCGAGCCATTCGAAGGTGCGTTGTATGTGCAGGATAAGATGGAATTTGAAGGACTGATTGCGAACGTCGGACTTCGGTTCGATGTGTGGAGTTCGGGTCGCGATTACTACACAGATCAGTACACGCCGTTCCTTTTGCCGGATTCCACAGGCGAATTCCATCCGGAATCGGCCCCAAAGAAAAAAGCTCCCGTGATCGGTCGGCTTCAACCGCGGCTCGGCGTATCGTTTCCCATTTCCGAATCGACGGTGTTTCATTTGAACTACGGTTCGTTCATGCAGCGTCCGTCGTTCCAATACGTCGTTTCCGCACGCGTGTCGCAACTCAGCAACAGTCCGATTGTGCTCGGCAATCCCCGACTCGAACCGGAGGTGACGAACAGCTACGACATCGGCGTGATGCAGGCGTTGGCGGATGGATTGACCGTCGATGTGAGCGGCTATTATAAAGATGTGAAAAACCTCGTTCAACAAGCCAACTTCACCGATGACCGTGCGGGAAACCTTGTGAGTTCCTACTTCAATCTGGATTACGCGGACATTCGGGGGTTCCGGGTTGCGATCACGAAGCGCAAAGGGGAATTGACGGGATCGATCAATTATCAGTTCGGGTATGCAACCGGTCGGAGCGCTACCGCGACGGCTGCGACCCCTGCATTTTACCGCGACACCACCGGTTCCGTAACGACCGACCTGACAAACGTACCGACCCGCGACATCGTGCTCGATTTCGACCGAACGCATAATCTCATCATTCGTCTTGCGTATGAGACAGGAGCGGATTGGGGACCCGAACTCTTCGGGATCAAACCGCTTGAGCAGATCACGATTTCGACCATTTCAATGATTCGGAGTGGACGGCCGTATACTTCTCCTTCCAACATTAAGTTGATTAATGTTCATCGGACGCCGGCGGAATACAACACCGATCTCCGCATCACGAAGAACGTGCAGAACTTCTTTGGGGTGTCGGCAACATTCTATGCGGAGGTTTTCAATCTCTTCGACAACAGGATTCTCAACTACGATTACATCTTTCAACGTCCGAGTGCCACAAATCAGAACCTTCCGCTTCAATATTATGAGCGTTATCCCATCGACGACAAGAACAACGGTATTCGGTACTGGTGGGATAAAGGGAGACAGGGTCCGTTCGCCGTCGATCAGTCGTTTCTGATCTACAGTAACGAACCGAGGTCGTTCAGTTTTGGGCTCGTCATCGATTTTTGAACAAGAGAGGATATGACCTGCAATTTCAAAACTTCTCAGCGTTTTGCCGGCGTTACTCTCCTGCTCACGTGGCTTGTGTTGACATCGGTCGCTCAGCAGCGGGATTGGAGAGTGCACAATCGTGGATCGTTGCATCAGACGGTTTATAACACGGGAGAGTTGGGAAGAGCGTACAGCGCGGGTGGCACCGTGCAGGAAGGAATCCCCTCGATGGAATGGCCTCCGCGATCTTCGATGATTCTGGATCGCACAAACTATCCGGGCCAACACAACTCCTTCGGCAGCGGAATCTGGATTGCCGGAACCCGTCCGTTGATCGGTCGACGCTACGCTTTCTGCGGTGCAGTCTCGGATGCGAGCGGTAATCCTGTGTCGGTTGCCGGAGTGTACAGCACGCCGCTCGCACTCGAACGAATCGAAAACTATCCTGTTCTCTCCAACGGTCATCTCAATCCGGTTTTCAATCCCGACGAGGCGGAAGAGCGAATCATTTCACGCTGGTCGACGCCCGTTGGAGTGACGGTGACCCGCACCAGTCGCGCATGGAGCTATCCCGGATACGACAGTTTTATTATCTACGAGTATGAATTTACCAACACAACGACCGATACGATTTCCGATTTCTTCGTGACGTTTGCCAACACGTTTGCGCCATCGATGTTCGGTTATCAACGCAATCATGGCCAGTGGTCGGAGGCCTCGTTCCGGGGTCAACCGCCGGCGGGGTTGGGAGACCATTTTGCGCGATTTGATCTCAAACGGTGGATGACATACAATCACGAGCGCGAAGGACTTCCCGAGCGCGTGTTCTTCGATGTCTGGTCCGTTCCAGGAAATCGCGGTGGACTGAATTCGCCGCAGGCTGCCGGATTGCTCGTCCTCCATTATGATTATGAACATCTCAGTCGCCGCCATCAGACTCGCCAAATCTGGATCTCCAACAGCGATAGCGCAGGCATGTGGGATCAGAATAATAAAGCGAAGCAACCGTTCATGTTGCGCTACGAAAATGGTAACCTTCCGGCTGAAGCAAAAACAATGTCGTGGATGGATCCTTCGCTTCAACGGAAGACAGCAATTTTCACCGGCGCGACCGACTCGACGCGTTTTGTCACACAGTACGAGCCCCAATTGTGGCCGTATTGGAAGGGGCGCACGAAAGGATCGACGAACCTCTCATGGTGGCAGCCTGTGTTTCGTGGCTACGGATTCTATCCCTACCTGTTGCCTCCCGGCCGAACGATCCGCTTTTCGGTTGCGGAGGTGGTGGGATACGGTCCCGGTATCGCGAGCGACCGGAAGTACAAAGATCTCGGCGGAAATGTGCGGGCTGGTGTCGATGCGGGAGTGTATTTTAACCCTGTGCCGAGTTGGTACGACACCCTGCAATACGCACATCTAGGAAGTAAGCCGTACATCGGCAGCCGATATCTCCAAACGCATCCGCTTCCGTGGTATGTCACCCCGGGTGTTGTTTCGATTCGCGATGTTGCGGATCGCGCAATTCAACTTTACACCGGTCGGTCTCTCATGAAGTATGACACGCTCCAATACGAACCGACCACGGCCCCCGCGCAAGGCATCTACAGTAGCGTTCCCATTCCCGTTCCCGCTCCTGCGATTCGTGTCGAGAACACACGCGCAGCTGCGAACCGGATCATCTGGGGACCGCAGGTGGAGTCGTTCAGAACGCCGAGACTGCGTGCACCGCTCAAGCACTATGAAGTGCTCAGAGCCCCTCATCCCTTAGGTCCGTGGACGGTGATCGACAGCGTGAGGCCGCGGGACCCGCGTTATTTCCGCGACTCGGTGTACGCGGTGATTGATATGTACAGCAATTTGGGTGAGTTCGTCTCGTATGCCGTCGTATCGGTCGATTCCCTTGGAGGGAGGAGCGGTATGACCAACGTCGTGCGACATGAGACGCAGGCGCCGTCGGCACAGACGCTCGGCAAGGTGTACGTCGTTCCAAATCCATTGATTGTGACCAGCGGTCTCTCCGGTTCCGATCCCGCGGGCGAGATCACCGATCGCATTCAATTTATGGGATTACCGAAGCGGTGCACAATCCGGATTTTCTCTTATACAGGGCAGTTGATCAATACGATTGAACACAACCGTGATACGTACGGTAATCCGTGGTATCAGATCACACGAAACAATCAAGTGCTCGCTTCCGGCGTCTACTTCTTCGTGGTCGAAGACGAAACGGGTGCCCGATCACACGGCAAGTTTGTGGTGATTCACTGAGAAGTCTTCAGAAGGCAACACGTTGACAAATGAGACCAGTTTTACCTCTAAGTCGTTATCAGGCAATTTGCGATGGTATTGATGAACAACTTTGGAACGATGGGTTGTACCTCAACTCCAGAGTGCGTAGGCGACCGAAATCGGTGGCGGCCCGCCTGCCGCAGGCAGCTGTGCGGTGGCAACCTGAGGAGTGTGTTTAATTTCGGTGCAGGCGCATTCACGATATCGAATAGGCGACCTCTGACGCACCGAAATTATGGCCAGTGTGTGGGCTGATTCGTGGCGTTGCGATTTCGGCGTCCTTTCTTTGGTCACTTTCTTTGGACGAGCAAAGAAAGTGACAACACTCTCCAAGATATTATCTTTGCGAGTGTTCAGTATTGTTACGGACCTACCTGACATCGCTCCTCGCTGGTTTAAGGCGAAGCTTTGCTAGAACGAGATACGCGTTATGACCGGGACTGAACGTATGAAGTTGCATCGTACCACAAAGACCATTCTCCTTTTGACGTTTGCAGCGTGCATCGTGGCGCCCTTTCCACTTGCGGCGCAGAAGGTCGGAAGCACATCGATGCAATTTCTGAAGGTTATGCCGAGCGCGCGTGCAACGGCGCTGGGCGAAGCGTACAGCGCCCTGGCCCTCGGTGCGGAAGCGGTGTTCTGGAACCCCAGCGGACTCGTTGCCGTGAGGAATCAGGAATTCTCCCTTACGTACATCGACTGGCTGTTCGACACCCAACAAGGAGCGTTTGCGTACGCCCTCTCCCTCGGCAACGCTGGCGTTCTCGGCGTGCAGATTCAGTACGTCGACTTCGGTGTGTTTGAGGAGACGACGAATGACCGCCCTTACATCAGCGATCCGGATGCACCGGGGTTCACCGGACGTACCTTCCGGCCGTTCAGCTACGTCGCAGGCATAACGTACGCCCGCAGTCTCACAGACCGCTTCTCCGTTGGACTGGGCGTCAAGTATGCGTATGAGTCGCTGTTCGATGGACAGACAGTAAGAGCTATGGTGACGCAAGGTTCGTTCGAGGAGGTGAAGACGTGGGGGAATGTGTTTCTGTTCGACTTCGGCATTCGCTACAACACGGGCTTTCGATCCGTTGAACTGGCTTCTGCCGTGCAGAATTTCGGGCCCGATGTGAAGTACGCCAAAGAAGCAAATCCGGTTCCGCTCCTCTTCCGGTTCGGCATCGCGGCTGATCTGATCGGTTCAAACGCTCTCCTGATCGGAGATGAGGAAGAGAACCGGCTGACTGTGGCGTTCGACATCTTTCATCCAAACGATTACGCGCAGCAAGGACATCTCGGTGTCGAATACGAGTTTGCGACATTCCTCTCATTGCGGGGAGGCTATAAGTTCAATTACGATTTTGAAGGAATGACGTTCGGCGGCGGATTGCGTCACACGGTGGCCGGCATTCCTCTTACCCTCGACTACAGCTACGGCTCGATGGGAACGTACCTCGGCCATGCGCAGCGAATCAGTCTGGGAGTCACGTTCCCATGAAATCTCTCCTCACCGTCTCAAGACTTGTTTCGATGTTGTTCACGTTCGTCCCGTGTGCGATTGTGCTTGCCCAAGGGTATGGCGGACCGTTGACGGTTCAGGGACTGAATCAAACCACGCTCTCTTCGGCGGCTGCACGCGCGATGGGAGGAAGCTCGTTCGGTATTCCGAACGAACTTACCTCGATGTTCCGGAATCCCGCATCGTTGCATTCATTAACCAGTCCTCAGCTTTCCATTGGGGGGATGCAGAAATCGGTGCAGATGGAACAGGTACAGCACTACGCGCCTGTCCGATACTACTCGAATCTGAGTCTGCTGCTCGAAGGTCGCACCGGCGGCATCCCCGATCCCGATCCGATCTACGGGGGGAGTACCTCAGCCGATACCGTGCAAAGACCGTTTGATACGATCGGCCCGAACTGGACGCATGCACAGGATCGATCGCTCCCTCTCCAAGGATTGTTCGCTCTTCCGCTCGCTCAGGCAGATATTCGCATCGTTGCGGGAGCAGGCGTTGTCGAGTATGCGAACGTCGATCATTATTACCAGAACAACAACGTGTTGAGGCCACCGGTGTTGTCACAACGGCCTCTTCCCGTCTTCCGCCCCACGAATGATGCGCCGTTGGAAGCACACTGGTCGCAAGACATCCGTTCCCGCGAGGGATCGATCTACGGTTATGGAATGGCACTCGCCGCGGAGTTGCCAGGCACACGATTCGCGGTGGGGGTGAGCGCGTTGCTCCTGCGGGGGAGCTCGGACGACTTTGAGCAGCGAACGGGACGCGGACGATTGACGTTTTTTGCCAATTCGTTCCGTCTCGATTCCGTTTCGTACCGCATTGTTCAACGCGGAACGTCCGAATATCGTGGCGAAGAGTTTACATTGAGCGGCCTCTATCGCGGCCAGTATGTGACAATCGGCGTATCTGCTCAACTTCCCTCAACGATGATAAGAGAATTTACTCTGTCCATTCAACAAGATACAGCGAGGCGCTCTTCGACTCTTGAGGTTCGCGGTGAAGACCGACTCAGCTTACCGTGGCGATGGAATGTTGCTCTTGTTCTCACGCCGCGGGAAAATCTTCGTTTGGCATTTGATTACGATATCCGATCCTACGGCAACGCAGTACTGACCTCTTCGAATGGAAAGGAATCTTCTCCGTGGCTCTCCTCGTCGATGCTCGGTGTGGGGTTCGAGTATGAGGCGCTTCCATGGTTGAAGATCCGTGGAGGCATGCGTGGTGAGGCACAAGTCTTTGAGTCGGAGGGAAACCCCATTGCCGGCGAACCTGTGACGACGACGATCTATGCGATTGGATTCGGAGTTCGATTGGCCAGTCTCCGGCTGAACATTGCCTATGAATACTCCAACCTGAAATATCAAGATGTGTGGGGAAGCGCGGTGAGTTTGAATACCAGTGCACGACATTTCATTACGGCCGACCTTGTATACGAGCTGCCGGAGTTGTGGTGAACTCCGCGTTACTGTACCGGCAAGAGGCGGCTTCTTTCATCATCATTCATTAACAGGAGGTGGATAATGAAACACCCGCTTTCACTTTGCATCGTGTTCACGCTCGCATCCGTTGTTTCCTCAACGATGCTCGCGCAGACGGTTGGGGAGTACAGAACGGCACGGAGCGGAAATTGGAGTGCCGCTGCAACGTGGCAACGATGGAACGGCACCGTGTGGGCGGCGGCGACATCCGCGCCGACAGGTTCCGAAACCATCACCATCCAGGCAACCGATTCTCTTCATTTTGATACGGCGATGACGATCACGGGAACCGTCCGAAGCCTCAGTGGCCGCGTAACGGTGTTCGATTCCTCGCGCGTTACGTTTGGAAACGGAGGGGTCTATGAGCACGCAGTAAACGGAGGAACGTTGCCGAAGGTCGTTTGGGGAACCAGTTCGACGCTCCTGCTCACCGGTGTAACGGCAAATGCACCAAGCAATTCGAACCAAGATTTTTACAATGTTACCTTCAACACTCCCAATTTATCCTCTAATCTGAATATGGGATGGAGGGGCAACACCATCAAAGGTAATATTCGGGTGGTAAACACGGGGAGCAGTTCGCGGTGGCAGATGAGTGCACCGCAGAGCGCAGGAGACACGGTGACCATTACGATTCAGGGGGCCATCCGTGTTGAGGGTGGACACTTCTCCTCCAACGGCACCAGCACCAACTCGCACTTCCGAGTACATCAGCACGGAAACGTCAGGGTCACGGGAGGGAATTTCTCTGTGAGTCGAGGTTCTCAAGGCGGCGGTTCGACGCTATGGTATCTCTACGGCGATACGGTTTCTTTGTCGAATGCCACGACCCAAAACTCAAATGCAGCGGGAGCGAGGTTCATCTTTGCGAGGCAGGGGATTCAACATCTTCTTCTCTCATCCGTCACGTTCGGTGGTGGTGGCATGCCGATTGAAGTTGCAGCTGGCTCAACCCTCGATATGGGCGTAAGCAAACTGCGAGGCAACGGTCTCTTTCGCCTCAGCGCCGATGCAACGCTTGCCACGGCGGAGCCGGGGGGAATTGATAGCACCATTGGTACGACCGGAACGATTACCTTCAACTCGGGTGCGAGTTATATCTTCAACGGCACAGCGAAGCAAGTAACGGGGATGACCTTACCTGATACGGTGAAGAATCTGACCATCGACAACGCCGCCGGTGTGGTCCTCTCTCGCTCAACAGTCATCAACGGCTTTCTGCGACTGAGAAGAGGGGAATTCGATAATACCGTTCCGTTCAAGTTGGGCCCGACAGGTTCCATCGCCTACGAAGGAGGAACGTTAAGGAATCCGATGACGTCGGTGGAGCAGCTGACGGGCCTGATTCCTCAATCGTTCTTCGTCGAACAGAATTATCCCAATCCGTTCAATCCGGCGACGACGATTCGCTTTGGACTCCCTGCGTCGGCTCACGTTTCGGTGAACGTCTACACACTTCTGGGTCAACGAGTCGCTTCGCTATACGAAGGAGTGAAGGAAGCCGGAACGTATGTAATGCGATTCGAAGCATCGCATCTTCCCTCCGGTGTCTATTTGTTTCGCGTCCAGGCGGGTACGCAGTCAAGCGTAAAACGGATGATCCTTATGAAATAGAGGAAAGAACCGCAAGAGGCCGTCCGAAATGGACACGATGATTGTACTTTTGGGCGGCCTCTTGTTAAGTTCAGTGTCTTGGCGCAATATTGAAGGTTTCGCGATCTCATGATTCCATTTAAAAATCCGAGACATTGGTTTTTATCTTTCGTGGTTCTTTTGACCGCGACGGCCTGTACGCACGTCGAAGGACAAGGGATGGCGCGGGATCATCGAAAGGGAGAGGAACGGTGGTCAATCAAGATCGCCGAGTCGTTCCTTCAACGTTATCCAGATTCCATTCCCTATAATGCAAGCAATCCCTCCATCCGGTGGAATTATGAGCCGGGATTGATGTACTGGAGTTTGCTTCAGCTCTGGGAAGAGACGCGGGAGCAGAAGTATTTTGACGTCGTGCGGAACAATCTCGATCTGTTCATCGGTGAGGACGGCTCTATAAAAACGTATCGCAGCCATGAACAGAATCTTGATATGATTCTTCCCGGTCGAGCGCTTCTGCGGGTCTATCACGTCACCAAAGAAAGAAAATACAAAGCGGCGGCTGAAACACTGCGCAGTCAACTGCACCACCAACCGAGGACGGCATCGGGGGGATTTTGGCACAAGAACATCTACCCCAACCAGATGTGGCTCGACGGCATTTATATGGCTCATCCCTTCGCTGCGGAGTATGCAGCAATGTTTCGTGAGCCGGCGCTCTTCGACGACATCGCGCATCAGATCATCCTCATCGAACAGAAAACGCGTGATCCGAAGACGGGGCTTCTCTATCACGGTTGGGATGAGAGCAGGAGACAAAAGTGGGCAGACCCTGAAAGGGGGACATCACCCAATTTCTGGGGACGCGCAATGGGATGGTTTGCTATGGGCCTCGTCGATGTGCTTGATACATTCCCAGTAGATCATTCTAAAAGGAGGGAAATCATCTCGATTCTCCAGCGACTTGCCGCAGCGTTGGTAAAGTATCAGGATCCAAAAACAGGAGTCTGGTACCAGGTGGTGGATCAAGGAGGTCGGGAAGGAAATTATCTCGAGTCCTCTGCATCATCTATGTACACGTACGCTTTTGCAAAAGGGGTGCGGAAGGGGTATCTTGGCGAAGAATTCCGCGCGCACGCTGAGCGGGCCTTTCGCGGTATTCTCAACGAATTTGTGACAATCGATGAACAGAGCCGTGTGAACCTCCATCATGTCTGTGCCGTCGCGGGGTTGGGTGGGAATCCGTACCGCGATGGGAGTTATAAGTATTACGTTTCTGAACCTCGACGTACGAACGACTTCAAGGGAATTGGTCCCCTTCTTCTTGCTTCACTTGAACTCGAGCGATGGAAAGGTAATTGGTAGGACACCTCATGCAATGAAAAAGACCCGTTCAGGATTTCAGGTGACGCTGGAAGATATTGCTCAAAAACTTCGCGTCTCAAAAGTCACCGTTTCGAAAGCACTCCGAGGTCATCCCGATATCTCCGCGGAAACGGCGGAGAAGATCAAAGCGACGGCGCGTGCGTTGGGGTATTCACCCAATTTCATGGCGCGCAACCTTTCCTCGCGTCGCACCAACACTATCGGTGTCATCGTCCCGAAGATCGCCCATTATTTTTTCTCCTCCGTCATCGAAGGCATCTATGATGCCGCCTTCCAGAACGGATATGAAGTTCTGTTGACCGTCTCTCAAGAGAATGCCGAGCGGGAGTTGCAACATATCCATTCACTCCTCTCGATGCGTGTCGATGGCTTGATCATTTCGATTTCTGAACAGACGCGTGATTTTTCAATCTTCACAAAGATCAAAGAGATGGGCGTGCCGATTACCTTTATGGATCGCGTTCCGCCGCTGGAGGGATTCAATACCGTTGTTGCAGACGACCGTGGAGGAGCACGCGCTGCCACCGAGCATATCCTGAACCTCGGATACACCAAGCTTGCCCACTTGGGCGGACATCAATACACCAGTATTGGTCGGGAACGATGGAAAGGATTCGCGGATGCCATAAAGCAGCATCGCATCAAGGTGAGAAAAGACTGGATCGTCTACGGTGGGTTTTCGGAGGCCGAAGGATATAAAGGATTCAAGAAGCTCTACGAAACGGGCGAACTGCCGGAGGTGGTTTTTGCCGTAACATTTCCCGTTGGGCTCGGCGTGTATCGCGCGGTGCGGGAAATGGGGATGAAGATTCCGGACGATATCGACATCATCTGTTTCGGCAACAGTGGGATGAATCATCTGATGTCTCCTTCGATGAGCTATGTCGATCAGCCCACATACGATCTTGGCCGGAGAGCTCTCGAAGTAACGCTTGAAAATATCCAAAAGAAAGGTAACTTCCTCCCCCAACACATTACTCTCCCGACAAAATTGATCCTCTGTGAAACGTGCACCAAGAAACGCGCCCGCGGCAGATCGACTCGCCACTTGCTCAAGGCCGTCGCACATGGCAAGCCGCTTCTCGGAAAAATTCAAAAGAGCTGATCGTGCTCTATGTGGAAACCAGGTAATTGCTCAGCGTCAGAATTAAAACCACCCTCGTCTGGTAGGTATTTTTCGCTGAGCAGTGTGGAAGTTCGGAACAGGACCAACGCGATGAAATCCTATCAGTTGTTGAAGAAAAGACTGTTCATGGTTGCTGCTGCGATGATCGGAGCTGGCACTGTCCTCCTTGCACAGCAGGTAAGAATCTCCATTGAAAATCCCTCGCATACCGCGCGAATAAACGAGCCGGTTGTCATCGCATGGGGGGATGTCGGACAGCGTTTGAGAGGTGCGCCGATCAACAAGTTGCGACTGATCGATGACCGACAACGTTCCTGTGCCTTTCAAATAGACGATCTGGACGGAGACGGCACGTTCGATGAACTCGCATTTACACTTGACATTGGACCAAAACAAACGCGTCCATTCCTTCTCACTGCCAAGGCCGATACGCTCCCGCTTCCGACGGGGCCGTTCCGCACGGACATAGCGAACTACAAACGCGTTGGGGGTGTGCCGACACCCCTCGATGACGACGATGGACCAGGCCTGTTGCGCAGCCAAAGCCAGTATATGTTCGACGGCATCGGCTGGGAATCCGAGTTGATCGGTTATCGGCTCTATCTCGATGAACGGAACGCGGTCGATATTCAGGCGAAGCGGATTCCGGGACTTCACTGGAATTATATCGGGAGGTCGGGTGTCAATTATCAACTCGATGCGTATTGGGGGATGGACGTGCTGCACGTTGGGGCGGCGCTCGGCGTCGGCGGAATGGGATTGTGGCTTAACGACTCGGTTGCGCATCCTTACAAGCTTGAGCGCAGGCGGGCACGAGCGATTGCGCGCGGACCGGTTCGGGCAGTTGTGCGTGTCGATTATTATGGGTGGGATCTGGGATCGGAAAAAGTCGATCTGACCTCATTCTTTCTTATCTATGGCGGTGATCGAACGACGGAACACAGAGTATTGCTTCAGGCAGGAAAAGCGCCGAAAATTCTGGCAACGGGTGTTGTGAAGCATGCAAATGCTCAAGCCAAGTGGAACTCACCCCAAGCCACCCTTTTCACTCTCGGTGCACAGTCAAGGGCAAACGATTCCCTCCTGATGGCGCTGACGTTTTCTCCATCCTCTGTTGTCAAAATGACCGAGGATAACTCAAACCACCTTGTTCTTCTTCGACTCGAGCAAGGGAAACCGCTCGTCTATTATATTTCTGTATATTGGCAAGGGGAGAGTGGCGGGATGTGGAATGAAGATCGGATACGGAGGTTTTTGGAGAACAGGTCAAGAAGACTCAACGAACCATTGAGAATACAGCTCAACTGAAAAGACAAATCATGCTAACCCCCTTCATCCACGAGGACTTTATGCTGGAGACGAGACAGGCAAAGGAGTTGTATCACACCTATGCCGAATCGCTTCCCATCATCGATTATCATTGTCATATCCCTCCAAAAGACATTGCGGAAAACCGGCGTTTTCAGAATCTCACCGAAATCTGGCTTGCGGGCGATCATTACAAATGGCGCGCAATGCGAACGTGCGGAGTGAATGAGCGGTACATCACGGGCGACGCATCCGACTGGGAGAAGTTCGAGAAGTGGGCAGAGACCGTGCCGAAGACATTGCGCAATCCCCTCTATCACTGGACGCACCTGGAGCTGAAGCGTCCGTTCGGGATTGCCGACCGGCTTCTCAATCTGCACACGGCGCGGGGGATTTGGGATGAGTGCAACGCGAAGCTTGCAATGCCTGAGTTCTTCACGCGTGGAATACAACGACAGATGAACGTTGAAGTGGTGTGCACCACTGAAGATCCTCTTGACACGGTGGAGTACCATAAACTGATTGCCGCCGATTCGACATTTTCGGTAAAAGTGTATCCCACATTTCGTCCTGATAGAACGATGATGGTGGACGATGGGAAGTCGTTCAAGCAGTACGTCAAGAAATTGGCATCGGTGACGAGGAGTGACATCCGGACCTTCGATGATTATCTTGGAGCAATTCGGAAGCGGCACGATCTCTTTCACCGCATGGGCTGCCGTCTTTCCGATCACGGATTGGAGACGGTTTACGCCGAGTCGTACACCGAACGCGAGATCAAGACCATCTTCCAAAAACTTCTCCGCGGGACACAACTGACACCTCAGCAATCGCTCAAATTCAAATCGGCAATGTTATATGAACTTGCTGTCATGGATTGGGAAAAAGGATGGGTGCAGCAGTATCACCTCGGAGCGTTACGCAATACCAACTCGCGAATGTTGAAAGTGCTCGGTCCGGACACCGGCTACGATTCCATCGGCGATTTTGAGATGGCCAAACCGTTGGCCCGATTTTTGAACCGGCTGGATGCACAGGGTAAACTCGCAAAGACCATTCTCTATAACTTGAATCCCCGCGATAATGAACTCTTCGCGACGATGGTTGGCAATTTTCAGGATGGCTCCATCCCGGGCAAGATGCAATACGGCTCGGCCTGGTGGTTTCTGGATCAGATCGACGGAATGACGAAACAGATAGAGGCGCTCTCGAATATGGGTGTACTGAGCCAATTCATCGGTATGTTGACCGATTCGCGCAGTCTTCTTTCTTATCCGCGGCACGAATATTTCCGTCGACTTCTCTGCAACATCCTCGGAAATGAAATGGAGCGTGGACTCATTCCGAACGATATGAAGCTCGTCGGCTCGATGGTTCAAGACATCAGCTACTACAATGCGAAGCGATACTTTGATTTTCCCGAGTTGCCGGGGCCGAACGGAGAGCAGAGGTCGCCGTCGTCCGCCAAGAAAGGAGTCGCAACGTCGCTATGAACCTCTTCGATCTCAGCGGCAAGGTTGCTGTGGTGACCGGAGCGAGCACAGGACTCGGGCGCGCGATGACGCTGGCTCTTGCAGAGGCGGGGGCCGACATTCTGCTTGCGGATCATTCTCAACGGGAGGAAACAGCAGATAAGGTGCGAGGTTTCGGTCGTCGCGCTGTTACCATGCAAGCCGATCTCAACGGAACTGCAGCAATTCCCGAAATTGTCCAGACGGCACTACGTGAGTTTGGCAAGATCGATATTCTGGTTAACAATGCAGGCATCATTCGCCGCACACCCGCTCTCGATTGTTCGGAGCAGGATTGGGATGATGTACTAGCCGTGAACGCAAAGTCGGTGTTCTTTCTCGCACAAGCCGCGGCGCGGGAAATGATCAAAAGGAAATCAGGAAAGATCATCAACATCGCGTCCCTTCTATCGTTTCAGGGAGGTATTCTTGTCCCTTCCTACTCGGCGAGCAAGGGCGCGGTGGCTCAACTGACCAAAGCGCTTGCCAACGAATGGGCGCAATACGGCGTCAACGTGAACGCGATTGCGCCGGGTTACATGGAGACGAGCAACACCAAGGCGCTGCGCGAGGATCCCGTTCGCTCGAAGTCGATTCTCGAACGCATTCCGGCGGGACGGTGGGGTGAGCCAGACGATCTGCGCGGGGCCGTGGTATTTCTCGCATCGCCGGCATCCAACTATGTGAACGGCCACCTGCTCGTTGTCGATGGTGGGTGGTTGGCGAGGTGAAACCGTTCGATCCAACTCTTCTCGAAGTTGCGTAGAGCGCCGATCGAACTTTCTGGACAATCTCGAGTTGAGAGATCATTCGAAATACAAAGTCTGAGGAATCTCATGGAAGTTCGTTATCTGCCAAATCAGGAATCGTACCGCCGCATGACGACGGAGGAATTGCGAGCGGCCTTTGTGTTAGAACATCTTTTCAAACCGGCAACGATCGGGATGGTGTACTTCGAAACCGACCGCCTGATCGCCGGTGGCGCGGCCCCGACCGATGCGCCCTTGCAGCTTGTCGCGAGTCGTAAGGAGATGGCAACCGATTTCTTTACCGAGCGTCGCGAGCTTGGAATCGTGAACATCGGGGGTGAAGGCATCGTGAAGGTAGAAGGAATTGAATATGTGCTCCGCAGCAATGGCGTGCTGTACGTTGGACGGGGAAAAAAGAAGGTCGAGTTCCAGAGTTGGACAAAAGATCAACCGGCTCTTTTTTATTTTGTTTCCTATCCGGCTCATGCCGACTATCCTGATACACTCATCCACCATTCCGATGCAGAGCGAACAGACCTTGGTTCGATGGAGGGGGCGAACAAACGAACGATCTACAAGTACATCCACACGGGCGGCGTCAAGAGCTGTCAGCTCGTGTTGGGGATAACACAACTCGAAACAGGAAGCATCTGGAACACCATGCCTCCTCATACACACCAGCGGCGTTCGGAAATCTACTTCTACTACTCGCTGGGTGCCGATGATCTCGTCGTTCATTTAATGGGAACGCCGAACGAGACACGAAATCTGATTCTTCGCAACGGTCAGGCGGTAATGTCTCCAAGCTGGTCGATTCACTGCGGTGCGGGAACCAGGAATTACTCCTTCATCTGGGCGATGGGGGGAGAGAACCAGGAGTTTGCCGATATGGATGGCGTACCAATGCCGTCGCTTTTCTGAGAAAGGATCAGAACGCATTTTATGAACATCGAAAAGTATTCTCTCGGCGTCGGTGATCGGTTTGGGATGGAAGGGGCTGCACAGCTTCGAGCGATTCAACTCGTTCGCAATAACGGTATGCCCGTGGTGCCGGTCTGGAACAAATCGCACCGTGAACACACGATCATTGGAACGGTGCCGGAGGATGCGCGCCAAGCCGCCGACGCAGCCGTGAAGAAGTGCGGTTGGAACGATTCATATTACGTCGATGCGGACCACATCGGACTTGTGACGGTCGAGCGGTTTCTCGCGTCGTGCAATTTTTTTACGATCGATGTCGCTGATTTCATTGGTCATCCCCCCTCGGATGAAGCACGCTCTTCTTTTGTCAAGGCAATGGAGCGGTTCGAGGGTGTCCTGAGAATCCCCGGTGTCGAGGCGCCGTTCGAGATAACGGATCGGTTTCTCTTGGAAGTAGCGGACAAATACCTTCTGGCTGTGTGTGAAGCGGGAAGGGTGTATCGATTCATCGCTGAGCGGAAAGGTGAGGAGAACTTTATTCCGGAAGTCTCGTTCGACGAGACAAAGACGCCGCAAACTCCGCCGGAGTTGTTTTTCATCCTTGGTGCGTTGGCGCATGGGGGCGTCTCCGTTCAAACCATCGCGCCGAAATTCAGCGGTGAATTCCTGAAAGGAGTCGATTACGTCGGCGACCTGAACCGATTCAGGCAGGAATTTGAAGACGACCTCGCGGTGGTGGCTCATGCACGCGAGGTTTTCGATCTTCCCCGCAACCTCAAATTGAGCGTCCACTCTGGTAGCGACAAATTCTCACTCTATCCCATCATGCATCAGGCGATGAGGAAGTTCGATGCCGGACTTCATCTGAAGACCGCGGGGACGACGTGGCTGGAAGAAGTGATTGGACTGGCAGCGGCTGGAGGCGAAGGACTCGCGTTTGTGAAAGGACTCTATGCCGAGGCGGTGCGGCGCTTCGATGAGCTGTCGAAGCCGTACGCCGCGGTCATTCACATCGATCACGAGGCCCTTCCCAATCCGAACAACGTCGCTACATGGAGCGCAAGGGAGTTTGTCGAGACGTTGACGCACGATCAATCGTCCCCCCGCTTCAATTCCCAATTCCGACAGCTCGTGCACATTGCGTTCCGCGTGGCAGCGGATAAGGGTCCAAGGTTTCGGAATCTTCTCCACCTTCATCGCGAAACGATTGAAGCAAATGTCACACGCAACTTGTATGAGCGTCATCTCATGCCGCTCTTTCTTGGGACGACCCTGAAGGAAAAGTACGCAGACACGACGAAGGAAACTCCCGCTTCCCTTGCTTGATGCACGAAACCCCATGATCAAAACACTCCGTCACCGAATAATTTACCTTGTCATTGTCGTGTACGTGTTCGCCGTTTTCGGATGCAGGACGGCGAGCGACGTCACGATCCTGAAGCTCGCGCACGGCCTCGATCGCACGCACCCCGTCCACACTTCGATGGAACATATGGCGAAACTGGTGTACGAGCGGTCCGGCGGTCGGATGAGAATCGACATCTATCCAAGCGGACAACTCGGCACCGAGCGCGAGTGTTTGGAGCTTGTGCAGATTGGAAGCTTGGCGATGACGAAGGTGTCATCCAGCGTGTTGGAGGGATTTGCTCCTTCGTTCAAGGTATTCAGCCTGCCGTATCTTTTCCGGGACGAGGAACATCGCTTCAAAGTCTTGGATGGTGAAATAGGACAGAACCTCTTGCTGGAGACACAGCCGTTCAGAATGCGGGGATTGGTCTACCTTGACGCGGGCAGTCGGAGTTTCTATACCAAGACGAAACCGATCCTGACGCCTGCGGATCTGGCCGGGTTAAAGATTCGCGTTCAAGAAAGTGCGACATCCATCAAGATGATTCAGGCGCTCGGCGGTTCCGCCACTCCCATTGCGTGGGGAGAACTGTACACCGCGCTTCAGCAAGGTGTCGTCGATGGCGCGGAGAATAATCCGCCTACCTTCTACACCTCTCGGCATTATGAGGTGTGCAAATTCTATTCGCTGAATGAACATACTTCCGTGCCCGACGTTATCATCATCAGCACGGTGGTGTGGGAGTCGCTGACGGATGAAGAACAGCAGATCCTGCAGCAGGCGGCACGGGAGTCGGAGGAGGTGCAAAAGGTGAGCTGGCGTGAGGCCACTGCCGAAGCTCTGAAAAAAGTTGCCGAGGCCGGCGTCACAATCTATCACCCCGATCGCTCGGTCTTTGCAGAGAAAGTGCGCCCAATGTACGAAGAGTATGCTTCCGACCCTCCCATCTATCAGCTCATTGAGAGAATTCGAGGTGTGCAATGACGCTCGACCGTTTTCGATCCGCCGTCGATAAAGGAGTAGAATGGATGCTGATTCTCGTGCTGGGGACGATGACACTGAATGTCCTCTGGCAAGTCTTCACGCGCTTCATCTTGCGGGACCCAAGTTCCTACACAGAAGAACTCGCGCGCTATCTTCTCGTGTGGCTCGGACTCCTTGGAGGAGCGTATGCCGTGGGAAAGAAGATGCATCTTGCCATCGACCTTGTACCGATGATGCTCAAGGGAAAAAAACGTATCGTGTTGGAGATTATCATCCAGACTGCCATCTTTCTGTTTGCCTTGTTTGTCGTTTTGATCGGCGGACTCGAACTTGTCGGACTCACGCTGACGCTTCGCCAGATCTCCGCCGCGCTGCAAATTCAGTTAGGGTACGTCTATCTCGTACTTCCCCTCAGCGGAGTGCTGATGATGTTCTACTCCGCCTCCTTCATCTATGAATCGATGCCAGTAGTGTCCAACTATAAGTCAAAGAGATTCAATTGGTTGCTGGGATAGAGACTGACATTTTGCGGTTCGATAGGTGTAAATGCTTGATCTATCGGGGTTTTTTCGAATAGTGAAACACT
>JBGFRO010000006.1:0-223092 GCA_041695085.1 Bacteroidota bacterium | reverse complement strand
CGTATCGGACAAGGGCGGGATGCCGTGAAGGCGTTCTTGCAAGGAAATGCCGGACTCGTGAAAGAGATCGATCTCGTCCTCCGAAAGAAACTTGGTCTGATCTCTGAAAACGGAGCCCCTCCAGCAGCGAAACCGGAACCCCCATCCGCGACAAAGAAACCCGCAAAGAACTAACCATGCTCATCACGAAGATCCTGCGGAGCCGCTCCCAGCGGCAAGGGTACGCCATCTACATCGATGAAGCACTTGCGTTTGACGTGAGCGAGGATGTGCTTCGCAAGTTCGGACTCCACTCTGGTCAGCGCATCGATGAGAAGACCGTTGAACTCATTGCATCTGCAGAGGCGTTCGAACGTGCGAAAAGTATCGCCATCAATTTCCTCTCCTATCGTCCCCGCAGCACCAAGGAAATCGTCAACAAGTTGTTGAGCAAGGGGTACTCGACGGCGCTCGCGAAGAAAGTGACAGATCACCTGACAGGACTTAAACTGATCAACGACATGGAATTTGCCCGGATGTTTGTGCGCGACAAGCTGCGCGGAAAGCCGATGGGAAAATCTATGATGCGACGCAAGCTTCTCGAAAAAGGAATCACGCCACAGATGATCGAGCGCGTGCTGCGCGAGTATATCTCCGACCAAGACGAACAGGAAGCAGCAACGAAACTCCTTGAACGAAAGCTGAAGCGATCCAAAGAGCGGTTCGAAAAACTCGAACCGACGCGCCAGCACAAACGGCTGGTCGACTACCTCTTGCGACGCGGATTTTCACCGGACGTCGCCGTGAAGACCGTTCGAATGCTGTACGCCACCTCTTGATATGGAAATATGATGAAATCGCCCGTATCGATCACAGCTGATCATCGGCCAAGACCAAACCGTCCACCTCGAGCGAACGTGTGAACTCGCGGCCAAACCCGCACCCTCATTTATTCGCCACTCCCCCTTCTGCCATGTCTCGTGTCGTCATCGATATTGAAACGCTCGCGTATCCGCTCGAATCCTTCGACGAACGTCAACAGACGTATCTTCTGAAATTCGCCCGTACAGAAGAGGAACGGATCGAGGCCATTCAAAAAATGAATCTCTTCCCAACCACCGCCCACCTCCTCGCCATCGGCATGTGGAATCCCGACACCAGCAAAGGGAAGGTACTGTTTAAATCGGAGGAACGCCTGAATGAAACTTCTGCCGATGGCAGCGTACAGTACATGTCGGGAACCGAATCAGAGATGCTCGCGCGATTCTGGGAAGATGTGGCAAAGTACCATCAGTTCATTACGTTCAATGGTCGGGGATTCGATTGTCCCTTCTTGATGTTGCGATCCGCCATCCTGGGCATTCGACCCTCCCGGAATCTCATGCCATACCGGTACGATGCGACCGTTCACTGCGACCTTCTTGAGCAGTTCACCTTTTACGGCGCATTCCGAAAATTCAGTCTTGATTTCTACTGCAAATCGTTCGGAATCGAAAGTCCGAAGTCGCGCGGTATCACGGGCCTCGATTTGGATAAACTCTATCAAGAGAGAAGGTATCGCGAGATTGGGGAATATTGCCTCGGAGATGTCAAAGCAACAGCCGAACTATTCCAAAAGTGGGAATCGTTTCTTTTGTTTTGAGGTGGGGATGGAAAGCGATCGAGTTTTAATCCTCTGCACCGGCAATTCAGCGAGAAGCCAGATTGCCGAAGGACTGTTGCGCGCCCTTGGCGGTGCCGCCTTTGAAGTTGTCAGTGCCGGAACTCATCCTGCCGGACTCGTGCATCCCCTCGCCATTCAGGCCATGCGCCAGCGTGGGATCGATATCTCCACACACAAGTCCAAATCGCTCGATCTCTTTCGTGACAAAGAGTTCGACGTTGTGATAACGGTATGCGATGAAGCCAATCAGGAATGTCCCGTCTTCCCCGGCAACGCCGAGAGACTTCATTGGAGCACACCGGATCCAAGCTTCGTAATGGGGACGGAGGAAGAGCGACTTGCTGCGTTCCTTCAAACCGTCCACTCACTGGAGATACGGATCAAGGCATTTATCGAAGAGAGAAGAAAGAAAGGAGGGATATCGTAGACAATTCTTAAGACGATTTTGTCAAACAATAAGCAGATGTGCTCTCTTCATTAAAACTAAATCAAATCTAAGAAACCAAATAAGGTAGGCATAGCACCGACCTGTTCGTTATCAAGCCTCCTTTTACCCTTCATTGCGGCTTTGAATCGATTCTCTTCAGGAATTCCTGAGCGATGGCCGTAGCCGCAACCAACTTTAGCACATCCCACCAAGAGAAGATCAGAAAGCCCGCCTGAAACGCGGAAGCCCAGTCGTTAAAGTAAACGGCATTCAGTTGGAATGTGCCGCACGCGAAAATGAGCAACAAGCCCGCGAGCATCGAAACGAGCGTCCAGCCATATCCACCAACTCCCTTCACCGATTGTGGAATCAATGGGAGAATGCGACCGCGCAAAGATATGAACCAACCAATCACGAAAGCGGCCAGAGGGAAGGCAAGGAGATACCCTCCGGTAGGTCCGACAATCCGTGCAAATCCAAATCCTCCTCCTGAAAAGACGGGGAGACCGGAGATACCGAGCAAGAGATATAAGCTCATGCTCAAGAATCCATTTCGCGGACCAAGCAACGCACCAGCTAAGAGAACGAAAAACGTCTGAAGCGTGAATGGCACCGGTTGATGAGGTATCTCCACCTGTGCACCAAGTGCCGTGAGAATGGCAAAGGTCGCGATCCAAAACGTGCGAGCAACGAGATGATTGCTGGCGAGACTGAGGTATCTTCCAATTGAGAGCGATCGAACTTCTGACATTGCGCCTCCTGAAATGAGCAGCCGCATATTAAAGAAATGTCGATGGAAAATCAACTTCCTCGTTGAAGCTCTGACCCCATGAAATGCATGGAAACACCGGACCAGGAAACAACTCCACCGGATCGCTTAGCCGTAGGCTTGTTGCTATTCATGCAATTTCCGATAAATTGAGCGAAAATGTTTTTGGAGGTACTATGCGTTTGATCATACTACTTTGCACGTTCACCTGTCTCTCACTCTCACAGGAGTTCATCGAGTTTTACCCCGAGGGAACGTATGCAACGAACATTCCCTCACCGGCAGCTTTCCTGGGGTACGAAATAGGTCAACGCTTTACCGACTATCGCAATCTCGAACGATATCTTGAGAAGCTTTCCTCCACGAGCGACCGAGTTAAGATGATCACGTACGGTGAAACGTATGAGGGCCGACCTCTTCGAACGCTTATCATCTCAAATCCCACCAATCTTTCGCGGCTTGAAGAGATCAAGCAGGCAAATAAGAAACTGACCGATCCGCGGCTCATTGGCACGCAACAAGAGCTGGATGCCCTGATTCACTCCCTTCCCGTGATTGTCTATTTTTCGTACGGAGTTCATGGCAACGAGTCCTCTTCTACAGAAGCCGCCATGCAGGTGGCATACCAGCTCTGCGCCGGTACTGATCATCGAACCCTCGCGATTCTTGAGCAGTGCCTTGTCATCCTCGACCCCCTTGTCAATCCGGACGGTCGTGAGCGCTATGTGCAGTGGTTTCAATCTACCGTAGGCAAAAAATTGAACGCGAATCCAGATGCAATGGAACACAGTGAACCGTGGCCCGGCGGACGTACCAACCACTACTACTTCGACTTGAATCGAGACCTTTCGTGGCTCACACAGAAAGAGACAGCAGCCCGCGTCGCGTTCTACCGTGATTGGATGCCCCACGTCCACGTGGATTATCATGAGATGAGCTACACGAGTACCTACTTTTTCTTCCCGGCCGCTCCACCGTTCCACGAGACCCTGCCGGATGACGTCAAGAAATGGGGAAGGATTTTTGGAAAAGGCAATGCCGAAGCATTCGATAAGTTGGGAATTCCGTACTACGTTGGGGAAGATTTCGATATGTTTTACCCCGGCTACGGCGACTCGTGGCCAACGTTCAACGGTGCGATCGGCATGACGTATGAGCAAGCCGGACATGGTCGCGCCGGACTCGCCATCCGGAAACCGAGCGGGGAGATTCTCACCCTACGCGAGCGTGCAAGGAATCATTTCATAACCAGCATCGCAACGCTCGAAACGTCAGTAAGCCACCGCACCGAACGACTCAGGGACTTTGTAAAATTCTGGCAAACAGGACTTCACCATGATGGAAAGGTAAAAGCCTATCTCCTCAAAGAAGGAGTCGACCCCAACCGGGCAGCGAAGCTCATCTCACTTCTTCTCAAACAGGGAGTCGAAGTGCATCGCCTGCAAAGCGATGTGCGGATTCAAGCCACACCGTTCTACTCCAAGAGCTCGAGGAGCGAGTTGTTTCCGAAAGGAACGTATGTCATCTCCCTCCGACAACCGCACAGCCGACTTGCCAATGCACTTTTGGAACCAGTCGCAATCGCGCGCGACACATTTTTTTACGATGTCTCAGCCTGGTCCCTCCCCGTCGCATACGGCGTTCAGGCATTCACAACGGAATCGTCACCCCCCTCTTCACTTGCGAAATTGGATTCTCCACCCGCGATGGTTGGTGGCATCATAGGTAGAAAAGCAAGATACGCGTATCTGATACCATGGGAGCGCTCCGATGCAGCAAAACTTGTCTGGCAACTGTTGCAGAAGAAGTACCGCCTCACAGTTGCCACACGACCGTTCGAGATGATGGGGAAATACTTCGGTGAAGGTACCGTCATCGCTGCTGTCGGCTCAAACGAACAGTCGCTTCATGACGATATTGCCGACCTCGCACGTGAATATGGTGTCGATGTTTATGCAACCAACACCGGCATGGCGGAGAAGGGAATCAGTCTCGGATCAAACCGCGTGCGCCCTATTAAGAGTTCAGAAATCGCGATCGTCGGTGGGCCCCCGACCTTTGCAAACGATTATGGAGAGCTTTGGCATTTGTTCGATCATGAATTTGAAATCCCCACCACCTCGATTCGCGCATCTGAGCTGACCGATATCGATTTATTTCGATACGATGTCCTCGTCTTCCCCGATGGTGGTCAGTATCAGTCTGTGTTCGACAGTGCACGAATCGCCAAGTTGAAGCGCTGGGTTGAATCGGGAGGTATCCTCGTCGGAGTGGAAAGCGCTGCGAGATTCTTCACGAAGTCGAAGTCCGGTCTAACGGCTGCTGTGCTGAAATCGGAGAAGAAAGAGGAGGAAAAGACAAAAGAGGAAAAGGAAGAAGAGAAGGCACGAAAAGAGCGTCGGAAGCGGTTGACGGCGTTTGAACTTTCGGAGTTGGAACGACTCGAGCACATTCCGGGAACGATCTTCAAGGCGATCATCGATACAACCCATCCGATAGGTTTCGGAATGCCACGTGAACTGTTTGTCTTGAAAGGAAACGGCGAACCGTTTGAGCTTGCGGAATCGGGTTTCAACGTGGGACGCTTCACCAAAGACACCGTGCAGGTGAGCGGGTATGTAACGGCTGAAAAAGCGAAACGCATTGCCGATTCGGGTTACATCCTGGCCTTTGATGTGGGTCGGGGGAAGGTCGTTCTCTTTGCAGAATCGGTCACGTTCCGTATGTTCTGGACATCCTTGCCAAAATTACTTCTCAACGCGGTTCTCTTTTTACCCCAGCCGCGGTAGATCGACGATCACCGTAACACCTTAAAAAATCGTTGACTTAGGGGGATAAATTCTCTATCTTTAAAGCCCAATTCTTTAGGAATTGGGCTTTGTTTTTTTGTGACCGGAGGTGCTTCGTCGGAGAGAGTTCGGATAGCTTGGGGTGTAGCCAAGCGGTAAGGCAGCGGCCTTTGGAGCCGCCATTCCCAGGTTCGAATCCTGGCACCCCAGCTTTGACAATACAGGTTGACCGAGAAATATGTTGATACACGGGATGTAGCAAAAGCGGTAAGGCATCTCGTCTAAATTCTCTGCCGCAAGCGGAGTGAGACCCGGGGACGCTCTTTCGAATCGTACAGCAAACTTTCACTTCCATCCCCCGCATGAGCAAACTGAAGATTTTCTCCGGACGCGCAAATCGTCCACTCGCAGAACGGATTTCGAAAGAAGCAGGGGTTGAGTTAGGACAGCTTGAAATCAAGAATTTCAGTGACGGTGAGATATGGGTGAAGTACAGCGACAACATCCGCGGGGACGATGTTTTCATTGTCCAGCCGACACCCCCTCCAGCAGAAAACTTGCTGGAGCTTTTGATCCTGATTGACGCTGCTCGACGTGCGTCGGCAAAACGAATTACCGCCGTCATACCCTACTACGGGTATGGGCGCCAGGATAGAAAGGATCAACCGCGTGTTTCGATAACAGCGAAACTCGCCGCAAACTTGATCGTGACTGCTGGTGCCGATCGCGTCATCACGATGGATTTGCACGCCGCGCAGATTCAGGGATTCTTTGATATTCCGTTGGATCACTTGTATGCCTCGGCAGTTTTCTCGGATTACTTCCGGAAGAAGAACATTCCGAACCTCGCTGTCGTCTCGCCGGATGTCGGCGGCATCAAGATCGCACGTTCGTACGCCAAGCGACTCGAAGCGGATCTTATTCTGATCGACAAGCGGCGCCCTCGCGCCAACGAGGTTGAAGTGATGAACGTCATCGGAAACGTCGAGGGGAAGAATGTGCTGATCGTCGACGATCTGATCGACACCGCGGGAACGTTCGTCAACGCCGTCGCTGCCGTGAAACAGCATGGGGCAAAGGATGTCTACGGTGCCTGTACGCATCCGATCCTGTCGGGAAAGGCAATCGAGCGCATCGACGCGTCGGAGGTGAAAAGTCTTGTTGTGACGGACTCGATCGTCGTACGCGAGCAGTCTCCAAAAATAGAGTTCCGTTCGGTCGCGAAACTTTTCGCGGAAGCAATTATTCGAACACATAACAATCAATCCATCAGCTCACTGTTTGACGTAGACAAAGACAAAGGTTACTAGCAACTGAGGAGAAGTCACATGTCAGAAATTACCCTTACGGCCACCATTCGTACCGAACTCGGCAAGAAGGTCAAAAACCTTCGCGCGAAAGGTTTGGTTCCCGGCATCTACTATGGCCACGGACAGAAGAACATACCGATTGCGATGGGTGAGCTGGCGCTGCAACCGCTTTACCGGACGACCGCAACGCACGTCATTAACCTGAAATTGGATGACGGTTCGAACCACGCGTGTATCTTGCGCGATGTTCAGTTCGATCCCGTGACCGATCGGCCTGTACACTTCGATCTTTTCGGACTCAATCAGGACGAGGAACTGACTCTCGAAGTCCCCGTCACGGTCGTCGGAACAGCCAAAGGTGTGCGCGATGGAGGCATCCTGCAGCATATTATTCACAAGCTTCGCGTATCGTGCTTGCCCAAACACATCCCGGACCACATCGAGGTCAATGTGGAGTCGCTCGAGATTAATCGCTCGATTCACGTCAGCGATCTCTCCGTGCCGAACGTGAAGATTCTGGAGAATGAGCAGAGCGCCGTCGTAGCGGTCGTGCCGCCGACGGTTCTGAAGGAGACACCAGCGGAGGCCGCGGCCGTCGAAGCTGCCCCCGCCGAGCCTGAGGTCATCGCGAAGGGCAAGAAGCCCGAGGAAGGTGCGGAGGGCGCCGCGGAGGAGAAGAAGTAATCCTCCCTCCGCTCCATGCACTGCATCGTGGGACTTGGCAATCCAGGCAGTCAGTACGAGGGGACACGACATAACCTCGGTTTTGATGTCGCCGATGAGATCGCGAACGCGTTGCACCTTCGCTTTAAGGCAGGGAAAGGCGAGTACCTTCTGGCAACCGGGACGGTCGATGACCGCCCTCTTATCCTCATCAAGCCGCTCACATACATGAACGAGAGCGGTTCAGCTGTGCTCGATGTCCAGGAAGAGTACAAGATACCCATCGAGCGACTGCTCATCGTGTGCGACGATTTTCAGCTCCCGTTAGGCCAGTTACGACTCCGTCCTCGAGGCAGCGATGGCGGACATAACGGGCTGTATTCCATCATTTACCATCTGCAATCCGACCAATTTCCTCGGTTGCGTTGCGGTATCGCCTCAGCTTCGACTCCGAAGGACAAATCTCTGATGGCGACGTATGTGCTCGAACCTTTCACCCGGGAAGAACTCCCCGCGGTGGAGGCAATGAAACGTCGGGCGAAGGAAGCGTGTCTCACGTTTGTGCAGAGAGGATTGACACCGGCTATGAATCTCTTCAATTCTAAACTCGGATAGGAGAAGCGCATTCTTATGGACCAGCTCGTTCAATGGGTTCCTGTGGCAGGAGCGTTGGGTCTATTGTTGGCGTTTGTAATCTATTACAGCATCAAACGACTTCCTTCAGGCACGCCACGCATGCAAGAGCTTGCTGAACAGATCCACGTTGGCGCGATGGCGTTCCTTCGTCGTGAATATGCCGTCCTCGTCTTTTTCGTCCTCGTCGTTGGACTGCTGCTCGGCTCTTTCCTTGGGTGGATGACAGCGATAGCGTTCCTCAGCGGCGCAACGTGCTCGGTGCTGGCCGGGTTCTTCGGCATGCAGGCCGCAACGAAAGCGAACGTACGCACCGCGGAAGCCGCGCGCAGCTCAGGTCAGGGAAAAGCACTCCTCACCGCCTTCGATGGTGGCGCCGTGATGGGTGTGAGTGTTGCAAGTCTTGGATTGATCGGTGTCGGCATCTTCTATCTGTTCTTTGGCAACGTGACGGAGGCAAACATCATTAACGGGTTTGCTATGGGAGCGAGCTCCATTGCACTATTTGCGCGCGTGGGAGGAGGCATCTACACAAAAGCCGCTGACGTTGGTGCGGATCTCGTGGGGAAGGTCGAGGCCGGCATTCCTGAAGACGATCCCCGCAACCCCGGCGTCATCGCAGACAATGTCGGTGATAACGTCGGTGACGTAGCCGGCATGGGGGCAGACATCTTCGAGTCGTACGTCGGATCAATCGTCGCCACAATTGCCATTGGAGCGACCCTCGTTCCCGAAGGACTGAGCCTTCTGAAAGCCACGCCGGCGGTTGGAGACGACGCGATCAAGAGCATCCTGATGGCGCTTCCGTTGATCCTCGCCTCTATCGGTTTGCTAGCCTCTTTCGTCGGGATTGGCTCGATGCGTGTGCTCAAGCGGTTCTCCCCTGCCGCTGCGTTGCGATATTCCACCTTCATCGCTGCAGGTGTATTCCTTCTCGGAAGTTTGTGGACCGTCCGTTCGTACGACGTAAGCAACAACGTCTTCTGGGCGATTTTCTTCGGAACAATTGGCGGAATCCTGATTGGACTTATCACAGAGTACTACACCTCCGGCCCCCCCATTCACCGCATCGGCCTTGCAAGTAAAACGGGGACGGCCACAAACATTATCCATGGACTTGCCGTGGGTTTAGAATCGACCGCATTACCTGTTATCGCCATCTGCGTTGCGATTTATGTTTCGAACGACGTGGCCGGTCTCTACGGCATCGGTATTGCAGCAGTCGGCATGCTTGCAACCGTCGGAATTACCATGTCGGTCGATGCCTACGGTCCGATCGCCGATAATGCAGGTGGAATTTCGGAGATGTCCGGACTCGGTCCTGAAGTACGTAAGATTACCGACGGCCTCGATTCTCTGGGGAACACAACCGCCGCGATCGGAAAGGGATTCGCGATCGGATCCGCTGCCTTGACCGCTCTCGCACTTTTCGCAGCTTACTCACAAGCGGTCGATGCAGGAATCATGGCACGGTTGCAGGAGCTCAAAGCATCAGCGACAGAGCTGACGGGAGAATGGAAACGCTATGCCACTTTCCTGGCCCAAGGTGAGACGCCACTGCAGATCATCGTTACCGATCCTGACGTGGTGATCGGTATGTTCGTTGGCGGCATTCTTCCCTTCTTCATCGCAGCGCTCACCATGACCTCGGTTGGACGTGCCGCCGGCAAAATGGTCGATGAGATTCGCAGACAATTTCGGGAAATCCCCGGCCTCCTCGAGGGCAAAGAAGGTGTTCGTCCCGATGCGGCGCGTTGCGTCGATATCTCAACAGCTGCAGCGTTGAAAGAAATGATACTTCCCGGCATCTCGGCCGTGGTGGCACCTGTTGTTGTTGGATTCCTGTTGGGACCAGCAGCCCTTGGTGGAATGTTGGCCGGTGCAACGGTTACCGGCGTTCTGCTTGCGCTGTTGATGGCCAATGCCGGCGGTGCGTGGGATAACGCAAAGAAGGCTATCGAGAAAGGAGAAGTGGAGGGAGAGCGAAAGGGATCGGATGCGCATAAAGCAGCAGTCGTTGGAGATACCGTCGGCGATCCCTTCAAAGACACGTCGGGTCCGTCAATGAACATTCTGATCAAATTGATGTCTGTCGTGTCGCTCGTCATCGCTCCCCTGCTGGTCAGATAAGAAAAGACGACGAGGCAAAATCTATCGTGTCACATATCATAGCACAACGCAACTATTCAACAAACCCCTGCTCTACCGTTTTGTAACCGGCTAGGGCCGCATCATTCAACGTCCAAAGGGAGAGATATCATGTCCACCAAACGCATCTACGAGACAACGTTCATCGTCAACGTCTCGCTTGACGATCCACAAATCGACGGTGTGATCGAGAAGGTCAAGGAAGTCATTACCAAGAACGGCGGCGAGATACGCGAAGTGGTCAAATGGGGACGCAAGCGTTTTGCGTACCCAATCCAAAACAAAAACAACGGCTTCTACGTTGTGATCGAATTCGCTGCACCGGGTGAACTCATTGCCAAGCTTGAGCGTCATTACTTCCTGGATGAAAACATCCTTCGTTACCTCACCATCGTGTTGGATAAGAACGCTCTCAAAGCACGGTCGGCAGCGGGAACGCTCGTAACAGAACCTGCCGCGACCGCTGAGGCAAACTCTGCCAAATCGACTGAAACGCATCCCTCTTCGTCCAAAACGCTGAAGGAGCGAGAAGCGACAAAGGAGACGAGCGCCTCCTAAGCTCGTTCTCCATCTACGAAAAACGACACTCAATCTTGAAAAGGAAAATCAACGATGGCGTATACACGACACTCAAACAGACCGGAACGGCGCGGACAAGCTGCACAAGCACGTAAGAAGCGGACATGTCGGTTCTGTGATAACAAAGAAAACTATATCGATTACAAAAACGAAAAGAAGCTGCAACGCTTCGTCTCGGAACAGGGACGCATCATTCCAAAGCGCATTACCGGTACCTGCGCTCGTCATCAACGGATGCTCGTGACGGCTATCAAGCGAGCGCGTCATATGGCGTTGCTCCCCTTTGTGGCGGATGCCGTCAAGTAAATCAACCCTCTACGTAACGATCTGATTGAAGGAAACGAATATGAAAGTCATTTTACGTCAAGATTTCGAGCAGCTGGGTCGCATCGGGGACGTGGTTGAGGTCAAGGACGGATACGCACGGAATTACCTCATTCCGCGTCACATCGCCTACCAGGCGACCGAAAGCAGCATGCGTCGTTTGGAGGAAGAAAAGAAACAGCACGTGAAGCGAACAGAGAAGGAAAAGCGTACTTCGGAAAAGCTCGCAGCTGAGCTGGAGAAAGTCTCCATCACAATCCAAATGAAGGTGGGTGAAGAGGACAAGCTCTTCGGTTCCGTCACCTCACAGATGATCGCTGATGCGCTCAAAGAAAAAGGGATCGAGCTCGATAAGAGACAAATCGAGCTGGAGGATTCTATCAAAGCGCTCGGCATCTACACCGTTCCGGTGAAGTTGGCCGGTGGGGTCATCGGCAAGGTGAAGGTGTGGGTTGTGCGTGAGTAACCTTTTTATGCCTACCTCTATATCGGAAGCCCATCTTCGAGGATGGGCTTTCTCATTTTTGAGAGAACCGACGAGCATCTTTTAATGTTGAGAAGACGGACACTTATTTGACTTTTGGAACAAAAATTGAGTATTTTAGTCTGCAATTCTTGAATTTTTCTGCAACTTCTTACACCGTAAGGGAACAGTGGCGTTATGCCAGAAAAGACCGTTCAAAACCTTGAGGAAGTGACCATTCGCTTCGCAGGAGATTCCGGCGACGGAATGCAGCTCACCGGAACTCAATTCACCAATACAACTGCAATTCTCGGAAATGACCTCAGCACCCTCCCCGACTATCCGGCGGAAATACGTGCTCCGGCCGGAACGTTGTTCGGCGTTTCGGGCTTTCAGATCCATTTCGGGAGTACCGAAATCAATACTCCGGGCGATCAGTGCGACGTGCTCGTCGCCATGAACGCCGCCGCGCTGAAGGTCAATCTCGGAAGTCTCGTCGACGGGGGCACGATCATCGCCAATACCGAGGGCTTCAATGATAAGAATCTCAAGCTGGCCGGCTATACAAGTAATCCTCTCACCGACGGCTCGCTGGACAAGTATCGCCTCTACGCCGTGGACATCACGAAATTGACCGCGTTGGCGCTCCAAGACATGAACCTCTCGAGCAAGCTTGTAGACCGCTCGAAGAACTTCTTTGCACTCGGGATGATGTACTGGATGTACAATCGTCCCATGGAACCTACGATCGAATGGATTAAGAGCAAGTTTTCCAACAAGCCGGAGATTATGGAAGCAAACTTGCGCGTCCTGAAGGCAGGATGGAATTATAGTGAGACCACCGAGATATTCTCTGTCCGCTATGAGGTAGGTCCCGCCAAGCTTCCCCCCGGTCGCTATCGCAACATTACCGGCAACCAAGCCCTGGCGTGGGGACTTATGGCCGCCGCTCAGAAAGCCAAGCTCGATCTCTTCCTCGGAAGTTACCCCATCACCCCGGCGAGTGACGTGCTCCATGAACTTTCGCTCTACAAGAATTACGGGGTGAAAACATTTCAGGCCGAAGACGAGATTGCAGGAATCACGTCGGCAATCGGAGCCTCGTTTGGAGGTGCGCTTGGCGTTACCACGACATCGGGTCCGGGGGTGGCACTCAAGACCGAAGCAATCGGACTCGCCGTCATGGTGGAGCTTCCCCTTGTCATCTGCAACATCCAGCGCGGGGGTCCAAGTACAGGACTTCCTACCAAAACCGAGCAAGCAGACCTCCTCCAGGCACTTTACGGCCGTAATGGTGAAGCCCCCGTACCTGTTATCGCGGCTGCAACCCCCGCGGATTGCTTCGACGCGGCTTTCGAGGCTTGTCGCATCGCTTTAAAGTATATGACTCCCGTGTTCTGTCTCTCCGACGGTTATCTCGGCAACGGCTCCGAACCTTGGTTGATACCTGACTTCAACCAGCTGCCGGACATCTCCCCGACATTCCGGACGGAGAAAGAAGGATTCTTCCCCTACTTGCGGGATGAAAAAACGCTTTCCCGTCCTTGGGCCATTCCGGGCACACCGGGACTTGAACACCGCATCGGTGGGCTTGAGAAGCAACACATCACCGGGAACGTCAACTACGAACCGCTGAATCACGATTTCATGGTTCGGTTGCGTGCTGAGAAGGTGGAGCGGATCGCTAACGACGTCCCGCTCGCTCAAGTGGAAGGAGATGAATCCGGCGACATTCTCGTTGTCGGATGGGGCGGAACGTATGGAGCGATCAAGAGCGCGGTGGCGCGTCATCGGCAACGCGGCAATTCTGTCTCACATCTCCATCTCCGTTGGTTGAATCCCATGCCGAAGAATGTGGGTGAGATCCTCTATAAGTTCAAGCACGTGTTGGTCCCCGAGCTCAACCTCGGTCAATTGATCAAAGTATTGCGGGCAAAATACCTTGTGCCTGCTCTCGGCCTCAACAAGGTGCAGGGTCTTCCCTTCAAAGCCATTGAAATTGAGAACAAGATTGATGAAATCCTGAAAGGCAAGTGATGAGCACACTCGTAGAAGAAATACTCAAAGCAGTGCCCCCTGCAACCAACCAAAAGCTGACGGCAAAAGACTTTCAAAGTGATCAGGACGTCAGATGGTGTCCGGGTTGTGGTGACTACTCCATTCTCGCGCAAACACAGCGCGTCATGCCCGATCTCGGAATTCCGCGCCATCAAATGGTCTTCATCTCCGGCATCGGCTGTTCCAGCCGCTTTCCGTACTATATGAACACCTATGGCTTCCATGGCATCCATGGAAGAGCCCCCGCCATTGCCTCGGGGCTTAAAATGGCGCGACCCGATCTCTCCGTGTGGGTCGTCACGGGCGACGGGGATGGACTCAGCATCGGTGGAAACCATATGATCCACATCCTCCGTCGCAATCTCGACATCAACATCCTGCTCTTCAACAACCAGATTTACGGCCTCACGAAAGGTCAGTATTCCCCCACATCGGAGAAGGGAAAGATTACGAAATCGTCACCGTACGGTTCGTTGGACTATCCGTTCAATCCGGCCGCTCTAGCGCTCGGCTCAAGTGCAACATTCGTCGCACGTACGCTCGATCGCGATCCAAAACATATGCAATCCACCATCAAGCGGGCGGCCGAACACAAAGGAACATCGTTTGTTGAAATCTACCAGAACTGCAACGTCTTCAATGACGGCGCCTTCTTCCAGTTCACGGAGAAGGACACAAAAGACGACAGCGTCGTATTCCTTGAGCACGGCAAACCCCTGGTCTTCGGAAAGGAAAAGGACAAAGGTATACGCATGAACGGCTTCTCACCCGAAGTCGTCTCCTTGAAGGATGGCAAGTGGTCAGTTAACGATCTCCTCGTTCATAACGAGAAGGATACGACCCTTTCCTTCATCCTTGCGGACATGACTTACAAACCGGGCATGCCGCGGCCTGTCGGTATATTCCTCGCCATCGACCGGCCCGTGTACGAAGAAGAGATGGCACGGCAGATCGCTTTCGCGAAAGAAAAACGAGGAGAGGGAGATATGGTGAAGTTGCTGAATTCCGGAGACACGTGGGTCGTTCAGTGAACGAAGCCGTGTACAACATCGAGGTGTGACTGATCAAAGCAGTCACACCTTTTTTATTCCCGAACGGCGCAAAGCAACGACAAAGGATCTTTTGTGATCGAAGCGTTCTCGCAACTCTATTCCATTCTGGAACAACATCAACGATTTCTTCTCACCACCCATCTCAATCCCGATGCCGACGGGCTCGGGAGTGAGTTAGCCCTTGGGGCGTATCTCATCGGCCGCGGCAAAGAGGTCCACATTCTCAATCCGAACGCAACGCCTCCTAACTGCCTCTTCCTCGATCCACATCGGCGCGCAGAAGAATTCAATCCGGCAAAGCACGTACAACTCTTTGCATCCATCCAGACGATCATCGTCCTCGATACCAATCAGACCGACCGATTGGACCGTCTCAAACCGCATGTCCTCGCAAGTTCGGCCGTCAAAGTGTGCATCGATCACCATCTGAACAGAGAAGAATTTGCCAATCTGTATTTGATCGACGAAGAAGCGGCCGCGACGGGTGAAATTCTTACACACTGGATGCGTGCCTTCGATCCGGATTCCATAACGCCCGAGATCGCACAAGACCTCTATGCAGCGATTATGACCGACACCGGTTCCTTCCGGTTCCCGAAGACCGACGCGGAGCTCCACCGCATCGTCGCCGACCTCATTGATCGAGGAGCAGATCCGGTAGCAGTCTACCAAGAACACTACGAGCAGCTATCCCTCGGAACTGTGCAATTGCTGGCCCGTGCTCTTGGAAGCCTCACGACCGACCACAACGGAATGGTGGCGTACATGGTATTGACCCGAAAGGATTTTGAGCAAACAGGCACGACGGAAGCAGATGCACACAGTTTTGTTGCGGAGACGTTAAAAGTGCGCGGTGTGCGTGTTGGTCTCCTCTTTACCGAAATCGAAGATGGGCTGAAGATCAGCTTTCGCTCGAAGGGCGATATCGCCATCAACGAACTGGCACAAGAATTTGGAGGTAATGGACATAAGAATGCAGCCGGAGCTCGAATAGCCGGCGCGACACTTCTCGAGAGCATTCCGCGTGTGCTTCAACGCTGCGCTCTCTATCTCAAATGAGGTATGTATGAAACTTACCTTTCTTCGAACATCTGCAGATCGCGTCGATTCTGATACCGTTGCAGCGTTCTTGCATGAAGATGCAGCACTCCTTCGCAAAGATGCCGCAACGCTGGCAAAGATCTTTGGCGGAAGGTTTCCAGCAATTGATACAGGCGATTTCAAAGGAAAACAAGGTGAGGTCTCGGTTACGTATCTCCAAAAAGGGAAAACGACACGTCGGCTGTTGCTCGTTGGTCTCGGAGAGAAGAAAAACGTCACGCTCGAACGATTTCGGCGGGCTGCCGCGTCGGCTGCGAAGAGCGCTCAGACCCTCCACACGCAATCTCTCGCCCTTCTTCTCCCCTCAATACGTTCGAAGGTCGAGGAGACCATCGTTGCGCTTGCAGAGGGGGCGATGTTGTCCTTGTATCGGTTCGACAAATATGTAACGAAGAAGGAGAACGACGATACAAAACTAAGCGAAATCGTTCTCGTCTCTGAACGGCGCGAGCATCAGAGGAGAGGCGAAGAAGCTGTGCGCCGCGCACAAATCGTGTGCGAGGCGACATTCCTCGCTCGCGATCTTGCCAACACGCCCGGATTGGACTTATATCCTGAAACGCTGGCACAAGAAGCACGACTCTCCGCTGAACGAAGTGGCTACAGCGCACAAGTTCTCGACGAGCGGGAAATCAAAGAACTCGGCATGGGTGGCATCATCGGCGTCTGTCAAGGGAGTGTCCGTCCTCCCCGCTTCATCATCCTCGAATATGGAAAGAAATCGAATCGAACAGTGGTTCTTGTGGGCAAGGGGGTAACGTTCGATACCGGTGGCATTTCCATCAAACCCTCGTCGGGAATGTCGGAAATGAAAATGGACATGTCAGGAGCCGCAGCTGTGATCGGGACGTTCGAGGCAGTCGCGCGGTTGAAACTCCCGGTACATCTTATAGGACTTATCCCCGCCGTTGAGAACATGCCGAGCGGAAGTGCACTTCGCCCCGGCGACATTCTGCGGCACTACAACGGAAAGACATCGGAAGTGGATAATACGGATGCGGAAGGTCGGCTCATTCTGGCCGATGCGCTCGGTTACGCCTCACGTTACAATCCTGCAGCGGTCATCGACCTTGCAACGCTGACAGGTGCTTGCGTCGTCGCTCTCGGTCACGTTGCTACAGGAATGATGGGAAACGATGAACGTTTGATGGAGCAGCTGAAGCGGGCGGGGGAGAAGACTTATGAACGCGTCTGGCCTCTGCCGCTGTACGATGAATACGAGAGATTGATCAAGAGTGACGTCGCCGACGTAAAGAATGTTGGCGGACGATGGGCTGGCGCGATCACCGCTGGTTGGTTCCTTCGGAAGTTCATCGGCGAGTATACATGGGCGCATCTCGACATCGCCGGAACAGCCATCCTCGAAGAGTCCGGTGACTATACACAAAAAGGGGGGTCAGGCGTCGGAGTCCGATTGCTGACAGAGTTCCTCCGCACGTGGAAGTAGGAGCGAATTCTTCCTACCATCACCATGCTCAACGGAAGAAGAAGGATCGTATTCTCGGAACATCCATTCGTTTTATTGAGAGGGCATCTGGGAAATGAGCGGGATAAGTCTTACAATCGCCAGGTTTCGGGAAGTTGAAACGAGCATCCGCTTGCAGAGCCGATGCGAACCGGCATGGGGAGGTTGGAAGACGGCAATCATGACAAGCGTCGTGGCGTCTTTGCTGCTTCTGATCATTACAACGAATTGCGTTCGCTCTCAAGAAGCGGGGATGGACTTGCAGGATCTTCCCCGTGCCGTCGCCCAGCCCGTAACATATGAGGCAATTGCACTCTTCGGAGACGATTCCGCCTCCGCCATTGTGAACATCCACTATCGGATCATGCAACAGTTTTTCATCTTTGTTCGGAATGAAGCAGAGCACCACAAGGAAGAGTTCATCGCGCGTGGAGAGCTCGCTGTTGAACTCTTGGACCAGCAGCGCAACTCCGTCGCTCGAACCCTCCGGAAAATCGTGCTCACACGCACAGAGCTTCCCCGCGAAACGGATCATGTACCCGACATTCAGGGAGCCTTCTCCTTCATAGTCCCGCCGGGCAATTATCAAATAGTCTTCAATCTGGATGACCGCGAATCAGGACGTACCTTTATGGAACGCAACCGATCCATTGAAGTGCGAGCACCATCTTACGACCCTATGGAGGTTTCCCACCCGATCTTCCTTCAACCGCGGGATCCAGCATCGGAACAGCAACGGTTCCTGCCACTTAACCGTGGAGGGGATGTACATTACGGCGGACGCGGCGGCGTTGTCTCTCAACTCTATCATCCGAATACAAATGACCTCGTGCAGGTGCGATGGACGCTTGAAGGTCAGCTTGAGGGCTTTGGGGCGCGTAAACAAAATTTCGCCGGCACACAGTACATGATGTCGAAAGGCCTCTTGACGGTCATCCAGCAGGAGGAGGGTTTGGAGTATATCATCGCCTCATCCAGCCGTCCCTGGCATGTTCTCTATGTCCCCCTCCCGCTGGAAAAGCTCGAACCGGGGGCGTTTACGCTCTCGATCGAGTACAGCGCCGGTTCCTATTCGAAAAAACAGAATCACCGATTTCGTGTCATCTGGCCGAAACGACCTTTCTCCCTCTACAATCTCGATCTCGCCATCGATGCCCTCCGGCACATTGCAACAAAGGAACAGATGGATGAAATGCTCTCAGGCACTATTGTCAAACGCGTGGAGGCATTTCATCGTTTCTGGCGAGCGAAGGATCCCGATACGACAACTGCATACAACGAAATCATGGCAGAGTACTACTATCGGGTCGATGAAGCCTTACGAAAGTACTCGGGCGTTCGCGAGGGGGATGGTTATAAAACGGATCGAGGGAGAATCTTCATCTTATACGGCGCTCCGACGGAAACCAACAGAATCTTTCAGCCCGGAGGGCCTCCAACGGAAATCTGGACGTATGAACATCTCAGACGGCGCTTCATTTTCATTGATCCCACAAAATCGGGTGCATTCATCCTGAGTCAAACGGAAGAAATGTGAAGCCACTCATCGCCATTACCATCGGAGATTTCAACGGTATCGGACCGGAGTTGGCACTAAAATCGGCAGCCACTCAGGCCGTACGGCGAATCTGCGTCCCTTTGCTCGTCGGTCCGCTGAACGTCTTCGAACATGTACGCAAAACACTCAAGATAAAACGTACACTGCAAAAAGCGGTCTTCCCCTGGCGCGGCACAACAACGCCCGTGCTTGATGTAGGCGATGGGCTCTGGGCAGATATCCAATATGGCACGGTCAATAAAGCTGCAGGACGCAACGCGGGCGTGGCAATCGAGAAGGCAGTGGAGCTTTGCGTGATCGGTCGAACTCAAGCAATGGTCACATCGCCCGTTTCGAAAGAGGCTCTGAATCTCGCGGGCTATAACTTTCCGGGCCAGACGGAGATGGTTGCACTGCTCAGTCGATCCCAACGCGTTGCGATGATGCTCGTTTCGAAGCAGATGCGAGTCGGACTCGTAACGATCCACACCGCACTAAGAGATGCCGCTCAGAGTATCACGAAAGAAAAGATCGTCGAGAAAGTATCCATTGTTCACGACGCATTGACGAAGAACTTCCGAATTGAACATCCGAACGTCGCCGTCCTCGCGCTCAATCCGCACGCCGGTGAGGGAGGGTTGATAGGAAAAGAGGAGCAGGAAATCATCATCCCGGCCATTGAAGAGATCAGACAGAAGGGAATCAAGGCGGAAGGTCCTTTTTCTGCCGATGCATTCTTCGGCACCAAGCGCTACAAACGCTACGACGCCATCATAGCGATGTATCACGACCAAGGTTTAATTCCGTTGAAGATGAGCTCCTTCGGAAAAGCCGTGAACTTCTCTGCCGGACTCAACATCATCCGCACATCACCCGATCATGGCACGGCGTACGACATCGCAGGTAAAGGTATAGCAGATATCTCCAGCATGATTGAGGCAATCAAGCTCGCGGTTCAATTTGCGACGAACGATGATTGAACTACGCAACATCTCTGTATCGTTCGACGGACAGGAGGTGCTGTCGGGACTCAACTTTTCGATGAAGAGCGGTGAATTTGTTTACCTCGTCGGCCCTACGGGAGCAGGCAAAAGTTCACTGTTGCGGCTTTTGTACATGGATCTGAAGCCCGACGCGGGGACGGTGCATGTGGCGGGGTACGATTCCGAACGAACAAAACCGCGAGACATCCCCCATCTCCGACGGAAGCTCGGTATCGTCTTTCAAGACTTCAAGCTGTTAGAAGATCGGGACGTGTACGAGAACGTGGCATTTGCATTGTATGTGACCAACACGAAGGGGAGCGAGATCAAAAAGCGGGTGTTGCAGGCGCTCGCCGAAGTAGGTCTGACGCATAAGCGCGGACAGATGCCCCACGAACTTTCGGGCGGCGAGCAACAACGCGTCGTTATCGCGAGAGCCTTGGTGAATGCCCCCCCTCTCCTCCTCGCCGACGAACCAACGGGCAACCTGGACCCGCACGCTTCATCCGAAATAATGGACCTACTGCGGCGAATCAACATGCGAGGCACGGCCATTCTGATGGCCACCCACAACTACGATCTCGTGCGGAAGTATCCAGCGAGAATTGTGAAGCTGGAGAATGGAAAGCTGTTTGAAGTGGAGTTGAAAGAGAAGGCTTAGAAAGCGTATGAGCAATCGTAGATGAATTGATGGCCCCTCATCCCCCTCTACCAGTTCGTATCGAAATAGTCAGCCAACAAAACGTCTTTTTCGCCGACGGATCAATCACCTCACCTGCTCCACGCGCCGGATGTCTTCGTGTGCCAGCATCAATGCCCGCTCAATACCGGCGCGGAGGGTCATAATCGACATCGGACACGAAACGCACGAGCCGGTCAGCCGCACCTCAACGATACCGTCGTCGGTGAGCCGCACCAGCTCCACATCACCTCCGTCTTCCCGAAGATAAGTGCGAACGCGTTCAAGACTCTTTTCAATCGATTCTCGCGAAGACATATTGGTTATACGGGAAGGACGATCTCTACCTTTGGAGTGGCGGGAGCGTTGACGTTGCGAATGCTGACCTGCGCCGCGAGATTACGCGCAATGCCGCGAATGATTTGCGCGTGCTCCGAATCCGGTTCCCCAACGACAATGGGCTTGCCTTTGTCTCCCCCAACACGGATACCTGTGTAGATCGGAATCTCACCCAAGAAGGGAACCCCCAGCGACTCCGCCGTCTTCTTGCCTCCCCCGCTGTCGAAAATATCCTCGCGGTGTCCACAATGACTGCAGATGAAATAGCTCATGTTCTCCACAATTCCCATCACCGGCACGTTCACTTTATGAAACATCACAAGTCCTTTTCTTGCATCTGCCAGAGCGACATCCTGAGGCGTTGTAACAATCACCGCACCGGTCAAGGGAATCGTCTGCACGAGGGTCAGCTGGATGTCTCCTGTCCCTGGTGGTAGATCGAAAATGAGGTAGTCAAGCTCACCCCACGTTACGTCTCCCATAAACTGCTTAATAGCTCCGCTCGCCATAGGGCCGCGCCAAATGACCGCTTGCATCGGATCGACCAAAAAACCGATTGACATGATCTTAACGCCGTACTTCTCAAGTGGGACAAGCTTGTTTTGCGAGATTTTCGGTCGCTCATTTACGCCGAACATCAAGGGGATGCTGGGACCATAGACATCGGCATCCACCAGACCAACCTTCGCACCGTCCAGTGCGAGTGCAACGGCCAGATTGACCGCCACGGTCGATTTACCGACTCCCCCTTTACCGCTCGCCACAGCGACCGTATTCTTCACACCAGGCAGAACGGTATCCTTGATGCGATCGGAATGAGAAACAACGTTTGCCGTCATCTCAATATCGACCCTACCAACCCCCTCGATGTTGTGTCGGATAGCCTTCTCACAATCAACTTTGAACTGATCCCGAACGGGACAGGCGGGAGTCGTCAGTTGGAGCGTAAAACTGACGTCCTTTCCTTTAATGGTGAGATTTTTTACAAATCCCAAGGTGACGATATCTCGATGAAGATCGGGATCGCGGACAAGTTTGAGACAGTTGAGAACGTTTTCTTCAGTCAATGGAAGCATTCGTACTCCGAAGAATGAGAAATGAGTAGAAGAGAAGCGTGAACAATATAGTGAGAAGAAGAGCTACTTACAACGAACGATGTATACGGAACGCCGGTTCCCGTGAAGGCACAATCTTCACATCATCCTTTGATGACGCCGATGGGAACGAGCTTTGCCACTTTTCGCGCGATGCCTGCGTTGTGAACCACCTCCACTACCTGACTCACATCCTTATATGCGTTAGGATTTTCTTCCGTCAGTCCGCTCTTCGAAGCTCCACGAACGCGAATTCCCTTCGCCTCCAAATCCTGGACCAGTTGTTCCGCTGTGATTTCCTTCTTCGCGGCAGTCCTGCTCTTCGCGCGGCCGGCTCCATGGCACGATGAACCAAACGTTTCCTCCATCGCCCGTTCTGTGCCCACCAGGACGTAGGAGCACGTTCCCATGCTACCCGGAATCAGCACCGGCTGTCCTACTTCTGCGTAGTCCTTGGGAATCTCGGGCCGATGCCGGGGGAATGCCCGTGTGGCCCCCTTGCGGTGAACAAGCACGCGTCGCCGAGCGCCGTCGACCTTATGTTCCTCTAGCTTCGCTATGTTGTGGCAGACATCGTACACTATCCGGAGATCCTTGTTTCCCAAAACACGTTCAAACGCCTCACGCGTCCAATGCGTAATCATCTGCCGATTGGCAAAGGCAAAATTGGCCGCCGCTGCCATCGCTTTCAGGTATCGTTGTCCCTCCGGCGATTGAATCGGAACGCATGCCAGTTGTCGATCGACGATGACGATGTTGTACTTCTTCATCGCCTCTTGCATAATCTCGAGATAATCGGTGCAGACTTGGTGACCTAATCCGCGCGAACCGGTATGGATGAGAACAACGACGCGACCTTCCTGTAATCCAAACATCTCAGCTGCAGTCAAATCGAACACCTCCGCTACGTATTGCACCTCCGCGAAGTGATTTCCTGAGCCGAGCGTTCCGAGTTGATCCCGTCCGCGTTCCTTTGCACGCCGACTGACCTCATTCGGATCTGCGTTCGGAATCTTTCCCGTCTCCTCAATGTGATCCAGATCCTCCTGCGAACCGTACCCTTTCTTCACGGCCCAGTGGGCACCGTTTTCGAGAACGCTGTCCAATTCCTCGGGAGAGAGGCCTCCGATCACTCCCTTCCGCCCGGTGCCGCAGGGAATATCACGAAACATTTGATTGAGCAGCGCATCAAGTTTCGGCCTCACCTCTTCGAGAGGAAAGGGGGAAGCGAGAAGCCGCACGCCGCAGTTGATGTCGAATCCGACTCCACCCGCTGATACGACCCCCTCTTGAAGGTCGGAGGCAGCAACACCGCCGATCGGAAAACCGTATCCCTGATGTGCATCTGGCATGGCAAGCGAGCGTCCGACAAGTCCGGGCAGCGTAGCGACGTTGGCGACTTGTATCATCGTCTGATCGCGCTCAATTGCGCCGATGAGCTCTTCGTTTGCGTAGATCAATCCCTCAACCTTCATCCCTTCGCGAAAGGTCTTGGGCAAGAGATATCGATAATCATCTAACTTTTGCAGCATAGAGTGTCTGACTTTTCCAAGAATTCGACTTCAGATATCCAAAAACACTTGTAGGGAACAACAATCGTCTCCCTCAACAATCTTAAGGTTGTGATATGTCACGGCCTTGACATCCATGCGAAACTCATGCTTGCGGTCATCAACCGGCTCGCCGGTCACGATCGCTTCGAGTCCCGTCGGACTCAAGCGCTCGATGCTCACATCGGCGGTCAGGAAGTCTTCACCATCGTACAAATACAACACCTCGGAAAGCCACTTGACAAGGAGGTTCTGAAGATCCGAAGCTTTGATGTTGATGATGCGCTGCTCGATTGGGTCGATCGTGGCGGGATTCACCAAGATGGAGACAAGACCCAAAGCGGCAAATTCGAAAACCTCCTTGAGACTTCCTCCCCTCGCTTCTATTCCGATGTCGGCTGGATGTTCGAGAATTCGGAATCCCTCTTGCATACTCCCCTTCCTTCTTCCCTCCACGACTCACATCAACGTCTTGCCGCTGAGTCGCTTCAAGGCCTCCAGATAGAGCACCGACGTCTTGAAGACGACTTCCTCCGGCAGGCGAGGTCCGGGAGGCGTTCTGTTGAAATTGATCGAATTCAAATAATCACGCACAAATTGCTTATCGAAACTCTCCTGGGGTCTTCCCGGCTTATAGCGATCCTTCGGCCAGAAACGAGATGAGTCGGGCGTCAAGAGCTCGTCGATCAAGATCAGGTTGCCGTGCTCATCGACGCCAAATTCCATTTTCGTATCTGCGAGGATCATCCCCTTCGTCTCCGCATAGACCGCCGCGCGTCGATAAATTGCCAACGAGTACGTCCTCATCCGTTCTGCGCGCTCCGCACCGACGATCTCCACCATCCGATCAAATGAGATGTTTTCATCATGTGTACCAACTTCCTCTTTCGTGGCTGGAGTGAAGATCGGTTCGGGAAGCTTGTCGGATTCAACGAGTCCTGCCGGCAACGGCACGCCACACACACTTTGCGACTTTTGATACTCGATCCATCCGGAACCTGAAAGATACCCGCGCACGACACATTCCACGGGAAGCGGCTTCGTCTTCTTCACATACATCGATCGATCTTCGAGGTCCCTCCAATAGGGCTTACAGGACGATGGGAAGTCATAGATGATTGTGGAAATAAGATGGTTCGAAACGACATCCTTCATCATTTCGAACCAGAACTCCGAGATTTGTGTCAGCACCTTTCCTTTGAACGGAATCCCATTCGGCATGATGACATCGTACGCCGAGATTCGATCGGTCGCCACAATCAACAACGCGTCCCCGAAATCATAAATGTCTCTCACCTTCCCCCGATGATGCAGCTTCAGATCCGGAAAATCAGTCTGCGTGATGACGGGGACTTGATAGAGAGTCGACATGTTGCTCACTTTCGCTCTGGAACAAATGTGCACTGCTGTTGAAGTGCTTGCTCAAGACGCTTGAGGTATTCTTCACGAGGAATTTCTCGTGCACCAAACATCGCGAGATGCGGTGTGAGGTACTGTGTGTCCAGCAGCGTGTACCCCCGCTCCCGTAACCGCTGCACGAGCTCAACGAGGGCCACCTTCGACGCGTGACGAGTGCGGCTGAACATCGATTCGCCAAAGAATGCTCCTGCAATCGCAACTCCGTAGAGCCCACCCACCAACTCACCTCCCTTCCAACACTCTACACTATGGGCGAAACCAAGGTCGTTGAGTCGAACGTAGCTCCGCACGAGCTCTTCTGATATCCAGGTCTCTTCCCGCCATGCACACCCCCTCATCACAGCTTCGAATGATGTATCGATCCGAATTTCAAACGGGCGTTTCTTCAACACAAGCTTCAGGCTCTTCGGGATATGGAACCGTTCGAGTTCGAGGACCGCGCGCGGATCGGGTGAGAACCACCCGATCTCCCCTGTCGGGGGATCTGCCATAGGAAAGTACCCACTACAGTACGCCATTAAGAGAAAATCAGGTTGAAGCTCCCGCCTGCTGAAGGAGAGCGATCGCATGGCCATTCATCTCATCAACACAATGACTTTGCCGTAGCTTTCACGCGACTGGAGGAGCGCGTGTGCTTCTACAATATGGTCAAAAGAGAACGTCGCCCCGATAACGGGTCGTATACTTCCGGCCTCGTACATGGAAAAAAGCCTTTCCGTCACGCTTCGAAGGTAATCGACTTTCTCCGTCAGAAAGTACAGATTGAAGCCGATGAGCGATTTGTTCTTCGATACAAGCGAAGGCGGATGAATTAAAGGAACAGAAAGAAACTCCCTTGCTGCCTTCCATTTGTTGATCGTTTTGCGATCGGTAACGGAGGCAAATCCATAGAGGATATATCGGCCCATCGGACCCAATAACCTCCACCCTTTCCGAAAAAGTCTTCCACCGACGGAATCCATCACAACATCAAGAGTCTCCTTTCCAATGATCTCACGCACCGAGTCTTCGAAATCGCTTGCCGTGTAATTGATCAGATGCTGAGCGCCGTGCGACTTTGCGATTTCAAGCTTCCAATCGGCGCTGGCCGTCGCAAACGTCTCTACACCCCACAATCTACACAACTGAAGTGCGGCCAGGCCCACTCCTCCCGCCGCAGCATGGAACAGAAGCCGTTCACCCGTCCCGACATGTGCCAGCGTGGCCAGCCCATGGTAGGCCGAAAGGTATGCCACCCCAAACGCAGCTCCTTCCTCAAATGTCATCCCTTCCGGCATGCGGCGAACGTACGTTGCAGGAGTTTTGACGTACTCAGCATACGCGCCTTGCCGTACAAAAGCGATTACGCGGTCGCCCACTTGCGGCGTGCGGACTTCAGCACCGATGGCATCGACGATTCCAGAAAGCTCAATCCCCGGCACGAATGGAGGATTGGGGATAGAGGGATACACACCTAACCTCGCCATAACATCTGCGAAATTGATCCCGATTGCCTCTGTCCGTATGAGAACCTCATCGTCTGCCGGTTGGGGCACGGGGAGGTCAAGAAACTGAATCACCTCGGGGGCGCCGAATTTTGCAACGACTGCTGCTCGCATCGTTATTGACCGAATTCCGTTCCGACCGCTTTTGCTGCAGCGATGAGCTGAGAATCGAGTGGAACGGTGCGCAGTTTAAGTATCGCCTCTTTGACCGGGACGGAGATGATTTCCGTTCCCCGCAAGCTCACCATGTGGCCGAATTTTTCCTCCGCCGCAATCTCGAGTGCCTTCGACCCAAACCGTGAAGCGAGGATGCGGTCGTAAGGAGTTGGGCTGCCCCCTCGTTGAAGGTGTCCGAGAACAGTTACGCGCGTCTCTAATCCCGTTGCCTCCATGATCTTCTTTCCAACCAACTCGCCAATCCCTCCGAGGCGAATAGGATCGGTGCGACGTTTGTCTTGTTCTCGCACGACGAGCTCGCCTTCAGTCGGTTTGGCCCCCTCGGCAACGCAGATGATGCTGAAGCGGCTTCCGTGCTTGCTCCGCTTCAGGACATGTTCATACACCTTCTCCCAACGGAACGGGATTTCCGGAATCAAGATCACATCCGCGCCGCCCGCGAGTCCAGCGCCAAGCCCAATCCAACCTGCATAGCGTCCCATCACCTCAACCACCATCACACGATGGTGGGCAGAAGCGGTGGTATGAAGTCGGTCGATAGCTTCGGTGGCTACCGTGAGGGCCGAGTCGTAGCCGAACGTCACATCCGTTGCGGAGAGATCGTTGTCAATCGTTTTGGGTACTCCGATGAAGTTCAAACCGAGATCGGTGAACTTGTCGACGATGTGCATCGTCCCATCACCACCGATGGCAATCAGCACGTCTAACTCCCAGTCCTTGTAATTGCGAATCGCGTGTTCGGAATAATCGAGAACGTCGATTCCTTGCGGGGTTTCGACGGGATAATGGAACGGGTCCCCTTTGTTCGATGTGCCGAGGATCGTGCCACCCAAATTGACGATCCCACCGACATCGCGCGGAGTAAGTTCGCGCATCTTGCCTTCTACCAAACCCTCAAATCCGTCAAGGATGCCGATGACCGTTGATCCAAAGGAAGACATTGCCGGTTTCGCGATGCTTCGTATAACAGCGTTCAGGCCGGGGCAATCGCCGCCGCCTGTCAAGATTCCAACTCGTTTCAGTTTCTTCATAACCTCCCTGTGGTTCCATTCGGGGAAATCGTTCGGAAAAACGCAACAACCGACAAGAAAGTACAGAAAATCGGGACACGATTCCATAGTCTCGACAGCGAAGCGGGGCGCGCGAGATGGATCGAACAAAAATCTTGTTGCTTCCGGTGCGGAAAAGAGCTATCTTGAACTCGCAATTAACAGTACACCGTTAAGTCCCGCTCCGTACATCGACGAGTGGGAAGACGTAGCCACGCATGTACGTCGTAGTTGAGTGTCATGTCCGTGTCCTCCTCCGTGACCTTTGAGCGTCACACGAGACCCGGCGTCGCAATCAATTTGTAGTGTCGTTTGCGTGTAGGGCAATCAGTTGGCTGCTGTCTCGTGTACAATGTTTCAACTTACCTCAAAGGAGATTGTTCCATGGAAAAAGGAACGGTCAAATGGTTTAACGGAGCCAAGGGATACGGCTTCATTTCGCGTCAAAGCGGCGAAGATGTCTTCGTCCACTTCAAGGCCATTGTCGGCGAAGGCTACAAGACCTTGAACGAGGGCGATCAGGTCGAGTTCGAAGTGCAGCAAGGTCCGAAAGGCCTTCAGGCTTCGAAAGTCGTGAAAGTCTAACCGACTTCCATCCCAACGCCCCAGATAGCCATTACCTACCTGGGGCGTTTTTGTTTCTCACGAAAAGCGAGGAGGGTCTATGCAGCAAGGAAAGGTCAAGTTCTTCAATTCTTCCAAAGGCTTCGGGTTCATTATCTCAGATTCGGGTGAGGAAGTGTTCTTTCACAAAAGCAACGTGAAAGATACAGGATTTCGAGACATCCTCTTCCAAGGCGATAAGGTTCAATTCGAACTCAAAGTGGAACAGAAAGGAAAGCGGGCATACAATATCGTCCGCATGTAGTCATCCAGCTCTGCACCGATAGAACAAGAAAGCCCCGCTCGTCGGGGCTTTCTTGTTTCAGTGAACGACTCTGCAACAGCTCGCTATCACTCGAGCCGCCGCTGGCCTGTGAGATCGGGAGTGGATTGCAGGGAGCGGAATTTTTCCGAAAGATTGGAGAGCTGCTTATCGGCCTTTTCGTAATTATTCCTGGCGTTGTTGAGCTGGGTGCCGAGCGTTTCGAACACGTCGGTGAACTTCTGCAACTCTGAACCCAAACGTTCAAGGTGTTGAAAGATTTCCTTCGCGCTTCGCTCAATCTGCAATCCCTTTAAGCCGAGCGCTATCACTCTCAAATGCGCGTAAAAGCTGTTGGGTGATACGGGAACAACCCGCTTCTTTGCCGCATACGCGTAGAGACCATCTTCATCGGGAAACGATTCATCTTTGATGATGGTCTCGTAGTAGATGTTCTCAGCAGGGATGTACATTAATGCAAAATCAAACGTCCCTTCATCCGGTACGATATACTTCTCCGCAATTGCATCAACGTGCTTCTTGACGTCGGTTCGAAAGAGCCGAAGGGCCGTTTTCTTCTCCTGTTCCGATTTCGCGTCGATCATCTTCTGGAAATTTTCCAGCGGGAATTTTGAATCAACCGGCACCATCCCTCCTGCGGTGTGAATCACCGCATCAACGGCCTGTCCATTGCGGAAACGGAACTGTGTCGTGTACGCTCCGGCCGGAAGCACCTGCTTCAGCAAATCTTCTAACAACAGTTCACCCAATCCACCCCGCAGTTTCGGTGCTTTCAGCATCTCTTCCAATTTCGAGACACTCTGACCAAGCTCCTTGATCTCCTGCGTGGCCTGGCCGAGCTCTCCCAGTTTGTTTTGAACATCCTGTATGACGCGCGCGGCATTATCGAGCCGCGAACCCATCTGACCCGTGTTGTTTTGAAGCTGTTGCGTTACGTTCGATAACTGCTGTGTCACCACGCTCAGTTGGTTATTGACCGTCTCCGTCGTCATCTTCAAGCTCTGGAACATCGCGTCTTGCGTGCTCTTGAGTGCACCACCCAAAGTGTCTGCCGTGTTCTTAAGACTCTGATTCACTTCCGCGCGAAGGCTGTCCATTTGCTGTTGAACCAGCAGAGCGGATTCAGACGAGGTGCCGGACTCTCGTTTGAAAAGGGCGAACGCGATAAATCCAACAAGAATGATGAGAGCAACAAGAAGTACCGTTTCCATTTTTTATGAATCCCGGACGAAGAAGCAAACAACCGCAACAACAGAGAATTGAATTCGCGCACCTCAATCAGCACCAGCGCCGCCCACCCGTGCAGAAGATCAATCTATGCAAACCGGTTGCTCAAGGTTGATCGGCTCGCACGGATACGATATGGTCACCACCACTCAAGATGGCCTCATCGAAGTATTAAAGAACCCCCAAACGCTTTCCCACCCGCACAAATGCATCCAACGCTCGATCGAGTTCACTCTTTCGCAGTGCAGCGGAAATTTGAGCCCGCAGGCGTGCCTCTCCACGTGGCACGACAGGAAACCACAACCCTTTGATGTAGACTCCTTCTTTCAGAAGCGCTGCACTCATTTCCTGTGCGAGCGATGCCTCGCCTAACATGATGGGGACGATGGGATGGGTCCCCTCCAGAATCTTGAAACCCAATCCTTTGATCTCTTTCCTGAAGTACGCGGTATGCTCGTGCAGCCGTCGGACAATCGACTTATCCTTCGCGAGAAGATCAAACGCTGCCATCGTTGCGGTGACGATGGAGGGGGGAAGGGAATTGGAAAAAACGTAGGTGCGGGCTTTTTGACGAAGATATTCGATCATCTCGCGTGCCCCGCTGATGAACCCTCCCGCCGCTCCTCCTATTGCTTTGCCCAATGTTCCAATCAAAACATCCACCTTCCCCAGTACCCCAAAATGTTCGGCTGTTCCCCGACCGGTCTTCCCCACCACACCTATGCCGTGGGCGTCATCGACAAAGAGCAGCGCGTTGTATCGCTTGGCAAGTTCCACTAACCGATCAAGCGGAGCCATGTCGCCTTCCATGCTGAAAACTCCATCAGTGGCAATGATCCGGAACCGGTAGTCTTTTTCTTTATCTTCTTCAAGAAGTTGTTCGAGATGACTTGCATCGGCGTGGTTGAAAATTTTCTTATCGGTAACTTCGGGCCGACAGAGTCGCTGTCCATCGATGATGCTGGCGTGATTCAGACGGTCGCTATAGATGGCATCCTTGTACGTCTCAAAGCCAAGTTTCTCGTTGGTCAGGGCAGCGAAGAATCCGACATTGGCCGCGAAGGAAGATGAGAAGAGGATCGTATCCTCGGCGCCGACAAACTTCGATATCTTCTTCTCAAGTTGCCGGTGAATCGTTTGCGTGCCGCAGAGGAATCTTGCAGACGCAACGCCATACCCATATTTCTTGATTCCTTCCACCGCTGCGCGCTTGATGACGGGATGGTTCGACATGCCAAGATAGTTATTCGACGCCAGCATCACCAACTTTTTTGCACCGACGCGCACAACACCATCTTGAGGCGACGAAAGGGCCGTTTCGTATTTGAACGTTTTGGATTCTTCCAAACGTTTCAGTTCGTCGGTAATGAGTTGCGTAATGTTCATGAGATTTCCGAGATAGTACATTCGGTGGTCAGTCCAACGTTCCCCAAGGCTTGAGTAACACCTTGTAGGCATCTCCATTGCGAATCGCCGCAAATGCATCCTCGTAACGCTCCATAGGAATCTGGTGAGTCACAAAGCCTGTTTCCATAAAATGTTTGGCAAGACCTGCTTTGAGCAACCGCTCCATTTGATCCCACGTCTCGAACACCTTTCGTCCGATGATGCCGTGAACGGTGATACCGCTAAAGATGATGTTTTTCGCAAAATCGACTTGCATGGTACCGGAAGGTATCCCGAGAAGCGAGAAGGTGCCTCCCATGCGAAGAATGCGGTTGGCATCTTCATAGGCATGATAGCTTCCCGACATTTCGAACGCAGCATCGACCCCTGCGTCCTCCGTTTCGCGCATCACCGTTTCGCGCAACGCCTCACGCTCTGCCGGTAACGCGACATCAAAACAGTGATCGGCGCCGTACTCACGCGCCAGAGCGAAGCGCCGAGAAACAAGCTTATCGTGAGTAAATTCCCCGTGCGAAGCGTCGGTCACATAAATGCGCTTCGCTCCGGCATACTTTGCCACTGCAATGGCCATCAATCCCTGCACACCGCAGCCGAGCACGGCGACGGACCGACCTTTAACGGGAGCCGACATCACCGTATGCGTGGCATTCCCCAAAGCGTCCATAAAGCTGATGATCTCCGGAGGAATTTCTCTCCGATAAAAGATGCGGAGGTTTTCTACCGGCACTTTGAGGTATGCTGCCCACGCACCGTCGTCGTGCACACCCTTGATAACCGTGTTGCGGCAGACGTGTCGCTCCCCCAAACGGCACTGCACACACCTTCCACATGTGATGTGCATCTCGGACGTTGCGAAGAATTTCTTTTCGAGCCAGGAGAGGAAATTCTTTTCAGCGGCAAGGGAGGCAGGGGTTTTGCGACGTACAAACGATCTGAGATCCCCGTCGGTCTTTGCTTTCTGAAAGACCAGTCTTGCGAGATGCCCCCTTGCCTTCTTCCCCGCGTCGACGATCCGGCCTGAAAACTCGTGGCCGATCGTGATAGGATCGGTTAACGCCTTCGCCATCTCAACGCGAAGCGATTCTTTGCAATTGTAAATGCCGACGTCTGTTCCGCAAATTGCCCCCGCGAAGACTTTCAGAATAACATCGTTCGGTCGTTCGACCCTGGGCTCGGGTTTATCGATAATCTGGAATCCTTTTGGCCATTCTCTTCCATCGATTGGTTTCGGCTTGACGATTGCTTTCATGTTCAGTTAGGTCGATAAAGTCAGGTGAGATCGGGAACAAGTCACTGAACTACTTTCGCCCTGCCTTCCATGCGGCAAAGTTTTTTCGAATATCTTCCAGCACTTCCCGGTCAATTTTATCGTCGTTCCGTATCCGTACATCGTAGTTTTCCCATCCCATAAAATCCTGGAGGGATTTTTTCGTCTTTTCGTCGAACACACCATTCACAGGACCATCGTAGAACAGCATGCCTTTATATTCCTTTGTGCTCAAGATCGTCTGCAGCTCTCGACAGATTGTTGGGTCGATGACGATGAGATTCTTGGGATCGGATCGGAAGAAGAAAAGCTTGTGCAGGTTGTAGAGACGCTCCAACTCCTTCAAAGGGGTAGGATGATCGTAAATGCTGATGTCGATATAATCGTCGGTGGTGCCGTCATAACCACCCCCGGCTCTTTTTACCAGAAGAGCGGCTGATTGTTCCCCGCGCCGATCTCCCCCCGCCTTTCCACCGGCCACAAGGGCTGCAACGAGCCGATCTGCAAGAGATCCCGTTGCGTTCTCAAACGTCTTTGCCATCGCTTCCACCGTTTCCTTGCCAACGAGGATGTTTCCTTGTGCAGCATACCCCTTACCCGTCACCAGAGCTCCCTTTTCGCCTGATGACGCTCCCGCTCTCCCTCCCGCCCAATCGAAACACTCCACACCGGTCCAGCTTGCTGCATTTCCACGCGCGTCCACGACACCGACCTGTCGTGTATCCCGTGCCGAATCATTCGCGATGAGGATGCGCAGCGCCTCTTCCGCCGTTGCGCCGTTGCGCATCAGTGTAAGCCCCTTCGGTCCATATGAAACATTTGCAAACGACTGGGTAGCGATGGCTCCCACTCCTGCCTCTGCCCACGGAACCACGGGACGAACATTTGGAAATTTCGATTGCACTGCGACCCCAACATCTCCATTTTCCAGATCAACGGCGACAATGGAGAATGTTGAGACACAGTCTGCGTCCGGTTTCGCCGTGGGGAGTGTTGTCAACAAGGACGCGGCGAAAACCGCGAGGGCGCATCGTATGGTCAACCATCGGTTCATAAGCTCCTCCGAATAAGAAAGTCGAAGAGAAGTGATGAAGCTGGAGTGCCAGAATTCACTTCCACGGTTCAGAGCAAAAACGTGGTGCGAATATAGGCAGAAAAGAGCATGAACACAAAGACAGTGGAGTGGCTATTGCTTCCGCAGTCTCACAGCAAACGATCCATCCATGCCGTGTTTATGGGGGAAGGTTTCGATGTAACCTTCCGGATGCACCAGTTCGGGTTTCACGAACTGAGAGGCCCGTTCCAATGTGAATTCCGGATGCGAGGCAAGAAACTGATGGACAAGCTCAACATTTTCCTCGGGCTCTGTCGTGCACGTACTGTAGACAAGAATGCCCCCCGGCTTCGTGTGTGCCGCTGCATTCTCAAGAAGAGAACGCTGGGTAGTAACCAGTTTGAGAATATCCTCCGGCTCTCGCTTCCACTTCGCGTCAGGCTTTTTTGCAAGAACACCGAGACCCGAACACGGCGCATCGACAAGCACTTTGTCTGCAGGAGGCATCTTCACTTCAGCCGCGTCGCCAGCAATGAAATGTGCGTTGGCAATGCCAAGACGCTGGCAGGCATTCCGCACCAGGTTGAGGCGCGTTTCATATTTATCCACCGCCACAATCTCACCCACATTTTTCATCAACTCCCCAATAAACGTTGTCTTTCCTCCGGGTGCCGCACACATATCGATCACCCGTTCCCCCGGTTTTGGATCGAGCAACTGCACTGCCAGACCGGCACTCTCATCCTGCACGACGAAGAATCCTTGCCGGAACATCTCCGAGCCACCGATTCCAGCCAGGTGCCGTACACGGACGAAGAAATCGAGATACGGAGAACGCGAAAACTGGACTTGATGCTGTTCGAGCTGGGTAAGAAAGTAATTGAAATCGATTTTGAGCCGATTGACGCGCAGGGTGAGGTCGGGACGCCGATTATTGGCAGCAAGGAACATCTTCGCCTCGTCATACCCGAACCGCTCAACCCAACGTTTCGTCAGCCAGTAGGGATGTGATTCGATGACGGCGAGATGCTGAATACGGTCCTCTTTCGGGTCGGGATAGCGGATGTTATCGATGTTGCGAAGGATATTACGCAGAATCGCATTCACCAGATCTGCCACCTTCTGCCCTCTCAACCGTTTAATGAACTCGACCGATTCGTTCACGGCGGCCGAATGAGGTACTTTGTCAAGAAACAAAATCTGGTAGAGTGCAACGCGAAGTGCGTTCTTAATGTTCGTCTCCGCTTTCGTGAAGTTGCCGTGAAAGAAACCAATCAGTACCCAGTCGAGCTTCGCCTGCCACCGAATCACACCAGTGACGATCTCATTCATCAACCCTTTATCGAGTTCGTTCATCTCCGTCGATCGCATTTCGGCTTCGAGCAGCCGATCGAGGTACGCATCCGACCGTTCGACTCTATTCAAGATCTTCACCGCTGTACCTCGTGGGCCACGGTAGAGACTGGGTTGTTCTGACGTCTGTTCTTCTTTTTGTTCTGTCTCGTGTTCCATTCTGTCGATGCGTTATGGGAAAAGCCGCTACACTTCAAGGCAACCTGCGAATCAAAATGGCATTCCCCTTCGTCTGCGCTCGTCCCGCGTCAGATCGAACAAAACGTGGAAGAGCTTTTCTTCCAGTTCGCTGAGGCGCACGTTTCGCCGCGCCATCACACGTCGAGCGACATCGATAGCACGTTCAAGTGCAAACGTTGTAAAGGTTTCGCCCGCTGCACCCCATGAAAATGAGGGGACGTGCTTTGGTGAGAATCCATCTCCAAAAATATTACACGAAACGCCGATCACCGTCCCCGCATTGAACATGGAATTAATAGAGGTTTTAGAGTGATCGCCGAGAATGAGGCCGAGGAATTGGTGTCCTGTGTCGATTTGCTCACCGCCAAGGTTGACCTTGATGGTGCTGTAGTTGCTCTTCAAATCGCTGTTGGTCGTGCCGGCACCCATATTGACCCAGGCGCCGACATACGAATGTCCCAAGAACCCGTGATGTTGTTTGTTCGAGAAACCATGGATGACAGAACCCTCCACTTCCCCACCTACTTTACAAACGGGCCCGATGCTCGTTCCCGGCATGATCTGTGCACCGGTCTTGACCCACGATCCGTCGCCGACATATGCGGGTCCCATAACCGTCGCGTAGGGAAAGAATTTCACATTCCGTCCGATGTAAATGGGACCTTCCTCTGCATCGAGCACAACGCCGGGTTTCAGCGATGTTCCTTCCCCAATATGGATCTGCCGGGGATTGATGAGAACCGCCCCCTTTGAAGAATGGCGACGTCGCTGAGTTTTCGTCAACGCAGAGAAGTCACGGATGAGCTGCTCCGGATTCTTGTGAATGACGTCCCACGGATATCCAACCATCTCAACATCCACCTCCGTCTTTGGGAGTCCGTCGAAGTCCCCCTCGGAGAGCGCCGTATGGAGATGTCGATGTATGTGATCGAGCTTCTTTCCACTCACGTGAGCCGCGACGACTTGATTGCCGTTCACGTACAATTGATCGCGTTTTGGCTTCAAGGGGATCTTCTTGGCCAAATCGTCATCCACAATGACCCTGCCGTTGACGAACAGGCAGGCATCGGTCGGCAATTCATTGACCTGCACACCCGGATTGCGGAGTCGCATGTAGTCCGCGAGGTACGGACGGGTATGGAGGACAAACCGGGCGCGCGGATATGTGAGGTACAGCTTCTCCTTGAATGACAGAATGCCGCACCGAAGGTTATAAACGGGGCGGAAGTAGACGAGGGGAAGAAAGTGGGAGTACAGCTCATCTTCAAAAATGCAAATCGTCGAGGCCATGGGGGGCGCCTTTCGCGTTGTGCTAGAGACGTGGACGAAAAGTCTCATTTCATATTGCTATTCCCCGAATTTGATTTAATTTTCGCACACGGATTCTTGGTAATAAGGGTTCTCGTCCACGTCTCCAGCCCAAAAATGAAAAAGCGGAATGCATTCTAAACACATTCCGCACCTTCACGGCAGAGTCACCTTGCTTAATCAAGCAGCCGGCGCTTCCGCGGGCTTTTCCTGACGTTTTGCATATTTCCGGTTGAACCGCTCCACACGTCCCGCCGAATCGACAAGTTTCTGCTTGCCGGTGAAGAACGGATGGCAGTTCGAACAAATCTCAACATGGATGTTGCCAATGGTAGAGCGCGTCTCGAACGTGTTGCCGCAGACACACGTGACAATCGCCTTTTTATATTCGGGATGGATTCCGGGTTTCATTTCTTCTCTCCGGTAGTCAAAGAATGCGGCACCAAGATAGGCATTTTCCGGTAGAGTTGCAACGACTAATTTCCAGGCGCTGGCGCTCCGTCATACACAACAACCACACATCTTGCAACTCGCCGCTTTATTGGGTAGATTAGCGCCGTGATGAAGCGAGCTTTCGCATTTCCTCTCCTGATTGTTTGTCTGACAGTCGTCTCCGCCGCTACGGAGAAAGGGACATACAACTTCCTTCGGAATGACATCGGAGCCCGGGCCGCCGGATTAAACGGCAGTTTTGTCTCGATGATCAACGATCCCAATGTTGTCTTCTATAACCCCGCGGCACTTCCCACCCTCACTCGAACCTCCGCGTCGGTCGGATTCCTCAAACATCTGCTCGATGTCAACGGCGGCCATCTTTCGTACGCGCAGGAGCTCGAAGGGATCGGGACGGTCGCAGCCGGTATTCTCTTTCTGGACTATGGATCGTTTACGGAGACGGACGAATCGTTCAACACGCTCGGCACGTTCGCGGCGACCGACCTCGCCCTTGTGGTCGGCATCGGCCACAGCATGGACGACGTGACGTCGGTGGGTCTCAACGGAAAAGTGATTTACTCCTCTCTCGCCAACAGCAAATCGGCTGCCATTGCTGTCGATCTAGGCGTCCTGTATGAGATACCTTCTGAACAGATTACGATTGGAGCCAGTCTGTTGAACCTTGGAGTGCAGGTTAACTCCTACATCACCACAAAGGAAGATCTTCCCCTCGATCTCAAGCTCGGTATGACGAAACGACCCGAACACTTGCCGGTTCTGCTCAATCTCAACTTCCATAAACTCAACGAAGCGAGCGAATCGATTCTTGATCGCTTTGCATCCTTTTCGTTGGGCGCGGAATTCCAGATGAGCGAATCGGTGCGCTTCAGAGTTGGTTACAGCAATGAGCAACGGAAGGAAATGAAATTGGGAACGAGCGCTGGTTTGGCAGGATTTTCCTTCGGGGGCGGTATTTTGATCGGGGAGTACGTCGTTGACTACGCATTCAATTCGTACGGAAAGATCGGAGGTCTCCACCGCCTTTCGGTCGGCATGGGTTTTTAATCCTTCAGTGGATCAACCCCTCTAACAGTCTTTCACTCACGTAAAACAGAAGCATTCCGCCAAAGACCACCAGAGGCGGAATGCGGTTCTCCGATTTGTTGACCTCGGGAATCAGATCGCTTGCGCCGACGTACACCGCCGCGCCCGCGGAAATGGCAAAGGCAATTCCAGTGATCTGCGAGTCGACCTGAGCAAACACCAGCACGGTCCCTGCCCCCAACATCGTCGCGGCTCCAATTCCGCACGCCGAATACAAAACCGCCTTTCTCGGAAATCCTGCGGCGATCATGATCGAACCGACGGTGAGTCCCTCCGGAAGTTTGTGAAGAAGGACGGCGATAAAAATGAGAAGCCCGATCAAGAAGTCGAACTGCATTCCAACCGAAATCGACAGACCGTCGAAGAACGCATGAACGAACAAGCCGGAGAAGGCCGAGAGGCTCGCCGTTTTGGAAACCATCACCTCCGAGTGTGTTTCTTCTCCGAAATGAAAATGTCCAACAATGGCATGTTCGAAAAAGTGAATAACGCTGAAGCCGATGATCAGATAGAGGGCTGCCTCGTTTCCCAGTGTCTCTATGCTTGCTGGAATGAGCTTCAAGAAGACGAGTGCCAGAATAAATCCTGCGCCGAGGGCCAAAAGAATCGACTGGACACGTTTCGGCCACGTCTTTTTGAAATAGATGATCGCCCCCCCTAGAACCTCCGCCACCGCTGCAATGAATCCAAAGAAAAGTATTTGAGCAATCATGGCTATCGCTTGTAAGGTTCCTGAAGATATCGCCGTGCTTCTTTGTGAGTCCTTTCATACTCCTTCATGTTCAGAACTTTCTGATACTGAGCCTGAGCGGAGGCACGACGTCCCTGAAGATCGTAAATCATGCCGATGGTCAAATTCGCCATCGACATAAAGCCGGATGCACCTTGTTTATCAATCGACCGGGAAAGCTCATCGCATTTGTACAGGAGGCGGAGTGCTTCGTTCAAATCACCGAACAAGAACTGATAGCGGCCGAGATAGTAGTATGCCTCTCTCCCGTCATAGACATCGTACCCTTGCTGACGATTCCGAAATTTCTGTTCAACCTCGGAGAAGACGCGATGCGCCTCCTTCCAATTACCGAGGCTGACAAAACACCGACCATAGATCCGGTGAAAGAGAGGATTGCGTGGATACATCCGGTGCAATTGCATCGCGAGGTCGAGCGCCTTCACATACTGTTTCTCGTACGAGAAGTAGGTCTGCAGGAGGAAGTACATCGCTTCAACTTTCGCATACTTCGCACTCGCCGCGGCCTGCTCAAGCTGGTCCAGTCCTTTCTGTTTATTTCCGCTCGGCAAGAACAACATGATGGGTTTGAGAATGGGATACTGAGCCGGGACCACTTCCGCATAGTAATTGTAGATACCAATCCCAAGAAGAACGTCGGTGTTGTTCGCATCAAGCTCGTGTGCTTTACGAATGGCTGAAAGCGCGATCACGCCATCATTGGCTGCGGCAAGCCATTTGCCACGATTGACTTTCAACCGACCGCGAAATCCGATGGCGCCTCCTTTAAAGAAAAGGGCTGTGACGTCGTTCTTATCCTTCTTCAATCGCTGCTCGCAGACCTGCACAACCTTTTCGATCAGCGAGTAGAACTGCTCATCCTTCGATTCATCCTCAAAGCTGCTGAGGATGCGCCACCATTGAGTCATTGCCTGAAAGAAATATCCCGCCGGATGCTCGGGCCGTAAGGAGATAATCTCGACAAACTCTCTATCGGCCGCATCGAACTCGATGTTATAGATATGGTCGATCCCTTTCTGGACGCGCCCGTCGATTACAGGGTCTGCGATCCACTGTGCATCGGCCCGTCCGAAGACGATCGACATGACTGCAAAAAGAAAACCGAGGAAGGGAACCCCTCCTCGGTTACCGTTCGAGGAAATCGGAACGTCCGCGTGTACGCGTCTCAGAAAGATTCTCACTTACACCAACCTCTCGAGCACGTAGGACTTCACCTGAGCCAGGGCAACACGATCCTGTTGCATACTGTCCCGATCGCGTATCGTAACCGTTTGATCCTGGAGCGTTTGCGAATCGATGGTGACACAGTACGGCGTACCTGCCTCATCCTGACGACGATATCGACGACCGACGGCCCCGCTGTCGTCATAGAAGACACGGAGGAGCGGACGCAATTCTTCCTCAAGCTTGCGCGCAACTTCCGGCATACCGTCACGATTGACCAGCGGGAAGATGGCGGCTTTTGTGGGCGCGAGCTTCGGATGGAGACGCAACACGATGCGCGTCTCCACTCCCCCTTCTGCTGTAGGAGCTTCTTCCTCACAATACGCATCCACGAGAAAAGCCATAAACGACCGACTTGCCCCGGCCGAGGTTTCAATCACATACGGCGTGAATTTTTCCTTTGACTGTTCGTCGAAGTACTTCATGCTCTTCCCGGAGTATTCCTCATGACGCGACAGATCGTAGTCGGTCCTGTTGTGAATCCCTTCAATCTCCCCCCATCCAAACGGGAAGTGATACTCGATGTCGTACGCATCCTTCGCGTAGTGTGCGAGCTTATCTTTCGGATGTTGATGCCACTGAAGGTTGTCCCTCGTCATGCCGAGTTCGTGAAACCACTTCAGCCGCTCCGCTCTCCAGTACGCGAACCACTCGTCGTCGGTGCCCGGTTTGACAAAGAACTGCATCTCCATTTGCTCAAATTCTCGCGTTCGGAAGAGAAAATTCTTTGTGTTGATTTCGTTGCGGAACGCCTTCCCGACCTGTGCAATACCGAACGGCAGTTTCTGCCGGCAAGCTGACTGGACGTTGAGAAAGTTCACAAAGATCCCCTGTGCCGTCTCAGGGCGAAGGTAAACAACGGCGGAAGAATCTTCTACCGGGCCGACGAACGTTTTGAACATGAGGTTGAACTTCCGCGCGTCGGTAAAGGTCCCTTTGTTGCCGCATGAAGGGCAAGCAAGGACTTTGGCCACCTGAGCCGATTGCTGATCTGTTGCGATCAACTGAGCGAACTCCTCCTCTACCACATCATCCTTCACCTGACCCTCAAACTTCCCCGGCAGAAGCTCCCGAAGTGCTTCTTTTTTTCGTTTGATGGAGAGATCATCGAACAGAACGTCGAGCCGGTAACGTGCCTTGCACTGCTTGCAATCGACCATCGGATCCGTAAAATTCTCGACGTGCCCCGATGCTTCCCACACGCGAGGATGCATCAGGATTGCAGCATCGATCCCCTCCACATTCTCGCGGTAGGTCATGTTCTTCCACCACTGCTGTTTGAGATTGTTGAGCATCTCAACGCCCAAGGGACCGTAATCCCAGCAGCCGTTCAATCCGCCATAAATTTCACTTGATTGGTACACAAATCCGCGCCGCTTCGCCAGCGACACGATTTTGTCCATCAGCTTCATTTGGTCTATCGTGTTTGTCGTGTTCTTACTCATTCGCCTCGTCGGACGATGTGTGATTGTTTTTCTCAACTCTTGCATCTGTGTATCGAAAAATCGGGACTGTTCCATCATCATTTGTTGTGAAAAACGGGCTTCCGTTTCTCCAGAAATGCTTTCGTGCCCTCCTTGAAATCCTCCGTTCCGCAACACAGACCGAACAGACTCGCCTCGAGGGCCTGACCGTCGGTTAAGTTCGTTTCGTGCGTCATGTTGATTGCTTTCAAAGCCATGCGAATAGCGATCTGACCTTTCGAAAGAATCTTCTGTGCTATCGCCTCAGCAGCTGTCTGCAACTCGACGGGCGGAACGACACGATTGACGAGACCGATACGGAGCGCTTCTTGAGCATCGATCGGCTCGCCTGTGAGAATCATCTCCATCGCCCTCCCTTTTCCAACGAGGCGTGCCAGACGCTGAGTGCCCCCGTATCCCGGAATGATCGCGAGATTTACCTCCGGCTGACCGAACTTCGCGTTTTCCGATGCAATACGGAGGTGACACGCGAGCGCAAGCTCCAATCCGCCCCCCAGTGCATAGCCGTTGATGGCTGCGATCACCGGCTTACCAAGGTTTTCGATCAAATTGAAAATGGCCTGTCCCCCCTCCGAAAAAGCTCTTCCCGACTCGGTTGTTAATTCCGTAAGCTCTTTGATGTCGGTGCCGGCGACAAAGGCCTTCTCGCCTGCTCCGGTCAGGCTCACGACCGACACGTCGTCGTTCGCTTTAAGATGTTCAAAAAGGGATTTCAGCTCTGACTTCGCCTTGGCATTGAGCGCGTTGAGCTTGTCGGGACGATTGATGGTGACGCGAGCGAGGTGGTCGCGGGTTTCAAGGAGGAGCGTTTCGTAGGTCATGCGAGTTGCTTTCGTCTAGAGTGCGGAAACATTCGTCGAGTTACGCCACCTCCACCCTACTCTGATCGCCGATCATGAAACGATGCACGCGCGGCTTTCCGTTCGCTTCCACCACCTCCACATCGTTGCCAAGGATGCTTGATTCGATCCGAATGCCTACGCTCAGGATTTTACATTCACGCAGGATGATGCTGTACTCTACTTCGCTGTTCTGGATTTCGGTGCGGTCACCGATCGAAGTGAAGGGGCCGATGTACGAATTTTCAATCACACATCCCTTCCCGATGATCGCCGGACCCCTGACTTTGCTGTTGATGATCCTTGCGCCTTCTTCAATCACCACCCGCCCTGCTACATCCGACTGGGCGTCGACGTTCCCGCGGTTGACCGGAGTAATGTTGTCAAGAATCAAACGGTTGGCCTCCAGCAGATCGGATGGTTTTCCTGTGTCCTTCCACCAACCGGTGATCTCTGTGTAGCCTACCCTGTACCCCTTTTCGATGAGATACTGATGGGCGTCGGATATTTCCAGTTCGCCTCGCTTGCTCGGCCGTAGATTCCTCACCGCTTCGAAGATGTGGGAATCGTACACGTAAATACCCGCCACGGCATATTGACTCTTCGGCACCTTCGGTTTTTCCTCAACGCCGACGATCCTTCCGTCTTTGATTTCCGGAACTCCAAACCGCTCCGGATCTTTTACCCTTGAAAGTGTCAGCAAACAGTTGACGTTCTGCCGTTGGAAGTCCTCGACAAACCGCTTCACTCCCCCAACCACCATATTATCGCCTAGATAGAAAATGAAGCTCTCTCCTCGAATGAAGGGCTCCGCAATCTGCACAACCTGCGCCAATCCGCCGGGCTTCTCCTGCGGGATGTAGGTGATCTTGACACCCCACTTCGAGCCGTCACCTACATAATTCGGTACTTCAAGACTCTCCGCATTGTGGACGATGCCGATCTCTTTGATGCCGGCATCCACCGCCGCTTCGATAGCGTAATAAAGAATCGGCTTGTTGGCGATCGGGATGAGGTGTTTGTTTTGCGTGTGGGTGATAGGACGGAGCCGGGTGCCGCGTCCTCCACTCGCGATGAGTGCTTTCACAAAATCGATCCTGGGAGGTGTGTCAGTTGTCGATCTCTCTGCAATGAAGGTTCTCCACTCTCTTGTTCACATTATCCCGCTTGCTTCCAGAAGCCGGATGATTTTCCCCTCAAGTTGCTGGGCTTCATTTATGAGTTGGCGCGCATCCTCTGCTGTAAAGACCCATGAGGGATTGTAATCGGCCTCCTCGCGATATTTCATCAATCGAGCTACCACGTGCGAGTCAGAAGGATCGAGAAATCCGGGTTTAACGAAATGCAAACCGAGCGGCCTCAGGAGTCCCTGATGACTCTTCGGCTCGAGCCCTTTGGTCAGCAACAATGCCCTGACCAGATGAAACACATGGTAATACAAACGTGACGCTCCGTCACTGAATAGTTTCCTCTCAAAGAGGATTTCAGCCGCTTGAAAGGATTCGCGTGCCCTGAAGAGTTCCTCTTGGATATTCAATTTCCGGTTTTCAGGCGTCAATTGGAATCCCTTCCGTCTCGATATCCAACGCAATGCGCCGTTCCCTTGCACGCAGGCGCTCAAACTCTTCCGTCGAGAAGAACAGCACAGAGAGAGGTACGAGATGTTCAAGTTCGACGTCGGTAACAACATGGATCAGCCTGTTTTTCAATTGGCGGTCCATCCCATCGACGATGAGTGCAATGTCGATGTCGGAGTCCTCATCCCAGTCGCCGCGTGCCTTCGATCCGAAGAGCACCATACGAAACGGACGGCCACTCAAAACTTTCCGAATTTCATCCCGCACCACAGAAAGCGTCCGTAGTTCTTCCACGGTGACGTTCTGCCCCAACACCGGATTCAGGTCTGACTTGAATAGATCCGTGTTCACTCGTCCCGCTTCCCGATCATCCTTTATCTAGTCTCTTTACTCAACACGCTGTCATTGACTTCAACAATCTTCGTTCGCTTCGCTGCCTCTTTAATCGCCTTGAGCGCCTCCCAGCGCGACTCCTCAACCCGTTTGCTCGAACGGATCCCAAACTTCTTGATCAAATCGCAATGGCCAATGATATCGTATTGCTTGTGCTTTGAGGACGTAATCTTCCACCTCCCCTTCGCCGTGCTTACACAATCGTGTACGCGTATGATAATCAACCACGGTTCTCGAGTACTCCTTTCAACGACTTGGCCTTGTCCGGGCTGATCGAGCCGTTGGATTCGGCAACGCGTAGCGTCCAGCTCGCCAGCGATCGATACAAGGCTTGGAGATCCGGCCTGTCGTGCAGAGCCGCGAGATGCAGTCGCACCACCTCATCACTTCCCCGTGCGATGGGACCCGTCAACGCGTTACGGCTTTCAATTTCCAGAGCATGATTAATGCTCGATTCGATGAGCTTGCGGAAGTGATTCAGTTTTGATGAACCGGTTACCGAGAACGCCAGTTGTTCGACAGCGTGCAGAACGGCAACAAAGAAGTTTGATGCGAAAACGCACGCAAGATGGTACGAAATTTTCTCATCTTTTGGAACTACGAGCAGTCTCCCTCCCAATTCTCGCACAAGCGTTTCGACAAACGGAAGTGCACGCGATGGTCCTTCAAAGCCATAACTGATGCCGTCCATTGATCTCACCAGGGCTTCAAGCGGCACATCGCGAGGAAACGTTTGAATCGGATGAAGGGAGAAGACCATCGCACCTCGTTCTGCAAGCGGAGAGAGCAGATCGCTTGTCAAGGGGCCGGAAGTGTGACAAACCGCAAGCCGCGTCCACTCCAGATGTCCCCGTGTGACGATCGATTGCACGATAGACTCAATCGCCCGCTCAGGCGTTGCAATGATCAGTAAGTCCGTTGCAGCCGGCACATCGGCAACCTCCGTTGATATGCGGTCGCAGCTCACAACGGCGCCACAGGCCTGAGCGTGAGGGAGGGTTCGGTTGATGAGAGCAGCAATACGATGACCGCGGCGATGCAGAAGCACGGCGAGCGTCGAACCCACGCGTCCCGCGCCGACGATACTAACGTTGAAGGGAGTCAATGCGATGGGGGATTAATTCGTTTGTAGGAATGCTGCGGAGAGATATCCGACAACGGCGTCTTTCTCTCCCGTTACGTCGCCCGAGTTACAGTAGAAGATCACATCTGACGTATCTGCGCCGAGTTTCTTGACCGCTTTCATGACTGCAACCATTGGACCACCACCACAAGCTTCGACGCGTTGCTGTTCCAATTTCATCATCAATGAGTTCTCGTCAAACGCCTCGACGTCCTCCAGAATTTGACGATCGAGGGAGAGCGCGATATTGTATGAGTGGTAGTGGGAAAGATCGCTGCTTGCAACAAGGAGAACGTTTCGCCCCTGCAAGGTCCGCGCAAGGGCCTCGGCGAGCGTATCGCAGAGCAATCGCGTCTGGTTTCCCATCACAATCGGCACAAAGGAAAACAAACCTAATACTTTCTGAAGAAACGGAAGCTGAACCTCAACCGAATGTTCCGCACGATGCCCCGATTCGCTCGAGCGAATGGAACTCGATAACCTCACCAACGCGTCACGAATCTCATGATCAATCGCCACTTCTCCCAACGGTGTCAAAAATCCTTCCCCCGGATAGATGCTGATGCCGTTAAAGAACTCCCGATGGCTGGGTCCGACGATGACAACGGTATCGAATTTCAATCCCTCAAGCAGAGCATATCCCTTTGCCGCCGTGAAACCGGAGTACATATAGCCGGCGTGCGGCGCAATCAGACCGACGATCCGGCCATCCGGTCTCTTCCCTCGAGATTTCAGCAAAAGTTCGGAGACCGTGCGGTTGAGCCGAACGGGATCTGCGTCGTAAAACAGTCCCGCAACGGCCGGATGCCTCACGTTGCTCACGTCAAACTTTCTCCTTTCCCGCCGGCCGCTTCATCGTGCTCGTGAAGACTCCGTTCAGAGAAAACATCCGACGTAAAAACAAACAACTTTACGTGGGGTTGTTTCCATGCATCAGGCATAAGGCCTGCCTTGAGAGATGTGTGTGCAAGAAACTGTTGTCGATCCCAACCATACTCGAGTGGCACCTGCGGGAGAAGCAAACCGCGTGTGTAGCCTGCATCGACAACCAGACCATGTTTCCCGACCTCGATTTCCGAGATGTCCTTAATCAGCCACAAGGGGGAAAGAACGGAGATTTCGATATCGACCGCGTCGAGTTCGTCGCGAGTCAATGGTACGAAGCGCGGATCCTCGAAGGCGGCCTTCTTCGCAACTTCTTCGACTGTTTGAACAAGCGGCAAGCGCGGTTCAACGTAGCCGATGCAACCCCGGAGATCGCCTCCGATTCGGAGCGTCACGAACGCTCCGCAGGGGGTTTCCAGCGTCGAAGTCGTTGGAGGCGAGGTTGGATTCGGAATTCCCTTCAACTCCGCTTCAATCGAAGCGCGTGCCCTCCGTAGGAGTTCACGTTTCTCATCATCGGTGAGTTGCATACGCTAACGTCTCTCGTTAACTGCAAGTTACGCATGCGCCAGACAAGTGTCAAGCAACGACTTCCGAGGCAGCCGTTGGGAATTGTCATAACGATTCTCGCCCCTTTCTTGCTTATCGCTCGTGCAATACGTAAATTCGACTCACTTTTCAAAAAGGAGACGCGATGTCGCTCATGGTCAGCATCTCGGGTGTGCGAGGCATCGTCGGTGAGAGTCTCACACCTGAGGTGATCGTGAAATACGCATCAGCCTTTGCAGAGTACTGCGGTCGCGGCACAATCGTCATCGGACGAGACGGCAGGATTACGGGCAAATCGATTGCCCATCTGGTCTCGTCAACGCTTCTGCAAATGGGATGCGATGTCGTCGCGGTCGGAATCTGCGCCACTCCAACGCTGCAGCTTGCCGTCGAGAAACGTCGCGCGGCAGGAGGCATCTCCATCACCGCAAGCCACAATCCAATGGAATGGAACGGGCTGAAGTTTCTTGCCTCCACTGGACTCTTTCTCGATGCAGATCAAAACCGAGAGTTCTGGAAGATTGCCGAGCAGGGGATGCGGTCCTACCGCCGATGGGATCAGCAGGGTAAGCATACTCCTGCTCCCGAGTTGGTCGATGAGCATCTCCGCAACGTCCTTTCACTTCCTTACCTTCGTATTGAGGAAGTCCGCAAGAAACGCTTTCGGGTTGTGGTCGATTGCGTCAATGCAGCAGGTGGCGCCATCGTTCCACAACTCCTGCGAGAGTTCGGATGTGATGTCATTGAAATGAACTGCGACATTTCGGGGATATTCTCCCATACTCCGGAACCCATCCCGGAAAACCTCACCGGCTTGTGTGCGCGCGTGCGCGAAACGAAAGCTGATGTTGGCATCGCTGTCGATCCGGATGTAGATCGGCTTGTTCTCATTGATGAGCATGGGGAGCCGATGGGAGAAGAGTATACCATTGCCAGCGTGATCAAGTTCGTGCTTGATCGAGAAACAACAACGGGTCGTGATCTCCCGCCTGTTGTTGTCAACCTCTCAACAACGCGGGCCGTGGATGACATCGCAGCGGAGCGAGGCGTGCAAGTCGTGCGTACGGCTGTAGGCGAAATCAACGTCGCGAAGAAGATGCGGGAATTGGGTGCTCTCGTAGGAGGCGAAGGGAGTGGAGGGGTTATCCTCTCGGCTTCACACATCGGACGGGACGCACTGGTTGGTATTGCCTTGACACTCCAACATCTCACCGATTTCGGTGGAACACTCTCCGAATTGAAGAAGATCATGCCCCAATACTCGATTTCAAAGGGAAAAGTCAACGTTGGGACACTCGATCCAGACGAAATATTGCGCCGACTCGAAGAGCGTTACGCCGGAAAGGGCAAGATCACAACGATTGACGGGCTCAAGATCAACTTTCCTGATTCCTGGGTTCACCTGCGCAAGTCCAATACAGAACCGATTATTCGCATCATCGCAGAAAGCCCGACACGAGAAAGAGCCGAGGAGCTCGTCCAACAGTTTACAGCGGAGATGGTAGCCAAAACATGAAAGCTTTTTCACATTTCTCATTTCTCGGCTGTTACCTCCTTTCGTTTACTATCTTGTATGGAAATCAGGAGATGGTTTCCGGTCGACCGGAGGCAATTTCACTGCTCGGAAGCCCGTTGTATCCTCCTCCTTTGCCCCCCGAGACGCGGGAGCGAATGGAAAAGGAGTTGCAGCTTGCCATCGAGGCTTACAGGCAAGATTCAAGCAACGTGGAGAACCTTATTTGGGTCGGTCGCCGAACAGCATACTTATGGAGATACCGTGAGGCGATTGACATCTTCACTGAAGGAATAAAGAAGTTTCCGGAAGATGCCCGGCTCTATCGTCATCGGGGTCATCGATTCGTGACAGTGCGGGAGTTTGATCGTGCCATTGCAGACTTGACGAAGGCACTCTCATTAGTTGAGGGGAAGGAAGATGAGATTGAACCCGATGGTCAGCCGAACAAGTACAACATTCCGACGAGCACGCTGCACACCAATATCTTCTATCACCTTGCACTGGCGTACTATCTGAAAGGCGATTTCGAGAACGCTTACCGTTTCTTCAATGAATGCCGACTCCGCTCCAAGAACGACGACATGCTCTGCGCTGCAACAGATTGGACCTATCTTGCTCTGCGAAGAATGAAGGGTCCGAGTGCTCCAACCATCTTACTCGATACCATTCATAAAGAGATGAGAATCCTTGAGAACACGGCCTACCATCGAAGGCTTTTGATGTATAAAGGAGAATTGCAAGTAGATGCGCTCCTGAAACTCGACGACCCCACCGACTTGGAACTCGCTACCTATGGTTACGGCGTTGCTGCTTGGTATTTAAGTGGTGGCGACACGGTACGTGCTGTATCGATTCTGCAACGAGTTGCCCAGAGTCCATATTGGGCGGCGTTTGGCACCATCGCAGCCGAAGCGGATTTGCGGCGACTACAATTCCGTTAAGACAAGTGAGCAACAGCAGGAAGGAACGGCAGTGATCCTCGGCAAAGTAACCGGCACAATTGTCTCAACGCAAAAAAACGAACATCTCAAAGCCTACAAAATCCTGATCGTCCAACCCATCGACCTCGACGGAAAGCCGGTCGGGAGAGATCTCCTTGCAATTGATCAGGTTGATGCAGGGATCGGGGACACGGTGCTTGTCATTCAGGAGGGAGCAGGCGCCCAGCAAATCCTGAAACGCACCAACGTGCCAGTCCATAGCATTATCGTCGCCGTGGTCGATGGATTGTCGGTCGAGCTGTAAATGATCGTTGGATAGGTTCACAGGTTGCATCAATGTTCGACGTGCTCGACCTTCTCTCACTTTCTTCCGTTCCTCGCATCGGGTCCCACAAGATTCGCGCTCTGATCTCGCACTTTGGTAATCCCACCGCCGTCTTAGCCGCCTCGCCCCGCGAACTCATCGAAGTAGAAGGCATCGATAAGAAACTTGCTTCCAACATCGCTCACCACAACGGGAAGGTCTTTGCGCGCGATCAGCTCAAGCGATTAAACAAAGCAGGCGGCAAAATTCTTACCATTTGGGAAAAAGGCTATCCCGAACTCCTAAAAAAAATCTATGATCCCCCGGCTTTTCTTTACGTCCTCGGCGAGTTCCTGCCGGAAGACCGTTACGCGCTTGCGATCGTTGGGACGCGACATCCAACCCCATACGGAAAGAGCGTTGGGGAGATGTTCAGCCGCGATCTCGCGCAACTCGGATTAACGGTCATCAGCGGACTTGCTCGCGGCATCGACACGATCGCCCACGTGGCCGCGCTTCAAGCCGGAGGCAGAACTCTGGCCGTGATCGGCTCGGGATTGGATGTCCCCTATCCGCCGGAAAACAGAAAGCTTCTGGAACGTATCGCCGAGCAGGGGGCCGTTCTTTCGGAATTCCCGATGGGCGCCAAACCGGACGCCCCTAATTTTCCGCGCCGAAACCGAATCATCAGTGGACTTGCCCTTGGAACAACCGTGGTGGAATCGGGTGAAGATGGTGGAGCGATGATTACGGCAACCATCGCGCTTGATCAAAACCGAGAGGTCTTCGCAGTACCGGGCAACATCACCGAACGGAGAAGCGCAGGTCCGAACCTGCTCATCCGGGACGGTAAGGCAAAACTGGTCACCTCCGTCGACGATCTTCTCGACGAACTGAAGCCACAGCTGCGCGGGCTCTTGCGCGAAGAGCGTAAGCCCGAACCCGAGATCGAGCTGACGCTCTTCGAACGAAGACTGCTCGACGTGCTGGAGTCCGGTACAAGTCACATCGACGTCATTGCCGAGAAGGCGAATCTCACGACCGCTGATGCGCTTGTTCACCTCCTCTCCCTCGAATTCAAAGGACTCGTGCGTCAATATCCCGGCAAGATGTTTGCAAAACTTTCCCAAAACTCTTTATGAGGAAACCAAGGTTCTGACACAAGTTCCTTAAATCGAATTCATCATCTCGCGAGAGCGGAAATTCCCTGTATCGTCAACCGCGGACTCCCACAAAAAATCGGCTGCGTTCAAACAAAAAACCTCCGGGGACCACCAATCCCCAGAGGCTTCATTCTTGCCCATGCAAATGGAGGAGCTTTTTGCATTGCAAGGTTTTTATTGGACGCTTTGTTTCCTAAAAGGTTACGCGAATTTCGGAAAGATTTTTTATGGATAGGATTGGAGCCGTTTCGTTTCAACAGCCATCAAACACAAACTGCCACCTTAGTGTCTCGATTTTCTGATGGTGATGTTGGAATTTACTGTTTTCAGCACGATGTCTTCCCCCCCTCCGTTCAGCACGTATCGCGCTCGGATCTCAGAGCCATCGTCGTCCCGCTCATAGGTTTCGGGTTTAAAATCGGACCGCACGCTGTAATCGTCTTTTCGACTCCTCCAACGTCCCTCCAACCGAATGATCGCCTCGATCGTCGCTTTTGCATTTTCGGGAACGTAAAGGGTGATTTCCCCTCCGGCTGAAGAGAGCCGACTCCGTCCAGACCCCTTCGGCCTCAACTCCGCTTGCACATCGCCTCCCGCCGTCGATGCCTCGATCGAGCCACTCATGTCTTCAAGCCGTATATCTCCCCCTGCGGTTTTTGCGACAACGTCGCCCGAACCACTGAGCAGCTCAATATCCCCACCGGCGGTAGAAAGCGCTGCCGTTCCCGTAACCTTTCTCACTTTCACATCACCACCGGCCGTCGAGGCCGTGGCTTCACCACCAACCTCTCCGATCACGATATCTCCGCCTGAAGTAGAAGCCTTCAATCGCTTTCCGACACTTTCCACGCGAATGTCCCCGCCCGCCGTGCTTACACTCACATTCCCGCCGATTCTCCCCAACTCGATATCACCGCCCGACGTCTTCAGCGTCACGTCTCCCTGAATGTCGCCCGTCCGCATGTCGCCCCCCGAGGTACTCAGCTCGACAGTCGCGCGAGTAAGATTTCCTAGAATCACATCGCCTCCCGACGTTGAACCTTTCACACGACCGTCCAGATCACCGCGGATTTCGATATCGCCTCCAGCCGTGCGGAGGTCGGTGTTAAACTGCGTCGGCACCGTTATCTCAAACCGGGCGTGCCCTCCTCTCCAGCCTCCCCATCCTCGACGGCGCAGTTCAACGCGAATTGTATTCCCACTCTGCTCCATCTTGAGTCGATCGAGATCTTCTTCATCGATCCCTTCTGCCCGAATAACGACCTCTCCTTTGTCCCAGGTGTCGAGCTTAATATCCCCACCGTCGATCCGGACTTCTATCGTTCCTCCCTTGTTAACGGCAAACGTTTTGGAGCGGCTCCCTTGATCATCTACCAAACGGAACCCGACGACAAATGACGCGAAACTCAAGATCACAGCAAACCGAAGTATTCCGGACGTTTTCATTGCTGATAGACCTCCTCATACACGTTTCTCGCACGAAGGCGAATGTAGTTGTTTTGATCTGATTCCATCTTCTCCCGAAGAACATTCTTGATTTCCTCGTTCCTCCATTGCCCCGCAACCACCGGTTTTTCTAAGATGTTGATCGCTTCGATGCGGAGGCCCGGATTCAACTCATGGCGCAGAACATGCAAGAGCGCATCCTGAATTTCCTTATCCATCGGGAAGCGTTGGAGAACACGAAGCGCCTCTTTCCGAACTCCCACATTGCCGTCCGACTTCAATGCCTGAATGAGTGCCGCTTTGATCTCTTGATCCGGTTTATTCGATTGCTCGGCATAAGCACCGAGAGTGCTCACGGTTCGCAGACGGGCACCGGGATTTTGTTCCGTTACGAGAGCTTGGGCAAGAATACGCTGCACGGCCGGATCCTGGACGCTTCCTTTCATCCTGATGGGTGTCACCGCCTCAAAAATGAACTCTACCTCCCCCTCCACAGTCTCCGATGCCAGAAATCGTACGTTGGTGACCCTGGTTTCTCCCCGTGAAAATGTGGTCTCTTGAATCTCAAGACTTCCCACAAAGGAACCTTCCGACGTGTCTCCCCCGGAAAAAATGAGATATCCCAGCAGCATACCGATGGCAACCATCGCCACTCCTCCAGCGGCCAATCGCAGCGATCCGGAGCTCAGTGCCTCCCACCACGTTTTGAGAGTCACACGAATCGGCTGCTTCATTCGCTCCAATCGAAGTGCAACGCGTAACTCCTGCCGCGCCTCCTGCAACAATTGATCCGTAGGTTGAAAAAGCTGACGCTGGTGGACTCGGGAAGTGAATTTTGTCAATTGTTCCAACTCGGCTCGACATTCACCACATTCGTCGAGATGACGACCCAGCAGCTCGCGCTCGTCCGTCGTCAACTCGTCCAGGACGGATAGTTGAATCCATTCTTTGTATTGTCGATGCGTCATCATGCGTTAACCTCCTGCCGATCTTTCAATCAAACATCTCGCTGAGTTCGTGCCGTATCTTTTTGGTTGCTGTAAAGAGATATTTTTTCACCGTTCCTTCGGTGCACGACATCATCTGTGCAATCTCTTTGATTTTCAGACCTTCGTAGTGTTTAAGAACGAAGACCATTTTGAGTTTGGGTGACAGGCGATCGACCGCCTGTTGGATGTGGTGTGCGATTTCTGCTCCTTCCGCCGAACGATCCGTCGCGTCCTCTCCCGCGATCGATTCTGCAAGCGACGCCCCGTGGTCCTCATCGCCATCACCGTCGAACGACGGGTGAGTATGCCTTTTTCTTCGTGAACGATGACTAAGACAAACATTGGTTGTAATGCGAAACAACCAGGTAGAGAATTCGCTTCTGAATTCAAACTTCGGCAGCGCGCGATAGACTCGCATAAATACTTCTTGGTAGATGTCTTTTGCGTCTTCGGCACTTTGCACATAACGAGCGGCAATGGAGAGGACTTGCTTATCGTACCGATACACAAGTTCTTCAAATGCCATCATATCACCTACACGAGCCCTCGTGATGAGTTCTGCGTCTTGCATAGAAGTGATCAGCTGATTGTTAACTTCTGACACGGAATTAGACTCCGAGAGCAGCAAAAGGTTGTGGTGAACTTGAAGGAAAACACTTCGAAAAGCAACAACGTGCGCGCCACAAAAATCGAGCCAAAACCTACTTTCTTTTGGGAAAAATGATTATACTTTCAACGTGTTTTTTGATGATTTATGCAAACCGTGCCCGGACTCTTCGTTGATAACCTTATTCCTTCCACCCGCTTCGCCTGCGATTTGAAACGGTGCAGAGGGGCTTGTTGCACAATGCCCGGCCATCGAGGAGCTCCACTTCTCGATGAGGAAGTGCAAGAGATCGTAACAGTACTCCCATTCATTCAGCCTTATCTTTCTCATCAACATCTCGACGTGATGGAACGAGAGGGCTTCCTTCAAGGTCGGCCCGGAGACTATTCGACCCACTGCGTCGACGAACGGGCTTGCGTCTTCGTCGTTTGGGAACAAGGCATCGCTCGGTGTGCGTTCGAAAAGGCCTTTTTGGAGGGAAAAATTAACTGGCGCAAACCTCTTTCGTGTCATCTCTTTCCGATTCGCATTGATCGTGGACAAACGGAGCACATCCGGTTTGAATACCTGTCAGCTTGCGAACCCGCTCTCCAGAAAGGAAAGAAGGAGGGAGTATTGCTCGTCGATTTCGTCCGCGATGCTCTGATAGAGGCATACGGCGAGCAGTGGTACCTTGAATTTATTCGCTATTGTGAGTCAAAACGAGAGATCCAAAGCGTCTAGTCTAGTCAATGATCAATCTCTCACAACAACTGAAGTTAGGACTGAAGCTCACCCCGCAACAGGTGCAGTACCTTAAACTCCTGCAACTTCCTAACCTAGCGCTGGAGCAACGCATCAAAACGGAGCTGGAGTTGAATCCGTTGCTTGAAACAATCGACGAGATGGAACTGAGCATGGACCAGGTAGAGCCGGAAAAAGAAGCGACGACCGACGACACAGCCGAAGAGACCCCGCAAGACGGCAAAGCCGACGATTCGTACTCCCTTGAAGATTACATCAACGATGATCTTGCAGGCTACAAGAGCCCGGAATCATATCGCAACCGCGATGAAGATGAAGAATATGAACGCCCGCTTGTTGCCACCGTTCCACTCTCCGAACGCCTCCTGAGCCAGTTCCGGCTGCAGTGCGACAGCGAGACAGACTTCATTATCGCCGAAGAGATCATCGGCAATGTGGATGAAGATGGATATTTGCGCCGTGACCTTGCCCTCATCGTCCAGGATATCAACCTCAGTTTTGGCCTTGAGGTCACGCTCGAACAGGCCGAGCAAGTTCTCAGGAAGATTCAACTCCTCGATCCTCCCGGCATCGCTGCACGGACGCTGCAGGAATGTCTGATCGCACAAGTCAAGGCAGGTCAGTACGAGCCCATCCTGAAAGAGCTCGCCCTGAAAACGCTCGAGTCGCATTTCGAAGACCTCAAGCTGAAACGATTCGATAATCTCGCCGCAAATCTCCATGTCGGGCTGGATACGCTGAAGAAAGTGATGGAGATCATCCAGCATTTGAACCCAAAGCCCGGGGAAGGGGAGTTTTCTGCGCAGGAAAATTATATCATTCCCGATTTCATCGTGGAGAAGCATAACGGCGAATTCCTGATCGTCTTGAACGACCGCAACCTGCCGACCCTGCGCATCAATAACGCGTATCGGGATATGGTGACTCCGAAAGGCAAGAAGGCGCCGAAAGAGGCTCGGGAATTCATCAAACAGAAATTCGAGTCGGCGAAGTGGTTCATTGCATCCATCCATCAACGACGCGAGACACTCCTCAAGGTTATGAAAGCAATCGTCGAGCGGCAGCGTCAGTGGTTTGAGGAAGGGGAGGTTTTGAAGCCGATGATCTACAAAGACATCGCCAAAGAGGTCGGGGTCGATATATCGACCATCAGCCGCGTCGTCAACAGCAAGTACGTGCAGACGGAATTCGGCGTTTACTCGCTGAAGGAATTCTTCACATCCGGACTGGAGACAGAGTCGGGCGAGGACGTCTCCAATCAGATGATCAAACAGCGGATTCGGGATATCATCGCCGCTGAAGATCCGCACAAGCCGCTCAACGACGATAAGATCGCCGCGATGCTTGCGGCAGAGGGGGTAAAAATTGCCCGCCGCACCGTAGCGAAATATCGCGAGCAGCTGGGACTTCCCATTGCCCGTCTTCGGAAAAAAATTTGAATGACATTCGCGTGAGTCGGATTGCTTCGCCTCTTTCACCAACATCTTAAACTTTTCCCAGGTACCACATGAACGATCGACTGCATGCAACAACCATTTTGGGTGTTCGACGCAATGGGCGCGTCGCGATTGGAGGGGACGGACAGGTAACGCTCGGTTCAACCGTCATGAAACAGCAGGCAAACAAGATTCGGAAACTGCACAACGATACCGTTCTGGTGGGATTTGCCGGGGCGGCAGCCGACGCATTCAGTCTCTTAGATCGGTTCGAGGAAAAGTTGGAACAGCACCGCGGTCAACTTGTTCGGGCCGCTGTCGAACTGGCGAAACTTTGGCGCACAGACAAGTATCTTCGTCAACTCGAAGCACTCATTGCCGTACTCGATACAGACCATTCGCTTGTCATTTCAGGAACGGGGGATGTGATCGAGCCCGACGACGGCATGGTTGCTGTCGGGTCGGGCGGAATGTACGCTCTGGCAGCCGCACGGATGCTCGTCAAACATACGCAGCTCAATGCACGGGAGATCGTGGAAGAATCACTTCGCACCGCAGCGGAGATTTGCGTCTACACCAACACCAATATCCGCATCGAAGAACTCTAAGAACGAAAGGAAGATGAACCGTTGAGCAAGCAGGCGACATTAGCAAAGCACAAGCAGGAACCGCACGAGCTGACACCGCGCGAGATTGTACGGGAACTGGATAAGTACATCATCGGGCAAGATAACGCGAAGAAATCGGTCGCCATCGCGCTGAGGAACCGGTGGCGCAGACTTCAAGTGGCGGAGCATCTCCGTGAAGAGATCATGCCCAACAACATTATCATGATTGGGCCGACCGGCGTCGGTAAGACGGAAATTGCGCGCCGGCTTGCGAAACTGGCCAACGCCCCCTTTCTCAAAGTCGAAGCAACGAAATTTACGGAAGTCGGCTACGTCGGCCGCGATGTCGAATCGATGATCCGCGATTTAACGGAGATTGCCGTCAGCATGGTCAAAGCGGAGAAGACGGCGGAAGTGCAGGAAAAGGCGCGCCTTCAAGCAGAGGAGCGCATCCTCGAGATTTTGCTCCCTCCCGTTCGACGTACGCGTCACGCCGAAACAGCTGAGAGCGCCGAACGGCGTGAGGAGGAGAACGAAAAAACGAGGGATCGCTTCAGGCACATGCTCCGGACCGGACAACTCGACGATCGTACGATCGAGCTTGATCTTCCGACTCCCCAGATGCCGTTGATGCAGGTGATGGGACCCTTGAGTCTCGAAGAAATGGGCATCAACATTCAGGAGATGTTGGGGAACATTCTACCGAAACGAGAGAAACGCCGGAAATTCACGGTTGCAGAAGCGCGGGTGATCCTGACGCAGGAAGAAGCGCAGAAGATGATCGACATCGAGAAGGCAACTAGGGAAGCTATCAAACGAGTGGAGAATTCGGGCATCGTGTTCCTGGATGAAATCGACAAGATTGCCAGCGCACGCGGTCAGGCGTCGGCAGGGCCGGACGTTTCGCGAGAGGGAGTTCAGCGTGACCTGCTGCCCATTGTAGAGGGCTCCAGCGTCACAACGAAGTACGGAATGGTGAAAACCGACCACATCTTGTTCATCGCTTCGGGAGCCTTCCACGTTTCCAAACCGTCTGACCTGATTCCGGAGCTGCAGGGACGGTTTCCCATTCGCGTTGAATTACAGAGCTTGACGGAATCGGATTTTGTGAAGATCCTCACCCTGCCCCAGAATGCTCTGATCAAGCAGTATTCCGCTTTGCTCGCGACGGAGGGAATAACGTTAGAATTCGATGAGAAGGCTGTGCGGGAGATTGCGAGGACGGCGTATGAGGTGAACGAGCAGGTCGAGAATATCGGCGCGCGCCGATTACACACGATCCTTACGACGCTTCTGGAAGAATTACTCTTTGAGGCACCGAACGGCGGCATTCCGACGCGGGTCGTGGTAACGGAGAAGATGGTAAAGGAAAAACTGAGCTCAATTGTCAAGAATCGTGATCTGAGCCGCTACATTCTTTAATGGAACTTCTCGTCTTTCGGCGGTGGTTGGAAGCCGAAGATTGGTCCCCCCTGTTGTTCCCCCACCAACTTGATCTCGCCGAACTTTTGCTCGTATTTGCGGATGTTGTCTTCGAGCGCGTTCAGGAGCATCTTTGTGTGCTGCGGTGTCATCACGATGCGAGCGTGAACCTTCGCTTTGGGAACTCCGGGCAGGACGCGTGTAAAGTCGATGACGAACTCTGCAGGCGAATGTGTGATGATCGCGAGGTTGGAATAAATTCCTTCAGCCTCTTTCTCTCCCAATTCAATGTTGATTTGCTGTTGCACAGGTTCGTTCATAGTCGTTCCTTCGAGCTGAGGTGATGATGAAAACGCCCATCGCAGCCACTGCGCGGCTTCCGATGGGCGTTCCCTTTTGACAAACGGCGGTTAGTTCCCCTTTCGAATTTTGTCAGCTCGGTCGAACGCCTGCAACGCCTTCTCTTGTTGACCAAGACGGGCGTAAATGGTGCCGAGCGTTTCCCAAACCTGAGGGTCGTCAGATTTTGCTTGGGAGACTTTTTCCATGTACGGGAGAGCTTTTTCAAACTTCTCTTTGTAGGCCTCGGTCGTTTCTCCCTTCTCTTCTGCCGCTCTGATAATATCGACTCCCCAGTTGTAGTACGTCGCGCCCAAGTCGAATGTCGCATCGGCGTCGTTCGGGTCGATACGAAGTGCTTCTTTGAAGGAAGCGATTGCGTCGTCGAACTGCCCGACCTGCCGATATAACACACCGAGGATGTAATGGTTGGTTTTGTTACCGGGTTCGTTCTTGACGGCCGTCTGGAATGCCTTGATGGCCTCGTTCAGACGGTTCGATTCGATGTAAGCCCGGAGCAACATGTTGAGCGTTTCGCTATCCTTCGGGTCTTTCTCCGTCGCCTTTTCGAGATACTCGACCGCTTTCGTGTATTCTCGTTGCGCCGCGTGATATTCAGTAGAGTCGATCTCCGGATTGTAGGGCGTTCGGAAGGATTTACCCGTCACCTTATCGCCGTCAACCGAAACCGTTAATGCGTAGGCGTTATAGGTCCACTCCTCCTTCTTCGAACCACGAGGTCCCCGTTTGATGTTGTCCGGAGCTCCGAGGGCTTGGAGGACATCGCTTTTGTTCGACATCTTCTTGACGCTCTCAACGGTCTTCCATTTCTTGAGCTTTTCCGCGTTGACAGTTTCAAACTTCGTCTTATGTTCTTCAGCTCGGACAATGTAGATGCGCCCTATACGTTTCAACGCTTCTACATCTTGATCCAACTCCCATGCTTTGGCGTAGTTCTCTAACGCGTTTGCCAGATCGCCCTTGTTATTGTAGGCGTAGGCGAGATATTTGTACGTAAGTCCTGTGTCCGGCCATGAGGCGATCGACTTCTTGAATGCGTTGATTGACTTTTCGTAATACTCAGCTGAGTCGGGGCTTGCCTTTTCGAGATACATCACGCCGAGATTGAGATTCTGGCCCCAGTTGTTGTAGCGGATGGCCCGAATTTCGGCCGCGTGTTGTTGGGAAAGCTTTAGTGCTTCGTTGAAAGCCTTGTTCATGCCTTCATAATCACCTTCATCCGCCTTCAAACCTCCCAGCAAATACCATGCTTCGGCGTTCGTTGGGTTCTTCTCCACTTCGAGTTCCAACAAACGAATCGCTTCCTTGTAGTTCTTCTGCTGCATATGCACTTTCGCACCGGTGAATTCCGGAGAACCGCACTGATAGCCCTGGAAGAGGAATGTGGCAAGAAGAAGAACCACAGCGCCCTTCAAGTACTGATGTCTCATAATCTGTTCCTTACGAATGATGTGAGAAAATCTTTGGCAAAACGTGCGCCAATATACCAAATGAGCCCTAGAGATACAAGTTTGTGTGCGTCTCATTTTTCGGAGATGACCATCGCCACTGTTGCGATGCACACGCAGGCGCCGTTCTTTGACTTTCACGCCTTTTTTTGTAAGTTGGGTCAACTTTTTCACTGAAGTGAGCGATGAATTCACGCGTATTTTGTGACATTGTCTCAGGCAAACGTCCAGCGGAACTTCTTCACGAAAACGAACACGCCATCGGCATTCTTGATATTCGACCGATCCACTACTACGGTCATTCCCTTATCATTCCGAATTGAAGTCGTACACAGACGGGCAGATGCGTGCCACGGCCGATCTGATCCGGCACCAGCTTGATCCTTCAACCAATGCTTCCCGCTAACAAAGGAAATTGCACATGAGCTACGTGAAATTAGTTCCCCCTACAACCGGCGAAAAAATCTCAATTCAAAACGGAACGCTGAACGTTCCGGATCATCCCATTATTCCCTTCATCGAGGGGGATGGCACGGGTCCCGACATCTGGCGCGCCTCTCAACGTGTATTCGATGCGGCGGTGAAAAAGGCTTATGGTGGGGAAAAAAGTATCGTCTGGTTCGAGGTATACGCCGGTGAAAAGGCAAATACGATCTACGGTCCAAATACGTGGTTGCACGGCGATACGATCGAGGCGTTCAAAGAATATCTCATCGGCATCAAAGGACCGCTCACTACACCGGTGGGCGGAGGTATTCGATCGCTGAACGTCGCGCTGCGACAAATCCTCGACCTCTATGTGTGTTTGCGACCCGTACGGTGGTTCTCCGGAGTCCCCTCCCCCGTCAAACACCCCGAAAAGGTAGACATGGTGATCTTCCGTGAAAACACCGAAGATATCTATGCCGGTATCGAGTACAAAGGAGGCTCACCGGAGGCGCAGAAGATGCTGGATTTCCTTGCGCGCGAATTCCCCAAACAGTTCGAAAAGATCCGCTTCGGCACAAAAACGAGAGCGGAGGAGTTCTGGAAAGCGGTCGGCGCTAACGATTTCCCTACCGATGTGAACGTAGGAATCGGCGTGAAGCCGATCAGCTATTCCGGTAGTGTGCGGCTGGTCCACAGTGCCATCAGTTACGCGATCAAGTTCAAAAGAAACAACGTGACGTTGGTGCACAAAGGGAACATCATGAAATTTACCGAGGGGGCATTTCGCGATTGGGGCTATCAGGTTGCGAAACAGTACTTCGGAGCCGAAGAAATCAATGGCGGACCATGGTGCCGCATTCCCGATGGCAATCCGGGGGCAGGCATTGTTATCAAAGATGCGATTGCTGACATCACGCTCCAGCAGGTTCTCACACGTCCGGAGGACTTCGACGTCATCGCCACCCCGAATTTGAATGGCGATTATCTTTCCGACGCCCTCGCCGCGCAGGTGGGGGGTATCGGCATCGCACCTGGAGGAAACATCAACTACATTTCGGGACACGCAATCTTCGAGGCGACGCACGGCACTGCTCCGAAGTACGCAAATCAAGACAAGGTGAATCCGGGCTCGGTCATCCTCTCCGGTGAAATGATGCTTCGTCATATGGGCTGGACTGAAGCAGCCGATCTTATCATCAACGGACTCGAGAAGACGATTCAATCCAAGGTCGTCACGTACGACTTTGCACGTCTGATGGAAGGCTCAAAAGAAGTCAAATGCTCAGAGTTCGGCGACGCCATCATCGAGAACATGTAACTCAATTCGATTCGATGATCGCAAAAGGCATCTACGTTCGTGGATGCCTTTTGTTTTGAGATGAAGAGACTTTCGACCTCAAATCCGATTTAGAGAGTCGTTACAACTTAGGTGGAACAACCGGGAGGAGGTCGAAATCACGGCGCGCGGGTTGGAAAGCGATGGCGTGCGTTTGATTTCGGCACGTTTTCTTTTGTGAGGCTATGCAACATGGAGAGCGAGAAGCCTTCTCGCCCACAGTGGTGTTGCGAAAACTGTCTGAATTCCTCAAAGCTCGAACTCGCACATCACGTCGATTGAACTTTTTGCATAGCCTCGAGCGGATTCTCGCGTTGCGGGTCATGACGTTCACCTCTTCGGTGAAGAAGAGTCCGTCCATTTCTCACGGATGTAGTTCTGCGAACCTATGGCAGAACATGCCTCTCTGTCGAAATCAAGGCTTCGACCGTTTCCTTGAAACACAAACCTTTTTTCAGTACCATACTTGTAGTCTTCGACGATTTTCTACAGGGGAACAAGGGAATGAGCACCAAGCCGACTCTCGAGAGTGAGAGCGAAAGTGATGTACTCGTTCAAGAACCAGCGAAGGTTATTCTATTCAATGATGAAGTTCACACGTTCGACGAAGTCATCGGTCAGCTGATCAAAGCGCTCGGTTGCGACACGGCAAAAGCGGAGGCGCTGACGTGGGAAGTACATAGCCAGGGTAAAGCGGTTGTCTTTGAAGGTCCGATGAACGAATGCGTGCGCGTGTCGGGAGTGTTGGAGGAGATTGCGCTGCATACACAGATCGAGGTATGATTCAGATCAGAAAACATGCTGTGAGGATCGCAAAGTCATTTCCAATTAGTGTAATGATTCTCATTGACAAATCCTCGCATACTGAGCGGATCATCGAAAGGAAATGCATCGATGACTTCTCGTGAGATCCGCCAGAGTTTTCTTGATTTCTTCAGAGAGCGTGGGCATACAATTGTACCCAGCGCGCCGGTTGTTCCGTACGACGACCCAACCCTGCTTTTTACGAACGCGGGCATGAATCAGTTCAAGGATGTCTTCCTCGGCACGGGAACACGAGCGTATACGCGCGCAGCCGATACGCAAAAATGTATCCGCGTAAGCGGGAAACACAACGATCTCGAAGAAGTGGGACGGGATACATATCATCACACCTTTTTCGAGATGTTAGGAAACTGGTCGTTTGGAGACTACTACAAGAAGGAGGCGATCGAGTGGGCGTGGGAACTTCTGACCAATGTCTGGGGTGTACCCAAACATCGTCTCTGGGTCACGGTGTACAAAGACGACGACGAAGCTGAACGCCTCTGGAAAAGCGTTACAGACGTCGATCATCGTCATGTCCTCCGCTTCGGCGAGAAGGAGAATTTTTGGGAAATGGGCGACACCGGGCCGTGCGGACCCTGTTCAGAGATCCACATCGACCGAACACCACAAGCGACCGCCACCGCTGAAATGGTCAATGCGGGAACGCCCGGTGTGATGGAGATCTGGAATCTCGTCTTCATCCAATACAACCGTGATCAGGAAGGTACGCTCCATCCCCTCCCCGCACAACACGTCGATACCGGCATGGGATTCGAACGCATCTGTGCCGTCCTGCAAGGCCGCGAATCAAATTACGACACCGACGTCTTCTCACCGCTGCTGGAACAGATTCAGGCAATCACCGAAAAACCGTACAGCGGGACGATGTCGAACGCTGACCGGCAGCAGCTCGAATGGGATACCTCTATGCGCGTTGTTGCGGACCATGTCCGCGCGCTCACCTTTGCCATCGCCGATGGAGCCCTCCCTTCGAACGAAGGAAGAGGCTATGTCCTCCGCCGCTTGCTGCGGCGCGCCGCACGGTTCGGAAGGAACCTGGAGATGCACACGCCGTTCATCTACCGGCTCGTACCGACGCTCGTAGAGACGATGGGACACGTTTTCCCGGAGATCGTAGAGAAACAGGAACATATCGAAAAAATCATCCGGGGCGAGGAAGAGGGGTTCAATGCCACGCTCGATCGCGGACTTGAAATGTTTGAGGATGTTGTGCGCCGAGCCCGGTCGGAGGGGAGAAGAATGGTTGCCGGCGAAGACGTGTTCAGGTTGTATGACACCTACGGATTTCCAGTCGATCTCACCTCTTTGCTCGCGCACGAGCGCGGACTTTCGATTGACGAGGCTGGATTTCAGAAGCTCATGGCGCAGCAACGCGAACGGTCACGCGCGGGCGATGAACGAGAAACGAAAATGCATACCGGTGTTCCGTCGGTTTATGTTCCGGGCAAGGATCTTCTTCAGGCCTTCGCGAAAGATCTGCAGGAAGGAGCTTTCCGGTTCATCGGCTACGACGAGCTCGAGGCAGAGGCGACACTGGTAAAGGGAGATCGGCATCTTGTGGTTCTCGATGTGACTCCGTTCTACGGTGAATCGGGAGGACAAGTCGGCGATCAAGGTATCCTTGAGGTGCGGGGCAGGCAACTTGCCGTTCACGATACGCAAAAAGTCGGCGGACTGAACGTCCACATCCTCTCTGAACCGATTCCGACGATTCTCGGAGAGCCAGTGCGAGCCCGGGTGCATGTTGAACGGCGTCTGGCCATCATGCGCAACCACACCGCTACACATTTGCTGCATGCGGCCCTCCGGAAGATTCTCGGTACCCACGTCCATCAGGCAGGATCGTTAGTGGCTCCCGACTATTTACGCTTTGATTTCGCACACTTCTCGAAGGTGACGGACGAAGATTTGGCGGAGATCGAAGAACTCGTGAATGAGAAGGTCCGCGAGAACATCAAACTTGTTCACTATCGCAACATCCCTTTTGAAGAAGCCAAGAAAATGGGAGCCTTGATGTTTTTTGGGGACAAATATGGCGACCGGGTGAACGTGGTGGAGTTCAGCGATTTCAGTCGTGAGTTTTGTGGTGGTACCCACGTTGCTTCGACGGGCGAGATCGGCTTCTTCAAGCTTCGGGCTGAGGGAGGTGTTGCGAGCGGCGTTCGACGCGTAGAAGCGGTGACGGGAGATTACGCTCATGAACTCTTCAAACTCCGCGATCACGCCGCTGGTGAACGACTTGAATACGCTCAGCAGCAACTTGAACAACTCTCTTCACTGCAAAGGGAGCTTGCGCAACTTGGATCAAATGTACATACTGAGGCCGGCAATACCCTCCGTGGCGTTGAGGAAAGAATTGAGTCGTTAAGGCGAGATCTTGCTGTTGTTCGTTCACAAGACGTCGACCTGACACAGCGATTCAAGAAACAATCCTCGCTTGCGGCAGAGATCGAGTCGATCATTCTCAATCTCGTCGCCTTGAAAAAGACATTGGAAAAGGAGCTCTCGAAGCACCGCATGAAGGAGATCTCAACTGAAATTGACTCGATGGTTCAGCGGGCGGTCTGGCTTGATGGCATCAAAGTGGTATCGGCAAGGGTGGATGTTTCTTCGGTCGATGAGCTGAAGAGCCTTGCGGACACTCTTCGGGCACGACTTGGAAGCGGCGTAGGTCTTCTTGCCACCGTCTTGGATGACAAAGTTTCCCTCGTCTGCGTGGTGACCGACGATCTCATTCGCTCCAAGTCTCTTGAAGCGGGAAAGGTTGTGGGGGCGGTCGCGAAGCTCGTTGGAGGAGGCGGAGGAGGCAAGGCACATCTTGCAACTGCCGGAGGGAAGGATATTTCCAAGCTCGACCACGCGCTCCACGCAGCGCGCGAGATCATCGAATCCCTCCTTCAACCGAAAGCAACCGCGTGACCACCTACGAACGGCTTCAGAAGATACGAACGGAACGCGGCGGGGGATATCTCGTCCTGCTCGATCCGGACAAAACTGACAGCGCACAGCTTCCACGTTTCATTCAGACGGCGACCGAAGCCGGCGTTGATGGCTTTCTCGTCGGTGGCAGTTTGCTGTTCAATAACGAATTCGATCAACATCTTCGGATCATCAAGCAACACACCGATCTGCCGGTGTTGATCTTTCCGGGGAGTCTGCTTCAGGTCTCGCCCGTTGCAGATGCAATTTTGTTTCTTGTCCTCATCAGCGGACGCAATCCAGAGCACTTGATCGGCAACCAGGTCCTTGCCGCACCGATCATCAAGAAGATGGGACTTGAGGCGATCTCGACCGGCTACATGTTGATCGGTACCGGAAAAGTCACAGCTGCTGAGTTTATGAGTAACACAAAGCCGATTCCAAACAACAAGCCCGATATCGCGCTGGCCCATGCGCTCGCCGCGGAGATGATCGGTATGAGTCTACTGTATCTCGACGCAGGAAGCGGCGCGGACGCGTCGGTCTCCGAACAGATGATCGGGATGATCGCTCGTTCGTGTTCCCTTCCGCTCATCGTCGGCGGGGGAATTCGGACGCCGGAGGAAGCCCAGCGGAAAATCGAGGCGGGCGCTTCATTCGTCGTGACCGGAACCGTCACCGAACAGAACAATCATCAATCGACCTTCATGGATTTTGCCAACGCCGTTCACAGCGTCCCGACACCTCACCGGCCACGCTAAGGATTTACTATGGCACATCTTCCCCTGACTCTCGTCTATCGCCAGAAGTTTGTTCTCGATTCTTTAAAGGAGAGCGCAGATACCAAGACGAAGATTGCCGCGGAATGCGTCCCACAGATTCTCAAGGCAATCGACCTCCTCATCGATGCACTGAATAAGAGGAAAAAGGTCCTTCTCTGCGGAAACGGCGGCAGTGCGGCCGATGCACAACATCTGGCGACCGAATTCGTGATTCGCCTCAATCCTCACCTCCAACGTCCCGGCCTGCCTGCCATCGCCCTCACAACCGACTCCTCGACCTTGACTGCCGGATCGAACGACATGGGATTTGAAAACGTCTTCGCGCGCGCTGTTGAAGCGTTAGGCAGCGAAGGCGATGTTCTGATCGGCATCAGCACCAGTGGCAACTCGGAGAACGTCAACCGCGCCTTTCAAAAGGCGCGCGAAAAGAAACTCGTGACCATCGGTCTGCTTGGAAAAGAGGGGGGCAAGAGTAAAGACCTTGTCGATCTCGCCATCGTCGTGCCGTCGCACGACACCCAGAGGATTCAAGAGGGCCATATCACCATTGGTCACATTATTTTTCAGGAAGTAGAACAAGAGCTCTACGGGTGAACACTGCGGCCTCATCTGCCCATCAACAGTTCCTCTGCACTGGGGTGACAAACGCTCCCGACTCTTCCCTTCGATCCAGATGAGCACTCATCAACGGAAAGACGTCCTTATCCCCCTTCTGACAGTACTTTCCGACATCGTTGCCATTGAGCTTGCTTTCCTGTTCTCGTACTGGCTCAGGTTTTTTTCTCCGCTCACGAAGGTTGCACCCGTCACGCTCGGTCTTCCTCCGCTGGATGCGTACGTCTGGGGCTCACTGTTCGTCATACCGACATGGCTGTTTCTGTTCAATTCGCGAAAAATGTACGCCGCGCGACGCAATCTCTACTTCTCGGATGAGTTCTTCGCCATTGTGCGCATTGTCTTCCTTGGGATGTTGATTGTGATGTCTGCGGCATTTTTCTATCGGGCGTTCTCATATTCGCGGCTCGTCTTTGCGTTGCTTGGATTCTCCGCCATCCTTTTCATCGCTGCCGGTCGGTATGCGGTGATGAAGTTTGAGCAATCGTGGTATCGACGAGGGAACGATCTGAAAACGGTGGTGGTGGTGGGAAATAACTCCACCGCAGCGCGTGTCCTGCGCACGCTCGCAAACGACCGCTCCCTCGGCTATCAAGTCATCGGCTACTTTTCTCCGAACGGGACGGGGGCGATGGGCGATGCGCCCTTCCTCGGGTCTCTCACAGAAGTCCCTCACTATATTCGAACGCACCGTATCGATCTCGTTCTTATCTCATTGAGTTATCAGGAACATCCTCAGCTCTATGAATTGGTGCGGGAATGTGCGGGCTTGAACACCGAGATCATGATGGTACCTGATTTGCTCGAAATGATGACGAATCAAGTTCGAGTGAAGGAGATTGAAGGAATCCCCTTCATCAAAATCAAGGCGGTCCCTTTCTCAACGTGGAATGTAATCCTTAAACGCTCGTTTGATCTGCTCTTTTCGTCGGTGGTACTCGTCCTCACAAGTCCTCTCTTTGTTCTCATCGCCCTTCTGATCAAACTCGATTCGAAAGGGCCTGTCTTCTACAAGCAAGAGCGGGTCGGTTTGGATGGGAAGCCGTTTCAGATCCTCAAGTTTCGGTCGATGAAAACGGATGCGGAACGTGCGACGGGTCCGGTTTGGGCACAGAAAGACGATCCGCGAATAACACGTGTCGGTCGATTTCTTCGCCGGTTCAGTCTTGACGAGCTGCCTCAGCTGATCAATGTCTGGAAAGGCGAGATGAGCATCGTGGGTCCGAGGCCGGAACGTGCACATTTCGTGGAACAGTTCAAAAACGAAGTGCCGAAGTATCTTGATCGTCACCGGGTGAGGACGGGCATGACCGGCTGGGCGCAAGTGAACGGGCTCCGCGGAAACGCACCCATCGAGGAACGAACAAAATTCGACGTCTACTACGTTGAAAACTGGTCCCTTGTGTTCGATCTCAAGATCATCCTCAAAACGATTCGCGCGGTTCTTTTTGGGAAGGATGCCTATTGAATCATTCGTGATTCATTCGACTGAGTGTCGTCACGCGGCTCTTCTCGTAGCTCCATCATCCAATAGATTATGGTTGCGGTTTTCATATTTGTCCTCCACTTCATTGTCGCAATTGTCATCTTCATCCGAGAGAAGCGGAAAGCCGGTCTCTCCGAAGGAATCCTCGCCGTTGCTTTCATGGGAATTGTTTTTGCCGTGGGTTGGACGATATCGACGATGCTTACCAACCTCTTGTTCACACCTGAGGCGTTTATTAAATGGTACTATGCTCCCACCGACTCAATGCTCCTGAGAGTGCTCCGGCAAGAACTCAACCGGGAAACGATCTCCCTGTTGATACTTACATTTGGGGAAGTAGGGTTCTATTACATCTTCCTACGCAAAAGCAAAAAGCCAGATAAGGATGCACCATCGGAGAGCTCAATGAAAGGCAGAATAAAGATTAAATGAAGCGACTAACTACTTATTTTAAAAGAACTTAGTAGCTTCATTTAAGAGTAAAGAGGAAGGTTATTTCACAACGTTGATCTACCTGAGGCTGTGACGCTCTCAAAGGCTCAAATCGCCAAAAACGAACCTCCTTCATCGCCACGTCTTCAAGCTTTTGATCCCCCTTCTGCGCTGGTTGGAGATTCTTGACCGTCCCGTCCGGCAGGATCACTGCCAAGATCTTGATTTGGGCAGAAACGTTTACCCCGGGAGGGTATTGAGGGAGATCGCCGCTTAACTTTCTGCGTGTTCCTCCATCGAGCCATTGGATGTTGAAAGAGACCCCTCGATCAATAGCAGCGGACCCTGCGTGTATTCCAGCCGAGGGCGTGGCTGCCCCTTGGTCTCTTCCTAACCCACCAGCCTCTTCCAACTCCTTCTGACCCAGCGTGCGTCGTCCCTCTACCCGTCGTTCACCCTGAGAAGTCGACGGTGTACGATCTACTATGTTCGAACTTGCTTCCAACAGGGTCAGTTTCTCCGTCTTGGGAACACGAAGGATATCCTCAGAAGGATCGGGCATCCTCCGTTCCGGGGGGGAGATCGTCTGCGTAGGTGGAGCGATGTTGCGCGCGTCGGAGGAGCTGAGCTCGGCAACAGCCCCTTTCGAGGGTTGAGCCGACGGCGCTGCCTGGAGAACGCTCGTTACTCCACCCCAACTGATCTCCACGATTTCTTCTTGCTGTGTGAGCTCCGGTACCTTCACAAAGAAGAATAACAGAAGAAGGAGCAGATGGAACAGGATCGAACCAACCCATCCTGCTGTATGTTCTTTTGTGACTGTCATTGATTCGGCTGAGTTGCAATCATGAATCGTGTCGCACCGACTCCCTTCGCAATGTCCATCACCTGCACCGCGGTTTGCAGGTTGACGGTCCTATCGGCGTTGATAATGACCATATGATCAGGTCTCCCCTGCATCGTTACGAAGAGCTTGCCACCCAGCGTTTCCAGCGTGACTTGCTCGTTGTTGAGGTACATCGCACCTTGTTCCGTTAGCGTGATGATGATGTCGCGCTTGGTCTCCGTCTCCCCCACCTCTGCTTTTGGTAACTGCACCTTGATGCCCGGATGTACCACGAATGACGAGGAGAGGAGAAAGAAGATTAATAATTGCAGGACGACATCCGTCAACGAGGCATACGAGAATCCCGAAAGAAGCTTATGCTCGGTTCGGAACTTCATAGCTACCTCTTCTTCGTAAAGTATTCTTGGTCCTCGAGCTCATCTGCGGCGCGAGCAGTCACAGCATCGGTTGCGCTCGCATCGTCAAGCCTGCCTGAACGGACAAGATCGAGAAACTCCTCCGAGGCGCTTTCCATCTCAAATACAAAGCGTCCAACCTTTGTAACGAAGTAGTTATAGAATCCGTAAGCCGGAATACCAACGAAGAGACCGAACGCGGTGGTGAGTAACGCCTCCCAAATCCCTCCTGCAAGCTGTGACGGATTGACGGCACCTCCTAACTGTTCAATGCTGCGGAACGCGGCGATCATTCCGGTCACAGTCCCAAGGAATCCCAGCAGGGGCGCGATTCCCGCTACGGATGCAAGGATGCCGAGGCGATGTTCGAGATGGAACGCCTCCTCTTTGCCCGCGTTCTCAATCGCCTCCCGAACCCTTTCGGGCCCCTCCGAGTATTTGCCGAGCCCTTTCTTCAGGATCTTCGCGATTGGGGCGTCGGACTTCGAACAGAAGTTGAGGCCGGCAAGTACGCCTCCTTTCTGCATCACACTCCTCAATCGCATCATGAATTGGCCGACGTCAATCCGTGCTTTGCGCAGAACCAACGCTCGCTCGATAATCACCACCCCCGCGATCAACGAACAGAGGAGAATCGGATACATCAACACTCCCCCCTGTTCAAACAAGTCCAGGAGATTCATAGCCCTTTTACAAGATTTGTGGTTTGGTTCTCTTGATTATTTGCTCCGAACACGATCGATCCAATGATTTGCCTGCAACTCCTCGGCAAAATGCGCCACGGCCAGCTGAGCATCCTTCCGCGTTGGATACCTGCCGATCCTCACCGTGTACCATGTTCCATCCTTATATGTGCGCTCTTCGACAAACGCGGGATAACCTGCCGCTTCGAGCCGCTTAACGATCTCTTGAGCAGTTGCTTCTTCGCGCCAGGCTGAAACTTGTACCGTATATTCTCCCTTCATCTCGGAGAGCTTGCTGCTCGCCGGCTGCGTCGGCATCGTCTTGTTTCCGGCAGGCTGCGATGTCACGGGAGCCGCAGGCCTAGCCTCTGTTTTCACTGGCTCTTTCTTCGGTTCATCCAGCGCAGGCGTCTCAATCATGGCGGGTTCCCGGGAAGCTTCCGGCGTGTGCTGCTGTATCTCTGTCGGCTGTTCGGTTCCCGTCGCGGGCTCCTCATATTGCACAACCGTCGGTGTCGATTTCGTTCCCCAGAGCTTGACGATGCCAAGGCTGTTCAGGAGAAATACCGTGCCTCCTCCCAAAACGAGCACGCCGACGATAATAATGAGAACCTTGAAAAGCCCACCTTTGCTCCCCTTGACCTCTTCAGAGGTTTCCATCGACTCGGTCAATTCATCTGTCGTTCCATCTGTCCCCTCAGGACGTTCCCGGGCCCCTTCGTCATCTTGTAGATTAAGATCAGGCATTGTACGCTCCTCCTTATGAATGGGAGTGATTAGTTCGGCGGACCGATGAGCTTACCATCGAACACTCGCGCCGAGTTGCATCAGAAAAGGGGCTGCTCGATAACCACGCCATTCTTCATAAGAGCGATCCGTGATATTATGAAGATCAAGGAACATATCGAGGGTCCCCATAATGTTGTAGGTCGCTTTGAATCCTAACAACCAGAATTGCGGCAATCGAGCTCCGCTGAATACATCCACGTTGCGACGCTCCACGAAATTCAACCTTGGTGCTACCGTCAATCCGAAATCGAACGTATGCGAATAAGAAGACGAAATCTCGAAATCGGACACGTAGGGAATTTTGGTCTTCGTGACCGAATTCTTGCTCGATTGCACGGAAAGACCAACCGCAAAATAACTATTCGGCGTAAACTTCGCAAACATGTCGGCCCGATACGTTGCGAGTGTCGTTGTGCCCAAATAAGCAAACGATCCGGTTCCCCAGAGACTGAGATACTCCGTATACAACGGATATCCTTTGAACGATTGATATCGCGCAGAAAAACGGGAACGCCAGACATCGTCCCAATCCGTTTCGAGCAGAGCGAGCACATCGACCGGCGTGTCCACAGGACGCACTACCGCCTTAGCAGAGAGATACGGATACGAATCGAGATAGGAATCAAGAGTCGAATATCGCACCTGGCCTCGATAAGAAGCCGAAAGGAGGGTTCGCTGTGAGAGTCTAAACCCTAAACGAAAATGAGGGTACACTCGCATCAACTCGTGCCCTTCCGCACGTTTGGTGTAATAAGCGTGCAGAGAGGGTTCGACAAACAATCTTCCCCACCACAAAATGGATGAACCGATGCTTGCATCGAGGTACGGTGTCGTGCGACCGCTACGGGCAATTGCAGACGTGGCAAAGTGGACCTTTCCACCTATCGTGGCTCTACCCACGAGCACTCCATATCGAAGAAGTGCATCGAACCGATTCTCGGAGGCGGTGGCGGAAGAATCTGAGACCGAAAGATGCTTGTAACGAAGACCGAGAGAATATTCCAACGGGCTCTCCTCAGACTCGTTCCCTATGACCATTTCAAAACCTCCTCGATCGACTGTGCGCGTAACACTCGGAACGGCCGAACCGAAGAACCGATGGGTAAAGCTGGAGTAATGTAAGCCTCCACCAAGCCAAGCTCCATCAAGCAGTCGTGTTGTAGAGGTTAAGGCGGTACGACCATCTAAGGCGATATGACCTCGTGACCGTTTGGTGTACGGCATGTATCCTTCGGTCAGGTTGTATCCCGCATCCACTATGTACGTATAAGAACTCGAGCGCTGGCCGGCAAGAAGGCTTGCCGTAGCAGTGAAATACGACCCGCCTGAAAGCGTCATCTTACTGAAGAAGTTGCGGTCCATCTCGACTCCGTATCCTTCCTTTTCACCAACCATCAATTCGAAGGTCTCTCGATCTCTCTCTTCTTCCACCGGATTTCTGAAAACCGGAGCAACACGATCGAGATGTTCGCCCGCTTCTTCTTTCTCTACTTCCGGGAGGTCGATGGAGGCAATCCCTGTAATGACAAACTCGGGGAGATCAATCTTCGGCAACTCGGCCTGTGCCTGCGCTTCCTGGGGAGCCGGCTCGCGAACTTCCGGAGTTACCGCGGGATCGACACCTCGAGGCTCCGGCTGCGGCTTTTCTCCCGAAGGAGGACGCACCTGTGCCCACGCTACAGCGGAAATCAGAACCAACGCGAGGGAGAGGAATCGTATCATATCAAAGCCTCTCCAGATGCTTGAGTCGTCGCGTAGCTTCCGCAAATGCCTCCCCTTCCTTTTGGAGCTTGAGGACGTTCTGATATGCTTCGCGAGCCTTTGCGGTGTTTCTCATTTCCTCATACACCTGACCGAGCGAAAGATACGCTTTCACTAACCACATCTCATGTGACGGAAAGACGTACCGCATCCGAAGAAACGCCGTTTCTGCGTTCTTCCAGTCTTTGTTTTCGAAATACACCACGCCGGTCAAATACAACGCCTCCGCCCCGATCTCATCGGTCCGTGATGTGGCAACCCGCTGCGCAAGCGTCTGTGCAGCTGCGTATTCGCGATTGCGAAGATGGATGCGAACCAAACCGACCCTTGCTTTATCAGCTTGAGCGGTCGTTCCGTATTTTGAGATAACGAACTCAAACTGCGATTTCGCATCGGTGAGAGAGTTGTTTTCGAAGAATAGTGAACCCTTCAAATAGGCAACCTCTGGAGCCCACTCCGTCGTTGCCAACTCCTTCTCCGCCCGTGCGATCAGATTGTAGGCCTGTTCGAAATTCTTAAGCTGAAGAAAGATCCCGATCGCATCAAGCAAAGCGCTCGCCTTGATCTTCTCCAACACACCACGCGACGAGGAGGCTTGGTCGTATGCTGCGGCCGCTTCGGAGAACCGATTCAAGGCTGCAAGGCTTTTCCCCATCCAATACAGCGCAGTGCCGCGATTGTTGGATTGAGGATACCGCTCCACAAAGGCACGATACTGCGCCACGGCGGCATGGTATTGCTTCTGACCGTAGAGCAGGTCCCCTTTTCGGAGAGAGAGTTGTTCTGCAATGGACGATTGCGGATTCTCCCGCACAAACGCATCGATTGCGGCAACGGCTTCATCCGGCCGACCTAACGCCACAAGACTATATTGGATCCCCGTCATAGCATCCAGCACATATTGACTCGATGGATACTTTCTCAGAACCTCTCGATAGGCCTTTTCCGCTTGTTCGTATTGTTGCAGATTGTAGTACGCGTCTGCGATACTATATTGCGCACGTGGAGCAATATCACTCTCCGGATATCGCGCCAGCACAACTTCGAATTCACGTATCGCCGCTTGATATTGCTTGCGTTGGAAGTGAATCCATCCGAGCGCGTATTGTGCATCGTCGGCAAGAGCAGAGCGAGGATAGTTTGCAATCAGGTTGGAGAACTGCTGACTCGCCTGCTCGAATTCGTTCGCCCGAAAGTGCGTCTGCGCCAGTTGGTAGATCGCATAATCGACCCCCTCGTGTCTCGGAAAGAGCCGAACGACCGTGCGATAGACTCCACCTGCTTTGGCGTATTCCTTCTGGAAGAAGTACGAATCGCCAAGTCTCAACCGCGCGTCGAACGAGAACTTGCCGTTGGGATAAGCCGCAATGAGCCGCTCGAAAGCAAGGGTTGCTTTCGGATAATCCTTTAGCTTAAAATGCGACCAGGCAGCACCGTACATCCCTTCTTCGCGTCGGGGATGACCTTGTCGATCAGCCAATAACTGGTAATGCTTCAACGAGCCTTTATAGTTGCCGGCATGGTATTCGGATTCGGCCAGCCAGTAGAGCGCCTCGCTTGTTCGAGCATGCTGAGGATATGTTTCGACGAATTTCGCAAACTGAGCGGCGGCCTCAGAGAACTTCTTCGCCTTGAACAATGACCAACCGATTTGGTAGTGAGACGCGACTTTGACCTCGAACGATGCGTGCGGGTGGGCCGCAGCACTGGCAAACGATGCCCGTGCCGCATCGTAATTCCCTTCAGCCAACAAACATTCGCCAACCATCTGATACGCGTCCGCCAGCACATCGCTCGATTTGTATTCCGACGTCACCCGCTGGAAGAACGGTTTTGCTTCACTTTGCTTCTTTTCCTGGAAATACATCAAACCGATTTCGTAGAGAGCGTTATCAGCGAACTCCCCGGTCGGTTGTAAAGCATGCACCTGAGTGAACGTTTGCAAGGCCGTGGCACGGTTGCCGGCGAGCTTTTCCGCCACGCCACGTCGGAAGAGGGCAGCGTGAGCCATCGCGTCGTTTCCATCGACGAGTCGGTGAAATGTTTCTGCCGATTTGGTATACTCCCCAAGTTTGAGCAATGTCCAGCCGAGCGAGTACACCACCTCGCGGGTCAGCTTGTGATCGGGGAAATCACGCAGAAATTGCTCATAGTTCCTCTGGGCATTTTCGAAATCATTCAGATGATAGTACGATTCGGCGATGAGGTACCTCGCCTCCCCTTGTTGCTCTGCCCCCTGAATGGTCGGTAACGAGGCGCTGAGTTCGTCAATTGCTCGTTTGTACTCTTTCGTATAGTAATAGCATTCACCGATCCGAACCTTTGATGTCGCTACAAGCTTGCTTTCGGGGAATTCCTTCACCACCCGTCGGTACGCGTCAGCCGCCTTTGCGTACTCCCCTTTTCTTTGATGCGTCCACGCAATAGAATACAATGCAAAGTCGCGCAGCCGATTGTTGGGATAGTTTTCAAAGGCGAGTGAATAGTACTTGAGCGCATGGTCGTACTCTTGGCTCTTCACGTACGTCTCGCCGATCCAATAGGCCGCCTCTCCCGCTAGGTCGCTGTCCGGATAGAAATCGAGAACAGCTTTATAGGCACGAATTGCCTGGTCGTACCTCTGAAGCTTTACATATGTATCGCCCAAACGAAAGTAAGCGTTATCTGCAAGATTTGAAGTGGGATGCTCATTGACGAAGCGTGAAAACTCTCTCACTGCGGCCTCGAATTGTCCCTGCTGAAAAAGGCACTCCGATTTTAGAAAATAGGCATCGGGCCGCTTGAGACTGGTCGGATACTTCTGAAGAAACTCGTTGAACTGCTCGACCGCCATTTGGAACATCCCGTCCTTATAAAGACCATAGGCAAAGGCATAGTCCTGCTCTTCGGCGATCGAAGATTGGGGAGTCGGCAATTCTTGGGCAAAAACGGTCGGTATGGGGTGATTCAGGAGGAGGAAAAGGAAAACTCTACTCGTAAGCTTGAGCACGCTCCGCACTTTCATCATTCCAAACACCTAACCCTCCGAGCTTAAAGTATAGTTTGAGATGATTGAGTTAACGGCTAAATTTAACCTATTCCTTGTTAGAAGTCAAGGATTATAGGGTGTTTCTAAGCACTTAGGGGATAGAAGGTAACTGACTGGTCCGCCCTAAAAAAATCGAGAGAGATTACACTTTCCGCCAACGACGCGCTCTGCTGGTCCGTCTTTGATGGATATTAGACGATTGAAAATGTAGGAAGGGTATGAATATCTTCCTCGCAGGCCCTACGCCTCAATTTCGCTGTGATATTCTTGGAGACTTTTGACGGTAAAGCCCTCCTGTTTCTGCCGCTCAATTCCTTTCACAGCAGTTGCTGCGGCAGAGAGGGTTGTGATAAACGAGACTTTGTTTTCGATGGACGCCCAACCGATGGCGAATTCATCGTACCTCGACTCCTCGCCCAAGGGTGTATTGATGACGAGCTGAATCTGACCGTTTTTGATCAAATCCACAACGTTGGGCCGACCTTCGTTCACTTTGAAGACAACGTCGGAAGGAATGCCGTGCTCACGCAGGAATCGTGCCGTCCCCTCGGTTGCCACGATCGAAAATCCCAATTTCAGGAAATCGCGTACAATGTGGAGAGTGATTTCGTTCTTGTCACTATTGTTCACGCTGATAAAAATCCTTCCTTCTACCGGCAACGTATTACCTGCACCCATCTGAGCTTTTGCGATCGCTCCACCAAAGGCCGAGGAGATTCCCATTACCTCGCCGGTCGACCGCATTTCGGGTCCGAGAAAAACAGGCACGCGCGGGAACTTCGAGAAGGGGAACACCGCCTCTTTCACGGAAATGTGTTTGACTTTTCGAAAATCGAAATCCTTCACCCCCAAATCTTTCAGCGTCCGTCCAACCATGACCTTCGCCGCGATCTTCGCGAGTGGAAGTCCGATGGCCTTGCTTACAAACGGAACCGTCCGTGACGCTCTTGGATTCACTTCAAGAACGTACACCACTCCATCCTTCATCGCGTATTGCACGTTCAACAGCCCTACGACATTCAGTGCCTTCGCGAGCTTCACGGTGTAAGCCTTGATCTCTTCCAAATTCTTCTCAGAGATCATGTAGGGCGGGATGACGCATGAACTATCTCCCGAATGAATACCTGCCTCTTCGATGTGCTCCATCACCCCCCCTATCAACACATCTTTCCCATCACACACGGCATCGACGTCGAACTCGAAGGCATCTTCAAGAAAGCGGTCAATTAATACGGGGTGTTCCGGCGATACATCCACCGCCTTCTTCATGTACTCCCTCACCGCAGCGCTGTTGTAGCAGATCTCCATCGCTCGTCCGCCCAAGACGTACGAAGGGCGAACCAACACCGGATACCCAACCTCCTCCGCCACGAGAACCGCGTTACTGATGGAGTACGCCGTACCGTACTTCGGATGCGGAATCTGTAGTTTCCGCAACAACGCTCCGAAGCGCTCACGGTCTTCCGCTAAGTCGATTCCTTCCGGTGACGTTCCAAGAATATGCACACCGTTCTCCTCCAGCGCCTTGGCGATCTTCAAAGGCGTTTGGCCTCCGAAGCTCACAATCACGCCCATCGGCTGCTCATGCTCGCAGATGTTCAGCACGTCTTCAAGCGTGAGCGGCTCAAAGTAGAGCTTGTCCGTCGTGTCATAGTCGGTGGAGACCGTTTCGGGATTGCAGTTGATCATGATCGTCTCAATCCCCTCCTCCTCTAATGCATACACACCGTGCACGCAGCAGTAATCGAATTCAATCCCTTGACCGATCCGGTTGGGCCCGCCCCCCAAAATAATCACCTTCTTCCGATCACTTCGGAGCGACTCGTTTTCCTGTTCGTAGGTCGAATAGTGGTACGGCGTGTGCGCTTCAAACTCGGCCGCGCATGTATCAACCGTCTTGTAGACGGGAATTACGCCGAATTTACGCCTCAGCTCTCGGACAACCTTTTCGGAGGTATTCCAGATGTAGGCCAGCTGACGGTCGGAAAACCCGTACTGCTTTGCCTTGAGAAGGACCTCTTTAGTGATGCGTTGGAGTGACGCCGTTTTCTCGCTTGCTTTCATACCCTCAACATTCGCTCTACCGACAGAATGAATCATCTACGCACGGTAGGCATACAGTTCTTTTTCAAAATCCACAATCTGTTTGATGTTATAGAGAAACCACGGATCGATCTTGGTGATGTGGTGAAGCTCTTGGATCGTCGAACCGAGTTGAAACGCGTAACGGAGGTAGAAGATGTTATCCGGCTTCGGCATCTTCATCCGATCAAGAACCTTCTTTTTCCACTCCGGTCTCTTGCCTTCCGGCAACATCCGGACATCAAGCACGTCCCTCCCGTCCGCCCCGAGTCCAAATCTCCCCTGTTCGAGAGAGCGAAGCGCTTTCTGCAGCGCTTCCTTGAACGTTCGCCCGATTGCCATCGCCTCTCCCACCGACTTCATCTGTACTCCGAGGGTATCGTCCACCCCTTTGAACTTCTCAAAATCCCATCGAGGGATCTTCACGACGCAATAGTCGATGGTGGGCTCGAACGAAGCGGGCGTCTGTTTCGTGATGTCGTTCGGAATCTCATCGAGCGTATAACCAACCGCCAGTTTCGCGGCAATCTTTGCAATCGGGAAACCGGTGGCCTTGGAAGCGAGGGCCGAGGATCGGGAGACGCGCGGATTCATCTCAATCACGATCATCCGACCGTCGCTCGGGTTCACAGCAAATTGAATGTTTGATCCGCCGGTCTCCACGCCGATCCTTCGAATGATCTTCTTCGCGGCATCGCGCATGGTTTGATACTCTTTGTCGGTGAGCGTCTGCGCAGGAGCGACGGTGATCGAATCTCCGGTATGCACCCCCATGGGATCGAAGTTTTCAATCGAGCAGATGATGACGACGTTGTCTTTCAGATCACGCATCACCTCGAGCTCATATTCTTTCCATCCCAGAACCGATTCTTCAATGAGCACTTGACTGATGGGACTGCATGCAAGGCCATGCTCTACCTTCGTGCGGAACTCTTCCATGTTGTAAGCAGTCCCTCCCCCCGTTCCACCCAATGTAAAGGAGGGGCGAATGATGATAGGAAATCCGATGTCGTCCGCAACTCGGAGTGCTTCCTCGAGAGAGTGAACAAACGCTCCGCGCGCGGTCTCAAGTCCAATCTCCTCCATCGCCTCTTGAAACAGTTCCCGGTCCTCAGCGCATCTAATCGCTTCGAGCTTCGCGCCAATCAATTCGACGCCATACCTCTTCAACACTCCGTTTTCAGCCAACACTACGGCGGTGTTGAGCGCCGTTTGTCCTCCCATCGTGGGCAGGATGACGTCCGGCTTCTCTTTCTCGATGATCTTTTCTACAAAAGCGGGGGTAATGGGTTCGACATACGTGGCATCGGCGAGCTCGGGATCGGTCATGATCGTGGCGGGATTACTGTTGATCAAAATGACTCGGAATCCCTCCTCCTTCAGTACCTTACAGGCTTGTGTTCCCGAATAGTCGAATTCACATGCCTGACCAATGACAATGGGTCCTGAACCGATGATGAGAATGGAGTGAATATCAGTACGTTTCGGCAATTCCTGTGACCGAAATGAATGGAGAGTTCAAAAGCAGATGCAAATATACCACGAAGTTGCTCTGCATGCAATAAACCGCTTCATCATTCCCCCCTCTCAATGCATGTGGATCATCTTTCGTAGCTCCGATGCGCGACCATCGACGCTCAGCCGGTAGAAGGGACGCCGCTTCCGACACCTCTTCCCGCTGCTTCATCGGGAGAAAACTGTAGGAGATGCGGGCCGGGTCCAAACTCGTGGTCGGGTACGATCGTAGCTATTCGCTCTCCCAAGAGATTGATTATTTCCAGACGGATTCTTCCTCTTTCATTCAAGTTGAATGGGATGACCGTCCTATCATTGAACGGGTTGGGGTAATTCTGGCCAAGTGCAAAGAAAAAGCGATCACCTTGCCGGTCATCGACACTCACCGCCGTTCGCTCGACCTCCTTCAAAATCCAGCCGAATGGATCGACCTCCACATTTCCCCGAACCAGGGATTTGGGGAGGTGATGATCTGCAGATCGAGTTTGTACTAGACAACGTCGAAACCTTCCTGACCCGGCGAGAGAAGCTTCGAAGATTTGAGATGTTGCGACAAGCGTGTCGATTCGCCTCGGTACAGCTTCGCTGCATCGTACGAATCGGAGTGCTGCGCAATCAATGGGGAGAGTGTATAGAGGGTGAGAAGTGCGATGGTTGTGAGAATCCGCTTCATACCGCCCCGCATCCCGCTCATTGTTCAATGACCGCCTCCATCGATCATCAAGAAGGCATGAAACAGACCGGGCAAGATGGCATCGAGCGATTCTTCCACGCCGCGTTGTGATCCGGGCAAATTCACAATCAGCGTTCGCTGGCGAAGACCAGCCCGCGCCCGCGAGAGCATAGACATGGGGATCCGCGACTGGCCGTAGATACGCGATGCCTCCGCGATGCCGGGAACCTCGCGCTCCACAACGCGGTCCATCGCCTCAGGTGTCTTGTCACGGGGACCCAAGCCGGTCCCGCCGGTGGTAACGACGAGATCGAGCTTCATTTCATCCGAGTACCGAACCAGTGCCTCTGCTATTTGCTGTACATCATCCGGAACAACGCGAAATTCCTTCACTTCTACCCCTCGTTCCGTCAGTCGGTCAACAATGGCTTTCCCAGACGTATCGGAACGCGTACCGGCTGAAACGCTGTCTGAGATGACCAGCACGCCGGCTTGAAGACGGCGGTTCAATGTTGTCTGAAAATCGGACTTCCCACCTTTCTTCTGGACAAGCCTGATTTCGACAATCCTCATCTCTTCGTCGACCTGCTTCACCATATCGTAGATCGTGAGAGCAGCGACGGAAGCAGCCGTCAGTGCTTCCATTTCGACCCCCGTCTTATAAATCGCCTTGACCTCCGTCGTGATCTGGATCGATCTCTCATCTAATTCAAATGAGCAGGCGACGTAATCGACAGGAAGGGGGTGACAATAAGGAATAATGAGAGAGGTGTTTTTTGCGGCCTGAATGGCGGCTACTTTGGCAACCGGGAGAGGATCTCCTTTAGGGATTTTCCCCTCCCGAATCATCTGAATTGTCGAAGGTCCAACGTGAAGCGTTGCAGTGGCCGTTGCGGTACGAAGTGTCGTTATCTTGTTCGAGATGTCCCTCATGATGGCTCAGGGCAAACAGTAGAATTCCACGCTTGACGCCCGCAATGTGAGTCTCGCTCTCACCTCATCTTCTTTTGAGACCAGCTCTCCCTGTGAAAGGTAACGAAATTCCCTAAGCATTCAAATTACACGAAAGGCGATCCATCGTTTGGTCTCCAGCGATACTTTGTGAAAAGTAGTTTGCCCTTCACTCTCCCAAAACTTTCGCCAACGTTTTCTCCAACCGCTCTCCTCTCAAATCCATGTCCATCGCGACAATGTTTCCGTCTTTATCGACCAAAATCGGCTTCGGAATACCGATCACCTCGAAGGTCTTTGCCAGATCGCTGTTGAATCCCCCCTCCACAAACGAATGAAGCCAAGGCATCTTCCACTTCTCATTCCTGAATTTGATAACATCTTCCGGTTTTGGATCGAACGAGAGACTCAAGATCTCGAAATTCTTGTTCTTAAACTTCTCATACGCCTTGTGAAGATAGTCCATTTCCGCGATGCACGGTCCACACCACACGGCCCAGAAGTCAAGGAGGTAATACTTCCCCTTCAGCGATGATTTGGAATACACCTTCTTACTATCCTCCAAAGCCGTGACGGAGAAATCCGGTACAGGCCTTCCGACAGCAATGGTGAGCTCCGGCTTTAACCTTGCTTTCGCCATTTGACCAAATTGCGTATCGCCGTATTCGTTCACGAGAATGTTGTAGTATCGTTTGAGTATGTCGGCTTTCCCCATCATTTGCGCCACCATCGCTTCGTTGAAAAGGAACGAGCCTTTCGCATTCCTGTCTGGATTCTTCGCCAAGAACGCCTCCAAGTATTCATTCGTCTTCTCCTCTGAAAGTCGAGCAACGGAAGCACCCACGCGAAGGAGAACCGGACTTACGCACCAAAGAGGTGATTCGGGTGGAATTTCATTCAGCGCGCGAAGTGCCAAACCCGCATCAAGGTCCCGTTCCCCAAGCTGTGCAAGCCGTAGGTAACTCAAGAACAAAAGCTGTCGGACTTTGGGATCTTTCTCAGCCTCAATCTGTCCTGTGAGTTTTAGCTTTTCAGATGACCAATCGTATTTGAACTCCTTCATATCCTTTCCCGCCTGCCGATGTTGCTCGATGGCAGCTTGGAACGTCGCGTCGCGCAAATACATCTCTGAAGCAATCGATGCAACGCGGTTCAAATAGGGATTGTTCTTGACACGGACAGCAGGCTTGGCGTCCGACCGAACGAGCTTCTTCGGATCAAAGATCACGCGCACTTTTCCATTTTGCGGTGTGAGGACGGAGCGATAATCACCCCCTCCATCGTACTCAAAGTCTTCCGAGTGTGTTCCATTGATGCTGTGGGGAGGACTCGCAATTCCGTACACCTGGTATTTGAATTTCTCGGCCGTGGTTTCAAATTCCGCGGCGAAGGTACCATCCGGCTGACGCTCCATTTGCCGCGCGGTATTGAAACTGAAGTTGTTGAAGTCCCCCATGATCTTGACCTGTGTTATCTCTGGTGGGTAGCGGAATGTGCCGAGCTGCAGATCCATCTCCACCTTGGTCGGTTTCTCAATGATGAGGGCAGTCTGTAATTGCAGATGGTTCACACCTGTCCCCTGGATGAGGAGAACTCCGGTCTCACCTGTCTTGATCTCAAACGAACCCTCCTTCGTCGCTTCCACCGACGCCACCGGACGTTGTTGACCGGGCTTGAGGATGTGAACGTGTCCCTTTAGCATGGGTTTACCGTCGTGTCCAAGGAGCGATCCGGTTATCACGGTCTGCTCCTGCGCCATCACTGCAACGAAACAAAACACCACACATAGCATGAGCATTTTCATAGTGCCTCCTTTCGATAGTTGGTTCGACGAGTGACGATGAATGTATCGCTCATAGTGGATTGTCAATGCGCAACATGTTTCGAAGGAAAAAGGCCATCGTGAATATATGACCCCGCGCATACTTATGCAAGCTTGCGGGACCAGCGCGAAACGATAGCGATTCAAGGTCATTTTCTCTATATTTGACTATCGATTTTTTACTTCATCCAGGACACTCGTCGGCGCATCTTTTATGTCACCAAAGGAATTGACTCAGACGGAGGTAGCATGGCCACTGTTGACAGCTTTCAATCCAAAACAACGCTCAATGTAGGTTCGGATCGATATACCATTTTTTCCCTTCAGCCGCTCGAAGCAAAGTTTCCTGAGCAACTGAAGCGACTCCCCATCTCGCTCAAGATCTTGTTGGAGAACCTGTTGCGTCAGGAGGACGGGCGCGTCGTGCGGCGCGAAGATATTGAAGCGCTTGTTCACTGGGAGCCGAAGAAAGTCCCGGACAAAGAGATCGCCTTCATGCCGGCCCGAGTCCTCCTGCAAGACTTCACCGGCGTCCCATGCATCGTGGATCTTGCCGTCATGCGGGATGCCATGATTGCTATGGGGGGCGATCCAAATAAGATCAATCCTCTTCAACCGGTCGACCTCGTGATCGATCACTCCGTCCAGGTGGATGAGTACGGAACGGACAGGGCCTTTCTGCTGAATGTGCAGAAGGAATTTGAGCGGAACAAAGAGCGCTACACGTTTCTCCGCTGGGGACAGCAGGCGTTCAAAAACTTTCGTGTTGTCCCCCCGGGAACCGGTATCGTGCATCAGATTAATCTTGAATACCTTGCCAAAGCGGTCTTTACCATAAAAATCAACGGCGAAACGTATGCCTACCCCGACACGCTGGTTGGAACCGATTCCCACACCACTATGATTAATGGTCTCGGCGTACTTGGTTGGGGTGTCGGCGGCATAGAAGCCGAGGCAGCGATGCTGGGGCAACCGATCTCAATGTTGATTCCACAGGTCGTCGGTTTCAAATTGTATGGCAGACTGCGCGCCGGTGCAACAGCGACCGATCTCGTTCTGACTGTTACACAAATGCTGAGGAAGAAAGGAGTGGTCGGAAAGTTTGTGGAATTTTTTGGCGAAGGGCTTTCCGCGTTGAGCCTTGCTGATCGGGCGACAATTGCCAACATGGCGCCCGAATACGGTGCAACCATGGGCTTCTTCCCTGTCGACAACGAATCTCTCAACTATCTCCGCTTCACCGGTCGCAGCGAAGAGCTTGTGAAGTTGGTGGAAACGTACTGCCGCGCCCAGGGATTATTCCACTCAGCCGAAAGCCCGGAGCCGGTCTTCAGCGATACGCTCGAACTCGACCTCAAGAGTGTCGAACCAAGTCTCGCCGGTCCCAAGCGACCGCAGGATCGCGTTCCTCTCTCGCAATCGCACCGATCCTTTAGAAGCGCACTCGTTGAGATGTTGGAATCAAGAGGAGCGAAGATCAATCGCGAGGCGGTTTCGCGCTGGGTCGAAGAAGGAGGGAGCGTGACAAGCACGGCAACGATCGATCCTTCACTTGTCGACACATGCCTGAAGAGCGTGCATGTTTGGAAGAACGGTACGGAGTTCGATCTCACCCACGGCTCGGTCGTCATCGCCGCCATTACGAGTTGTACGAACACATCGAATCCATCAGTCATGGTGGCTGCGGGGCTTCTCGCAAAAAAAGCGGTGGAGCGCGGCCTCAGCTCGAAACCTTGGGTCAAGACGAGTCTCGCCCCCGGATCCAAAGTTGTCACGGACTATCTTGCAGAGGCAAAACTCGATACATATCTGAACAAGCTTGGCTTTCATTTGGTCGGCTATGGATGCACAACGTGTATTGGTAACAGCGGACCTCTTCCCGAGCCGATCGCAAAAGCAGTTCAGGAAGCCGACCTCATTGCCGTATCGGTCTTATCGGGCAACCGGAATTTTGAAGGTCGCGTGAATCCTCACGTACGAGCCAACTACCTCGCCTCTCCTCCGCTCGTCGTCGCGTACGCCCTCGCGGGAACGATGAACATCGACATCACCAACGATGCGCTCGGTATTGGAAAAGACGGAAAGCCGGTGTACCTGCGCGACATATGGCCCTCTCCTCAGGAAGTGGAAGAAACGATTCGTTCATGCGTTAAGTCGGAGATGTTCCATAAAGAGTACGCAAACGTTTTCGATGGAGGTGAACAATGGAAATCACTTCCAACCCCTTCCGGTGCACGGTACGCCTGGGATCCGGCCTCCACCTACATCAAAGCGGCGCCCTACTTCGAAGGACTTCCGCGCGATCCGATTCCGCCGCGAGATATTCAAAACGCTCGCGTCTTGGCGTTGTTGGGTGACTCGGTTACCACGGATCATATTTCTCCGGCCGGATCGATTGCGAAGAATAGTCCCGCCGCGAAGTACCTGATGGAGCGAGGCGTGGAACCGAAGGATTTCAATTCCTACGGCTCACGTCGGGGTAACCACGAAGTGATGATGCGAGGCACGTTCGCCAACATACGCCTCCGTAACCTCATGGCCCCCGGAACGGAAGGAGGATGGACAATCCACCCCTCTTCGAAGGAGCCGATGTTCATCTACGATGCCGCGATGAAGTATCGCGAGGAAGGGATTCCCCTTATCGTCATTGCTGGCAAAGAGTACGGTTCAGGATCTTCACGGGACTGGGCAGCAAAGGGGCCGCGACTGCTCGGCGTCCGGGCCGTCATTGCCGAAAGCTTCGAGCGGATTCATCGCAGCAATCTCGTCGGTATGGGGGTGCTGCCGCTTCAATTCGAAGAAGGCCAGAATGCACAGACTTTGGGATTGACCGGCTTCGAAGTCTACTCAATTGAAGGTATTTCCACCGGCCTCCAACCCCGGCAGCACTTGACCGTGACGGCAAGGAGCACAGATGGTGTATCCAAGTCGTTTACGGTGATATCGCGCATCGATACACCGAACGAGGTGGATTATTACAACAACGACGGCATCTTGCAGTTCGTGCTTCGACAACTCCTGAAGAATTAGGCAACACAACTCGCTCCATACAGATATCCGCTTCACGGCGCATCAATGCCCATTGATGCCTTACAAAAAAAATGGAGCGAAAGGAGCCGAATGCGACCCTTTCTGAGGCTCGAGAGCATCAAACAAATAGCTCAATAAACCAAGGGAAGACTATGCCTGTTTTCGATTACGCGTGCCTCTGTTGCGGCAAAACCTACGATGTCTATCACAAAGTCCGGGAAGTTATCGAAGATGTCCTCTGCCCTTCCTGCGGATCGACCAATCACAAGAAGCTCATCTCGGTTCCTGCGGCATTCCGTGGAGAGAGTTCATCGGTCCCCTCATCGGCAACTTCATCCTGTGAACCCGGCGGTTGCTGCGGCGGCGCGTGTTCTTTGAACTAAAGGAAAGTTGGCCCTATGCGTAAGTACTTCTTCTTCGCTCTCATCGTTCTTCTTGTTAGCATTGTGGGATTTTCCATGTTCCAGCAGTCTCCAACCGTGCCGACCATCACGATACAAGAAACCTTTGAACGTTTGAAAAGCGATTCGACGATTTTGTTGTTGGATGTGAGAACACCACAAGAATGGCACAGTGCAACGGGACGATTGCACGGAGCGATGTTGATTCCCGTGCAGGAGTTGGAGAGTCGGCTGTCGGAACTGGAACCATACCGAAACAAGACGATCATCGCGTATTGCCGCTCCGGAAACCGGAGTGGAACCGCTGCGCGCATCTTGAACCAGCACGGTTTCAAAGCCTACAACATGCTCGGCGGCATGATCCAGTGGAACAGAGAAAACCTCCCCGTCGTGATGGAGTCGTCACAATGAAAGGAGATATCGGCGAGTGGAACGATCAACAACTCAGCACCTGAACAGGATTCTCCGTCGTTGGTCTCCTGTTCTCCTCGGTGCAATGGCCGGATACGCGTACTACGCATTGATCGGTTGTGTCTATGGATCGTGTCCCATCACGAGCAATCCGTGGTCCAGCACTGCCTATGGCGCATTGATGGGATTGATTTTTACAATCGGGAAGCCAAAAACCAAAAATGAAGAACAGAAGTGAGGTTCGGATGCGATACGGCTTTTCTAAGATAGTGCCACTGACCTTCGATCAGGCGATGGAGAAAGTGACGGAAGAATTGAAAAAAGAAGGGTTTGGTGTTCTGACCACGATCGATGTTCAGGACACCTTGAAGAAGAAGCTGAACGTCGACTTCGAACGGTATACGATTCTGGGCGCGTGCAATCCTCCCTTCGCTCACCAAGCTCTTCAGGCAGAAGAGATGATTGGCCTCCTCCTCCCTTGCAACGTCGTGGTCGCCGAGCATCAAGGCACGACGCGTGTTGCCATGTTTGATCCCCGAGTCATGACGTCGTTGGTAGATAACCCGGCCCTTTCGCCCATCGCAGATGAAGTGAGTTCGCGCTTACAGCGCGTATTGGCGGCGGTTTAACGGGAGCTCGGAAGACCACCGAGGTCGTGCGGTTCGTGCTCCGGACAATCGACTCGAAGCTCGGACTCACTCAAAGGTACTTCAAGAAGCGCGCAGTGATGGGGACCCCGGGAGTTGCGGTACATATTCGGCCGGAAGAATTTGCATGTCATGCACATCTGAACGGTCGAAATCACGCCGGAAGACTGCAAAGAACGCAAGACGGAAATCACACCCTTGAGCATGACCGTTTTCTCTTCGTGGGACATACCGGCGAGTGAATCCTGAAGAATATTTGCCCAGCCTCCTAACTTCTTCACGGCACGTCGACCACTCGGCGTGAGGTGAAGATACACCGTTCTCCGATCTTCTCCTTTCTTCTTTCTTTGAACGAGACCTTTCTCCTCAAGACTCGTCACGGCATCGCTCACGGTAGCAGCAGTCAATCCAAACCGCTCCGCCAGATGACCAATTGTCCACTCCATTTTTTTTTCGAATTGCAGCGCGATGAGGAACTGAATCTGGATAGGACTTAAGCCCGATTGTTTGGTCTCGTTCCAAATCACGGCTTTGAGCGCCTCGGCAATCCGCTCAAGTCCGACAGCGATCTTCCGGTCAAGGCTCATTTGATCCGATGGGTTGAATATGGAAGAAGACACGGTGCGCTTGGTGAGATAGATGGTGTGATGGTGGGTGAACGTAAGAATTTCTTGGTGTTGAGTCAACATAGAAAACGGGGACGCGTGAGAAGCGTTCCACGTCCCCGTTTCCTGCTTCATCGTCACTCTTGGTACCTCGAGAAGACATAGTCAGTGGCTTTTTGCGAGGCATGGCACGCAAAGCAATCCTTCTTTGCATCTCCAACATTGCCGCCCGTCCTGGAATTGCCTTTGAAAACCTCCCATCCCCAGCCGCCGGTCTCAGCGTACTTCTTTGCATCCTTCACCATAAGCCCGATGAACTTCCGGTCGGTCGCCACATACGCGCCCCCTTCTTCCTTGGCTTCATAGAGATCAAAGACAAGAATCGAGCCATCCGGATAAACACCCCCCGCTTTCAGCGTCTTGAGTCCCTTGTCGTTGACATAGACATGATGCAATCCTCCAAAAGGATCATACAGCGGATGATCCTTACTATGGATCAGCATGGACTTAACGTGAGTCCAACTCCTATATCCGTCCGGGTAGGGAAGCCCTTTCGCGGGAGCTTGAAACGCCTCGACCGAGAGCGAAAGTCCCAGCACGACGAGGATCGCCAAGACTCCCAAAATAAAAAAGCGTGACGGTTTCATGTTGCCCTCCTTTGTGTGTGATAGTGTGAATGGATGAGTTAGGGTTGAGAAGCATGATGGTACAGCAAATATCGCTTGATGCTCTTCCGCGACGAACTGTCGATCCAGACTGTATCATAATTGGCCATAACGTTCACAAGGGAGTCGACAGAGTGTCGCAGTGCCTTCAACGGTTCTTTCGGAAAGCTTCTTTTCGTTGCCATATGCTCATCATGACACCGAAAGCATTTCGTCTTAAAAATCGCCTCATCATGAGGACTCGGAACCTCCGGCTTCCCACGACTAGCCAGCTCGAAGCCCAGTAAGGCCAGCACCAACGCTATCGAAAGCACCCAAACCGAACGCACATCCTTCATAGCGCGTGAGGTCCCTCTCGGTAATGTAATTAGGAATCCTAATGAATATAAAAGAAAGGATGCTACTTGTCAAGCTTTTTTTTGGGGTGAGGCAAAATGTACCATAGGGGGTGGAAGAGGGGAAAGAGAGTCGTACAGGGACTTTTTTGCTCTCTACTGAGTGATAGGATCAAGCAGAAGGGACTTCTTTACGTGCGGGGGATGATTTCTGTAAGAGGCGCGGCTTGAGAAAAACGTAGACCCGCACCCCAAACAGGAAAAGCAGAATTGCACCGTAGGTCAAGGGCCGACTCGTATCCGCCTTGACGAGCCAGAGGTAGTGGATCACACCCGCGATTCCCGCTCCATACGCGAGGCGATGCAGCATCTTCCAGCGCTTTCCTCCCATCCAGCGGATCATCCGGTCGAAGGAAGTTGCCGCGAGTGGAAGCATGAGAAGAAAGGCCGTCATGCCGGCAGTAATGAACGGCCGCTTGCCGATATCCTCAACGATGTCGGCCCATGCGAAGAACCTATCGAGATACAGATACGTGAAGAGATGCAGCGTCCCATAAAAGAACGCGAACAAACCGATCATCCGGCGGAAGAGAACAACCGTCGTCCAACCGGTCAAATGACGGAGTGGTGTGATGGCGAGGGTAAGAACAAGAAAACGAAGCGTCCACGTCCCGGTCTCATCCGTGATGTCGTCGAGCGGGTTGACGCTGAGGTTGTCGTGAAGAAAATTCCAGATGAGGAGTGCAAGAGGGAGAAGAGCAAGGAGAGCCACGAGCGGTTTGTAGACGTATCGAATCCGGTCCCCGCGCGTCACGCCGATACCTCAAAAGTACTTTCGCAGGTCCATCCCCGCGTACAAGTGAGCTACCTGCTCTGCGTATCCGTTGAAGGGGAACGTCTTCCGCTTCAGAAACTCGCCAATGCGGCGCTCCGTTTTCTGACTCCAGCGCGGATGATCGACGTCGGGATTGACGTTAGAATAGAAACCATATTCATCCGGGGAGGCAAGGTTCCATGTCGTCGGCGGCTCCTTCTCCACGAAACGAATCTTGACGATCGATTTAATGCCTTTGAAACCGTATTTCCAAGGAACGATCAACCTAAGGGGTGCACCGTTCTGCTTCGGCAGCTCCCGCCCATACAGTCCCGTCACAAGCAATGTGAGAGGATGCATCGCCTCGTCCATCCTGAGTCCTTCCACATACGGCCACGTGAGGTAGGGCCGCCGTTGACCTACCATCTCTTCGGGTCGGTACACCGTCTCGAAAGCAACGTACTGCGCGCGAGAGGTTGGCTCCACTTGTTTGATCAGCTCAGACAGCTGAAATCCCCTCCACGGAATCACCATAGACCACCCTTCCACGCACCGGAAGCGATAAACCCGATCTTCGATGGTCTTTCCTTTGAGAAGATCTTCGAGCGCGTACGTGGCGGGCTTCTTTACTTCTCCCTCAATTCGAACCGTCCACGGTTTTGTCTTGAAGAGGGATGAGTTCTTGGCGGGGTCAGCTTTGTCCGTCCCAAACTCGTAGAAGTTGTTGTACGTCGTGATTTCTTTGTACGTGTTCGGCTTCTCGTCGGTGTCGTATGGTCCGCGTTTCCCCTGGGGCCACCGCTCCTGTGCCCACAACGACTCCGGGAACGCCTCACGTAATGCGACGGCCATTCCGGCAGCGGCGGCCGCGCGAAGAAATTCACGACGATGGAAATAGACGTGTTCTGGGGTGATGTCCGATGAGGAGATGTCGTTCCCCCGCTTGATGAGCATAGTCCCCTCCTTGCATCCGAAGTGTCGCTCAGAGCGTCGGCACAGCTTCAGCCGCGGTCGCGGCTATTGCTCCACGTGGTGCGACGTGCGTTCCTGCTTCCACCACTTGTCCACCACCTCGGTGATGTCGGTTTTTGCGTCGCTCTGCTTCCACTTATCGTAAAACTTGATGTCGGAGCTGTTTGGTTCGGGATTTGGAAAGTCGATCTGTACCCGGAGCGGCATCGGGATCGCCTCGCCGATCACGAGCGCTTCTCCTTGCCGCAACGATGGAAGCGTATCGATCAGTCCGGCAAACGTATCGGACATCAAGCGGCGGACGTAGTTTTGGTCGACGGGATTGGTAAGTCGCAAGATGACGAAATTGTTGCACTGCGACAGAATTGTCTCCGACACCTCAGCCGGGCGCTGACTGACAATCATACAACTCACGCCGTACTTTCGTCCCTCCTTGGCGATTCGTTCCACCGTCCGGCGCGCTGCGCTCGTCCCCGTGTTGCTGCCGCTGCTTGGCAGATAATTGTGCGCCTCCTCGAAAACAAGCAGGATGGGGAATTCTTTTCTGTTCGGATTCCAGAAATTGAAATCGAATGCCAGGCGAGCGATCAACGAAACGATCGTGTTCACAATATCGAACGGAATGCCGCTCATGTCCATGATCGTCACTTGTGCACTTCCCTCCGAACCGAAAATCTGTGAGAGGAGGTCGTTGAACGACGCTGACTGCGTGTATTGTTTCGGCTTGAACATAAAGGCGTATCGCGGGTCGTTCAATCTGCTGTCGAGTCGGACAAGGAAACGGGAAAACTTCCCGTAGAACGGTCCCTCCTTTGTACCTCCAGAGCCGATGCCCGAGATTTTCTCGGTATCCAAATACTGCATCTTTGCCCGTACTTCCGAGAGGTCGAAGTAAACGGGGGTGTCGACAGTTATCACATCGGCCAACTGCGGATTCTTCCCTTTTTTCGACTGGACGATCAGGTCTTTGAACACCGTCAGCTGGCTCGATGCATTTTCATCGCGCTCGTCGATAAAGGTCTCCTGCAGTTCGGCGAGATTCATCAGCCAGTAGGGCAACTCCAATTCTGCGATGTTCAGGTACTTGGAGCTGTCGGGGAACGCGTTTTGGTACTCGTTGTGAATATCGAGGATGATGATGTTCGTGTCGGGGAAGTTGGCCACCTTCTGCAGCAAGGACGAAACGGTACACGATTTCCCCGCACCGCTCGATCCCAACACTGCGAGATGCTTTCCGAAGAACTTGTTTGGATCCAGATATGCCCGCTCTTTTTCAAAGAGAGAGAGCTGCCCGATCGAGAAGCCATACTTCCGGAAGATAGAAAACACCGCCGTCAGGTCCGCATCTTCGGCAATGAAGACGGGCGAGTCGACCGGTGGAATAACCGAGACGCCGCGTTCGTACCGGCCTGCCTTCACGGTGCCGACGAGGTTCAGCTCCATGATGCCGCGTTGCGTCAGCTTGCCGTTTTCGGAAAAATCGACCCGCTTGAATTCGGACACCATTGCGACAATGATCAACTTCCCCACCGGCACGAGGACGTAGGTGCCGATCTGACCAATGAAGTAAACCTTGCCGTTGATTTCGCGGGCAAGCGAAGTAATCCCGGGATCTAACACGGCTGTCAACGTCCCGCTGGTGACGCCGGTAACGACCCCGATCTTTTTTTGTTCGGTCATACGTAGCTCCTTGCGGCAGAATCGAACTTCAGTTGATGCGTTTGATCACGACAATCGTTTTGTCATCGCCATCTTCTCCGCCGGAGGCAAAGTGAATCACATCGTCGAGGAGGTGGCGGCAAATTTTCTCCGCGCTCAGAAGATGCAACTCTTCTAACTTCTCTGCAAGCCTTTTTTCACCGTACACCGAGTAATCGGCGGCACGCGCTTCGCTGATACCGTCGGTGTACATCACGACCACATCCTCTTTGCGAATGAGCGTGTTCTCCACGCGATAGGTGAGCTCCGGAAATGGGCCGAGAATTTGACCGGTGGGATTGAGGATTTCCGAGCGTCGCTCTTGGGCGCGGTAAATGACCGGACTGTTATGCCCGGCGTTGGCATACAGCATCAGCCCGTTGGAATCGTCGGAGAGCTCGGCATAGAACATCGAGACAAACTGCTCCTCCGAGAACGTCTTATTCACCAGCTTGTTCAAGCGCGACATCAACATGGAGATTTTGCTGTGGTATGAGATTCCCATCCGGAGCGCTCCCACAACGTACAGCGCCTGTGCTGCAGCACGAAATCCTTTGCTCGCCGCGTCGCCGATCACAACACTCAAACGGTCGGATTCCTCATCCGCAAACATATAGTCGAAGAAATCTCCCCCTACAACACGGTCAGGTATCGACACACCGTACAGCTCGTAGTGATGGAACTTCAATGCGTGCTGAGGAAGGATACTTTGTTGAATCTCGCGCGCTTTGTCGAGATCCCGCTCCAACAGCGTCGCTTTCTCTTCAACCTTCCTCCCTTTCAAAAGAGAAGAGACGGCAAGGCTGATGATGTTCAAATCGGAAATCAGCGATTCGTTGAACGAGTCCGAATTAAACGCCAGGACGTATTGATACACGAATCCTTTCTTGTACGGAATCCTCTCACCGACACCGGTTGCAGAATACTTGATGATCCCCTGCTTTCGTAAATAGCGATCCGTCTCATTGGCGATGATGGACCGATGCTCGGCAAGGCGAAGAAAGGTCGGATAGTCATCGACTGCAATCCGATATCCCGGCTCCAGACGCTGTATAGCGCCGATCTGGTGAATCAAACGGTAGGAAGCCGTCGCCGGATCATATTGCCAAATCCTTCCACCTTTGATGTCGATGTTCTCGTCTTTGACAATTTCATTGACAACATGTTTGAGAAGTTCTTTATCCGTTTTGAAATGAGCTGACGCGAAACTCTCAATCGTCCGGTACAACCGCCGCTGGGTCATCATAAGAAAATGGAAACCAGAGTCATTCGTCCTGAGAAATGTATGACGTCGCCATGCTCGTCATCGCCCTCCGCCAATCGACTTCGTAGACGGAAATGGGATTTTCCTTCCCCTTAACGATCATCGGTTCAAGGGCTTGAAGAGTGAACTCTGCCATCGCCGCTACGTCTCTGGCCGTTGATTCTGAAATCAAGATTTGCCCCGGCTTGGCAGCGCTACAGAGACGCGCCCCGAGATTCACATTATCTCCAATGACCGTGTAGTCCATGCGATCCGGACTCCCCATCGCGCCCATCACCATCTCTCCGGTGTTGATCCCGATTCCAATACCGATCACCCCTTCTTGCGTGAGCTGCGGCGAACTGAGAAGTGCTTGTTGGATCTCAATTGCCGCCCGGAGAGCTCGCTCCTCCATCTTCTCACCAAGAAACACAGCGACCAGTTCATCACCGACATACTTGTCGATGTCCCCGCCGTGTCGCTTGACGATGGCCGCTTGCAAAGCAAGAATGCCGTTGAGCATCGACACAACGCGCTCCGGCTCCACCTTTTCCGAGAACGACGTGAAGCCGCGGATGTCGGAAAAGAAAACCGTCGCCCGCTTCCGCTCACCTCCCAGTTTCAATGCTTCACCGTTCGCAAGTCGGACTGCATCAACCGCGGCGCGCGAGACAAACTTCTCCAGATGAAAACGCTCCCGCAGCCCTCGAATCATCTCGTTGATGCGTTGTGCCAGCGTGCCGATTTCGTCACGCGAGTCGATGCGCGCTTGCACCGTGAAATCGCCCTGCCCCACTTTTGAGGCAACTCCTTCGATCACCTTGACCGGCTCGACGACGACCGTCTTCATAAAGAGCCGGATAACGAACCACACGAGAAGCAGCGTCACAACACCGGCAATGACCGATGCCCTCTTGGTCGCGTTCACTTCTGCATTGATCGACGTCATGGAAGCCGATACCTCAACAACGGCACGAAGCTTATGGTTCTTTCCATGGCAGGTATAACAACGCACCTCGTTCGGAATCGGCGTCAGGCGAACCATATACTCCTCACCCTCCACCGTTTCGAAAAACTCAACCGGCACGTTCTCTTCTGTGTCCTTGAAGGAAGCGAGCTGGGGCCGCATGCGCGGCTGGGGATTCAAGAATCGCTCGTTTCCTTCGCGATCGTAGACGTGCAGCATCTTGAACGTGGGGATGGCGCGCAATTCATCGATAAAGTAACGGACCGAATTCGCACGTCCCACTAACATAATGCTGCGAAACCCCTCAAACGTGGTGGCCTGCAGCGCCGCCGTAAACACCTTGGAGGGATCCTGAACATACTTCTTGAGCGAGTCCGCTTTGAAATCGATGACCATCATCCCCCGCATCGGGAATCGAGAGCCATGGCACACCTGGCATCGGTCCTCATTTCGAAGGGGAATAAAAAGACGCAGTCTCCGTCCGGTTTCCTCAAAATGGTAACTTTCCTGATGCGTTCGGAGAAGCTCCAGCAGTCGATCCTCAGGGATGTCATCATCCGTCTCTTCGCCGAAAGCGACATAGCCGTCCTTGCTGTAGACCTGCACCCGCGAAATCCACGGTATCTCCTGCGCATGTGCGGTAAGCGTATCCATTTGCTCTCCCTGGCCGCCGAGCATGATCGTTCGAAACGCCGTCGCGATCACGGTGCCCATGGCTGCAGCCATCTTCCGGGCCGTCCCGCGGTCTCCAGCCGCCTGGAGGGCGTTGGGAGCCAACGCCAATTGAAGGACACCGCGCACATTGTGATCCTGTTCGTGGCATCTCCAGCATTCCGGGCGGTTATAAAGCGGTTCATAGCGCGTGAAGATCTCTTGTTGTTCTGTCTCCATCATTGTCGAGAGCGTACGCTGCATTTTGAGCGTCTCGTGCAGGAGCGGATCGTCCACGTTGTAGCGCACGCCCTCTCCTTCGCGCAAGAAGACCTCGCGACCGAAGCGATCATAGATTGTGAGTGAACCGAGGGTGAGGTTACGGCGGGCGTCGTTCAGGAATTCGTTCGTCAGCGGCGACTTGCCGGTCAGCATCACATTGCGAATACCACTGACGATGGTTTCGGAGAAGAGGCGAACTTGTCGCTGATGGTGTTCCAGCAGCGCGTTCGATTCACGCTGAATCGTCAGCACAACGTAGGTTCCAAACCCGGCGATCAGAACGGCGATGATGAGAAGAAGAATTTTGTATTCAAGCCGTGTCTGGATAGACCGTAGCAAACGTGATCCCCTGCGTCGAATCGGAGTGAATCCGGATGGAGTAGTGCATTCTTCCCTTGCGAGAAATGCACAACAGTTTACCTGAAATTCGTCTGAAAATCAAATAACGGTTTTACGAGGAAGAACACCGAGCAGAAGGGAAAGATACACCCGACTCGGTCTTCGCGCGGCGTGTCTTTAGTCGAGTTTCTTGCGGAATCTCCTTACGCTCGCGAATAGGATGAGCCCACCCATAATCAAGAGCACTGTCGCCTCGGGCCAGAGCGTTTCAAGACCGACACCTTTGAGGATGACCGAGCGCGCGATGACAAGATAGTACCGCATGGGAATGCCAAGTGAGACGAATTGAAGCAAGGGAGGCATGTTATTGATGGGGAAAACGAATCCGGAGAGATACATCATAGGCATCAAGATACCGAGCATTGCCATCATCATCGCTTGCTGCTGCGTACGCGAGATGGTGGAGACGAAGAGACCGATCCCCAACGACGTCAACAGAAAAAACCCCGTGAGAACAAACAGAAGTACCATACTTCCCTTGACCGGGATACCGAAGCCGAGAACCATAACCAGAAGCACAAGGGAGACGTTCACAAAGCCGATAATAACGAAGGGGACAAGCTTCCCGAGGATCAACTCCGAGGGACGGATGGGCGTTACCATAATCTGTTCCAGCGTCCCGATTTCCTTCTCTTTCACGATTGCCATCGCTGTAAGATTGGTGGTGGTCATCAGAAGGATCAGCACGAGAACACCGGGAACCATGAAGTTCCGATGTTTGAGCGCCGCGTTAAACCAGGCACGAACTTCAGCCGAAATACCTCCCTTCACCTTCACACTTCCCATTTGCTCAATCAACACCCGCGATGAGAAGCCTGTCACGATCTGACTGGCATAACTCATGGTGATCGCGGCGGTGCTTCCTGCGCTACCGTCCAGCAACATCTGAATCTTGGCAGGCTCCTTTCTCAGGAGGCGTTTTCCAAAATCGGTAGGAATGACGATCGCAGCCGAAGCCTTGTAATTGTCGAGAAATTGTTGAACGTCTCCGTAGCGATTCGTGTTCTCCTCAATCGTGAAGTAACCGGAGTTGGTGAACTGTTCCAAGAGCTGTCGACTTTGTACGCTTTTATCCAAATCACACACCACAAGCACGATGTCCTTCACGTCGAGTGACGCGGCAAAGCCGAGAAGGATGAGTTGAAGCACCGGCACGACGAAAATGATCGGCAACATCTTTTTATCTTTCACCACCTGTCCGAACTCCTTCCTGAGGAGCGCAAGGATCCGATGCAGTTTCATCTTCGTTTACCCCAAGCTTCTTTTGAAGCGCAGAGCGCTGATGGAAAGCAATACGGTTGCATAGAGGATCAGATACAACACCTGATCCCAGAATGCCTCAAGTCCCACTCCTTTCAACACAATACCCCGGAGTATAACGAGATAGAATTTTGCCGGAGTGATGTTGGAGAGCACCTGCAGCCACCACGGCATGCTCCGGATGGGAAAGAGAAATCCGGAGAGAATGACCGTCGGCAGCATAGAAACAACCGAGGCGATTTGGAAGGCGACTTGTTGACTATCGGCGATCGTCGAGACGAAGAGGCCGATGCCCAACGCCGCGATAATGAAAAGCAGCGTCGCTCCAAACAAATGAAGGAGGCTCCCTTTGACTTCGACATCGAACAGGACATATGCCGCCACGATCACAAGAGCCGCGGCGATCAACGAAATAAAGACGTAGGGTGTCATTTTCCCTACGATCAATTCCATCGGCTTGATGGGCGCAACGGAGATCTGCTCAATCGTGTTCCGCTCTTTTTCCCGAACGATCGAAAGGGAGGTCGCGATCACGGCAGTGATGGCGAGAATAAAACCGATAAGCCCCGGCACCAGAAATTTCGCGCTTCGCAGTTCGGGATTGTACCACATCCGGGCTTCCAATCGGACAGGAACGTATGCTTCCATCCCCATTCGTGCAAATTGCTCCATCAAAATCTTCTGTGAGTATTGGAGCGTAATCACCTGGACGTAACCGATGATCGTTGTTGCGGAATTCGAATCCATCCCATCCACAAGCACCTGAATCTTTGCGGACTCATCGGCGAGCACATCCGAGCCGAACCCTGCTGGAATAACGAGTACAACAGTGATCGCTCCTGCATCGAGAAGTTCCTGTGCTTCCTTCGTCGTCGTCGGTGCGGCCCGCAATTCGAAATAACCGGAAGTGATGAAGCTGTTCACGAATTGTCGGCTGAACGAACTCCGATCCTGATCCACAATCGCCAGCCGGATGTTCCGGACATCGAGATTGAGGGCAAATCCATTGATGAGCAACATGATCGCTGGCACAAGTGTCAGGATCACCAACACCCGCTTGTCGCGAAGGATCTGTCGCACTTCTTTTTTGATGAGTGGAGCCAGCCGCGAGAACATCTTCTACGCCGCCTTCTTCATTTCCTGATCGAGGAGATAAATGAACACATCCTCGAGCGATGGGGTAATACGATCGATGGCGGTGAGTGAGATACCGTGTTGATGCAGTAATGCGGTAATGGCCATGCGGGCTGCCGCTTGATCAACGACACTGACGTGGAGTTTTGTGCCAAAGACTGAAGTCTCCACCGCCCACGCTTGCCCTTCGATGAGTGACATTGCTTCGATGACATTTGAACATTGGATCTCCAGAATGGGGGTTTTCAGATAATTCTCTTTTAACTGCTTTGGACTGCCGCTCGCAATGATCTTTCCCGCGTTGATGAAGATGATATCATTGCAGTATTCTGCTTCCTCCAGGAAGTGTGTCGTGACCAGCACCGTCACCCCCTCGGCGCTCAAGTCGTTGATCAATTCCCAGAACCTCCGACGCATAACGGGATCGACCCCGCTGGTGGGCTCGTCCAAGAAGATAATTTGAGGACGATGAAGAATGGCGCATCCCAACGCCAGTCGTTGTTTCCATCCGCCCGGCAGTGTGCCGGTCATACTCGTCCCTCGTCCCCGAAGATTCGCCATCTCCAGCACCCACTCTTTTCGCTCAGCAAGCTGCGCGGCACTGAGTCCATAGACTCTCCCATAAAAATTGATGTTCTCCAGAACGGTGAGATCTTCATAGAGTGAGAATTTCTGAGACATGTAACCAATGCTTTCTTTCACACGCTCCGGTTCGCGCAAGATGTCGAATCCACCTACCCGTGCCGTCCCTCCACTCGGTTGGATCAATCCGCAGAGCATGCGGATGGTCGTCGACTTCCCCGCTCCGTTGGCGCCGAGAAATCCATAAATCTCTCCCCGCTTCACCTGAAAAGAGATATTGTCCACTGCTGTAAAGGATCCAAATCTTTTCGAGAGGTTCTCTACAACGATAGCGTTACCGTCCATGTGTAGGTTTCTTTCTTCTTTTGTCATGCGACTAAGGAATTTCACCGATTGCCTTATTGAGGCGAGCGTGCGCCAGCTCATGCTCAACGTGAGCTTGCGTCAATTGAAGTTTGGCCTGCAGCAGAGCTACCTCAGCATCGAGGAGATCGGCATTCAGGCTGAGGCCGAGTTTGAATTTCTCAGACGTGATGCGGTAGCTTTCGGCAGCCTGATTCAGACTCAATTCTGCAAGAACGATCCGGCGCTGGGCTTGTTGGTAGTTGAGATAGCTTTGCGTGACATCCAGCGTAATGGCATCGCGAAGCCCTTCGTGCGCATCTTTCATTTGTTCATAGTGTGTTCGAGCGGCGGTCACCTGATGAAGCGACGTCAGATTATTCCAGACATCGAACTGGAGCATCACCCCCAGATCCCACGTGTCCTTGAACTCATCCTTCGCGGGAAACACGCGCGGATTCGGACGCGCATAGGTGTATCCGCCTAGCAGGACGACCTGAGGGAACCATCCCCCTTTCGCCGACGTCACGCCTGCTTCGGCCGCGCGCACGCGGGCCAGCGCACTTCTCATCTCGGCCCTGTTACTCACTGCTCGATCAAGCAGTTCTTTGAGAGCGGGGTACTCCTTTGTGGTCGGCGTAAGTTGAGAAGCAAGCAGCACACGTGTTTCGAGCGATATGCCGATCAGGGAATTCAAAGCCAAGCGGGCTATTTCCACCTGGTTTTCCGCATCTGCTTCCATCAGCTCGGCTTGAGAATGCTGTACGCGCACACGAAGGACCTCGTTCATCGTCAGCATCCCCTGTTTGAGGAGATTGTTGGCATCTTCGAGGTGCGTTGCAAGTGCCGCAAGATTTTCCTCCATCACCCGTCGAACCGCTTGTGCGCGATAGAGATTCCAATAGGCTTGCTTAATGCTATAGATGAGCTCTGTTCGATCTCGTTCCACTTCCATTCGCGCTGCCTCGGCGTTGTACTCGGCTTGATTCACTGCACCCTGCAATTTCCAGCCGGTAAAGAGAGGTTGCTGTAGGGATAATCGCGTAGAATAGGTATCAAGAATAACGGGAAAAGCGACTATAGATCCCGGCAGTGGAATTTTGAACTCCGGCACTTCACTCAACTGCGTGTAACCAGCCTGCAGCTTCAGCGAAGGGTATAATCCGGCGGAAATCTCCCGCGCCTTCGCCTCTGCGAACTCGGCTCGCAGGACAGAGCTATGAAGTGGCTTGCTTCGCTCCAGTCCCAATGACACACACTCCTCCAACCTCATTGAGACTTCCTGAGATCGCACACCGCCGGTGAGCGTCACCAATAAGGCGAATACCGTTCCTGAGAATTTTGGATACCTCATACATGTACCTCATCGCGTTCTGATGTCTCCCGTTCGGTGAGAAGAGAGATGAATATGTTTTCGAGCGAGGGCGAAATGATGCGCGAGTCGATGATGTAGATTCCGCTGCGGTCCAGCAATGACTTGACCCTTTTGAGGCCGTCCTTCTCGTCGTCCACCACAATATGGACACGGTCGCCGAATGCCTGTACTTCACGCACGGCATCTGACTGTTTAAGAAGTGCAAACGTCGTGCGGATATCCGTCGGTACAATCTCGATCAGACGTCCCTTCATCAGCCGTTTGAGATTCTCCGGAGAGTCGGTAACCAAGATTCTTCCCTCATGCATCAGGCCAACCCTCGTGCAGCGCTCCGCTTCATCCAGATAGGGAGTGGTCATCACCATCGTGATTCCTTGTTTCAGCAGACCAGCAAGAATCTTCCAGAAGTCACGCCTTGACATAGGATCAACGCCCGTTGTCGGTTCATCGAGGAAAATGACATCGGGAGTGTGCACAAGAGTGCATGCAAGCGCCAGTTTTTGTTTCATGCCGCCGGAGAGCTTCTCGGCCAGCCGGTCACGGAACGCCGTGAGTCGGGTGAACTCCAACAGTTCATTCCTTCGCACCTCATATTTCTTTACGCCATGGATCTCAGCGAAGAACTCAATGTTTTCGTCCACCGTCAAATCACCGTACAAGCTGAATCGCTGGGAAAGGTAGCCGATCCGTTCTTTGACGATAGGAAGCTGCTTTCGGAGGTCGAATCCAAGGATGCTCATGCTGCCTGCATCGGACCGGGTGATGCCGCAGAGCATCCGAATCATCGTTGTCTTCCCTGCTCCGTCGGGTCCGACGAGGGCAAACATCTCCCCGCGCCGGATCGAGAGCGACACCTCGCGCACAGCATGGATGGATCCGAAGCTTTTCGAGAGTCCCTGTATCTCAATTGCATTCACCAGCGTCATCTCATTTCAAATAGGCGTCTGCGGGCATGCCGGACTTGAGGATGCGTTCCACATTTTGCACCTGAAGTTTCACGCCGTAGACAAGTTTTGTTCGGTCTTCTTTGGTTTGAACGTTTTTCGGAGTGAACTCTGCCACGGGGGAGATGTACACAACCGTTCCATGAAACGTCCGATCTGGATACGTATCGATAACTACATCAGCGGCGTCTCCCAGGTTTACTTTTCCCAAATCAACCTCGTTCACATAGATCATCAACTCCATGTTGTCAAGCTGGGTGATCGTTGTAACGGGGGAGCCCGTTGCGGCTAACTCTCCCACTTCCACCGGTTTTTGCGTGACGGTTCCGCTGACAGGCGCAACGATCACGGCGTCCATCCACTGCTTACGCAGCAACTCCGCCGCCACACGCGCCTGCTCAAGCCGAGCCTTCGCCGCAGCAATCTCCTCTGGCCGCGCGAAATCCTTCAATTTCTTGAGAGTCTGACGAGCAGAATTGAGTTGAGCTTGTGCAATAATGTAGCGCGACTCCGCATCGTCGAGCTGTTTTTGCGATACGGATTTCGTCGCGAAAAGCTCCTTCATCCGATGAAAGTCGTCGTTCGCAGTCTTGAAGTGAGCCTCTGCCTGACGTACCCCCTCTTCCGCAAGTTGAAGATCCTCCGAACGCGCACCGTTCAGAAGCAGTTTATACTGTGCGTCAGCCAAATCAACACCCGCCTGCGCCTGTCGCCACTGTAACTCCAACGTTTTGCGATCGAGTACGACCAGAGTGTCGCCAACCTTCACCTCACTGCCTTCGCGGACAAGCATACGCTCCACTTGTCCGGCAACTTTCGAGCTGACGCGCACTTCTATAGCCTCTAACGTTCCGCTTGCTTGGATCTGTCCCTCGCGATCTTGAGCACATCCCGCGAGAAGCGACGCGAGACCGAGGACAAAGAGTGAGAGTGTAGGTGATTTCATAAATTATCCCAGGAAAGAGTGGTAAGAGGTTTGTCGAAGAGTCGAACGCTTCTTCTCGCCTCGTCGGTGAGAGCCCCCTCAAAAATGACTTTGAAGATGGAGTGAAACGCATCGTTCACGGTGAACGGCTGCCGCGCGAGAAACTCCGGATTGACGATGCTTTGAATGGAATGAATCAGCATATGTACCAGGACGATTTCGTTGACATCGGAGCGCAGGATTCCTTCGCCTCGAGCTTTCAAGATCATATCGGCCAAGCGTTGGATGATGAACTCCGATCGGAATTTGTCGATTTCCCTCCAGAGATCCGGAGCGAAGCGTTGAATATCGACAACGAATGACCTGCTGATGCGACCTACGGTGCGGTTGACGAGCATCATCACATCGGCAATCTTCTCAGCGAACGGCTTCTCGGAAGCGGCGATCTTTTCCATCTCACTCCTTGTTGAAGCCATCGTGCTGTGAGCAATGGTTCGGAGGAGTGCTTCCTTGCTCGGAAAGAATTTATAGAGAGTCTTCTTGCTCATCCCTAACTCACCGGCAATTTCATCCAGCGTTACTTTACTGAATCCACTCTCGTAAAATCTTGATCGGACGTGATGAAGGATGCGCTCGCGAGTTTCAAAATCTGGTGACATACGTTTCTGAAATTGGCTATGTTAAATACTATTATAGTTTTATTCGTTTCCAAATAGATAAAGCTTACCTTTTCTGCGATATTTTTGTACATCATTTGGATACACTGGAAACTCTTATGGTACTATTAGTATCCAAGCTACTCACTCCTTTCCCCAATGTCAAGTACTTTTTTGACAGGACAAAGTCATCGTAGACGTTTTGTGTCACTGCCTCCAAATCTGTCCCCGAAGAAATTGATCAGTCATACAGACGATATCTTGCCAGCAAGCAATGAGGAATTCCGAAATAAGAAAGGGATGGCAGCACGCCATCCCTCGAAGATTTCATGTGCCGGATGATCCGGAAAGGTTTACGAAAAGACGATCCGGAACGACCTCGTCAGCGGTGTGAGACTATCGTTCCTTCTTTCCGCCGCTCACTCCTCCCGAGACAAGGAACGTCATCACATCGGAACTGTCCGCAGAAACAGGAGAGATGCTTTCGGTCGGCACGACGATGAGATTCCCCGCGAAATTGTATGCTTGCGGTAGGTAGATGGCGACGTGGCCTTCAATTCCATATGCTGCCAAATCCTCGCGTGTCACAAACCCAAGGGTCTTGACAGATCCGTCCTTCGTAAGACTCACCACGACCGGCTTATTAAAGCTTTTCTTGTCTCCCACAAACGCACTGAGGAGATCTTTCACCGACGAGTAAAGGATCTTTACAAGCGGCAGTTTAATGAAGAGTCGTTCAATCAGCTGAAAGACAGATCGAGTAAAGAAATGCGAAGCGAGGAAGCCAATGACCGTGATAAGAGTAAGGGCGGCAATAAATCCGACACCCGGGATTGGCAAACCGAGCAATCCATCGACGCTCTGAAAGACGATGTAGACGATATAGACAGACGTCAATATCGGTACCAGGATCAGTAAACCTTCCAAAAAGGAACGAACGATGATTTTCATGGAACCTCCTCGTAAGTAAGTAAGATACCGCAATCCGACAACGAGATGCGGCCTTTGAGTTTCGTGGCCACCCCTTCGCCTGATCACAGCGGTCTAAGTTGTGGGGCAGTATATGGGAAGGAAGTGCGCAACCGAGGGGTCTTGCATTCTCCGATGGAAAAAGGTGATTGTGCAGCGATGGATGAACCGGTGAGAAACGACGAACTGTTACCGCATTGCTCCTTCAAACGACTCGTACAAGGAACCGGTATTTACCTCGACATTCGTCGACCTTTCAAGTCGTTGCATGATGGACTGGAGCCGATTCCACTCGCGTTCCACGCACGGGCTAATAGAGGCGAGGTTTTCATCCCCATAGGCCGGTCCTTCCGCCAGTTCCCGGCAGTAGCGCATTCCTGCTTCGAGATTCGACTTGAATTCTGTAAGATATTCTAACTCTTTTTCCGACCGACCGCTCTTCTCCACAAGTCGCTCGAAGTAGTCAACATACATGCTGATTTCCTTTGTAAACATATGCGGCCGTTCCGGTGGAACGAGCGATTCGCCGCGTCCGTAAATATGGTCCACCATCTCCCGGAGTGAATACAGACGATCGAACCAGGCGATATTCGGACCGGGACAGATTGATTGCGGTGCGTTGCTCGCTGGGACAATGCCGAGAGCGATGAGCGCTCCATTACCAAGGTGCTCGCAGAGGCACTCTTTGATTGCAATCTCATCTTTGAGGGTTCGCTTTTCTGCTGAGGTCACATGCATTCCATCAATTTGGGCATACTTGGCCTTCTGAAACTCGGTGGCAGCAAGACAGAGAGGCTTCTCCGTAAACTCGGTATTCGAGACAAGAAATCCTTTCGGACACGGCGAGCCGGGTGTGTCCGTCTCTTGCCGGGCGCGCGTCCACTGCTCCGAACCAGTTCCGCGCACGTTGTTAAACGGAACGCCCAACGGCGAAGCGTCGCTCAGATACAGGTCACTCTCCTTTGCATTCCGCAGGAGTTCACGCGTCACATCATCGACGCACGTCGCCTCGGGAACCAGCAGGAAGGGACTTGCCCAACCGGTGCGATCCATTCCGTAGTGTTCCCTCATCCGCCGCGCCTCACCTGCCGTTCCAATCCCTCCTTGCACGGTCACCAGCGGTCGCTCGTCTTGTCCGCGTTCGGGATACGTCCATCCCATCGTCTCATAGAAGCGCCGCACCATTGGCTGAAGTTCATGGCGGAGTTGATCCCGCTTCTCCTGAAATTCTTTGAGAAGCATCGGCAAGAGATGTCCGTCGGATGCAAACGCGTGACCTCCACAATTGAGTCCCGATTCGATCCGGAATTCATGCACCTCCAGCCCTTTGCGCGCCAACAATTTTCCTTGAATCAAGGCCGAACGAAAGTCACTGACCTTGAGGATGATCTTCTTCTTGATCTCCCCTATTTCGTTCCGATAGAAATCGCCGAAGCGGGTCATATAGTTGAAAAGACTTTGATTGATGCCCGCAGAGAAAACAATGCAGGACTCCAACACACTTTGCGCGTAACCACGCAACGCCGCCTTGGCGTCCGAGAACTCCCCACTCAGGGGTATTCCCGCTTTGGTGAAGTTCAGTTTATCGAGCTTCACCATGATGTTCACGTCGATCGATCCCGGCAACATACGTTCGTTCAAAACCCGTTCCCGCGCTTCGCGTTCCGTTCCCTTGGGCATCGCGCGTAGCTGGCGATATTCGAGCTTCAGCGGAGAATCATCGGGCAACATTTGGAAATACGAGTCCTTGTCATTCTTCTGGAAGTACGGAAGTTGACGGACCGCTTCGATGTTGCGTTGGACGATCGTCTTGACAAGATCTAAATATGCTGTAATGCGCCGGGCTCTACCGTCCGGTGCATAACGCTGAATCCGTTCGAAGGGTAACGAATTCTTCTTCGCATAGTGCTCACGAATCCGCTCCAACAGCAGATCGTCCACAATCGAGATGACAGATGAGATTCCGAAGTGGGCCACGCGAATCGGGGTATCGACAGAATGTCCCGTCCCCATCACGGGAATGTGAAAATGATGATACGTTGGGCTCAATGGTGATTCCTTAGAAAGTGATGAACGTCCTCAAGAGAAGGTGCCGGAACAATATAGACATTCGTCGAGTCAGATGATAGGTTCTTCTCACGGCACTTTGGACGCGTGAGAGGAGTTGAGCGGGGAAAACGCTGAAAATGGCAAAACCTGCACGAAAAAGGTGATTCGTGCTGAAGGATTTCCTCCATCGCCTCTCGTTTAAATCGACGAGGCGGTGCGATTCGAATTGTCGCATGTGATTTCAGAGGTCCTGGGAGTTCTTCCGCTCCACCAGTTCCTTCAACTCCTCGAATCCTTCATTACCGAGCACGTGGATCAGTTCTTCTTCACACACTGCAAGTACCGACAGTTCACCGGAAAGAACCATGCTACAGCATTCCTTCCGTCCCGTTATGTCAGGATCGTCCACCGTTAGCTTCCCTTCATCCAGTGTGATAGGAAAGGCAAAACAAAAGAACGGTTTGAGCGTGAACTTGGACATGCCCGCCTCTACAGCCGCATGTTGAAGAATGCACCGACCTTGAGGATCGAGAAAAACGCATCCATGCTCCGTCGTGCGCGTCCCCACTGCCCGCCCCGATGGAAAATCGAGATCAATCTCTTCCTCGTCCTCGAACCACTTCGCCGGGTCTTTCTCCATCCCCTCGTCCATGGCATTCCGGACAAGGTCTGCATGTGCGAGAATGTTTTCCTTTTCCATCGGATCGACCATGACGCCGTACCGACAACAAGTGGCGTTGCAGTGTGTCATTGAACAACCGGCGGCAAACCTTGCCTCAAAAATGGAGGGATCGACTGTGAGTTCACGAAGATGCGAAAGCTTGTGACGTGCGAGAAGAGGTAATGGTGATTCAGAGCTGTACATCGTGGTGACGGTAGAAGTTCACGAGATCAGTATTGAGAGGTTTGGCTCCCAGCAGACGAAAAAGAAACGTTAGCTGTCCGCGGTGATACGTTCCGTGGTTGATAAGATGTTGGAAGAGTCGGTAAAGAGTTTGCGTGTACTCTCGCCCTTGGGAGTCCTTGTAAGTTATGGTCTCGTTGAGACGTTGGTCGGTCAGTTCCTCCACGAATTGGCGAAATTCTCCATGCAGCTTCTCGTGGCGAGCTTGAAGATCGGCTCGCGTGGGAATGTCTTGTTCGTTCAGTAACGGACCGGCAACGGTTCCGAGCCAGCGATCGAGCCAGATCTGCTGAGCAGCATGGATATGCACGAGAGTACCCCGTACGCTTCCAAAACTAGCTCCGAGATTTCGAGTGTACTGCTCCTCTGTGAGCGTCATCGCAACCTCCAGTACGCGACCAAATGCCCACGCGTCGTACCGGAAGAGAGTTAGAGCTTCAGATTTTGTCATATCCGTCCCTTGTGCAGGATTCATGTTCAGAGTACTCTGGTGAAGAAGGAACAGACAAACAGATGCGCAAGGATCATCGCATCTCCCACAAGAATCGCTTAAGCCGATGCCACACGCGAACGATACAAGCCTTGATGTAGTATGCAGAACCCTCCGCTCAACCCAATCCTTTTTTCAATTCCGCCAACTTCTGAAGCGCTTCAAGCGGTGTGATTTTGTCGATATCAATCTTCCTCAGTTCCTCACGCAAATGGTCGTCTTTCATTTCGAACAGGGTCATTTGCACATCGGGGGGCGGAATGCGCCCCTTCGTTTGCCGGCCATTGACCTGAAGGTCGGAGGTTTCCAGGTTCTCGAGAATCCGCTTCGCTCGCTCGGTGACCTCCTCCGGTAGCCCGGCCATCTGCGCGACTTGTATGCCGTACGAGTGATCCGCAAAACCGGGCACCACCTTGTGCAAGAAAATCACTTTATCGCCATATTCACGCACATCGACCTTGTAGTTTTTGATGCGGGGGAACATTTCGGCGAGCTCGTTCAGCTCGTGATAGTGCGTCGCAAACAGTGTTCGTGAGCGAAGTCGTTGATGAATGTACTCCGTCAGAGCCCAGGCGATGCTGATGCCATCGAAGGTGCTCGTCCCGCGCCCGACCTCGTCGAGCAGAATCAGGCTCCGCTCCGTTGCCGTATTGACGATATGGGCCGCCTCGTGCATCTCCACCAAAAACGTACTCTCGCCCGACGCGATGTTGTCGCTTGCTCCAACCCGCGTGTAGATGCGGTCGACTAATCCTATCTTTGCCGCAGCGGCGGGTACGAAGCTGCCGATTTGTGCAAGCAGCACGATCAAACCCACCTGACGCAGATAACTCGACTTACCGCTCATGTTCGGTCCGGTGATGATCAGGATTTGATTTTCGTCTGTGTCGAGCAGGGTGTCATTCGGCGTGTAGCGTTCCCCCGGGGGAAGGAGCCGCTCAATGACCGGATGGCGTCCCTCTTTGATCTCGATTCGAGTCGATTCATTCACTTCGGGAGCAACGTAGGAATTCTCCACAGCAACTGTTGCGAGCGCGACATAACAATCGAGCGTTGCAATTCCTCTCGCTGCTTCCTGAATGGCAGCGGCGTGATCGGCAATCAGAACGCGAAGCTCGTTGAACAGGCGCGTCTCCAGCTCCAGAATCTTCTCCTCGGCGTGGAGAATTTTCTCTTCATATTCTTTTAGTTCCGGCGTGACAAATCGTTCGGCATTCGTGAGAGTCTGCTTCCGGATATAGTTTTCCGGTACTTTTTCCTTGTGTGTATGTGTGACTTCGATATAATAGCCGAAGACGTTGTTATAACCGACCTTGAGCGAGTTAATTCCCGTCCGCTCCCTCTCCTGTGTCTGCAAACGCGCAATCCAATCTTTCCCTGAAAAAGCGAGCGCACGCAACTCATCCAGTTCTGCATGGTAACCTCTCCGGATGACTCCCCCCTCGGCTAAGGAGAGCGGCGGCTCATCCGAGAGCGCAGCTCGTATCGTCCGGCACAGCTCGCCAAACGGCTCCAGCGTCTGCCGCATATCTCGCAGGGTTGAGGATTGAGCGGAGTGCAAATGCTGCTTCAACGAAGGTACTACCTCCAGACACGCAGTGAGTTGAATGACCTCTCGAGGATTCGCGCGGCCGGTCGCGATTTTTGCAATGAGCCGCTCGACGTCTCCTATTTTTGTCAGGTCATTTGAAAGTGCCTTGCGGAGTTTTTCATTCTTGACGAGATCACCCACTGCAGCGAGTCGGATCTGAATTGGATCGAGTTTCTTGAGCGGACGATGAAGCCATTGCTTCAGGAGTCTTCCTCCCATAGGGGTCAATGTGCGATCAATGACGGAAAACAGGGTGCCCTCGACCTGTCCTCCGATGGAGGAAGTAATTTCGAGGTTACGCTTCGTCGAGGCGTCGAGAACGATATAGTCGCCAACTTCATACGGAGCGATGCGTTTGATATGAGGAAGATTCGCTTTCTGGGTCTCCTGCAGATAATTCATCACTGCGCCGGCGGCAGTGATGGCAAGATGCAGTGATTCGATGCCGAACCCCTTGAGCGATTGCGTCTTGAAATGATTCACGAGCAATTCATATCCAAAGTCTGCATTGAGCACCCAGTCATCCACCTTCGTCAAGAGACCGTTGTAAGAGTGCTTCAGCAAACCCTGCAACGTTTGCACATCGCGTTTTTGCACCAGGATTTCGGAGGGCTGAAGATTTCCCACCTGCTCGATCAACTGTTTCAATGGAAACTCGGCAACACTAAACTCCGCCGTCGACACGTCGATGAACGCAAATCCAATTGGCTGCTCACCGGTGGCAAGAGGGGAAGGGAGAGCTACCGCCGCAAGATAGTTGTTGTGCTTTTGATCGAGAACCTTGTCCGAAAACGCGACGCCGGGGGTTACCACTTCGATCACATCGCGTTTCACAATCCCCTTGGCGAATTTTGGATCTTCGAGCTGCTCACACACCGCCACACGATAGCCGGCCTTCAGAAGTTTAGGGAGATACGAATCAAGTGCGTGGTGCGGAAATCCGGCCAGCGGAACATCTCCGGCCGCGCCATTGCCCCGTTTTGTCAGCGTGATGCCGAGAACTCTCGCCGTGATCTTCGCATCTTCCTCAAACGTCTCGTAGAAATCCCCCATCCGAAACAGGAGGAGAGCCTCCGGATGTTTCGCCTTTACCTGCTGGTATTGTCGCATCAGTGGGGTTGACATTAGTAGAGGGCCGTTGCGGCCAGCTCCATCATGACAAGTTGAAGATAGTGAAAGTTGGGGTGAGAGTAAACGAGCGTTCCGGAAGGAAGCGAAGGAAGTTGAATGACGAAGCGGGCACAACCTTCCTTCCGAGGAGCATCATGAAGGATTCGATGCCGCAACGGGCTTCGTGGAAGATGCTGCGCGCGCGAGAGCGAACTCGGCAATCATCTTGAGAGTCTGACCGAAGTTGAGGCCGGCGTTCTGTGCACACTCCATGAAGGAGACTCCTTCGGTCAGGTCCGGATTGGGATTTACTTCGAGTACGTACACTTTGTTCTCTTTCGAGAGCCTCATATCGATCCGCGCGTAGTCCCGGCAGCCGGTGAGACGGTATGATTCGATTGCCCGAGCTATGACTTTCTTCTCGATCCGTCTCGGAAGTTTGGCGGGGCAGATGGAATGGATGCGGTGATATTCCTCCTTGAGCGGATCCCATTTCGCTTCGTAGCTGATGATCGGAGGATATTCGGGAGGGAGTTCCGAAAAATCATATTCCAGAATAGGAAGGGCCCGGGGTGGATCGTTGCCGAGGATGGCCACGTGCAGCTCGCGTCCTTCAATAAACTCTTCAACCAAGATTGGAGGGGCAAACTCCTTGAACGCTGCTTCCGCCCGTTCCAACAATTGGGGCAATTCGAACACCACCGATCCTTTTGAGACACCCGAGCTGGCATCTTCGCGCGCTGGCTTGACAATGAGCGGATAGTGGAGACCGTGACGCCTCGGCATATGCGGTTCGAACAGGAGCTTGAACCGCGGTGTTCTGATGCCGTTCGCGAGAAGAAGTTGCTTCGTCATTCCTTTGCGCTGGCAGAGTGCCAAAGCAAAAGGGGGAGCTCCCGTAAAGGGGATGCGATACAGGTCGTACAATCCGGCAACAAGGAACTCATTCTTTGCCTCATCGTGAAAATGTTCGATGAGATTAAACACCGCATCCGGGTGCTCGCGACGGAGGATGTGTTCGAGGGTTTCCAACCGATCGTCGACGTTATACGCCTTGGCCCGAAATCCCTCCCTTTTCAAAGCTTGCACGATTGCGTCGTACTCATCCTGAATCGTTGCTACGTTCAGGGAGTATGCGGGTTTGAAATCGAGCGACCGCGGATCCACCTGCCGGATTTGCTCGTACTCATCTTCGCCGACGTGATTATACAGCACCGCGATGAATGGTTTTCGCCGTCGCATAACTACCCGATAAAATAGGAAGATTTTCCATTTGGGCAATCGAGATCAGATTTGCAATTCCCGCAAACTTTGGGTAGGTTCATCCACCTTTTTTGAGACCTACGACTCCCCATGGGTTTCTATCCACAACCGAACGATTGGCAGTGCGGCCCGTTTGCGTTGAAGCACGCGTTGGTGATGCTCGGAATCCTTGTCGAAGAAAAGCAAATCTCCCGCATCGCGGGCACGACATGGTGGTATGGAACGGATGAGATCCAGCTCGGCCGCGCCGCAAAACGATTCGACTGCAAACTAACGCTGGTCAGACGCTACGATCCGGAAGAGGCCAGAAAAGAACTCGTCACCTACCTGCGACGCGGCATCCCATCACTCCTCTGTATCTACGAATGGAGCCATTGGGTTACCGTTGTAAAAGCGGAACGCGGCAAGTTTATTTTGCTTGATAGCCGCGACAAAGCGGTGTTGACCATTCTTTCATGGCAGGAATTGAAAAGGCGATGGGTCTATCATGAACCGGATGAACTCGATTGTCGCGCGGTTCAAACGATCTACGACCTCCATCCCGTCATTCCCCTTTTCCGCGTGCAGACCAAAGCGAAATTTTCCATGGCTCGAGCACAATATCTCCGCCGTCCGAGCAATCGAACCTTTTCCCGACTGTGGGACGTCTATCTTGCCGACCTCCTCAACCTCTGCAAACCGCGAACTCCACGAAGCGAACATGTGCTGTCGTTGGGTGAGTTTATGCGGCGGTATGAAAATATGATCCTCGATCAGGTCGATCTCTGGCACGGCTGGATAGAACGGTCGCAGGCCAAACGCGTACTGAATTACATGCACTTCGTGGCAGATACGTACGGACTTGTCATTCACACCGAGGACGAAAAGAGAGCAATTGCCGGCATCACCGCAATCATGACCCTGTGGGCAGCAAGCGAATACGGCGTCTCCCCCGTCTATCAGCCGGAGAAAAACCGACATCGCCGCTGATGTCGGTGTAGTTCCCTTGCACTCTTCCTCCTTCACCTCCATCCTATCAATCTGCGGGAACAATTCATTGGGGAAGTCGTGCATGCGGGCCGGACCGAGACGGTCGAGTGCGATCTTTCCCTCCTTCAACTCGCTTTTTGGCGAAATGCCGCATCATGTTCGAAGGTACACGTTTGTTTTCCTCTTCACAACAAACGTGACGCGCGTTAGCTTGCGGAAGTGATGCTCCACCACTTTTTCTTTGACTCTCTAAATAGAATTCTCTATCATTAGCCGTCCTTTTCCACCACGACCACCCATTCGGAGAATTTGCATGGAGCAAAACTCGCGCGGCACGTGGGGTTCACGTCTTGGCTTCATCCTCGCAGCAGCCGGCTCAGCCATCGGACTCGGAAATATCTGGAGGTACCCCTACGTTACCGGGGAGAACGGAGGTGCCGCATTCGTCCTACTTTACATCGGCTGTGTGTTGCTCGTTGGTCTCCCCGTCCTCATCGCCGAACTCTCCCTCGGTCGCAAAACAACCCTCAATCCGGTCGGCGCATTCAAAGCAATTGTCCCCAAATCTCTCTGGCCCGGTGTCGGCTACCTCGGCGTCATCACCGGCGTCGGTATTCTCTCTTTCTATCTTGTCATTGCCGGGTGGACGCTCGGTTATTTGGTTCGCACCATCATCCCCAGCTCGGAAACTTTTGAACAATTCGTAGCAAATCCGTATGAGGAAATCGGATACTTCCTCGCCTTCCTCGGTTTAACAATGTACGTCGTCCTGGGTGGAGTAGAGAAAGGAATCGAACGTTGGTCGAAGTTTCTTATGCCGGCTCTTTTCGTACTCATGTTGTTATTGATTGGCCACAACCTGACACTGGATGGAGCTTCCAAAGGGATTGAGTTTTATCTGAAGCCTGACTTCAGCAAGATCCAGGGGTCCACCGTTCTCGCAGCTCTGGGTCAGGCATTCTTCTCCTTGAGTCTCGGAATGGGAACGATGATTACCTACGGAAGTTATATCTCCAAGAAAGAGAACATCCCCTTCAGCGCCGTCGCCGTTGCCTTTTCCGATACGACGATTGCGTTCCTTGCCGGACTGATGATCTTCCCGGCTCTTTTTTCAGTCGGTGTTGAACCGACATCCGGTCCCGCCCTCGTGTTTAACGTCTTGCCGCGCGTGTTCGAATCGATGCCTGGGGGAACGCTTATCGGCTTTGCGTTCTTCCTTCTGCTCATTATCGCCGCTCTGACATCGACCGTCTCACTTCTTGAAGTCCCCGTCGCGTTCCTCGTTGACGAAAAGAAATGGTCACGAAAGAAAGCAGTGTGGGTGATCGCCCTCGTCACCTTCCTCGCCGGCCTCCCCTCGGCTCTCTCGCAAGGTACGGTAGCGTGGTTCACCAATGCCGAATTTCTTGGCCAGCAAGGATTTCTCTCGATCATGAACCGACTGTTCAGCGACATTTCTCTGCCGGTCGGCGGCCTCTTCATCTGCCTCTTCGTCGGCTGGGTGTGGGGAACGAACAATGCACTCGAGGAGATTCGGATCGGTGCAAGTGAACGGACGTTCCGCTTGATGGGCCTCTGGCAGTTCCTCGTAAAGTTTGTGTGTCCCGTGGTGATCGCCGCCGTCCTCTTGAACATCTTCGGTGTATTCTAACACAATCACATCTTGGGAGGATGTTGTATGAATGAGTTTCTCGACCAACTGCTGCATATCTCCAGCGTCATTGCGGATAATATCTGGTGGCCGGAAGTGCCGGGACTCCCGTTCGTACCGGGGGTTGTCGTTCTTCTCGCAATCACCGGAATCTACATGTCGTTTCAAACCGGCTTCATTCAGGTTCGGCGTTTTGGTCTCGCGACGAGATTCGTGCTGCGGGGGAGGAACAAAGCCGACATGGCCGGTCGGACCGGCGACGTGACGCCATTTCAGGCATTGATGACAGCGCTCGCCGCAACCGTCGGCAATGGTAACATCGCAGGTGTAGCAACGGCGATTGCAAGCGGCGGACCCGGCGCCCCATTTTGGATGTGGATGACAGCGGTCTTCGGCATGGCAACAAAGTACGCTGAAGGTATGCTCGGTTTGAAGTATCGAATCAAGACCGCAGATGGAACATACAGCGGCGGCGCGATGTACTACTTGCGCGACGGGCTGAAGAACAAAAATCTCGGAAAATTCCTCGCCTTGTGGTTCTCCATCGCAGTCATCTTGATGGCGACGATGGGGAGCGGCAACATGGCGCAGTCAAACTCCATCGCCCTCGCTCTGAAGAGCGACTTCAGCATTCCCTTTATTGCAACTGGACTCGGCCTGGCGGTTCTCGTCGGCGTGGTCATTATTGGGGGCATTAAGCGTATCGCCGTCGTGTCGGAACGACTTGTGCCCGGTATGATCGTGTTGTATATGGGAGCAGGACTCTATGTCATCCTTTCCAATTTCACGAACATCCCCAACATCTTGATGATCGTCCTGGAGTCGGCCCTGACGGATGAAGCAATTGTTGGTGGGTTCCTCGGACACACCGTCAAAGAGGCCATTCGCTATGGCGTCGCGCGGGGAACCCTTTCAAACGAATCGGGCATCGGCTCATGCTCCATTCCCGCAGCAGCCGCAAAAGGAAATGAGGCGGCGGCTCAAGGAATGGTCGCGATGATGGGGACGTTCATCGACACGATCATCGTCTGCAGTATGACCACGTTCGTCATCCTCAATTCAAACCTCCATCCTCATACTACCGGACTGACCAGTACGGAACTGACGAAGTCGGCATTCGCTGTCGGACTCGGGACAGACCTTGGAGGATGGATCGTCAGCCTGAGCAGCTTCCTTTTCGGCTACACAACGCTCATCGGTTGGTCGTACTACGGTGAGCAGGGGGCAAAATATCTCTGGGGTGTGAAGAGTGTGATGCCGTATCGTTACATCTTTTGCATCTTCGTCTTCATGGGAGCCGTCTTGCAGGGGGATTATCTGAAAATTGTGTGGAACTTCGGCGATATCGGCAACGCGTTGATGGCGATCCCTAACCTGATCGGATTAATTCTCTTAGGAGGCGTCGTGAAGAGTGTAACAAATGATTATCTCAAACGATGGGACGAAGGAAAGATTACGAGCCCCTTCGGAGATTGAGGGAGTAAATCAACAAAGAACTGTTAAGCAGACAGATAAAAAAAGGCGACGATGAAGATCGTCGCCTTTTTTGTTTTCGGTAACTGCACAGCGAAAGATGAACCACAGATTCACGGATCAGCATTCCTCAAAGGAAGACCCTCTTCTCTGTTCATAACGATTCTCCTTCCGATCTAATCTGTGAATCCGTGGCTAAGCACTTACCTTGATCTCCCATTTACACGCTGAACAACTACTTCTTTTCGCGGTAGTCTGGCCGGCGGGACGTCGTGCCGCCCTACAAGTTGCACGGTCTCACAAGCACAACGAAAACAACTTCTTCACATCGACAGCTCTGCCCCAACATTTGTGTGGCTGTCCACAATGTAGGGCGAGAAGCCTTCTCGCCCACATCGGTGTTGCAAAAACGTCTGAATTCTTCAAATCGACAGCTCTGCGGCAACACCTGTCCCCCTCCCCGAGGGGGGGGTGGGGGGAGGGCTAGGACTAACCAATTCCTTCGAGTGCTGAAACTATCTTCAATGTGTCAAGGACAACCTTTCAGATCGCGCGACTTCCATTCAACGCGCTCCCTTGCTCCTCCCCCCCGATGTGGCTGTACAAGATGATTCTCCTTCCGATCTAATCTGTGAATCCGTGGTTAAACACCTAACTTGGTCTCCCATTTACACGCTGAGGAGTTAATGTTTTTGGCACTACATCGTTAGAAGCTTATTCTGAAAAGCGCCGGACGCAATTCGGTCCCCCGCACCCTAGTAAAGGAACATGGGTTTGCCGAGCAGATGGGCGACCTTCGGTCGATATTGTTGCGCATCGTACAGTTCCTCCACATCGACTCTCTTGACACCTTGCGTCAGCGTCTCGATCGGCACGGTGGTGTACTTCCCCTCACGCAGAGCTACCATCTTTCCATACTCCTTCTTCAGTGCAAGGTCCGTTGCAAGGTTAGCGAAGCTGATTGCCACCATCCGATCCAACGCGTCCGGTTCACCGCTCCGCATCAAATAGGCTACCTGTTGATACACCGTGTGAACGCCCGTTAGCTTTTTCAGCGCCTGCTCCGTCACCGCTCCGATACCGCCGAGCTTCTTATGACCGTACGCATCCTCCTCACCGTACTCAACAACCTGTCCGCCAACAAGATGCGCCCCCTCTGAGATGGTCATAATCGCATAGTTGCTCGGATTGTTCGCCTTGTCTTCCATCAGAAAATTCGCGAGGCGCTCGACATCGAACGGTACTTCCGAAATGATCGCGCGATCGACACCGGCAAGATAAGCCGAGATGAGCGACGTTTCTCCGGAATTGCGCCCGAACAACTCCACTACCGCAATCCGCTCGTGCGACCCTGCGACGGTGCGAAGCGCGGTGATGAAATCGACACTGCGTGTAACCGCAGTGGAGAACCCGATACAGTAGTCGGTCCCGTACACATCGTTGTCCATCGTCTTTGGAATGGCGATGACCGGGATCCCTTCTTTGTGCATTCGCACCGCGTAGCTTTGGGTGTCGTCACCACCGATCGTGATCAACACATCGAGCTTCAACTTTTCAATGACTTTGAGGACGTGCGGCGTGAAGTCAAGTTTTGCGTCCTTCTCAAGACTCTCATGTTCGGGCCGACGGAGGAAGTCGGGGATGTCAGCCTTCTTCACCTTACCCGGATTCGTCCGAGAGGTGTGGAGAAACGTACCGCCTGAGCGGTCAATCGTCCTCGTATTCATTTTGTTGAGGGGTATGTAGTTGCGGCCTTCGTTGTCGTTCGCGTCAATATTAAAATTGAGTAACCCTCCCCACCCTTTACGAATGCCGATGACTTCAGCCCCTGAATCAGCTGCGCGATAGACAACAGCTTTGATGCACGGGTTAAGTCCCGGTACGTCGCCACCACCTGTCAGAATTCCTATTCTCATGTCGTGTTCCTTCGTGTTCGTGGAATCGTTCAGTTACTTCAGCTTATGAATCCCCCAGGTCTCCATGGCCTTTACCATGGCGTAATCTGTCAGATCATAGTGGATCGGGGTCACCGACACATACTTTCGTCTGACGGCCGGCTGGTCGAACGCGATCTCCGTGTCGACCTCCTCAAGCTCACCGGTGAGCCAGTAGTATTGCCTGTTCGCCGGATCGCGCCGCGCATCGAATTCGTCGTTCCAAATGGCTCTCCCCTGCCGCGTGATCAAAACACCCTTGATCTGTTTCTCGGGAATCGGCGGGACGTTCACGTTGAGCAGCGTTCCTTCCGGCAGCCCTTTCTCCACGACGAGCAGTGCAAGCTTGCGTGCGAATTTTGCCGCATACCGGAAATTGGCGGGACCATACGTGGTGAGCGAGACGGCAATGGAGGGAACGCCGAGGATGGTACCTTCCGTAGCGGCCGAAACGGTGCCCGAGTAGATAATGCTGATGGCCGTGTTCGATCCGTGATTGACCCCTGAAACGAGGATATCGGGTTTTTTTCGGAGAAGCGCCTTCACCGCAATCTTCACACAGTCCGCAGGTGTTCCATCGACAGCATAACCAAAGAAGGTGCCGTCCTTGTAATACGGATTCACCCGTAATGGATAGTTCATTGTGATGGCGTGACCGACAGCGCTCTGCTGTTTGCTGGGAGCGACCACGGTGACCTTTCCGATCCGTTGCAACTCCTTGACCAGTGCTTCGATACCCGGTGCATCGATACCGTCGTCGTTCGAGACGAGAATGTTGAGACGTTTTCTGCGCGACGTTCGTTTCATCGGCGGGCAAGATATTGAAAAAACTCTTCTCCTACAACGCGGGCAAATACTTCACGCTGAAGAGACAACATCTTCGCGTTGGAGCGTTGGGTGAGTTGCGACGTGTGAGATTGAGAGACGCGGGTGGAGCCAAACGGAACGGTCGTCAGTAACTCTCCTCTCGGGACGGGAACTTCATCTCCTTCACATCTTTCACATAACGACCGACGGCTTCGCGAATGAGATCGGCAAGCCGGGCATAGCGGCGCACGAACCGGGGTTGGAAGTCTTCATACAAGCCGAGCATGTCGGACACCACCAAGACCTGTCCATCACATCCCGCGCCTGCACCAATGCCAATTGTGGGAATGGTGAGTGTTTTCGTAATCTTGGCCGCAAGTCGGGCCGGGATTTTTTCCAATACCACGCAGAACGCACCGGCTTCCTCCAACGCCTTTGCATCTTTGAGAATTGCTTTTGCCTCGTCAGGCGACGTGCCGCGCGGTTTGTATCCCCCGAAGTGATGGATCGATTGCGGCGTAAGACCGATGTGCCCCATCACTGGAATTCCTGCCTGCGTTGTCTTGTACACGAGATCGGCTATGCGCTCGCCCCCCTCGAATTTCACCCCACCTGCGCCGGTCTCTTTCATCACTTGACCCGCGTGCCGGAATCCCTCTTCGACATTTGCCTGATAACTCATAAACGGCATATCGACCACCACCATCGCACGCTCAACACCCCGCACAACGGCTTTGGAATGATAGATCATTTCATCGAGCGTCACAGGAATCGTCGTTTCGTGCCCTTGGAACACCATCCCTAAGGAGTCCCCCACAAGGATCAGATCGATTCCCGCCTGGTCAAGGAATCGTGCCGTCAGAAAATCGTAAGCGGTGAGGCAAGCGATCTTTTGCCTCTCCTGCTTCATCGCGGCAATGGTTTTCGTCGTCACTCGCTTCGGTCCGGATCCGCTTGCCAAATTCTTCATGGCTTTGCGCGTTCAGTTTTTCTGATGACAGGGGAGGGAATTTCTCTCGAGCAACGTGGCTACACTCCAAAGATGTCTGCCGGTTGAACAAAGTGAATCCCCCAGGTTTCTTCAAATCCTCGACGAAGACACTCGACAACCTCCCCGAATTCCGGGGTCCTGCCCAGCTCCGTTGAAAGCTCCGTTGTTCGCCTCTTGAGTTCATCGCTGAGGTGCGATCGTTCCGAATCATCCTTCACGCGCAGGAAATCGATAATCCGTTTATGCTCGGGTCCAATCAGGATGGAGCCGTGCTGCAGCACCGTCTCTTGACCTGTGGAATTCATCAGTCGGCGTTGGGCACTGCCGACCAACTTCCGACTGCGGACGTGCACCTCGTAGCGACCTGAGCTGGTAAAACAAGCCAGAGAGGCAGGAGATCGATAGAGCGAGGGAAAATGAGGTTGCGTTTTTTCAAGTTCCGCCTGGACTCCAAGCAGTCGCAGGCCCGCTACAAGGGCGCGGCTGATTGCATTGTAGGTCGAAAGCACGTTCAGGCGTGATGCAGGCATTGCGACGCAATAGGTGAGTTCCTGGGCATGCAGGATTGCTCGCCCACCGGTCGGACGGCGCACAACGTCAATGCCGGCGGAAGTGCAACGTTCGCGCACCACATCTTCCTCGCGTTGATTCCATCCAAGCGATACGGCGTAGGGCGACCATCCGTACAGCCGGACGACACCGCGCTCGGCGGGGAGCGTACGTGCCAAGCGCTCGTCATAGGCCATGTTATACTGGCCGTTCGAGAGACCACTTTCTTCTAAATACCAGATCATGGGCGATTCAAGTCAGCGCGTTCGTGCGGAGATGATTCCGCGTTTACTTCTGGTGATGAAGTCGAGCACATTTTGCACCTCGGGAATCAGCTCAACCTCTTCTCGAATACGCACGACCGCTTGGGAAACGTTGAGATTGGACCGATAGAGAAGACGGAAGGTGTGATCAAGCACGTCGATCGTCTTCGACGAAAAATTCCTCCGCCGAAGACCAAGCAGGTTCAGACCTTCGAAAGCGAGGGGCTCTTGTCCGGCGAGGACGTACGGCGGTACATCTTTTACAACACGGAATCCTCCGCCGATCATCGCATGGTCACCAACGAGGCAAAACTGATGGATCGGTGTCAGTCCGCCGACGATGACCCAATTCCCTAACTTCACGTGCCCACCAAGTGCCACACAGTTGGCAAGAATGACGTTGCTGCCGACGGAACAGTCGTGAGCAACATGCGCGTACGCCATGAACAGACAATTGCTTCCAATTGTCGTTTTGCCAGTCACGGTCGTGCCGCGATTCAACGTCACATATTCGCGCACGGTCACGTTGTCCCCCACTTCGAGCAACGTCGGCTCCCCTTTGTATTTGAGGTCTTGCGGGGCGTTCCCGATCGACGCGCTCTGATGGATCTTACAATCGCATCCAATTCGGCTGCCGGTGTAGACAACGGCAGATGGACCGATCCAGGTCCGGTCGCCGATCACCACATCATCCTCGACGACAACAAAGGGACCGATACGCACGTCCTCACCAATTGCAGCTTTCGGACTGACGACAGCGCGAGGGTCAATCTGGGTGGGCATCAGGAGTTTTGCTGAAGGGATGGGGAGTTTACGGTTGACGGGACTTCGGTGCGACCATTTTCACGATCCACGACTGCTGCGGCGAAATCTCCCTCTGCAACAAGCTTTCCGTCCACATACGCTTCCCCGCGTATCTGGATGATCTTTGAACGCTTGTTGACCATCGTTATGTCGAGGATGAGCTGATCACCCGGCACGACAGGCTTGCGGAATTTGACATTATTGATCGACATGAAGTACACCAGCTTATTGCCCGGATTCTCGAGCCCGTTCAGCAACAGGATCCCACCAGCCTGAGCCATCGCTTCGACGATCAATACACCGGGCATGATTGCCTGACCGGGGAAATGCCCCTCGAAAAAAGGCTCGTTCACGGTTACGTTCTTGACTCCAACGACTTTCGCATCCACTTCGAAGTCAATGATCTTATCGACAAGAAGAAATGGATATCGGTGAGGCAGAATTCGTTGGATCGCATTGCTGTCGAATACGATGCCTTCTTTTCGCTCGTGTTGATACTTCCGAACGATCTTCTTTTGCTGGTACAGTTTGCGGACGCGTCGTGCAAACTCGACATTACTTGCGTGACCGGGCCGAGCTGCGAGGATATGCGCCTTCAAAGGCGCTCCAATGAGAGCGAGATCGCCGATCAAATCGACAAGTTTGTGACGAGCAGGTTCATTCTTCCAATGGAGCTTCTTGTTGTTCAGAACGCCTGTATTGCCGAGAATGCACGATTGGCTGATTCCAAGCTTCTTCGTCAATGTTTTCAACGCGTCGTCTGCAAGTTCGCGATCGACAATGACGATGGCATTGTCGAGGTTGCCTCCTTTGATCAGTCCCTGATCGTATAGCACCTCTACCTCGTGAAGAAAGCAGAACGTGCGGGCGGACGAAAATTCAGATACAAACTCCTTTTCGAGATTAAACAAACCGGTATGTTGGCTCCCCAGCGCCGGGTTGTTATAGTCGATCATCACGGTCACACGAAAATCGTCGGTAGGGAGAGCAACGATGTGTACCCCTTTTTCTTCGTTCTGATACTGGATCGTTTGGTCGATAATGAGATAATCCTTTGGAGCTTCCTGCTCCATCACTCCCGCGTCAACGATCATGTCAACGAACGGTTTGGCGCTTCCATCTCCGATGGGAGGTTCGATGTTGTCGAGCTCGATGATGATGTTATCGACTTGCATACCGACGATGGCCGCCAGCACATGTTCGACGGTGTGCACGCGTGCCTCGCCGATGCCAAGCGTTGTGCCGCGAGCGACATCAATGACGTGATCAACGTCGGCCGGAATTTCCGGCGTCCCACCGAGATCGACGCGGCGGAACCGGATGCCGTAGTTTTCCGGAGCCGGCTTGAAGGTCATAGTCGTCTGCACGCCGGTATGAAGACCCACGCCGGCCATCGTCACAGCGCGCTTGATGGTGTGTTGTTGAACGAGCATGCTATGCTTTCTTTTGAAGTTCGCTGGTCAACATCTCCACGCGTTTCTTAAGTTCTTCAAGCTCTTGCATCATTTCAGGAAGCCGGCGCAGCGACACTTCGATCCGCTGTGCTTTACGCTGTTCCTTCGCCGGATAGCCGAAGTATGTCTTCCCTGGCTCGGTGATCGATTTTGAGACGCCGGATTGACCTAAGATAACACTTCTCTCCGCAATTTCAATATGACCTACGATGCCGACCTGTCCGGCAATGATCGAGTTCTTTCCGATCTTCGTACTGCCGCTCACACCAACCTGCGCAGCCATCACTGTGTTCTCTCCTACCACCACATTGTGCGCAATGTGAATGAGATTGTCCAGCTTCACGCCGCGCTTGATCAGCGTCTCGCCCAGCGTCGCGCGGTCGATCGTGCAGTTTGCTCCAATCTCGACGTCGTCTTCCACCACGACGATTCCGAGCTGTGGAATCTTCTCATACGTCCCGTCCGGCCGGGGCGCTTGACCGAATCCGTCACTCCCGATCACCGTGCCGGAATGAACAATCACCCGATCACCAATCCGACACTGGTGATAGACCGTGACGTTGGGATACAGCAGACCGTCACGACCAATCCGCGCATCCCTGGCAATAACGCAGCCGGCGGCAATCTTCGTGTTGTCCCCGATCTCGACTCCATCCCCAATCGACACGAGGGGTCCGATGCCGACGTCCGCTCCCAGTCGTGCGGAAGTTGCGACGATGGCAGAGGGATGAATGCCGACCGGAAAGGGGTCAACGGTGGGAGTCAGTTTCTTGAGTGCGAGGAGGAAGCCGAGGTAGGGATCGCGCACCCGGATAAAGGAAGTCGCAACATGATCCCGATATGCCTGTAGGTCAAGATCGAGGGAAACGAGGACGGCTGAAGCGTTCGTTTGACGCAGGTACTTCTCGTATTGAGGATTGGCAAGGAAGGTAAGGTCTCCCGCCTCTGCCTCCTCGATCTTCGCGACCCGAAGGATCTCTACATGGCCATTACCCACGACCTCCCCCTGCAGCATACTGGCGATTTCGTGGACGGTCATGAGGTTCCTTCTGTTAACGAGCGGTCCCGACGCCGACGTTCAGCTTCGCAAGTACTTTCGGCGTAAGGTCGTACTGTGGATTCGAATACATCAACAGAATCTCGCCACTCTTGTCAAACACATAGTCATACCCTTCCTCGATCGCCACGTCCTGGATCGCTTTGAAAACTCGGTCTTGCACGGGCTTCATCAGCTCTCCCTGTTTGACGAACAGCTCGCCATTCTGACCGAACTTCCGGGAACGGAATTCAACGATCCTCTGATCGAGCTCACGTAACTCCTTTTCCGTCTCAGCGCGTCGCTGGTCGGTCAGAATGAGCTTTCGTTTTTCATACTCGTCAAACTTCCGCTGCCACTCCTGCTGCATCTTATTCAATTCCGTCTGCCACTCCGCCACGAGCGCGTCGATCTGTTTCTGAGCATCTTGCGCATCCGGCAGCTGTTTCATAATGGCATCGGTGCTGACGTGTCCCACTTTTACCTGCCCTAAAGCCGGGAGGTGGGTACTGCACGCCAGAATGGCCACAACCATCGCTATACGTTTCATGATTCCATCCACACTTGTTCGTTGAAGAATAGCTCGAGCACGAGCAGGGGCTCTCATCACCCAGACAATTACTGATTTCGACCACGAGCAGGAGTTGTGGGAGCCCCTCGCTTCAGGCGATCAAGCACTTTGTAGGTGAGATCGACCTTCGCATCGCCGTAGAGAACATTGACCTTGTCAAACACAAAACTGAATCCTTCTTCTTTTGCCACTGTTTCGATGGTCTTCAGGATTTTTTCGCGGATTGGTGCGAGCTTCTTTTCGCGCTCGGCCGCTGCTTCGCCGGTGCGCGGGTCCAGTTTCTGCGCGTAAAACTCGCGCGCCTTTTGCTGCAATTGACCTAGTCGCTGTTCCTCCGCCTCCCTTCGATCTTGCGGCATCAATGTTCGCTGCTTCTGATAATCTTCCACCTGCTTCTGGAGATCCAGACTCATCTTCTCAAACTCATCCTGCCACGGCTTCACCATCTGTTCAAGCTCCTTTGATGCCTGTTGCGCCTCGGGCAGATCGCGGAGAATGATCTCGGAGTCGACAAAGGCGACACGCGTCGCCTGGGCAGCAGCGGCACCAACACACAAAGCGGTGAGAAGAAAGAAGGAAACGAAATATTTGTGCACGGTAACCTCGTTATGTAAGTAAGTAAAGTTGGGGTTGGGGTGTCTGTTGACTTTTGACGGGTAGTGAAACATTCTCAAGGATAGGCTCAAAATCCTCGACCGAATTGGAAGTGGAATTTCCAGCCGGATGGCGCGCCTCCGGGAGAGGGAGCATCGAAGCCATATCCATAATCGAAACCGATGAGCCCGATTGGATTAATGAGCAACCGCACACCGACACCGGCGGAGCGTTTGAGATCCAACGGGTCTTGCACTTTCGGTTCGAGCCACACGTTGCCTGCCTCAGCAAACAGAAGCGTGTAGATCGGGATGGGATTGATAGCAAGCGCAAATCGCAATTCGGCGGAATGCTTCATCATCGCCTGACCGCCGATGGTGAGACCATCACGGCGGAAGCGCGGACCGATGCTTCGATCATCATACCCTCGGAGGGGCGTCGTTGAGAATTGTCCTAATCCGGTCCCTCCCATAAAAAACAACTCCTGCGGGGGAATCTTCGGATTCTTCTCAAATCCATAGATCAAGCCAATTGTACTTGAGGTTGTAAATGCTATCCTGCTGCTGCCGAAAAGCGGCACGTACCATTCAGCCGAAAAGGTATGTTTATGAAAGTTGACATTGCCCGGAAGTAATGGTCCACCGGAAATCTCTGTCACGAGTGCAAAATTGGAGCCACGCGTCGGGAAGATTGGACTGTCCGTGCTATTGCGCGAGATGACTTGCGAAATGCCTACTTGAGAAGTGATGCCAGGCTCGTAGTAATCACCACCGTACTTCACATCGTTTCGTTGGTAGCGGACGGTCCAGTCGCCGCGGAAATAGAAATCGGGCCATTTGAAACGACGTCCCACCCGCAATGAGGCACCGGTGAGCCGCAGATCGTAGTAGAAAATCTGTCGGGTGTCAAACACGTTGACGCCGAACAACGTTGGCGTATCGAACATCCACGGTTCCTGAAATCCAATCGTAAAGGTACGAAATCGGTTCCCTTCGCCGAATTGCCAGTCAAATGTCATCACCTGACCCGCTCCACCTTTCAGCGGTTCGGTGATCGAAAAGTTGTTGAAGCTCACCCCCAACGCACCGTTGAATCCGAACGCTCCGCTATATCCAACCGACATATTGAACGTGTCGCTCGATTTCTCCTTGACGGAATACTCAAGTTCGACGGTCTTGTCGTCGACGATCCGATAGTCGGGCTTTATTTTTTCCGGATCAAAATAATTAAGCTGGGCTAATTGCCGTACGCTTCGGATGATGGCTGCGCGGCTGAAGAAGTCACCCGGTCGCGTGAATAATTCGCGACGGATGACCTTCTCATACGTCTTCTGGTTACCGGTGATGAGGACGCGTCCAATGCGGAATTGATTCCGCTCGCGCACATGCAGAATCAGATCAAGACTATCACCGGCAACCTTTACCTCTTCCGGCTCGACCTGGAACGTCAGGTAGCCGTTGTCCAGATAGAGGGAGCTTACATCCGTCTCGTCCTCGCTACGGTAAAGATTCTTCTCGAACTTCTCTCGATCGAAGATATCTCCCTTCTGGAACCCGAGTCGTGCCGTGAGCACTTCCGACGGATAGACCGTATTCCCTACCCACACGATGTTCCGCACGCGATATTGCGGTCCTTCGTACACATAGATATCGATCGTCAAATAGCGTTTAGTCTCATCGTAATGAAGTGAATCGGAAAGGATCTCCGCATCCCGGAATCCGTTCTTGCGGTAGAAATTGAGAATGAGCTGCTTGTCTTCTTGGTATTTCTTCTTGTCAAATTTTGCGCTCGACCAGAATTTCCACCATGTCCGTTCGCTTGTTTCTTTCATCTCCCCCTTCAAATCGCCATCGTCGAATTGCTTGTTGCCGAAAAAGCGGATACGATCTACTTTGACTTTTGGACCTTCATTGATTTCGACTGAGAGAATGACTCGCCGCTCGGTCGAGTCTAAGGGAATAAGCGACGGCCTCACCTCCGCGTTCAAGTATCCATCCTCGTCGTACTTCCGTTTGAGCGAGCGAACAATCGAGGAGAGATCTTGCTTCGTGACGATCTGGCCCTTTACCAGATTGATCTGCTTGAGAATGTCGCTTTCGCTCAACTCGTCATTCCCCTTGATCTCTATGCGCTCCAGACGCGGATTTTCCTTCACTCGGATCAGCAGATAAACGCCCTCTGCCGTCCGGTTTTCAATGAAGATCTGCACATCGTCGAAGAGTCGAAGGTTGTAGAGACGCTCGATCGCGGTACGGGTCTGGTCGCCGGGGACGATCAGTTCGTCTCCGACCTTTAATCCGGTGTTGGCGATAATTGCGGATGGTTCAGCCGAGGAATGCCCTTCGACCGAAATGCCGAGGATCTTAAAGACCTCCGGCCGCTCTTGGGCAAGGAGCGCCGAGCAAATGAATGAAATGAAGAAGAAGAGAAGTTTAGAGCTTCGAGACACTTTTTAGGAACCTTTCCATCCCACTCAACGGAAACACGCGCGTTCCTTCTTGCTTCTTGACTTGATCGCTCACCATCCCGAAGCGTCTCTCGCGCCGTTGATACTCACCGATTACACCATAGAGGTCTTTTCGACGGAAAGCCGGCCAGAACTGATCCGATATATAAAGCTCGCTATAGGCAATCTGCCAGAGGAGGAAGTTGCTAATGCGCATCTCCCCGCTCGTCCGGATCATCAAATCGGGATCAGAGAACTCTCGTGTGGAGAGATAACTCGCAACGACAGCCTCGGAAATGTCCTCAGCCTTCAGCAGGCCTGAGCGGACATCCTCCACGATCTTCCGAACGGCGTGCACAATATCCCAACGACCACTATAGCTCAGCGCAAGAATAAGTGTCAGGCCGGTGTTGCGCTTCATAACTTCAATTCCGTCCAACAACTCATCCTGCACATCCTGCGGTAGCTTGTGAATCTCACCAATCGCCTTCAACTGCACTTCATTTTGGTGAAGCCGGTCCTTTTCATCCCGCAGCGCTTTCAAAAGGAGGCGCATCAACAATGAAACTTCATCCTCCGGGCGCTTCCAGTTTTCGGTCGAGAATGCATACAGCGTAAGGTACTTGACACCGAGCTGACCGCACGCTTCAACGATATCGCGAACGGAATTAACCCCTTCATGATGGCCTGCAATTCTCGGCAGTCCTCGCCGCTGTGCCCATCGCCCATTCCCATCCATAATAATGGCGATGTGCTTCGGGATCTCACCCGACTCCATCAGCCGATCCTGGAGTTTTTTGTCGTGACCTGTTGCCTTTTCGAGAGCCAAACTCGCTCCTCCCCCATGCTTTTTTTCGTCGAAAGTGGTAAAGAATGTAAAGCTTTTTGCATATAAAGTCAAAGAAAAGTTTGATTCAAGCGATGCGCAAGGCTTACTTGTTCAACTTCAAGTACAACAAGAATTCGCACCAAGAGCCACTTCCTTGACAGCACTTTCAAATTTGACTATATTTTGCGCGGAAACTTCGCACCTTGGTTAGACGTTACAACCAACGCGAGGTTCACTCACCACACATCATCTAAAGAGAGTTTCGATGGAAGGTAACTTTTCAAACAGGGTACAAGATGTCATCCGGCTGAGCCGGGAAGAGGCGTTGCGACTCGGACACGATTACATCGGCACCGAACACCTGCTTCTGGGAATCATACGCGAGGGGGAAGGGATTGCGGTCAAAATCCTACGTAACCTCGGCGTAGACCTCTATAAGTTGAAAAAAGCTATTGAGGATACCGTTCGCACCTCGGGTGGTACGCTGACCATTGGCAACATTCCTCTGACAAAGCAGGCTGAGAAAGTCCTCAAGATTACATATCTCGAAGCCAAGCTCTACAAATCGGATGTCATCGGAACGGAGCATCTCCTGCTCTCCTTGCTTCGAGACGACGACAACATTGCCGCACAAATCCTCCATCAATTCAACGTCCATTACGATGTCGTCAGAAACGAACTGGACAACATCATTTCCGGCAAACCGTCAACGCCCCCGACAGCTCATGTTTCGGAAAAGAAACAAGAGAAATCAAAAACGCCTGTTTTGGATAATTTCGGACGGGACTTGACAAAACTCGCGATGGAGGACAAGCTGGATCCCATTGTGGGTCGTGAAAAGGAGATTGAACGCGTTGCTCAAGTTCTGAGTCGCCGCAAGAAAAACAACCCGGTTCTCATCGGAGAGCCGGGCGTTGGCAAATCCGCTATTGCTGAAGGACTTGCGCTGCGCATAGTTCAAAAAAAGGTTTCGCGTGTCTTGCATGACAAGCGTGTCGTGACCTTGGATTTGGCAGCCCTCGTGGCCGGCACGAAGTATCGTGGACAGTTTGAAGAGCGGATGAAAGCGGTCATGAACGAACTCGAAAAGGCAAAGGATGTCATTCTTTTCATTGACGAGTTACACACGATCGTCGGTGCAGGGGGCGCCAGCGGTTCGCTCGACGCCTCGAACATGTTCAAGCCCGCCCTGGCCCGCGGCGAACTGCAGTGCATCGGAGCGACCACGCTGGATGAATACAGACAGTACATCGAAAAAGACGGTGCGCTCGATCGGCGGTTCCAGAAAATTATGGTTGATCCGACGACTGTGGAAGAGACCATCCAGATCCTCCAAAATATCAAGCATAAGTACGAACAGCATCATGGTGTCCGTTACACGGACGAAGCAATTGTAGCGGCAGTACGGTTGAGCGATCGTTACATCACAGACCGTTATTTACCGGATAAGGCGATCGATGTGCTGGACGAAGCAGGCTCGCGCGTCCACCTGGCAAACATCATTGTACCGAAGGAAATCCTGACTCTCGAAGAAGAGATCGAAAAGATCAAGCAGGCCAAAAATCAGGTTGTAAAGAACCAGAACTTCGAAGAAGCGGCACGGCTGCGCGACCTCGAAAAGAAATTGCTGAGCGATCTTGAGATTGCGAAACGGGAATGGGAACTCAAGGCACAGGACACCGTTTACGAAGTGAGTGAGGAGAACTGTGCCGAAGTGGTGGCGATGATGACGGGCATACCGGTTACGAAAGTTGCCCAGAGCGAATCGGAAAAGCTGTTGAAGATGGAGGAAGCGTTAAAGAGCGTGATCGTGGGACAGGACGAGCCAATTTCGAAACTGACCCGCGCCATTCGGCGTACTCGTGCCGGTTTAAAGGATCCCAAACGTCCCATCGGGTCGTTCATCTTCCTCGGTCCAACGGGCGTCGGAAAAACCGAAATGGCCAAAGCGTTGGCTCGCTATCTCTTCGACTCCGAAGACGCCTTGATCCGGATCGATATGAGCGAGTATATGGAGAAATTCTCCGTTTCTCGCCTTGTTGGAGCTCCACCGGGATACGTCGGTTATGAAGAAGGGGGTCAACTCACTGAGAAAGTCCGCCGCAAACCGTACTCCGTCGTTCTTCTCGATGAAATCGAGAAGGCGCATCCGGACGTCTTCAACATTCTCCTCCAAGTCCTTGACGACGGGATTTTGACCGATAGTCTTGGTCGGCGGGTCGATTTCAAGAACACCATCCTCATTATGACCTCGAACATCGGATCACGAGACATCAAGGTCACCGGTGGCTTTGGCTTCGGCACACAGACGCATGCCGATAAGTACAGCACGATGAAGGGACATATCGAGGATGCGTTAAAGCGGGTGTTCAGTCCGGAGTTTCTCAACCGGGTGGATGACACAATCGTGTTCCACAATCTGGAGCGCGAAGACATCCTCAAGATCATCGACATCGCCTCACAGGACCTGATTAGGCGAATGACGTCGATGGGGATCACCATCGAGTTCACAAAGAGCGCGAAGGAGTTTCTGGCGGATAGAGGATACGACCCCGCGTTCGGAGCCCGCCCCTTGCGACGAGCACTCCAGAAGTACGTAGAAGATCCGCTCGCCGAAGAAATTCTCAAGGGAACTTTTTCGAGCGGTAGCAAGGTGAAGGTGAAACTCAACAAGAAGGCTGAAGAACTGAAGTTTGTCGACTTCAGCAAAGACAAAGGAGATGAATTGAAGGAGCAGGATGAAGAAGTAGCCGATGCAACATAACGGTTACATCTTCCCTGGAGCTGGAATCCCCTGGCATATTTGTCAGGGGATTTTTTTTACACTGATGGCAGATATAGCCCTGCGCCCGGCCCCACAGGAATGCCCAACAGAATCCACACCATGAGGAAGAGCGACCAGCAGATCAAGAAAATGAGAGAGTAGGGCAACATCATCGCAATGATCGTTCCGATGCCTGCATCCGACTTGTATTTCTGGGCAAATGCAACGATGAGAGCGAAGTACGACATCATCGGTGTGATGACGTTCGTGCATGAATCGCCTACTCGATATGCAGCTTGCGTCAACTCTGGAGTGTAACCGAGAAGCATGAACATCGGCACGAAGATGGGAGCCATGATCGCCCATTTTGCAGATGCGCTTCCCATAAAGAGGTTCAGGAGCGCCGTCACAAAAATGAACGCGATGATTAACGGCACGCCAGTCAAGCCAACGGCTTTCAGGAGTTCGGCTCCTTTGATCGCCGTAATCAATCCCAAGTTCGTCCACGAGAAGTAGGCCACAAACTGCGCCGCGAAGAACACCAGAACGATATAGACGCCGAGACTGCTCATCGCTTTTCCCATAAACGTAACCGCGTCAGTGTCATTTCTGAGCGATTTCGTTACGACGCCGTACACAAGACCGGGAAGAAAGAACAGAAGAAAAATAATTGCCACGATACCGGTCAGAAAGGGGGAATGGAGAATGTCACCCGTAGCGGGGTCGCGTAAGACACCTCCTTCCGGAACGACCGCAATTGCAAGGAGGATCAAAAAGACAAGAACGCTCGCTCCCGCCCATTTTAAACCACGTCTTTCTTCCGGCTTCAGATGATCGACGGCGACACCGCCACTGGTACCACCATCGTACGGGCCGAGGCGTGGTTCTACGATTCGTTCGGTAACCCACGTCCCCAACAATGTGAGAAGGAACGTAGAGGCGAACATGAAGTAATAGTTCGCAGCCGGGTTGACCTTGTACGTCGGATCGATGATCTTTGCCATCTCTTCCGTAATTCCAGAAAGCAAAGGATCCACGGTCCCGAGAACAAGATTCGCACTGTATCCACCGGAGACTCCAGCAAAGGCCGCCGCCATGCCGGCGAGCGGATGTCTTCCAAAGGCATGGAAGATAACAGCGGCGAGCGGAATCAAAATGACGTACCCTGCCTCCGATGCTGCGTTCGACATCACGCCACTGAAGACAACGACCAACGTGATCATACGGCGCGGAGCGGACAGCACAAGAGCTCGAATAGCGGCAGAGAGAAGTCCGGATCCTTCGGCAACACCGACACCCAGCATAGCAACCAGCACCGTACCTAACGGAACGAACCCTGTAAAATTCGTCACCAGCATCGTAACGATTCGCCGCAAACCGTCACCGTTCAACAAACTGACCGGCAAGATCTCTTTTCCTGTGCTCGGATGCGTGGCCGTATAGTTTATTGCGGCGAAGAGACCCGAAGCAAGGATCACGATGAACGCGAAGAGAGCGAACAAGGTAGCCGGATGAGGCAGCTTATTCCCTGCCCATTCGACAAAATCAAGTGCGCGATACAACCACGACTTGCGCGGATGCGTTTGCTCAGTCATTTAAAACCTCTGTGTTTTTTGATTGATCGACCTTATGAAAATTCCACGCGAATATGGGGGTAGATGGTTCAAAGTCAAGATGAATCGAACGGTTGCACCTTGCATCAGCCATCGCTAAATTTGCCCAATGCCACGCCAATCCGAAGCATTCTCCCCTCGCATTGTCACCATCCTCTTTTACAAGCCATACGGCGTTCTCTCGCAATTCACGGATCGGACTGGGCGATTGACACTCCGGGATTTCGGCCCGTTCCCTGCCGACGTCTACCCCGTCGGACGGCTCGATTTTGACAGCGAAGGATTACTGCTCCTCACAAACGACCGATTCCTTAAGCATCGTCTTCTCGATCCAGAATACGGACATCCCCGAACATACATTGCACAAGTCGAACGTATCCCTTCACAGGAAGCCCTCCAACAACTCCGCGACGGTGTTATCCTTGATGGAGAGCCAACTCGACCAGCCGATGTGAGGTTACTTCCGACGGAGCCCGTTCTCCCCCCTCGGCCTGTTCCAATCCGGTTTCGGAAAAATGTTCCAACCGCGTGGCTCGAATTGACAATTCGAGAAGGACGCAACCGACAAGTCCGCCGCATGACCGCGGCTGTCGGACATCCGACTTTGCGCCTCGTGCGCGTCCGGTTTGCGGAGATAGAGATCGGGTCACTACAGCCCGGAGAATCGAGGCTCTTGAACTCGGAAGAGGTGCAATACCTGAGGCAACTGGCCTCCTCAAAGGAACCGGTCGCACGCAATCCAAGGTGGAGAAATAAAAAACCCCGACGCGCACCGTAAGCGTCGGGGCCAGGGAGGTTGTTATGAGACCCGCTAAAGGTAGGACTTCTGGCGGGTCACTATTCTAAACAGCACGTCCTCTCAGATTGTTCCAGCAGGCGGAACTTGGACATCCACTGCCACTAACTCTTTGCAGACTAAGGACATACCGCGCTGACTAATCTCTGATGACGGCTCCAACGCCGTCTACACGAACGACGATCTGCGGCTTCGTAATCGATTTTCCATCGAACGGTTTTCCCTGTTCTTCAGCCTCATGCTTTGCCCGAGCAATCAGCTCCTTCACGGAGTACTCCTTCGCCACCACCTTCCCCTCCGCTCGCGCGATCTTGCCTTTTCCATCTTTCGGGAAGACGATGACATCGTCCTCAACCTTAATTTGAAGAACTTGATCCTCTGATTCTCCCACAAGCTTGATCCAGCATCCTTTTTTCTGACAAACGTCGACGACCTTACCTTCCACCAAAACGTCTTTTCCATGGTACTTTTGGGGTTCAGCGAGAATCTCTGATATCTTCGTTGCCTGTTTTATCGTTAGTGCTTTTCCATATTTCTTCTCACCAAACCCGAGCGCAAGACTAACAGCAATAAACAGTATGAGCGTAAGCGATCCAGTTTTCATACAAAACTTCTCCTGAAATTGAAGTGAATCGATAGACAGTTCAGACAAAAGATACTCGAATTTGCGTCTACCTTCAATCAAATCCTCCAATCCCCGTGAATGGTGCATTGCTGCGTTTTCGGGTGGAACATGAGATTTTTTTTTTGTTTCTTAGCGCTCACAAAAACCGTTTCCCCGCACGTTTTTCCCTCAGGAGCTCGCTCTATGCCCGATACCCTCACCATTACCGACAATCGAACTGGCAAGACATACGAGATCCCAATCGAATTTAACACCGTCCGAGCAATGGATTTCCGGCAGATGAAGGTGGATGAGAACGATTTCGGCATGATGACGTACGACCCGGCCTTCATGAACACTGCCTCCGTCAAGAGCAGAATCACGTATATCGACGGAGAGAAAGGGATTCTGCAGTACCGCGGCTATCCCATCGAACAACTGGCCGAACATTCAACCTCGTTCCTCGAGGTCGCGTATCTCCTCCTGCACGGAGAACTCCCAAACACGAAGCAGGTAGATGAGTGGCGAATGAACATCAAGCTTCACACGTTCGTCCATGAGAACATCAAGAAGCTCATGGAAGCCTTCCGCTACGATGCACATCCCATGGGCATGTTCATCAGCACCATCTCAGCGCTTTCTACGTTTTATCCGGAAGCGAAGAACGTACTGAACCCGGAAGTTCGGCGCAAACAAATCTACCGGCTCATCGGCAAAGTTCCCACGATTGCCGCGTTCGCGTACCGACACTCGAAAGGAATGCCGTACGTCTATCCCGACAACGAGCTCACGTACGCTGGCAATTTCCTCAATATGATGTTCAAGATCGGCGAGACGCGCTACAAACCTCATCCCGTACTTGAACATGCCCTGACGGTGCTCTTCATCCTCCACGCGGATCACGAACAGAATTGCAGCACGAATACCATGCGCAGCATCGGAAGCTCGCACATCGATCCATTCTCCGCTTGCGCAGGTGCGGCGGCGGCTTTGTGGGGACCCCTCCACGGCGGCGCGAATGAGGCCGTTCTTCGCATGCTGGACGAGATCGGTTCAAAGAGCAAGGTTCCCGAAATCATTAAAGACGTCAAAGAAGGAAAACGGAAGCTGATGGGCTTCGGTCACCGCATCTACAAAAATTATGACCCGCGCGCAAAAGTCATTAAGAAGCTCGCCTACGAAGTCTTCGAGGTGACGGGCAAAAACCCAAAGCTCGATCTGGCGTTGGAACTCGAACGCATTGCTCTTGAAGATGACTACTTCGTCAAGCGCAAGCTCTATCCCAATGTCGATTTCTATTCCGGACTCATCTATGAGGCCATGGGATTTCCGATGGACTTCTTTCCGGTTCTGTTTGCCATCCCCCGAACAGCCGGATGGCTGGCTCATTGGGAGGAGCATTTGATGGATCCGGAGCAAAAAATTGCGCGACCGCGACAAATCTACCTCGGTCCTCGGGAGCGAAACTGGATTCCACTCGATCAGAGAAAGTGACCCTGCGGAAACACCATGGCCAAACGACATGAAAGTCTGATTCCCCTCGCCCGCGACCATTACGAAGGGCTCCTGCTTGCCGTTCGACTTCAACAGGGAACACAGGCACTGCTCCGACTCTGGTCACACGAACCAGCGTGGCAAGCGCAATACGTTGTCGACTTCTATCAGCAGCATCTCAGGCCGCACTTCGATGCTGAAGAGCAGGCATTATTTCCACTCGCAAAAGCGCATGTTCCATTGTCCGTGCCGCTCGTTGACCTTTTGATCGAACAACATCGCGAGATCGAACGGAGAGTTGAATGCTTGAAGGATCCTCATCAAGCAGACCTGCCTGACCGACTGAAGGAGTTCGGCGCGCTTCTTGAGGACCACATTCGCAAAGAGGATCGCGAGCTCTTTCCGATGTTCGAAGAACACGCATCAGCTGAGATCCTCCGAAAGGCGCACGAAGAGGTCCACAAGTTCTACCCACATTAGATCAAGCGACTGTGTCAGCGTCGCTGCTCCGTTGCTTCACTGCTCGCCTGAGAAATGTCCATGAAAATCAAGATCAACAACCTCACGATGAATTACGTGGAGCGCGGACTCCCCCAAGGCCTACCAGTCGTCTTTATCCACGGCTTTCCGTTCAATCACACAATGTGGGAACCGCAGATGAAGGCCCTCCCCAACAGCATGCGCGCCATCAGCTACGATGTTCGCGGACACGGTGAGAGCGATGTGGGAGATGGCCAATACACGGTCGAATTTTTCGTTGATGACCTCGTCGCATTGCTGGATCATCTCGTCATCGAGAAGGCCGTCCTTTGTGGACTCTCTATGGGAGGCTACATTGCGCTGCGTGCGGCCGAACGACATCCCGAACGCATCCGCGCCCTGGTCTTATGCGACACAAAGAGTGAAGCCGACACCAACGAGGGAAAAGTCAAACGTTCAGCGACGGTTCGAGCCATACGATCGAACGGCGTTGCGCCGTTCGCAGCAGAGTTTGTCAAGACAATCTTTGCCGAACGTACGATGGCTGCTCATCCATCAGCGGTCGAAAGTATCAAAAACGCAATCAACGGAAATTCCCCGCTTGGAATATGCGGCACAGCCATTGCGCTCGCCGCCAGAACGGATACGAGCGAATCACTCTCGCGCGTACAAGTTCCAACGCTCATCATGGTGGGCGAATTGGATACGCTCACGCCACCGGCAGCTTCACGAACTATGCACGAACGGATCACGGGATCGGAGTTCCACATCATCCCACACGCTGCCCATATGAGCAACCTTGAAAACCCTAGCGAGTTCAATAAGCATCTCCTTGCTTTCCTTAACCGAATCAAATAGCTGGCAAACAAGGTCTCAGGCCTTCGCCTCCCTGGCAGACCAAACCCGGTTCAATGAACAAGCTCAAGATTCTTTCAGATGAGGTCGTTCTCTGCAGACGATGCCCCCGCTTGGTTCTTTGGCGTCGAGTTGTTGCGCAGAAAAAGCCGTCGCGGTTTCAGCAATGGGACTATTGGGGAAAGCCGGTGCCGGGATTCGGCGATCCGGAGGCAAGACTTCTGATCGTCGGACTCGCTCCGTCCGCTCACGGGGCAAACCGAACCGGAAGAATGTTCACAGGCGACAGAAGTGGTGATTGGCTGTATCGCGCTCTGCACAAAGCAGGATTTGCCAACAAGCCCACTTCCGTCTCACCAACGGACGGTTTGAAGCTGTCGGACTGTTACATCACCGCAATTTGTCGCTGTGCTCCTCCTGCGAACAAACTGCTCCGAAGCGAGATCGCAAACTGTAATTCATTCCTGCAACAAGAACTCGCGTTGTTGACGCGTGTGCGCATCATCCTTGCTTTAGGCAAGCTCGCATTTGACACAACGTTCAGAACTATAAACCGTCTTGGTCTCTCACGTCTTTCCACAACTCCGAAGTTCTCACACGGCGCGGTGTTCCGGCTCTCCTCCCGACTTACCTTGATCGGTTCATACCATCCAAGCCAGCAAAATACCTTCACCGGCAAATTGACGGAACAGATGTTTGATTCGGTGTTCAGGAAGGTCAAGAAAATCCTTGCCTCATCCGAGTAGGTCGCGGCACCTTAAATCCGATTTCGAGAGTAAGCGTCCAGCAGGAGGAGGTGCGTAGGCGGCACGCGTGCAGCGCCGATATCATAGGCTGTGCGCTGGAGGGCAATAGTGTGGGTTTCATTCCCCGCCAACTGTCCCAAGCGTTATCCATGATCTGCCGTGGGACGGCGGGGAATTTCGGCCTGTGCGGAAGGAGACTATTGCCGTCCGTTTGATTTCGGCAAGTTTTCTTTTGAGCGACTTTTCTTTTCGAAAAGAAAAGTCGCAAAGGCAGCCGGTGTCATGTCTCAACCGCCTCACCCAACGGGTGAAACAATCTCGGGACGAACAGCTGTCTCAACACATTTGGCCAGCAGCCATAGACAGCAGCATCATTGCTCTTGATGCGCCTCGTCCACAATTGGTCCCAAGATACGATATGAAATCCAACTTCTATGTCGGGATTAAGGGCGGCATCGGTTTCATTGCGGTTTACGCGTTCTTCGCCTATATTTTTCCGTCCCTCAACACCTCAACAAGAAGAAGACGATGATAACGAACCTGAAAACAAACGTTGAACAGTTTCGTCGCTTGCGCAGGATGCGCATGAACGAAGCGTTGCGCAGTTTGGTGCGCGAGACCGAACTCTCTCCAAAGGACTTCATAGCCCCCCTTTTTGTTTGCCCGGGGAAGAATGTCCGTAACGAGATTTCATCTATGCCGGGCGTCTACCAGCTTTCTATCGACCAAACCGTTCGCGAATGTCTTGACGTGTACAGCCTCGGGATTCCAGCAGTCATCCTCTTCGGCATTCCGGAGCAGAAGGATGAAATGGGGAGCGAGGCCTACGATGAATCGGGGATCGTCCAGCTTGCCATTCGAGCCATTAAAAAAGAAGTGCCCGAGCTCATCGTCATCACCGATGTTTGTCTTTGTGAGTATACTTCCCATGGACACTGCGGCATTGTCCGAGACGGTGAAATTGTGAACGACGAATCGATCGAGCTTCTTGCCAAGGAAGCCCTCACGCACGCACAGGCAGGCGCGGACATGGTCGCGCCATCGGATATGTTCGATGGGAGAGTTCAGGCCATTCGTCAGACGTTGGATAGCAATGATTTTCACAACGTGCCGATCATGTCCTACGCGGCCAAATACGCATCGGGTTTTTACGGACCATTCCGTGAAGCAGCACGAAGCACCCCGCAGTTTGGCGATCGCCGCTCGCATCAGATGGATCCGGCCAACTCCGATGAGGCGCTCAGAGAAGTGGAACAGGATATTGCAGAAGGGGCGGACATTGTGATGGTAAAGCCCGCTCTCGCATATCTCGACATCATTCGCCGCGTCAAAGACCGATTTGGAATGCCTACGGCAGCCTACAACGTCAGCGGTGAATACTCCATGATCAAAGCAGCCGCCCGAAACGGCTGGGTTGATGAAAAGAGGATTATGATGGAGGTTCTCACCAGCATCAAGCGGGCCGGCGCCGATCTGATCCTTACTTATTTCGCCAAAGATGCCGCGAAGCTCCTTCAATCCAGGTAAAGACGATACAACCTTCCTGCGCCGCACCATAAAGAGACCGCGGCAATGAGAAACGTTCTCGTCACGGGCGGCACCGGTTTCCTTGGTTCAAATCTTGCACATGCTCTTCTTCGAGAAGGATGTCACGTTCGCATCCTGCGCCGCAGCACATCCGATTTGCGAGCTATCGGCAATGCACCGGTGGAACACGTCATCGGGGACGTGCGGGATCGTGACTCCCTTCGACGCGCGGTGAAGGGATGCGATACCGTCTTTCACACTGCAGCGATTGTTTCCTACTGGAGGCGCGAGCGGGAAACGATGTATGAAGTGAACATCGGCGGAACGCGCAATCTCGTCGATGTCAGTCTTGAAGCAGGAGTGCGCCGGTTCATTCATACCAGTTCCATCGCGGCAATCGGCTTTCCGGAAGATGGCGGCCTTGCGACGGAATCCAATGAATTTAATTGGGAACGGTATGACGTCGGGTATCGCATTTCCAAATATAGGGCCGAGCACGAGATTCAACGCGGTGTGAAGTTGGGTCTTCCCGCGGTCATCCTTAATCCCTCCATCATCATCGGCCCACGAGACATTCATTTCCACGGGGGCCAAATCGTTCGCGATGTCCGAATGAAGCGCATCTTCTATTACGTTCAGGGTGGAATGAACATTGTCTTCGTGGGAGATGTTGTTGCGGGACATCTCGCAGCGGCGAGACAAGGCAGGATCGGGGAACGCTATATTCTGGCCGGTGAAAATCTCACGCACAAAGAAATTTTCACCATCACTGCTGAGATGGTCGGAGGTATTCGCCCGCTCTTCAAACTACCAATTCTTTTTGTTCGATTGATCGCAATTTCGGCGGAGACAATCGGCAACCTCTTTGGAAAACGACCGTGGGTGACGAGGGAGCTTGTAGCTGGGGTTGGGATGACCAACTACTTCTCATCGGAAAAAGCGAAGCGGGAGCTCGGGTATACGATCACCCCTTTCCGTGAAGCAATCCGCGCGACGTATGAATGGTATCTGGAGAATGGTTATCTGAACTGAACGCGTCATTGCTCAGCAAAGATCAACCACAGATTCACAGATTATGAGGTGCGGCAGGTTGAAGAGAAGAATCGAGCAAACTTTTTGAAAATCGAATCCGTGAATCTGTGGTGATATTCGTACAGAGTAATCGCCCAAAAACGATTTGAATCAAAACCAACATGAAGCAACTCAAAACAACTCAATCTGACAAGCTCTTTCAACGCGCCCAGCGAGTGCTTCCCGGAGGGGTCAACTCACCCGTGCGCGCGTTCCGGGCGGTCGGACGCACACCGCTTTTCATCAAAAGGGCAAAAGGGCCGTTCATCTGGGATGAAGATGGGAACAAGTTCATCGATTACGTCGGATCGTGGGGTCCGATGATCCTTGGACATGCCCATCCGGAGATATCACGAGCGATTCGCGAGTCGCTCAGACGGGGGACCAGTTTCGGCGCGCCGACGGAGCTGGAAGTAAGGATGGCCGAGCTGATTACGAGGATCGTTCCATCCATCGAAATGGTGAGGATGGTGAATTCCGGAACAGAGGCAACGATGAGCGCGATCCGGCTGGCGCGTGCCTACACGAAGCGCGACAAGATTATCAAGTTCGAGGGGTGTTATCACGGCCACGGCGATTCGTTCTTGATCAAAGCCGGTTCCGGTGCGATGACACTGGGAGTTCCGGATAGTCCGGGTGTGCCGGCCTCCACAGCATACAACACTCTTACGGCACGCTATAACGACCTCGGTTCTGTGGAAAGTTTATTCAAGGTCTCGGAGGGGGATATAGCGGCCGTCATCGTCGAGCCGGTGGTGGGAAATATGGGATGCGTTCCGCCGTTGCCCGGTTTCCTGAAAGGACTTCGCACACTCTGCACACAGTACGGCGCGTTATTGATTTTTGATGAAGTGATGACTGGGTTTCGTGTCGCGTTGGGGGGAGCGCAGGAGCTGTACGGCATCAGGCCGGACTTGACCACTCTCGGCAAGATCATCGGAGGTGGATTGCCGGTGGGAGCGTATGGGGGGAGGAAGGACATGATGGAGCTGGTCGCTCCTGCCGGTCCGATGTATCAAGCCGGCACGCTCTCCGGGAACCCGCTCGCGATGGCGGCGGGGTATACGATGCTCAGTTATCTGATCAAGAACAAAACGCTCTACAGAAAACTGGAGCGAACCGCCTCTCATCTCGAAGAGGGGATGCGAAAGATTCTCGCAAGACTGGGACTCGGTTTTACACTGAACCGCGTTGGTTCAATGTTTACTCTCTTTTTTACCGAAGGACCCGTAACGGACTATGACACAGCGGCGAGGTCGGATCGAGCCTTATTCGCCAAGTATTTTCAAGGGATGCTCGAGGCCGGCATCTACCTTCCTCCTTCACAATTCGAGGCAGCGTTTGTCAGCGCGGCTCATCGAGAGCGCGAGATTGGGTTTACTCTTGCGGCGAGCCAACGCATACTTCAACGCCTCTCTAAATAGAAACGGCTACAGCACTATGCTCGTACTTGAGCCTTTCTTCCTACTGAATGAAGGTTTACTGCACGGTTCCTGGAATGCTGCGTGTAATGACGCCGATGCCCGGGGCGTTGATCGAGATCGTCAACGTTACTGACATTCCCACTGGCGCACCCGTTCCTGAAGATGCATCTTGTACTCGCACCACATAGTCGGTGACAAGCGGGCCAGGGAATCTCACATATGCCGCGTTTGGTATTGTGTGAGTTGGTGATGATTCCGAGAAATCACCACCCGGTACAAACTTAATACCTGTGACGGTGTTGTCGTAGGCCACGCTCGCGGTGATGCGAGTGCTTGTAGGCAAAGGATTACCTATTCCATCACGCACTTGGAACGATATCGGAGCCGAGGTGCCCTGCCGCGGTATGGTGAACGATGCAGGTAGCCCAATGATTTGAATCGGTCCACCGCAGACGAGGACTAAAAGGCTATCAATAATTCGCCGACCACCTCGGCCTTGTGTTTGCGCGTAGACCCAGTGATAGCCACGCCCTACACTGGGATCATAGTGTGGCAAGGTTGTGGGTCTTGGATTTCCAGTGTACAGCACCGAAGTGGCCACACCATTAGGACCTGTGTAACTCGCACCCGGATTATTCGTTCCGGTTTGCATTACGCCCGCTTGTGTGTGCCAATAGATAGCGGTCCCTGCTTGCACGGGGTTGCTAAATGTATCACCCACCAACACGCTAAACCCAATCTGGTTCACAAAATCGAGTCCCGCAAATGCCCAATTTGATGTCATAATGGTGAAGTGATTCTGATTCGGAAAGCCTGCATGCACAGAGATCTTCACAGGTTCAGAAACAATCGTTCTTCCGTTGGGTAACCGGATGCGCGCTACTAGTTGCACGATGCCTGCCTGCGTGCCGCTTGTCACGTTGGCGGTAAATCGTCCGCGATCGTCCGTGACAGCCGAAGTAGGTATCACGGTCGGAGATGTTCCACCTTGCACAAAGCTGTTAGGGAAAAACGATATGCTGAATGCTGCTGTTACACGCCTCGACGTATCGATAGGAACACCAAGCGAGTCGCGAACTTCATAGGTGATGACTGAGTTCTCAACTGCTCCCACTCCCGCGACGAAAATATCTGATGCCGTCGGATTCCCGATGATCGCTATCTGAGCCGGCTCCCGCGCTGACGGCGGAACTGTAATGACTGATGCAGCAGGCTTCACCAGACCAGTAAACGTGTGCGAAGCATTACCATTCTGACTCGTCACATCAATTTTCACCGTTACCGCACCAGAAGGACCTCCGGTCTGTCGATCTCTGATCGTAACAGAAAAGCTCGTCCAGAACGGGTCATCTGTATCGGGCAAGGTAACATTGTCGTTACCTTGAAGTTCCAGTCCGCCCGACCCTGGCCCACTCACCGACACGCGAATCGACGTTCCCGCGACAAGCGGATTCCCATTCGCATCCTGCACCTTGTAAGCGAACGAGTATTCACCGCTATCGGGAATTTCGAAGGACGTTGTGGGAGCAATGATGCGAGTGCGTCCGGAAAAAACGATCGGAATGTTCTTCGATATCGTCACACCGGCTTCACTGATCGTACGGGCGGTTATCACGGCGATACCATTCTGCGGCCGCGGGTTACCAGTAATCACTTCGACACTTGCCTGACCATCAGCATTTGTAACGGCAGAAGGTTGAATAATTCCACCTGTCGTTGTGAAGTAAACCGAGGTAGGCCGCACCGGATTGCCGTACTGATCACCGACAATGACATTGAATCGCGCTCGGAGTCCGTCAAACACCCCACCGGCAATATTTGCGCGCTCCCTGCTGATGGAGAATCTCTCCTCAACAGGCAAACCACCAGCGATGGTGAGACGCACAGGACTTGAAGAGATCGTACGACCTAGTACGGTCGCTTGAGCTATCACTTGTACAACGCCCGCACGCGTGCCCGCATTGAATACGGTCGTCACCTGACCACTCGCATCTGTCGAGTCGGCCGCGGGTGAGAGAAACTCCCCTCCTCCTAAGCCACCAACCGGCGCGATTCGGAAAGAGACGTACGCTTTACGCAAACCATCAACGGCTCTTCCAAGTGAATCACGCGCAATAAACGTCAGTCTTGCCGTTTCGCCGTCGCCCGTTCCGCGCACGGAAACTTGTGTGGAAGTCGTGCTGACGAGTGTAAGGCTCGATGCATAGCCGCTCGTCGGTGAAAGTGTTGGTGGTGGTGCGACAGTCGTATCGAGCGAGACCAGGCCAGGGAAGGTGCGTGTAACATCCCCATTTTGGCTCTTCACCTCAATCTTAAAGGTTACAGGTCCCCCTCCTTTCAGCTTGGTATCGCGCGCCGTCGCCGTAAACAGCGTCGCGTTGGGATCATCTGTATCCAGCATCGTTCTATTCACATCGCCGGACAAAACGAGATCGGCAGCTCCGGGTCCATCCACCGTAAGCGTTATTTGGCTCCCTCCGACAATCGGTAATCCGTTCGGATCCTGGACTCGGTAGGAAAATGTCGTAAAACCGCTGTCAGGTATAACGATAGTTGAGGTTGGTACGATCACCCGTGTGGCACCCGAGAATGTCACAGGTATACTGCGCGAGATCAAGATCCCGCTATCACCAACTGTCGTTGCCGTCACCATCGCAATACTGTTGGGGGGCCGGGGATTACCCGTTATGAGGTTAACGCTTGCAATACCATCGATGTCTGTCAAAGCCGATGACTGGATAATTCCTCCCGTCGTCGTGAAGTAAACTGCTGTCCCTGGCTGGACCGGATTGCCGTACTTATCACCGACGACTACTGTAATTGCTGTACGCAGATTATCAAAAACCCCGCCAGCGACGTTCGCCCTCTGACGACTGATGGAAAATCGTTCGAGGACAGGAAGTCCGCCGGAGATGGTCAATCGGACAGGGCTGGATTTGATTGTGAGTGTCGGCGTAATGGTAGCGCTTGCGTACACCTGCAGAACTCCCGCTTTGGTTCCGCTTGTGACGCGTGTCGTGACTCGTCCCGTCAACGGATCGGTCTCCCCCTCGACGGGGAAAACATACTCGCCACCACCCGGTCCGCCGAGGATTGTGAATCGCACTTTCACCACATTAATTCCCCCCACGGCTACTCCCAGCGAATCACGTACTTCAAACGTGAGGACGGAAGTTTCGTTGGGACCCGTTCCACGGATCGAGATATTCTCGGTTGACGCTCCGATGAGCACGATGTTTGCCGGTTTTCCAGAGGAAAGGCCGATGCCGGGGCTTGCACTGTCTGCCTTCACTTTCAGAACGATCGTGGTATCGGCGCCGGGACGCAGAGTGACGGCGGCCGTGTCGTTCTTGAACCCCGCGGCGCTGGCCACGATGCGGGTTGTCAGCGCACTGGTCAATTGATATGTGAGCCGGTAACTTCCGTCTGCTTTCGACGTATCGCGCGCTCGTCCATCAACGTCATACACCGACGCATTTCGAATGGGGGAGAGATTATCGTTCCGCAGAACCGTCCCCCTGATGATGGAGGCAATCCCCTGCACTTTCTCATCGACCGGCTCCGTCGGAGTTTGGCATGAGGTATACATCAACATCCCCACTGCAAAGCCCCATAACACGATCTTGCGTAGATTCATAAAGCGCTCCCCATAAACAGTTGACGATGACATGTCCGACCTGTTGTTCGTTATTGTTTGTTGGTGCGACGACGCTCGAGATCCTGCCGCGACTCCTCCAACTTCTGCTTCATCTTGTCCGCTCCCGCCTCACGCGTCATATTGACCCGCTCATCGATTGTCGGAATAAACTCCGCGCGGATCATGACGATCAATTCCTTGCGTGTAACACGCGTTGCATCGTATCCGAAGACGTAACGCAAACCAAAGAACCACCATGGCAAGTCCTTGAGGAGCGGAATGCCCACGCGCGTCTTACTCTCTTCGTTAATCACCAATCCACCCACGTACGACTCTTCTCCATTCAACAACACGAGCCGCGTCTTCGCGTCGGTCTTGTTGATGATCGTGCTGACCGTTCCCGGCTGCACGTTACTACGCTCGACCTTCACATCGAGATCGATCAGCGGCGTGGCACCGTACATATAGACGACCGGTGTGACTTGAAGAATAGTACCTGTGCTGTAGAATCGATCGATGACGTTCCCGGCAAAATCGCGCTCCTTCACGGAAAAGTCAGCACCGATCTGGACGCGACCCTGGACGCCGGAGCGCACCGTCACCTGCGGACGAGCGATGATCTCGCCGATCTGCTCACTTTCAAAGATGCGGAGTGCAGCATCGAGATCGACGGCGAGCCTCCGATCGGTTGGAGCAATCCGCGCACCGAATATTTCGGATGCGACCCGTTGAGCTCCGAAGAATTCGACACCCAAATTCAAGTCTCGTCCGCGGAAGATGTTGAAGTTGATACCACTCTCCCGCAGTTTGCCCTGATCGATTTCGAGGAAGATGGCTGAGATGGTAATTTCACGGGCCTTCGCGAGAATAGCGCCCGAGTCGACTTCTGCCATCGCGGGGGCACCCGGAACGGACGGCTGTTGTCCCGCGCCGAGGCGCGTGACCTGAATGTAGTCGCCCGTCTCGGTGTACCACAGACCGTTTGTTCGGAGGATCAACTCTAATGCATCGCGCCAGTACATCGACTCGATATTGACGTTGATCGGGGTCGTTAAAGGCGCGGCGTCCACAATCGGCTTGCGCAGGAACCGCTTCGACATCTCGTTCAACATTTCGAGCGCTTGCTTGTAGGGTACGTCGCTCTTGAATGAGACGAGCTCCTCTTGAGTTACCACTTCCTTCCCCCGTGCAGCCCGCTGGATGCGTCGCTCCTCCGGCGTCTGACCGACAACGAGGTCAGCCGTGAAGAGAAGAAACAAGGCAACGATGAGATGTATTCGATTCTTCATACCGTCCTCTTGTTATTTTCTGGTAGCCTTCGAAAACGCGATGCGTTTTTCGATCTTGCGCGTAATGCCCCCGTCGTTCACCGTGAACTCGACTTTACTTTCGGCAGGAGTGATACGACTGACGTAACCACGCCACACTTTATCGCCCAGGTGCAAGACGATCAATTCATTGCGAACCAGCACGAACGCTTTCCCCGGCAACACTGCCTTTACTTCGAGTTCCTCGACGTTGATTTCATCTTCTGGCGCCGTTGTCGGAACCGCCGTCAGGATGATCGGGTCGAATGGATCATAGGGAGCCGCAACAACGGGAAGCGTCTTCGCCGCAAGGGAGGTGCTCAGTTCAGCCACGCTTGTAAAGTACGCGTGAAGCTCCATCGAGAACGCAATCCATTTCCGTGTTTCGGACTCACCTCCCAAAACCGCCTCTTTATTCTCAAAGGTGATGTGGTTGATCTTGTACAGACGATTGCCGTTTTCGAGGTAGTAGATAAACTTGTAAAGATTGGAGAATTCTCCCTCCCCGTCCGTCAATTCATAGATATTGTAGCCATAGGTGTCGAAGTTCTTTGAGCCCTTGTACCGCATATTGAATCGGATAAATCCGTTTTGAGGCGTAAATCCGGCCTCGTCGATTCCCCTGCTCATATAGGCGTACGTTTGAGACGTAATGTCGAACGGTGGAATCTCCTTGCTGCGCGAATCGTAGCGCCGTCGCGTGTCCGCCAGTCGGTTCGTCAATTCCTCGACGAGACTCACCGTCTGAGGAAAGTCGACCAGCTCCCGGTCAATCTTGTCGATTTCGGCCTGCGTTGCCTGCAGCTGCTTTGGCTGATGGAAGAACGCAAAATATCCGCCTGCCCCCGCAAACAGCACAAACACGACAGCAAGAACAATAGTATTTCGAATCTTAAATGACATGGCGTCGGTCCGTTGTTAACGTGTGATGGAAATGGGTGGATCGCTCTTATCGATCTGTTCCACAATCAAATCGAAGTCATAGATGATCTTGTCCCGAATCGTCGTCGTGCGCACTTCGCGCAGGACGGCCTTTTCGAACAGACTTGCGAGGCGTGAGATACGTGTCCGGTAGATCGATCTGCCGCTGATTTTGAGTGCTCCCGGTTGTTGTACATCAGGTTCAATTCGATAGATCCAGAGTGAATTCAAATCTTCGACGCTGTTGGCAAGATAATGGAGAATGCGGCTCCAGCGATCACTCCCCGGTGCAATCGAATCGTACACGGTCGCGGCTTTCGAATACCGCTCAATATCCTGCTGCAATGCTGCCTGACGTGCACGCAACAACTCGAGGTCGGCTAATTCTGATTGTTTGCGCGTCAGCACATCCTTCGCCCTTCTCAGCTCTGCGCTTTGTTCTTGAATCTTCAAGGTGAAATACACAATAGCGCCGATAATCATCAGCGCGATAATCCATCCGTGCCATGCAAGCTTGAATGCCTTCTGCCCTTCTTTGATGGAGACGGGACAGAGATTGACGTTCAGGAAATTTGGATGCTTCGGCTGCAGAGCCCGCCAAGCCGTTGCAAGAGGGATGGCATACTCCGAAACGGCTTCTCCGACCACTCCCTCGAACATACTGAGGTCGAGTTCGGGAGCCTGGAGATATTCTACGGTCGCGCTGGAGAACTGCGGGGCCAACGACTCGCGCAAATTGACTTTGTGACTCTCACCGCACAGAATAATGCGGTCGATTCTTGTAAGTGCGATGTTGTCTTGCTCGAGCAGGATACGACTGTAGATCGTATTCTCGATATTGGAGGAACCGTACCCTTCACTAATGATTGGAGCAAAATGCAGGTAGTTTTTCCCCTGCATGAAGATCAAACGGCTGAAGTCGTTACCGACGTAGGCAACGACGGAAACTTCTTCATCCTGAATGTCGTACGAGCTCCGGACAAGATTGAGGAGAGCAACATCGGCGCTGTCGATGATGTCGATATTCGGGACACGGTTCCCGATGAAGGGCTTGATTTCATTCAACAGGTCCCACAATTGCAGACCATCCTCACGAATGATCGTGAGCATGCCTCCTGAAGCTGTCGGGATGAAATCCAGTGCGTCAAGCGGGGGGGGCGTCGACCTCATCGTGGAAAGCTCGACAGCCACATGTTTCTTCAGCTTTGTCCCTTTGAGACCGAAGTTGCTCTCAAATTCCTGATACGTGACGGCGGGTTCGCTCAGGGCGTATGAAAGCGTATACTTCGCCGTTGGAAGATCTGTCAGGAGGCTCAGGAGCACCGAGGCGTTGTTCTGTTGCTCTGCCCCCATTTCGGATCCTGCAGCCGCAGGCTCCCCAAAGGCGTCGCCACTGGCGATGTCTTCAAATTCACCCGCTTCTTCTGCCGCTACCGCCGCTTTTTCCTCGAATTTCTGCACAAGAGCAACAGTCTTGTAATCGCGTAGTGTTACACGATTTCCCTTCAATGAGAGCTGGACAAATTTCAGCTCCAGGCCGTCAACGAACAGTCCGACAGCCGTCTTGCCTTGTCCGGGTTGATATGGCATCGCGGGCGAAGCCTTCGTTTGTGAGAGATAGTGGAAAGAGTCTGAGAGCTCGGGCGTCCTCGTGCGCGCTCAAGCAACGCCGATTCAATTCTCCGTTGGTGATACCTGAAGAAGCTGCTGAATGCGTCGCTTGTTGTTCGCGTAGTTGATGGCATTCTCCAGCGAGATCTTCTTTTGAAGATACAACCGCTTGAGATCCTGCTCCATCGTGATCATACCCTGCTCCATCCCCTCAGAAATCATTTGATAGATTTCGCCGGTATTATTGTTCTTGATGGCGGCGCGTACCGAAGGAGTGCCGAGCATGATTTCCTTCGCCAGAACGCGCTTGCCATCCAAGCTGGGAACGAGTTTCTGTGAAATCACGCAACGGAGAGTATCTGCAAGACGATTGCGGACACGCTCTTGCTCAATAGGGGGAGTCTCACCGATGATCCTGTCGATGCTTTCGACCGCTGAGGCGGTGTGAAGCGTGGAGAACACCTTGTGACCGGAGTCGGTGATTTCAAGTGCAGTAAGAATGGTTTCCGGATCGCGCAATTCGCCGATCATAATGATATCGGGATCCTGGCGCAGAGCCTGGACTGCGCCATCCTTGAAGGAGAGGACATCTCTCCCCACCTCACGGTGCCGGATAATGCAGCGATCGGATTTATGGACATACTCAATGGGGGAAGCAATGATGACGATGTGCGCGTCAACCGAGTGATTGTTCGCGTCAATGATCGCATCAAGCGTAGAGCTCTTGCCCGAACCGGTGATTCCCGTGACAAGACACAAACCTTCCTTTGTTCCGGCCAGGCTGAGGACCCGCGTGACATTCTGGTGCAGCTCGAGCAGTTTGTAGGGGCGAACGGTGTTGTTGATGGCCCGCATATTCAGCGCAAGCTGGTCGAGATCGAAATACGCGTCTGCGCGGAATCGGCGGAATTCCCCCCCTTCCAGATACAGCATGTGGGAGAAGTCGAGATTCCGATTTTCGTAGAGAAAGGAGCGCTGCCGATCTCCGATGACGCTTTGTATGAGAACGTTCATCTCATCCGGTGCATATTGACCAAGCACCTTGTCGGGCTTCTTCGATCCATAGATGCGATACCACACATATCCTTGTGAGCCGTACCCGCCCATATCGATATCGGAAGCATTGATAGCAAACATCTTTGTCAGGAAGTAGTTGAGCATGGAGCGCAACTTCTCTCTGTCTGCTTCATCCATTCGTCCTATCATGTCTCCGATCATCATTTGCCGCTCTAAGCCGATGACGGTCGACGGCAGCTGTCCGGCAAGCGTTTTCAAAAGCTTTTTTGCGTCTGTAAGATGGGGAGGTTCTGGCGGCGCGATGGATGGAGCGGCGGGCGCCGCAGGTTTGGCAGCAGGATTTTGTGGTGGGGCGCTCGACATATCGTGCTATGCCACGAGGTTTAGGGGAACCTTATCTGCAAAAATGTGTGGAAGTGCTTGTCAGAAGAGAAGAATGACGGTGTGATTATAAGAAAGTCCTCACGCAAATGCAACTGGCTTAAAGAAAAATTTTAAAACGTTCCGACTTTCCCTTCGTACACGTCATTTTGCGTCATTCTCGCGAATTTCAGCAATGATCTACTCTTCCAAACTCTCCTCATACTCTAAGGAAGGCCGGTGCTTCGAATAGCCAAAATCTCGCCTTTCTTCACACTTCACTCGTCGGTCAGTGACTCAACCAGTGACAATATCGTCGAACTTTCCGCATTCGAAACACTTTTGTAGAAAACTCTATCCGACCCATCTCCTATAACTCAAAGAAAGACGGCGAAAAGTCATCTACTTCTGGTTTGGCAAGAAGTTTGCGTCATTATTTCTCAAGAGACCAACTCAGAGTTTTCAGCGTCCTCATCAGGAAGAGCGATCAACTGGAGGCTGTGCAAAATGTAGGGCGAGAAGCCTTCTCGCCCGCGTTCGTGTTGCGAAAACTGTCTAAATTCCTCAAATCTTGAACTCGCACATCACGTGGATTGAACGTTTTGCACAGCCTCATTGTGAAAAGCGTACTTGGAGAGTCGGGAAATTAAAGGCAATCCAAAGTACGCATTCCTTCAAATAAAACTGTGATGCAGAGCAAGCGATAAACGTGCTACAAATCAAGGTCAGCTTGACATTCGCTGCTGAATTCGGTAGACTTGTACCGAATTCCAAGCCCTCCTTTCGTTCCGTAAGTTGGAGTCCGTATGCACAGCGGTCAAATGATGCTCGTGGTCGGTGCGTTCACGATGTTATCGATTCTCGCACTCGCCTTCAATCGCACCATGTTCACCTCCCTGACCCTCGGTCTCGAAATGGAGTCCACTCTGAATGCTCTCTCCATCGCCCAGAGTATGATGGACGAGGTGCTTTCAAAGGATTTCGACGAGAATGTGACGGGCGGAAGACGCGCGTATGACTACAACGACATCACCTTGGCCTCGAATTTGGGACCCGATGCCGGTGAAACGATTATTGGCGTTGATAGCTCATACTATGTGGGGGGCGTCTTGATTGATTTTCAATCAAAACTGCTCTTCGACGACATCGATGACTACCACCTCTACCAACGACAGGTTCGCGACCCTCGACTTGGAATTTTTATGGTGCGGGATTCTGTCCACTATGCAAGCGAAACTCATCCCGATCAAACATCATCGACCAGAACATTCTTCAAGAAGGTCACCGTTGTCGTAACTCATCCGAGTCTTCCAAAGACGGATGATGGAACCGTCATTCCGATTGTCTTGCGGGATATCGGTATTTACCGAAGATTCTTTTGAACTTGAACCATTGAAAAGCAAGGACTAGCCTATGGCATCCATGTTGGATATGGTCGGATCGGCAATCATCTTCGGCGTGCTGATCCTGACAGTTGCGCGGGTTCAGGAGAACCTCAACTCCACGATGTATCAAAACTCGTTCAACATGCAAACTCAGGTGTTGGCCGTCAACATGGCTCGGCAGGTGGAACATGACTTCACAAAGATCGGATATCGAGTGAGCGGTCAGAAGATCTTCCGAGCCGAATCGACCGCGATTGCTTTTATGGGCGCGCTCACGTATGGTGGAACGGTGGATTCCATCGTGTATCAGCTCGGAGAGCCTGACACGACTACTGAGAACCCGAGGGATTTTCGATTGCTTCGCACAAGTCGGTCGAGCGGCACCGTCTCCCAACGTGTGGGAATTACCGACCTGATGTTCACATTCTTCGATACGACAAATACAAGGATTTCATATCCTATCAATACGACAGCAAAATTGAACTCCATCCGTTCTATCAACGTGCGTCTCCGTTTTGAGAGCCTTGAACCAGTTCATCAAGCGGGGCTGGACACGGCGATCTACTTTGGTGTGAATTGGGAAAAATTGATTTACGCTCGAAACCTCGGGGGTTTGAATCTCCGCTAATCGAAGGAGTTTTGTATGGGACGAACAGCACTATTCCTTGTGATGGGTTTAGGGGCAGCAATGGGTTACATCGGATTTCAGATGTATAACTCAAGCGAACTTGCTATGGAAACCCAGTATGCCTATCTGAAGTACGTCAATGCGAGAAATCTTGCCCGGACGGCTGTTCACGCTGCGCTGCGGCATTACGACCGCACGAACGAGCCCCCCTCCGAGGGGGTGAACGTGTCATTCAATCAAGGACACTTTCGCATTGACAGCCTTCGCACTAACGGAGACACACTCAGGATGGTAACGACGGGAGCCTTCGCTGAGTCGACCTATACAATGCGATTGACGCTCTTCAGAACGACGAGGCCTTTTCCTTCAGTAAACGGCGCCATCGGCATCAGGGCAACTCCGCTGGATTTTAACACCAATGGAAAGGCGGGGGTTGATGGGAGAAATTACAACCTTGATGGAACAGCATTAGTGGGGAGCGGGGACAAAACAGGGGTGGCAACATGGAACGCGACAGACTCCGCAGAAGTCGTGAACTCGCTGGGCGTGGGTAAGCTGAATGGAAACCCTCCTGTTAAATCCGATACGACCACAGCGAACCCCATTGAGTATATGGATGAGTACATTGCAAACGCCGACATTATATATGGTCCCGGTACCTACTCAAGTGTCACATGGGGATCTTCTACAGATCCGAAAATTATCGTCTGCGATGCCGGAAACGACACGGCCAATTTCAAGGTGAAATTCACTGGAAATGTCAAGGGATGGGGAATCCTTGCAGTTCGCGGAAACTTGGAAGTAGCCGGAAATTTTGACTTCCACGGATTGGTCATAGTCTTCGGAACCACAAACGTCATCTCCTTTACATCCTCGGGGACACCACAAATTGTCGGCGGCTTGATCATCGCCGGCAACGCGGGCGTCTCCATAACGCTCAATGGAGGGGGAGCGGTCGGTGCCAAGGTCAAATACAGCAGCGCCGCTCTGGAGAACGCGCGGAACATCGGTCGTCTGCGGTATTACACGATCCTTGATTGGTACGAATAACGAGGTACATTCTTTGTAGTACAAAAAAAGGCATCCATCTGGATGCCTTTTTGTTTCAACCGCTAAGTCCAGCACGAGGAAGAATACTACTCCTCCTCAACTGTCGTCGAAATGACCTCTTCGAGGGATGTCATTCCTTCCTTCATCCTCTCCATACCCGATCGACGCAACGTCCACATCCCATCCTTCGCCGCCTGATCCCGGATGGCATTTTCATCGACCTTCTCTCCCGCGTTCAGCACGATGTCTTTGATCGCTTTCGTGAAGTAAAGCGCTTCGTGAATGGCCGCGCGACCTTTGTAACCCCCGTTACACTTATCACACCCGACGGGTTTGTAGAATGTGTGATTCTTCAAATCGTCCTCGGAGAATCCAAACTTCAGGAGAGCGCTCTTCTCGTCGTCGTCCAAAGGCGTCTTGCACACTTTACAGAGCGTACGAATCAATCGCTGTGCGACGATGATGTTGATGGCATAGGCGATCAGGAAGGGCTCGATTCCCATCTTATACAGCCGAGCAACGGCGCTGGGGGCATCGTTCGTGTGAAGCGTGGAGAACACAAGGTGTCCGGTGTTTGCGAGTTTGATGGCGGTCTCCGCCGTCACTTTATCGCGCATCTCACCGACGAGCACAATGTCCGGGTCGTGACGAAGGATACCGCGGATCGCTTGTTCGAAACCCATTTTGGGGCCAATCTTCAGCTGCCGCGCTCCTTTAATGATGTACTCGACCGGTTCTTCGATCGTCAGCACGTTCACGGTCGGATCGATTACCTGATACAACGCGGCGATCAGAGTCGTTGACTTACCTGAACCTGTCGGCCCCGTCAAGATCACGATGCCCTGTGGCTTCTGAATCGCTTTGTAGAAAAAGGCTCGGGCCGGCCCTTGCAAACCGAGCTTCTCAAGGTCGGTAATCACCTTCCGGTCGTCGAGGACGCGGATAACACAACTTTCGAACTTGTTCTTGAACTCGGTGGTCACGATCGGCATGATGGAAACACGGAAGCGGAGCTGATGACCATCGATGACGCGCTGGATAAAGCCATCCTGTGACGCTTCGCGCTCGAACCGGTCAACATTCTTCGTGCGGTCTTTAATGACCGCCATGACCGCTTCGGGCATGGTGTTTTCCTGACAATGCCACACCTGGAGGTTTCCGTCGACGCGGAACATAAAGTTCGTCTTATTCCCCTCGGCTGCAACGACGTGGACGTCGCTTACACCCCTCCGGACCGCCTCGACGAGGCACCCTTCGAACAGGTTGACAAGAGCACTCTTGTTGATTTCGGCTTCAAGCGCGTCTTCATCCACCCCCTCATCTTCTCCAGCGGCCCCTTCGTCGATTGTAACCGAGCCGTCTTGCAACATCTTCAGGAACTCATTCTGTGCAGGCGCAACTTTCTCCATGAGAGCCTGGAGGTCCCTCAGCCGCACATAACACACTTCGTACTTCTTCACGTTGAAGCTTCGGGCGACTACCGGAAGATTGCGATCGGTAGGATCCGCTGCTATGATGATGAGTTTGTCGGTCTGTCGCTCGTCGTACTTGAACGGGAGCATCTTCGCCTGCACCATCATCTCACGTTGTTGATCGGGCAGGGCATCTACCAACTTCTTGATGAACGCGATCCGCGCTTCATCGATTTTCTCGTCGTTGAGAAAGATTTCGCGAAACGCGTAGAGGTTCGCCACCTCGCGAAAGACAGCGTCATGGTCGGCGCCGAATTCCGTCACAAGGATCTGTCCGAGGTTCTTCCTGTTCTTCTTATTCTCCTCGGAATCCTTCATCTTCAGCGACTTCTCGAGCGTCTCGAAGTCGATGATCCCCTTCTTCAAAAGGGTATAACCGATCTTATCGGTAATGTCTATTTCGGGCATAGTGGTGTGCCTTCAGAAGAGATCGTGGACGTGCACGATGAACGCCGGCAGAATCACCGTCGTCCGGAATTCTCAGAAGCCGACAGATGTCAGAATGTAGTGGATGAACGTGCCGGGGGCCTTCGGCCTGATCGTCGCCGTTTCGGAGGAGACGAGCGTCAAGCCCGTCAGCACGAGCATAATGATCATGGAGACGGAAAGCTGAATGACCTCGATGGCGTTCGCCAGCTTGTAGGTCGTTTCCTTTTCATAGTACTCCGCCAGCTGAATGGCGGTATTTTTCACCGTTCCGGTTTCGGCGCCGGAGTTGAAGCGCGAGATGGCGGTCTTGGTGAAGACACCGGTTGCTTCGAACGCCTCGGTGAGCCCCTTCCCTTTTTCCAACATCATGGGAATGGCGATGGTCTTGATCTGATGCTCCATGTACTTATTGCCGCATGCTTCGGCTGCCATCTTGATGACATCGATGTTTTCACCCGAGCCGCTGTAGAGGGCGTAGAACACACGACAGAAAATTTCGATGGCCGTTTTGTGCAACAGGGGACCAACAACCGGAATACTGATGAGGTACTTGTCGGCAAGGAATCGTCCCCGTTCTGTGGTCAGAAAGCGAGCGATCAAGACGACGGGCACGATGATGGCGATGGAGAGCGGAATGAAGTTCGCCGTCAACCAGCGACTAAAGGTGAGCGTCGCCGCGGTCATCGGCGGAAGCTCGATCTTAAACTTTTCGAACATCTCCGCCGTCGCGGGAAAGATATAGCCGACGTAGAAGAGCACGGCGAGGAAGAGAATGAAGAGGGTCACGAGAGGCATGATCAGCGTGCTCTTGAGATTGCGCTTGAATTGCGCATTCCTCTCAAGAAACTTTGCCGTGCTCTCGTAAATCTCCGTCATATTACCGCTTTTGGAGGCAAGACCGAGCATATTCGCCGTGAATTTACCGAAAACGGGAGCCTGTTTCAAAAAGACTTTCTCACTGTCCTTTCCCTGTTTGAGTTCGGCATTGATCTCTTTGACAGCGTCGCGAAGAGCAGGATTCTGAATATCGTTGACGAGAAGCTGGAGGATTTCGTTAAAGGGGAGTTTCTGGCGCATCAGATCGGCACTCACGCGCACAAATGTGATGACGTCTACTGCCGGTGCTGCTTTCGGCTTGCCCGCGAACAGCTTCTTCCGAACGTACACCACGCGGTAGCCCATCTTCTCCAGAGCCTGCCGCACCTCTTCTTTCGTGTACGCTTTTTGTTCACCATCGATCGGCTTCTCAGTCCCCTTCTGAACGCGATAGATCCACGTCACGCGATCATACACACCGGTGAGCTTAAACTTCTTCTCCGCCGCCATCGCCTGCGCCTTCGCCTTCGCCTCCTTCAGCGTCTCGGCGGTGATCATGCCGGAGACCGGCTTGCCTGCTACGGTCAGTCCTTCGACTTTGAATTCAGCCATACGAAACTCCCTGGCTTGCGAGAGAAGTCAGAATTGTATGGTGGTTACACAGCACGTTGATAATACAACTTTTCGCAGTCTGTGTCAAGACAACGAACTCAGTGGTTATCCTCGGGATTTGAAGCATGAGCTGAGATCACTGCTGCCCAAATATAGTGTAAGAGATACGACAAATGATCTCTCTGCGCGCGAAAGAGGCAGAATCGCTTACAGCTCGAGAGCTGAGCTCCCCACCATTCACCCGTTTGTTACTTTCTTTCCGAGAAAGAAAGTAACCAAAGAAATCCTCTCAAAATCGTAACGCACGATTCACGCGCCACCCCGCGTGCCATAACTTTCGGTGGAGGAACAAACTCCTCCTCCCGATGCGGTCCACATCTTCACCGAAACTTAACCCCTTCGCGTGAATCTTGCCCCCGCACACCGCTGACGATTTTGAGGCGCTGGTTTTCGTGTCTCATTTTGGACAAGAGCGAGCTAAGAATCAGGTAGGTCGGATTGGCAATCCGACCTACATAAACCCCCTACAAAAACACAAAGAGACATCCCACGGTCGTGAGATGTCTCTTCGTAAAAAGGCTTACGTTCCGCTTATTGGAACGCTCCGGCGTATGTCCAGCTGCCAAGCTTGCCGTTCGCATCGATAACGACGGTAACTTTATTATTCGCATCTTGTGCCGAGGTCGCGACGATCGTTACAGCGTCAGCAGCGACTGTAGCCGCGTAGGTAGCGTTCTCATTGGCAGACATCTTGGAAGGAATCGAGAACTTTGTACCACCCTTGCTATCATCATACTTGCCGTTTCCACCCCCCATCGAAGCGGGACGAATTCGGTGTTGATATGCCTGAGCAGCCAGGTTGTTCAGATCGTTGATGATCGCATCACGGTTGGATTGAATGCTCTGAGCTGAGAACAGGCTCAATCCGACCGCAATGGCGATACCGACGATGATAACGCCAAGGATGATCAGCAGAAGCTGTTGTTGACCCATACACTACCTCCTTGATTAAATGTTGTTGTGGGGTGATGAAGGAAAAAAGACCTTCGATCAGTGACCGGGTGAATTAGATTTCACGATTGGGCAAACTTCTAAGGGTCAATTTCCGTACCACAATCCCTCCTGCACCCTTATGTTCAAATCCACACAAAGAATCGACATTCGACAGACCGATCCTTCTCCCACACCCCGAAATTATTTCACATGGCGGAAAAAAATACTCGGTCGACCCTTCGCTCTTTCAATTCCGATCATACATCTGAGTGACGCAAACTTAGACAATTGACGAGTCATTGTCAAGAACGATTTTTCGCCATTTCTCCAGATCTGTGTAGGACAGCATTAAAGCCACGTATGAACCTGGCAAGCAATTTGTCGCGTTTGGCAGGACGTTTATTGATGAGGGCCTGAATGGGGATATGTGGAACTGATAGAGTATCAGCCTTTTCTTCTTACAAGACTTTGTCGTATATAACGAACCATATGAAATCGAAATCCAAAGTTGTGGTCGTTCTACCGGCATATCATGCCGAGAAAACGTTAGAGCAGACGGTGAAAGATATTCCACCCGGAAGCGTCGATGAGATCATCCTCGTTGACGATGCAAGCCGGGACCGGACGGTGGAGATTGCCCGCTCGTTGAATTTGATCGTCGAACGCCATCCCATGAACAGAGGATACGGCGGCAATCAGAAAACGTGTTACAAGCTCGCCCTTGCACGCGGTGCGGATATCGTCGTGATGCTCCATCCCGACTATCAGTACGACCCAAAGTTGATTCCACATTTCGTCGCTTTCATTCGGGAAGGTTATTTCGACGTCATGCTCGGAACCCGCATCCGCACACGAAAAGAAGCACTCGATGGCGGCATGCCGAAATACAAGTATTTCGCCAATCGCATTCTCACACTCTTCGAAAACATTGTGACCGGACAAAACCTTTCCGAGTGGCACACCGGCATGCGAGCGTACCGCAGAGAGGTCCTGGAGTGTATCGACTTTGAAAAGAACTCAGACGATTTCGTCTTCGATAGCCAGGTTCTCTTTCAGATCATCGAACACGGCTTCAAGATCGGTGAGATCCCCGTGCCCGTCAGATACTTCCCCGAGGCCTCGAGTATCAACTTTGTTCGAAGTCTTCGGTATGGTTTCGGCACAGTATGGACTGCCCTCCGTTATATCGGTCGCCGCTTGTTTGCTCTCTCGCCTCAACACCAACCCTCCGCGCAAAAGAGCAACCAACCCCTTCATACCGACAGCGTGTGATGCATTCATGAAGCGATTGCTCAAAACTCCTTTCGTCCTCCTCTGTGCGGCGATCATCCTTGTCACATCGGTACGGTGGAGGTTGTTGGATGTTCCGTTAGAGCGTGATGAAGGCGAATACGCTTACATGGGACAATTAATTCTCCAAGGCGTTCCGCCGTACGCGGAAGCATATAACATGAAGTTTCCCGGCATCTACTTCGTGTATGCCGTGATCCTTGCACTCTTTGGAGAATCGGATCGGGGCATCCATGTCGCCCTCCTTCTCGCTAACATCATCTCCATTCTGCTGATGTACTTCATCGGCAAGAAGGTCGCGAGTGAATTCGTCGGCGCTCTTTCAAGTTCGGCCTTCGCACTTCTGAGTCTGAGTTGGCGCGTTCAATCCTTTTGGGCCAATGCAGAACATTTCGTCCTTCCGTTCGCTCTCGGAGGATTTCTTGCATTGCTTGAAGCCACCCGGCGTTCCCCTCAAAGTACCCTCCTCCTTCTCAGCGGCTTTCTCTTCGGCCTTGCCGCCGTCGTAAAGCAACACGGGGCATTCTTCGGCCTTGGAGGATTGATCTATCTCCTCTTCTCTCCAAAGCAACAGGAAGATGCGGACAGAAGCGGTTGGATCCTGCGGCTCATCTCGTTCGGGGGAGGAGTTCTCCTCCCTCTTATTATGATGATCATGTATGTGCTCATCGCAGGAGTCTGGGAAAAATTCTGGTTTTGGACGTTCACCTACGCCCGCGCCTACACATCGCAATTGCAGATAGATGAAATCCCAACATTCTTCCTGACATCTTTCTTGCCTCTCTTTCGCGCAACGTCTCCTCTTTGGATCGTCGCAGCTGTCGGGCTTGCAGGAATTCTGTTAAGAAAAGAACTACGGTCGACCCGCATGTTCGCCATTTCCTTTTTCCTGGCAGGACTCATCTCGATCACCCCCGGATTCTTTTTCCGTCCGCATTACTTTGTTCTTCTCCTGCCGGGCATATCGCTCCTCTTCGGTTTGGGTCTTGAGTGTCTTCGTCTCCTTTTCAGCCGCTTAGAGTGGAAACCTACTCGAACCATCTTTCCTGTTGCGATCGCCATGATAGCACTTGTTTCACCTCTCGCCTCGCACGCGGATGTATTTTTTCGTATGACGCCTTTTGAGGTCACTCGCACAACGTACGGAGGACATCCTTTTCCGGAAATGAAAGTCATCTCGGTATACCTGAAGGAATGGACTTCCCCTGAAGACAGAATTGCCATCGTCGGCAACGAACCGGAAGTCTTCTTCTACACAAAACGACGCTCCGCCACAGGCTACATGTATATCTATTCGCTCGTCGAACCTCAACCGCATGCCATGACGATGATGAATGAATTCATACGAGAGGTAGAATCCTCACAACCGCGCGTCCTGCTCTATACACAGGTGCTCCCCACGTGGTACAGGGTGTCGGAAAAGGTGGAACGTATTTTGAATTGGTATCAGCACTACAGCAGCGCATCGTATCGGCTCCGCGCTCGCTACGAATGGACGCCGGGAAGAAATACCCTGCGGCTGATCACTGATCCGGACAGCCTTCGCATGCCCCCGACACAAATGTACTACACGAATATCCACGAAAGGATTGAAGCCGCATCCGTCCAATGAGCCTTTCTGTCCGTCTCGATAACTCCTTGGCTTCATGGAGACCTTACGCGCTCCTCTTCATCGCCTCCTGTTCGTTGTACGGTCACATCCTCTCCTTCACGGAGTTCACGTACTTCGACGACTATATCCTCATCGCGCGCAATTTTTCGCACATCGACGAGCTTTCCGATATTCCGCGTGAGTTGTTCGAAGACGCAGGACATCAGGGACAAGGTGGAAACCTCTACAGACCCTTACTCACCATCACATTCATTCTTTCCGCCCAGCTGAGCGGACTCGAGCTTTGGGGATATCATTTGCTCAATGTTCTTTTTCATGCGTTCGCCTGCATGCTGCTCTTCTTCATGTTATTGGTGATGAAATTCGAACGGTCAAAATCATTCGTGGCAGCTCTCCTCTTCTGCGTTCATCCGGCGTTGACACAAGCGGTGGCGTGGATTTCCGGCAGAAACGATTCGTTGCTCGCCATCGTGCTGCTTCCAACGTTCATAACCTACATCAGATTCCTCGAAACTGGGCGCATTCATTGGTACGTTTTCAGTCTTCTCCTTTTCTTTTTTTCACTTCTTACCAAAGAGACCGCGATTGCTTTCCCCCTTCTCGCACTTGCCTTGAGCGTCTGGGTGGAGAAAAAACCTCTTATCTCCCGGCAAACGTTCGTGTGGATTCTTGGTTGGACAGTCGTCGTCATCAACTGGCAATTGATGCGCTACATAGCGCAGATAGCTCCCATCGGAGATCTGTGGTATGCAATAAAAACAATCCTCTCGCATTGGTCCGTTGCGTTTGCCTTCTACGGAAAGATCTTCTGGCCGTTTGACCTGGCGTTTGCTCCGGTGGAACAAGACCTTTCCATTGTCGCGGGAGTGCTGTCGTTGGCGGGAACCGTCGCTCTCTTTCTTTTTTCGAAAGATCGTCGTTGGGGACTGGCAGCATTTTGCATCCTGTGGTTTGGTCTTTTCCTCGCGCCGACATTTTTTCATCACGACAAGCTCTTCTACCCGCCGAAATTCTACGAGCATCGCCTCTATGTGCCGATGATTGGAGTCGTCATCCTCTTTGTTTCCTTCAAACTGCCTGAGTGGGCTGGACGGCTTCGATCGGTCCTCCCTCCTGCTACGACACTTGTGGTCATTGTGCTGTCCTGGATGAGTTGGACACATTCATTCGACTATAAGAATTCCATCACGCTTCGCGAGTACGCTGCGCGCACCTCGCCAAGCGATGAAACACTCTATGCACCCCTTCATCGCATGCATCTCCCTGCCTTCCTCCGGACTGAAATCGATCGAATGAGACAGACGCCATCAGAAAAGGCGTCCGAGGCACAAGAAAAGAGTTTGACCAGCGAGGAGATTCGGAATCTCGTTGCTGTGCTCGAAAAGCGCTCCTTACGAGAACCAGGTTCTGCCGAACTCAAGCACGCACGAGCGATTGTGTATTTCGGAAGAGGATTCTTGATTCGTGCCGTCGAACACTTTGAGCGAGTTCTGGAGGAACAGAGGGAAGACGCTCACGTTCGTTTTAACCTTGGTGTGCTCTACTACGACGCGCATATGCCCGAGAAAGCAAAACACTACTGGATGGAGGCCATCCAACGTGAGCCTACAATGGCCGATGCGCATCATAACCTCTGTTTTCTGTACTACGAGCAAGGAGCATACGAGGAGGCATGGGGCCACTGCAAGAAGGCGATGGAATTCGGGGCAAGCGTACCGCCCGATCTCCTACGCGAGGTGAGATCTCGGTTGCAGAAGCAGGTGGTGGAATGACGAAGGATGATGATTCCTCGTTCAGATTCCGAAACAAGTTCGGAATGACGGGTTCTAAAGGATTTTTCTCATGTTCTGCTTGAACTGGTTTGTTCGGGAGACGGTTCTCACTATCGGTTGAGTTCCTTGGCAAGCGCTTTCACAGTACGGAACCGCCTGAGCTTTCCCCTCCGAGCGTCCTCTATCGCCTGTCGGGTCTCGGCGTTCGGGAGCCTCAGCTCGAACGGCAAACCTCTGTAACACAAAGTGAAACCTCCGGTTCTCCTTCATATCCTGATGATTGATTGTTCGCGATTTCTGCCGGATTGTTAAAACAGAAAATTTCTTCGGGTTGCTGAGGTTGCCTCCTCGTGCGTACCGCTTAAAGAGGTGAGTCACCCAACCCGAAAGAACTGCTTATCGTTCAGCGTGAAAACGTACTCGGAAGGACTTCTGCCAAGTTTCGAAAAGTGTGGGCCCTGTAGGGCTCGAACCTACGACCAGCGGATTATGAGTCCGCTGCTCTAACCAACTGAGCTAAGGGCCCAGATGAAAAAGTCCACAACGTGCAGCAGTGCACGCGAGGAACGTGCTCAATATACCGATTCTTCCCTCCTGAGGCAAACGAAGCGACTCCGACGTACCGGTTCATGATATCTTCACGGGCGCTGAAACAGCTCGCTCATTTTTTGAAGAGCCACGCGAGAACCAGGATCGGCAACGAAGACCTCGCGCCATTTTCTCAAAGCGAGTGCACGGCGATTACGACGCTCATACATCGTCGCAATGGTTGTGAGAGTTTTTACATTTTTGGGATCGTCGCGCACGATACAGTGGAGTTCGGCCAACGCCGTCTCCGGAAAGCCGAGCCGCTCGTACAGACCCGCTACTTCAAACTGGTACTCTGCTCGTAGCTCTGCGGACCGGGATGTACGGATCGAATCGATGTACGCCATCAATGCGCTACGTAAGACCTCCGGAGATGTGGGTGCGTCGCCACAGATCCGATCCAGCACGAAGGAACGCGCCAATGTTGTGTCGCCCGCTTGTAATCCCAGATGAACGCCAAAATTCAAAGCCGGTTGGTAGCAGGAATCCTCTTGAAGCGATTGTTGGAGCATTTCCACCGCGCGCGCCCGAAAGCCGGCTTCCCAGTAGTTCACCGACAAACCATAATAGATGAACGCACGGCTCGTACGCGACGTGTCCTGCGTAACTGCATGGAGTCTCGCAAGCAGTTCCCGATGAAACCAAGCCTCGTCGAGAAAATCACCTGCCTGCGGCTGTTCAAGAAACGCCCGAAAGACCGCGTCCGCTTGCTCCCGCTGTCCGGCAAAACCGAGAGCGACCCCCGTGAGGATCACGGCGTGAGCAGAGCCGCCGGTTTCGTCCCAGAGAGCCTTGAATCGCGCATGCGCCTCCTGAAACTTTCCGGACTCAAGAAGTCGAATCCCTTCGCGAAACGACCTTCGCCGCTTCAATTCGTAATCCCGCAGCACAACTTTGGCCGAAGCATCTTGCGCACTTGCGGCGGTGGCTAATCTTCCCGAAGAATTCTTCGGAATCACTTCGAGCACTTCAAGAAAACCGACCCGATAGACGGGTCGAAAGTCGTACGATCGAGACGTAGCGAGCTGATACTCAAACTCACTCAAGCCCCCCTTTCCGACGCGCAGAACAAAATGAGTTGCGTCATGATCGCGCAGCAAGCGATCCACCATCTCCACCTTCGTGGCGGGTCCCATCTGGACGATCTTCCGTCCATCCATCCAAAGCGCCAATTCCTTCCAGCGCGTGGCGATGACGGCATCGCGCGAGGTATGTTCTTTTAGCCACTCCCCCACATACCGAAACGGTTTGAGATAAAGTTCCGCATCGGTTTCGGGTACTTCGCGACGTTCGTAGTGTTGACGCGTGAAGTTCCCGTAATAAAGATTTTGTTCAACGAAGGTCAGTGTCCACACCGAGTTTGGAACAATCGTGAAGAGATACACCATCCCACCTGCCAGTGTGCCGCGCAGGAGCTTCGACGGTGCGGGAAAGAACCGATCCCGTATCACTTTCCATCCCGCCATCGAATAGAAAAGGATAAAGAGTGAAAGGGGAAAAAGAAAACGGAGGTCGAGGATCGGATAAAGAAGAAGCAACCCAAAGAGGAGAAGAACGAAGAATCCGAGAAGAGACAACGCTCTCTCCTCCCTTCTTCGCGCTCGAATCCCGAGAACAACGAGAATGATCTGGAGGGTGATGAGAGGGTAGATGAGGAATCTTAACACATCCGTCATCACCCTTATGCCCCCCTCTTGTCCCGTTACAACGGGGTAAACCTTTCTTAGATACTGTGGCGCCACGAGCAAGCTTGGAAGAGCATCGATATAGTAGCGGCTGTTGTTGACAAACCGCGCCAGGAACTCCTCCAGCAAACTGGCACTCAGCGGGGTGAAGGTATGCTCGAACAGAAGACGGGTATTGCGCAATGCAGGTTGTTCGATTGCAGCGATCAACACTTCGTTCCGAATAAACCAGAGCAGATAGAGCACGGCCGGTACGACGGAGATAAGGAGGGCTTGCCGCCACTCCCTCCGCACGAGGAAGAAAAGCACAGTCGCTCCGAATAACATGATGCCCACTTCGCGTAGGAACATGACGAGGGTGAGAATGATCGATAGAAGAATGATATCCTTGACCTGACGATTTTCCTTCCGCAGCAGTCGCTCAAACATCATGAAGTATCCCAGCATCAAGACAGCGAACGGTATTTCAGACAGGACGTGGGTAGAGTATAAAAGGACGAGGGGATGAACCGAGAGGAAGAACACTCCACAAAGCGCGAAGCCCCGTCCGAGCGAATTCTTGAACCACACATAAACGAGAAGGAGGAGAATCACTCCCCAGAGGAGTGTTACCACCTTGGCAACCGGAACCGGATTTGTAAGAAGACCGACGAAAGGAGAGAGAAGGAGGGAGTACAATGGCGCGTGGACAACGTACCGGTGCACTTCGTGGCCGGAAAAATCCGCGTACCCCTGAAATCGTGCAAGAGATTGAGCCCAGACAAGATACCGGGCGCAATCCGGTGTGTAAAGCATGGCCTCATTGAGACTCAACACCCCCAGCACGACAAACAGACCTACGATGACATACAGCAACGGATCGCGAGGCACAGCCTCAAACCAGGATCGTTCGGAAGGGGGCATCGATGGTCTCGGATACTTTTACGTAGAAGTTTCGGGAGTACCGCTCTGGCAGTAGCGACGGTGAGTATAGAAAGAAAGAAGGTGGGGAGCAATGTCTTTCTCCTTCTCCCAAGAATGATCGCCTTTTCACGCTACAGCTTTGACGTATGACACATCTTAGAAATGGACTTCTGACAAGATTCTGGTATATTTGACCGCACAATGAATCCACCATCCACCGTCCAAACAGAAGTTGCTCACCCGCTCCCCGGAAGTTCCGTTCGTGAGACGGCCTACTCCCTTGAAACGCTGACGGGTGCCGTTAACTACAACCGGTGGATCTACTCACTCATGCGCCCGTACCTCGGCCAGCGATTGCTGGAGCTGGGTGCAGGGATCGGCAACCTCACACCTTACTTCCTCCAGGACCAGCGCGAAGTCGTCGCAATCGATATCGATCCCTTGTTGGTTGAAGAGCATCAACGGCTCATCCCATCCTCTCCCCGCCTCTCCGTACGGTGCATCGATCTGCGCGAAATGGCACGCGATGAGTCGCTGCATGGTTCATTCGACAGCGTGATTTCATCCAACGTCCTCGAACATATTCCAGATAAGACCGACAGCGAGGTAGTGATGGCTATGCATCAACTCCTTCGTGTCGGTGGTACAAGCGTTCATTGGGTTCCAGCGTTTCAATCGATCTACGGGAGCCTGGATGAGGCTTTTGGTCATCATAGACGATATAACCGGAAAACGGCACGAGATCTCTTCACATCGGCAGGATTCAATGTTCTCCGATGTGAATACTGGAACATACCCGGCTTTTTCGGTTGGTGGTTCAAAGGGAAGATCTTCAGGCATCGTACGCTGGAACATCCAACAACCTATTGGTACGATCGGCATATCGTGCCTCTTCTTCGCCGCGTCGAGCCAATGCTTCCGCGTCCCTTCGGACAATCTCTCCTGATCGTTGGAGTGAAGATATGAGCCGATGCAAGCGGCACTCCTTTGAACCCCAAGGACCGGAGAACGATCCAACTTTGTAATTCATTCGCTCAGAACCTGCACCGTCTATGAAGCTTTCCGTCCTCATCCCTGCCTATAACGAGCGGAACACCATCGAGGAAATTGTTCGGCGTGTTATCGATGTACCTTTTCCAAAGAGCATCGTCGTTGTTGACGATGCATCGACCGACGGCACTCGTGAAATCCTTCTCAACCTCGAGCGTGAATACAATGGGATGGTGCGAGCAGTCTTCAAAGACCGCAACACCGGCAAAGGGGATGCGATCCGAACAGGACTGCAGTACGCAGATGGAGATGTCATTATCATTCAGGACGCCGACCTCGAGTATCATCCCGAAGAATATCCAAAGGCACTTGAGCTGATTCAAAAAGGATGGGCCGATGCCGTCTACGGATCACGGTTTCTCGGCATTCACCGCGTCTTCCTCTTCTGGCATTACCTCGGTAACAAACTGCTTACGCTCATCGCAAACGTGATCACCTCGGGTATTCTGACCGATATGGAGACAGGGTTCAAGGTGATCCGGGCCGATGTCCTGAAGAGTCTGGATATCCGGTCATACAGCTTTGATTTTGAGGTTGAAGTGACGGTCAAGCTCTTTCGCTACGGCTATCGCGTCTACGAGATCCCCATCACTTATACCGGCCGGGGTTATGAAGAGGGAAAGAAGGTTACATGGAAGGATGGTGTGCGGGCGCTGTGGGCGCTGGCGAAATGGGGTCTCCTCGTCCGACGACGACCGCGCGTATGAATGTGTGAAGCCCACCTCTACTTTTCCTCCCCGTACGGCTCTACCCGCTCCTCACAAGCGGTATAAAATCTGTAGCCGGGAAAGAGCGCCATCAACCGTCTGTTCTTCTCTTCTCCCAAGTCCCGCACATAGATGACGCCGGACTTCAAATCGGGGGAGTTCGCGAAGAAAACAGATCCATAGTTGGATCGGGTAAACACCACTGCGCTGTCCAAACGCATTCTCTCCACTGTATCCAAGACACGCCTGTTCACGTGCGCGTAGCCTCGGTAGTCTCGTACCAACCCCGGCAGGTTTGTTGCGAGACCAAGCACGATGCAAACGATCAACACACCCCCTGTACGCCCATACCACAAGCCGGCCGGAGCGTCACGACCAGAGAATTTTGCCACGAACTCCGGAACGCGTTTGAGTCCGCGCGCCGTCAGAAACACCAGGGCCGGCGTCGCCTCAAAAAGAAAGCGGGGACCGTAAAGCCAGTGTTGGAACCAGTAAAGAAAATAGGCAACCACCAGCGACAGAAACGATGCGAGGAGAATCGCATCCCAACGATTCCACTTGCCGGCAAGAAGAAACAGGGCCAGCGGAATCAAAGATGGCACCGGCCATTGAAACAAGAACACTTGCAGTCCCAACAGATTGTCGAGAGTCTGGACGGTTCCTTTTTCAATTGTGTGCGGTTCCCCCCAGGCTGCGTGGCCAAATCCGGGAAGGACGCTCGAGCCCCAAAGGGTCTGATAACCGAACGCGAAGGGGGAACCATTCGTCAGATAATTGTACGTGAGGAGAAGTGCAATGAAGAGTGAAGCACCGCCCATACAAAGGAGCGCAGCATTTCTCCAGGGGCGAGGTTCCTTCAGAACCATCACGGCTCCGTAGATGAGCGGTGGGAGTGTCAGCGCAACCGCTGTATAGGGCCGAATGCAGAGAAGCCATCCAATCGCCAGTCCTGCCAGCAAACTCCACGCTGCGCGCCGTGTCTTGAATACCTTGACAAACGCGAAGAAGAAGAGTGTGAAAAAGAACATGGCGCTCGTGTGATTCATCATTTCACCGGCCATAAAAAGAACAAAGGGAGAAAGAAGCATCAAGATGGCGGAGACTCGAGCGGTGATCTCGTCATACATCTCCCGTCCCGTGAGATAGATCAAGACAACGGCGGCGGATGCAAGCAGTGGATTGATAAGCCACGGAGCCCCGACCAACACTCCTATGGCGAGAAGAAACGAATGCCCGGGTGGGAATTGTGAATACCACTGCCCGTTATTAATCATGTGCAGAAGCTCAAAGAACTCCGGCATCGGAGGAGAGGGAACGGTCAACCGTCCCATCACAAATATCTTCGCGTGAAAGAGCTGAGCGATGCTGTCGACGATATGCGGGATGCGTTCAAATACGTAATGTGCGGCAAGATTGGCGGTAAGAAGCTGAACCGCAAAGATCAACAAGCTGAAAACCCAGATACTCGGCGAGAGAATCTGTTTCTTTCCGAAACTCCACAGAGCCTCCAAAAACCTGTTGATCGCATCACCAAAGTTCCAGTTGGCTGCCAGACGCCCAACGCTTCCGGAGACGAGAACAAACGCCAAAGATCCCAGGATCAATCGACCACTACCGCGTAAGGCGGCAAAGCCGACGTTGATAAATCCGCTGTAGATCGTTGCACCGAAGAACGCCCCTGCAATGAGCAAAACGATGAAGTCGATGTTCCTCCTTCGGGAACAATCCGCCGAAGGTTGTTTCCGAAGTTGCCAGATCAGAAAAATGATTGTCGCGGCGAGCAACAGCGCCATCCCGATCCCGTCGATCAAAATCGGCTCGCCCCCGAAAAAGGGGAGCGACATCTCAATTCCGACTTGCTCACCGAACGGTGGACCCAAATACCGAATGAACTTGGACTGATAGGGAAGAGCAAGGACGAGCAACACAAGCCCGATGATCAAGATGACAAAGTACCACGCTGTTCTGAGAGCGCGCATAACCATTTGGGTTCATTCCCCTTCAAACTTATTGGATCTCAGAGGCATTGGGGTCGTATGCTTGCAGGATTCCGTTCTTCAGCGTGTAAAAGGAATAACCTTCGAAGTGCTCCTTGAGCGCGGCGTTTTTCCGATTGCGGTCGCGAACAAAAACCACATCGTTCGACAAATCGGGTTGATTCGCGAGGAACACTCGTCCGTAATAGTCCTTCATAATGACGACCGCTTTGCGGAGTCCGGCCTTCTCAACTATTTTGAGCTCGTTCGCCGACACGCCCCAGTAGGCGTCTCCATACACTTCAAGATGTCGTGGAAGGTTGATCGCCCCGCCCACACCAAACAGCAGAAAAATGCAGAATGCAGTCGTCGCATAAGCGCTTCGAAGCGATCCCCTCTCCTTGAATCCACTCTGAAGAAGCATGGGAAAAAAGTCGATGCCCCGCGCGGTAAGGAGAATCAGTGGTACTGATGTCTCATAAAGAAACCTCGGCCCGAAGCACCAATCTTGGTACCAATAGAATACGTACGCACCGGCAAGAGAGAACACCGACCCGATGAGCAAGTAATCCCACATACGAGCCTTCAACGATCCCAAAAACAGAAACACGAAAAGCAACGAGGGAATCGGCCATTCAAAAAGATATTTGTTCAAACCCAACAGATTATCAAGCGTTTGGTGCATGCCGCGGAGAAGCGAATGAGGGGTTCCCCACGCCGCGTGTCCAAAACCGGGAAGGACTTCATCCCCATACAGAACTTGAAATCCGAAAAGAAACGGATCGCCATTCGTCAGCTTATTGAAGACAAGAAGTGCTGCAACAAAGACAGCGAACGAGATGGTGAAACCGACAACAGGCCATCTGTACTCCTTCCTCTTTGGAACGAATATCGCAAGCCCATAGAGCGCAAACGGAACAACCACGCCTGCCGCGGTTAACGGACGCGTGTTCAGCATCCAGCCCAGCGCTCCCCCCGCGGCGATCGCATGCCACACGTTCCCGGACTTCACAACTCGTGCAACAAAGTAGAGGAAGAGGGTGAAGAAGAAGAGGGCCGTGGCATGGTTCATGAACTCAGAGGACATAAAGAGCAAGAACTGGGAACCCAGACCGAGAAGAGCCGATACGCGTCCGATGGAATCCGAATACAGTTCCCTTCCAAGAAAGTAGAGAAGAACTACCGTCAGGCTCCCGAGCAGAGGATTCACGATCCACGGAACTCCGAGTAGCAGTGCAGGTACCAAGAGAACGATGTGCCCGGGTGGATACTGAGAGTACCACTTGCCATTATTGATGACGTGAGTAAACTCGAAAAACTCACGCAGTGGCGGGGATTCCGCTGTAAGCGATCCCTGCGCGAGGATCTTTGCGTGAAATACCTGAGCGATGCTATCCTGAACGTGCGGGATATGTTCAAAAACGAAGTGCGAAATGAGATTGGCCGCCGTGAAGAAGAGGAGAAACACGATCGTGAGAAATACGGCGATGGGGGAACGGAAGATTGCCTTCCGGATCGGCTCATAGAGAGTGGTTAAGACACTCAGGAGTTTCTGTTTGAGTTCAACGTGTTGAAGTAGGGAGATCAAGCCGCCCGCGGTTGAGAGAACCCCCAGTAATCCAATGAGCAAACTGATTGAGACGGGGCGACTGTAGATCCCCCCTACCTTCACTCCGGGCACAAACGTCATAATGAAAACCAGAAACCATAGCGAGTAGCCAAGCGTCTGTAGCTTGTTCTGAAAAACCCACCGAACCAAATGGCGACCTAATCTCGAAAGAAAAAGGAGAGAGATCGAGAGAAGGGCGATCGTCCCAAGGAACGGATACGTCGGCACCTCGCGGGTGGATTGTACGAACGGGAACCGGACATTGAGATGTGGGATCTCCCAGAATCGCACCTCAATGTGCGTCATTCGCCACGGATCGTCGTGTGGAAGGGCGAGATAGAGGAGGAAACTCCCGAAGGCGATAACAAGAATGCTGCCGGCAACGGCAAGAATCGACCGGCGAGTTGATTTGCGAAACTCTAACATCAAATCAGCTGGAACCTTTCGTTTTGCATGAGGTGGGAGGAGGATTGCTCTAATAAGCTCAAGACTTATGCTGATTTCGGGATTGGCGGGACAAGGTAGGGTTGGCAGCATTCTGATTCAAGGGACGTTTCCGTTGTTGGGAAGTTCCAAAAATAGTCAGACGCTTTCCTTGACATCCTGCCGCATTTTCCGTAAATTTTGGCCGGAATTTGCGTTGTGTCCGCGTTTTTACCGGTCGATGTTGCCTCAACCACCCGCAATTCCACCCCTGCAAGTTGTGTGTTCCCACTATTGAAGGAGATTGATATGGCGAAGACGAAATATATCATGCACGACTGTGCGTATTGTCATAAGCCAACGAAGATGGAATTGGTCGGCGAGCAGCAGGTGGAGGGAGCGGAGGCCCCCTCATCCAAAGCATGGTATCGCTGCACGCGCTGCAAACACTCGATGCTCATTGACCGCCAGTCACTGACGAAAGGCAAGAACGGTGACCTGGCCAAGATTGACCGGCGTTCGTGCGTACAGTATTCAAAGGAACGGGTCTTCAAGGTGGGCCAGGTGATTTACCATAGCGAGTGGGATGATGTAGGTCGTGTCATCTCTAAACAGAAGACGTCGGATGGAACACAGGCCATTACGGTCTCGTTCGAGAAGTTGGGTGAACGGAGGCTGATCGAAAATGTCCAGGCAAGCTTCGAACCTGAACTCCCCCAAAGTATTTCAACATCATAAGGTAACCCGATAGGAGGTGAATTTCTTGGTAGGCATCATCATTGGTGACAATGAGCCCATCGACAAGGCAATCCGGCGCTTCAAGAAGAAATACGAACGCTCCGGCGTGTTGAAGGAGTTCAAAAAGCGAACCTTCTTCACGAAGCCTTCCGTGAAGCGACGTATGAAGAAAGTAAAAGCGATCCGCCGCGCTCAACGGGCAATGATGGAAGAGGCCATGTAATTCACCTCATTCAACTCCAGCGTCAGACACAACGCCCCTTTCGATTTCTGAAAGGGGCGTTTTCTTTTTTGCGCAACGTTATGATGAAGCTATCTACTTCAGCGGGAAATTCCCCACCCCTTTTTTCTTCATCAACCGTTCAATCTCATCGATCTCGCGCGGAGCGTCGGCGGAGAGATTGACGTTTCCATCCTGCGTTACCAGAATTACATCTTCGATCCGTACACCAATGTTGTGATACTTCGCAGGCACCCCTTCGAGATTCTCCATGATGTAAAGACCCGGTTCAACGGTATACAGCATACCCGGTTCCATCACAGGCTGACCCACATCGTGTACGTTGAGTCCCACCGGATGCCCCAGCCCATGCATATAGAACTTCCTGAGTTCACTGCGCGTCCGTTCCTTTATCAAACCCAATCGTACCAACCCGTCTATCAGCACGCTATCCGCTGCTTCAGAGACGGCAGACCACCGCACGCCCGGTTTGATCCTCGCGATGGCCGCCTTCTGTGCATCCAACACAATCTGATAGATCTCCCGCTGCTCCTTGCTGAACTTGCCATTGGCAGGATAGGTTCGCGTAACATCGCTCGAATAACCGTGATACTCCGCTGCACAATCGGCCAACACCAGATCTCCATCCTTGATGATGCGGCGGTTGGTATTGTAGTGCAAGATCACCGAGTTCTCCCTCGATCCAACGATGCACGGATATCCGGAATATTCGGCTCCCAATTTGCGGAACACATATTCATAGACTGCCCCGACTTCAAACTCCCCCATCTCCGGCTCAACCGACATCATCGCCTGATTGTGTGCAACCACGCTGATCTCGGTTGCTTTCTTCAACAGCTCGATTTCTTCCGGCGATTTAATGATGCGCATTGCACGAACGAGGTGCGTAGGATCGCGAAACTCGATATTCGCTCCCATCCGTCCCTCCATAAAATTCCGAAACGGCCGCATCAGATCGGCTATCGTGCCGGTAAAATCGGACTTGAACGTTGGCACGTAAACTGCTTTCGCTCCTGACCGCACGATCAGCGGCACCAGCATCGCCTGAAAACGGTCGTTCGTAGTAGCGTATTCGAGTCCACGCAACTTCATTGCTCCTTCCGGACCGTAATTCCTGCCGTCCCATTGTTCTCGTGCAGGATCGCGTCGCTGTACAAAGAGAATCTCCTTCACTGTCACCATCTCCGTCGTGTCCTTGTGGCTTTGTACAGAAGTGCCGTTGGGAATAAGCATCAGAATCGAGTTGGGCTCCGTAAACCCTGTGAGGTAGTAGAAGTTATCGTCTTGTCGATAGTGGTAATCGACAGACCAATTCCGGTTTCGTTCCGGCGCGGCGTAGAAGACAGCAACGGCATCCTTCCCCAACTTCTCCATCAATCGCTCGCGTCGAGCTTTGTACACCTCCGGTTTGATGAGATCTGTGTCGTACTCGATGTATCGAAGATCCTGGGCGAGAAGTGATGAAGCTAGAAATAAGAGAAACAACTGGACTTGGAAACGGCGTTGAATCATCTGCTTTTTCCTTTCAGATAAAGAGGATGGTATGATGAAACACGAACCACGGACGACACGACTTGGTTACTCAACCTGTATCAGACGCTCAGATCTGTTCTTCCAACCGACTACTCAAGAAGTGCAACACCTACCAACGCTGCAATCATTCCATCTTTGACAATCTGCGTCAATCTGTGCAAATCGGTTCGATCACGCGCCCTTAACGGAGCAAGAGCATCTTGTGGGTTTGAACAAAGCTTCCGCTCTCAAGGCGGTAAAAATAGACTCCCGTCGCAACCGGGTCACCGAACCCGTTCTTTCCATCCCACTCGATGCGATAGACTCCTGCGGACTGCTCCTCGTTCACCAACGTAGCCACCTCTCTACCGACAACGTCAAAGACGCGCAGGCGAACGTGGCCTTGCGCGGGAAGAGCGTAACGAATCGTCGTTGTCGGATTGAATGGATTTGGATAGTTTTGTTCTAACAAAAACGAGGAAGGTGTCCTTTCGGAAATCCGATAGACACCTGTCGTCGGTGAAGCGATAACAACGGAGACGAGAAAATTCTCAAACGAGGGCGTTCGGCCAGATTGATAATTGGGATCGGCTCTGTTGTACCAACCAAGGCCGTTCACTCCGTTCCGGAAGGCCGAGGCTCGATTTGTGGGGCTTGTTGTTCCATCATCGAGAAGAAACTGAAGTGTGTCGCCTACGGTACCTATCACTTCCCAGACGACATGGAAGTCCTCACCATTTACAACCGAAACGTTCGCAAACGTGAAATCAATGACATTTGAGGAACCCCGTGTGAGTGAGGAAAATGGTACCGTGATGCTGCCTCCTCGTTGTGCTCCCGGTATGCCACCGATAGATCCAGCAATATTCTCAGTAATAGAAACAGCAAGCGATCCATTTCCTTTGATAGCACTCGCACTGCTATTCAAGTGGAGAGAAATGGAAGCGACTCTTCCTGAAAATGTCGGCGTAAATCGCATCGCGAATTTCTGATTTGTTGAGGGGAGAGTGATGAAAAAGCGGGATGGACCGGCGTAAGAGAGTGTTGCCCGCGCCGCGCCGGCTCCACCAACGACCTTTTCGAGCGCGCGATAAGCATCTGCTTTCCCGTAGCCCCACACGACGTTTGGGAGAGAACCAGTGAAACGGTCACTCTGAGCGGTCGAGACAAGATAGGATTTGATCTCCTCCGCTGTCAATGTCGGTTTTGCGCCGAGCATCAGAGCTGCAACTCCTGCAACGTGTGGAGACGACATGCTCGTGCCCTGTGTTAGGTAGTGTCGTATTCCCGGCATCATGCGTGTCGTTAACGTGCTTGTATCGACGGCGGCCGACAGGGCAGCGGAGATCCCTTGACCAGGAGCGGCAATGTCCGGCTTCATTCTCCCGTCACGAGTCGGTCCGATGCTACTAAAAGTTGAGATGTTTGACGTTCTATTTGTGCCTGTGTAGGTCCAACCTCGTCCGTCATATGCCGTCCAGCTCCACTTTGTGACATACGATGCAACCGTGATAGCGCCCTGAGCCGTGCCGGGCATCGAGACCGTCTTGCTTGTGTTGCCGCCGCTCAGAGTGACGGTCTGGTTTCCAACGGTCCGGAGCGCGAGCCACCCATCGTACTGCATCGAAGCTCCGACATTCGAGAGTGTGAGGGTCCACGTGCCCGATCTCGGAGCGGGGCTGCTCGCCGTTGCATCGCGCACGTACAGCAGGATGTTGCGCTGTCCGTTGAGGTTACTGACGTAGTTGTAGAGATCAATCGTGCCATCTGTGGTATTCGGTGCCGTTCCGGTTTCGTCACGGCTGCGCGTGTAGGTGACGCCTCCCGGGGATGTTACGGTGGCGGTAATGGTTGCGTTCGTCGGACCATCGAACCAGAGATCGAGCAAAAACTGATCGTTCGCCGTGCCGGACGTTGGCGTGTAGGATGGGACGGTAAGAGTAAATGTGGCGGTAGCTCCTGATGACAAATTGCCGCCGACATGGATAGGACTCGCACCATCGTTGCCGGCGGAAATGGCAACCACGCGTCCCGGGCTTCCAACGAAATGATTGACCGCTACTTCGTAGCTGCGCGTTCCATCGTGTGGACCGCTCTGTCCACCAATGCTCCAATTCACAACGACCGGCTTTGCACGCTCTAGCGCCTTTGTTCGGGCATAGTTCAGCCCATCGATCATTCGCGGCTCGCTGAACGAACCATCTCCCCCTTTGACAACAATGATATCCGCTTCCGGCGCCACACCGATGTACTTGAATCCATAGGAAGCGCCATTTCCGACCGCCGTTCCGGCGACGTGGGTGCCGTGTCCGTTCGTATCGCGCTGGCGAACGTACCCTTTGGGTGTTCCATCGATCTCATCTTCGATATGCGCTTTCGTGTACTCGACTCCGTATGAGTACCCCGCGGGTGGATTTTCGCCCGCTCCCGCCGTTATCGTCTGGTCCCAAATGAAGAGGATTCTGCTCTTCGTTGTATCGAGAGGATCCCGAAAGTCCAGATGACGAAAATCGATGCCGGTGTCGTAGATGACAACAATGACTCCTTTCCCTTTGTACGACGTGTTGTTAAGAAATCCAGAGTGCAGCAGATTCACACCCATCTCCGGCACACTCAAATCAAGCTGGGGAAAATTGATCGAACCGGGATCGATGGAACGCACCCCCGGCATTCTGACCAATCGAAGCAACTCCTCGGCCGTCAGACGAGCCGTCACAAACGACTCAAATGCAGAATTGACATGCACCCCCGCCCGGCGAACTGCCTCGACATCACTCGTCAAAATGATAGCCTCGTAGACAGGTTCGCCATGTTGCGAGAGGGCAACAGCCTCCGGAGGCATAACGCTTGACTGGATCGCACGCTGAGACGTGTGATGTGAGAGGACGGCTTGGAACGTGGGATGAAGTTTCGCAGCTTCATGCTTGTTGAGACTTTGTCCCAACGCGACACCGACAGCAACCACCAGAAAAATCACTGCACGCAGAAACCACTTCATAGGCATGCCCTTCCTGAAGATTGATGGCCCATCCGCTTAGTGCAAAACGTTTTTCGAACCGTTTTGTACGGCTCGAACGGCGGAAAGTCTCAGTACTTTCCTCAATTCGTTCTTCGTCACACGCGCCGTCACAACGTCGTCAAAAACGCTCCCCGGCGTGATGCCGGAAGACCGCAATGCCTCCACATCCGACGTACGGATGATGACAGCGTACTCCTTTTCTCCATCTTTCCTTCTCCCGACATCGAGTTGCGATTCGTCCGACTCACCGGAAAGAAAGATTTTGTGGAGGACCGGATCCAGTTTTGCAGCCTCTTCTCTTGTTAGGTTCATCGATGAGGAACACGACAAAATGAAGATCAGCATCATCAAGAATGTCACGCGCATGGGTACTCCCTCTGAAATGCGAAATACGAACACGGGGATCGTGACCGGACTTGCCTTCGTTAACGCACCAATATCATCCTTCGCACCGAGCGATCACCACCAGACTCCAATCGGTAAAAGTACGTTCCGCTGCCAACGTCAAACCCGCTCCGATCTTTTCCGTTCCAGACCACCGAGTAGGTTCCCGGCGCCTTCTCTTCGTCGACCAGCTCACGCACCACCCGACCTGCAACATCGATGACGACGAGTCTCACTTTGCGGGCAGATGGGAGTGAAAATCGTATTGTCGTTGTTGGATTAAACGGATTCGGATAGTTCTGCAGCAGTTCGAACCGCTCTGGCGGAAAACCATCAACCAATTCCACGCTCGTGCTTCCGGTGATCGTTGCCGTATAGATCCCGTTGGCGTGAGTTCCGGCAACAACGAGACCATCCACCGGCCGGGAGATGACCATCGGCACAACGACTTTACCGATGACGTTCGCTCCTTCCTGTGCCCACACGGTTTGCATGCCATTCAGTGTGGTCGTCGAGTAGAGACCGACACTCGTCCCGACGAGATACATCGTCGAGGTGCCCGTCGGTAAGATCGTTGCCCATCGCACGGAAGGACCATTCCCCGTTCCATCCGGATTCTGTTCGAGGTTTCCTCCCACCGTCGTCCAACTTGTGCCGCCGTTGGTGCTCCAGAACAGACTGTGAACGTTGTAGTTGGAGAATACAAGAAGAACGTTGTCCGCGTTCGCCGGATCAATCGCGATACAACTCACAAACCCGTTTGATGGAAAACCGAAACCGGTAATCGAGCTTCGGGTCGGATTGCCCATATGAGCGTTCTCCATCCGATACGCTTGACCGGCCGATGTCCCGAAATACAATCGATTTGCCGGCGTGCGAGAGACGGCCAGCGAAGTGATCGATCCATTTGATATTGTGGAAGTCGAGAGAGAATCCCAGTTTGTTGTGAGCTTGTTGTTGTCGTTGTTGTTCGCGACAGCAGAGAGATCGTTATTTCGCCAGATGGTACGACCACCCGCCATGTACATTCGACGATTATCGTTCGGATCGAGTTGGAAAGGATTAATGAAAAGAAATCCGCTCGCGTTCGCGGGTGTCACGTTACGAAATGCCTGGAGTGATCCCGTCGAGGAAAGAACAAGACGATACGTCGTCCCATTTTGACTGGAGACGTAATAGGCTGTCCGGTTATCGGTGATGGCACAATAAGCTCCGTCTCCCGAAAAGATGTCTGTCCACGAAGCCGTAGGGGAAGCGCTGTTCACGAAATAGGTTCCGTTATCCTGCATCCCTCCTATCACCACGTTATTTCCTGCCGTCGCTTGATCGACCGCGAGGGTGTAGAATTGGGTCGTAAGGTAGCCGTTGTTCAGGAGCGTCCACGAGACGCTGGTCGCCTGGATGTTTGTCGTCCTGCTGACTCCCCCATCATGACCGGCCAAGAGCACATTCGGATTGGAAGGATGAAAGATGAGTGCATGCTGATCGGGATGTTGGTTGGGATAGCGGCTGATGTCGTTGGCGGGTGAGTATCCGCCAATCCAACTCACATTCGCTGCCGTGGCAAAACCGTCCGTGGAGCGATAGAGATTTGTCCCTCCGATCAAAACGAAATTCGGGTCATCCGGCTTCACTCGGATGACGAGATCATACGATCGTTGAGAATCGAAGTTGCCCACCGCACCGCCAAAAGAAGGGATGTTGACCGACCGATCCGTCCATGTGCCCGTGGAAGCGTTGTAGAGCCACAGGCTGTGACCGTGAACGCCGCTGCTTGGAGTCTCAGCAAGAAAATAGACGATGTTTTCATTGGATGGCGCGATGCCGATGACGATTCTTCGATAGATGGATGGAAATCCTGCCGGGGTAATGTTACTCCACGTCACCCCGTCTGTCGAACGAAAAATTCCTTCTTGCGATGTAGCGTCGGAACTGACCGTTCCGTACACGACGCCGTTCGATGTGATGGCAACATCTACGAATGCCCCTGAGGCGAGGTTTTGATCGGCGACCAGACTATTCGACCATGAGGTTCCGCCGTTCGTCGATCGTTTAATGCCGCCGTACACAGCGGCGTAAACCTCGTCCTGCGTTGTGTTCGACCGATCCACAACGATATTCCAGACATAATCAAAATCCCCATCCCATTGGTGCGGCGTTCCGGAGACGGTGGAGGAGAGGACATTCCACGTTATCCCGCCATCAGTCGACTTGTAGATGCCGTCTCCGTGATAGAAGCCCGGTCCGCCTCCGGTCGCGGAATTCCCGAGAAACTCGCCCGTGCCGTAATACCATGTGTTCGTCTTGCCCGACCGTGTATCTTGTGCAAGGCACGTAACGCTTTGGACGGAGATAGCGAGGCTGGTCGTGCGAGTCCACGACGAGCCGCCGTTCGTGGAGCGCCACATTCCTCCAGAGACGCCGCCGGCAAGGATGATGTTGTCGTTAGAGATATCGTAAGCAAGTGCGCGAGTGCGGCCGCCGACATTGAACGGACCGCGTGAGGTCCAGGTCGCTGCAACGGTGCCGGTTCCTTTGTTCAGAATGGACCTCCGCTCTCGTGAAGGCAACGTCTCGGCAAATTCAAGTTCGCGTTGCCGAATGTTCGCCGGTATCTCGCCGGTCGCCGGATCGACCAGCATCATTCGTTCATACTCCCATCGGCCGTGTGGATTATCGGCTGACCGGAACGATTTCTTCACTTGTTTGAGATTCCATCGCGCACGATCATAACTCGTTGTTGCAGAGAAAAAGTATGTGGACGTCGCAAGAGCGGCCACGACCAGCATAATAAGATGAAGCCGCAAATGTTTCATTTCGCCTCCGTGGATGATGGTTGAACTTGATAGAAAAAGATGGTAAAGATGTTTCTCCCACTCTCGCTCCCTTTGCGCGCATCGTTCGATTGGAGATCGGCCTTCACCTTCGTACCGGTTGTTACGCCGGGAAAATGCTGCGCCAAGTCGGGGAAGATGCTCCTTGTGTCCCCCGTCGTGAAAGCAAACTGTACCTCGATGACGTCTCCCTTCGAAAGCGGCGGTGTAAATGCCGCCCCGTATCCGACCACCTCGTCGATTCGAATGGAGGCCCGACACGGTGCCTTGGCGCACGGGTCATTTGGCTGAGCGGAAGAAAGAGAGGGATCAATCGCCATCACCGTGCCGACAACACGACAGTGGTTCGGCGGAATGGTTTCCGGGAAGAGCGCCGGCTCGGGCCGGCTTGATCTGCACCCGGCTATGACGACTACGAGAAGGATCGCGCAGGTCAGTTTGGACATCATTTCTCCGTCTTCGTTGAATGGTTGCTGTGAACTCGACCTACCAAAACCGCTCCTCTTTCCACGGATCGGCGGTGTTGCTGTAACCGTTCATCTCCCAAAACCCCGGTCGATCCTTGGCAAGGAACTCGAATCCCCGGATCCACTTCGCTCCCTTCCAGGCATAACGGCGAGGGGTGAAGACGCGCACAGGACCGCCATGCTCCTCCGGCAAGGGTTCAGAGTTGAAGGTGTGAGCAAGAATCACATCTTCCTTGATCATCCAGTCGAGCGGGAGATTTGTTGTGTATCCGCCATAGGCGTGTTGGAGGACGAATTTCGCTTCAGGTTTGAGTTTGATGTGCCGGACAAGGTCGCGGAATAATACCCCTTCCCACTCGTCATCGAAACGGCTCCAATGCGTCACACAATGGAAGTCGGCTCGGATTTTCGTTTGGGGAAGCTTCAAAAATTCATCCCAGTTCCATGTCCTCTCTTCTTCTACCGATCCCCACACAGAGAGACTCCAATCTTCTCTACGAATTCTCTGCGTCTCACCGTACGTCAACACCGGGAACTTGGAAGTCGGCGTTTGCCCGGGAGGAACCTTTGGCTTGCCGAAGGCGTTCACACCTTTGACCTCCAGTTTTTTCTCAAACAACCCCATATTCGACTTGCGATGTGTTCTTTTTTTCTCCTTGGCGTCCTTCGCGTCTTTTCGGTTTTCTTTTCGAACAACCCGCCAACGGTTCGGCTTTGATTTGTGCGTTGAAGAATCTTGCTACCTGCTCGTTCGTGACACAATATAGCGAGTAACATCCTGAACTTGCTGTGAAGTCAACACCGTGTCCAATCCATTATTCACCCTATGATCCTGCAGCAAGGCCTCCCACTGCGATGTCGTAAAAGGGTAGAGATCAAGTTCCGGAAGCCGATGGCATGTGGCGCAAGCGGATTGAAACAACGCTCCTCCTTCGCTCTGTTTTTCGACTCCGACTCTTGCCGTCATTGAACAGCCTGTCAGCCCCGAACCGATCAACCAACACAACAGCAACTTCTGCATCGCTCCTCACTTTCCTGTAGCCCGCTGCTGGAACGCGAGATATTGTTGAATCGTCTCTACGTCGGTTGAGCGATGAGCATGCACGATCTTCCAATTCTCGCCGCGCCGTTCCAAGATGAGTGTTGTGGGAAGGTACTCATCCAGCGGAGAGCCATCGACCAGTTGATTCTGACGAAGGATGTACGTTGCGTATGCGACGTCACCATATACTTTGACCTGGAGGTTTTCGACGCTGTTGGTGTATTCGCTGATGCGTGGGATGGACCGACGCAGACGTGACTTCGTTGAATCAAGCGGCTCCGTCCACCCCCACGCGGTGACGTAGTAAATTTCCGGATCGTAATACACATCCAGCAGACTGTCGGTATCGATCGCTTGACCGTTGAGGGCGCTTTCCATCCCGGCGGCAAGGGAACGCACGAGTTGTCGGACTGCTTCCGCATCCGCTTCGGTGCTTCTGGCGATGGATGTGGCGTCATCTCCCGATCGCGTGCACGCGGTGAGAAGAAGAGAGCATAAGACGATGAGACCGGGCTTCATGGATGAGTCCTCGAGGCGGTGATGAAGTAGTGCGGAGCTATCCCCCAATTTGCGACATGGTGCGTGAAGGGCGTACGAACGTCGGCTGATTGATTAAATGTCCCGCTTCCTTTTTTGCCACGGCATCCCTAATAGCACGCGAGAGCGATTCATCGGATGCACCGTTGCGCAACAGCGATTTCAGGTCGGTCTCAACAAGTGAGAACAGACATGTGCGTAGTTTACCATCCGAGGTCATGCGTACGCGATTGCAGTGCTCACAAAATGGTTCACTCACCGAGCTGATAAATCCGATCTCCCCGATTCCATCCTCGAACACAAACCGGTCGGCAGGTTGGACACCGCGTCGTTCGACAGGAACCAGCCGCTTTCCTATGTCCCGCTCGATCGTCGAGATGATCTCCGCGGTTGTCACAACCTTGTCCTTGCTCCAGTCGTCGTTCGCGCCGATCGGCATGAACTCGATGAAACGGATGATAAAGGGTTTCGTCCTCGCGAAATAGGCGAATCTACCAATCTCATCGTCATTGATACCGCGAATGAGCACTACATTCAGTTTGACGGGACGAATACCGAGGGATTCGACCGCCTCCAATCCTTCCCAAATCTTTGAATAGTAATTGCGTCGTGTCATCAAACTGAACTTCACCGGATCGAGTGAATCCAGACTCACGTTGATGCGGCGGAGTCCTGCCTTGTAAAGCTGCACCGCTTGTTCGGACAGAAAATAACCGTTGGTGGTGAGAGCGATATCTTTCAAACCATCGAGGCGGGCGAGCTTCTCGATCAACAGATGCAGGTCTTTTCGCATCAGGGGTTCACCACCGGTCAATCTGATTTTCCTGATACCGAGTGCAGCAAAGACACGAGTCAGGCGTTCAATTTCTTCAAAGGTGAGGAGCTCGGACTTATCCATCCAGGTCATCCCCTCTTCGGGCATGCAGTAACGGCATCGGAAATTACACCGATCCGTTACCGATATCCTCAGATTATCCACGACGCGACCGAAGGAATCGACCAGCAGAGGAGATGATGAAAGGGGGATGTGAGACATTTTCGAGTTTACGTTTTTGAAGAAAGAACCTGTTCGTGCGTTTGCTGTGACCATTCCACCGACCCGTCGGAGAAATACTCCCTCTTCCAAATCGGGACGACGCGCTTCAATTCATCGATGAGGAATCGACAGGCTTCAAACGCTTCATTCCTGTGCGCGGATGAAACAGCGATCGCCACGCTCACTTCCCCCACTTCGACGCGACCCAGACGGTGAACAACTGCGACGGCATGGAGGGGCCAACGCCCTCTCGCGTCCTCTACAATCCGTTGCATCATTCTCAGAGCCATGGGTTCATACGCCTCGTACTCCAAAAGGTCAACGTCTCTCCCTCGTGCGTGATTACGTGTCGTGCCGACAAAGACGTTGATGCCCCCAGACGCTGGAGTGATAACAGCCTGGACGATCGACTGAAGATCGATGGGTTCTTTGGTGATGCGTATCATCGTTTGACGGAGGAACTTCGAATCCTCCTCAAGATATCGTTCTATCCACCGCTCACAGGGGGAATCATCGCCACTTCGTCCCCCGGTTGAAGTTCGTAATGGGCCGGCACGTACTCCTGATTCACCGCAAAACGGAGTTTGCCGTTCCATGCGCGAAATCCCGAATTGAGTTTGGAAAGCATTTCGAGTACGTCATCTGTCGTCGCGCCATCGGGAAGCTCAAGTTCCTTCGTGTCGAATCCTGCGAGATCTTTCGCGACGGAAAAAAGGAGCAACGTCACTCTCATTTACATGGTCCTCAACATTTCAATCTGAACTTCATCCCCCTTTTTGAGGGTGCGCACATCTTCAGGCAGAATGATCAAGCAATTTGCAGCAACCATCGATGTAAGGACGCCGGAATTTTGTGAACCGGTCGTCCGTACAAAAATTTTTCCGTTTTCATTCCTTGCAACTCCTCGACTGAAGTGACGCTTTGCATCTTTTTTCTCGATGTCCTGATCCAAAATGGCTCGTAGAGTAAGGAACTTTTTTATCTCCTCACCTTCGAGTCGTGTAAGTGCGGGGCGCGCGAATTGAAAAAACGTTACCATCGTCGAGACAGGATTTCCCGGAAGTGCAAACACCCGTGTCGTTCGCTCGCGTTGCCGCGAGATACCGAAAGCCACAGGCATACCCGGCTTGATATTAACTTTCCAGAAGACAATCTCTACTCCCATCTTCTCCAGAGCTTTCAAGACCAGATCATACTTCCCAACGGATACCCCTCCCGACGTGAGCAGCACATCACTCTGCAATCCGATCGTCAGAACCTCCGTCAATGCGCGCTCATCGTCCGATGTCGTCGGAAGGAGGATGGGCTGAGCACCCTGTTCTTTGACGAGTCCCCAAAGAGAGTAAAGGTTGCTATTCCTGATTTTGCCCGGCCGAAGAGGTTCGTCAATCTCCACCAGTTCATTCCCTGTTGTGACGATGGCAACGGTAGGCCTTCGGACAACTCGTAGCTCTTTTCTGCCGATGGATGCAAGCACGCCGAGGTGAGCCGCGCACAGCCGTTCGCCCCGCTTGAGGATTGCTTCACCTCTTTGGATATCATCTCCCACCCGTCTGATGTTGCGCCCCGCGAGAACGGGTCCGGAAAATCGAATCGATCCGTTCACAACCTGCACCAGTTCTTGCTCAAGGATCGTATCGGCTCCCGGAGGAAGAGGCGCACCGGTCATAACGCGCACTGCTGTACCCGGAGCAACGGGATCGTGTTGAACCGTGCCAGCGCTCACTTCACCAGCGAGTCGAAGCCGCACCAAACCATCCGCTGCGTACCCCTGGGTGTCCGAAGATCGGAATGCAAAACCATCCATAGATGAGTTGTCGAATGGCGGCAGGCTGCATTCTGCAACAACATCCTCGGCGAGAACGCGATGGTGGGCCTCAAAGATGGGGACGGTCTCTGACGAAAGGGGTTGACAGTGATGGGCGATCAGCTCTTGGGCTTCTCGAAATGATATCATTCAATTTCACAAGCTGGTGTGCCAATATATTTATCCACCGAAGTAAAATCAAGATAAGAAATCCTCACCCCTTCCTCGGTAGATTGTAGAATTTACACTCGCAAGCCTGATGCTTTCGGTGGACCGCACCCATAATCGCTTGATCTGAGGGGTTTTTTGTGGTGGCCGGCGCGTCATGAACAGGCATTCGAGATCGAAACTCTGGCACGACGATGGTGCTATGAGGGGAAGCTCTTAACAAGTCATACAGAACAGTGATCGAGAGGTCTTCTCATGTCCAACGGCATCGCAGAAATCCTGCAGGAATTGCATGTGGTGGGGATGCACACGATGAACAACCTGACATATTACATACGAAAAATGGCACCAGAGCCGGGGAGTCTTGTTTATGTTGAATCGCGGCGGCTATCGCTTCGACCACAGCAATTCGAACCGACACTCTTTTCCGCAATCGATATCTGCACGCATCTGCAGATCGCACGAATCTACCTCACCCCTTCTCTCGGGTCCGCAATTGATTTCGTAGATCATATTCGCGATCGGTACCCCTTTCCCATTTCAGAAATTCGAACGGGAAACGCACCCCCCTTCGGCTCTCCTGCGACTTTTGCGTCTCATAATCGACTTACCGCAACCATGGAGGGACGAGGGATCAAACACACTCTTATCATCGAGCCTCATCGCGATCCGGTTCTTGCGAGCGTTGTGCGATTAACGTTTGGCGGTGTCTTCGAAGGCTCACTCGATCAGAGGATCGAGGAAAACCTCATCGACGAACTGATTCGATTTCTCTTCTTCCACAATAATCATCGAGCGTTGCCGACTCTGGGAGGGCTTACACCGATTATGCGATTGCGAGAATTTGACGACTTCAAACATCTTCGACTTTTCGAACCAGAGTCATCGGAACGACATCCAGACCATTAGACGGTGCCCGATAGCTTCCAATCATCGGGGTTGCGACGTGTCTTCTACCACCTCATACCGCCCCAAACAGCAAAGAGATGCAGAGTTCTTTGATCGATGCGCCGAGGAGCTCGATAAACTCCTTGCGTTGAACACAATTCTTGGCCAGATATACCAAGAGCTATTGATCGAGAACGAGCGCTTAAAGAGTCAACTCTCCAAATTTGAAAGTTCCTCAGGGATGGATGCTCGAGATTCTTAACCTTTCTGTCAAATCGCAGCTGGTTGGATAAGGCTTGCTTCTGAGGCCTAAATAGACTATCTTCGAACCACGTTGCAGTGCACTTCATGCGACTATTGACGTCTCAATAGTCAATTTTTGTTTTAGAGGGGTGTCCTCACATACATCGGCGGGGTAGCTCAGCTGGTTAGAGCGCCGGAATCATAATCCGTAGGTCGTGGGTTCGAATCCCTCCCCCGCTACTGCCATTCCGACCAATCTCAGCGAACGCGGTGACACAAACACCAATGTCGGAATGAGCATCCCGTCGTTCCGCCAAGGCCGGAGAGACGGGATTCGAATCATGGTAGCTCGCGGGTTCTGTTCCACGCCCGATCGACCCCATCTCGACTGGTGGGGTGCTATGGAGTCCATACGGCAATGTGCTCGAAGCTTGACCCCAGCGACTGTTGGGGTCAAAGTGTTTCATGTTCCCACACCCATGAAGACTGAACGTCGAACTCTCGAAGAGCAATTCGAACAGCATCTTGGCTCGCGCCTCGGATTGCGGCGCGGGGATTCGATCCTCCTTGCCGTGAGTGGCGGTCTGGATTCGATGGCTCTGCTGACCTTATTCAAGGGGATCCGAGAACGATGGAACCTTCAATTGGCTATCGCTCACGTAAACCACCAACTGCGGGGAGAGGAATCGGACCGAGACGAGGAATTTGTGCGGGAAGAGGCAAGAGCACTTGATGTCCCAACGTATGTCGAACGCACAGACACCGCGGCTGTGGCGCACGAGCTGCATCTTTCGAAACAGCAGGCAGCCCGACAGCTTCGTTATGAGTTCTTCGAGCGAGCCCGCCGCGCATGCTCGGCATCCTACGTTGCAACCGCGCATCAGGCCGACGACAATGCCGAGACCGTTTTGCTGAATGTTTTAAGGGGGACAGGAATTCGAGGTCTCGCGGGAATCCCGTTGTTCCGATCGGAAGGTTCCATCATTCGCCCACTCCTGTTTGCCCGGCGATCTGATTTAGAGGAGTTTGTGAGAACGAATGCCGTCCCGTTCCGGCACGATTCGTCGAACGACTCACTCCACTACACGCGCAATTATCTCCGGAAGATGGTTGTTCCTTCGTTGCACGATCAACTTCGGACCGATGTCGTCGACCTCTTGAACCGTTTCGCGGATTCCGCGCGACGTTTGGACGATCACATCGATCGGGCGGTGGCTTCTCGTTGGGACCGGATTGCATGGTACGACTCGGAGCGGAGGCTTCATCTTTCCATTCCGGCGCTTCTTGCGGAACCGACGTTCATTGCAGAACACGTTGCGTTGCGGGCATTGCGTGGAGCTGGAGTTCACATTCACGCGGAAAAGGTACGTGCTCTGGTTGATCTCTGTTCACAACCGACGGGACGCTCTGTGCAACTTTCGCGTAGTTGGAGCGTTTATCGAGATCGTGATCACCTCGTTTTCTTGCACCAGCAGCAGGAGGAGGCGTTTGAACTTTCCGTTTCGATGAACGGAACGCTTGAACTCCCTCCATTCCGGCTGACACTCCATCGACTTCAAACGCTGCCAACGACGTTTGAAAAGGATGAAACATCCGAATACATTGATGCAGAAAAGTTGGGAAGGCATTTAGTCGTTCGACCGTGGCACGAGGGGGATGTTTTTTTTCCCATTGGACTCAATCGTCGAAAGAAAGTGAGTGATTTCTTGATCGATCAGAAGGTCCCCCGATTTGAAAAACGGAGAGTTCCGCTCTTGGTGTCCGATGGAGAGATCGTCTGGATCTGCGGCCGGCGACTTGATCACCGTTTTCGCATTACACCACAGACTCGGGTCGCGGCAAAACTGACGTACACTCCCACAATTCATTCATAACGTCTCCTACACATACATGCTCAACGAGGTCGTCGTTAACGGAGATCGCTTCACGCTCTTTCTCAGCGAAGCTACTATCCAGAAACGAGTCAAAGAGCTGGCCGCTCAGATTAACCGCGATTACGAGGGGAAAATCCCGATCTTCATTGGCATCCTGAATGGATCCTTCATTTTCTTTTCCGATCTGATTCGGGAGATTACCGTCGATTGCGAAGTTGACTTTCTCAAGCTCTCCAGCTATGGCGATGCAAAGATCTCATCCGGTCAGGTCAAGCTGTTGAAAGACCTCAATTGTCAGGTGACAGGGAGAGACATTATTGTGGTGGAGGACGTGGTCGATTCAGGCCTCTCGATCGACTTCATGAAGAAGCTTGTGATGAAAGAACATCCGGCCTCATTCCGCGTGGTAACGCTGCTTCTGAAGAAGAGCGTCGCGAAAGTAAGTTTTCCCATTGATTATGTTGGATTTGAGATTCCGCCCGAATTTGTCATTGGGTACGGGTTGGACTATGCTCAAAAAGTTCGTAACTTGCGGGCGATTTACCGGCTGGTCCCTCAAGATACAACGGTGGAGGGATCTACCCAACGAGGCGAGGCCCATGCGGGGCCACGGTAAGCACGAAGGAGTAATTATGAACAGATGGATGTACGAAGAGTCGGACGATAAGAAGAACGGTTCCCAGAAAAAACGGGGGGGCGCTCCTCCACGCCCCCAGAAGAAGGGACAGAAACCGCTGCGCGAAGACGATTTCAATTGGAATAAAGTCGGAAGGATGATCGCTGGATGGCTCGGTATCCTGCTGGCTGTGTATCTCATTATGCTCGCCTTCAAGAGCACGGAGGAGACCGAGTATGAGATCAGCTTCACGACGTATCAAGCGCTTCTGAACGACGGGAAAATTGCCGAAGCGATCATCAAGAAATCGGATTTCAATAATTACGATTTCCACGGCAAGCTCACAGCGCCGATGGATTTGACGACGGCCAGTGGAAAGCGCGCTCCGAACGCCACCCGTATTCTTCTCACACTCCCCTACTCGAACATCGACGATGCCGTTATCGAGACGTGGAACGCGAAAGGATTAAAGTTCAATATCGTAAAGGAAGACAGCACCTGGATGAGCGTGTTGGTCTCAACCTTGCCCTGGATTCTCCTCATAGGCATTTGGTTGATTATCTTCCGTCGCATGCAAGTCGGTGCCGGTGGAACCAAAGGCCTCTTTTCCTTCGGCAAGAGTCGTGCAAAATTGCTGACCGAAGGGATGACGAAGGTAACGTTTCAGGACGTTGCTGGAGCAGACGAGGCGAAAATCGAACTACAGGAGATCATCGAGTTCCTCAAGGAACCCTCGAAGTTCCAAAAGTTAGGGGGGAAGATACCACGCGGCGTACTCTTGTTGGGTCCTCCCGGAACGGGCAAAACATTGTTGGCACGAGCGGTCGCCGGCGAGGCGGGCGTTCCTTTCTTTTCGATCAGCGGAGCCGATTTTGTTGAAATGTTCGTCGGCGTCGGGGCGAGCCGCGTGCGCGATCTGTTCGAACAGGGAAAGAAGAACGCTCCGTGTATCATCTTCATCGATGAAATCGACGCGGTGGGTCGTCACCGCGGGGCCGGCTTAGGGGGCGGACACGACGAACGCGAACAGACATTGAACCAGCTCCTCGTGGAGATGGATGGCTTTGAGCAAAACAGCGGTGTGATTATCATCGCAGCGACGAATCGTCCCGACGTACTTGATCCCGCATTGTTGCGTCCCGGCCGATTCGACCGGCAGGTGGTGGTTGACCGACCGGACGTGAAGGGTCGCGAAGGCATCTTCCGCGTTCACACGAAAAACATTCCGCTTGCGGAGGATGTGAAGCTCGACGTCCTGGCGAAAGGAACCCCTGGTCTTTCGGGCGCGGATATTGCCAATCTTGTCAACGAAGCTGCTCTTCTCGCCGCACGTCAAAACAGCAAAGCTGTGACGATGCGCCATTTCGAGGAGGCGAAAGACAAGGTGATGATGGGCATGGAACGAAAGACAATGATCATTTCCGATCGCGAGAAGCGCGTCACCGCATACCACGAGGCTGGACACGTCCTCGTAGCGAAACATCTCCCGGATGCCGATCCTGTTCACAAAGTAACCATTATTCCACGCGGTCGGGCGTTGGGTGTTACAACGTATCTCCCAATCGACGAAAAGCACACATACTCCAAGGAGTATCTTGAGGCGATGATCACGTACGCGCTGGGAGGGCGCGCTGCGGAGAAGATCATCTTCAACCAGCTCACCACGGGGGCCGGAAACGACATCGAACGCGCTACTGAGCTTGCCCGCAAGATGGTTTGTGAATGGGGAATGAGTGAAAAACTTGGACCGTTGGCGTACGGCGCCCGGGAGGAAGAATTGTTCCTCGGTCGCGAAATCACGCGGTCGCGCAACTTCAGCGAACGGACCGCCATTATGATCGACGACGAAGTGAAGAAGATCGTCACAACCTCGATGAAGCGCGCGGAGAAAATCCTGCGAGAAGACATCGAAACGCTTCACCGGCTTGCGAACGCGTTGCTCGAGCGTGAGATTCTTGATTCCGAGGAGATCGATAAGATCATCCGTGGCGAAGAGCTGCCGCCGACCGAGCGCAGAAAGAACGGTCAACCGGAATCTGCCGCCTCGCCCGCGACTGAAACAAACGAAGCTGCGAAACCCAAGAAGGGATCATGAGTGGTATGCGACCTGAGGTGTCGGTCCCCCCGCCACCCCCCTCCGGCGAACGGCGATCCCTCGAGGAAAAAGCAACGATCGATTTTCGGTATGAGCTTGTGCGGAAGGGTATCCACCTGACCTCCCTCTCCATACCTATCATCTATTCCTTCATCACTCGTGAGCTGGCGCTCACAGTGCTCATCCCCATTACGCTCGCCTTTCTCTCGGTCGACCTCGCCCGTTACTATCACAAAAGCACCTCCGATTGGTTTTACCGTTGGTTCGGATGGCTCCTGCGGAAACATGAGGCGGACCATACAACTATCCGTCTCAACGGCGCAACGAATATTCTCCTCTCCGCTACCTTTTGTGTGCTCGTTTTCCCAAAACTGATTACGCTGACCGCCTTTGCAATCCTCATCATTTCCGACACTTCGTCGGCCCTGATCGGACGCAGATTCGGGCGAAGGCGATTCCTCCGCAAGAGCGCCGAAGGGACCCTCGCGTTTTTCGTAACGGCAGTCGTTGTCGTCTTCTTCACACCCAAGCTGGAAGGGCTGCCGACAGAATACGCCATTGCTCTTGTTGCGGCCGCAGTAGGCACCCTCGTGGAATCACTCTCCTTTCGTCTCGACGATAACATCACCGTTCCCATCAGCATCGGCCTGACGATGTGGGGACTCTATTCCCTTCTCCTCCCAAGTCTTGATTTATGCATGCACGTTTAGTTTTTTGTTCACAACTCTTTTCCCTAATAAGGCAATGGAACTGAGGATTTGACCATGAAAATACCCGTGAAGAGAACCCTTCCTTTACAGCTTGTTGCAGTTCTGTTGATCGGCTGCGGAGACGCGAAGCTCGCACCCATTGGGGAAGATGATGAAATCATCGTCTTCGCTGACAGCACGACGTGGCTCGAACTGGAACCGACGCTTCGCTTCGCCTTCGAGGATACCGTCTTTACACCGCAACCAGAGCGCTGGTTCACGCTTCGGCGAGTCGACTTTGAACAGTTTGGCGCGTTTGAGCGACACAAAAACCGGCTCATTGTGGCACCGCTCGATGGAACGGGGGCGGTTGCCGAATACGTCCGACAATCGCTCGACCCGCAGGTTCGGAAGTTAGTGGAGGAGCAGAAAGAGTTCTATTTCACCAAATACGACTCGCGTGCCCGCAATCAGTTGCTGATGTTCCTGACGGGAGTGAATTCGACGATTCTGAAACACGCTATCGAAAATCACGCGGCCGATTTGCTGTATTATTTCCACAACATGGCGCTGAAGCGCGAAACGCAGACGATCATGGCCGAGGAGAAATATCACAAGAAGGAGATCGAGAAGAAGTTGGAAGAGAAGTACGGTTGGACGATGACAATTCAACACGATTACTTCGTTGCCATCGATTCAGCGAGTGCCCGGTTCTTCTGGGTGCGGCGCGCAAATCCGGCTGACATGGAGCGCTGGATCTTCGTACACTGGATCGACACGACCGATCCCACCATCCTCACCGATGCGTTCGTCCTCGCCCTGCGGGATACCCTGACTCGTAGATTCCTCCGCACCGTGGATGACGATGCGTACGTGCAGATTGCACCGTACCATCTCAGCATCGAGAAGGTCAACTTCCTCGACCGATTTGCATACGAGACGCGCGGGAATTGGCGGTTCAGCGATAAGAGCGGTGGAGGGCCATTCGTCAATTACACGCTGTACGACGAAGCAACCGGACGCATCTACATGCTCGACGGCTCCATTTTCGCTCCACGCGTCGAGAAGAAGAAACTCATCTGGCAGGTCGATGCCTTGCTCCGGACGTTCCGTACGTTTCCGCGCAGCGAGAAAATTCAACAACAACAGAGCCCATGAGGGTTCAAAACGAATTCACGCTTCCCGAGTCGAAGGCAGGGAGGGCCAGATCTCGGTGCAAGCGATCCACGCCTCCTACATAGCGCCGGAGCACTTCCCCGAAAGCATCCATCGAGACGGGCTTTGACAAGACTTCGGCTGCACCCGAAAGTGCCAGGGCCTCTCTGCTCGCTACCGAGTCCTCCCCAGTAATTACAACCACCGGAACTTCCTTCAAGCTACCTTCCTTTTTCAAGCGACAGAGTAGTTCGTAACCATTCATGCCGGGCATTGCATAGTCGGTTAAGATCAAATCCGGCCTCTTGAGGGCTGCAAGCTTGAGTGCCTCCTCACCGTCTGAAGCAGCTAAGACTTCGGCATGCGGAAGAAGTTTGTGGAGGTAGCGGCTATGCATAGCACGCACGCCGCGATCATTGTCGACGATCATCACAACCTTGGTGGCGTCGTCAACACATTTCGGGAATCGGAGAATGAACGTCGTACCCTCGCCTATGACGCTTTCCACACTGATGCTGCCGTCATGCTTTTGTACGATTTCGTAGACGAGAGGAAGACCAAGCCCGGTCCCTATCTCACCATCGAGGCCGGTTCGCGTATACTTCTCTTCGACCTTGAACAGTTTTGCGAGGTCGGCCTTCGGGATACCAATGCCTGTGTCACGAATCTTTATTTCCCATGTTGCGTCGTTCTCGTTGTTCAGTTCGATGGAAACAACTCCTTTCGCAGGCGTGAACTTCAACGCGTTCGAGATCAGGTTGTTGAATACCTGGACAAGGAGCTGAGCATCCCCACGCATCATCACATTGGGAGGTACGCTAGAATAGAGAAGGATGTCTTTCTGGCGAGCCGTCCCCAACAGCGTTGCGACACTCGATTTGATGACCGTTGACAAATCCAACTCTTGCACATCCATCTTGATCCTTCCCGTCTCGAGCCTCGACCAATCGAGCAGCTTGTTCACCAGCTTGAGTTGTTGTTCTGCCGCGTCTTTGATGTAGGTGATGAATTCCTGCCGTTCAGTACTGGAAAGTTGATCCCCCTCCGACAGCAGCACCTCACAGAAACCGAGAATACTGCTGAAGGGTGAACGAAGGTCGTGAGATAAAACGGAGAATAGTTTATCCTTCTGAGCGTTCAGCTGTTTCAGCGACTCGGCGGAGGCTTTCAGCGCTGCGAGGTACTCTTGTACCTTCGCTTCAAGTGCCTTCCGATCTGTAATATCTTCGATAATTCCTTCATAGCGGAGCACCCGTCCCTCTTCATCCTTCACGACACGCGCGTGTTCAAGGACGGTGATAATCTTGCCATCCTTTCGCCTGAGTTGAATTTCGACGTCCCGACTGGCACCGGCCGTTTCAAGACCCTGAACAACCCGGTCGCGATCCGCTGGATTCAGATACAGGGCATTTCGAAGGTCAATGGAGGCAAGCTCTTCGAACGAATCATAGCCGAGCATCTTCAGTAACGCCGGGTTGGCTGCCAGTAACTTGCCCGAAGGCGTGCTCTGAAACATCCCTTGAACGGCAAACTCGACCATTTCCCGATAGTTCCTTTCACTTTCGCGCAGAGCCGACCTTACTTTCACTTTTTCGGTGATGTCGCGAACAATGCCGAGAATACCTACAACCTTTCCCTCTTTGACGCATGGTTTACAACAAAATTCACCCACAAGGATCTGCCCCGATTTCGACGGCACGCGTAGCTCGAGGGTAATGGAGTTGTTCGTCCGTATCGTCTCGCGGAACACCTTCCAAATACGATGCAGGTCTTCTTCTGGAACGAGTTCCGAGAAATGCCTGCCGTACCACTCAACGCGACTCCAACCGGTGACGCTTTCGAACGCGGGATTGAGCGACTCTATGATTCCGCGTCGATTGAGAAGGAAAATGACGTCGTGGACGGACTCAAAGATACTCCGAAATTCTTCTTCCGATTTCTCAAGTCGCTGCCGGGCTCGAGACTGTTCGGTGACATCACGAGCAATGGTGAGCAAGAACGTTTCGCCCGACCTCCATTGAACGAACGTGCTTGTTAACTCCACGGTGAGTTGTTTCCCCGATCGAAGGGTCATCGCTCGACATTGAAACGGCTTTATCGTTCGGCGTTGGAATTCCTGGCGAAAGCGCTCGAGCGTGGACTCTTCCTCTGGCGCAAAGCTGAATACCCTTGAAAAGGGCTTGCCAATGAGGTCAAGAGGATCTGTCTCGACCAACCTCGAATACGCAGGATTCACTGCGACGATCATTCCCCATTCGTTCCTCAGGCACATCGCATCAAGCGAATGATGCCAGACGGCCTCGAACAATCCTCCCGCAAACTTTGAATCCTCTCGCCTCCCACGCGAGAGCTTTTGCGCATTGAACACATTCACCTGGGGTGTATCCATTCCCTTCATAGGGCCTCCTAAGAAAGCGTTGTAGGTGTGGAGGCCCTAAAGGGTTCAAAGATCATGCCGCCAAAAATATGCGTTTGTAGCTTAAAAAAAAGGATTTAGCTAAGAGAAGATTGTAGATTCTACAAAGGTAAAATGGGGAGAAGGGGGAAATCGGTGGCAAAGCGTTGAGGGTTCAGTTCCAGTTCACAGCCACAGTCTGCTCTTTTCCGAACTTATCATTGAAACGTATGAATCCATTGTTCCGACCGAAACCGACGATGTTCATTAACACTTCGACATCGCGTTGACAATACGCTCGAATCAAATCGACCTTTCCCTCCTTCCACCATCTGATGGATTGGATGCCGTCGGCTGATTTTCCAAGTCCCAGTGTCGCCTGGGCGATAGATTCAAGACTGAGTCGATGTCCGAGTTTTCGTTTGAGGTCGGTGAGTACATCGAATGATTTCGAGTGTAAAAACGCGACGTCACCATAATGGCTCAACACTCGAGAATCGAACCCATCGCCATTAAAGCTGATGACCCGGTCAAAGGAGGAGAGATACTGTAGGAACGATGACATTTCCTGCTCATTCCAATAGCGAAAACCATCCTCCTCGCTCCATGAAACCGCTACCGACACAAGCATAAGGTGCGTATTGCCCCACCCCCCAACTTCATCAGCTGAACGCTGCGTCTCGACGTCGTAGAAAACCTCTGTCATACACCTGCCGGGATTCGGTCGGTCACCGAGATCAGCTTATGCTTGTTCGGGAAGAATATCGCTCTCCGGTGGCACCGCTTGCTCTGTGCGACGGAGTCGACGATATACTTCCACCGCGATCACGGCACCAAGCGTCATTAAGATGACAGCAATCACCGCGAGAACGATATTGCCCGCGGGCAGGTACTGCCAAACAAGTTGATAGAAGAGCGCACCGAGGGTGGTAACCAGCATAAAGATGCCCGGGATCAGTGTGTACTTCGTAGGACGTTTGTAACCAAACATGTATGCGGTGACGACGAGGAGCGAGAGGGCTCCAATGAGTTGGTTGGTCGCTCCGAACGCCGGCCAGAGTACCCGCCAGCTATTGCCCGAAGTAATCAGATAGGCCACCACAAGTCCGACACTGGTAGCGAGATAGATGTTCTTGAGGAAAGGAACCCTTTGTCCGACAGATTCGGTCACGATATACCGCGTGAGACGCGTGCAGGTATCGAGCGTGGTCAGGATAAAAGCATTCAGCATGAGAATGCCGAATGAGACACCGTATTGAAGCGGTATGCCGATACTTTCCATCGCCCGTCCCATGGCCGTTCCGAAGGTAATGTTGGCACCTTTCTCGGACAGGAGCGATGAGAAGACAAAACCGGAAAGCTCCGAAGTGGGAGCGTTATCCCAAAACAGCACGCTGGAAATGAGAAGCACCACGATCATCGCCAACGCTCCTTCAGTCAACATGCCCCCGAAGGTGATCAAACGTCCATCACTCTCTTTGCGAAGTTGCTTTGCCGACGTTCCGCTCGATACGACTGAGTGGAAACCGGAGATGGCACCGCACGCTACCGTGATGAACAGGATGGGCCAGAGAGGGCCCTGTTTACTCGAGACATTGAGAAATGCCGGGCCGTTGATCTGCGGTTGCATGACGACGAGAGACACAAACGCAAGAAGGATTCCAACGAGCAGGATGTACATCGAAAGATAGTCACGCGGTTGCAGCAACACCCACACCGGAATGACCGCTGCAATGAAGGAGTACACGAACGCGAAGGCGAGCCAAAACTCGAAACTGGCGCGTATCGGATTGAAATCCCCAATCAGAATCAGCGCAATCAAGACCGCGAGCCCAATGACTGTTCCCATCCAGATATTGAGATTGCGCCGGTAAACAAAGTAGCCGAAGAGTATGGCGAGCAACATCAGTCCAACGGTGGGGATGACAATTTCCGGCTTTTCGGCAAGCGTCTGGGCCGTCAGCACGGCGAAGACGGCAATGACCAGCACGAGGGCAAGCCAGAGAAACACCGAGAAGATCCAACGGGCAACATTGGAGACGTGCCGCTGCGCGAGCTCCGCCACGGAAACAGCTTTGCTCCGGACGGAAGTCATCAACGCTGTATAGTCGTGCACCGCCCCAATGAAGACGGATCCGATGAGAATCCACAGGAGAGCGGGCAACCAGCCAAAGAGCGAATAAGCGAGGATCGGACCGACGATGGGTCCGGCCCCGGCAATGGAGGAGAAGTGGTGTCCGAAGAGAAGCGCGGGGGGTGAAGGGACAAAATCAACGTTGTCGCGCATTGCGTTCGCGGGCGTCGGATTATTGTCGTTCGGTTGAATGAGCGTTCGCTCGATGAATCCTCCGTAGATCTTATACATCGCAAAGAACCATACCGCCCCCAACACACCGATCAGTGCTGCATTGAGCATTCGAACATCCTCCATATGGTGATGGAACGTTCTGGCCTAAACTGCGAAGAAGAAAATGGAAATGCAACGATCTTGCACTGCTATGTGCTTCTCGTGCTTCATCCATCAAACCGAGGCTCAAACATCCTGCGACGAAACGAGTGTCACGCCAGCTTGCCGAAGTTCTTCCAACGCTCTCTCGCCATCGCCGGGATTGACGTTTACTGCCGCAACGGCGTCTTTCACCACCGTTGTTTTGAATCCTTTGCGTACGGCATCCAAGGCCGAAGCCCGCACGCAGTAGTCGGTTGCCAAACCGACCACATAGAGCTCCTCCACCCCTTTTGCTTTTAAGTACTCTTCAAGATTCTCGTTGGTCGCTTCGTAGGCAGAGTAGCCATCATCCTTGTTTCCAGTTCCCTTGAGGAATACTTTCTGAATCTTTTCGCTCCGCAGGTCGGGATGAAAGTCCGCTCCCTTGGTGTTCTGCACGCAGTGCACGGGCCACTTCTGAAAATGAATTGTTTCCTGCGGGTGCCAGTCTTTCGAGGCGACGACAAGCTCGAAGCGGTCAAGCAACGAATTGATGACCGGCACGACTTTGTCTCCATCGGGCACGGCGAGGGCGCCGCCCGGGCAAAAGTCGTTTTGAACATCTACCACTAATAATGCCTTCATACAGTCAACACCTCCTACACAAAGAGTTTACGTTGGAATTCCTCCACCAGCGAGGTCCGCAAATTCATCAAAGCTTGCGTGATGCCGACTTTGTAGATGTGAGGGTACTCGAAGCGTTTGTGTTCCGGCGCCAACTTGGCCAGCCGTTCTCGGGCATACGCTGCCGCCTCACGCGTCGACTGGGAAACAAGAATCTCACCATTCTCCATCACTTTCCGATACAACAGCTCAGGCATGCACTGTTTGAGATGGCTTTTTTGCTCGGGGAAAAAGGGATGGATGATGAAATCGGGAGTCGGTTCTTCGATTAACGCCACAGCATCCGCGTAGAACAGTCCCTCACCATTTGTATATCGAAATACGTTTTTAACGCCGGGAAGAGTAAGCTTCGTATAGTTTTCAGAGAATTTCAGTCGCGGAGTGCCATCACACATACTGAGTTTATACACTCCGTCGAGGGCAGATGTGGCCTGTCCCGTGATCAGGCGAGTCCCCACCCCGAACACATCGATGGGGGCCTCTTGCTCGACAAGCAGACTGCGTATCACAAACTCATCGAGCTGGTTCGAAACGACAATCTTAACGTACGGCAACCCCGCCGAATCCAACATCGCGCGCGCATGCTTACTCAGGTAAGCGAGATCGCCACTATCGAGTCGAATTGCAATCAGCCGATGGCCGGCACGTTCAAGTTCTTTTGCGACAGTGATAGCATTCGGGACACCGCTCTTGAGTGTGTTGTACGTATCAACCAACAGGATGCACCGGTCGGGATAAATTTCGGCAAATGTCCGAAAGGCCGTCAGTTCATCACCAAAGCTCTGGACCCATGAATGCGCCTGGGTTCCCGACACGTCGAGAGCATTTCTGAACGCGGTGTACACGTTCGACGTCGCATCCACGCCGCCGATGATGGCAGCTTTGCTTGCGTGGATGCCTCCCAGTCCCTGTGCACGACGCAATCCGAAGTCGACGACACGACGTGCACCGGCAGCCGCGCGTATGCGAGACGCTTTCGTCGCGATCAACGATTCAAAGTTGATCAGATTCAGCAGCAAGGTCTCGATCACTTGCGCCTCGATAATCGTTCCTTCGACACGAATAAGCGGCTCGAGCGGAAACACGACTTCCCCTTCGAGCGCAGAGTAGATTGTTCCGCGAAAGCGGAAATCTCGCAGGAAGGCAAGAAACTCTTCACGAAATCCTTGCTCACGGAGAAATTCGATTCCCTCTTCATCGAAGCGATATCCTTCAATCAGCTCAAGCACATCGCTCAAACCAGCAAAGAGCGTATAACCGCCATTGAAAGGATTTTCTCGAAAGAAGTAGTCGAAGCAGCTCGATGTTTCAGCACGGCCAGAGAGGTAGTACCCCTGCGCCATCGTCAACTGGTAATAATCTGTATAGATGGCGGTGTGCTTGTCGAGGATATTCACGTCGCGCGTGTTCATTCAAAATGCATCCCGCATGAGACGGATTTCCGGTTTTCCATTCTTGAATGTGATTGCCACCACGTCGAACCGACATGGATGCTCATCGATGTCGTGTTCATCAAAATAACCCTCCGCGACCTTTCGAATCTGGAGTCGCTTTGCCGGCGTGACGGCCTCTTCTGGCTCTCCCCATTGGGTGGATCGCCGCATTTTCACTTCGATAAAGACCAATTCCTTCCCTTCCTGCGCAACGATGTCGATTTCACCACGGCCGTAGCGGTAATTCCGATGCAAGATCAAGAAGCCCTGCTCCTCCAGAAAACGCACTGCCAGATCCTCGCCCGCCGATCCTTGTGATCTCCGATTTGCTGCCATACACCTTTATCTCCGCGGCGCATTCGTAGTGAAACTCCTTCGGTGAATCTCGCACGTCCCGTACCTTTGAATGGCCTCGAGATGCAATTTGGTACCATATCCCTTGTGGCGTGCGAATCCATAGTTGGGATAGAGGCGATCATACTCTTCCATCAGCCGATCCCGCGTCACCTTCGCCACGACCGATGCCGCGGCAATGGTAAAGCACCGTGCGTCCCCGTCGATAATGTTTTCGTAACGATATCGTTCGTGCCGAAAGCTGTTGCCGTCCGCCAAGATCAGAGACGGCCTAACGTGAAGCGCATCGATCGCCTTTTGCATTGCAAGGATCGACGCGTGATAGATGTTGACCTTGTCGATTTCCACATGACCTACGATACCGATTCCGATCGCGAGCGCTTGCTGCTGAATAAGAGGAAATAGCTCAGAGCGTCTCTTCGCGGAAAGTTTTTTGGAATCGTCGACTCCTTCGATCGTATGATCTTGGCGAAAGATCACAGCCGCAGCGACCACGGGACCAGCCAGCGGGCCCCGGCCGGCTTCGTCGACGCCTGCGATGTGCTCGACTCCCGCATTCCAGTGAGCCTGTTCGATTCGGAGGAGATCGCGCATAAGATGCTTCGTACGTCTCACATCACCTTTTCCGTGCCGAAATAAATTGCCGCAAGACCGAGGATCATCGACACTTTCAAAAGCAGACTGCTTCTCGCTAGGTTTGAACGTCGCGGCGTTCGCCACATCCCAACAATAACAAGAACCAGCAAAACATCGACCACTGCAACGATGGCGAGATAAGTGGAATTATAGATGCCAAGATACGAAGGAACGAAGGTCGCCAGTACCAACGCCGCCAGAGTCACCGTTGCCACCCCCAACGCCGTCGGTACTCCATGCCTCACGGCTAATGTCATTGCCTGCCCCTGCCGATCGCCCGCGACATCTTCAGCATCTTTGACGAGCTCCCGTGCCAGATTCACCAAGAAGGCAAAGAGCGATGGAATGTAAGCATCTTTCAGGTTCCCAACAATTGCACCGCCATATATAAAGGCTAACCCCGTTGCCACACCCACTGTCAGATTGCCGATGAAGACCATTCGCTTCCAGCGTTTACTATACCAGTAGAGCATCACAACCCATGCGACGGCAATGAGAAAAGGAAGAGGTCCCACATAAGCGCTGAGCAAAACACCCAAGCTTGAACTAATCCTCCAAGCCCACCAAGCGGAGGTTGGATGTAAGATGCCGCTTGGGAGCGGCCTTGAGGGACGATTGACTTTGTCAATCTCCACGTCGAAGTAGTCGTTGATGGCGTTCGCTCCTCCCGCGATGACCGCACCTGCCAACGCACCGAGCAAGACCATCACCAAGTGTCGCTCTTGTGCGCCCACGACAAAAGCAGCGACGATGATCGTCAAGAAAACGATCGCCGCGTTGAGCGGACGAAGAAGCTGAACGACTCCCTGTAGTTTCTCAAAATTCATTGATCAGCTGAATATGAAGTTTTGCCGTTGAAAAGGTATCCCGCTCGCCGAGCGCAAGGTATATGCCAAGTAGGCCGAGGGGAGAGTCCATCCGTACACCAAGGCCATAACCGATCTTCACTTGCTCCGATTTCACGATGCCGGCGCTCGGACGGTCCGGCAGGGCGATGTATGCGCCGTCGACGAATGCCGACACGAACGCCCGTCGTGAGAAATGAATGCGATACTCGAAATTGGTCCAAGCCGCCCGCGATCCCAGAAATTGTCCCTCACGATACCCTCGCAACGTTGTTGTACCGCCGATCCTGAAGATGTCGCTCAGTTCGAGTTCGTCCGTTCGAATTTCACGAATCGCTAAAACGCCGGCAAGAAGGTGTCGGGGAAAAAGCGGAACGAAGTACTCAACGTCAGCCGACCATTTGACAAATGAAGTGGTCCTGTCTCCGCGCAGGTTCCCGAGCACTCTTTTCGAACCTCGCTGAACTTCCGTGCGGTATCGCGCACCCGCGGTGGGCGCAACGATATTGTCTCTCGAATCAAGCAGAAGCGACACGCCGAGCGTCGTGCTTCGGCTCTCAGCTACGAAGCGAAGCGGAGCAGCCTCGGAAGGAATTACGCTCACGTACCCGAACATTGCACCGATGGAAAATGCATCGGAAAGAGGAAGTTCAGCGCCGAGGAAATACGATGTGCGGACAAAGATCGTGTCCTGCTTTCGTTGACCGAATTCTCCTTCGAGATGGAGAGGAAGGGAGACAAGCCACGGCTCCCGGTAACGCAACTGTATATCCTGTGTCCATCTGTCCTCTCTCGCCCACCGGGCAGAGAATTTCCGACCCGTCCCGAGGAGATTTCGAAACTGGACCGCAAGCAGTCCGGTCAGGTAGCCACTACTCCCCGTTTGACCTGCAGGAACGTATCCAGCGACCCCGTCGAAGGAGTTATATTCCGTCTCGCGTACCTGAATGGACAATCCGCCCGATCCATGTTCCAGTAAGAACAACTCCGGCTCAGATACAAAAGAGAAGAATTGGGATCGTTCTAACCGGCGCTTGATGGTCTGAGCATAGTCGCCGCGAAAGAAATCCCCCTCCCGAAAACGAGCTTCGCGCAGGATGGTTGTCGTGCTTGTCGTCTTGTTTCCTTCGACACGCAATTGCTGTAGTCGAATCGGATTCCCCTTTTCAACCTCTAGCACAAGGGTAACGGAATCGACGTCTTCACCATCTTCCTCTCTGATCTCCTGTATGCGTACCTTTGCAAGAGGGAATCCATCTCGATCGAGACGTTGAAGCATCGCCTGAAGATCGGATTCCAGAATCGATGGTCGGAATCTCGACCCGACGCGGCTCTGAAAGGCGATCCGCTCACGTTCGGCCTCCTCCGCACTCGCTCCGATGAGTTCCATTCCGCTTATGATCGAAGGCCGACCCGTCCGCAGCTGAAAGTCAAGAACGATCGACGAGTCCCTCTCTCGAAACGAGACGATGACAGTCTCGATTGAAGCACGAATGAACCCTTCATCGCGCAGGAAGTCCACCACATGCGCGCGATCCCGCTCCAGAGCGTCAGCTGAGTAGAGAACTCCCGGTCGGTTCCTCAAGACTGCTCTCAATCCGGACGCGAGCTCGTCCGGTAATCCATCGAATCGTACTTCTGCGACCGTTGCAGTCCGCGGCTGAGCAGGGGCAGTCGTTCCAAGCACAATCATTCCGACTACCAGGAAACAGAACAAGCCAGACGCGGAAACCGCGCTGGCTTGTTCACGCACTCGCAACGCGTTCACGGTTAGCGAATCCTCCCCCAGAGATCGGTTGTCGGATACCGGAGACGGTAATCGCCGAATCCTGTCTCGTCCACGAAGACAAACTGCCTGTTGAGTTGGTAATAGTACCACACCTCGTACGGTTTCGCATTGTGGTCAAACGGATGGCGTTCAATGTTTTCGGGTGAACCGAAGCGAATATAGACCATCCCCATATCGGTCCGCCATCCTTCGAGGTAGTGCGTAAAGTTCTTGTTGGCGTACTCCACTCGCTGGTAATATTCTTCCATCAACTCGTTTCGTGGAGTTTGAGGATCGGGGTCTCGGCGCGCCCAAAACTCAAGAAAACGCCGCCGACGTTCATCTTCCCCCTCCCCGTCGCGAATGTATTGTATCTCGCTATCGCGCGCAATGTAGATCAGCTGGTCAATGGCCTTATTGATGTCGACAATGACTGCAGGCAGATCGCTCGATCGGACAACGAACGTTCGCGAGGTTTGGGCGCGCACCGTTTCCGTCATCCCTTCTTTGGGAACACCGACGGCATCAATCGTCAACACATAGTTCCCCAGCGGTAATTTAAGTGAATCGACCTTAAGGAACGCTTGCGTCTTCGCTTTCTGGATCGCTTCCCGTTGAACAGTCCGGTATCGTTCTTCATTCTTCAGATTCCGAATCCGCAGTGTCAAATCTACTGAATCAAGATTCGTCTGATTGTAGACCTCAAAAAAAACAAAGAACCCTTCGGTTTGGGGAGATAATTGGCCTGAGATGTTGGGGATAATACTCCGAACTTCTCCGTCGGTCGATAGCCGGCTAACGAGCATGATATCGCTCAGGCTGAGGGGATCTTTTCGAAAATCGGTCACCAGAAGCGATCGACGCACATCGGATATCTTGCCCGACTCCACATCTCGTACCTGCAGGTGCAAGATGTACTGTCCGGGATCAATATCAATGCTCCGTTGGCGCAGGCTGTAAAATCTCGGAGAAGTAGTCTGGGCAAAGTCGTCCGCTCGTACTTCGACCCTCCAGGTGTTATCCATCACTAATTGACCGGGAACGGCATAGACACCAAGCACGACTTCATATCGCCCAACGTACCGGTCCCCCTCCTTGACAAACCTGATTTCTTGATACGGAACCTGGACGTAGATGTCGACGCGGGACTTTCTTTCCCGCTCCGACGAATAGGCAATCGCATCGAAAAAGAACGTAGGAGGCTCTTTCTCCACCGCGCGCCGCATCTCCACCTGCGCCGCCGCGCGCGGAACGGTCATCCAGAACAGCACCAACAGAACGCTTCCCCACTTTCCATACACACCCCACATCGCACGATGTCGCATAAGTCCCTTCCTTTCTTCCACCCGCGGAGACTTACGATGCAATCTCCGCGTACAAATCATACTCAGTAGCATCAACAACCGTGGCAAGACAAACGTTGCCGACTCCAACCACACCATTCTCTTTCACATAAACTTCCTGATCGATTTCCGGAGCATCCCATTCCGTTCGCCCCACCACAAACTCGCCTTCCCGTCGATCGATCAATACTTTCAACGTGCGACCGATCAATCCCTCGTTCCTTTCAGCCGATATTTCCTGCTGAATCTGCATGATGGTTGAGCACCGCTCCTCCTTCACGTCCGGCGGAACCGGATCGCCCAGGTCAAATGCCGTGGTGCCCTCTTCCTGAGAATAGGCGAAAACCCCCAATCGATGAAACCTCAGCTCTCGCACGAAGTCGCACAGGTCCTGGAACGCTCGTTCCGTTTCGGTCGGATACCCGACGATGAGGGTCGTGCGCAGAGCGATCCCCGGCACGCTCTCCTTGATCTCCAAAAGCAAATCTCTGAGCGCACGACGGGTTATTCCACGCCGCATCGATTTCAACACTTCATCCGAAGAGTGTTGAACCGGTATGTCGAGATACCGGCACAATTTATCCGATTCACGGTAAACCTGTAAAATCTCTTTTGGAAACTTCGCGGGATAGGCGTAGAGCAGTCTGATCCATTCGAGGCCGTCGACCTCGCAAAGTTGATGGAGCAAATTGGCAAGCCTCCTCTCACCGTACAGGTCGAGACCGTAGTAGGTGGTGTCCTGTCCGATGAGATTCAGTTCCTTTACGCCAAGTCGAGCAAGGTGTCGCGCTTCTGTTATGACCTCCTCCAACGATTTCGTTCGATGTCTCCCCCGCATCAACGGTATGGCGCAAAACGAGCAGGGGTTGTCACACCCTTCCGAGATCTTGAGGTACGCAAAGTGAGACGGCGTCGTCAGTTGTCGTTCGCCGAGAAGCTCGACCCTGTAATCGATGCCCAGTTCCCGGACAACCTCCTTCAGGTGATGCGACCCGAAATAGGCATCGACCTCCGGAATTTCCCTCTTCAGCTCCGTGGCAAACCGTTCTGAGAGGCATCCCAACACCACGACTTTCTTGAGCTGTCCTTCATTCTTGCGTTGGATCGCCTCGATAATCGCGTCGATGGACTCCTGTTTGGCCGCTTCAATGAAGCCACAGGTGTTGATGACGGCGATATCCGCTTCATCGACCTCAGCAACGACTTGCGCGTCGGTTCCCACGAGTTGTCCCAAGAAGACCTCGGTATCGACGAGATTCTTTGAACAACCGAGGGTGAGAACGTGAATTCTTGGTGTGATCTTCTCCACGGTACCGATATCTCAGCACTGATAAGAATGGGAGATAACTTGAAGACTTTAATGTATTTAGGAAAGCACTACAAAGTCCATGTAAAGATACACAATCGGTGAAACAAATACCAGACTGTCGAATCGGTCGTAGACGCCGCCGTGTCCCGGAATGAAGCCGGATGAATCCTTCACACCGGCGTCACGCTTGAATCGTGATTCAATGAGATCTCCGAGTTGACCAAAAAGCCCGACGAACGATCCGAGGAGAAGAGCATCGTGCAGTTGGAGATACTCAAGAAACAGAGCGCGTGCAGCGATCATCGAGGCGACGGCTGCAAGAAATCCTGCGAACGCCCCTTCCCATGTTTTTTTCGGACTGACGCGCTCGAACAATTTCCGGCGTCCAAAGCGGACCCCAGCGAAGTACGCAGCTGTATCGCAGATCCAAATAGTAGCAAAAAGCGAAGCAATCGTCAGTCCACCCCACCGTTGGATCGTCCCTAACTGCACGTCGTTTACGAAAGCCGTCTCAAAGAACTTGTACACCGGAAAACCATAGGGAAACAGCTCCCTCGTCGCAATCAGCGTCCCGAAAAAAAGGGAGACGATCATCACGCCAGCGATCGTCGTACCGACATTCAATGCCGGCGACCCTTTTGAACGGAACAACTCTACAAGCAACGTGGAGAGGAGAAAAACGAGCAGAGCAAAGAGCAAGAACTGGAGCTGAGAAAACAGAGCGAGGTGGATGCCGCGATCCGCAAAGAATTTATAGAGTTCAACCTGCACCCGTTCATACACGAACGCCGCGTTGATCACGAATCCAAAGAAGAGTCCAAGAGACTTTAACGGAAATGCCCCTTTCGTTTCCGTCAGTCGATAGAATTCAAAGAGAGAAAATCCCGAGATCAGCGCCACGAAGACAAAGAACCAATACCCCCCCGCCAGAGCCGCAAGGAGAATAAGTGGAATGGCCACTGCGGCGACGCCGACGCGACGGGCGAGATTTTGAAAGGCGGCATTCATAGAGAAGAATCTCCGGCAAGGTGTTTACGGTCGTTCGATGCTTCAAGCAATCCCAACCCCGCCAGCACTCTCTCCGCCTCGCTTCGCCGATCCTTCGCAATCCATAAGGCAATGGGCATACGGACGCGTTGCCAGAAGTTCTCGACGTGGTGACTTGGAGAAAACCACCGTACGGGGAACTGATGAGATTGAAGGTTGCGGAGAATGAGATCGACTTCGAATTCAGATTCGCACCACATCAGGGGAATCATCTCTTTGTCCACCTGTCGATGGTCACGATCGTCACAAAAGAACTTGCCGCACTCCATCACGGCGCAATCTCCGCACAGCGGTCGCGCGCACACAACACAGAGCGCCTTGGCAGCGATGCCGTTATGCAGTTCGCATTCTCCTTGAACGCGACCAAGTTCCGCATTCTGCGTCGCGCCACAGTAATGGCAGGCAGGAAGCTCGGGGTGCAGAGTCGAGCCGCAATGGTGACAACGATTCATTTCACCCTTCTTTTGGTTGATCAAGACGCGCGGTCACTCGCCAGTAGAGCGAAAAGGAGAGAAGAAAGAGCACAAGAAACAGGGCGAGTTGTGAAAAAATGACCGGAAGGTGTGCATCGACTGCGCGCGTGCCACTCAACACCAACTCCTCATCCATCTTGAAGTGGGCGACAATAACCGCGAGGACATTGTTCAGAAAATGGGCTGTCATTGGGAGAACGATGCTCTGCGATCGCATCCGAAGAAGACCGAAGAATGCGCCAAGGGCCATCAAAGGAACGATCGCAAACGGATTGAAGTGAAATGCTCCAAATATCACGCCGGAGACAATAGCGGCTCGTGCGGGGGAGAAGATACGTTCGAAACCGGACTGGATGAGTCCTCGAAACAACATCTCCTCCGTTACAGCCGGAACGACCGCAACAACCAACACGACGAATGCAAGTTCGGGCACAGACTCAGCTGTCACCAGCATGCGCACCATCTGCTCAATCATCTCGCGAAACGGGGCGAGCAACCGACTGAGCTCGTCGGGTACCGGCAAACGGTCTTGGAAGAAAAGATACGTTTGAGCCAGCTGTTGCAGAAAAAGCAGACTGAGCACCGCAAAGATCGTCTCTCCCGTGCGTGGCATTCTCCATGGAAACACGACGGTAAGACGTGAAGTCATCAAGCGGGCGAACACAAGCGTCGGCACCAAGATGAAGATCACTTGACCCGTGAGTGTCAACACTCGATGAAGCATCACGTTTTCGCGCGTCACGTTGGACCCCGCGACAAGTACGGTAATTGTCCCGCCGACAAGCTGATAGAGGATGAATATTACTGCCAAAGATGCCACAAGAAAGAAGAGTGGAGGTATGTTGTACCGTTCCAGAAACGACCCGGATTCGACATGCTCTTCCGGAACGGGAGAAGGCTGATGCGGAAAGTTTGAGTGGGGATCGGACATTCCACTATGCTTTCGAGTAGTGCAACTTGACCATCGCAGCGAACAGGGGAATCATCAGCTCATGGTGTCCGATGAAGTTATAGCCGCGACCGTGCGGCTGCGTGGGGCGTTCGACGACATTCATTTGTGGACGATATTGGCGTATCATATCGAAATTTGCGGTGGAAAATCCTTGCACGTTGTGTCCAAGGTTTCGCGCGACGGTGAGGGCCTTGAGGAAGACCTCGGGCAGAATTACCGCCGAGCCAATGTTCAGCGTCACCCCCGCTCCTTTCATTTCCTTCACAGAATGAGCGAGAATTTTGAAATCGCGGAAGGTCATCTCCCCCGTCGCTGCCCCATCCATTGTGGGTTGTTGATGAACGATGTCGGTCCCAATCGCTGCATGCACGGTAGCGGGAATACCTTCAAGATAGCAGGTTGCGAGGATACTGAGTGCACGATACTTCCCCATCAACGCGAGGATTTTCTTTGCGAGTGCCTCGCCATAGCCATCTGAGCTCTCTGCGAAGGCCTTTACAAGGGCCTTGTTGATAAATTCCCCCGTCTCCCGCGCCATACCAAATTTTCCGTTAAGAATGTTGACCGCCACGTCTTCGGAGGTGCGTCCCCACATTGCGGTTTCGACGTCGTGAATGGCTGCCGCACTATTCATCGCAACATGCGTTACAATCTTGCGCTTGATCAGATCGATGATGATCGGTGATAACCCAACCTTGATGACATGAGCACCCATCATCAAAATGACAGGTTTGTTCTTCTGGCGGGCCTTCACCACATCTAGGGCGAGCTTCCGAAGTTCTTCCGCCATCAGTAGACGGGGGAGGGACTGGAGAAACTCCGAGACGCTCGCTTTCTTGGGATCGATGGCGGTTGCAAACTCGCGTTGCGATACTTTGCTCTTACGCGTCTTGATCGAGATCGTCTTAATGCCCGATAGGTCGATCTGTTTGTACTTTGACATATGATCCTTATTTGATCTTCGCACGCAGCGGGCCCGCGAGTCCGTGATATTCACGCAGCTCCGCATCGATGGATCCGATGACCACCTTCGTGCTGACTTTCACCGGAACTTTCCGTTCGTCGTCCGTCAACCAGATCAAGACGCGTCCTTCGCTCTTAAACAGCCCCCCCTCTTTGATAAGAGGCTCGACGATGATGCACCGAAACGTTCCTGCCTCCACTTTGACCTCTTGCCGACCGAGAAACTTGACGTCGAGGGTGTGTGTGGTGTCTTTGAAGAAATTATAGAGGCGAATCTTTTCACCCGGGCGCGATCTCGAGAAATCCAGTGTCCTCACATAGTAGAATGCGGAGACAACATCGTGCACGTACGGTGGGATGGGGAACCTCCCCTTTTCCGTGATAGCGACATTGTTGTACTGATCGAATGTAGCATCGTAATCCCGGCGGAACTTCCCTTCGCGCAACCGTTGCGAAAACCGCCAGGGAAAAATCCCCTCTTTGTCCAGGATCGTCTCGTAGCGATCTTCGACCTTATAGATCCATGAAAACGAGGGGGTGGAATTTACCGTGAACACGACCTGATAACAGACACGCCCGAACGCCGTGTCGGTTCTTGGGATGGACATCACTGCTTCACCGGCAGTAATGAATGCATAGCCGACATCGAACACCAGCCGTTCTCCCACATCGAATGCTGTTTGAGGATGTGTGCGCAACACTCTTGCAACGGACGCGTTTGGATTATTCAGTCTGCGTTCGCGTAACGCCAACGAGTCCTGTGCAAAGTTCGTCCCCGTCAGGAACAGCAAAGCAACGACGCTCAGTAGTAACCGCTTCATTGTACACGTGACGAAATGCGCTCGTGGCGTCCTAACAGCCGCCTTGCCGCCTGGTGAACCCGCTCCACAGTTATTTGTTCCATACAGTCGTTTCCCCGACATGGTCCGCCGTGACAACGGGGACACGTATCAGCGTCTGCCACGATCACCTCTTTCCGCTTCGTCCACGGTCCCCACCGCTCGGGACTGCATGCTCGAATCGGCGGATAGAGTCCGATGACCGGCACTCCAACCGCCGCAGCGATGTGGAGCGGACCGGTCGAATTCGCGACGAACAGACTGCATCGCCGGAGAAAAGCGGCCAATGTTCGTAGCTTCGTCGTGCCGATAAGCGGCTGCGCAACCCCATTGGCTGCTTCTACCACGCGTTTGACCAGAGCTTCTTCACGCTTCACTCCCGTGACGAGAACCCGACAATCATCCTGTGCTAATACCCTCGCCAGCTCACCAAAGCGATGCACCGGCCAATCCCTCGCAGACCCGCCACTGCCGGGATGCAACACCACAACCGTTTCTCCCTCCTTGAGCCCCAGGTTATTCCAAATCTCCGCCGCCCGTTCTTCGTCGCTTGGGAAAAGTCTGAGAGGAATCTGCGGATCGCTCGGAATCCTGCATCCAAGCACCCGGAGCAGAGAGAGATTATACTCGAGCTCGTGTTTCTCTGCTGTCTTTCGATGCTCGAAAATTCGTCTGTTAAAGAGAAACGAGTACCAACGGTAGCCTGTCCCCACGCGTATCGGGATACCCGCGAACAACATCAGGAGTGCAAGCCGAAACGTCGGGTACGATACGATGACCAAATCGATCCGTTCTCGTCGTAGCTCCCGCAACATTTCAAAAAAAGGCTTCTCCGCACCGCTCCTATCGTATGTAAGGATGTTGTCAAGCCCTTCCACTCCCTCGGCAAGCTCACGCGTGTATTCACGGAGAAGCATGGAGAGACGTGCGGTGGGGAACGTAGCGTGGAGCACCCCGATCATCGGGAGGGAAAGAAGGACATCGCCGATGCGATCGGTGCGAACGACCAGAATATGACGGACGTACTCCTCTTTCACTACGGTTTTAATGTTCGGCGGTTGTCAATATACGTCAACGTGAAGAGAGGTGCAAGAAACGGTCAAGCGGTGAAGCCAGAAGGGAGGGGGAAGGAATGTTCAGGACACAAAAACTCGTGCAACCTTGAGAAGCATGGAGGGTTGATTCCAAAGCGCATTGCGGAACAGAGCGCCAAGGGTTCGTTTCTGTGGAGGCAGCTTCGAGGTGCGGTCGACCATGTGGTTGAGCGTCTCATCCGAAAGCTGTGAGATCGCCTCTTTGAGGTGGTAGAAGACCTCATGCCGCCATCCGAGGCGCTTATGCCATCGTTCTTCATACTCCTTCAAGTGAGCGGGTTCGCCTTTGGCAAGCGACTCGGCAGCAACTTGTCCTGCTATCATACCACCGATCATTCCACTGATAATACCACCGCCGGAGACGGGATTAACCTGATGCGCTGCATCCCCGACCAGCATGACATTTCCCTTTACGATCTCATCACACGTCTTGGCGCAGGGCACTCCACCCGCAATGCGCGTCAGGATCGCCGCGGTCGGGAAACGACGACTTATAAACTCCTCAAGATATTTGACCGCAGATTTCTCCTTCGCGCATTCGACGCTCATTCCGATACCAACGTTCGCGATGTTTGACCCTTTGGGGAACACCCAGAGATATCCACCCGGTGCAACAAGATCTCCGAAGTAGAAATCGAGCACATCCGGCTCCACATCGACTCCTGACAAAGTCAATTGTGCGCAACTCTCCATGTCACGTATGTGGCAGGTGGTATCGATACCGGCCCATTTCCCGAGGCGGCTCTCCACGCCATCAGCACCAATGATAATCTTGCCGCGAATCTCCACTGTTCGATCTTTCACGAGAGCGCAAACGCCGACAACCTTCCCACCTTCCCGTAACAGATCGTATACATAAGCTTTCGTCACCACCTCCGCACCAGCGCGGACAGCAAGCTTCGCCAGCTCGTAGTCGAACAACCGACGTTCAAGGACGTAACCGATCCCCTCGAGGGTAGGAATAACGGAACTTCCATCTGGCGCAACGATCCGAAATCTCGTCACCGTTGATGCAATCCATCGAGGATCGGGTTCGATGAATTGAACCACCCCCTCGTGGCTCACCGCCTCTCCACACCGGACAGGGTAGCCGACATCCCTATCCTTCTCCAACATCAAGACCGATGCACCTCCCTCCGCGGCAAACCGGGCCGCCGTTGAGCCTGCGGGACCCGCGCCCACCACAATCACATCATAGAAACTCTTCATGGAACGTTCAGACAATAGTGGGGAACAATGAGTACGGTCGTCATGAGAGAGGATCTTCAATGCGTTATGAAACAAACACCTTGGCAACATCGAACAGCATCGATGGCTGATTCCAGAGAGCCGTTCGGAAGATACCGCCAACCGTTCGTTTCTCCTCCGGAAGCTTTAGTCCACTTTCACAGATGTGATTGAGCATTTCGTCAGAAAACTCGGAGATCGCTTCCTTGATTCGGTAGAATACCTCGTGTCGCCATCCAAGACGCTTGTGCCAACGCTTTTCGTATTCCATCAGATGTCTGAGATCGTTTGAGGCGATCGCCTCCGCGGCCACTTGGCCGGCAATCATGCCGCCGATCATTCCGCTGATGATCCCGCCACCTGAGACGGGATTGACCTGATGGGCAGCATCCCCCACCAGCATGACATTGTTCTTGACGATTTCGTCGCACGTTTTGGCACACGGCACACCGCCGGCGATACGCGTCAAGATTGCTGCACGTGGATACTCCGCTTGCACAAATTCTTCGAGGTAACGAACAGCCGACTTCTCCTTTGCCAGCTCAACGGAGATTCCTATGCCGACATTGGCGGAGTCTCTGCCTTTCGGAAATACCCAGAGATATCCGCCGGGAGCCACGTGCTCGCCGAAATAGAATTGCAGAACATCTTGCTCGACTTCTATACCGGAAAGCGTCATCTGAGCACAACTCTCCATGTCCCGGATGTGTGTCGTTGTATCAATTCCGGCCCATTTCCCAACGCGACTTTCCACACCGTCGGCGCCGATAACTACCCTACCGTAGATTTCGACCTTGCGATCTTTGATGATCACTCTCACTCCTTTCACGCTTCCATTCTCCCGCACGAGGTCATAGACGTACGCTTTCGTCACCACCTCCGCCCCTTCTTTGACAGCAAGCTTTGCAAGCTCGTAGTCGAAAATACGCCGCTCCAGCACGTATGCCAGACCGTCTAAGCGCGGGACGACCGATTTTCCGGAGGGCGAGATGAGTCGAAACCGCGTACACCGCGCAGCAATCCATCGATCATCCGGCTCGATGAATTGGATGACTCCTTCGTGACTCACCGCTTCGCCGCAACGGACGGGATACCCTACATCCCGATCCTTCTCGAGAAGGAGAACAGACGCGCCACGCGCCGCAGCATATCGGGCCGCAGTCGAGCCGGCAGGACCTGCACCAACAACTATGACGTCATACCGTCCTTTCATGTTGGCCGTTCCATGTGATTCTGCGCCACCTCGAGGAACATCATGTAGGTCGGAGTGGCACTCCAACCTACAAAATCACGCTGTGGCACCGCCAGTTTGGTTGGAAAGATACTGCTGTAATCCCATCTGCTCGATCTGTGCACGCTGTTTCTCTGCCCAATCGACATGATCTTCTTCCATTTTCAGAATGCGAGTGAGCAGGTCTGCGGTCGATTGATCGGCAACCTCGTGTGCGAGCGCTATGGCTTCGTTATAGGCCCGAATCGCTACTTGCTCGGCTTCCTGATCGTTGCCCACCATATCGAGCACCGAAGAACCGATCTTCATCGGGTTAAGTTTTGAGACCTCGGGCGTTCCTTCGAGGAACAGAATACGTTGAATCAGCCACTCGGCATGATGCATCTCATCAATCGCCTGCTTTTCTATTGCCTTGTGAAGCTTATCATATCCCCACGCATCACACATTTCCGAGTGAACCATGTATTGGCTGATTGCCGTCAATTCATCAGCGAGGAGCTTGTTGAGAATCTGGATGAGTCGATCATTGCCTTTCATTGGGATTGTCCTTTCGTCTGCAGAGTGATTTGATGTTGGCGGTACAAAACATCAGTGAGAGCCATTGGCTCGTGAGAGCGAACATTCTAAAAACTTGGCGGAACTTCCTGCGGCAGGGAAAGTTCTTTAGGGAGATGCGCAATACCTTCCCGATGGAATTCAATCACCTCCCACGGACACGCCCAGACGCACTTTCGACAATTGGTGCAGCGTTCGTCGATGATCCGGATGTCCGACTCCAGCAGTTCGATGGCGTCTTCCGGACACACCCCCACACAGCATCCGCAGTAGTCGCATTTGCCGGGGACAATATAGATCATTAACGGCATATTATTTCGAGCCACTGGAACTCCCGCATTTTATTCGAGATCTCAGATGGCGAGCAAAATAGGGAGAGAGAGGTTGAAATGCAATGAAAGGGAGGATTATGGTGCTGGATTCACAATGTCTTGAGATAATCCGGCGACTCAACTTCTTTCAACTTGCGGATTAATTCTTGATGCCGATGGACAAAGGGTAACGCATTTTCACCGGCAAGCGATGCCTCCTTCAGGAGCTTTTGATTCGCTTCGATTTCTTTCTGCAGTTTCGTCTTACGGAGCGCTGCGATTGCGCCACGCGCAATCTCAAACGGATCAGCCTCCTCAACCTCTACCTCCAACTCATGCCACCCCTTACTCAATTCGTAGCGGCTCACTGCCACATCCGTTACGAGGCTCTTCAAGGACGCGTCTTCAAGACTTTCGAGCACATCTGAAATCTCAGCACCTCCCCGCTCATCGAAGTGCGTCAAAATCAACTCTGCTAACCGGCGGGCGCCTTCATGCGTGAGATCGGCAAGCGTCACACGCGAGAAAATAAAGCTGACTAACTCCGTTCGGTTTTCGAGCAGCAATTTGAGAATGTCGCGTTCGGCAGCGGGAACAGGAGACATAGCATCACTTACCCGATCCGCCCGTACAGTTCCAAACACTGGAATCGACCTCGTTTCCGCCGTTGCGGTCTCCTCACGACGGTTTCGCTTCTCACTCAACCATTTCTCCAACTCGCGGTGTACAATCGATTCATAGATGTCGTACTTGGTCGCGACTTCCTTGACAAAGAGATTCCGCTTCAGCTCATCGGGGATCTTTGCAATCGACTGGACGATGGAACGGATAGCTTGCGTCTTCCCTTCGGGCGTTTCGAATGCTCCCGCGCGCAGAAACTGCTTGGCTTTGAAATCAATGAAGGAGACAGCTTGATCGACAAGTTTGAGGAACTCCTTGCCGCCGTGCTTTCGGACGAAGGAATCGGGATCCTCTCCTTCCGGTAATTCCGCAATACGCACATCGAAGCCGTGGGCGAGGACGAGATCCAGTCCACGGATGGTTGCTTGCGAGCCGGCGGAGTCGGCATCATACACCAACGTCATTCGCCTGGTGTAGCGACCGATCAATTCCACCTGCTCGTCGGTCAACGCGGTGCCGCTTGACGCCACAACGTTTTGGATACCAGCCTGATACAGCGAAATGAGATCGGCATATCCTTCAACCATCAATGCATCTTCATGCTCCCGTATTGCATCTTTGGCGTGGAAAAGTCCGAAGAGCACTCTGCTCTTGTTATAGATCGGGGTTTCGGGAGAATTGATGTACTTGCCCTGAATGGGATCGTCCTCCCGAATTTTTCGCGCGCCAAATCCGATCACCCGACCGGTGGGTGAGAAAATGGGAAACATCGCCCTTCCCCGAAAATAGTCGTATTCTCCCCCCTCCTCACGGCTTCGAACCAATCCGGCTTTGAGGAGCCATTCGACGGCGATCCCCTCCCCCTTTGCGCGCGTCAACAATGCATCCCAGCTATTCAGCGAGTAGCCGAGGCCGAACGTTCGGATTGTTTCGTCCGTAAATCCACGTTGGTGAAAATACTCAAGTGCGCTTCGCCCCTCGTCGGTTTTGGTGAGATTGTTGTAGAAAAAGAGCCCCGCAAATCGGCATGCGTTGTAGAGATTTTCAATCTCCGTTTCGCGCCGTTCATCTGCCTGCGTAAACGTGAGAGGGATACCAGCTTTTTCGGCGAGCGTCCGGACAGCCTCAGTGAATGAAACCTTCTCCAGCTCCATCACGAACGTAAAGACGTTCCCCCCCTTTCCGCATCCGAAGCAGTGATAGACCTGTTTATCGGCACTGACAGTGAAGGAGGGGGTTTTTTCCTGATGGAAGGGACACAGTCCGATGAAATTCTTTCCCCGCTTCTTCAAACGGACGTGCTGGGAGATGACATCGACGATGTCATTGGCAGCTCGAATTGCGTCAAGTTTGTCGGCGGGGATACGCATAACGAAAGTGTAGAGTGATGATCACCATTGAATGCATTGATGCGGACAATGAACGCTGGCAAGTCGCCCTACGGCACAAATGTAGAGAAGAAACGCGGGACAGGCAAGGTGAGAATTCAGAGATCCGTCCGAAAAGTGAAGTCAGTATCTTTCCTTTGACGGTGCTTGCCCGGTATGCATCCGACAGTGACGAAGCCGAAGTGTCAATCAACGGTTCGCCGGCCACGAAGGCTCCGTGGCTGTTGATCTTGTAGGCTTTTGTTTTACCAGATACGAAAAAATCTACGCCCGATGTCAGGAATGAGATCATCAAACCGTCCTTGCATCTTGAATCGGAAATCTTTAACTTTTCTTTGACGCTGCGAGTTTCGCGATCGCCCCGAGGGCATTTATGTCTCCAGATCTTGCATCATCTCAGCATCCCGAACGGAGAGAGTGTCAATGGGGTGAGGAAATCCGTTCCGGAAGCTCCGAATCGTTCGAAGCGCTCTTTCGAGCTTACTATGTTCGCCTCTGCCGTTTCGCCTATCGCTTAACTGGCTCCCGCACTATTGCTGAAGAGGTCGTCCAAGATGTCTTTGTGAGACTTTGGGAACTTCGCTCTCAGTTGCCACAGGTCGATTCAATCAACGCCTATCTCTATCGTGCTGTTCGCAATCAAGTCATCAATCACCTTAAACGTTCGAACCTCATGCAAGAGCTTGAGAGTGCTGAGTTTGAGGGCTCCTTCACGGCTCACGATGGACCCGAAGAAGAATTGCATCGGAACGAAATTACCGCCGCTGTACGCGAAGCCATTGAATTGCTTCCCCCGCGTTGTCGGCTCATTTTTGTTTTACATCGTTTCGACGGACTGCGTTACCGCGAGATCGCGCACACCCTTGACATCTCCATCAAGACGGTTGAAGTGCAAATGGGACGCGCTTTGAAAACACTTCGCCGGCTCCTCGTGCAACACTACCCTCTTTTGCTCGCTTCTCTCAGCTTTAACGGCCTGTTCTCATAGGAATCCTTCTACAGAGAATTCTCATTTCATTTATAAGACAACGGTTGTTCTACCTCGTTGTATTTGCAATCCCTGACCGAAAAAACTTCGGCACACACATAGATCTTCCCGATACCAGTAGGGGTAACACGCTGTTTTTTTGTCTAAGGTAGGAATGCTATGATCAACCAGGATCTGGACTTTCAAAAATTTGCTCGTTATTTCGCCAAGGAATGCTCCGAGGAAGAACGGAAAGAGATCGAAGCCTGGATAGAGGCAGATCCCTTGAGACGGGAATTTGTTGAATCATTTCAAAAAATCTGGGAGGCAGCCGGACAAAGTCTCGATGAATGGGATGTAGATCGGGCATGGAAAAACGTTGCCCGTCGAGTACGTATCCACTCTCCATATTTCCACACACACCTCGCACAGGAGCAAACTTGGACGAAACGATTTTGGCGGAAACTTTCTGCGACTCCATCGGTGCGCTTTGCACTGATTGTCGTCTCCTTGGTTGGCATTTCCTACTTCATAGCCCAACTTATGTCAACACAGGAAAAGGCACCTCACCAGACGGTCATGCGGGAGATTACCACGAACAAAGGAGAGCAAGCGCGTATTCGACTTGCAGACGGCACCGCTGTTCTTCTAAATGCCCAAAGCCTTCTTCGCGTTCCTGAAAAGCTTACCGGTAACAAACGTGAGGTGTACTTAGAAGGCGAGGCATACTTTGATGTCAAGCGCGCTGACGACATCGGCTTTAGCATTCAACTCCGAAATGCCCGAATAGAGGTCTTGGGAACCCGTTTTACTGTCCATGCGTGGCCGGATGACAATCGCGTTCGCGTGGTTGTTGCCGAAGGGAAGGTATCGTTTCGATCAGACCGAGCGAAAAAGCCACAACAGGTTGTCGTGACAACGAGCGAAATGTCTATGATGGCTGAGGATGGAACACTGCTACCGCCGATTCGTGTCGATCTTGACAAACAGCTCGATTGGGTATTTGGGAGGATGGAGTTTGAGAACACCACATTTCGTGAAGTCTTGAAGCGTTTGGAACGAAGATTTAATCTTTCCTTCTCGATTTCCGATTCGACGATGCTGCGGCGCCGGTTGACGGCATCCTTCAAGGAGGAATCGCTGGATGAGATCTTACAGATTATCACACTCACACTCAATCTTCGTTATGAGCGGAAGGACGAGCACGTCACGTTTTTTTCGCGACAGCAACAAAAAACCGAAAAAGAGTCTTGATAGTCAAAATATTTCAACAACTCTCTATCATTCTGAAAGGAGGATCCTATGAATCACACGCGAGCGTTTTTCAGAGACGAGGCACTCTGTGGTGTGATGCTGAGCCTCTTACTGTTGGCAGGAGGCAGTATCGAGGCACAAGAATTGAGAAAAGCAGGGCCAACACCGTCGCGTTTGGAAACGCTGTCCAATTTGGGAAAAACCATTTCGGTTTCCTTCCGTGATGTTGCACTTCGGAGTGTCCTTTCAGAGATTTCACAAAAAGCCAACATTCGCTTCTCGTACAGCGAAGACGAAGTGCTGGTTTCACAAGGGGTGACGCTCTCTGCTGAGAATGTAACGGTCGCAGAAGCGCTGAGCCGGTTACTGGAAGAAACAAGTATTGATTGGATTCCTATGAACGCGGGTTGGGTGGTGTTGACACCGCGAGGTGTTGCACAACAAGAAACCGGAACTATCAGGGGAACTATTGTAGACGATGCCGGTGAACCTATTGCTTTTGCAAATGTTTTGATCGAAGGAACAACGAGAGGTGCAGCAGCAAATGTCCGGGGAGAATATACTATCGGACGCGTTCCTCCGGGAACATATCGCCTGCGGGCAAGTGCCATCGGCTATCGCGCACAGAGCGTAGAGGTCACGGTACGGGCTGGGGAGACAACCACGCACAACTTTCAACTTACGCCCGATATTCTGAGGTTTGAAGAAGTGGTGGTCACGGGAACAATGTCTCCTCGCCAGAAGCTTGAATCGACTGTGGCCATCAGTACGATATCGCCACAGGAACTGGTTCAATCCAACCCACGTAGTACCACCGAGATGCTGCGCTATGTGCCCGGTTTCACACGGGTTGAAAGCTCCGGTGGCGAAGTGAATCAGAATATCAGCGTCCGAGGGATTCTTGGTGTGGAATATGTGATGTTCATGGAAGACGGTCTTCCGGTGTTCCCCACGATGCACACTTTCTTCATGAATGCTGATAATTTGTTTCGACCTGATGAGAATATCGACCGAATCGAGGTTGTGCGTGGAGGAAGCTCTGCCTTATTTGGATCCAATACACCGGGAGCCATCATTAACTTTGTTAACAAAACAGGAGGACCGGAGCTAAGAGGGTCGATGAGGGCGGTTGGTGGTACTCAGGGTCTTGCCCGGTATGACTTCAATGTCCATGGTCCCTTAGAAGACCTGTGGCGTTTCAATCTTGGCGGTTTTTACCGTTACGACAAGGGGGTCCGAAATCCGGGATTTCCCGGTATCAGAGGGGGACAGTTGAAAGCCAGTGTAACCCGCTTATTGGATAACGGTTTCGTACGTCTTTCAGGCAAGTTTATTGACGACCGAAACCAGTTTATCCTCCCGCTCCCCTTTGAGAATCCGGACAATCCAACCTATGTGAAGGGATTTTCCAGATATGGCGCTATGAGCACCAATGAAGGGAATCATATCAAGGTGCCGATCCCGACAGGTGAACTGACGCTTCCTCTGGAAGATGGCTTGCGGACAAATGCCTACTGGCTGACGGCTGATATTGGATTCGAATTTACCAACGACTGGAATCTTCGTAACACTGCACAGATTATGAAGAACGACCAGGCATGGAACGCGATCGTTCCTTTCGACCTGATGACGTCGGAAGAATGGATTGGCAGCCTCAATTTGCCTGCAAACTCGAATCCACGGCTCTTCTATACAAACCATTTTGATTCACGGGGACAGCGATTGCCATTTGACCGCACCTATAACAATCTTGTTGCACCAGGAGGTCTGTGGCACGTTCAGAAACCGATTTCCGCATTCCAGAACCAATTGACCGTAAATAAGAAGGTCAACAACCATCGATTCACTGCCGGTCTTTATCTTGCGCACTACACCCAACAAAATCGATGGCATTTCACCGAAATCATCACGGACGTCCGTGACAATCCGAGGTTCCTCGATCTAGTTTACACTGACCCAGCCACCAATCAAAGGGTGGAAAGAACAAAGAACGGCTTCCGCAGGTACATCTCGTTCTACGTCAACGGATCGGGGCAGACGACAATCTTTTCCGGTGTCTTAGGAGCAGAACTTCAGATCACCGACCGTCTACGAGCCGACCTCGGCGTCCGGTATGAATGGAACGAGTTCGTACAAACGGTGGAAAACCTTTCGGACGTGGACCTGGACAACAACCCGCGGACGGTTTACAACAACATTGTGTGGGGGAACGGGAGTTTTCGACATTTCCTCCGGACCATGGATGATTATGCGGTTTCCGGTGGATTGAAGTACAGGTTGACCGACGATATTTCACTCTATACCCAGGCCAGCCGCGCGTTCAAAATGCCCGCGCTTGATGAGTTTCTCTTTGCACAGGCTGAACAACAAGTGGAGTTGTTTGAGGCACGTGAAACAATTATGGCTGAAGGAGGAGTAAAGTACGCGTCTCCTCGGCTTGGGGCCACACTCAATGCCTTCTGGGGTGAATTGAAAAACATTGTTGGCCAGGGAGCCGAAGCGAATCCCGCCACAGGAGAGATCACTTGGGTACTTCGAGCAAGTCCCGAAAACCGCGCATTCGGTGTGGAAGCCGAGTTCTCAGCATCTCCGATACCGATGCTCAATATCCTCGGCTCCGGAACGTTCATTGGCGCCCAGACCGTACCGGGAACAGGTGCAGCAGTAACAGCTGGCGGAATCCCGTCGACAATTGGAAATCTTGCTATGACATACACGATCTCCGGGATACGGCTTCTGGCGGACCTCCACTACGTCGGACTGCGCGAAATGTTGGCGTTTCCACCTTATGACTCGAAGACGCGCCAGTTCGTCAAAACACCTGAATTTCCCGACGCTAACCCAAAGAAGATCGGAGAGCTGAAGGCCTACACCTATCTCAATCTCGGTGTATCCTACACACTTGCTGGACAGGCGCTCACAGTCTCGGCCGATCTTTTGAACGTTACACAATCAACCGGTTTAGAGGAAGGCAACCCCCGATTGCCTGCCGCCGGTGGCAAGAACATCTTCCTCGCTCGTCCGCTTCTCCCGCGCAGACTAACCGTTTCGCTTAGCTATTACTTCTGACGTTGGCTGAGAACGGAAAGCATTACCGCGCGATTGTTCTGCAGGAGCCGGCTTGCATCCGAATGGCTCGACAAAAGCCGGCTCCTTCTTTTCTGTATATCCCTATCGACTCAACATGAGAAAGGGGACTTCTGCAGAGGAGAGAACACATGGGAAGGAGACTCACAGGACTACCCATTCTGCTCGGAATGGTTTTGACTCACCTGAGTGCAATTGGGTACTGCGAAGAACGGAAAGCTGAGAAGGAACAGCACGTTCCTCCGGTTTTAGAATTTCCCCAGATCGGGGTGGACGATCCGTTGAGGTATCAAGATTACACCACACGCTTTTACCAAGACACTCGGAAGAATGTGGTTCAGATTTCAATTCATCGGTCTTCGGGTCGAGTGGTCCATCTCTGGGCAAACGGGGCGAACGAATCGATTTCTTTTACCGCCCGAACGATTGACGGCTCTCCGCCAACAATTTCTTGGCCTTCCACAACGGCTCGCGTTCGCGAAGATCACGATGCTCGAACCCTTTGGTATGAACTTTCCTTTTCCTCCGGCGAGCTTGTTCTCGGACATTTTCTCCTTTCTTCGATGAGAAGGGAACGGGATTTTCAATACGTTGGTCGGCATCTCCTTCCGTATGGCAGTGAACCGTTTTACGAGCCGGAACTTCTTCAGCTGATCAAATATCTTCGTCAACTCACTTCCCCTGAACGAGAAGCACACCTCGCATTGCTTCGCGCGAAGACGATTGACGAACTTATCCGACGACTTGACCCAACCATTCTCGTCACCTCCGATGGGCCAAGAACCAACGCTCAAATCGTACAGCCGACCTTCGACGGGAAAAACACACTTTCTCTCTTCATCACAAGCGATCAACAGGGGATGCAGATCGAAAGAGATCGAGCAACACTCAGAATTCGCGGAAATGGGGATGCCGCGGTTCGCTTATCCATCGGCATCCGAACAGACTCTCCACCTCTGACTCCACTCGAAGAACGTCACATCTTCAATCAAGAATTCCTTGATTTTTATGATCGAGTCAGATCCAAGGATGGAGAGGCGCATCGCCTACGGGCAATGTGGTTGGAGCGTAGTGTTCGGAGTTTGGGGCTGCTG